>NZ_LMSS01000001.1 GCF_001429605.1 Phycicoccus sp. Soil802
AGTAGCTCTGAAGTCTTTCGCGGTGTGGGCGCGCAAGGAGCTCTTGCGCGAGGTCGGTGCGCGGGTGAGTGCTGTGTTGGCGCCGGGTTCTGCGGAGCGGGTTGAGCAGTCGAGGGCGGTGGCGGCTTTGGAGAGGGCGGTCACCGCTGGCGGTGGTGGTGAGGGGGGTCGGGCTGCCGTCGCGGACAAGGTTGCGTACACCTGGTTCAACCGAGTCATCGCGCTGCGTTTCATGGACGCCAACACATACACCGGCATCGGCGTGGTCTCCCCGCAAGCGGGAGCCGAGGTCGGCCAACCAGAGATTCTTGCCGCTGCCAAGCGTGGTGTGATCGACACCGAGGTTGTGAGCCCTTCAACTCGTACGGCAGTGGACAGGCTCCTAGATGGCTCGCGCGGCAGCGGCGACCCGCAGGGTGAGGCGTACGCGCTGCTGCTGGCGGAGTACTGCCGCTACTGGAATAGGGCCATGCCGTTCATGTTCGAACGCCAGGGAGACTTCACCGAGCTGCTGATCCCGGCCAACCTGCTCGCCGACGACTCGGTGCTCAACCGTTCGGTGCAGGTGCTGACCGAGGACGTGTGTAAGGACGTCGAGGTGATCGGGTGGCTGTACCAGTTCTACATCTCGGAGCGGAAGGACGAGGTCTTCGCCGGGTTCAAGAAGAACAAGAAGGCCGGCGCTGATGAGATCCCCGCCGCCACCCAGCTCTTCACCCCGCACTGGATCGTGCGCTACCTCGTCGAGAACTCCCTCGGACGGCTGTGGATGCTCAACCGGCCCGACTCAGGCTTGGTCAGGCAGATGGACTACTACATCGCCCCAGTTGACCAGGAGACCGACTTCCTGAAGATCGCCACGCCCGAAGAACTCAAGATCATCGACCCGGCCTGCGGCTCTGGCCATATGCTCACCTACGCCTTCGACCTGCTCTACGCGATCTACGAGGAGGAGGGCTACGCGCCGGCCGAGATTCCCGGCCTGATCCTTAACCACAACCTGTTCGGCACCGAGATCGACCCGCGCGCCGGCGCCCTGGCCGCGTTCGCCCTCACGATGAAAGCCCGAGACAGGCAGCGCACGTTCTTCAACAAGCAGGTCGAGCCGAACGTTTGCGTGATCGAACCGATCTCGTTCACCCCTGATGAGCTCGACTTCCTCGTCACCAAGGGCGGCGACCGGCACGCGGAAGAAGCGTTCTGGAACCAGTTCGCGGAAGCGGACACCCTCGGCGCACTCATCCGACCCGACACTGACCTGACCCCCCGGCTCGCGCGCCACCTGAAGACGCTCGATGACGGCGGCGACATGCTGAGGGCCGACACGATCGAGTGGGCACGGCGCGCCATGCGGCAGGCCGAGTACCTCGCTCCTCGGTACTCCGTGGTGGTTGCAAACCCGCCCTACATGGGNCGGCGGAACGGATGAGGGAGCCGGGTTCTACCGGCTCGCCACAGATCTTGGGGCGCTGCCGGCACGCATGCTGAGGGCCGACACGATCGAGTGGGCACGGCGCGCCATGCGGCAGGCCGAGTACCTCGCTCCTCGGTACTCCGTGGTGGTTGCAAACCCGCCCTACATGGGAAGCGGAAGCATGTCTCCCGCCCTGGCGGAGTTCGCGTTGGGCGAATACAGAAGGTCCAAGTCGGACCTGTTCGCCATGTTCATCGAGCGGTGCCTGGCCCTCGGCACAAGGGGCGCGCTAGTTGGAATGATCACGATGCAGTCGTGGCTCTTCATTGCCAGCTACGAGACACTTAGGAGGTCGATCCTTGAGAGCCGACGAGTCGTTAGTTTGCTCCAGCTCGGAACCGCCGCCTTCGACACCATCGGAGGGGCAGTCGTTTCGACCGCTGCGTTCGTGATCGAGAACGGAACCGGGACCAATCGGCGGTCGATCTTCCTTGATCTCACCGCCGGCCGGGACGAGAGGGCCAAGAGCGCTGCGTTCGCGAAGGCAATGCGGCAAGAGAACGCAGCGCATCGGCGCGAGTTGCCTGCTGAACGGTTTCTGGACCTGCCGGGAGCACCATTCGCTCACGCCATCCAGAACTTCGAGGTATTCCACGGGCCTCGGGTCTCTGCGCGTTGGCGCTCCGGAGGACGGCTAAAGACGCACCACGGAACTCGGTTCATCAGGTACTGGTGGGAGGTATCGCGGGCTAGCGAACGATGGCGTCCACTGATCAAAGGTGGAGACTTCCGACCGTTTTACGGAAACCGCGACTTCGTGGTCGACTTTTCGAGGGACGCCGTTGACTTCTACCGCAGCCACGGCGGGTTGTACCCAGACGAGAATCGAGGTGTCGTCGGTGTTTGCTGGACCAAGATCGGGAGGTTGAGCTTCCGTATCAAGAACGCGGACGAGGAGTTCGACTCGGCCTCACCCACGCTGCTTCCGGACAGTGAGGACGATGTTCTGTCGCTCTTGGCCTACCTGAATTCCAGTGAAGTTCGCGCGCTCGTGGCGGTCCTCAACCCAACCATCAACACACAGGTTGCGAACGTTCTGGAGTTGCCTGAGCCAGTTTGGTCCGATTCTGAAAAGTCAGCCCTTACACGCCTTGGGGATCAGTTGGTGAAGATGGCGAAGAATGAGTGGGAGGCTCGCGAAACAGCGGACGAGTTCGTGGTTTGTCCGATTCTTGGCGGAGCTGATGGCAGTTCCATGCGGGATGCGACAGAGTTGCTCATCGCCGAGCGCACTGCCCGCGAGCGTCTGCAGTTGAAGGTTGCCGATGAGATCGACGCGATCGTCGGTCCGCTTCTCGCGACGGGACTCACGGGGCCGAATAGCTCGGACCTGGTCACGGAGCGACCGACGGTCGCCGAACTCATGACGGCTTTCATGTCCCTCGCCGTTGGCTGCATGTTTGGACGCTATAGCCTTAATGAGCCGGGTTTGATCCTCGCGGATCAGGGTGCGACGTTGCAGGACTACCTCGCGAAGGTGCCGTCGCCGAGCTTCCTGCCGGATGCGGACAACGTCATCCCGATAGTCGACGGGGACTGGTTCGAGGACGACATTGTGGAGCGGTTCCGTCAGTTCCTTCGGGCCGCGTTCGGCGAGGAGCACTTCGAGGAGAATCTGCGGTTCGTCACCGAGTCGCTGGGAGTGAAGAGCCTGCGGGACTACTTCGTGAAGTCCTTCTACAAGGATCACGTCCAGCGGTACAAGAAGCGTCCGATCTACTGGCTGTTCTCCAGCCCTAACGGGTCGTTCAACGCCTTGATCTACATGCACCGGTACACGCCGTCGACTGTCTCAACGGTGCTTAATGAGTACCTTCGAGAGTTCCAGGGCAAGCTCAAGGCGAGCCTCGAGTATGCAGAACGTTCCAACAATGCCAAGGAAGCCGACCGCTTGCGCAAGGTGCTTGTTGAGCTGGGCGAGTACGAGCACGACGTGCTCTACCCGCTGGCATCACAGAACCTCGCCATCGATCTCGACGACGGGGTAAAGATCAACTACCCCAAGTTCGGTGCCGCCCTGAAGAAGATCCCCGGCCTGGAGGCGACTGAATGACTCAGATCCAGCGACCAAGCGGCGTCCCCGAGGGAGCCACGACCGAGGAGGCGAGCGACCAGAAGGCGGAACTGACCGCCCTGGACCAAAAGATCAACCGCCACTTCGCCGGCTTGGTCGTGCGTAAGGACCTCGTCAAGGCCGTCAAGGGCAACGCGATCGTGCCGTCATACGTGCTGGAGTACCTGCTCGGCCAGTACGCCGCTTCCGATGACGAGGCCACTATCCAGGCAGGCATAGCATCCGTTCGTCAGATCCTGGCTGACCACTACGTCCACCGAAACCAGTCCGAGCTGGTGAAGTCGACTATCCGTGAGCGCGGTCGCTACAAGATCATCGACAAAGTCACCGTCTCCCTCAACGACAAGGACGACCGGTACGAGGCTGAGTTCTCCAACCTGGGCATCAAGGGAGTGATCGTCGAGTCGGTCACCGTCAAGGCACACCCCAAGCTTCTGGTCGGCGGCGTGTGGTGCATCTGCGACATCGACTACTTCCACTTCGACGACGCGCGCGTCACCCCGTGGCAGCTCGGTTCGCTCAAGCCGATCCAGCTCTCCCACTTCGACTTCGACAGCTACACCACCTCGCGCCGCGAGTTCACCACCGACGAGTGGATCGACCTGCTTATCCAATCGATCGGCTTCAACCCCGAGCTGTTCGGCCGCCGCGCCAAGCTCATCCAGCTCGTGCGTCTCATCCCATTCGTTGAGCGCAACTACAACCTGGTCGAGCTCGGCCCGAAGGGCACCGGCAAATCGCACATCTTCTCGGAGTTCTCACCGCACGGCATGCTCATCTCCGGGGGAGAGGTGACCGTCCCCAAGCTATTCGTCAACAACTCCAATGGCCGCATCGGCCTGGTCGGGTACTGGGACGTTGTCGCCTTCGACGAGTTCGCCGGCAAGAAGAAGCGCACCGACAAGGCCCTCGTCGACATCATGAAGAACTACATGGCAAACAAGACGTTCTCCCGCGGGGTTGAGACTCTCGGCGCCGAGGCGTCGATGGTCTTCGTGGGTAACACGTCCCACACCGTTCCCTACATGCTCAAGCACTCGGACCTCTTTGATGAGCTGCCCGAGAGCTACCACGACGCGGCGTACCTCGACCGCCTCCACCACTACATCCCAGGCTGGGAAGTCGACACGATCCGCGGCGAAATGTTCTCCGACGGCTACGGCTTCGTCGTCGACTACATCGCCGAAGTCCTCAAGTCGATGCGCAACACGGACTACTCCGACAGGTACCAGCAGCACTTCACCCTCGGGTCGGACATCTCCACCCGTGACCGCGACGGCATCCACAAGACCTTCTCCGGGCTGATGAAGATCCTGTACCCGCACGGAGAAGCGACCAAGGAGGAGATCGAGGAGATCCTGCGGTTCGCCGTTGAGGGCCGTAAGCGCGTCAAGGACCAGATCCTTCGCATCGACACCACGATGGCCGACGTTAAGTTCGGCTACCTGGACAAGTCCGGCGAGTGGCACGCCGTCACGACGCTCGAAGAAGACGAGTACCCGACGCACTACCGTCACACTCGTCGTAATGAGGCTGATCTCGACGACTCGGGATCCGCCCAGTCGGAGGAAGCGGAGGGTACGCACCCGGCTGAAGAGCCCGCTACGCCCGAGCCCGAGAGGCTCTTCGAGGGCCACCGCGAGTATCAGGAGAATCAGCGGGGCGTCGGCTACGAAACGCTCCTGATCCCATACCTCCGCGGCGCAACCAACATCACGATCACCGACCCGTACATCCGCCAGTTCCACCAGGCCCGCAACCTCATGGAGCTGATCGCGAGCATCGCGTCCATGAAGGACGCCGCGGACGAGATCAACGTCAAGCTTGTGACCTCCGAGCACACCGAGAGTGAGGACAAGGTCCGCAAGCAACTTGAACTTCTGCTGAAGGTCAAGCAGGCCGCCTCTGCAGCCGGCATCCACCTGGACGTCTCGTTCGAGACCTCCATCCACGACCGGTCGATCGTCACCGACACTGGTTGGCGGATCAACCTGGGCCGCGGCCTGGACATCTTCCAGTACGTCACCGGTGACGCGTTTGACCTCGCCAACAGGCTTCAGGAGTTCCGCCAGGTCCGCGCCTTCGGGGTCACGTACATTCGCGAAGGTGCGTGACCTGGGCGAGTCGGCACAGGCGAAAGGGCGCTCGCTGCTAGCAATTCAGCAGCTCGGGGTGAGCCAGATCTTCTTCAGCCTGAGGCGTCAATCGGAGTGACCCGCCAGCCGCCGTGCGGACGAGCCCACACCTGATCAGGCTGGGCAGCACCGTCTGGCGGTCCTGATCGCTCAGAATACGACGAGGATCATGCGCCATTTGCAGACGACGGAGCAGGCGAGCCTGACTGAGGTCGAGTTCGTCCGAGCTGGTGCCGACGGCGGGTGTTGGTGGCTCGATTCGCTTCCGGCCGGTGAGCAGTTGGGCCGGGTCCAGGTTGAGGGCCTCACAGATCTTGCCGAGCTCGCGCAGAGTGAGGCCGCCGTCGTCACCGCCCAGTTCCAAGCGTCGGATCACTTGGTAGTTGAGGCCGGTCAAGGTCGCGAGCTTGCGTTGGGAGAGGCCGAGTTCGGTGCGGGTCTGGCTCAGCGTGATGGCGTTGATCATGTGAGTTGGTGGGGTGTGAGGCCGAGCTTGCGGAGCCAGCAGTTCGGGTGGACGTGTCGTTCGGCGCGGCGTCCGTGGACCCGAACGTTGAGGTCGGTGTTGGCGTCGTTGAGCATTTGGGACACGGCTCGCTCAGGGCTGTTGAGTAGCGGCGTTGCGCCGCCGCCGGCGTTGTTGGTGCGGAGTGTGACGAGGGCGCGTAGCGCGGCGGCGGAGTGTTCTGGCAGCTCGAGTGGGCGACCGTCGGGCAGGGTGATGCTGGTGCCGTCGGCTTGAGCGTCGTGGAGCCTGAGCCCGGATATGGTCCGCACCCCGACCTGGTGCATGGTCAGGGTGACGGCGATGGCACGTTGGGGCTGGCGGTAGGCGACGAGGGCCTGGTCGACGCTATGGGCGTCGATGAGCTGGCGTTCGGGGCTGGCGACGAGTTGGGTGACGTCGGTCTTGAGGTAGACATCGCGGTGCCATGCGGCGAGCTGGAGAGCGCGAATGTCTGTGATCAGCAGGTCGTCCTGCGGGGCGGGTCGCAGGATGCCTTCGGCTAGGCGGGCGATGACGTCGACTTCTGCGCCATCTCGTTGCATCACTTCGTGGCAGTGGTTGGCTGTGGAGGCGTGCCGGAGAAGCACGCGGTCGAGTGCCTTGGGTGGCAGCGTGGCGTGGCAGGCGGTGAGGAACTGATGGAAGCCGACCTTGGGCAGGGACACAGCCAGGGTGGGTCTGGCGCCGACGGTGGGGTGCCAGGTGCGGGGCGGTGGGACCTCGTCGAGGTGCCTGGGGTGGGCGTGGCGTCGTTCGAGGGCGCGGACGAAGCTGTCGGACCGGGGGGCGCGGTGAAGCAGCCACAGGGGGACATTGGCTGACTTGGCGATGGTGGTGAGTTGGCGCAGGACCAGGGGGTTGAGGCGTTGCGCTTCGGTGGCGACCAGGGCCGTGATGGCATACGCCTGCATCCACGCGATTGCTAGGGCGATGTCTTCGTTCTCGTTGCGGCCTTTGCCGGCGACGTCTCGGCGTTTGCCGAGGGCGGTGAGGATGTCGCCGGCGAGGGCGGCGGAGCGTTTCAGGTCGGGGCGGACCTCGATCCATACCGGGCTGGCGGTGCAGGCGATTCCGGTGGGGAGCGTCAGCGGGATCTCGGTGGTTTCGACGTGGTTTACGGGCATGGTCAGCGCCTCTTGCGAGGGGTGAGGTCGGGCATGTGTTTGATCACGTCCCGGGTGAAGTCGACGTCGAAGGGCCGAGGGTCGCGCCCGGCGGCGGTCTCCTGGCGTTGGACGTAGAGGGCTGCCTGCAGAAAGCGGGCCCAGTTCTTGAGGCGCCCTTTGCACACCTGCTGGTCAATGAGGGTGATCAGGTCAGCGCCGGCCAGCAGGAAGATGGGGTGCAGGCTGCCCACGGCGGTGTGCAGGTCGGCCCCGCTGAGGTGCTTAACCTCGACGGTGGCGATGATCTCGCCACGTAGCCCCGCGCTGACGGTGACGGCGCGGATGGTCTCCGGTGGTCCGAGCAGCACCAGGGTCCAGGCGGCCTGGGGTCGGGCGTGCAGGTAGTGCAGCTGTTCGGCTCCTTGGCCGGTGAGCTGGTCGGCGCCGTCGATCACGAGGATCCGAGGCACGCCGGAGAGGGTGTCGATGAGCTCGTCTTGCATGTCGCGCAGCGCGAAGACGTCGTCCTCCTGGTGCACTGCCTCGTACATGAGGCGCACGAGATCTTTGGGACTGGCGGCCGGCGGAACGACGACCTGGTGCGCGGGCAGCTCCTGCTCCGAGAGCACGGTGGCGAGGGCGAACCGCTTCCCGGTGCCATGGTCGCCCGCGACGACCATGGCACCGTGAAAGGTGGTGGCGAACCGGAGCTGGTCGGCGATCTGCGTGAACACCGGGGTGCGGACCGGGTTGGCCTCGATCTCCAGTCCAGCCAGCATGTGAGGCTTCACCAGAGGGTGATCTGCCCGGTGGGGTCCTCAAGGGACTTGAACCGGTCCAGTGCCCGGTCAGCGTCCTGACGCAGATCGACCGGGGCGTCGAGCGCGACACGACTGGTGTGGCGCCCGTCCTTGACCTCGGTTAGCTCAAGAGCGCCGCGGTGCTCGTTGCGCATCCGGTGGGAGGTGCGGAATGCGTTGCGGGCGTCGTTCTCGGCCCGCCGCCTCGCCTTCATGAACGCGACCTTGTCATCGGTCTGCAACTGGTGGGAGGGGTAACAGGTGGCGACGTGCAAGCCCTCGTGGAAGACCTCGATGAACTCGCGGGTGTGCGGCAGAAACCGTACTTCGACGGTGCGCCCGATGAGACCAGTGAGGGCATCGTTCGGGTCGACGTAGTCCCACTTGCCGAAGCGGACTCCCATCTTCCCGACCTTGTGACGGGCGCTGATGAGGAAGTCCTGCCACAGCTGTTCGGAGGCAATGGCGCGCAGCGGCGTGGTTCCCTGCTGCCATGCCTTCAGGGCGGTGCCGCCCAGGTTCCGGTTGACGTGTTCGGTGTTGTACCAGTCGATCCACTGCTTGAGCTGGTTGATCAGCTCGGCCTGCGGCAGCGCGTGGGAGGCGAACAGGTACTGGCCGCGGACGTCGACACCGGAGTCGATGTAGCCGGGCAGCGGTGCGATGGCGTTCTTCTTCAGGAACCGCCAGAACCGCTCGAGCGAGCCCTTCAGATGCGGGCTGTACGCGGGCAGCGCGATGGGGATCACGCCGACTCGGCTGCAGGACTCGGTGATCAGGTCGGACAGGAAGTCCAGGCCGCGGTCCCACATGGCCCGGTCGCACAGACCCCCGACCGGGGTCTGTCCGTCGGCGGCAGCACGGACGGTGAATGCGCACATCAACGCTGCGCGCACCTCCTCCGCGGTGGGGGTTCCGAAGGTGACCACCCACGCCAGCACATACCGGCTGCCCGCGTCCATGACGACGGTCATCCAGGGGCGGCTGGCCGTCCGGTACCCCTCGGGCACTACCCAGATAGGCAGCTCGGTGTGGTCGAGCAGGTAGGTGGCGCCCCGCTCCTCGACCTCGCGCGGCAGGTGGACGCGAGCGTCGCGGCTGGCACGAGGACCAGCCTTGGCGACCGCGAGCGCGTGGGAGCTCATTGCGGCCAGGACACGGCGGCGGAAGGTGCTCAGGCTCGGAACGGTGTGGCCGCCCCGCTCGAGGAACCTGCGGGTGTCGGTGATGTTGCCGTTGTGGCGGAACATGGTCTCGATGACTGAATGGTCGACCTCGAACTCCTGCTGGTGGGCTCCGTCGCCGGAGGAGTCGACCTTGGCGACCTGGCGCTGCAGCTGACGCACGGAGTAGCCGGACTCGGCGGCGGCGATGGCGAAAGCGGTGCGGTCCAAGCGCCCATGGGCGTCGCGGTGGGCGAGCAGGTCCTTGACTGCGCGGTCGCGGGCGGGGCGGAGCATCTTGGGCTTGTTGGGCATGACTGATCAACTCTTTTGAAGGGGCGGGCTTGTCGACCGCTGCGCTGCTGCGTCTGGGGCCGTGATCTATGGTGCGGCGCGCAGGTGCGTCTTCGCGTGGGTCGATCGACCGATTCCATGGCGGGCGGTGTGGGTAATTTGGGGGATGGGACGCCCAGGGCCGTACGGCGGCCGCTGATGGGCCGAGCCCCGTCGGTGGTCGGCGACGTCGAACAGGTGGCGGTACGGCGAGGACGGGCGGGCCAGGTACAGGGAACGTTCGGGGTGCTGCAGGCAGAGCAGGCGGAGGCCGGTGAGCCTGTTCCCGAACTGTCGTCGTCCGTCGGCGACGTAGGTGCGCCCCTGCTGCAGGTTGGCGGTGGTTTCGAAGAAGGCGGCTCGCCCGGTCTTGATCTCGTCGATCAGGAGTCGCCCGTGCGGGTCACGCCACAGCAGGTCGAGCCGGCCGCGTCCGAGGGCCACTTCCGCGCCGTGGAACTTCCAGGGCTCAGGGGGAAGGAGCCGGCCGAAGTAGGTGTTGACGGCGCCGGTGATGTTCTGGCGGTGTGCTCGACCCTCGTTGGGCTCCAGGTGCGGAAGCGCGCCCAGGATCTCCGCACGGATCAGGTCCATGGACGGGGTTCGCGTCCGGGCCGCGATTCGGGCAATGACCCGGTGGGCGACCGCGCCCATCTCGTGATGGCGTGCCAGCGTCTCTTCGTTGATTGCGTCCATGACCGGCACGGTTCGGTGCCGAGAATGGGGCGCAATGCCCGTGCGAGCTGCCGCCGGCGATCGGTCGTGATCACCCTGGCGTCAGGGTGTTGGGGGTCCGCGAGCCCCCGGCGTCCACGCACCATCGCGGAGGGTCCAGGGGACGTGCGCCGGATGCCGGCGGTCGCGCAGGGGCTGACGGTAGAGACCTGGCGGCATCGGCCCGCGGCCGCCTGCGCTGTCAAGGAACCAGGACGCTTGGGGTGCTCGCGTGGAGAGCACGCGGATGCCTATGGCGGCGTCGCCGTGCGTCGACCGGATGGCGGCGAGCTGTCGGGCGGCCTGTTGGCGGGTGCGGGTGAGGTCGAGCGAGGTGTGGCCGGTCTTGATCTCGTCGGCGAGGAGGCGGCCGCTGCGATGACGCCACAAGACGTCGGGCCGGGTCCCGGAGACCAGTGGTTCGGATGCCAGCAGCGACCACTGGGGTGGGGGAAGGAGCTGGCGGAAGTACACGGTGACCGCTGAGGCGATGATCTGGCGGTGGGCCCGGCTCTCCACCAGGGGTGGGCACAGGAGCCGGTCTGCTTCCCAGAGTGCGCGACGCCAACCATTCGACCCGAGCATGGTCCCAACACCGTGCGGGTCGGCCAAGACGGCGGCGATGGCCATGTGCGCCAGTGCCCCGACCAAGGCTGGTCGGGCCAGGGTCTCGTCGGGCGGGGTGTCCCAGCCCGAAGGTTGCTGGTCTGCCTTCACCGGACACCAAGCTCAAGTGTTGGCGGCAGGGCTTCCCCTGAGCGGACGTGTCGTCCATTCGGCGAAGACGGCCGCGGCGAGGACCGTTTCACCCATCCACGCCTTTCCCAGCAGGCACGCGCTCCAGTACTGCTTGGAGAACTCGAACCGCGCGGTGACGACCCTTGCCAGCCCTGGGGAGCGGCGGCCTCCCACCTCTTTTGCAATGTGGTGTTGCACTTCCGCAACGCGTTGGGAAACCAGGTCCCCACCCTCTGGCAGCACCCATTTCGGATCATCCGCGCGGCCGAAATGGTGCGGGTCGAGGAGGTAGTCCCGGGGCAGAAGCCTGCGTTGGTCAAGGCGACGTCGCGTGGTCGGCATGGCGTGGACCGTGCGGGTGCGCGACGCTCCAACATTGCCTTCGATGCCCGCCTCCGTGCCGATTCCGACGACATTCTTGAACGACAACACAAGGAGTCAGGATCTGTCACCGGTTGGGCGGGATCGTCCACCAGCCCGCCGTCCCCGCTGGACATTCCGTTGACGGGATATGCCCCGAAGGCGCACACAGGCACAGTGGCTCCATGGCGAGAAGCTTTGCGGCAGAGCGTGAAGCGTTGTTGCGCGGGGCTCGGCTGGCTGACCTCCACCGCCTCCCCAGGCTCGGCACCGACCCATGGCTAACGGTCGCCGCAGCACACCGTGTACGTCACGGGTCACGACCGGGTGAGGGCCCCGAGCAGGTCACCCTGGTGGCCGCCTGTTCGGCTCTGCAGACGGTGCTTCTCGCCGCCGAGCTGACCGATCCCGCCCTGCCGGGCATGCCACCGGGACCATGGACACGCCAGCTCCCACCCTGGCTGCTGCCCCGCCTCAACTCGCGCCACATTGGTCTGCTGTTTCGGGCTGCGGCTGAGCTGGACCTGGCGCTGACGGCATGGCCGTTGCCGCCACCGACGACGACCGCAGACCTGCTGGTGCGTCACACCCTCGTCCGCATGACCGAGTTGTGGGCGTCCCGACACCCCCTCGCCGTCGACACCCCTACGCTCGTCTCAGTCCTGCAGATCGCGCGCAGCCCCGCCGAGCTCCTCTGGCGTGACGAAGCCCAGGGCCTTCTCGCCGACCCAGTCGACCAGCACGCGCGAGGACTCGAGCTGCTCGACCCGGGTAGCTGGGGTAGCCCTCTGCACGAGCCTCGACGCGACCCTCGGGTCGTGTTCCGTCGTCGCATGCCGGCGTCCCCACCCGACGAGCTCCCCGGCCGTTTGATGGTGATCGAGTTCTGGGGGCACCCGGGACGCCGCGCCTCGGCGGCACAGTCGCGCGTGGTGCGCGACGAACGAACCGCCCGTCGACCAACGGGTCAGGGCTTCATCCCCACGGGGCGTCCATCCGATCTTGACGATCTCGGCGTGTGGCTGCGCGGCAAGTGCACCGCCGACGTTTGGTTGAGGTGGCAGCCACAGTTGGATGCCCCGCCGAGAGTGACGCGGGTGCTGCTTCGCGGCCTTGAGGTTGATGAGCAGAGCCGTGCATGGCTGCTCGTCGTCTGGGCCAAGGCGGTGCTCGAGGTGCCGCTGTGCTCCGTGGCGGCAGTAGAGCTCAAGCAGCAGGTGTCATGACGAACGAAGCGGCCGACGTCCCCGGAGTCCAAATGCCCCCATGGTGTTGCACCACAGGTCATGAGAACGTGCCGGCCGCGGCGATCGGCATTCTCGACGACGGCGACGAAGCAGAAGGGCAGGTCCCCTACTGCGGCGAGTGCGCCCGGGCGCTGATCGCGAGCGGTGAGTATCGAGTTGCCCAGGTGGTCGATGCAATTGAGTTGGGCAGCGCCGCGTGCCGCCAGTGTGGGGGCAGCGGACGCGACGTCATCGACAGCGGTGACATGGATGTTCAGATCGACGCCGCACGAGGCGCCGTCCGGGAGATCCGTCAACTGGTCGCCGCCTTCGACGATGTGCCCCTCGACCAGTTGACTCCGTTGTTCTATGCCCACGCGTACGAGGAGCTTCGACTCGGCGTCGACCAACTCTTGGACCTGCTGCAACCTGGCCGTGCGGGCAGCTAGTCGGTACCGGAGGACGCGCCCGTGGGCGTGCGCGCGCTTGGGTGTGGGGGGACGCCCTGGTGTCGATCCGCCAGATCGAGGCGGGCGCCCTAGCTAAGCGCGATCGCCTGGTTAGGCAGGCACGGAACGATGTGCCTCATCTGGAGCGAGATCGACCTGGGCTACTGGTGCGCTGCCTTCACAGCCTCCAGGAGCTCTTCGAGCGTCGTGCCGCTGGCCCGCGCCTTGTTGCCTTCGATGTAGATATACACGGCATCCGTGACCGTTTGGGCGTCGTACCGCTGCACAATATGGGCGAGCGTGTCCGTTCCGTAGCACCGACCCCAGGTCTTGGCCAATGAACGGTGCAGCCTTCGCACGACCTGAATCTCATCATCGGTGAGTCCGTCGAAGCAGTCACACTCGTCCGGTAGGTGCCTCATCCCGCACGATCTCAGCTCTTTAAGCCGGAAGATCTGTCCCGCTCGGGGACCGTCATACCGGTCCAAGGTGAACCGTCGCCCTCCGCGGGGCCCAAGGGGAGCTTCAGTAATCTGGTATCCGACCCTCCGCAGCGCGTCAGCGAACCGGAAGGCCCGGGCGTGCGCGCGGGCGGTGGAGCCCGGGGCCATGCCGGCGGGTCGCTGCATGTCTTCTAGCCAGCCCTGGCGTTCCGCGTGGTTTCCGATCACCTTCAGAGCGGCGCTGAGGGCGATCTCGTTCGCCTGAGGCGGCTGCGCGATCGCAGCGTTGTCGTTGGGCTGTGGGTCGGCGGGCTTTTCGCCGCCGGGTGGGCGGCTGGCAGTGGCGGCGGTGCAGGGGAGAGCAGGCATGTAGGTGCACTGTCCGGCGTGACCATCGGACCGCAACCCCCTGGGCACTGATCGCTGAGGTGATCATGTCGCAGGGCTGGCCCCGCGACAGCTTCCGAGGGCAATCACGGCCGTCGCGATAGCACCACACCCTTGCGTCCGGGACGTGGCAGATGGCGCGATGACGTGCCTATGAGTAGCGGAATCTGCTGCGGCTGGTCGTCTAGGTCCCCACGGGGTCGGCCTCGGCTCTGTGGGGGGTCGTGCCCTCGACGACGGGCAGGAGCGCCTGCGTGAGTAAACCGACGACGTCGTCCGCGGACATCTGATCGTTGACCTCACGAGCGACGGACAGCAGGTTTCGCAGCGCTCCCAGCGACCCAGGAATGTCCCCGGGGTCTGCCGGCAAGCCTGACAGTAGGGATTCGAGGACTGGCGCAGCAGCCACGTACTCCACGACCGCCTGCGCTGTTAGCGGCGCGACCACCGTTAGCAGGAGCGCGTGACAGCGCTGCGCCAGTTCGATTAGGGCGTCGGTCGCGGCGAGGTCCGTTGCCTCGGGGGCCGTGACCGACCCGTTCTTGTGGTCGACGTAGAAGGCTGCAAGCTTGGTCGCGTGGACCTGCGTGGCCCATGGAGTGAGTCGTGACGGGTCGACCTTGTCGAGGTCCTCGAGGAAGGCGTGGTGTAGGGACGCGAGCGTGATGAGCTTCTCGGCGTGATCGGACCAGGAGCTGTTCCCCCTGACTGGGAGTGCGGCACCGATGTTCAGGCTGTCTATGCAGGGGTACACCTTGGCGAGCTCCTCGCAGGCCAGAGCGGCCAGGGCGTACGCACGGGGGGACCCGCCGTTGCTCCGCAGGAGCTGGGCCTCGCCAATCAAGTGTCCTGCGTTCTCGACCAGAGCTCGAGCCAATTGCGCCGCCACCTGGGCGCGCGCCAGATGCTCCTCGGGAGTCGGCGCCGAGTCCCCGGAGCCCACGAAGTGGGTGCCGTCGCGGCGACTCATTGCTGGTTCAGGAATTGCTGCTTCGGCCACGGGAAGCGCGTATCTGTAGGCGTACTCCTCGCTGGTGATGCTGGGGTCGAGAAACCTGCTGGAGTCGACGGATACGAAGCGATCATGGTGGACCAGCAGCCTTGCCCACACCAGGTCAACGGTGGCGCCGATCTTCCGGGCACGACCGTGGACCGAACCTCGAAGCTCTGCGTTCTCGGCAGGGGAGACGTGGATGACGCGCACGGTGTCGTAGAGGGTACTGGGGTCCCGCTCGAGCTCGTAGGCGAGGAGCTGTTGGCGCATCAGCTGGTAGAGCGGCTCCTGAAGAAGGTCCACGAAGGGCAGGAGGTGGCTGCGCACGGGACCGGCGGGATCGAGAAGCGATGCACCATACCGGGCGGCTCGCGTGCGGTCCTGATCCGGCTGCGGTCGGCGACGGCCATAGGTTTCAGTGAACTTCCACTCGACCAGGGCGAGCTCTTGTTCCCCTGCCGGCGTGCGGTAGGTGAACGCCGCATCGACGCTGGTGCAGTGTGCACCTCGACGGCGAGGACCCCGGGGCGACTCGTTGAAGTAGTCGGTGTCTCCGATGAACTCGAATGTGAGGAAGCGTTCAGGCTCGATCTCGAGGACCTCAGCAATGGGTAGCAGGTCCCCGAAGGCGAGGTGGACACGATTTGGGTCGTCGACCATCGAGGTCAGGGCGTTCACGCACTGGACCTGTGAGGACAGCAGGTGGTTGCTCGGTCCCTCGTCCACCCCCGCGTGCCAGGGGATCTGCAGCTGCGCGAAGAGCGCGAGTGCTTGCTCCCGCACGTTAGGCAGCAGGTTGTGCGCCGCGAACGCCAAGGGCAGACAGAACGGCCGGTCCGCGCCCGACGCGGAGCCGTCCTTAATCACGTAGGGGGCATCGGCACGCGCCTGATCAGGGAGAGCCTTGGTGTGCGACTTCCACGACTTCGCGTGTTCGCGGTGCCGCTGAGCGAATCTCATGCGGCGCAGGCTAACCGCGGGTACTGACAGCTCCTCACAGTTGGTACGGGTCGAGGCGGCCCACCCTGTTGGCCTCGTACACGTCGACGTCCACGACAATCCCCTTAGCTGTCAGGTGGTCATGCACCTCCTTGAGACGGGCTCGGGCCGTCTGAGTCGCTCGACGGTCAAAGGCCAACACTGGGCGAACCGTCAGGGGGCTGCCGGCGCCGAACGTGGCACCGCCAAGGGTTAGCCCGAGGCTTCTGCGTTGCCGCAGCATGCCGTTGAGGACGTGCGAGGCGTGCGGCTGTTCTTCGGTCCAGGCGCGGAACAGGTTGGCGTAGTGCATGACCTGCACCAGTGCCCAAGGAAGGGTGCTGGCGTCGGCAGGCTTGATCTCGATGGCCAGGACCCGGCCGGCGGAGTCGATCGCCAGCGCGTCGCACTCACCGCCCAGTGAGGTGGGGTGAGACTTCCACCATGCTGGTGCTCCGTGGCGATCTAGGGCGGACAGCAGCGGGGCAGCGATGGCCTGCGTCTTTGTGTCTCGTTCACCGGAGGAGCCGAACGTCACGGATGCCTCCCGGTCGATGATCACGCGATCGGGGGAGTCGAAACCGCAAATCGCGGACTGCACTGCTCCCTCCTTCAGATGCCTGTGGCCGACTGTCACGATCACGATTTCGAGGTAGTCCTCCACGTCGCCCCATCGCTGGGTCCACCATGCGTCGTCATGCCGCTTCTCCCACGTGGCGTGCCAGCCGTTCTGGTCGGTGCGGTAGGTGGAGTGCGCGCCCAGTCGGAAGCCCTTGGCGGGCAGGTAGTTCAGGTCCAGCACCTTCGTCAGGCCGACGTACAGCGTCGCCCAGTGCCCGTTCTTCCCGGCGTAGCCGCGAAGCTGTAGGTCCAGGGCGAACGCCCCGCTTCGTCCGTACTCCACGAGGGAGTGTGCGAAGCCGCCGGGTGCGAGGGCGTCGAGCAGGGCGTCGGGGACGCGTCGGTCATAGGCGATGGCCATGCTTGCTCCAGAGTCGTTGGGCGTTGAGCGAAGCTCACCGTGCCCAACAACTGTCACTTTCGCACCTTTTCGACGGCAAAGGACCCGTTCGAACGAGGTCCTTACCCGCTCAGCCGCACCTACTCACGGCATTCGCTGCCATTTGTCTGGTTGGGTATTGGTGGTCACCAGCATTTTGAGGAGCGCGATGAAGGCCACACCCTTGACGCCGGCCGAGATCTTCGGCAATCAGATCCGGTACGTGATCCCCCTCTTTCAGCGCCCCTATGTCTGGAACGAGAAGGACCAGTGGGCGCCGCTGTGGGAAGACGTTGTAGAAGTCGCGGAGACGGTGCTGGTCACCCCGCCTCCTGCCTTCGGTCCGCGTGCCGTCCCGCCGCACTTCCTCGGTGCAGTGGTCGTGGAGCAACAGCATGTCGCTGTCGACTACATCAGCGTGCGCGGGGTCGTTGACGGCCAACAGAGAATGACCACGCTGCAGCTGCTGATGGACGCCGCGCAGATGGTGGTAGCGCAACATGGGGACGCCAAGGATGCGCAGGCTCTGGACGTGCTTGTCCTCAACCCTGCTCAGCTGTCATCGAACAAGGACGAGAGATTCAAGGTCTGGCCCACCGACAGGGACCAGGAGGCGTTCCGTGCGGCTATGGATGACTCCATGCCCGTGCCAGTCGCGTTGGAGAAATCGAACATCGTCCAGGCTCACCGCTTTTTCGCCGCGCAGATCAAAGAGTGGGCAGAGGAGCCAGCCGATGCCGCCAAGACCGGCGCCAGGCTCAACGCCCTGACGGTGGCGCTGCGCGACTTTCTGAAGATCGTGGTCATCGACCTGGAACCCGGCGATAACGCACAGGTCATCTTCGAAACGCTCAACCACCGTGGCACGCCCCTGTTGGCGGCTGACTTGATCAAGAACCTGGTCTTTCAGTCGGCCCAGGCTCAGGGTTTGGATATCCGCGCGCTGTATTCGCAGCACTGGGCGCCCTTGGACACTGACTACTGGCGCGAACACATCTCTCAGGGCCGTCTGTACCGGCCTCGCATCGACGTGTTCATGAACTACTGGCTGACCATGAAGTTGCTGCGTGACGTTGCCACCGACCGGGTTTTCCTTGAGTTCCGTGACTACCTGCGGCTGTCGACTACCCCCGATCTGGGGGACGTGCTGGCCGAGCTGGCGCGGGACGCTGAGACCTTCAGGCAGATCGAGCACGCGTCACCTTCCAGCACTGTGGGGATCTTCCAGTACCGGGTCTTGAGGGCTCTGGACTCGGGAGCGGTCACGCCGTTTCTGTTGTGGATCATGTCTCGGCCCGCGCAGGACTGTCCGACCGAGCAACGCGACAAGGCCCTTCGGGCGATCGAATCCTGGTTGGCCAGGAGAGCCTTGTGCAGATTCACTGCCAAAGGGGTCAACCTGCTTGTCGTCGATCTCCTGAAGGTCGTGGACGGAGCCGACTCAGCAGTCGTGGGTGATGTGACGGAGTCCTTCCTGCGCCGGCAAGAGGCCGATGCCCGGCTCTGGCCGAGCGACGCCCAACTCGTGACCGCCCTCACCGGCACCTCCGTCTACAAGAACCTCAGCCGTGCCCGCGTCCGGATGCTCCTCGAAGCCATCGAGGACGACATTCGCTTGAGCACTACCAAGACGGAGGACACCCTGTGCCCCAAGGGGCTCACCGTTGAACACGTGATGCCGCAGGCGTGGGAGAAGCACTGGTCACTGCCTAACGACGACGACCCGCTTGCGACGGATCGGCGGAACGCCGCTGTCCAGACGTTGGGGAACCTCACGTTGGTCACGCAGTCACTCAACCCCGCGATGAGCAACGGCCCGTGGGCCGACACTGACGCCCAGGCGGCTGGACTCAAGGAAGGGAAGAAGAGCGCGCTGCTGCACTCCGTACTGAGGCTGAATGGAGACCTGAGCAAGTACGCCGCGTGGACCGAGGAGGCAATCGCTGCCCGTGGCCTCGAACTCGCAACGCGAGCCACCAGGATCTGGCCACGCCCCGTCGAGCCGGTCTCCGGGGACGAGGGGGCGCCCCAGGCGCACACCGAAACGGCGTCCGACCCCGCCGTCGAGGACCCGAGCGACACCTCCGACCACGAAGCAGGCGTGGCCCGTGCAGAACGAGCCTCGCACAGCGGAAAGTACGCCGACCTGTACCGCTGGCTACGCGGACAGGACGCCGACGAGGTCCGCTCCACCTTCGGCCAGGTCGAGGAGGTGATCGGGTTTCCGCTGCCTGAGTCGTGCCGGACCCACATGGCCCACTGGTACGGATACGACGGCTCCGCGGTCGCCCGGGCCATCGCAGACGCCGGATGGAGGGCCAGCGCGGTCAACCTCGCCGCGGAGAGCGTGACCTTCGTCCGCATTTAGTTTGCCGCCACGAGTCTTCTTCTCGCTCCGGGCTTACCTCACGCCGTGCTTGCATGGGCTCCGCAGCTGACACCTCGTGGCTCCCGTTCGGTCCACAGCCATGCTCACATGAAGGGAATCGCAAATGTCGTACTGGGTGTTCCAATGTGCTTTGGGTGAGGAGTACGACCTCGACGAGATCCAGTCCTGGTCCGCACCGGACCTGTGGAGGTGGTCCCTGGCGCGGCACTTCAAGGATGTCCAGCCAGGGGATCGGTTCGCGTTCTGGGTTTCCGGCCCGCAGGGAGGGGTGTTCGCGTTGGGGACGGTGACCTCGCTTCCCTACACCGATGACCACTGGCGGGTGACCGCCAAGTCGGCCAAGGCGACATACGCGAAGCTCAGCGTTGACGTCCCCTTGTTCGATCGGCCGATCCCGCGGGAAGTCCTCAAGCAGGAACAGCGATTCAAGAACTCCCTCATCCTCAGGATGCCCGGGGGTGCGAACCCCTTTCGCCTGAACGACGATGAGTGGTGGGCCCTTGAGGAGCTGGCCGGCCTGGGTCACGGTCAAGGGAGCTCGGCCGGAGCAGCGGATGCCGGCACGCTGCCATTGCCGCCCGCCAGTTCCCCCACGACGATGACGACCGAGTCCGCCGAGCGGGTCATGCGGTTCCTGGAGGCCGCGCTGGTGAGGGAGTACGAGGAGTACCTGGGACGGACACTGGTCCGCAAGAAGTACCGCGTGAAAGCAACGGGGGAGACGCTGATCTGTGACGCCTTCGACCGGGAGCAGTCCGAGCTCCTGGAGGCAAAGTCGTCAGCAGGTCGGATGCACGTGCGGCTTGCGCTAGGCCAGCTCCTCGACTACCGACGGCATCATCGGCCGACGCCCAGGCTGGGCGTCCTGCTGCCGCAGGAGCCGAACGGTGATCTTGTCGGTCTGCTCCTCGAATGCGACGTGTCGGTGATCTTTCGCGATGCCGAAGGCTTCAGCCGGTTCGAGCCAGCCGCGGCAGACTGAGGTCGCGTCACTCCGGGGCTCTGTGGGCGCCGATGCAAGGGAGTGGACCGGGTCAGCCGTTTGTCGAGGTTGTCCTCCGATTTGACCGAGTTGTCGCCGCGGGCTGGCATGATCCGGGCATGCAACGCGTCGACGGCAGGCTGGTGCTGAGCCCCACGGACCTGACCAAGCATGTCGCTTGCCCTCACATCACTACCCTTGACCGGGGGGCCCTGGGTCAAGGTGCGGCCGCGACCGGCGCGAGTGCGGCAGACGATGCCTTGAACCTGATCTTTGCCAAGGGCCTTACGCACGAGAGCGAGTACCTCGCACGGCTGCGTGACCGGGGTTTGAGAATCGTCGAGATCCAGGGTTTCGGCACCGACCGGGTCACCGCGGAGGCTGCCACGCTTGATGCGATGCGCGACGGGGCCGACGTGATCTACCAGGCGACGTTGTTCGACGGAGAGTGGGTGGGCCACGCGGACTTCCTGGTCCGCACGGATCGTCCGAGTGCGTTGGGCGACTGGTCGTATGACATCGCCGATACCAAGCTCGCCCGGCGGCTGAAGGTCCCGGCGCTGCTGCAGATGGCGACGTACGCCGTTCGACTCACCGAGCTGCAAGGCATAGCCCCGCGGCGCCTGGTGGTCGTGACCGGCGACAAGGTCGAACACCCGTGGCGTCTGGTCGACGTGGCTGCCTACGCGCGGCGCCGTCGCGAGGCGCTGGTCCACGCCATCGAGACACAGGCAGTGACCGAGTCCACGCCCAACGCTCAATGCCCCCAGTGCCGCTGGCACCAGAAGTGTGAGCAGCAATGGCTCGACGCCGACGACCTCGTCCAGGTCGCGGGGCTCCGCACAGATCAACGGGCCGCGCTGCGCGCCAACGGAATCAGCACCATGGCCGCCCTCGCCGCCGCAACATCTGCGGACCTCGCAGGTGTGCTCAGCGTGGCGACCGGCGAGCGGCTGCATCAGCAGGCCCAGCTCCAGGTCGCCGAGCGCGACGGCCGGGGCCCCGCCTACGCGCTGCTGCCACCCGAACCGGGCCGCGGACTGCAGCGCCTGCCCGAGCCAAGCGCGGGCGACGTCTACCTCGACTTCGAAGGCGACCCCTGGGCCAACGACGGTCGAGGACGGGAGTACCTCGCCGGGCTGTGGGACCGGCAGCAGCACTTCACAGGGTTCTGGGCCCACCACGAGGCCGGTGAGAAGCAGCTCACCGAGGACCTGGTCGACGAGCTGATGCGACGCTGGGCCGCGGACCCGAACATGCACGTCTACCACTACGCCACCTACGAGCGGACCGCCCTCGCGCGGCTCACCGGACGGCACGGCACGCGCGAGGCCGAGTTCGACCAGCTGCTGCGCGGTGAACGGCTCGTCGACCTGTATGCCGTCGTGCGTCAAGGCATACGAATCAGCAAGCCGTCATACTCGATCAAGAAGGTTGAGGACTTCTACTGGGGGCAGACGCGCACCGGGACCGCGGACGAGGTGGCCGACGCCATGACCTCGGTCGTGGAGTACGAACGGTGGCTGGTCGAGCGCGACGACGACATCCTGGAAGCGATCCGCGCGTACAACGAGGAGGACGTCCGGTCGACCCACGATCTGCACGCCTGGCTCGAGCAGTGCCGCGCCGAGCTCGCCGACCTCGGCCACCACCTCACCAGACCGGTCCCGGCCCTGCCACCAGAGGTCAGTGACGAGGATAAGGCCGAGACCGAATTGGCCCAACGACTGAGCCAGTACGGCCACGACCTCCTGGCTGGTTGCGTGGGCTGGCACCGCCGCGAGGCCAGACCGGGCTGGTGGGAGTACTTCCGTTACGAGAGCCTCGACACCGACGAACTCGTGGACGACAGCACCGCCATCGGCCGTCCCGGCGCCCCGGACCACATCGGCGACATCCTGAGCAAGACGGGCCGGGTGACCTCCAAGGTCTGGCGGTACCCGTTCGAACCACAGGACTGCAAGATGCGCGTCGGCATGCGCGTCCACGACGTCGACACCCACGCCTCCGTTGGCAGCGTCGTCGGATACGACGGGGTCGAGGGCTGGATCGACCTGTCCATGCGCGCCAAGTCGGAACCAGTCGCGCCGCGCGGATTCAAGCCACCCGGGCCGGTCCTGGACGGCGTGCTGCGAGAGTCGATCGCCGACACGGGCCGCTCGCTGCTGGACGGCCAGGAGGGCACGGCCGCAAAGCTTTTGGCACGTATCGTGCCGACGGCCGACGTGCTCGCCGTCGCGGTCGGAGAGACGCCCGCCCAAGCCGTGGTGCGGGTTGGTCTGTCCTTGGACGGTCAGGTGTTGGCGGTGCAGGGCCCGCCCGGCACGGGCAAGACGTACGCCGCGGCTCACCTGATCCGCGCCTTGCTTGACGCCGGGAAACGGGTCGGCGTCACCGCCCTGTCGCACTCGGTCATCAGGCACGTGCTCGACGAGGTCAAGCGCCCCTCCGTGCAGAAGATCAGCGGCGAACCCCTCGCGGACCCAGCCGGCTTCGTCACGGAGCTGCCCTCCAACGACACCGTCATGGACGCCTTAGCCAATGGGGTCAACCTGGTCGGAGGGACCTCATGGTTGTGGGCCCGGGAGGACATGCGCTCGTCCGTGGATGTGCTGGTGATCGACGAGGCTGGCCAGTTCTCGCTGGCCAACGCGGTGGCCACCGCACCGGCCGCCAGATCGCTTGTCCTGCTGGGGGACCCACAGCAGTTGACCCAACCCACTCAGGCGACACACCCGTTCGGGGCCGGCATCTCAGCGCTCGAGCACCTGATTGGCGACCATGACACCGTGCCTGCCGACCGCGGCATCTTCCTGGCCACGACCTGGAGGATGCACCCGGCGGTCACGTCCTTCGTCTCCGAGCTCGCCTACGACGACCGCCTCACCTCCGCGCCAGGCCGCGAACTGCAGAGCCTGTCAGGCGAAGGTCCCTTCTCCGGCTCGGGTCTGCGGTGGGTCCCCGTCCCGCACGAGGGCTGCCAGGCCGAAAGCGATGAGGAAGCTGCCGTCGTCGCGGGCATCGTCAAGGACCTCCTGACTCGCTCCTGGACCACTACTGACGGAGCGAACAAGCCTCTGACGCCGGCCGACATCCTCGTAGTGGCGCCATTTAACGCCCAGGTCGCGAGACTCCGGCTCGTGCTTCCTGACGACGTCCTGGTAGGCACGGTCGACAAGATCCAAGGGCGTGGGGCGGCCGTGGCCATCTACTCGATGGCCAGCTCCAGCGCGGCCGATGCACCCCGCGGGGTCGACTTCCTCTTCGACCTGCACCGGCTGAACGTCGCCATCTCCCGGGCCAAGGCCATGAGCATCGTCGTTGCCAGTCCCGCCCTGCTCGACTCGCCGGTCCACACACCTGAGCAGCTCCGCGCAGTCAACGCACTCTGCCGCTACGCCGATGCTGCAGGCGGCTGAACGAATGCCACACGCTGCGTGGTGGCCCACCGTCCGTGAGAGAGGGCTCGCTGCCCCGTTCGCATCCGCTCGGTTAGCGGTTGGTCGCCCGTCCGTCGTCCCACTCGAGCGGGCCCGAGGTGCAGTGTCCCCTCAATCCCCGCCAGCCACACTCTCGCGGGAGTAGCTTGCGCTCATTCGTCGTGGATTGCGACGCCAGGGACGCGGATTGTCGGAGGTTGCAGATGTCCCCACAAGCTATGTGGGCAGGGAGCCGTCAATGTGGAACTCGGTGAGCCTCCCCCCGCCGCCTCAGCCAGCCTTCGCCCGGAAGGCGCGAGTCATCGTTGCCCTGCTCGCTATGGCGATGCTGCTGGCCAACTGTTCGGGCGAGCCCGTGCCGGTTCCCAACGTCGTCGGGATACGGCTCGACGACGCACACAACGCACTTGCAGCCAAGGGGTTCGAGGATTTCGAAGACCTCGACATGTTCGACGACCGGGCGATTCTGATTGATTCCAACTGGGTTGTCTTGCAGCAGGATCCCAATCCGAATCAGGAGACCGACAGGGGTGGCACGGTCTCCCTGCGCGTCGGCAAGATCGGTGAGGCGCGAACACGAAGGGCACTCCCCAGCGGCTCACCCGTTCTGGCCGAGATTCTCGCCAAGGAGAAGGCGGCGGCTGACGAACGTGCCCGTAGGGCGGTGGCGGATGCCAAGCGCGCTGCTGACCAGAAGTCAGCTGACGCGGCCAAACAGGCGGCGCGGGCCAAGGCCCGTACAGCGGCCGCTGCCAAGTACGTGAACAGCATTGATCCAGCTCTGAGGCTCGGCCTGACCAACCACCGCGAACTGGCCCGCCTGCGTGGACAGGTGCAGAACCGGCAGGTCACGGGAGAGATGTTGACCGACAATGTCGCGGCCGCCACGACCGCGCTGAAGTTGCTGAGCACCATTCTGGAATCGTCGAAGCCGTCCGAGGAGGCCAACCTCGGCCAGGAACACCAGAGACTCGAGTCAGCTGTCGACGCCTTCGGGCAAGCAGCAATGACTCTTCTTAGCGCCGATGGTCCGGACGCGGACGCCGCCCTGAAGCGCTTTGACGTGGTCTACGCCGCTGCCCGCGGGGACTGGAATGCAGCGCTCCGCTCGACCTACGCGGTGGCCAAGGTCGCCGCTCCACCAGTGCTGCGATAGACCGAAGGCCCTGCCTTCAACTGGGTCCAGCGTCCCGCCTCCGGTCCGTGGCTTGGGATGAAGCTCGGGCGCCACGGCCGACCGGTCTACGACTCGGCGATCGAAAGCGGTTCTGGGCAGCGCGTCGCGTGGATCCTCTCGCGGCTCGTGGGTATCCGACGGGGGGGTAGTCCACGAATGTGGCGACGATGATTGTGCACGAATCAGAGGAGAAGGAGGAGCGCGTGCGTACCTGGGGACTAGACATGTCCACAAGCGCCAACGACACCGGGCTGGTTTCCATCGACTGGGAAGAGCGTGTCGCCACGGTGACGCATCGTCCGCGGCCGACGCGGTCCTTGATCCTCGCTCTGCTTCGCGAGACGGCGAGGACGGAATGGTGGGCGGTCGATGTGCCATTCGGATGGCCCGTTGGATTCGGGGAGTGGCTCACCGACCACGCGCGGGGGCCCGCTTGCATGGCCGCCGGCCGAATCGAGATTGACGCACCTGTATGGGCCCCGCTGGCGCGGCGTCGGACGGATCGAGTGGTGTGTAAGAGGCTCGGCAAGCAGCTCGGGTTCTCGGTCTCATTCGACAAATTGGGCGCCACAGCTGCAGCTTGGGCCGCCATTGAGCTGTCCCAGGGCATTTCGCCACTTCTGTTTGACCGCGCGGGGATGCTGAACCCAGATGGAGTCGTCGCTCGTGAGGGCCGAGTGGTCGAGACATGGCCCTCTGCCGCATGGACGCTCTTCACGGACCTGCCCACCGGGGTGGTCCTTTCCCCAGCCACTGCCAGTGATGAAGCGTTCATGGGCCCCCTTGGGCCGGTGCTGGAGATTGGCCCAGAACTTCGAGAGATCCTCGCGCCCGGCGACGACGCCAGCCGCGGCGCTCGCGCTCGTGCAGGTCATGTTCGGGACGCGATCGTCTGCGCGATGGTCGCCAGATCCCGGGCGTTCGGAAGGACGGAGGGTCCAGAGCCGGAGGACGCATCGGCTGCGGAGCGTGAGGGGTGGATTCACCTACCCAAGACGACGGGGCTCACGCACTTGTGGTGAGGGAAGTCCACGCTGAGCCATTCTTGTCTGCCAACGTCGATCAGATGTCGATTCGACCAGTTCACCATCGCGGGAGGAAGTTACATGAGCTCGATGAAGATCATCACAGGAGTCGACCCAGCCTCGGAACGTCTTTGCGTCATGCCAGAGGCGGAGATTACTTCCGATCTAGAGCTGATCGGCGCCTTCGCCGCCGCGACGACTCTGGGTGATGTCCGCAAGCATCAGGGTGCCTGGGATATCACCGCAGCCTTCGTCAAGTACGACGAGGGCAGAGAAGTCGCACTCGACGTGGAGGCTCTCCCGGCTAGCACACCCTTCGAGTTTGGTGGCTGGTTCGAGGAAGAGGCGTTCGCCTGCATCCCCCAGGCCAGACTTAGGAGCAGCCAACTGTGTCCTCGCGAGGTCATGGAGGAATTTGGGTACCAGGATGATGAGATCGGCATGGACTATGAGCCCGCGCCTTGGCTTGCGCCGGAAGATCGGGAAGCCATCGAGCAGCGACTCGTGGGCCTGGGTTACCGCGTGGAGCGTCGTGACGACCTCATCGCGCGCTACCTAGACGTCTAAGGTCAATCGAAGTCGCCCGAGCGAATGCGCGATCGTACGACGTGCCTGTCGCGCCGATGCGTACGGCGCTTCACCGTCGCGACAGGGCCAGCGCGGTGAGTCCACGCCAATACCCGGCGCCAACGTGAATAGGCATCATCCTCGTCACCCGTCATGATCCGTCGCACAGGCCCTCCTCAACCGGAGTTGGTTCCCTAATCACGATGCGTCAATCCGCGACCGCGGACACGCAGCCCTGAGATACTGCCACCGCATATCGGTGGGTTCGGTCTGGAGGGGGCGTCAAATGGTCACGCTGCTGGTGGACGACACCCGGCTCTTCAAGGATGGGCGCCCCGCAGAGGTGGCTCGCACGAGCGATGAAGCCATCGAGGCCCTTCGAGCGATTGGCAAGGAGCAGATCGACGAGCTATGGCTCGACTACGACCTGCTCTTCGAGACTACTTCCCAGCCGTTTGTTGACCACCTACTGGCGTTGGCTGCCGCGGGACACGCCCCTACCATCGGCACTTTGTGGGTACACACCTCGCAGATTCGCGACGGTCGCCGACTCGTCGACGACCTGACCCAAGCCGGCTACCCGGCGCGACGCAGTTATGCCGCAAACATGTGGGTACGAAACACCACGCCCGTGACCCCACCTGAGTCGGTTGACGCGCTCCCTTGAGGGCTTTGGAGGTCGGTCACGCATCGCAGCCGGCCCAAGAAGGTGAGACGACCGACAGCAGGGCCGAGCCTCGAGCCTGCCGCGTGTGGCCGCGCCCTGGCTGCCGACAGCTTCCCGTGAGACACAGCGCGGCACCCGGACACGTGGTCCCCAGTTGCGCCGGCTCGTCACGATGAACCCCCATCCAGAGGTCCGGAGACTCGCCCGTATCAGGGTTTCAGCGCTCAGTCGGTCCGGGTAGCAGGGCCGGCAACTCACCGGTGGCTCGGTGCTTCCCTACGAGCTGCCGGGTCAGGGCGCGTAGGGCAACGGCCATGCCGACAGGCTCGACGTGGTCGGGCAAGAATCCCCACCGGTCAGGGCGCGGCAATGCAACGGGCTCCATGTCGTCATCGGGGTCCAGCGCCCAAAAACGCGACCCCTTGGCGCGCACGTCAAGATGCAGAAGGTGCAGGCTCCCGGGCACTTCAAAGGTGGCGCCGCTCCGCTGGCCGTCATCTCGGAAGGCGATCAAGCGGGCGCTACACGCAGGCCCGGTCGCAGCGGGAGCGCTACGCCAACCGCGGATGACGCTAGGGGAACCATCGCAAGGCAAAAGTTCCCATTGGCTCGGAGTCCACCAGAAAATGGCGTCCTGATGGAGGCTTGCTCCCAGCCGCAAAGCGTGGTCTCTCTTGATGTTCGGAATCGCAAGCGACGTCTCGGTGTGGGCGAACGTGACGTCCGCGCCGACGGCTGGCCAATGCGGGATCTTGTCCACGTCGAGGTCTTCGATCAGTTGCTGGTGGGCAGCAGCGTTGCGGGAGCTTCCGGTCTCGACCCCGTAAGGGTTGTGGGCCGTGACCACCGCCAAGTGTGTGATCCCTGCGGGGAACGGCCCACTGACCTGGCCGGCGGTGGCGGCCGGTTCGACGCGCAGGGGCCCGTCCGGGGTGGTCAGGCACACCACCGCATCAAGGTATGCGTGCCAGGTCATTGAAGGCTCCGTTCTGCAGTTTCCATGGACAGGCGGCGGTGGCAATCATGCGAAAGCATGGGGGACCGGATACCCCGCCACCGCAGGGGAACGTACAGCGGTGCCCTGTGCAGAGTGGACTCGGAGGGGGGAAGTGGTCAATGCCATAGCCCTGGAAGCGGCGGGATAGCGACAGTATCGCCGAAGCCGCGGATGCACCGTCCTTTCGGAGGTCGCCGAAGCCACCCTTAGCCTTCGGCTTCTGTGTCCAGGACACGCAAGCCACCTCGCTGAGGAAAGGACCAACCGCACTGCCTCGATCGGCTGCCTACGCACCAGAGATCCAAGCCCTACCGATGCAGACCGGGGAGGGTGGTGGCGTCCCGGATACGTCCATTCAGCCCGTGGTGATCTCCTCGGGCATCGAGAATCCCTCCGCTGAGGGTGCGGCCCGATACGTCGTCATCGACTCGGACATACTCGCGAACACAGCGACATTGCCGGAACGGGTGTTGGCGTAGCGTGTCGTAGCCACCCCCAGCTCGGCGCCCTGCCACGCCGCCTCGTCCGCGCCCAGGAATTGCACCTCCCAGTTGAAGTGCTCCTTCTGGATGGCCAGCATCGACCGCACCTGTTCGAGGCTGTACTCGTGCGAGGAGTTCTCGTGTCCGTCGGTAACAACGACGAGGAGAACCCGCCCAGGGCGCTCACTGTCCGCCAGTCCAGCGAGGTCCTTCCCGGTGCGGGTCACTTCCATGCCGACGGCGTCCAGCAGAGCGGTCATACCCCGCGGCCGCAGCGTGAATGTGAACGGCTTCGCGCTCATCCGCTCGACGGTCTCGAACTCGTTGTCGAACTTCGCCAGCGTGATGGTCAGCTTGCCGTCCATGGCGAACTGTTCGGCGATGAGGGAGTTGATCCCCGCTTGGGCCTCGTTGGCGACGCTCTCCATGCTCCCAGAGCGATCGACCACAAGGGTCAGATGGGTGTAATCGGGATTGGTCAAGGCAGCCTCCGCGGCAGATGTGATGGTGGACCCCCCGCCGACTCGATGCTGCCGGCTGATAGGAGCATTCTCTCCTGGGGCACTGACAACCACTGCGCATCCAAGGACGCTGGCTGGGTCCGCCCCTGTGCTCACCGGGCCAGTGCGGCTACGTTCTCAACATGTTCGGCACCTCCCGATTTGAGGGACACTTACGCGAGTCATCACGCGAGCTGTTCTCCGCGAACCGCGACGTGATGTCTTCGGCAGACCTTCTGCCGACGCCGAACGATGTGGACGTGGGCGACGTCGACCTGTTCTTTCGCGGTATCGAGGAGGGACTCATCAACCTCCACCCCGGAGGGCGCTTCAACACGCGAGACCGGCCGACCGCTGACGGGCGCTGGGGGCTGCTCTCTCGTTCCAAGCGTGGGGGCTGGTTCAACGCCGAGTACCTACCGCAACTCGCCGCCTACGTCGAGGCGATCCTCGATCTGGGCTATCCCCCCGAACGCGTGTTGTTCGAGCTCCCTGCCGTCTCGTTGCAACTCGACCTGGCGATCCTCGACGACACTGGGCGAGTCGTCGTCCTCGGGGAAGCCAAGAGATCGACACCGGCCTTAGTCACATTGGCTCTTCGCGCCATCGAACGTTTCGGCGACGCGGCACCCTCTGATGAAACCAAACGTCGTGGCGACGAACAGCGTCAACTGGCGTGGCGCCTGTGGGCGGTCGCCCCAGACTTCACCTGGCTGATCGGCCCCGGTCACCGGGAGGCATTTGTTACCGGCATCGACCCGCTGCGGCTTGAGTCCCTGCCTCGGCTGCCCCCAGCAGCCGAACTTGGGCTGGACCACGCCCCCGCAGAACAACTTCCACCGCCGAGACTCGCATAGTCAAGCGCGGCGCTGCACGGTCGACAACCGACGACCCGGTGGCCCCATTCGCTTAACGCCGCCGGTACAGGTCCCAACTGCGCATGACCTGGTCGCTCATGAAGGTGTCCTTCTGAGCCGGAGATGGCCGTGCCGGCAGCGCCCCAAGATCTGTGGCGAGCCGGTAGAACCCGGCTCCCTCATCCGTTCCGCCGCGATGGGTGACCAGGACCGACAGCATCACGCCGCAGTCTGCGTAGGACTCCCGGGAGATTTCGCCTAGCAACGCCCCGATAGCCGCACGATCGCGATCGAGATTGAAGTCAAAGGGGGCGAAGCCAGTGTCGTCGACGAGCCTGCGGTTCAGGCTGGAGTAGTCGGTGATCACCTGATCCTCTGCCAGCTCAATCAGGCATCGCCTGGCGGCTGCGCGCAGTTCTTCCCATTCGATCTCGTCGCGACCGTACTTCACGTTGCCAAATGTAGTCGAAGGCGCGAATTGGTAACGACCGCAACCATGGGACGCCTGCGGTGGCTCGGTACGGGCAAGGAGTTTCGTTGGCACGCTGATCGTGACCGTGCCACGAGCTGCCCGACATCGCAGCGCAGATTTCGCCTACCCGTCGTCCAGGGCAGGGCGTCGGGGGCCGACCCGTCCTGTGTGACGCGGGTCACGTGCGAAGCTGGTTGCCGATGATCGCGGGCGGCGGACGTTACTGGTCATGGCGTCGAGGGAGACGCCTCCCATACCCCCGGGGTGCGCATCAACAGTTCGTCATGGTTGCTGCGTTACCGGGCACGACCGGCATACCGGTCCCATGGGCCGGACCCACCCCGAATCACACATCGGTGGGCTAGCCCGCTACAACGATCGGCCCCAGCAACACCGTCGCTGGGGCCGATCTCATGTTCCGACGCCGTCTGGGCCCCGACTGCAGCCGGCGCGCACGGCCAGTGCCAAGACCTCGGTCTCCGATCCATTGCGCTTGTGCTGCGGCGCCGGACGATGACGGATGGTTCACCTAGAGCCAGCCCCTCTCAATCCTCAAGAAGGAGCCCTACGCATGGCCTCAGACCAGCACGGCATCACCCCACTGGTTCCCATGCCGCCCTCGGTCTGGGACGACATCATGCTCGTCCGCAGTACCGGGCTGGTGCACCTGTTGGACAGTGCAGTCGTGGCCGCGGCGTTGGATGTTCTCGGCATGCACGATTCGGCTGGGTGGATCCAGCAGAACCTAGCCAGCTACATCGGCACAGTGCTGTTCGGCATGGACGATGCGGCGACTGACGCCCCCGGCCCCAGCTCGCCCAGACGCTGATCGGGACTGGCTTAGCCTCTGCTTCTCGGCTACCGGCCACGGAAGGCGGGACTGTCAGCCCGACGCCAGATTGAGCTGGTCGCGACTGGCCCTCCCGTGGGCCTTGGGGATCCGCTGCTCGATGACGCTTGATCCGCCGATTCTTGCTATACGCGCTATACGCTGCTCGACACGTTGAGCGGTGCACCTGGCGAGCCGCATCTCATCCGGTGGACTGGGACGGCACATCGGTTGCATTGCCTTGCTACCAAACGCTCGTTAAGTGTGGGTAAGTCTGGAACGGCGGGGAGTCGCGCGGTTAGGCAACACACCAACCACACGGGCCGGCGATGCTGAACACCAGACGCGCAAGCCGATCAGGCTGCTCGAAGGGTGCGGCCCAGTTCCCCGCTCAGGCGTCACATGCGCCGCGATCCAGGTCGGCGAACGATCAGGCGACTGGTTCGATGACCAACCTCTCGTGGTGGGCCGCCGAGGTCGCCGGAGCGAGGCCGCGAAGAACAACCGCGACGATGCTGAACACCAACAGCAGAGCCATGGAAAGGCACAGTGTGTCGAACGGCTCGCTGAGGGCCAGGCCGGCTGCGGTCAGTGCACCGGCGACGACCCCCGCGAGGACCAGCGCCCACGACGGCAGGGTGCGGGCTGGCGGTCTGGCGTGGAGCAACGCCCATCCGCCCGCGACGAGGAGGCCGAGCGCTGTGGCTGCGAGGAGTGTCCAGAGTCCTGCCGAGGTAAGGGTAGGGATGGCTCGCCCCGCGCGTGGCATGGAGGCGAGGGCGGCAAAGAGCCCCAGCAAACCTGCGCCGGTGACGACTCCCAAGGCTGCTTGCAGGAGCGCCCGCGTTCGCTCTTGACGCTCTGCGACGACGGTCCGCTGGTCGTCCAGGGTGAGTTGCAGGAGCTGCTCCAGGACCTCAATGCTCGCCGCGACGTTGTCGTCGACCTGGGTGCGGCCCGGCGCGGGTGCCATTGCGTCCTGGAGCGCGGTGGGGGCCAGTTCTCGGCGCAAGTGACTCGGATTGGTCCAGCTCTTGAAGTTCGAGTCGTTGAGGAGCTGGTCACCCAGTAGCTGCCGCAGCTGAGTGCGTGCGCGCACCCCTCGCACGAGTCTGAGGCGACGCCCGAGGTCGCGTCGCGATTCGGGGAGACTCCCCGTGGCCGGATCGGTGGCGCCTGGTTGCGGGCGCCTCTTGTCTGAGGATCCGGTGGTGGCCGCTGGACTGGGTTCGGTGCATCCGAAGTTCGCGATCTCGTCAGCGACGGCCCAGAAGTCCCGAGCTTGACGGCCCATGGTGGCTGCCATCGGCACGAGCTCCAGGACGATCCCGTCACCACCCCACCCCAGATAGTCGTGATAGATCGAAAACGCGTCGAGATCGAGCACTGCCACACGGCCGTCCGAGCGCATCGCGCACATGGCAGTCTCGCGGGCACGTTCCGCAGCTACTTCCACCTCACGGTAAGCCCACTGGAAGGTTCCCTGGCGCGAGTCAAGCTCATCGGCGCCGAGACCCTCTCCGGCCGTAGCCCTCTCGAGCAGGTCGCGGATTCCCATGCCTTGGGTGGACGCGCTGATTCCCGTCACGAGACCTTCGATCTGTCGGATGCCAGAGATCGAGGTACGCCGCGGCACCATGAGCTCGACGATGTCGCGGTCCACCAAGGCCGGACCGGCACCGTGTGCGTCCGCTAGGGCCTCGAGGGCCTTCGCCCGCTCGCCAAAAAGGCTGCGCAGCGACGCGGGTCGTTCCCCCCACAAGTGCTGGATGAGGTCGCCCACCGAGGGCTGTCCGTCCCCGTGCCGCGGCGCCTCCCGCAACATCGCGCCCAGGGCGTCCGTCTGCGCTGCCAGATCGTCGGTGTTCGCCACCAGCCGTTCGAAGGCGACGACGAACCCTTGCCCGGCCACGTGCCACAGGGAGGCGGCTCGTGCCTCGGTGGTGGCGATCGGTTGATCGGCCTCAGATCGCTCAGCCAGTGTTGCCGTCGAACGCCCGAAGACAACGGGTGTAGGGCCGCGATCAACGGTGTGCGCCAGCAGCACCGGCTCCTGCCAGCCCCACGTGCCAGTAGCTCGCTCGGGCACCCAGCGAACCGCTTCGGACGCGGCGATCCAGCGGCGGGACCGCGCGGCCAGAAACGGGTCGGTCGAGGGATCCATGTCAGGTTCTACAGCCTCCTCTAGTCCAGTGTCGGGAAGTTGCAGAGGGAGAAGAAGGGCATACAAGGAGCCAGTCAGGTCCTGAGGGCCTAGAAGTCCGATCACGTTGCTGCTCAGTCCCATTCACTCGTAGTGGATGCCCTCCGGGGCCTCGGCCGAGTAGGTGAAAAATACCCAAATCGGCAGCGGCCGCCGAATGTAACACCTAGGGTCTGCGCGGCGAGGAAGAACGACAAAGATCGCTAACGAGTCAAACCCGGCAGACAAGGACATGTAGCGCATGAGCACCGTGACCGCCAGCATTCTGGTTGGTAACCGCCACCGCAGACGCGGAGGAATCCAACCGGGGTGGTTGGTCCTTCTACACGAGGGCAGCGGAGCGGCATGGCAGCTCGTCAGGTTGAACCTCTTCGAGGGAGACGAGCCCGGGGCGCTGGACGAAGCACCCGGAGTGCGGTGGGTTACGGACCCGAACGGTGACCTAGTGGGGGACCTCGCGCTACTGCTCCAGCTGCACCTCGTCGAGAATGCGGAACTGCGCGAGATGGTTCGGGAAGTGCCCCAGCTTGTGACGCGGCGCGTCGCTGACCTCTCAGCGCTTTCCGCCCGCGAGCGGGAAATCTACGCTGCGGCCCTCACCCGGGCCCGTCTCGCCGAGGGGAGTCGCTGGCTTTCAGCCACCCGACTACAGGGCAGTCGGCTCGACCTCGACGCCCTGAGCGCCCTGCCGGGTTGGAGCGTAGACCTCGTAGACCAGCAGGACCGGTCAACGCTCAAACCGAACACACACTGGGCCGCCGAAGGAGTCGACCAGGAGGCTCCCAGTGACGCCCAGACTGCTGTCTCACGGTTCGTCACCGGGGTCACCTTCAACGCGATCGCCACGGCAACCCTCAGTGATTTCCTGTCCCGAGCAGCCCGCGGTCCAGCCGAAGAAACGGCTTCCGCGTTGCAGGCGTGGAGTGAAGCCAGTCTGGACGCACTCGAGCGGGCTGGCGCCTTCACCGAGGGCGAAGCCGCCGGACTGGCGCTCGTCATCGAAGACCTCACCCCACACCAAGCCCGGCTGCTGGGAGCGCTACTGGCACAGCGCGGGTCCGCCAGGGACGCAGGCATGTCGCGCGAGCGGCTCGGCGATCAGGAACAGCAGTTGCAGGACCTGTTCGTCCTGACCGCTCGGATCACCGGGCATGCCATCGCCCTCGCCAGCAATCGGTTTCAGCTGCCTCCGTGGCTTGTCATCGACGCACTCGACCCCACGACGCGGCACGCCCTCCCGTACTACATCTGACCCACCAGCCCTACCCCCTCACAGTCACCGCGACTGGCCCGTGGCGGACCTTCACCCACCCGGTGAGCGCGCCGCAATCCCTTCCGCCCACGGTCGCTCGAAGCCGAGATTGCCGCGCCATAGCGCGCCGACAGGCTTTGGTGCGCACTAAAGGAGATATGCCTTGACCAACATGACCTACCGGAACTACCAGGCCCCACCAGAGCACCGACAGTTCAGCGGCATGGCCATCACCGGGTTCGTGTTCAGCCTGCTTTGGCTGGGCGGACTCGGCTCGCTAGCCGCCGTAGTCGTATGCGGGGTCGCAATGAAACGCGCCAAAACGCGCGGTCAGAACGGGCGTGGGCTGGCCGTCGCCGGCCTCATCCTCGGCATCCTGGGCCTGCTCGCTACCATCTGGCTCGTACTCGTCGTGGTCGGCCTCGGTTCGGCCATGGACAGCGAGTTTCAGTCGATGTCGGACTGTCTTAACAGCGCCGCAGACCCCTGACATGCTGATCTCCTACCAGTTGTTGGCAGCGTGACGACCCCGGAGGGCGTCACCCAATCGAAGTCGATGATGGAGGTGTCGCACCGGCTCTCGTGGGTCGCCCGCCGTTCACCCGGGACATGGGCCGCCGTGGTCACAGTGGTTGCCGTCTTGCTTGCAATGGGTCAGCGACTCGTGAGTGGGTGGGCGGTCTCGATAGTGGCGATGCTCTTCGGGACCGGGGCGCTGGTGTTGATCTGGCATGGACTGCGGGTCCGACAGGCAAACCAGCTCCCCGCCCGCCCGCCTACCCCTTCGCGGCGTGTTGCAGAACTGGACTTCAGCGTTCCGGAGCCTGCTCGGCGAGTTCCGGTGCTCGCGGACTTCTGCACGATTTGTGGCCGAGCGTTGTCAAACCCCGCCAGCCGACTGGCCCGCGTCGGATCAGAATGCGTCAAAGTGCACGGGCCGCGACCCCTGTCTGTTCTAAACCCCGCCTACGGCGAGTGGGTCGTTTCCAAACGAGTGGCTGAGGCGGAGGCAGCTGCAAAACAACGCTCCCTTGATCGCCAACACGACCAGGCCCTCTTGCTACATACCCGGGACGTGCGTCGCTGGGAGCTCAGCCTCGAGACGCCGGAGATGGTTCGACGTCGCCTCGTCAGGATCGAAGGCCAGCGACTTGCTGGGGCGGGGCTAACACTGACTGCCGGCATCGCCGCCGCACAATTGCTTGGCTCGTAGCCGAGCAGTTGTGGGCGACCACGAACCGTTGCGCGAGTGAAGGGGAGCTCGCCGACCTCAAGGTTCAGCTGCGCTGGGCTCGGGCGCCGCAGCGTGCTGAGCAATGATGCGCGTTAACCGAAGGATGGTCACCGCTTGCCCGACGACACCAACCGACGCGTCGCTACCACCGCCGATGACGGGCCCGCCGCGGCTCGAGGACCAGGACTAACCCGAACCTCGGCCTCAGTGTGCGCGCCAGGCTCGTGCAAGTTCCTCCGTTTTGCCCGCAATGCCGCACCGTGCGCCATGACCACGCCCTAATGTTCAAGCATGACTGAGCAGCAATCCGTCCTCGTCGAGGTGTATCCGGGCGAGTTCGCCGTTTTCGGCGGGTTCGACCTGAAGGGTTCGACGATCGAACCCGCCCCACTACTTCCGCGCGCGGCCAGGAAGTCGTTCGAAGACACGATCTCGGGAGCGATCGGGGCGGGAAATATCGGCGCTCAGGCTATGGCGGCTCTGGGGAGTTTCGAAGGGCTGGTACGGCTCAGCCCTGCGACACTGGATGCGATGCGAGCCGGCGCGACGCCCATGTCGAACGGAGTCTTCAACCTCGGATCCTTGACCGATAGCAGCGGCCATATTGTGCAAACGGTTCAGTGGACAAGTGCGGGCGCGGGCTTGGCTTCGCTTCCTGCGGTGGCCGCTGCGGTTGGCCCCGCACTGGCACTGATGGCCATACAGATGCAACTCGCCAAGATCACTCGCCTGGTCCGGGAGAACCTCCAACTGACGGATGCCCTGCTGGAAGAACTCCGCACCGAGCGATGGGCGACAGTTCAGGGGCAGCACGAAGGCATGTTGGCGATGATCGGCGAGGCTCGCTCGATTGGTGCGGTCAATGACAACATCTGGCAGAACGTCCAGGGCAACGAGATGGTGCTCCAGGTCACCAGGGTCGAGTTCCGGCGAAACGTCGATCGCCACGTGTCGAAGTTGAACAGTGCTAGGGGCCCCATCGCGGTCCGGGAGATCCTCGACCACCACGGCGACGCCATCGTCGCGGACGTCCAAGGGCTCCTGCAAGCGCAGGCAGCCTGGTTCACCTACCAAGCCATCCGTGCCGGGAATCTACAGTTCAACATCGACAAAGACCCCACTGCTGCGCAGCACATCCAGACGGTCGTCACCAATGCTCGCAAGCACCATGAGCAAGACCTTGCCGACGCTGCGAGACTGATCGATGCCCTCGTCCGACGCTCGTCGGCAATGGTCGACGCGAAGGGTTCGGCAAGCATCCCGTTCGGCAGGAAGCGCCGCGCGGCGAAAGACGTGGCTCGTGCGGGCAAGATCCTTCGAGACCAGCTGAGTTTCCTACATGACGGATGGGACCTAGCGGACCCGCCGGTTCAGGTCCCACACATCGCAGCGGTGGAAGGTGGCGTCGTCCCGGACAAGGTTCTTCGAGTCCTTCGTTGGCACCTGCGCCCACAAGAGCAGCTGCATGCGATCGCCGCCGCCCAGGATCAGTCGTCTTCACGCAACAACTGGGCCTGGAAGTTGCAGGATGATTGGCTCGTCGCTGCCGTGACCAACGAACGCGTCATCGTCGCAAAGCAAAAAGACCTGGACGCGAGCGGGGAGGTCGCCGGCGAGATCCCGCTGGACAGTGTTCGGTACGTGCGTTACGAGCCAGGTACCGGAAAGCCGAATCGTTCTGACGCTCGGATCGGCATTGCCACCGCCGACCGTGACCTCAACCTCAAGTTCGCGGAATGGGCCACAGCGGGAACTGATCGCCGGCAGGTTGACACCTTCGCCCTGTTGCTCCGAAGTCAAATGCGCCTGCCGGCAGAAGAAGTGCCGGTCAGCCCGATCGCATCGCCCCACCCCATCACAGCGGCCACCTGATCGGCTTAGAGCAATGTCTTACCCGGACGAAACACCCCCCTGTAGAAGGCCAAGCCTCCCCCTGGGCCACGCGAAGTGGGAGCAGCACCTCGCCAGAGGGATGTCGCCCGGCTCGATTAGTGTCCGAAGCGCCATAGCAAGGAGACCTACGAGGGAGTGCCAACTACATGCAGGCTGACGATCAGGCGGCACCCGCTACGAGGAGGGTCAGCGGTTCACCCACGTTTGTCGCCGCAACACGCCTAGACGAGAACCATGACGAGCTGTCCTTCTCGGACGCCGTAACCCTTGCTCGGCTGGTGTTGGAGCACGATGGCGGCCCTGTGCCCGCTAGGGGAAAGCGTGCACTCATGGATGGCGCGACCTTGAAGCGTTTGACCAAGCTCGGCCTGCTTCGCCTGGACGAGGGATTCGGACGTGACGTCGGAACAACCAGTAAGTCCGGTTGGAGGGTGGCTGCCAGCGACGAGGGCTTCGCACTAGTTACGGGCTGCCTCGCACAAACGCAGTCACCCGAAAAGCAGGGGAGCGACGCTCGCGACTCCGAGCCGGCGCAAATGGAAGAGCCGGGCGGCGCGACGCACGATGACACTCGCACGGGTGCAATGCCCGACAGGGTGGAAAACGCAGCAGTGGACCTTTGGTGGGTAGCAGGTTTCAGCCCTGAGTCGCGGCGCGAGTGGACTACGGCGTTGCCCGAGCTGGGGGAGCCGATCGACAGTGAAATCGCGGACGAGGACCGGGTTCGCGTTGCATCGAGGTGGCGTGTGGGCGGGTTCACGGTGAAGGAGTCTCGATGCTGGCACGACGCCTTCGCGCACCGTCAGGATTGGGAACTGCTGGCCCCAACCGCTCGAGAGTGGCGAGACGCGGGATTTCTACCTGAAGAGGCTGGAGCGTGGTCCCGCGGTTGGCCGATGCCCGAGGAGAGCGTTGAGTATGCCGGCTTGTTCAGAGACGCGGGCTGGCATCCCTTCCACGTTTGGCTGTTGTACTCGTTCTCTACGGACAGCTATGGGGTCGATTGGGGCAACGTTCGGCGTCGTTGGGCACCAATTCCGTGGTCGCATGCCCTGGCCTGCGCCCGGGCTGGCATGTCTCCAGAGGAAGCGCTGGACAGCCTGGAACTACATCCAACGGAACTCGAGCGCCGCCTCCGGGATCGCTTTACCGGGCGCACCCCGGTCGACCCATTCGTGGCCATGCACGTTAACCACCACATCTGGCTGTCATACGGAACCGAGATCCCGCCTGACGCGCCCTTTTGGGCCGAGCGGCTCTGGGACCTTCACGATGAGGAAGACGACTGCGATCGGCGCGAGGGACGAGTGCCGACAAACGGGGGACCGCACGCCCAGCATCCCCTAGGTACGAACGGTCCCGGGACCAAGAAGTCGGTGGCGCCGACTCCCTGTCCCGGCAGCGGGCAGAAGGGACGCATGGTCGAACGCGACGGCTGGGACGAGTGGTACGTCGTGTGTCCCACTTGCGAGACCACATGGGTGGGAGGACCAACCGCGCCCCTGCCGGACCACGACAGTCGCTGAAACGTCAGCGTCCCTGCTGAATCGCTCATGCACCGGACCAGCACGGCGATCACCCTGCGGCGATCCCGCAGGGGCGAGGCCGAAGCTCCGGCATGCGCGCAACACGAGCGTTGATCGACCGCGACGAGCGAAGACCTACTTGGCGCGCAGCTTGCAGTCCTGCGTGACCAGATACGGGGTGGCGCCCAGGCATTGATGCCTGCGCACCTACCGAGACGGGCGGTGGGTGGCCGGAACGCATTCATCGCCTTGTGCTGAACCGATCCACGCAATAGGGCGACGACACTCAGCGCAGGCAACCCGACCCTGGTTGATGAAGATGCGCCCGCCCATCCCTTCCCGGTGGTCCTGTACAAGAGTGGTGGCGGTGTCCAGGACGTCCGAGAGCCCGGTGACGTAGACGCGCTCCTCGTCCCGGCGATGAAACCCGTTCATCCAGCTCGCGAACACCTGCCCGCTCGGGGCACGCCTGTAGCTGAACTGTGCTTCGGGGTGGGTCAGCGAGAGCAGGGGGACAATCAGCTGCTCAATGTCGTCGGCCGAGATGGTCGGTATGAGACCTGCCGCTGTCGCTGCATAGCGGCGCCACTTTGGCTGGCGACGGGCAAACGCGCCATGGACAAACTCGCCCGTCTGCACCCGCTCCACGATCCTGGCCTTGGCGGCCTCGACAAGCGACTGGGGGTGCCGACCTCGCATCCGAAGTGCAGATTCGTCGACGTAGCCGCCGATCTCCTCTATGGTCCATCGGAGGCGACGATCGGCGGTGGACGGTAGGGCGGCCAGCAGGCTGGCGGAAGTCTGGCCTTGGTGGGCCGGCCCCCGTCGTGAGCGTCGGTGGGCGGCCTCGAGCCAGCCTGACAGTGCGAATCCGAAGCCGCGCCGACCGCTCAACGCCAGCGCGGAGTCCCGGAGCACCGCATCATCGAAGGCAGCCAGGGCCTGAAGGTCGGCAAGGTTGCCGAGGTTCTTGAGAAGCGCCCCGCTGGTCTTGATCCCGGTCGCGTCGGAGTAGATGTCAGCGAGTCGAGCAGCTTCGGGCGTCAAGGGTCGCTCCAGATCGGTCGGTTGTCCTGTGCCCCAGAACAGTGCCTTTGGGAGCCGACGATGGATGCGATGTGGAAAGTCGTTTCCTCCGAACAGCCGAGTACGGACCTCACCCGATCGTCAGCCTCCAGGTCGACGACGCTGACTGGCTAAGGCCGGTTGGCGCCAACTGTTGCGAATCTTGAGCGTGACGAGTGCGCCAACAGCAAGGAGCGGAGCAGTCGGACCAAGCCTGCCCCCGCCGAATGCGCCGCAAGCAGTCCCTCCTTTAGGTTCTACAGCAGGGCGCCCCGTCGAGATTCTTGAAGGGGGGCGCGGGCCATGTTGGAGAGATTGCGCTCCTGCCCTCAGCCCGTCCGCAAGGGACTCCGTGCTTCGGGCCTCGACCGATCGGATCGGTTTTGAGGGCCAACGGTGCCGTTTGACCCGTTTCTGCCGCCGTTGTCGGTGTCGCCTTCTACCGTCGTGTGCCAGGAATGGGGAGGGGTTTGTTGTGACGGTGATAGCGAGCCAGGGTGCAAAGCTGGTCGGATCCGAGAGTGAGGCGCGGGTCCTCGCGGCCAGCCTGAACAGGCCGGATCGGGCCCGTCCCGTGGTTGTCGTCAGTACGGCAGCGGGCCAAGCCGCCCCGTATGTCGATGTCGATGAGCTTGCGGAAGCGTTGGCCGACCTCGCTGAGATCTACATCGTCCCCACCGGTGACGTTTCGTGGGCGTTCTCGGTTGCGATGCCGGCGCAGACTCAGGTGTACGGGGGAGCGAGTCGGGTCTACCCCACGGATACGTCTTGGGTGACCCGCCCATCGGCGTCGCCGCTACGGTTCGCGTTTGGGATCCACGACCGCGTACGAGTGACTGAGCTGCTCATTGCCGATGCCATGGGGATGGCTCTCGCAGCAGGGTTGTTCAAAGCGCCAAGCGCCGGGCGGCTGGTGACGGCCGGCGGTGCGGTGTTGGGGACGGCCGGCGGTGCGGTGTTGGGGACGGCCGGCGGTCGTGCGTTGGTGGACACCGACAGGGGGATGGCCTCGGTCTGGCCAGAGCTCACGGTTCCGGGCGTCGCTGCTGAACGTATGTTCGTCAAGGGCATGACCGTGACCGGGGACCTGGATTCAGAGAGCCACCGTCTTGATGTGCGTGGCTCCATGCGGACGATCGCGAGCCTGGCGCAGGCGTATTCAGCGGGACAGACCGTGCTCGGCCGGGTAGCCCGCGTCGACAAGGGCGGGTGCCATCTCGAGCTTGTGCCTGAACTCAGGGTGTTCGCGGACCGCGACGTCGTGGTCGCGGACCAGAAGGTGGCCCTCACCGAGCTGCTGACACTGGGGGAGGTGGTCAAGGCCAAGGTCGTCACCGTGGGCGCGACCACCGGCAAGGGATGGGTCCTCGACCTGATCGACGTGGACCCGGATGCCGAGCCCTACGCGCCCGCCTTGTTCGCCGGAGGGCCCCCGTGGCTCGCTCTCGCTGAGGCCGTCGCGCCGCCGGTGGAGGTCGAGCCGCCCGCGAATGCGGTCGTGACTGAGGAGCTGCCTGCACCTGTCGCGCCTGGCGGCGGCAATGCGGAGGAGTTGGCGTCACAGCTGGCCGCGATGAGGCAGGAGCGAGACGGCTACCTGCACGAACTCGCGTCGGCCCGGACACGGCTCGAGCGGCTTGAAGGTGAGCGCACACGGCTTCGCGCGCAGGCGCGCGAAGCCAGCAACTTGGCCGACCGCAAAGCGCGTGAAGCCGACGGGCTCGCGGCCCAGCTCGCGGTCTCCGCCAACGACGGGCACCTGTTCGCAGACCCTGTCGACCAGCTCGAGTTCGAGGTACGTCTGGCGTGGGCTCGGCGCACGACTGCCGACGAGAAGTCGTCGCTCCCTCTGGCTGCCTACGAGTTGGCGGACGGATTCATCGCCTCCCTCGACGAGGTCGACGGCATTAGCCGTCAGAAGGTGGTCGACGTGGTCGTCGACGTACTCACCGGTCGGGTGCACGAGCTGGGAAGCCGCGACAGCCACCAGCTTCGGGAGTCGGACGGTCCCAACGCCGCCTACGTCAAGGGGGCGGATGGCTCCACCTGCTGGCGGGTCGCGCTGCAACGCAACACACCTCAGGCTCGCCGCCTGCACTACTGGCAGCGCCCCGACGGATCGGTGGAACTGTCAGCGGTGCGCAAGCACGACGACATGCGGCCGTAGCCACTTCGTGGGTTGAAGGACGTAGGGGCAACGATCGCACCCGTTCACCTCAACATGGCGGCGGATGTCCTTCCCAAGCCAGACGGGACCGCAAAGTGTAGTTTCAGAAGGTCTCAGACTGTCGCCTGAAAACGTCGCAAAGTGTAGTTTGCGCTGGTCAGCGCACAGCGCTCAGACGCCGGCCCGTATCTTCGGGCAGGGGTCCGGGTGCTGTCTGTCGCGGCAACCCGCGCCGAACGCCAGTCCTCGAGCAACGGCTCAAACGAACGCGATGCGTCACTGCTCGTAAAGGCCCACCACCACACGCACCAACCTCGGCGGTACTCCCATACGGTCAGCCGCGAGTGGGCGGAAGGGGCACCTGCGTCGGCATCCCGAGCTGACGCTGCGGGACAGTTCGAACCGAACCACCCGGCGCACCGCGTGATGGCTGTCGGCAATTCCTGCGGCGATGTGGCGCGCCGTGGGCCGTCCAGTGGGACGCGCCTGTCGATCCTCGCCTCGCCCGCGGGCCGGGTCATGCCCGTAAGTGTCGGTGCGGTACGACACACTTCGCGAGTGAGCGCGAGCCAGAGGTCACCCCGGTCGCAGGGATCGGAGCCGTCATCCCTAGCACCGGACTCCACGCCCCCGAGTAGCCGTCCGCGTGCGCGTCGGGTGGTCGTGCTGGCGATGGTCGTAGCGCTCGCTGTGCTCGTGGGGTTCGGATTGGCGCACGTGTCTGGGCAATGGAGTGGGAACCGCAATTCGGCCAGCAAGCCCACTGTCCCGGCCGATAGCGACCGTGACGGCCTCTTGGATGACGTTGAGAGTTCTGGGTGGTCCACGCGGGGTGGCTCCGAGTACCGCACCGACCCAGGTAACGCGGACTCCGATGGGGACGGTCTGTGGGATGGCGACGAGGCTGGCGCGCTGGTCACTAGCGCCGGGGCCGAAAGCGTCTACTCCGGCTACTCCAATCCGATGGTGCCCGACACGGACGGTGATGGCCTGAATGATGCCGACGAGGCGGACATAGGGCTGGACCCGTTCGATCCTGACAGCGACGACGACACGCTTGCGGACGGCCCCGAGGTAGACCTCGTTGGATCGGACCCCGCAACGGCGGACACCGACGGTGACGGCTTTCAGGACGGATACGAGGACCTCAACCGGGAAAGTCAAGGTCTCGATCCGTTGTGGGTCGACGTCAAGGTCGGCAAATGGACCTACGCGGGCGACTACGCCAAGGGGGCGCTCGCGGGTGACCTGTGGCGCGAGGACTCGCTGGCTTGGCTGGCCGGCAACCTCACCTCGGGTGCGGCGAGCTCGGTTCCTGTCGTCGGTTCCATCGTCGGCGCCGTCGCAGACCTGCGCGATGCCGTGGGCTCGGCCATCCACGCCGACTGGGTGGGCTCAGGCTTCAGCGCGGTAGGTGCTGTACCGGGCGGCGACGCCTTGGCCATCCCCGGCAAGGCCGCGAAGTTCGTGGCCCGTAACCCCAAACTGATCACCACCACCGCGAAGATCATCGTCTCGGCCACCAAAGTCCCCGAGCCCATCAAGGTCAGAACCTCAAAGGAAATCTGGAAGGACTGGGATGGCCTGCGTTCTGCCGGCTCCTCCGACAAGTCGCTTCTCACCTTGCAAAAGGGTCGGACCAACCTTGATGGGCTAGCTCTGTCGCTCAAACGACCGGGCCACGTCCAAGGCGTTCCGGCTCCGTTCTTCGCCACAGGCCCGAGCGGCGAGTCGTTCCTCGAAAATCTCTACCGCGCCAACGCAAAGGGCACCAACAAGCAAGTCCGGGCATCGACGACAGCCTGCGGCGAGACGTGCAGCTTCAGCACTATCCGGATCTTCGACGTCTTCGTCGGCGGAGTCGCTCACGAGTCCAAGGTCGGCTACGTGCCGTTCAGCCAGTTCACCCAAAGGCAGATCAGGAAGGATGCTTGGCTGATCAAGAACGGAGACATCCAGGCCGCACACTGGCACTTCTTCGCCAGCTCACGCTCCAACACCGTCGGTGCTGACAAACGAGTGCTTGACCTCCTCGATCAACAGCACATCCCGTACACGATCCATGCACCCAGGTAGGTGCGAGTTCCGGTGACGTGGACGCAAGTTGGGAGGTGCTGTCCCTAGCCTTCTGGAGACAGCACCTCTTCGGGGCTGATATCACCCCTCAGCAGGGCGCGCAGACCGCCTAGATGGGCGGGGTAGGCGCCCGCGAAGGTCTTGGGTGCTGTACCCCCGGTCGGATGCCAGAGATAGACGACGAGGCGTTGCCGTCCTGCGACGTTGACCAGAGCCATGTTGTCGTCCTCGCGCCAGTGCTCGCCCTTCTGGAGCCCGAAGGCCGGCCCGAGCGGCCAGATTCCGGCAAGGAGGGTACGGGATCGTAGGCCCAGGACGACGACGAGGTTGGCGGGGCTGAGGCTCAGGATGCTGTCGAGGTGCCGGTCGGTGCAGGTGAGGGCCGCTTGTGCCACACCCTTTTCGCTCTTGGATTTGCAGTGCACGACTTCGGTCATGACGTAGTCCTGCGCGGGGCTCGCCGGGCGTTCGAGTAGCTCCTCGGCACGGTGGCGGATGTTGTTCCAGAACGCCACCGGCTTCGGTGAGAGGGTGCCGTCCTTTCGCCGGAAGCGGCCGTCTTCGGTGGCCCACCCTTTGGGTGAGTCGAATCGGTGCCGCACGAAGTCGACGATGTCGTCGTCGGTCCAGTCGGCGGTCGGGTACTGCTCGGCCACGTCGCCGCTTTGATGATCGCCGGCTTCGCTGATCGACGGGTTGGACGAGAGGAACACGATCCGTCCAGCCTCGAGGTTGCCCGCCCACGCCTCCGGTACTTGGAACCCGTTCGGGGCGGCCGATTGGAGGTTGACGATTTTTTGGCACGGGTGTCCGGACTGGGTGCGTGCGGCGTCGACCTCGAGGCAACGCGCCACGCTGAGGGCGATCGCCGACGGTGAAGGAGCGCCGGCTCGCTCGATCGTCGCCAGCCAGGACCGAAAATGGCCGTCGTTGCCGATGCTCAGCGTGACGTGGTCGGGCACGACTTGAGCTGCCAGCGCGGCGGGGGCCAGTGAGAACTGCCCACTTGTAGCCCCGTAGACGGCCTGGAGCGTGAATCTGAGGGTTTCGGCAATGTCCGCCGCGGCGACATGCGCTGGCCAGTGTTGCCAAGGGTTGGGTGTGTCCTCGTCTGGTGAAGACCAGCCCAGAGCGTGCAGCTGGTCCAGTTGGCTGGCGTCCAGCGGTGGGTCGAGGAAGGCGCTGCCAGGTACCTCCGCGTAGATGCGGCCGTCGTCGTGCCCGAGGGCTTGGGTGTAAACGCCGTCACCGGCCCGCCAGGTAGGGACGTCCAGAACGAACCGCGTCCCCGGCTTCTCGCGCAAATGCTCCACGCACCCCACCAGCACCACGCCCAGCAGCGTCGGCGCGGTGGTTGGGGTTGTTTGCGTGGTCGACTTCCGAGCCTGGTCAGGTGCCGAGGTGCTTACGCTGCGGACACCGGGAAGTGACCGCTCGGGGCGACGCAAGGGTGGCACACTGACGAGTCTGGGGAGGTGTCCGGCGGCGAGGGCGTAGGTTCCCAGCTCGCCGAAGCCCTGGATCTCGACTGTCACCCGGGTGCCGCCCGGTTCGGCCAGGGGAAGAAGCTGCATCAGCGCGTGGTACCAGCCCCCGTAGCCCAGGGACCGAAGGACCAGCCGCTCGCCACTGGCGGACAGGTGGACGGGCGCCTCGGGCGACAAGGGGTGGGCGCAGTGGTCGGCGAGATGGAGGGGATCCCCACCGCCGGTCCAGGTCGCCCGCCACGCGGAGGTTGCCTGGACACGGCGGGCGATGCCGCTCAGGTCCTCGGGCGGCTCCGTGGGTGGGTCGTTGGCACCTTCCAAGGGCCAGGGTCCGCCCGTCCTCAACCAATGGTCCCCACCCAGGATGCCCCAGGCAGCGAACTCGTCGACGCCGTCACCCCACCACAGGTCAATGAGGCGTCTGGCGCGCTTGGTCGCCTCGTTGCTGCCTGTCGATCGCATCAGGCTCGGCATACTGGCGCCAGGATTGGGAAGCCCCAGCCCGAACCGAGATAGGTGCACCAACGGGGTCCACCAAATGGACTTGGTCCATGGGTCGGCTCGATCAGCTGGGCGGGCCGGGAACTGGTCGGCGAATGCGTCCGGATCGGGCAGGGCCGACCACATCAACGAGATGAGTCGGGCACCGGCGGCATCGCCCCACGGGTCGACCGTCTCCGGCGACCCAAGATCTCGAGCGGTTGCCCAGCGACTCATGTGAACCCTTGTCTTCCGAGCGTCGGCGATGGTGGGGGTCATTCAACCGGAAGGCCGATCCCTGTGGTCTGCCTTCGCGAAAGCTCCCTCAGCTCCTGCAACCTGGCTCTGAGGCAGTAGTCCGAACGCACCCCGAGAGCTGATGCGCCCGTGGTTCTGGGCGCCGGCCGCGTAGCATCCCAGCACCTGCCCATTCACGCTTCTCGAAGAGGGGTCATGCACCTGCGTCAGACGGAGGCGGCAGCCTGGAGATTGGCGGCAGAGCTGGTCCGATGGCACCCGACCTGGCGGGTCATCGCAGGCTACGTCGCTGACGGTCCGGACGAGGCGCTCTGCCTGGTCGATGTCGACACCGCCCTCGAGGTGTTGCAGATCGACCCACGCGCCTCTGTTCGATTCCCGTCCGGCGACGGTGCGCCGCCATGCCCCGCGCTGGATACTCCCGTCGTGTGGGAAAGCCTGGCTTCGCCCGGAGGCGTTGGGCTCGTAACGAAGATGATTCACGAACAGCTGGGAGTCACTCTGCCCAAACGGCACCCACAGTCCACCCCCGAAGGGATTGGCTACCGATTGATCGGGGCCGTCCTTACGGCAGCTGCAGCCAACGCGAAACCGATGATGGCGTTCAACGGGCGCCGAGGGGAGGAACCCCGCGACAGCCACCTGCGCGCTCGCCCAGAGACAGCCGCTTATCGGCCAGAGCAGGTGTGGATGCTCGTCCGTGACGGCACCGTGGTGGCCCACCTTGCCGGAGGCTACGTCTGGACCGCCGCCGGTGAGCGTCTCAATCTGGCGGACCGACGGGCGCGCGGGCAAAGCATCGCCACACTCGCTGCCACGGTGAGTGACGGTACGCAGCCGACGCGCCGGGGTCGGATTCCCGATGGCGACGGCTTCATCGACGTTCCCCCGGTGCGCGACATCAACGTCCTGAACGAGTTCGCCCACACCTACGACGGATACGAGCTGCTGGCCCGCGACCCGCACCGGCTGTACGACCTGGTGGGCCCCATCCTTGAAGTGGTGAGACGTGGTGAGGGGATGCCGGACCATGTCGGCTTGGACATGGCGCGAGGTGCTCTCTTCTACCTCGCTCGCGAAGCGCACCACGCCGGATGGCTCACCGAGGACGATCTTCGGGTGTGGTTGCCGATCGTCGAACACATCCGAGCGCTTTCCGGTGGCCGGGTCGCCGTGCTGTATCCCCCGGGCCGCACGGCGTAGGTGCCCTCCCACCTCGATCCTCAACGCCTGCGCCCACTGGGAACTCCGCTTGGCGTTCGATGCCCAACAACTTCTCAAGCTAACCCCGCCCACGAAGGATCCCAAATGTCAGCCCCCAGCATCCGCGTCGGAACCTGGAACCTCGCGGGACGCTGGTCCGCCGCTCACGCGCAAATGCTCAAAGAGGCCGACTGCGACGTCTGGCTACTGACCGAAGTCCACCCCGACACCGCCATTCCGGGCTTCCACGCACACCGCGGAGCGGGTCGGATCGTCGGCCAAAGGGCATGGGCAGCCATCCTCAGCCGGGAGCGACTGGAGGCCCGATCCGACCCGCACGGGGCGAGCGCCGCAGCTGCCGTCTCCGGAACCGTGTTCTGCAGCACGGTGCTTCCCTGGCGGTCGTGCCGATCGGTGAGACCCTGGTCCGGTTCGAATCACGCAGCCAAGACCGGCGCCGCGCTAGTGGACGTCCTCCAAGCGCTACCGCGCGACCAGCCCGTGGTCTGGGGCGGGGACTGGAACCACGCCTTGAGCGGACGTGAGTATGCCGGTAGCGCCGCCGGGCGCGAGCACCTGATCACCGCCCTACGGGAAATGGGACTCGTTGCGCGGACCGAAGACCAGCCGCACCGTATCGAGGGCCTGCTCAGCATCGACCACATCGCCGCACCCGCGTACTGGCAACATCGGCCTCCTCGGCGCATCCCAGTTGATGGCCTCTCCGACCACGACGCCTACACGGTCTCACTCATGACTCCGGCGGCTGCCGGGCATTGAATCGAGAGCGGGCCTTCGAGGGCGGTAGCTCGGACTCGTCCCCCTCTGAAGGGTTGCCAACCGACTACCCAGACTTTGCTCGTTCCGGGAGGATCGTAGTTTCCCAATAAGCTACTGGGAGAGTGAGCTCAACGCGCTGCGCCCGGGGCCGAGGCGTCACTGCTCACGTGCGCGGCGCGAGTTCGTGCTTAGCAATGTCATCGTGACCGTCGGATGGTCATTGTTTGACCGACCACACCCGTCGTCGTCCCGTCCGGCATGTCGCCCGAGGCGGCACTGTCGGACAACAAGCGCTTCCAAGCGGTGTGGGAGGTGCTCCAGGCGCTACGCGCTCACGACGACCGCTTCAACGCGATGGTCAACCAGCTCGACCTCAACACGAAGAAGAACCGCAAGATCATCTTCGTCGACCCGACCCCAAGACCACCACGAGACGACACGACGCAGCTCACGCTCCCGTTCGGGATCGAGGAGTGGCGCGACGCCATATACGCGCGCATCGTCAAGAAGGTCGGCGAACGTCGCTACTGGGAGACCTGGGCCAAGGATGTCTCCAAGATCGCCGAGCAGCACATTGCGCGCATTGCGGGCCTGCTCGCGGACTCGGAGTCGACCGCCGCGAAGGAGTTCGAGGTCTTCCTCACCGGCCTGCGTGGCAACCTCAACGACGGCATCACCCAGACTGATGCGGTGGAGATGCTCGCCCAGCACCTCATCACCCGCCCCGTCTTCGAGGCGCTCTTCTCGGGTTACGACTTCGCGGCCCACAACCCCGTCGCCCAGACGATGGAGCGAATGCTCGCCGTTCTCGACGAGCACTCTCTCGATGCGGAGAACTCGGAGCTCGAGAAGTTCTACAACTCTGTCCGCGGCCGGGTCGAGGGTGTCGACAACGCCGAGGGCCGGCAGCGGATCATCGTCGAGCTCTACGACAAGTTCTTCGCGACGGCATTCAAGCGGACCGTCGACAAGCTCGGCATCGTCTACACCCCCGTCGAGATCGTCGACTTCATCCTCAACTCAGCCGACGAGGTCCTGCGCAAACACTTCGGGCAAGGACTCACCGACGAGGGAGTCCACATCCTCGACGGCTTCACTGGCACTGGCACCTTCATGGTCCGGCTGCTCCAGTCGGGTCTGATCAAGCCCCACGACCTCGCCCGCAAGTATGCAAACGAGCTGCACGCCAACGAGATCCTGCTCCTGGCGTACTACATCGCCGCGGTCAATATCGAGACGACCTACCAAGATCTCGTCCGCGGCTCGCTCGACGAGGAGGCGGCTTACGAGCCGTTCCCGGGCCTTGTGCTCACTGACACCTTTCAGTCGTACGAGCAAGGCGACGAGGATGACCTCGGTGTCTTCCCCGAGAACAACGAGCGCATCAACCGCCAGCGCAAGCTCCCCATTACGGTCATCCTCGGCAACCCGCCGTACTCCTCGGGCCAAGACAGCGCCAACGACAACAACGCCAACGAGAAGTACGAGACCCTTGATGCCGCCATCCGCGACAGCTATGCAGCGCGCTCAACGGCGACAAACAAGAATTCGCTCTATGACTCCTACATCCGGGCCATCAAGTGGGGCTCACTGCGGATCAAGGATCGCGGCGTCATCGCGTTCGTGACGAACGGCGGCTGGCTCGACTCGAACACCGCCGACGGCATGCGGCTCTCGCTGGCCGACGAGTTCTCCGCGGTCCACGTCTTCAACCTCCGCGGCAACCAGCGCACCGCAGGTGAGCAGTCCCGCAGGGAGGGCGGCAAGGTTTTCGACGCCGGCTCCCGGGCGACGGTCGCCATCACCGTTCTCGTCAAGGACCCAGCACAGTCCGGACCTGTGACCGTCCGCTACACCGACATCGGTGATTACCTCACCCGCGACGAGAAGCTCGCCAAGATTGCTGAGGCATCCAGGGTGGGCGGACTTGAGCCCCACTCACTCACACCCAACGCCCACGGCGACTGGCTCAACCAACGCCGCGACGACTTCGACGCCTTCTTGGCCATCGGTAACAAGGACCGCGGGTCCGCAGTGTTTGGCCTCTACTCTGGCGGGCTCAAGACCAACCGTGACGCTTGGTGCTACAACTTCTCGGGATCGGCGATCACCAACAACATGTCTCGGCTTGTCGATACCTACGAGGCTGATCGGCGCGCCGGGCGGACGAGTACTTCGGCCACCCGTGATGAAGCGTTGATCAGTTGGAATCGCGGACTCCTAAGCGACCTTGATCGCGGGCGGCAACGCTCCTTCAGTCGCAACGCGAAACGCATCGGCGCCTACCGCCCGTTCACACGGCAGCGGGTCTATTTCGACCGTGCCCTGAACGACATGGTGTACCGCCTCAACGATGTGTTCCCAAGGCCCGAACATCAGAACCTCGGAATCGTGGTCATGGGACCACGCGCTGAGGCGAATCCGGCCGTCCTGATGTCAAGGGACATCCCCGATGTCGCGATGTTCGTTTATACAACTCAGTTCTTCGCGCGCTGGCGGTACGAGAAGCTCGAGGAAGGATCGTCACTCTTCGATGCTGGTGAGGGTGACGTCGTCGACGGGTATCGGCGAATCGACAACGTCACGGATGAGGCGCTGGATCTGTTTCGGGCTGCATACGGGGATGAGTTCACGAAGGACGACATCTTCTTCTACGTGTACGGCTTGCTTCACTCGCCCGAGTACCGCGAGACCTATGCAGCCGACCTCAAGAAGATGCTGCCGCGCATCCCACTCGTCGAGGACGCCCAGCCCTTCGTCGACGCTGGCCGTCGGCTGTCCGAGCTGCACCTCGGGTACGAGTCCGTCACTCCATACCCCCTCGACGGCCTGGACGTGGACGCGCCGGACGACGACACGGCATACGACGTCTTCCGGGTCGAGAAGATGGCGTTTGCGAAGAAGCGCGACCCAGAGACGAAGAAACTGGTCCCCGACAAGTCGACGGTGATCTACAACGACCGGATCACGCTGAGCGGGATCCCGGAGGACGCGCACCGCTACATGCTCGGGTCGCGCTCGGCGATCGAGTGGATCATTGACCGCTACCAGGTGAAGACCGACAAGCCGTCCGGGATCGTCAACGACCCCAACGACTGGAGCCGCGAGGTCGAGGACCCGCGCTACATCATCGACCTGCTGGCACGCATCGTCACGGTCAGCCTCGAGACGATGCGGATCGTCGACGCCCTCCCGCCCCTGGCCATCCGCGAGAACCAGAATCCCACAGAGGAGTCCTGATGTCGGAACCCAGTAGCCAGTTCGAGACTACAACTTCTGACGCAGCCCAGTCGCGCGCAGGACGCATGCTTGAGACTGCGATCACCAAGGCCGTTTCGGTACAGCAGCCCGCGGTGGATGCCTACATCGCCAGGGTGCGCCGCAGCCGGCCTGATGCCAGCCCCAGGGATCTGATCTCTGCGCTCGATAAGTATTACCTCGCCACAGTAACCACCACCGGCGGAGCGGCTGGAGCCACCGCATTCTTCCCCGCCGGGGTTTCCGTGCCAGCCGCATTGCTTGACCTTGTGGCCTTCACAGAGGCCTCAGCCTTATATGCGCTCGCGCTCGCCGAGGTCTACGGTGTGCCAGTGCAAGACCTGGAGCGTCGTCGAACGCTTGTCATGGGAGTGCTTCTAGGAAACGCGGGTAGCAAGCTGATCGAGAGGGCGGCCCCACGCACTGCCGCGCACTGGGGACGCGCACTCACAGCGAGCATCCCGATGCCGGCCATCCGTCAGGTCAATAAGGTGCTTGGGCACAACTTCGTCACCAAGTACGGTACGAGGCAGGGCATCGTCGTCATCGGCAAGCAGGCGCCGCTTGGATTCGGGGCAATGATCGGGGCGGGCGGGAATGCCTTCTTCGGCTACGGGGTAGTGAAGTCGGCTCGTCGCGCCTTCGGCGTCGCGCCCTCGGCGTGGCCACCGGCCAACGCCAGTGTGAATGCATCGATCGAGGAATAGAGAGCCGCGTGGGCCTAGGCAGCGAGTCGCTGATCACCGAAGTGAGGGACCTCCTTGGCGGGAGGTTGGTTATCCCGTCGATCCAGCGTGGGTACGTATGGCAGCGGCCGCAGGTCCCGCACCTCTTGGACTCGCTGTACCGCGGCTACCCGGTGGGATCCCTCCTCCTGTGGAAGACGACGATGGACGTTCCCTTACGTCAGGCGTCGGTGCTGCAAGAAGAACAGCACCAACTACACCCAGCGATCCTCCTCGACGGACAACAGCGGCTCACGAGTCTCGCGAAGGTTTTCGCTCCGCAGAAGATCGTCGGCGGACCCCTTGACGTGCGCTTCGACATCGACAGCCAAACCTTTCTCAACCCAAGTGGTGCACAGAAGAGTCCGAGGTTGGTGCGAGTCACGGAGCTCATAGCCGACGACGCGCAGTTCAGCTCAATCTTGCGAGACGCGGGTGCCACTCCTGGCGACCCTGACTACGACGAGCTCTACAGCCGCTTGCGACGCGTAAACGCCATCCGCGACTACAAGATCCCTGTCATCACCGTTGAGTCCGACGACTACGAAGAAGTGGCGGAGATCTTCGCCCGGGTCAATCAAGGAGGGCGTCGGCTCTCCAAGGGTGACCTCGTGTACTCAGCGATTGGTGCACGGTGGCCCGACGGCCTCGACACCATTGACGCCTTCAACAGTGAGCTGGCTAACGAGCGTTTCGAACTAGATCGCGAGGCCGTTCTGCGCCTGATGGGGCTACTGGCCGGCTCCGGCGCTCACGCGATCAAGCTCATCAACAAATCGATGAGTGGTGCCGACCTGAAGGCCGCCTGGGTCGAAACCGAAACTGCGCTGCGCCTCGGCATCGACTTCCTCAAGGGCGAGTGCGGGATCCCACGTGCAGCTGTCCTGACCAGTCCCAATGTCGTCGTCACGCCGAGTCTGTTTCTCTATCGTCGGGGAATGTCCACCACGGCCGAGGACATTGACTCGCTCCGGCGGTGGGTCTACACGGCTATGGCCTTCAGCCACTACTCGAACCAGGTCGAAGGCAAACTCGACATCGAGGCGCGCCTGATCCGTGACCGATCAGGCCCGGCGCTGTGGGATGAGCTCCTGCGGCGGGCCTCGGGTGCTCGTCCACTCGGCGCCAAGATCGAGGCGACAGAGCTCGCATCCCGGACCTATTCCTCGTCGTGGTTCAACCTCCTTTACATTGCGGCCCTCAGGCAACACGCCAAGGACTGGCACAGCCACCAGGCGCTCGTGGCGGCTCCCATGTCGTCCTCGTCGAAGATCGAATACCACCATGTCTTTCCCAAGGCGCGCGTTGAGAAGGATCACGGCCGGGCGCTCACCAACAACATCGCCAACCTGGCATTCATCTCTGGTTCGACGAATCGCAAGATCTCCGCGTCCCTGCCGGAGAACTATCTGCAGGCGATCCCGCGGCAAAGCCTTGCCGACCAGTGGGTACCGAGCGACTCGACCCTTTGGACCCTCGACGCCTTTCCAGAATTCCTCGCGGCACGCCAGTCACTGCTGGCTGACGCCCTGAACGAACTGCTGGGACTGACGCAAACTCGTGCCGAAGGTCAGGAGCCGGCTGACGACGAGTTGTACCTCGAGGATGACGATGTCGAATTCGATCGGGTTTCCATCGCGGGTAGGCGTATGGGGGGAGCCATCGCTGCTCACATCAGTCAATGCTTCGCCGGACGCGCAGTCAACCTTGAGTTGACCGTTCAGGAGCTGAAGGCGATGCCCTCGGACGGGTATGCGGCTGGAGAGATCAGTGCCGGCGCGATATCTGCGGCAGTTGATGCCGACCGAGTGCCGGGCTTCGAGTGGGTGCCAAATACCTCTCCGCGGCGGATACGTCGACGGACGAGTTCGCTTGATCGACCCAGTTCGGATGAAAGGACCACTGAGGTGGGTATGGGCGATGTGAACGCGCCGGAATCCGCCCAAGAACTCGCTCGCGCCTTCCATCGGGCCATGGTGTCCATTTATCAGGCCACCCAGCGCGAAGTGCACTATAACCCCACCATTTTCATCGGAATGATCGCCGACCATGGAGGTGTCGAGACGGCCAAGCGTTTGGTTGGTTCGCAATCTCCCTCGGACGGCTTCCGAGTCCTTTGGGAGGCCGGGAGACTGGACCTAACAGCCGAGGCGCTGCTTTTGAGGCCGGAGTACGAAGCACTGTTCTCGCAAGACTTGCGAGACCGTGCACGGGAGCGTCTGTTGGCGCATGACTACGACCCCAGTGGCTAGGTGAGTGGGTGCGTCGTGGCACGCCCAAATCACGCCTAGTCGTCAACTCCACAGCAGGCCGCCCATCCCTCTAACCGCCGCTGACGGTGCCTCATTGAACGGTGGTGTCTTCGGGGGAACGCCGATGAATGCGGACAAAGGGCCCTAAGCTCGTCCATTGTCAGGTCAAAGAGGCGTGAAATGGATGGTGCAGTGGGCGACAGGCAGCCGTACGGATGGGGTGGGACCGTTGGCGACTATCTTTCGCAGCCTCCTACATTGGTGCTGTCGGCCCTCGAGACTCACCTGCTGAACCTGATGGGTTGCCACGCCTCCAGCAGCCAACAGAACGCGTGGCGCGAGGAAGAAGCTCTACTTCGCGGCGCCTTGAGGGACCTTGCGATCGCGCGCCCTGAGGTCACGGGTTGGGGTCTGGCGCTTGAGTATGAGCTCCACCTAGAGGGAGGGAGGCGCCCGGACGCAATCCTGCACTCGGGAGGAAGCATATTCGTGCTCGAGTTCAAACAAGCGTCAGTGGCGCCGACAGGTGCAGCGGATCAGGTGATCGCTTACGCGAGGGATCTCGCAGAGTATCACCAGGCGACTCACGGCCTTCCGGTTGAGCCGGTCCTGGTGTTGACGAACACCTCCATGGTTTCGTCATGGGCGGATGGGCTGGCCGTTCTTGGGCCCTCCCAGCTTGCAGCCTTCCTTGACGGGAGCTCCGCGTCGGGTGACATTGACTTTCAGACCTGGTTGGACTCCCCGTATGAGCCGCTTCCGACTCTGGTTGAGGCTGCGCGCATGATCTTCCGTGAAGAGCCCCTGCCGAGGATCAGGCGCGCCGAGTCGGCGGGTATTCCAGAGGCAGTAAATCTGTTGGTAAGACTTACGAAGGAAGCGCAGCGCGACTCGTTGCGATCCCTCGCAATGCTTGCTGGGGTGCCCGGAGCAGGCAAGACCCTTGCCGGACTTTCGTTGGTGTATGACCGACTTGCGGATGACCACGACGCCGTCTTCTTGTCTGGTAACGGGCCGCTCGTCCAAGTGCTCAGGGACGCCCTCCAGAGCAAGACATTTGTCCAGGATCTTCATGCGTTCATCACCACCTACGGCACCTCCACTCGTCTGCCGGACCACCACATTGTCGTCTTCGACGAGGCTCAGAGGGCGTGGGATGCGGGGTACATGGCATGGAAAGGCAGAGGCGTAGCAAGCGAGCCAGACCTCCTGGTTGAGATTGGGGAGCGCCTTCCTCATTGGTGTGCCTTGGTTGGCCTGGTCGGGGACGGACAGGAGATCCATTCGGGCGAAGAGGCCGGAATCCAGCAATGGCAGACTGCATTGACTCGCGAAGCATCGCTCGCCTGGCGCGTCCACTGTCCGCCGCGCCTAGCCCCAGCCTTCGAAGGGCAGGATGTCACTGAGCACGAAGACCTGGATCTCACGATCTCCTTGAGATCTCGTCGGGCAGACGATCTGCATGCCTGGGTCGCCGCCCTGCTTGATGGCCGGCTGGGTGACGCGGCCAAGCTGGCGGCATCCGTTCAGCGCCGAGGATTTCCGATGTATGTGTCTAGGGACCTAGAGCGTTGCAAGGCGTATCTCCGGGAGCGGTATTTGGGTGAGCCGGAGCGCCGCTACGGAATCATCGCCTCCTCCAAGTCACAACGGTTCTTGCCTCCGTACGGCGTTGACTCGAGCTGGCCCGCGACAAAGAAGGTCAACTTTGCCCATTGGTACAACCGCGAAAGGGGGCAAGCTGGCGCCGGCTCCAATCTGGACGCTGTCGTGACGGAGTTCGGCTGCCAGGGGCTTGAGCTCGATATGCCGTTGGTTGCATGGGGAGACGACGTCCTTTGGTCTGGGCGCGCCTGGAAGGTGAAACCTGGAAGGCCCCAATACCCGCAGGAAGACCCTGTCCAGCTTCGGCTGAACTGCTACCGGGTGCTGCTGACGCGCGGCCGAGATGGATTGTTAGTGTTCCTACCGGACGACAGGTCTGTCGACCTAACGGAACACGCCCTTCTGGCTGCAGGTTTGAGCCCACTGCCAGCGCTCCTCACCTAGGAGAATGGTTCCATCACCCGGGCAACTGTTTGGGCTGCATCACAGCCTTAAGCCAAACGGGTCGCTCGGAGATCGAGGCGGGCGCGGTTTGCTTCTGCCAGAGAGCGATGACGGCGACGTAGGCAAAGCGTAGAGCAGCCAGACGTCATGCTGGCGCTCCTGTGTCAGCGGACTCCGGTGATGCGCGTCGTGGCGCCCCAGGGGGCGGTGAACTTCTTGGGCGCCGCGAAGGCGCCCTTGCCGGTCCCGGCGTACACGTAGTCGACGTTGGCCGGCGTCCGGCCGATCAGGTCGGCCTTGCCGTCACCCGTGAGGTCGGCGGTCGAGAACACCGTGTTGTAAGTCTGCCAGCCCGTCGATACGAAGACGCCGGGGAGGTACCCGGTCGCGGTGGCGGTGCCGATGCCGGTGCCGCGGTAGAGGTAGAGCTTCCCCGTCAGCGTGCGTCCCAGCAGGTCGGCCTGGCCATCTCCGGTGACATCCCCTGGGGTGATCACCTGAGCGAGCGTCTGCCAGTTTGTGCCGATGCGGGTCCAGGTGCCGGTGAAGCCGCTCTTGCCGTCGCCGACGATCATCCACAGCTCGCCGTTGGCCTTGCGCGCCAACAGGTCTGGCTTGTGGTCGCCGGTCCAGTCTCCGGGTGTGAGCAGGTCGGTGTAGCCCTGCCACGTCTGGGACAGCAGGGTGCGGGTGCCCATCACGCCGCCCTTGCCGTTGCCCTTGTAGAGGTAGGCCCAGCCGTCCGGTGTGACAGCAACGATGTCGGCGAGTCGGTCGCCGGACAGGTCACCGGGGGAGACGACCTGGCTGTAGATGTTCCAACCGGTGCCGATCCGCGTGGGAGTGCCGATGCCGCCGACCTTGGCGGGGTAGAAGTAGAGGTCGCCGGCCGCCGTGCGACCGATGACGTCACCGCGTCCGTCGGCGTTGAACCCGACGATGGGCAGCGCCGGCACGACCGGCGTGGGCGCAGGGACCGTGGGCACAGGCGGGGGAGGCGGGGGAGCGCCGGTCTTCGTGTAGGTGAGTCCGGAGAGCGCGCGCCAGTCGTTGGCCGCGACCTTCCCGGTGACCGTGAGCACTGCGGCCTTCTGGAAGCGCTGCACGGCGCCAGCCGTGCCGGTGCCGAACGCGCCGTCTGCAGTGCCCGCGGCATACCCACGCCTGTTGAGCTCGAGCTGGAGGTCCCGCACCGCCCAGCCCTTGGAGCCGGTGGCGAGGGTGAGCGTGCCGTAGGTGGCGAACAGCTTCGCCGTCGGGACCGGGGTGGGGGGTGGCGGCACCGAGGTCTTCGCGTAGGCAGTGGCCTTGCTGCGGATGGTCGCCATCAGCGGGTAGAGGTACTGGCCGGGGCACAGCGTGTAGGACGTGTTCTGGTGGGCGTTGAGGGTCTGGAGGGTGGCGACGACGCCGGCGGCGTACTTGGTGCCGGTGCCGCCCGCGGAGGTGAGCTTGGTCGTGGCGGACGGGTCGACGCCGTACTGCGAGAGCTTCCAGCCAGCGACCTTGGCGAGTGAGTCGACCATGACGGCAGGGGGCTTGGCGGTCTGGTAGTTGCCGAGCGCAGCGACGCCCATCGTGTTGGTGTTGAAGCCCATCGCGTGGGCGCCGCGCACCGCTGAGGTGATGGAGCCGGCGCGGCCTTCGTAGATGCGGCCGAACTTGTCGACGAGGAAGTTGTAGGCGATGTCAGACCAGCCGAGGCCCTTGGTGTCGTAGGCGTAGATGCCGCGGATCTGGGCGGCGGCGGTGGCTTCGGTGTAGTCGTTGGAGCTGGCGGTGTGGTGGATCGTGATCGCCTTGACGGTCGTGTTGTACGTCGTCGACCCACGCAGCGACTCGTCGGCGCCCCACTGCTTGCGGGTGATGATCGTGGGCATCGCCGCGGCGGCTGAGGCAGAGGCTGCGGGTGTCTTGGGGGTGAGGTCGTCGTCGGCGGACGAGGTGCCCGGGTTGATCGTGGTGACGCGGACGTCGGGCAGGGGCTGGCCGTTCGGGGTGTCGACCCGCACCTGGATCGCCGTAGCGCCGTCGGTGACGAGGGGGTTCGTGCCGAGCCGGGCCGTGACGGACTCGCCGGTGCCGCTCTGGGGACCCTCGTCGGTCACGCCAGGCGTCTCCCAGGCGCTCCAGCCGGAGTCCTCGCGCACACGCAGCTGCACGATGACGTCGTCATTGGTGAGGCCAGTGCTGCGCGACCACGAGACGCCCGCCACGGTGAACCGCGACCGCTCCTGCACAGGGGTGAGGGTGCTGATGGCGCGGCCGGGCACGACGCGGTGGGTCCAGAGCTGGCCCTTAGCGACGGCGTCCACGCCGTGGATCGCGGTCGACTGGACGCGCGGGGCGACGGGATGGGCCGTGTCCGTGGAGGCGAACGACACCGTAGGGAGGGCCACGAAGACGGGGGTGATGGCCAGGACTGCGAGGGAAGCGGGGAGAAGGCGCACGAGTTACGTCCGGGGGGATCGTGGGAGGCGGGGGGCTGGTGTGACGACAGTGAAGAGTGGCATCCGCAACCATCTCGTGCCCCATTGATCCCGGAAAGATGGCCGTTCGGACGATCCGGCTTCCGCGTGTCGCTGGCGTGTCGCCGCAAGTCAGCGCAGTGGGCCGCAAATGGATGAGTAATCCTCCGTTCGGCCGACCCACCAATGGGCTGAAAGCGCTCGCTCAGCCACTAACGGCACGTATCTGGCTGAGGTGCGTGATTCTGTGCAAGGCCCGCAAATCGGGCATCTCGCGAGGCCGCATCCGCAACTGTCGGCCGACAAGTCCTGGAGGAAAGACGACATGAGCACGCCGGCGGGCTGGTACCCGCAGAGTGATGGTCAGCAGCGGTACTGGGATGGGCAACAGTGGACCGAGCACTTCGCGCCGGGCACCGTAGCCGTGCCCACCGACTCGGCCACGCCTCAGCTCGCGTCGCAGTCCTCGACGAAACCGTTCTACAAGAAGAAGCGCTTTGTCATTCCTGGTGCCGTCATTGCACTGACGCTCGTTGCGGGAGCCCTCGCGCCGGACGATGCCACGACGCCAGTGTCGGCCTCGACGACGCCCGGAGCCCCATCGTCATCATCGAAGTCCGCCCCATCGCCGTCGACGTCCACGTCAGCGGATCCCGCTGCAGCAGCAGCCGACGCCAAAGCCAAGGCAGATGCAGCGGCCAAGGCGAAGGCCGATGCAGCTGCCAAGGCCAAAGCGGATGCCGCGGCAAAGATCAAGGCCGCCGCTGATGCGAAGGCCAAGGCGCTTGCTGACGCGAGAGCGAAGGCGGCGGCGCTGCTAGCTCCCTACAACGAGACCTACGGAACGTTCGCCCGCATCACCAAGAAGGGCCGTGGTGACGCGATCATCAAGCTCCCGAAGGGGGCCGCAGCAGGCATCGTGACGATGACCCACAGGGGGAGCTCGAACATCGCCGCTTCGGTGCTTGACTCATCCAACCAGCCAACGGGTGACCTCCTGGTGAATGAGATCGGGAACTACTCGGGTGTCACTGTGTATGGGCTCAACGACTTTGGCGGCGACCCGACCAAGATCAAGATCACCGCTGATGGATCCTGGACGATTCGTATCGCCCCGGTCTCGTCTGCACCAGTCCTCCCCAAGTCAGTGACAGGCGTGGGGGACAAGGTGTTCCGCTACGACGGCAGCGCTTCCGACTGGGCCATCTCCCACAAGGGTTCCTCCAACTTCGCCGTGATCCAGAGCGGCGGGCTCATGCCCAACCTGGCTGTCAACGAAATCGGCAACTACAAGGGCGTTGTCCCGCTGATCGAGGGTCCGTCCGTCGTGACGATCACCGCCGACGGCCGTTGGTCCCTGGTCAGGAAGTAGGGGTACCTCATGCGTACAGCAACTCGCGTGAATCAACTTGCTGCATGGTCAGCCTGCGCTGTCGTCGGCACTGCACTGCTCGGAGCCTGTGGCGGGGGTGGGGTCGCAACTCCCGCTACCGTCACGCAAACCGTCATCCGCGAGACGGTCACAGTCAGCCCCACCTCAACTGTGGCACCGGCACCACCGGCCGAGGTAACACCTGATCCAGCGGCGGCCACTCCGGCAGACGTTGCGCCGACTCCTGAGACATTCGTGATGCCGAAGCTCGTTGGGAAGAATCTGCAACTCGCCCAGGACACGCTCCAGAGCGTTGGGTCCTACGTGCTCGATCAGGAGGACGCGTCTGGCTTGGGCCGACTCCAGGTCAATGACTCGAACTGGAAGGTCTGCTCGCAGAAACCGAAGGCAGGGGCGAGTATCCCGATAGAGACTGTTGTCTTGCTCAGCTCCGTCAAGCTGTCCGAGGACTGCCCGTAGCTGTCTCGAGTCTGGAGGTGGCCCACTTGCTGCCACTGATGCCTCACGAGAGGCCCGGATCGGCCGATCGGTGAGGGACAGGTGGCAACTAGTCGTGGGGGTGGCCGACTTGTTGCCACTGATGCCTCATGAGAGGGCCGAATCGGCCGATCGGTGAGGGACAGGTGGCCACAAGTCAGGGAGGGGGGCGACCCTCAAGCCGGCGGGGGGAGGGTGACGCCGAACCCGGCCACGGCCAGTCGCAGCAGCACCTGGCCCGGCGCCAGCAGGTCGGCGATGCGGGCGGCGCTGAGCACTTCGAGCTCAGCCAGCCGCGCGGCATACGCCTCGGGGCCGGCGACCCGCGCCTGCTGGAGCTCGATGGTGTTGTGCCACACCTTCTGTCGGGCCTCGCGCAGGAACCGCTTGCTGCTCAGGCGGTTCAGCGGCTGGAGCACCCGGTCGACGAGCGAGCGCGCTGACAGGGCGCCGAGCTCGTCGTCCTCGTCGGCGACGCGGGCCGAGAGCACGCCGTCGATGCGTTCGTGGTCGCGCTGCCTGCGGGCCATGACCACCGGGTCACCGAACTCCGCGTCGCTGATCACCGCCAGCAGCGCCTGGGGCAGGTCGTAGTTGATGTGCGCGTTGATGCCCAGCAACACATGGCGCAACGCCGGCAGGGACTCCGGCGCGTCGAAGGCGAGCCGCCACGGCCGCGGCACCTCGTGGCTGCCGACGAGGTCGAGCTCGAGCGCGGCGAGGTAGAGGTCGGCGAACGCCACGTCCCACTGCTCGACCCACTCGGGATCCTCGAACTGCGCGTCCGCGATCGCCTTCCCCACAGCCAGAGTCGTGCGTCGGTAGGTGTCGAGGAAGACGCGTTGCGCTGTGCGTTCGGGAGGCATCCGGTCAAGCCGGGCATCCATGGCAGCAACGACTGCGGCGATGTCGCGCGTGGGCATCTGCACCCCCTGACCGGCTGGGCTTGCGCGACTAGTATCCGACCGAGGACCCGCGTTGTCAGCGGCCCGCAGGCGGAGAGTCAGGTGCGCCGTGACCAAGATGCGTAGCCACAGCCCCCGAGACTTCGATCCCGTCGTGCTCGGGCACCACGAGACCCTCGCGTGGGCCAGCTACTACCGGCGCGAGTGGTGGCCGGCGCTGCGGTCGTTCGTCGGGATGATCGACCAGGGCTTCGGGCTCGGGCCACGCCGCACGTTCATCGGCGCGTGGCACGTGCTGAAGGCCAACAAGGCGTGGGCGCCGGTGCCCACCAACGATCCTGACGCCGCGCGTGCCTCGATGCGCCGGTTCTACGAGCTCGTCCTGGCGCACTCCGACCTCGACTTCGACCCGCTCCGCGCCTCGGAGCTGGAGGTCGAGTGGTGGCGGGTCCACCGGGCGCACCAGCGCGACGACGCGGCCACCAGGGGCGAGCTCGAGCGCGCCCTCGTCGACCTCTACTCCTACGTCTACTCCGCGCCGCCCGAGTCGATGCACGAAGCCGCCCGCTGGCGCGCCGAGGCGATGGACCTCTCGGACGCCTGGGTCGACGCCGGCTGCGACCTCGACGACCCACGCCTGGCTGCCGAGCGCCGCGCGTTGGTCGCCTCGTACGCCGCGTTGCTCGACTCGGTCTCCCGGGTGCCGTCATGAAGCGCGACGACCGAGTGCTCACTGCCACCAAGGCACTCTCCGCGTTCATCGCGCCCTTCCTGCTCGTGGCCTTCGTGATCCTCTACGGCTTCACGGGCGATACCGCGCGCCTGTGGTCGTGGCAGATCCAGTCGCACATGACCTCGATGCTGCTGGCCTCCGCCTACCTCGGGGGCTGCTACTTCTTCCTCCGCGTCCTCCTGGTGGAGCGGCGGTGGGCGGAGGTGCGCGCCGGTTTCGTGTCGGTGGCGGTGTTCGCCAGCCTGCTGGGCATCTCGACGGTCATCCACTGGGACAAGTTCTCGCACGGCAAGGTCGCCTTCTGGTTGTGGGCCGGCCTCTACTTCACGGCACCCTTCCTCGTCGTCGCTGCTTGGCTCGCCAACCAGCGGTATGCCGCGCCGCCGGCCCCGGACGCCCCTCGCCTCGGCCGGGTGGCCCGGCGAGTCGTGGGCGGCACGGGCGCCCTTGCCCTCGTCACCGGGCTGTTCCTCTTCCTCGCACCCGAGCTGGCGATCCCGGTCTGGCCGTGGCCGCTCACCCCGCTGACCAGCCGAGTCGTAGGTGCGACGTTCTGCCTCGGCTGCGCCGGCCTCGCGGTGCTGCGTGACCCGCGGTGGGAGACGGTCCGGGTGATGCGCCGGGTGCAGCTCGTGATGTTCACCCTCATCCTCGTGGCGGTCGTGCGGGCCCGACACGAGTTCTTCACCGACCGTCCTCTGACCTGGGTGATGGGCATGGGCTTCGTCGTGATGTTCGTCGGCTCGGCCGCGTCGGCGCTGTCCCGGCCACGCGGCATACCCACTGCGGCGACTCCGCGGCATACGCCCTGATTTGCCCGAGACCTCCTCAGGGTCACCCCTGAACGCCCCCTGAACCCGCGCCCAACTCGCGCGAAAATCGTTGTCCGTCAAAGCAACCGCGGCCTACGGTGGATGACAACGTCGCCGGGCAGGGGGTGCGACCAAACTCGAGGTGAGGGACAGACGATGGCACAGACGCGGATGGCAGACGTGGGGCGCTTCGCCTGGTTCCCGTCGAGCAAGGTCACCAAGTGGTTCGTCGTCGTCTTCTGGCTGGCGATCCTCGCTGCGGCGTTCAGCCCGGCCGGCAAGCTGCAGGGCGTCCTCAACAACGAGGCCGTCGCCTGGCTGCCCGCTGACGCCCAGTCGACCCAGGTGGTCAAGCAGATCGAGGCGTTCCAGAGCAAGAACGAGTTCCCGGCGGTCATCGTCTACGAGCGCCCGGCCGGCGTCACCCAGGAGGACCAGCAGGCCGTCGCCGCGCAGGTCGCGAAGTTCAACGCCCTCGACCCGGTCAAGAGCGAGACGGTCGGCCCGATCCCCTCGCAGGACGGCAAGGCCCTGCAGGTCATCGTCCCCGTCGACGCGGGGGAGGGCGGCTGGGACACCCTCGGCGCCACGGTCAAGGACCTGCGAGCCGTGGCCGACCAGCGCCCCGACGGCCTGTCGATGCACGTCACCGGGCCGGTGGGCTACGCCGCCGACTCGTCCGAGGCGTTCTCCGGCATCGACGGCAAGCTGCTCTACTCCGCGATGGCCGTCGTCATCGTCATCCTGCTGCTGACCTACCGCAGCCCGGTCCTGTGGCTCATCCCGGTGATCTCGGCCGGCACCGCGCTCTTCGTCGCCCAGGCGGTCATCTACTTCCTCGCCAAGGACGACACGCTCACGGTCAACGCCCAGAGCTCCGGCATCCTCACCGTCATCGTCTTCGGCGCGGGGACCGACTATGCCCTGCTGCTCGTCGCCAGGTATCGAGAAGAGCTCAGGCGACACGAGGACCGGCACGAGGCGATGGCGTTCGCGCTGCACCGCGCCGGGCCGGCCATCCTCGCTTCAGGGGCCACCGTCATCGCCGGCATGCTGTGCCTGCTCTTCGCGACGATGAACTCGACCAAGGGCCTCGGCCCGGTCGCCGCCATCGGTGTCGCCGTGGGGCTGCTCGTGATGCTGACCCTGCTGCCCGCGCTCCTGGTCGTCTGCGGCCGGTGGATCTTCTGGCCGGTGCGCCCGACCTACGGCTCGGTCGACCACACCCGTGACGGGTTCTGGGCCGGGATCGGACGCCGGATCGCCAAGGCTCCCCGCCGCACCTGGGTCGTCACGTCGCTGTTGCTGGCCATCGCGTCGCTGGGCATCCTGCAGCTCAACGCCACCGGCCTCGAGAACAAGGACGTCTACTACGGCACCCCCGACTCGATCGTGGGGGAGCAGGTCGTGGCCCGGCACTTCCCGGCCGGCACCGGCTCACCGGTCATGGTGCTCGCCAACGCCGACAAGGCAGCCTCGGTGAAGACCAAGCTCGAGACGGTCAAGGGTGTCTCCACCGTCGCCGACCCGGTGACCAAGGGTGGGCGGTCGCTGATCATGGCCACCCTCACCGACGCCCCCGACTCCGACGCGGCGACCGCGACCGTCGACCGGATCCGTGACGACATCGCCGCGATCCCGGGAGCTAATGCCATCGCCGGTGGTGACACCGCCACGCGAGCCGACACGCTGCGCGCCTCTGCCGATGACAACGTGCGGATCATCCCGCTCATCCTCGGCGTGGTGCTGCTCATCCTGATCCTGCTGCTGCGCGCCCTCACCGCTCCGCTGATCCTCGTCGCGACGGTCGTGCTGTCCTACGGCGCAGCGATGGGTCTGTCGGCGCTGATCTTCCGGCACGTGCTGGGCTTCGCGGGTGCGGACTCGTCGTTGCCACTCTTCGTCTTCGTGTTCCTGGTGGCGTTGGGGATCGACTACAACATCTTCCTCATGACGCGAGTGCACGAGGAGGCCAAGGAGATCGGCACCCGACGCGGCGCGCTCGTGGGCCTCGCGGCCACCGGCGGCGTGATCACCTCGGCCGGTCTGGTCCTCGCGGGCACGTTCGCGGTGCTCGGGACGCTGCCGGTGGTGACCTTCGCCGAGATCGGGATCGCCGTGGCGCTCGGTGTCCTGCTCGACACGTTGGTCGTCCGCTCGGTGCTCGTGACCGCGCTCAACCTCGACGTCCGCGGCCGGATGTGGTGGCCGAGCGCGCTCGCCAAGCGCGACCCCGAGCTCGACCGCGCGACGCCGGCCGCCGAGGAGACGGAGGGCGCGGAGCTCCAGCCGGCCCACTAGCCCTTCAGGCAGTCCGGCGACCCAGCTCCACCCCGCGCGGCACATGTCAGCGGCGCGGCATACGGTTGAAGCATGGACTATCGATACCTGGGCAACAGCGGACTCAAGATCTCGGAGATCACCTACGGCAACTGGCTCACGCACGGCTCGCAGGTGGAGAACGACGTCGCCGCGCAGTGTGTGGCCGCTGCGCTCGACGCGGGCATCAGCACCTTCGACACCGCCGACGTCTACGCCAACACCAAGGCGGAGACCGTGCTCGGCGAGGCCCTCAAGGGCGAGCGGCGCGAGAGCCTGGAGATCTTCACCAAGGTCTACTGGCCGACCGGGCCGGGTGGGAAGAACGACACCGGGTTGTCGCGCAAGCACATCATGGAGTCGATCAACGGCTCGCTCCAGCGCCTCCAGACCGACTACGTCGACCTCTACCAGGCGCACCGCTACGACACCGAGACGCCGCTCGAGGAGACGATGACGGCGTTCGCCGACGTCGTCCGCCAGGGCAAGGCGCTCTACATCGGCGTCAGCGAGTGGACCGCCGAGCAGATCCGTGACGGCGTCGCGCTGGCCAAGGAGCTCAACATCCAGCTCATCTCGAGCCAGCCGCAGTACTCCATGCTGTGGCGCGTCATCGAGGACGAGGTCGTGCCGACGTCGCGCGAGCTCGGCGTCAGCCAGATCGTGTGGAGCCCGATCGCGCAGGGTGTGCTGACCGGCAAGTACCAGCCCGGCCAGAAGCCGCCGGAGGGTTCGCGCGCCGCTGACGAGAAGGGCGGCGCCGACATGATCAGCCGCTTCATGAACGACGACGTGCTCACCCGCGTGCAGGGCCTCAAGCCGGTCGCCGACGAGGTCGGCCTGACCATGGCGCAGCTGGCCGTCGCCTGGGTGCTCCAGAACGACAACGTCGCCGCCGCGCTCGTCGGCGCATCGCGTCCCGAGCAGGTGCACGAGAACGTCAAGGCCGCTGGCGTGAAGCTCGAGCCCGCGCTGATGGCCAGGATCGACGACGTCCTCGGCGACATCGTCGAGCGCGACCCCGGCAAGACCAAGGAGACGTCGCCGCAGGAGCGCGTCGCCTGACCCAGCACCACAGCCGAGGGGTATGCCGCGTGGTCACCAGGCGGCATACCCCTCTGTTTGCGTGGCTGGCCGCCGGTCGTGCCCCCTGAGTCCCCGGGCGTTTCGCGGCAGCCGCGTAACCCGGAGCACCTGCGTCGCGTTGACGCAGGGCACCTACTGCTCCGTGGAGGAACCATGCTTCGCACGTCCCACCGCGCGACGACAGCCGCGCTCACCGGCGCGACCGCCCTCGCCCTCATCATCACCGGCGGGTATGCCGCCGGCGCGGCCTCCGCGACGACCGTCACCCTCAGTCCGGGTGACGCTGTCGCGGCGGCGCTCGCCGGGGACACGCCGGGCCTGGCCCGGCTGCTCGACAACGGCACGCCGAGTGGACGCGCGATCGCGACCTTCGACGGCACCCCCACGGCGACGCAGGTGACCGCCCTCAAGGCCCTCGGCCTCACGGTCCAGCCCATGAAGCGGCTCCCGCTCGCGCTGGTCAGTGGCACCGTGGCGCAGTTCCGCTCGGCGGTCACGACGGGCGTGGCGAACGACGTGTACCCGGACGAGAGCATCGACCTGCTCGACACGACCTCCTCCGACGCGATGGGCGGCGCCGCGCTGCGGGCCAAGGGGCTCACCGGCAAGGGCGTCACGGTCGGTGTCGTCGACTCCGGTTGCGACGCAACGCATCCCGACCTCGCCCAGCGGGTGAAGCACAACGTCTCCCTCGTCAGTGGTGAGTACGCCAACCTCCCGGCCGACTCGTCGACGACGCTCGTCGTGCCGGCGGACCAGGGGCCGTACTCGAACACCGACCTCGGCTCGGGACACGGCACCCACGTCGCCGGGATCATCGCCGCCGACTCCAGCTCGGTCACCGACGGCTCGCGCTACGGCGTCGCCCCGGATGCGGACCTGGCCTGCTTCGCGATCGGTGCGGTCCTGTTCACGACCGCTGTCGTCACCGCCTACGACTACATGCTCGACCAGCCCGACCTGCTCGGCATCGACGTCGTCAACAACAGCTGGGGCAACTCCTACCGCCAGTTCGACCCGCGCGACCCGGTGGCCGTGGCGACCAAGGCCGTGGTGGACCAGGGCGTCACCGTCGTCTTCGCGGCCGGCAACTCCGGCTCCGAGAACGCCGAGCTCAGCCTCAACCCGTTCAGCCAGTCCCCGTGGGTCATCTCGGTGGCGGCCGGTTCGGTGGACCGGCACCGCGGCGACTTCTCCTCGAACGGGCTGACCCACGACAACTCCCAGCCGACCGGCATCACGGCCGGTGGCCACACGGTCTACACGGGCGACCGGATCGGGCTCGTGCACCCGGACGTGACAGCCCCGGGCGTCGACATCTCCTCGACGTGCGACACCACCGGCACCGTGGTCGGTCCGTGCCCGCCCGGTGAGAACACCACCGCCTCCGGCACGTCGATGGCCTCCCCGCACATCGCCGGGGCAGCGGCCGTGCTCAAGCAGGCCAACCCGGCGCTCACGCCCGACCAGGTCCGGCTCGCGCTCCAGGCGACCGCCAGCCCCGTCACGAACGACGACGACACCGGCACGTTGCCGTTCTGGCAGATCGGCTACGGCTACGCGAACCTCGACAAGGCCGTTGCCCTGGTCAGCAGTCGCAGCTGGGCCAAGGACCTCGCCAGGGCCAGCACCCAGGCCGACGCGCGGGTCCTGGCGGCTGACGGCTGGAAGGTCGCCCGCGGTGACTTCTGGACCTACGACAGCCCGCGCGCCACGGTCGGCGGCACGGACAGCCACACCTACACCGCACCGGTGGGCGCGGGCGTCACGTCGCTGAAGGTCTCGCTGTCCCACCCGTCGCTGGCTGCCGTCGGCATCAACGGCACCAGCTACACGGTCACGGTCAAGGACCCGTCGGGTGCCGTCATCGGCACCTCGACCGAGTCCTTCACCGCAGGTGCCGGCACGGCGACCGTCCAGGTGCCGGTGACCTCGCCGGGCACCTACACCTTCGATGTCGTGGGCAACTACGCCGTCTCCGACCCCGACACGCTCGACTCCGACAGTGTCGGTGGGCGGATGGTGACCCTGCACGTGGCCCAGCTGCAGAAGGGCTGAGCCACCCGGGACTGACGGAGCGGTATGCCGCGTGGTGACCACGCGGCATACCGCTCCGTCCTGCGCGGGCGCGGTGTGGCGGGCGCGGTGTGGCGGGCGCGGTGTGTGGCGGGCGCGGACCGGCGTCGCGCCCGCTCGGTCACATACCGGGGACGGGCTGGGCGGCGTGGATCTCGATGGTGCAGCCGCCGGGCATGTTCAGGTGCGGGTGGCCCTCGGCCAGCGCGAGCGCCGCCTGCTGGTCCGCGGCCTCGATGATGCTGTAGCCCACGACGTCACTGGTCGCCGGCGAGCTGCCCTCGGGGGTGACGCGCACGCCGTCGGCCAGTGGGGTCCCGAGGTCGACCAGGCCCTCACCGACGCGCCCGGCCCAGTCCATCCACTGACCCATGACGGCTTCCATCTCGGCGGGGTCGGTGGGGGTGTTCTCGGCGGGGGTGGTGGGGGCGTGGTAGATGAAGAGGAACTTGCTCATGACTGGATCTCCTTGGTGGGTGGGGCGCTGTCGTGGGTGGGGCTCTGTCGTGTGTGGGGCTCTGTCGTGTTTGGGACTTGCGATGAGGTCAGACCGTGACGCGTGGTGCGCTCAGGCGGACGAGGCCCGGCCCGCTCAGGCGCGGATGGGGGCGCGGCCCGCGTAGGCGGCGAAGCGCTCGACCGCGTCGCTGTCCGCGCCGGCAGTGACCTCGTCGGCGAAGGAGCGGCCCCGGCCCTGGGCGATGACGTCGCGGGTCAGGTGGTGGATGTAGGTGACGACCTCGTCGGAGACGTTGAGCTTCTGGCCCGAGGCCTGGGCGAGGTCCCAGCCGTGCAGCAGCAGCTCCAGCGGCAGGATGCTGGCGAGGAACGCGGCCGGGGCGTCGCCACGGGGGGTGGCGACGGTGCCGTCGAGGTCGACTGCCCGCCACGCGGTGATCGCCTGGCCGGTGAGGGTGGAGACCTTGTCCTCCAGCGAACCCTGCTCGGGGACGGTCAGCGAGGCGCCGGCCATCCCGCCGAGCCGGACCAGCGAATCCAGCAGGTGCACGGCGAGCTGGTGGGCGGTGAAGTCGGCGCAGGGGGTGGGCTTGGGCTGGTCCTCGGGGGTGAGGGCCCGCAGCACCGGCTGGATGGCGGCCAGGGCTGCCTCGGCGGCCACCAGCGGGGTGAGGCCTTCGGGTGCCCACGCCCACTCGTCCTGACCGGCGTCGCCGGTGGTGGCAAGGCGCTCGAGCCGCTCGAAGAAGTGGTCCCAGCCTTCGGCGTGCATCGCGGCCTGCTCCTCGGTGAGACCCTCGTGCACGAGCGTGACCTGGGAGCCCTCGGCGACCGGCTCGATGGTGATAGTCACGGTGGAGGCGTCCTTGGGGAGCTCCGGGTTCTCGTCCCAGCCCCAGCCGAACACCACGCGACGGCCGGGCTCGACCTCGTGGTAGGTGCCTTCCGCGATGTGGCCCGGAGTGACGGTCCAGCGGTAGGACCCGCCGGCCCGGAGGTCGACGGTCGCCGTCACGGTCTGCCAGCGACGCAGCCGCTCCGGCTCGGTGACGAGGGCGAACGCCTCGTCGGGGGAGACGGGCAGGACAACGGACTTGGTGAAGCTCATGGTGTTCCCTTCAGGCGGTGCGCGTCGGCGACGAGCTGGTCGAGTTCGGAGGTCCAGAACCGGTCGATCTCGGCCTGCAGCTGCTGCAGCCCGGTCGGCACGACCCGGTAGATCCGCGTGCGCCCGACCTTCTCCGCCTCCACGAGGCCGGCATCGGCAAGCACCAGGAGGTGCTGGCTGATCGCGGACCTGGTCACCGTGAACTCGCCGGCCAGGTCCGTGACGCCCCGTGGCCCTCGGGCCAGGAGTTGCAGGATCCTGCGGCGGCTCGGCTCGGCGGCGGCGGAGAGTGGGTCAGTCACAACACCCAATACGTTAGTCGTCACTAACGCATCTGTCCAGACCGTGAGGTCTGCAGGCGGTCGGTTGAGGTGGCGTTGGAGGTCGCCCTGGAGGTCGCCCTGGAGGTCGCCCTGGAGGTCGCCCTGAGGTCGCCCTGGAGGTCGCCTGACTGGTGTCCTGTGGACAACTGATGCCGATACGGCGCCGTATCGGCGCGATATCGCATCACTGGTTCACAGACGTCACACGCGGTCGCATCCGTCGTGAATCTGACTGTGGTGCAACGGAATTCGCTTCCCCTGCCTCGCGTTCGGCTGTCAGTGGTCCGGTCTACGGTTATTCCATGGCACTCGCACCCGACAGCGCGTCAGCCGGCGGACTCGGTCCCGACCGGCCGGTGCTGACTGCCGCCCACGACGCGAGCGAGGCCTTGGCGGGTGCTCAGCCGGAGCGGCTGTGGGCGCTGTCCGACGCCGAGCTCGAGGAGGCGCTGACCACCATGGGTCAGCTGCACGGGAGCGTCGAGGCCCAGCTGGCGGCGATGGTGACTGAGGCCAGGTCTCGGGGGCTGGGGGTCGGCGAAGGTTGGGGTCCTCAGGACTGGGCTCGGATGAAGGCGCCGGGTCTGGGCACGCGATTGTTGGCCGACCTCGACACGGTCGCCACGGCGGCCGACGAGCCTCGCCTGGCGCAGGTCCGGGAAGCCGTGGCGGCGGGGACCGATCCGGGCGCCACCGATGCTCTTCCCGTGGCCAAGGCGGCGATGCTCGTGCGGTTCCACCGCGGGGCGCGTGGGCTGGCCGATCCGCAGCACCTGGAGGACGCCACCGCCGAGCTGCTCTGGGGAGCGCGAGGCCATGACGGGATGCCTGAGAAGACGCTCGCGATCGCGATCCGCCGCACGGCCGACCTGTTGCGACCTGACCAGCTGGTGGAGCACGAGGCCGAGGTTCGACGCGCCCACCGCTCGTTGGACAAGTCGAAGGGCGCGCTCGGCATGTGGCGCTACACCCTGCTGCTCGACGACGAGGGCGCCGCGATCGTCGACGCCGCCGTCGATGCGCTGGCCAAGCCCCAGAAGGACCCGGACACGGGCGACAACGACCCACGCACTCCGGGTGCGCGACGGGCGGACGCCATGCTCGACCTGGTGCGGCGAGCGGTGAGCGCCCCGGACGGCGTGCCCCGTCAGGCCAAGACGAGCCTTGTGGTCACGATCAAGCTCGACGAGCTCCAGCAGCTGTCTCGTGGTGCCGGACTCACGGTCGGCGGCGAGCCGCTGCCCATCGAGACGGTGCGGCGCCTGGCGTGTGACGCCCAGGTCATCCCGGCCGTGCTCGGCACCCACGGCGAGATCCTCGAACAAGGTCGGGCCGAGCGGCTGTTCAACCGTGCGCAGATCCGCCATCTCTGGCTGCGGGATCGACACTGCACCTTCCCGGGGTGCACCAGACCCGCGAGCTGGTGCGACGCCCACCACCTCCTGCACTGGGCCGACGGCGGTCCCACCGACACCAGCCATGGCGCGCTCCTGTGCCAGCGGCACCACACCGTCGTGCACACCAACCGCTACGCCGGCGAAGTCGTCGAGGGGTCGAGCGGCCCGTTCGTGAAGTGGGACCTGACACCGGAGTCCTACGACGTCCAGCTCGCGCAGTGGCGCAGCGCCCAGCCCCCTGGGGATCACGGCGCGGATGGCGTCGACGCCGAGGAGCGCGATGGCGCGCCGCCGCCGCAACGATGACCCCGCTCCACACCCCGCCCGGACCGGCGGGGCGCGAAGCATGTCCGGGGCGCGGGACGCGGGGACGCGGGGACGCGGGGACGCGGGGGCGGGGTCGCCGGGGGCGGGGGCGCCGGGTCTCTGGGCTGCCGGGATGCGTGGCTGCTGGTGCCGAGGCCCACAGCCAGCGGTGGCGGGGTATGCCGCGTGGTGACCACGCGGCATACCCCGCGCCGCGGGCTCAGCGAGCGGACTGGATGATCGCCACCACGTCGCCGACCTCGCCGAGGTGGGCGAGCTTGTCGGGGTTGACGATCGAGCGGATCCCGGTGATCTCGCCCTCGGTGATGTCGAGCGACCACACCCCGAGCACGCGGTCCTGGTCGTCGACGTAGATCGCGCCAGGCCCGCCGTTGATCTCGACCGGGCGCATCGACACCTGCGGGAACCGCGCCAGCGCCCGCAGCCAGTTGCCCAGGGTGCGCGCGACGCGACTGCGGCCGCGCAGCGACCGGGCCAGGGCCGGCACCTTGCCGCCTCCGTCGCCGGTCAGTTCCACGTCGTGGGCGAGCAGCGACTCGAGCGCGGCGAGGTCGCCGTCGTGGGCGGCGGCGAAGAAGCGCGACGCCAGCTCACGCTGCTGCTCGCGCGTGGTGGTGAACCGCGGCCGGCGCGTCTTGACGTGCTGACGCGCCCGGCTGGCGAGCTGGCGGACGTTGTCCTCGGTCTTGCCGACGATGTCGGTGATCTCGGTGTACCCGTAGCCGAACACGTCGTGCAGCAACAGCACCGCGCGTTGTTCGGGGGAGAGGCTCTCGAGCAGCACCAGCATCGCCAGCGACAGCGAGTCGGCGGTCTCGGCCTGCCGCGCCGGGTCGTCGGGCGCACCCGAACCGTCGGTGATGATGGGTTCGGGCAGCCACTCGCCGACGTAGCGCTCGCGGCGAGCACGGGCCGACTTCAGCTCGTTGATCGCCAGCCGGGTGGTGATGGTGGCGACGAAGGCGCGCGGCGAGGCGATCTCCTCGCCGGCGTCGAGCGACTGGTGCACCCGCAGCAGTGCCTCCTGCACGACGTCCTCGGCCTCCGAGACGCTGCCGAGCATCCGGTAGGCGATCGCGAACGACGTCGGGCGCAGCGCGTCGAGCAGCTCCTCGCGATCCTTCAGGGGGCCGTCGGTCACGTCCGCACCCGTTCGGTGGAGGTCAGCTCGGCGAACCCCTGCCGCCAGCTCGGGTGCGAGGGCTCCCAGCCGAGCTCGCGCTTGGCCTTGGCGTTCGAGGCGCCCCGCAACTCGGTCATCATCGCCACTCCGATCTCCCCGGTCAGCAACCGTCCCACGAACCGCGGCACGTGCATCGGCTCCTTCGCCCCCAACGTACGCGCCAGGACGGGCAGCCACTCGGCGACCTTCGCGGGTTCGTCGTCGACGACGTTGTAGACCCCGCGGTGACCGTGGTCGATCGCCGCGACGGTCGCCTCGGCAGCGTCGGCGATGTGGATGAACGACCACACCGCACCGCCGTTGCCCACGACCGGGAACTTGCGCTGCCGCACGGCGTCGGTCTGCTCCCCGTCGGGTCCGAGCGACGTGCCGGGCCCGTAGAAACCGCCGTAGCGCAGCACGATCCCCTCGGTCCAGGTGGCCGCGAGGACTGCGTCCTCGACGTGCTTGATGGCCGCGACCGTCTGGCGCATCTCCTTGGCCGCCCCGACGCCGAACGTGTCCTCCTCGGTCTTCACCAGTCCGCCGACGCGTTCGTATGCCGCGAAGAAGCTCTGCGCGACGAACCGCTTCACCCCGACGGCCTGACCGGCCGAGAGCAGGTGGTCGGTGCCCTCGCGGCGGAGCCGGTTGGTCATCGCGAACGCCTGGTCGAAGTGGCGCAGGTCCATCGGGCCGATCGAGGTCAGCTGGTGGACGATCACGTCGGGCTGCGCCCGCCCGACCGCCTCGGCGACCTGGTCGGCGTCGAGGGCGTCGGCCACGACCGGCTCGGCACCCAGATCGCGGAGCAGCTGCTGCTTCGACGCACTCCGCGTCATCCCCGTGACCTCGTGGCCTGCCCGCACCAGCAACGGCACGAGCTGCTGGCCGATGGCTCCGGTGGCTCCTGCGACGAACACCTTCATGGTTCTCCCTCGTCTTTCGATCTCGACTCGATCCTCGGTGATGTCCTGCACCAACTCAGACAAGACAGCTCGCCCGGCTGTGACAGTCAGGGTTGGTCGCGCTGCCGACGCAGGCGTGCGTTGTCCTCCTGCAGCTCGGTGTTGCGGCGCCTGAGACCACGGTTGCGGTGGCTCAGGTCCGCGTTGTCGTCCTGCAGGTCGAGCACCATGGCGACCGCGGCGAGGGTCACCCCGGACTCGACCAGCTCACTGACCCGGGCGATGCGGGCCAGGTCCGCGTCGCTGTAGCGGCGGGTCCCGCCCTCGGTCCGCTCGGGAGTCACCAGGCCCTTCTCCTCGTAGAGACGCAGGGTGGGGACGGGCAGGCCGACGAGCTCGGCCGCGACCGAGATCGCGTACAGCGGACGGCTCGACGGCTGCGGTTGCTCGGTCACGACTGCCTCACCCGAGCGCTTGACAAAACGGCACTTGTCGATCTACAAAATCTATAGCCCATGACTGAGATTCTAGGAGACACAGTCAGGGAAGGAAATAGGCCCTCATCCTTGGAGGTGGTTGTGATGCTGATGCGGACTGACCAGTTCCGCGAGCTGGACCAGCTGGCCCAGCAGGTCTTCGGGACGATGGCTCGTCCCACGGTGATGCCCATGGACGCGTGGCGCGAGGGCGACACCTTCGTCGTCGAGTTCGACCTCCCGGGCGTCGACCCCGGTTCCATCGACCTCGACGTGGAGCGCAACGTGCTCACCGTCAAGGCCGAGCGCCAGCGGCTCGACGACGACGTCGACACCATCGCCACCGAACGGCAGCGCGGGGTGTTCAGCCGGCAGCTGTTCCTCGGCGACACCCTCGACGTCGACCGGGTGGAGGCGACCTACGTCAACGGCGTGCTCCGGCTGACCATCCCGGTGGCCGAGCAGGCCAAGCCACGCAAGATCGAGATCAGCTCAGGCGACCGCCAGCAGCACGCGATCTCGGCCTGACGCTGCGGCCACACCAGCTGTCCCCGTCGACCCAGCCGCTCCGGGTGCCGCACCCCCGGGGGCGCTGTCGGCTCAGTTGGGCTCCTTCGTGAGCCCCGGGTCGGCGGGGACTGGCTGCTTCCAGCCGGCCTCGCGACGGTGACGTCGAAAACTAGGGCCGGGGGAGGAGGCCGTACTAGGGGCGCGGGAGCAGGGACGGGCGAGGCAGGTGGATCGCCACCGAGGTGAGACCGAGCCGCAGCGATGCAGCCCGAGCGAGGTGCCGGCACACCAGGAGCGTGACGACTGCCGGGACCGCCCCCGACGCGAGAAGGGCCGTGCGGGCCCCGTAGGTCTCGGCCAACCACCCCACCACCGGTCCGCCCACCGCGCCGCTGCCGATGAAGACCAGCAGGTAGAGCCCGACGACGCGGCCACGCAGGTGGTCGACGGCTGCGAGCTGGACCAGGGACTGCGCCGACGTGAGGAAGCCGAGGTTGGCCGCGCCGACCGTGACCAGAAGGATCGTGAAGACCTCCTGTCCCGGTGCGGCCGCCGTCACGAGCAGGGCTGCGGCCAGCGTGGAGCCGGCGACCCCGACCGTGCGCAGACGCGGCTGCTGCCGACGACGCGCCGTGGTCAGCGCGCCCGCGAGGGCGCCCAGCGCGACGACACCGTTGAGCAGACCCAGCCCCGAGGCTCCGGAGTGGAACACGTCCTTGGCGTAGGCGGCGAGCGTCACCGGCAGGCTGATCGTGAAGAAGCCGAAGGCGCCGACCATGACGACGGGCCACAGGACGCTCGGGGTGTGCACGGCATACGACAGCCCGGCCCGGACCCCGGGCGCGCGACCACTCGCGCCGACGCGCGCGGCAGCCGCACGGCGGGCAGCGCGGACCTCCACTCGGGTGGGCGTGCCGCGCATGCACAACATCGCGACGACGGGTCCCACGAAGGACACCGCGTTGACGACGAACGCCCAACCGGCACCGACCGTGCTCATCAGGAGGCCGCCGAGGACCGGCCCGGCCATCGCCCCGATCTGGAAGGTGCAGGAGACGAGGCTGATGGCGTTCGCGAGCTGGGGGCCGTCGACCACCTCGGACACGAACGACTGGCGCACCGGGTTGTCGAGCGCCGCGACCGTCCCGAGGACGGCGGCCAGCAGGAAGACGTGCCAGACCTCGACCCGACCGCTGAGGGTCAGCACGGCCAGGGCGGTCGCTGTCAGCATCATCGAGACCTGCGTGCCGAGGAGCAGCTGGCGCTTCGGGAGGCGGTCGGCCAGCAGGCCGGCGTGCAGCCCGAACAGCAGGGTGGGCGCGAACTGGAACGCCGTGACCACCCCGACCGCGGTCGGGCTGTCGGTCATGGTCAGGACGAGCCAGTCCTGGGCGATGCGCTGGACCCACCCACCGGTGCCCGAGAGCAGCAGACCGGACAGCAGCAACCGGAAGTTGCGGTTGGCGAGGGAGGGGAAGGTGCGCGAGAAGTGTTGGGGGAGTAGTGGTGTGGAGATGCGGACAGAGGCAGCGTCGGTGGAGCTCAAGGGTCGTCCCGGGAAGGTAGCGTCGTGGTCGGGTGGAGTCGGGTGGCGGGGATCGGTGCAGTCAGGCTGGCCGCACGAGGTCCAGTCTCGCCCGGTCAACGGCGCGGCGCAGTATTCTCATCCAGAATCAGTCCTATAAGTGTCATGCAGCATCGCAATGACAACTCGCAATGACACGTCGTCGAGAGGACCAGTGCCGTGTACGACCCGGAGCTGCTGCGCACGTTCGTCGCCGTCGCCCAGTCGCTGAGCTTCACCCGAGCCGGCGAGACCCTGGGGCTGCGTCAGCCGACGGTCAGCCAGCACGTGCGTCGCCTCGAGGACGCGGTGGGGCGGCCGCTGTTCGTCCGCGACACCCGGAGCGTCGCCCTGACGTCCGACGGCGAGGCGATGGCGGCGTTCGCCCGCGACATCCTCGCGGCGCAGGAACGAGCGGTCGGCTACTTCACCGGCTCCCACCTGCAGGGGCGGCTGCGGTTCGGGGTCACCGACGACCTCGCGCTCACGCCGCTGCCCCGCATCCTGCGCGACTTCCGCCAGCTCTACCCGCGGATCGACCTCGAGCTCGCGGTTCTCCAGAACGAGTCCCTGGTGCGGCGGATCGAGTCGGGCCACCTCGACGTCGCGTTCGTCAAGCGCGGCGCCGACGCCCCGCGGACCACCCGCGGGCAGCTCGTCCGGCGGGACCAGCTGGTCTGGTGCGGCATCAGCTCGACCCGGATCGAGCCCGAGCAGCCGGTCCCGCTGGTCGTCTACCAGGCGCCGAGCCTGAGCCGTGCGGTCAGCGTGCAGGCCCTCGAGAAGGTCGATCGACGCAGCCGGATCACCTGCACGGTCCGCGGGGTCAACGGCGTGCTCGCCGCAGTCCGCGCGGGGCTCGGGGTCGCCGTGATGGCCCGGACCCTCATGCCGGCCGACCTCGTGGAGGTGCCGTCGACAATCGGACTGCCCAAGCTGCCGCACCTCGACCTGGTCCTGCTCACGAACCGCAGCGCCCCCGCCGAACCGGCCAAGGCCCTCACGTCCGCCATCCTCGCGAGCGGCGCGCCCCTCACCACCGTGACGGCCGGCTGAGCCGCTCGAGGCGAGGTATGCCGCGTGGTGCCCACGCGGCATACCCCGGGCGCCTCAGGCATCCGTCGCAGGCACGGTCACCCATGCGTGGGAGCCGGGCGCCGACGACCGCGCCTAGCGTCGGCCGAGGGCTGACACCCAGCCCGCTGGACGACACGAGGCCCGAGGAGACACCCATGAGACCTGCCCGCGTCGCAGCCGCCGCCGTACTGGCACTGGCCGCTGCCATCACCATCCCCGCCAGCTCCGCCTCCGCGGCGGAGCTGCCCGCACCCGAGATCGCCTGGGTCGGCCAGCAGGTCGTCGCCAACGGCAGCGACGCGTACATCCAGGCGAAGTTCCGCTGCTGGGGTGGCGAGACCGGCACCCACCTCTGGGCCTCGATCAAGCAAGGCGGCGCCGACCCCACCGCGGAGGGCTCCGGCATGCTGTCGGACGCCTGGTACGACACCAACTACCAGTACGCGAACGACCCTGCTGGGCAGACGATCCAGTGCGACGGCCGGTGGCACGTCAACCGCTTCACGGTGAAGCTCGTGGACCACCCGTTCGGGGCGCCCTACGTCTCGGGCACGCTCGCCAACGGCGCCGCCTGGGTGCAGTTCTGCGTGTTCGACTCCAGTGCCACCGACGACAACTTCCCGACCGGCTTCGCCTACGACTACGGCTGGAAGACCGTCATCGCCCAACACTGACCGCGCCCGGAACTTTGCACGGCAACCCCGAGAAATGATGCGTCGAGGGGTTGCCGACAGCGCCCACACGCGGTCGACTGTCGGGTGTGGGTCACGCCCACCCGGGGCGCGGCCAGCTCGGACGGAGGTCTGCACATGAGCAGTGAGGTCGACACGCTGACGGACGACGACGTCGACGACCTGGAGGCTGGCGTGCACGCCAGCCACGCGGTCTCGGCGCCGCCCACCCAGGTCTGGCAGCACCTGGTCAGTCCCGCCGGCACCGAGGCGCTCCTCGGCGACGGCGCGCGGATCGGCAACAAGGGCGAGCCGTGGCGCGCGTCCGACGGTTCGTATGGCGTGGTGCGCAGCATCCACCCCGTCGAGCAGGTGCGGGTCACCTGGCACCCGCACGACGACGGGCCGCTGAGCATGCTCGACGTCCAGCTCCATCCCGACGGCGACTCGACGCGGGTCGAGGTCTACCACGAGGGCCGTGGCATCGCCGGTGACCCGCGCGGCGACAAGGCGCACTGGGACGAGGCGCTCGGCCGGTTCGTCGGAGGGATGCCGGGCGCCTGAGCCCGAGCCTGACCCCGAGACTGAGCCCGAGCCCGAGACTGAGCCCGAGCCCGAGACTGAGCCCGAGCCCGAGCCCGAGCCCGAGCCCGAGCCCGAGCATCCGCGCGAGAGCGTTCTCCATCGATCGACGGAGGCGCGTCTCGTCCGTCAGGAGCACCATCAGGTCATGGCTGAGGTGGACAGGATCGATTCGGGTGACACCTGGGTGATCTACGAGGGCCCGCCGTTCGTCGACCCGACGATCGGGCGGCACGGCTCCTTCGTCGACATCTGCTTGTCGCTCAACGACGCCGAGCTCGTGCAGCTGTGCGGCTACTGGGAGTGGCGCGCCGACCTGGCGGCCAGGGACATCGACCGCTGGTGGTGCTGGACCGTCGTGCGGTTCGGCCGTCGTCTCCTCGCCAACCAGGGCGGGACGCACCAGCGTCGACACCAGCCGCACTGACCGACGAGCTCGGCGCGCCGGAGCGGCGAGAGGATCGGCGCGGCGGCGCGGCGTGGCGGAGCGGCGCCGCTCAGGGCGAGTCGGGCGTGAGGTCGTAAGGGCACCCGCCTGACCCCAGCGCGGCCAGGCCCGCGAGGTCGCCCCTCCCGAACTCCGTGGCCGTGCCGTTGCTGGCGACCATCACCTGCGTGGGATTGTCCACGTGGGTCAGGCCGACCAGGTGCGCCAGCTCGTGCATGACGACGGCGCGCGCCCGGGCGTGCCCGTTGGGACGCTGCAGGATCTCGGCGAGCTGCGGCCCGTCGAGGTCGACCGAGCCGCCGACGTACTTCTCCCGGTCGAGGCTGTTCCCGAAGCGGTGCACCGGTCCGCCCAGTCCGACGATGGATCCCTTGAGGCCCGGCACCACCTCCGGCGTGGTCCAGGCGATGAGCACTGGTGCGCGAGCACTGCCCGGCAGCCCGTTGGTCAGGTCGCGGGCGCTCTTCGCCGGCCTCGGGACCTGGGTCGTGGGGCCGGCGACGTGCAGCCGCAGGCCGCTCGCCGCGTTGACGCGTTCGACGGCCTCGGCCAGCAGGGTGTCGGACCCCTTGGGCGCGGCTGCGCTGTTCACGACGAGCTCGATGGGCAGGCACGGGTCCCACGTCACCGGCGCCCCGCGTGAGGTCGTGTTCATGAAGACGTAGGCGGTCGGGTCGTCGTACGCCCTGGTCGCAGTGCGAGGAGCCAACCCCACAGCCCGGAACACGACCGCGCCGCCCACCAGTGCGACCACGATGGCGGCGATCAGCACGGTCGTGAGGGTGCCCGGGGTGCCGGACCGTCGGGGGGTGGGCTGCGCCGGAGCCCAGGCGCCGGGGTGGTGCGCCGGGACCGGTGCTGGCGCCGGCTGGCGCCGCTGGAGCACCTGGGGACGACCAGCGCGCCGGTCAGCGAGGCAGTGCAGGCAGATGACCTCGTCCCGCGCGGGGTCGAACCCGGCGCGCTCGCCGGCACCCATCTGCTCGCCGCACCGGCACACCGAGCCGTCCGGCACCGAGACCACCATGATCCCGTCGCTTTCGCGCACCCCGCCCACTCCTTGCTCACGCCCCTGGCCGCTCGACCTCAGTGTCGAGGACCCGAGGATTCTGGACCATCCCTCGTGGTCGGTATGCCGCTTCCGTGCACTTACGTCCGAACGGCCGACAGCTGGTCCGCAAGCCTCGCGCCCACTCGGTGCGTCCTCCTGGCCCTGCCTACTTGTGCGGCAGGGTCCGGGCGTACTCCACGCTCCGCTCGACCCACTCGCGCAGGTCGTCGTCGCCCTCGAACCCTGCGTCGTCGACGCGCAGCCACCCCTTCATCGCCTTGCCGCGCATCTCGAACGGCCGCACCGCGTCCCGCTCGAGCAGCTGGTCCGCCACGTCCTCGTCGAGCCGCACCATCAGCCCGCCCTTGCTGCTCGCGGCCACCGACATGTTCCCGTTGACCAGGAAGGCCAGCCCGCCAAACATCTTCTTCTCGGTCACGTCGAGGTCGCCGACCACCAGGTCCCGGATCCGCTGTGCCACCCGCTCGTCATACGCCATGTCGTCATTGTGGCGGCCGCTGCGCGTCCAAGGGTGTGGACAACGAGAGTTCGGGTGCGCGAGTTTGCCTACACTGGCGTGCGTTCGAGTTGACTGAGTGGTCGGAGGGGGAGTCCACGAGTGAGTTCCAAGCACGGGTATGCCGCGGCGCTCAGCCTGCTTGTCGCGTGCGGGTTGGGTGCACTGGCGGGTTGCACCGGCGGGGCAGCCGACCCACCCGCGACCGGCAACGGCACGGCGGCCACCGGCGCGACGACCCCTCCGCCAGCCAGCTCCTCCCCACCGACCACGACGACATCCACCACCACGACTCCCGGAGCGGTGCAGATCCCCGAAGCGGCCAGGGCTCACACCGAAGCCGGAGCCGAAGCCTTCGTGAAGTTCTACATGGAGACAGCCAACCGGGCATGGGTAGAGCCGAATGCAACCCTGCTTCCGCCGTTGAGCGACTCTGGGTGCCTCTCCTGCCAGGAGATTCAGAAGACGGCCGTGGCGCTGGTCCGCGATGGTCAGCACTACGAGAGCAGCCCGGTGACGGTGACCAGAGTGGCCGCATTCGATGGGGCGCCGAAAGGTCAGCAGTACGTGCGACTGTTCATGACGCAGCACAGGGTCAACGTCGTTGACACGGCAGGCAAGGTGGTGCTGACGGACCCGAAACAGTCTTTGGCCCGCACGGCCGGAGTTATCTGGAAGGAGACGTCATGGCGAATGTACGGAATCGCCGACTAGCCGCGATCCTCCTTGCGACCCTCTCGTTCGCGCTGGCAGATCCGGCGCAGGCGGCTGGTGGGATCGGGGGCTCCACAACCAGCGACGGCGCGAGAATGACCTGGATGAATCGCCAGGATCTACGGGCCATCAAGACCAGCTCAGCTGCAGATCGTGGCAGTGAGGTAGCCGTTCGTTACGAGTACACCTCAGTCGCGAACTGTGGTTCGAACACTCCAAATTCCACGTCGCCGAATGACTTTTGCGCGGGTGCCACCCTGGCGTGTCAGGGGCGGGGTGACCAGGAAGGGCTCGGGCCGAGTGTGCGGTTGTTCCGGCGAACCGTGAACGCCGCCGGGGCGCCCACCGGGCCGTGGGTCCAGTACGGCATCACGTGCTTCCCCGAGGATGCCCCCGGCCCGGTCCGACCGCGGGTGACGATGGCCATGGTGCTTGCCGCCTTCCACGATACGGACTTCGCCAAACCCACCCTCGACGTGCAGCCCCGCGGCAACGTCACCCTGGTCACGCTGCCCACCTACTTCCAGACCAGCTGGCCCCAGAGCGGGTACCAGCCGGGGGAGATCGACGAGGTCGACCCGGCGCGCATGGCGGGGTTCCGGGTCGAGATCCGGCCGAGGGTCAAGAGCATCACCTACGACTACGGCGACGGTTCCACGAGCGGTGCGACCACCTCACTCGGTGGCCCCTATCCGGAGGGCGACATCACCAGGACCTACACCCGCGCCGGCGACTTCACCGTCCGGGCGGATGTCACCTACTCCGGCCAGTTCCGCGTGAACGGCGGCCAGTGGATCGACATCCCGGGAGACGTGACCATCCGCGGGCCCGCCGAGAACCTCACCGTCAAGACGGCCCACGCCCGCCTGGTGTCGCACTGAACCAGCAGGGCGCGAACTGGCCGGGTGGCCCGGCCGGGTCACACGGACAGCGGCCGGAGCTCGCCGTCGAGGGTCCCCATGAGCACGATCGCGCGCAGCCGGTTGAGGAGCTGGTTCGCGTTGTCCTCGACCCGGGCGCTGTGCTGGACGGCTGCGTCGCCGGTGCAGGTGCGGTGCACGCCCTCGTCGAGGGAGGTGCCGCACACGCACCTGACGAGATGCGCACCGGCCGTGCGGTCTGGGGCGACGAGGTTGCTGTCCACGAGGAGGACGCTATGAGCGGCTCCTGGCGACCAGCCTCGCATTGGCGAGCACCCCCTCCGTTCGTCTGAGGCGAAGCTGACCGAACAGGGTGAGTTCGGGGAGATTCTGGTCGGCTGAACAGACCACCTGCACCCGGCACACACGGGGTGATCAGCGCTTTTGCATCGCCCAGGCCAACCGGATCGCCGTGCGGATCGCGTCGGCATCGCCGTCGAGGTCGGCCTGCACCTTCATGTGCTTCTCCCAGCGGGGCGGCAACCCGAACGTGTCGGGGTGGTCGTCCAGCAGCCGTTCGCGGTCCTCGAACCCCACCCTCACCAGCACCGTCCCCGGCTCGTCCTGCCGGACGACGAGGCGGTCGTCGACGTACCACGCGACCCGCCCGGGGTGGCCCTTGCGCTTGCACCCAGCCAGCGACGTGGCGTACTCGTCGATCTCGTCCAGGGTCACGGTTGGCACGCTAGCGCGGGCGACCGACGTCGGCACGTGTCGCACGAGAGGCGCGACCGAGCGCTCGGTGCTGACGCCTGCGCCGCATCCGCTGGCCGGCTGGGGATAACTTCCGGGCGAGGGCCTCGGGTGCGGCAGCATCAGGCCATGAGCTACCACGACCTTCCGCCCGACGCCCGCTCGATTCCGTTGACTGACAACGTCATCCAGTCCGACGTCATCGACCTGATCCTCGATCTCGAGCAACGTCGCGGCGGTGCCCTGGCGCTGATGCTGTGCGACGAGGCAGACCGCGGGGTGCAGCCGATCGTGCTGTCCGACCTACCACCCGACGCGCCGGCCGCCGAGCTGCGCACGCTGCTCGACCTGCTGCTGCCGATGATCGGCGAGGCCCACGGTGCGGTGCTGGTCGGGCGCGGCCGGCGGCGTGGGTTGCTGCCCACCGACAACGATCGCGCCTGGCACCAGGAGACCGTCGAGGCGTGCCGGCGCCACGCGGTGCGGCTGCTCGGCTTCTACCTCGCCTCACCCGATGGCGTCGAAGCCCTCCCCGAGCCGCTCACCAGGGCCAGCTGAGCAAAGCGCGCCGACCTCGGCGCCGGAGACCCGGCGGGCTGGTGACGGCGGGCCCTAGGCTGCGGCCATGTACGAGTACAAGGTGGTCCAGGTCCGCGAAGGCCTGATCGGCGGCAAGATGTCGGCGGACAAGCTGGAGAAGGTCCTCAACGAGTGGGCCGACAAGGGCTGGCAGGTGAAGTCCGTGACGGCCGTCGAGGTGAAGGGCCGGATCGGTCCGGGTGGCACCGAGGGCGTGCTCGTGACCTTCGAGCGCCAGCGACCCGCCTGACCGAGTGTTTCCGGCGGTCAGGCAGAGGTGGGGACGCGCTCCGCCTCGGCCCGTGCCACGGCCTGCAGCCGGGGCCACTCGTCGCTGATGTTGAGGTCGGCGCCGATGTCGAGCAGGGTCGCGGTGAACAACGCCCCGGTGCTGATCATCCCGGGGTGCACGTGCCCGAACACCTCGAGCGTCACCGTGCCGTAGAGCCGGGCCCAGGCGCGTTCGAACATCCAGACCATCCCCGGTGTGGGTGACCCGAGTCCGTGGGTCACCTCGTCCGGCTTGAGCTCGCTGCGCAGGATCTCGAGGAGCTCGGGGTCGAGCTCGTCGTCGGACGGGACGGCGAACTGGTACTTCACCCAGAGCCGTCCGAAGATCTCGCTGAAGAACGCCGCGAACAGGTGCACCCCCGAGTCCTCGGGGAGGCAGTCGGCGAGCGAGGTCATCAGCGCGGTCTTCTTGGCGCTGAGCGCCTCGTCCGAGCGCATCGCGTCGCCCGACGCGAAGACCATCTGGAACTCCGGGCGGTGGCGCAGCGCCCACGCCCGGAACGCCGCGGACGCCGCGACCACCTGCGCCGACGGGTCGTCCGCCGCCTGGTCGTCACGAGCCACCGTCATCGCGTCGACCACGTCCTCGAAGATCGACCGCGCGACGAGGGTGAGCAGCTCGGCATGGCTGTCGACGTAGCGGTACAGCGCCGGGGGAGTGAGCCCCATCTCCTGGGCCACGGCCCGGATCGAGACGTCCTCGCCGGTGCGCAGCAGTCGCCGCGACACGTCGACGATCTCGTCGAACGTCGCCTGCCGCTGGCGCTCGCGCCGCGTCGGAACCGCCGTCATCCGCCGTCTCTCCCGTTCGTAGGGACCCACCATCGCGGGTCACGAAGAGTTAACCATGGACGATCGGATTAACCCTTGACATTCGAGTTTACACCCATCACTGTTACTGGCGTAAACATCCGTGACGTGGGGTAGCAAGGACGGGATCCAGATGAAGGCGTGGTCAGCATGAAGACGTGGGGTCAGTTCGTCGCTCGGCGGTCCTGGGCCGTCCTCCTCGGTGGGCTGGCCGTGGTCCTGGTGGCCGCGGCATACGGGATCGGGGTGTTCGGCAGCCTCTCCAACGGCGGGTTCGACGACCCGGCCACCGACTCGGCCAAGGAGCTCGCACTCGAGCAGGCGACCTTCCCGGGCCGCGAGACCGACCTCGTGGTCGTCTACTCCAGCCCGACGCTGAAGGTGTCGGACGCCGCGTTCCAGAAGGCCGTGACCGACACGCTCGCCGCATTGCCCGCGAGCGACGTCGCGGGGACGGTCACCTGGTACGCCACCCAGTCCCCGGGCCTGGTCAGCACGGACGGGCACGCCACCCGCGTCATCATCACGCTGGCCGGCGCCACCCAGGACGAGAAGAGCGCCGACTGGGACGCCGTCAAGGACGACCTGTTCGCGCCCGGCCTCAGCACCAGCGTCGGCGGTCGCTGGGCGGTCTTCGGCGACGTCAACGAGCAGGTCTCCAAGGACATCGCCCGCGCCGAGTCGATCTCGCTACCGATCGTCTTCCTGCTCAGCCTGCTCATCTTCGGCAGCCTGGTCTCAGCCCTGATGCCCACCCTCGTCGGCGGCATCGCCGTGATGGGCGCGTTTGCGGTGGTCCGCCTGATCACCGGCGTCACCGACGTGTCGATCTTCTCGATCAACGTCATCACCCTGCTCGGCATGGGCCTGGCGATCGACTACGCGCTCTTCGTGGTCAGCAGGTTCCGGGAGGAGCTAGCGGTCGCGCCGGACACCTCTCGGGACAGCGTGCGCGCCGCGGTGGTCCGCACCATGACCACGGCCGGGCGCACGGTCCTGTTCTCGGGGCTGATCGTGGCCGCCTCGCTGGCCTCCCTGCTGCTCTTCCCCCAGAACTTCCTGCGCTCGATGGGCTACGGCGGCATGGCTGCGGTCCTCGTCGCGATGGTCGCGGCCCTGACCGTGCTCCCGGCGCTGCTGGGCGTGCTCGGTCCGCGCATCGAGTTCGGTCGTATGCCGTGGCGCCGCGGCTCCCGCGCCCGGCTCAGCGACGCCCGCACGCCGGACGAGCTGCACGGGACCGACCACGAGGTCGTCCACGGCGCGTGGGCCCGGGTCGCGCACAGCGTGATGCGCCGCCCGGTCGCCTACCTGGTCGTCATCGTGATCGGCCTCCTCGCCCTCGGCAGCCCGTTCCTCGGGGCGACGTGGGGGAGCGTGGACGAGCGGGTCCTGCCGGTGAGCTCCCCGAGCCGCCAGGCCGCGGACCTCCAGGCGGAGCTGTTCGGTGGGGAGACCTCCACGGCGTCGATCATGCTGCGCGGGGCGGACGAGGCGGCCACGGCGGCCTACGTCACCCGGCTGCGGGGCGTCGGCGGCGTCACCCAGGCGCAGGCGGTGGCCAGCAAGGCCGTCGACGGCTCCCAGCTCACCCTCCTGCAGGCGACCTGGAAGGGGAACTCGCAGACCTCGGCCAGCCAGGACGTCGTCAAGGGCATCCGGGCCGTCGAGACCCCGCCGGGCAGCACCGCGCTGGTGGGCGGGCCCACGGCCGACGCCGTGGACCTGATCGACTCGATCGGCGACCGCCTCCCGTGGATGGCCCTGACCGTGGCGGTGGTCATGCTCGTCCTGCTCTTCGTCGCCTTCGGCTCGATCGTGCTGCCCCTCAAGGCGATCGTGATGAACGCGGTGTCGATCGCGGCGTCGTTCGGGGTCGTCACCTGGATCTTCCAGGAGGGTCACCTGTCCGGCCTGCTCGGGTTCACCTCGCCCGGCTACCTCGACGTGACGCAGCCGATCCTGATGCTGGCGATCCTGTTCGGGCTGTCGATGGACTACGAGGTGTTCCTGCTCAGCCGGGTCCGGGAGGAGTGGGACCGCACCGGCGACAACACCCGGGCCGTCGCGGCAGGGGTGCAGCGGTCGGGTCGGATCATCACCAGCGCCGCCCTGCTGCTCGCCGTCGTCATCGGCGGGTTCGCGACCAGCGGGATCATCTTCATCAAGATGATCGGGGTCGGCATGCTCGTCGCCGTCCTGCTCGACGCCACCGTGGTGCGGGCGCTCCTGGTGCCCGCGACGATGCGGCTGCTCGGTCGGGCCAACTGGTACGCCCCCGGGCCGCTGGCCCGCTGGTGGGACCGCCACGGGCACCGGGAGGAGCTGGTCGCGGCACCGGTGCCCGCACTCCCGACCCCGGAGCTCGTACCGGCCCCCTGACGAGCCAGTTCACAGCCCGGCGACCGGGGCAGACCCAGCCGCGCGACCGACCCACCGGGTCGGCCGCGCGGCTGGTCGTTGAGCACGAATTCCACCCAATGATGGAGTTTCGACTCGGGCCGAAAGTATGAGGGGATGGAGAGCCCTTCGCCTCGATACTTGAAGGGTGCTGGGTACCGACTTCGCGCGCACCATGCGCGCCGCTCAAGCCGGCGAGGAAGCTGCCTTCGTCCGGCTGTGGCGTGATGCCAACCCGGCGATGGTCCGCTACCTGAGGGTGGTCGGGCACGACGACCCGTACGACGAGGCCTGCGAGGGCTGGGTCACCGTCGTCCGAGGGCTCCCGGGTTTCACCGGTGACGAGACCGACTGGCGCATCTGGGTGCTGGCCTGTGCGCGCCAGCGTGCCGAGGAGGGCACCCTGCGTCGCACGTGGGGCTCGGCGACCGGCTACGAAGGCTTCCAGGTGGAGGGGGACGGCGACATCGACCTCGAAGAGGTCCTCGAACCCGAGGACGTTGTGGACCCCACCCATCGGGGGATCTCCGACACCCTCACTGCCCTGCGCGAGCTGCCGCTGGGACAGGGCGAGGTCGTGGTGCTGCGGCTCGGTGCCAAGCTCCCGCCGAGCGCCGTGGCGAGCGTCGTCGGCGTCGACGAGGACAACGTCGAGCGGGCCGAGGCGAGGGCGCTCGAGCGGCTGGGCGCCGAGGCCGAGCTGGTCTCCTGGTCGCTGGCTGCTCCGCCGTCGCGCGCCGAGCTGGCCGACGAGAGCGTCGCCGTCGGCGCGTTCCACAAGGTGCTCTCCCGGGCTCGGGCGGACCAGGTCAAGGTCGTCGCCATCGGCACGGCCAAGCGCCGCGCCGCCACCCGCCAGACGTCGGCAGGCCTCGTGCTCATCGACCCGCTGCGCACGGCGTCGTCCAGCGCATCCCGCAGCACCAACGCCAGCGTCGCCGTGGGTCGATGGGCGCCCAGCACCGCCGACACCCGAACCCGCGTCGTCGACCTCCGAAGCCGATCCGGTGCACGCGGCGCCGCTGTCGCGGGCCGGTCGCGCACGGCCGCCCTGACCGTGGCCGCGTTGTCGTTGTCCCTCGCATCCATCGGTGGGTTCAGCGCCGCGGCCTACGTCGGCGTGCTCCCGACCCCGGTGCAGCAAGCCATGCACGACGCCGTCGGCGCGCCCGCTCCCGGGGTGCGCGACGGGGGCTCGTCCTCCACTCGTCGCCAGCCAGTGACCTCGCCCACCGCCGGGGTCGGCCCCTCCGCGACGAGCGCCGCGGCCGCAGGGCTCTGTCGCGCCTGGTCCGCGGACAAGGCCAAGGGCACCGCTCGCGAACGCTCGGTCGCGTTCCGGAACCTCGCTTCGGCAGCGGGCGGCTCGGCGAACGTCGAGGCCTACTGCGCGACTGCGCTCGCCGCGAAGCCCCCGCACGGTGCCCCGACGGCCTCCGTCGGTGGCTCGGGCAAGCCCACCGACAAGGGCACCAGCAAGCCCACCGACAGGGGCACCGGGAAGCCCACCGGCAGGACCACCACGAAGAGCGCGTCCGACAGCACCCGCACGCCCCAGGGGACGCCCGCGAAGCCCGCGACGTCGACGAAGGGGAAGCCCACGTCCCAGGCGACGTCCACCCAGGAGACCCCGACCACCAAGGGCAAGGGGTCGGGCACCAGCCCGGCCCCGGGCAGCGGTGCCGGCAACGGCAGCGGCAAGGGCGCCCCGGGCGGCGGATAGCGCTCGCGCCCCTCACCGTCAGAGCCCACCCGTCAGAGCCCACCCACGCGAGGGACGACCCGGGTGCGCTCGTGCCCGCGGTGGAGATCACGTAGTCAGAACCACTGATGCGCCGGCCCGCTCGCGCGTCCCACACTGGGACCAGGACGGCTGCACGGGTCGCCCGGGGGTGCGGGGGGATACGTGGGGTAGCGCCATGAGCGGTTTCGACCTGGTGCCGATGCTGAGAGCGCCCGAGGGCTGGCCGGGGGCGGTGGTGGCCACCGTCGCGATGGTGGCCCTGGCCGCCCTGGACCTGGTCGGCGCGTTCGCCGCCAAGGAGTGGGCCGAACACCGGTCGCCGGTGCCGATGCTCCTGGGGCTGGTCGCGTTCGGGGTGCTGTTCTGGGTGTACGCCTCGTCGCTGCAGTACGCCGAGCTGGCCCTGGTCACCATGGGGTGGATCGTCCTGCTTCAGGTCGGGCTCGTCGTCATCGACCGGGTCCGCTACGGCGTCGAGCTGCCACCGGGCAAGTGGGTGGCGATCGTGGTGCTCCTGAGCGCGCAGGCCTACCTGCTGCTGGCCCCGGCGGCCAGCTCGACCAGCTCGGCCTGACCGGCGGACTCCGGCGACGGGTGCCGGCGTGGCCGCCCCACCACCCTCGCGTAGGCTTCCCGCCGTGCTCTACCCGCTGACCGTCGCGCTGCTCGTGGCGTCCGTCGTGCTCCTGGCCGTCGCCGCGGGGTATGCCGTGCGTCGGCGTCTCGTCGACGACCGCCTCCTGCTCGTGGCCGCGGTGGTCGAGCTCGGGCTCGTGGTCCAGCTCGTGGTCGCCCTCGCGCACCTGGGGAGCGTCCCCGGCGACAGCGCGGAGCAGGCGACGTTCGCGGCCTACGCGATCACCTTGCCGTTCGTCCCTCCGGCGGCGGTCTTCCTCGCCCTCAAGGAGAAGACCCGCTGGGCCATGGGGGTCGTCGCCGTCGGGGCGTTCGCGGTCGCCGTGATGACCGCGCGGCTCCAGCAGATCTGGAACCTCGGTGGCTGAGCCCCAGCCCGAGCGCCAGCCCGACCGCCAGGGCGAGCTGCTGCGGACGCCACGCTCCACGCGCTCCGGACCCGGGGTGGTGCTGGTCGCCGTCTACGGCCTCCTGGCGCTGGCCGCCACCGGCCGGTCGGTGCTCCAGATCAGCGAGTACTTCTCCCGGGCGCCGCTGGCCTACCTCCTGTCAGCACTCGCCGCGGTCATCTACGTCGTGGCGACCGTGGCACTCGCCCGCGGGGACCGCACGTCACGCACGGTCGCCCTGGTCGCGATCAGCATCGAGCTGGTCGGCGTCCTGGTGGTGGGGCTCGCGTCGTACCTCGCGAAGGACGCCTTCCCCGACAAGACCGTGTGGTCGCACTTCGGCTCGGGCTACGGCTTCGTGCCGCTCGTGCTGCCGGTGCTCGGACTGCTCTGGCTGCGCCGCACTGCGGCTCCAACCGCCTGACTACCCCTCGACGGGCTCGAGCACGAACACCGGGATGAGCCGGTCGGTCTTGACCTGGTAGTCGGCGTAGGGCGGGAACGCCTCGACACAGCGCGGCCACCACTCGTCACGCTCGGCACCCTCGAGCTCCCGGGCGCGGACGGTCCAGGTGCGCTCGTCGTCCTGGAGGTCGAGCACCGGGTTCTTGCGGATGTTGCGGTACCACTTCGGGTGCTCGGGCGCGCCGCCCTTGCTGGCCACCGCGGCATACACCCCGTCGTGCTCGACCCGCATGAGCGGCACCTTGCGGACCTTCCCCGAGACACCGAGCATCGTGAGCAGCACCACCGGGCGCCCCTGGATGTCGACGGCGCGGGTGGTGCCCGCCTCCTCGATCTTCTCGACCTGGGTGCGGACCCACTTCGTGGGGCTGGCTGCGTAGTCGCCGGAGATGGTCATGGGCCCATCACAACATGCGTCCCTGACGCCCGCGCGAGCACCCCTCGCCACAGGCTCGGTGGCCTGTGGACAACTCGACGGGCCGCTCTCGGCACCTGCCTACCCTCGGTGGATGACCAGCATCGAGGTGGATCCGGAGATCCTCGCCGTCCTCGGCCGCTCGCTCACCGAGGTCGCCGCAGACCTGCAGTGGCAGGCGACCAGCGCCGCCGAGCAGGCGTGGGGGCTCGGTCCGGGGGACAGCGCCGTGGCCCTGGCGGCGGTGCTCGGGGACTTCGAGCACCAGCGGCAGGTGCTCGGCCGCGAGCTCGACGACCTGGCGGGTTGCGTCACCGACGCCGGACGGCTCTACGCCGAGGTGGAGCTCGAGGTCGGCGGGTGGCTCGACCCGGCAGCTGAGCAGTGAGGGTACTGCGGCCGCTGAACGGCGACCCTGCGACCGTGCGGGCACTGGCCGACCGACTCCAGGGGCAGAGTGAGCTGCTCCTCTCCCGCGCCGAGATCCTGCGCGGGCTGGCCGGTCCCGAGGTGAGCTGGGACAGCCCGGCGGGGGAGTCCTTCGCCAGGCGCTCGCACGCCGCCGCCTCCCTGCTGGTCTCAGCGGGTCGCCGGCACGGCGTCTCCGCAGCGGCCCTGCGTCCGCTGGCCGCCGCCCTCGAGCACGCCCAGCAGGTGGTCGGTGCGGCCGTGGCCGAGCACACCATCGCCCATCCGTGGGCGGTGGCCCTCGGCACCGCCCGCGTCGAGGCCGAGCGGTCCGCCGACCCCGCGCAGCGCGCGACCGCCGGGGCGCTGCACTGCCGGGAGGTCGCCGAGCTCGAGCGGGCGCAGGACGCCGAGCGCCGGCATGCCGAGGCCTGGCGCCAGTTCGACGAGGCCGACCGCCGCTGCGCCGCGGTGCTCCGCCAGCTCGTCGAGGACGGGCTCGCCGACTCACGCGTCTACGACGCCCTGACCGGGCTGAGCCGAGCCGCCGGCGGGGTCGAGGGCATGGCGGGGTCGATCGCGCTGGTGCCCACGCCGGCCACCAAAGCCGTCGGGGTGGTTGCCGGGACCGCCGGGGCGACGAGGGCGCTCACCGACACGGCGGTGAAGGTGGCCTACGGCGACGGCGACTGGACGTCGATCGGCCTGTCGGCGACGGCGATGGCCACCGGTCGGGCGTCGGCGGTGCTCAAGCGGGGTGCGCTCGCGACCAACCCCGCGGCCCGGGCGGCGGCCTCCCGCACCGAGCGCCGCCTGCTGCGCCACACCACCAGTGAGCGGCTGAGGCTCGCGGCGGTCGCAGAGCTCCGCCAGGTGGGCCGCACCGGAGCCAAGCGCCCGCTGCGCCCGTTCCGGCCGACCCGCACCCTCTCCACGGCGAGCTCGCCCACCGCGGCCGCCCACTGGCTCGCCGAGCAGGTGGCAGGACGCGCCCAGCACGCGGTGCGGGTCCGGTGGCTCGACGACCTCGCGCTCGCGACCCGCGACCCCGCGCGCTCGCGCACCATGCTGCTGGGTGGGTGGAGCGCTGAGGCGGCGTCGGGAGGCATGGGCGGGGCGGAAGCGCTGCGCGACCATCTCCAGGGCGAGGAGGAGGACGAGGCGAAGCGGCTCCGTGAGGAGCGCTCCGGCCTTCCGGGTGCGTCGGATCCACGTCGTCCGCGATGAGAGATGGGTATGCCGGGCGCTCACCGCCGCGGCGTACGCTCCCGATTAGGTCATGAGTGTCAGCGACAAGCCCCGGCTCGCTGGCCGGCAACCCTCCTCCGCGGTGGGGTGCCCCGGGTGAAGACCTGGCGGACGGCACCGGTTGCCGGCCGCAAGCGCGGGAGACCCACCACGTGTCCCGCACCGTCTCCGGCGGTGTCGCCGGTGCACCCTCTGCGGAGGTGGCACCAGCAGCTCGGTCAGCCAGTCTCGATCGGGACCCACCGGCATACGGGCCCCGACGCCGCAGCGCGGCACACGAGAGTGAAGGAACTTCAGATGAGCTCCACCAACTGGTCGTTCGAGACCCGCCAGGTCCACGTCGGACAGGAGCCGGACGCCGCCACGGGCGCCCGCGCCCTGCCTATCTACCAGACCACGTCGTACGTCTTCAAGGACACCGAGCACGCGGCGAACCTGTTCGCGCTCAAGGAGTTCGGCAACATCTACACCCGCATCATGAACCCCACGCAGGACGCGGTCGAACAGCGCGTCGCCTCGCTCGAGGGTGGTGTCGGCGCGCTCCTGGTCGCCTCGGGCCAGGCCGCCGAGACTCTCGCGATCCTCAACATCGCGGAGGCCGGCGACCACGTCGTCGCGAGCCCCAGCCTCTACGGCGGCACCTTCAACCTGCTGAAGCACACACTGCCGAAGTTCGGGATCGCGGTGACCTTCGTCGAGGACCCCAACGACATCGCCTCGTGGAAGGCGGCGGTCCAGCCCAACACCAAGCTGTTCTTCGGCGAGACCATCTCCAACCCCAAGTCGGAGGTCCTGGACATCGAGGCCGTGGCGGCCGCGGCCCACGAGGCCGGCGTCCCCCTCGTCGTGGACAACACGATCGCCACGCCGTTCCTCATCCGGCCGCTGGAGTGGGGTGCCGACATCGTCCTGCACTCCGCCACCAAGTACCTCGGCGGGCACGGCACCTCGATCGCCGGGGTGATCGTCGACGGCGGCACCTTCGACTTCGGCGCCGACCCGGAGAAGTTCCCCAACTACAACACGCCGGAGGAGAGCTACCACGGGCTGGTCTTCGCGCGGGACCTCGGCGTCGGCAGCCCGTTGGGCGCCAACCTGGCCTTCATCCTCAAGGCCCGGGTGCAGCTGCTGCGCGACCTCGGTCCGGCGATCTCGCCGTTCAACGCCTTCCTCATCGCCCAGGGCATCGAGACGTTGAGCCTGCGCCTCGAGCGGCACCTCGAGAACACCCACAAGGTGGCGGCCTTCCTCCAGGGACACGAGCAGGTGGAGCAGGTCGTCTGGGCCTCGCTGCCCGACCACGAGTCCTACGCCAAGGCGAAGAAGTACACGCCGCGAGGCGCCGGTGCCGTGCTCGCGTTCGAGATCGCCGGCGGGGTCGAGGCGGGTCGCCGGTTCGTCGAGTCGCTCGTCCTGCACAGCCACGTCGCCAACATCGGTGACGTGCGGTCGCTCGCGATCCACCCGGCGTCGACCACCCACTCGCAGGGTCCGGACGGCGACCGGCTCAAGGCCGGCGTCACGCCCGGGCTGGTGCGTCTGGCCGTCGGGATCGAGCACATCGACGACATCATCGCCGACCTCGAGCAGGGCTTCATCGCCGCCAAGGGCGCCTGAGGTAGGCGCGCCTGAGGTCGGCGACTCAGCCGCTGCCATGACGGTGCCCGCCACCCCGAGGGGTGGCGGGCCCGGTCATGGCTCGGTCGTCAGCTGCCGGTGGTGGCGGGTTTGCGGCCACCGGCCAGGTCGGCGTAGGCCGACCGGTCCCAGGTGTGCCGGAAGTTGGGGTCGGGGTGCCGCCACCCGGCGCCATAGAGCCGCTCGAGGTAGACGAGCGGGTTGCGGGGCAACGGGCAGGTGACGCCCATCAGGGGAGCGCTCGAGGCCGGGAACATCATGTCCCTGGTGAGCGCCCCGCGGGCGCCCGGGTACCAGGACACGACGTCGCCCTCGAAGAGCCCGACGAAGACGTCGACGTGCTTCGCGCCCGGCTTGCGCACGTGGCGGTGCGCCGAGAAGTTGCCGGTCACGGTGAACCCGAGCGGCCGAAGGTGCTGCTCGACCAGGGCGAGGCCCTCGGCCAGGGTGCTGGCCTCGTGGGGGTCGAAGGCGATGATGATGTCGAGGTCGTCGTCGTGGGGGATCAGCGCGCCGTCGCGGACGACGGAGAGCGCCGCCCCGAACCCGAAGCAGACGTGCGGGGTGAGGCTGGCCAGCGCATCGGTGATCTCGACGGCCGACCCGATGTAGCGGACCTTCTCCTGCTCGGTCCAGAACCGGAAGCACCGCTGCGGGCCGTGCACGGTCCACTCCATCGCCCGGTCGGCGAGGAGGGCGTGCGTGACCACGGTGCGGAAGGCCGAGCGCTGCTGGTCGGGCACGTCGGTGAGGGCGTCGAGGGCCTTGCGGGCCTCCTCGTAGAAGCCGCCGAACGTGTCGCCGAGGATCGGCAGCAGGGCGCTGAGCTCGGGCGACGCGCCGTTGCTGGCGGGTGCGGCGAGGGTCTGGCGCAGCTGGTCCACCCGGGCGAGGTGGTCGTAGACGACGACCCACCCGTCCGGTCCCTCGACGAGCACCCGGACCCCCCGGAGCCGCCGTGCGGTGGACCCGGAGACGTTGCGCAGGCGCACCCGCCGCAGGTCGACCGGCTTCTTGAAGGACAGCTCCACCCACCCCGGGCTGTCGGCGCCGGTGTGCAGGGCGGTGCCGGACGGGTGCTCGACGTCGAGCAGTCGCACCGAGTTGAAGGCGTCGCCGAAGTTCTTGTGCCAGCTGCTCGTGGTCACCTTGGCGTCCCGTCGCCCGACCGAGCCCTTGGTGGTGTCGACGCCCAGCGACTGCAGGTGCAGGAACTGCTCGTGGGCACCCTCGACCCGCAGCCGACGGATGCCGTCATGGGCGAGCTGCAGGTCGAGCAGCCCGTCCGGGCCGATGACGTCGAGGTCCGGGAACAGGGCGCGGCCCGCCCGGATGATGTCCTCCAGGTCGGCCAGGGGCTGGGCGCCGGCGGTCATCGGCTCAGACCCGGGTGAAGAGCTCGCGGGCGCAGTACGCGTCGTCCTGGCGGTACTTGGCGAAGCCGAACCCCTCGGTGGCGTAGGTGACCTCGAAGCCGTTGCTCAGCGCGCGGGCCTGGAAGGTCGCCGGGGCGACGAACCGGCGGTAGTGCGCCCCGGTCACCTTGGCTCCGGTCTGGTCGCGCACCGTGCGGTACTCGACGGCCAGCAGGTCGCCGGGCGAGGTGAGCCCGGCGGCCAGGGTGAGGAAGTCCTGCTCCTCGCGGTCGGTGATGGCGTGCACGAAGAACCGGGCGTAGATCGTCAGGGGCCCGGAGGCGGCGCCGAGCCGCTCGGGCAGCGCGGGGTCGTCGATCGACGAGACCAGGAAGCTGGCCTGCACGCCGTGCGCCTTGGCCGTCGCGCTGGCGGCGGCGACCGCCGACTCCGACCCGTCGACACCGGTCACGTCGTGACCGTAGGACGCGAAGAAGATGGAGTCCCGGCCGTTGCCGCAGCCGAGCTCGATGACGCGGGTGGGGCCCTTGAGCTCGCCGGCGACGAAGGCCGCGAACTGGGAGGGGAGCGGACGCTGCGTCGCGGCGCTGGAAGCGTAGTAGTCGTTCCAGTACCCGCTGCGGTCGCCGGTGGCGGCCTCGGGCGTCAGGTCAGGGGAAGTCACAGCAGGAAACCTCGTCTTGGGGTGCGGAGAGATGTTCACCGGGTGTTCATCGTCAGGTCACCTTAGAGGAGGAGGGGTCGTTCCCGCCTCGTCCGCGAGGGCGGACCCGCCGAACGTATGCTGCGCCCATGTCCTCCGCCGACTCTCCGCAGCCCCGTGCTGCCCGGAACCGGGGTCGCCGCAAGCGGCCGGGAGGACGAGGACAAGGGCTTTCGTCTCGCCGGCAGGACCTCCCGGTCCCCGAGCTGAAGTACCCGCCGGACCTGCCGGTCGTCGCACGCAAGGACGACATCGCGGCCGCGATCCGGGACCACCAGGTCGTCATCGTCGCGGGGGAGACGGGTTCGGGGAAGACGACCCAGCTGCCCAAGATCTGCCTCGAGGTGGGGCGTGGGCGGGCCGGGCTGGTCGGGCACACCCAGCCGCGGCGCATCGCGGCCCGCTCGGTGGCCGAGCGGATCGCCGAGGAGCTCGAGGTCGAGCTCGGGGGCGCGATCGGCTACCAGGTGCGCTTCACCGACCAGAGCAGCGACAACACCCTCGTCAAGGTGATGACCGACGGCATCCTGCTCAACGAGCTCCAGCGCGACCGGCTGCTGCGCAAGTACGACACGATCATCATCGACGAGGCGCACGAGCGGTCGCTCAACATCGACTTCATCCTCGGCTACCTCAAGCAGCTCCTCCCGCAGCGCCCCGACCTCAAGGTCGTCATCACCTCGGCCACGATCGACCCGCAGCGCTTCGCGGAGCACTTCGGGGATGTCGTGACGGGGGAGCCTGCGCCGATCATCGAGGTGTCGGGGCGCACTTACCCCGTCGAGGTCCGCTACCGCCCGCTCGTCGACCCGGAGAAACCAGACGCGGACGAGCGGGACCAGGTCACGGCTGTCTGCGAGGCGGTCGAGGAGCTCTGGACCGAACGCGCCGCCGACGGCACCGGCCACGACATCCTCGTGTTCCTGTCGGGGGAGCGCGAGATCCGCGACACCGCCGACGCGCTGGAGTCGATGAAGCTGCCCCAGACCGAGGTGCTCCCGCTCTACGCGCGACTCTCCGCCGCGGAGCAGCACAGGGTCTTCGGACGGGCGACCGGACGCCGGATCGTGTTGGCCACCAACGTCGCCGAGACGTCGTTGACCGTCCCGGGCATCCGGTATGTCGTGGACGCCGGCACCGCGCGCATCTCCCGCTACTCCCAACGCACCAAGGTGCAGCGCCTGCCGATCGAGGCGGTCTCGCAGGCCAGCGCCAACCAGCGCGCCGGGCGCTGTGGCCGGCTCGCCGACGGCATCTGCATCCGGCTCTACTCCGAGGACGACTACCTTGCGCGGCCGGAGTTCACCGAGCCCGAGATCCAGCGCACCAGCCTGGCATCGGTGATCCTCCAGATGACCTCCCTGGGCCTGGGCGACGTCGGCCGGTTCCCGTTCGTCGACGCGCCCGACGCCCGTCAGGTGGCCGATGGGGTGCGCCTGCTCGAGGAGCTGGGCGCCTTCGCCATGTCGGACGCATCCGGCTCGGAGTCGCCGGAAGCGGCGTCCGAGGAGACCCGGACACGCTCGCGCGGTGGGCGCCGTGAGGGACGTCAGCTGACGGCATACGGACGGGCACTGGCCCGGCTGCCGGTGGACCCGCGGCTGGGACGCATGCTGATCGAGGCGGGGAAGCTCGGCTGCGCCCGCGAGGTGCTCATCATCGTCGCCGCCCTGTCGATGCAGGATCCCCGGGAGCGGCCCGCGGACAAGCAGACGCAGGCCGACCAGTCGCACGCGCGGTTCCGTGACGAGCACTCCGACTTCGTGTCGCTGCTGAACCTCTGGGCCTACCTCAAGGAACAGCAGAAGGCGTTGTCGCACAGCGCCTTCCGCAGGATGTGCCGCACCGAGTTCCTCCACTACCTGCGGGTCCGTGAGTGGCAGGACCTGCACAGCCAGCTGCGCAAGGCCTGTCAGGACCTCGACATCGACCCCAGGTCGGCGACGTCCGCCCCGGGGGAGCCGCCGAACGCCGACCTCGTCCACCAGGCCCTGCTCGCGGGGCTGCTGTCCCACATCGGGCTCCGCGACGAGGCGAAACGCGACTACCTCGGCGCGCGGGGCGCGCGGTTCGGCATCTCGCCGGGGTCGACCCTGTTCCGCCGCCAGCCGACCTGGGTGATGTCGGCCGAGCTCGTCGAGACGACCCGGCTGTGGGCCCGCAGCAACGCGCGGATCGACCCGGTCTGGGCCGAGCGGCTGGCCACCCACCTCGTGAAGCGCACCTACTCCGAGCCGCGCTGGTCCCGGAAGCAGGGAGCCGTCGTCGCCACCGAGCGAGTCACCCTCTACGGCGTGCCGCTGGTGGCCGCGCGCACCGTGCAGTACGCCCGGATCAACCCCGAGGAGTCGCGCGACCTGTTCATCCGGCACGCGCTCGTCGAGGGTGACTGGGACACCCACCACGAGTTCTTCAAGGCGAACCAGGCTCTCCTGCAACGACTCTCGGAGCTCGAGGAGCGAGCCCGCCGGCGCGACATCGTCGTCGACGAGGAAGACCTCGTCGCGTTCTACGACGCGCGGGTCCCGGCGGAGGTGGTCTCCCAGCGCCACTTCGACCGGTGGTGGAAGGACGCGCGCAGGCAGACGCCACAGCTGCTCACCTTCACCGAGGAGCTCCTGACCCGTGACACCGCCGAGGGCGTCTCGGCCCGTGACTACCCGAAGAGCTGGACGCAGAGCGGCATCGAGCTGCCGGTGACCTACCAGTTCGAGCCGGGGGCGGCGGCCGACGGCGTGACGGTCCACATCCCCGTGCAGGTGCTCAACCAGGTCACCGACGACGGGTTCGACTGGCAGGTGCCGGGACTGCGGGAGGAGCTGGCGACGGCCCTGCTGCGGTCGCTGCCGAAGGCGACCCGGGTGCACTTCGTGCCGGCCCCCGACCATGCCGCCGCCGCGCTGGCCCAGGCGCAGCCCGGTGGTGGACGCAGGCTGGCGGACGAGCTCGCTCGGGTGCTGCACGCCCGTACCGGGATCGCGGTGCCGCCCGAGCAGTTTGCTCCCGACCGGGTGCCCGACCACCTGCGCATCACCTTCTCGGTCGAGGACGGCACCTGCCGGGTGCTCGGCAGCGCCAAGGAGCTCGCCGTCTTGCAGGAAGAGCTGGCCGGTCAGGTGCAGCGCCGGGTGTCCCGCGCAGGGGCTGCGGTCGAACGAAAGGGCCTGCGGCAGTGGGACTTCGGCGACCTACCGCGCACCTTCGAGTCGACCTCCGGGGGTCGCACGGTCCAAGGCTATCCAGCGCTCGTGGACCGTGGCGACGCCGTCGACCTCGTGGTGCTGACCGGTGAGCGGGAGGCTGAGGCCGCGACCGTCCTGGGCGTGCGCAGGCTGCTGTTGCTCAACACCACCGCGCCGTGGAAGCGGGTGCTGGCCTCGCTGGGCAACGCGCAGAAGCTGGCCCTCGGCAACAACCCCCATGGCTCGGTGCCCGCCCTGCTGGAGGACGCCCTGGCCTGCGCGGTCGACGCGATCGTCCTCGAGCGTGCGGCCGACGGACCTGCCGGCGGTGGGGGTGTCCGCGACGCCGCTGCCTTCGGGGAGGTGCTCAGCGCCGTCCGGACGCACGTCGCGACCCGGGTCCTCACCGTCGTCGCCGAGGTCGAGCCGGTGCTGTCGGCAGCCAACGAGGTCCGCCTGCGGCTCGACAGCCTGACGGCGCCGGCCACCTCCGCCCTCGTCGCGGACGTGCGCGCCCAGCTCGACAGCCTCGTCTACGCCGGCTTCGTGGCCGACACCGGTCTGGCCCACCTCCCGCACCTGCGGCGCTACCTGCGAGCCATGCTGCAACGGCTCGAGAAGGCGCCCTCCTCGCCGGCTGCCCTGGCGCGTGACGCGGCCAACCAGGAGGTGGTCGACCGGGTCGAGACCGCGTATGCCGACCTGCTCGACTCCCTGCCCGTCGTCGAGCGGCGCTCGGCACCGGTCCGCGACGTGGGGTGGATGGTCGAGGAGCTGAGGGTGAGCCTGTTCGCGAACGCGCTCGGCACGGCATACCCGGTGTCGGAGAAGCGGATCCGCGCTGCCATCGGCGCCCTGGGCTGACCCGCGCACCGCTGCACACAGACGGACGCGGGCCCCGACCACGGCGGTGGTCGGGGCCCTCCTCGGTGCGGTGACGGTCAGGCGAGGTGCACGTTCTCGTGGCCCTCGGACGACAGCGACTCGTGCTTGACGTTGAGGAACCCGAAGGTGACCAGCGAGCCAACGAGGATCATCACGCCGGCCACCAGGTAGGCGTGGCTGGAGCCGAAGGTCTGCGCCTGGAGGGCGATCTGGTGCTGGGCGGCCTGGATCTGCTCGGGGGAGAGCGCGCCCGACGCCGCCTTGGCCTGCAGCGCGGCGCCGAGCTCGGCGCCACGGTCCTTGGCGCCGTTCGCGAACACCGTGCTCAGCGTGGCCAGACCCAGTGCGCCACCGACCTGCTGCATGGTGTTGAGCACCGCGGAGGCGACACCGGAGTCCTCCGAGGCGACCCCGGCGGTGGCCGTGAGGGTCATCGGCACGAAGGTCAGGCCCATGCCGACCGCGAGGACGACGATCCACGGGAGCAGGCCCGTGGCATAGGCGCTGTCGACGTCGAGCTGGGCGAATCCGAACATGCCGGTCGCGGCCAGCAGGGTGCCGACACCGGAGATCCAGCGCGGGTCGACCCGGGTCATCAGGGTGGAGGCGACCTGGGCGGCGACGACGATGCCGAAGGAGAACGGCAGGAAGGCGAAGCCGGACTTCAGCGGTGAGTAGCCCAGCACCTGCTGGATGTAGAGGCCGAGGAAGTAGAACATCGCGAACATCGCGGCACCGACGATGAGCATCACCGCGAAGGACGTGCCGCGGGTGCGGTCGGCCAGGATGCGGATCGGCATGAGGGCGTGCGAGGAGCGCATCTCCACGACCACGAACGCGACGAGCATCGCGACACCGGCGATCAGGGTGGTGAGGGTGGTCGCCGAGGTCCAGGAGTCACTGGCGGCGTTGGTGAGGCCGTAGACGAGGGACACGAGGCCACCGGTGCCCAGGATCGCTCCGGGGACGTCGATCCGGCCCTTGCCGGGCTCCGACTCGGAGAGGAAGCGCGGGGCCAGGAAGGCGACGAGGAGACCGATCGGCACGTTGATGAACATCGTCCAGCGCCAGTCGATCTCGGTCAGCGCGCCGCCGAGGATGAGGCCCACGGCCGCACCGGCACCGGACATCGCGGCATACACGCCCATGGCGCGGTTGCGCGCCGGTCCGGCAGGGAACGTCGTGGTGATGAGGGCGAGGGCGGTGGGGGAGGCCAGCGCGGCGCCGATGCCCTGCAGCGCGCGGGCGCCGAGCAGCATGCCCTCGGTCTGCGCGAGCCCACCGAGGAGGGAGGCGCCGGCGAAGACGAGCACACCGGTCATGAAGACCCTGCGGCGACCGAACAGGTCACCGAGACGGCCGCCGAGGAGCAGCAGCCCACCGAAGGCCAGGGTGTAGGCCGTGACGACCCACGAGAGGTTCTCCTGGGTGAAGCCGAGGTCGGCCATGATGTGCGGCATCGCGATGTTCACGATGGTGCCGTCGAGCACGACCATGAGCTGGGCGGCCGTGATGACGGTGAGGGCGATGCCCAGGTGCCGGCCCTTGCCGCTGGGTGCGGCGTCGGGTCCCGGGGTCGAGACAGGCTCGACGACAACAGTCGAAGACATGGGTGTTCCTTGGGGTGTGGGTGGTGCGTGGCTTGGGTGGTGGTGCGTGGTCAGTCGCGCTGCAACGTCGCGGCGCAGGCGGGGAGGACGACGCTGTCCACCAAGGTGATGAGGCGTTCCTGCGACGGGTGCGCACCCGTCAGCATCGCCTCGTGGATGGTGATCGCCGGCAGCAGTCGCGCCAGCAGTTCCAGATCGGCGTCCTTGCCGATCTCCCCGCGCCGCTGGGCGGCGCGGAAGGTCTTGAGGGTGACCGCCAGCTTGGGGGCCATCAGGCGAGTCATGATGGCGTCGCGCAGCTCGGGGTCGCGGTGCAGCGAGCCGAGCAGCGCGGCGAAGACCTGCAGCGGCAGGTCTTCCCCGATGCCGCCCTTGGCGCAGGCCTGCGCGATCAGGTCACCGCGCAGCGAGCCGGTGTCCGGGTAACGGTCCGCCTCGACGCCGACCATCAGCTGCAGCGCGTCGACGACGAGGTCGACCTTGCCGGGCCAGCGGCGGTAGAGGGTGGCCTTCGACGCCTTGGCGGCACTGGCCACCGCGTCGAAGTTGAGCCGGTCGTAGCCGACGTCCGCCAGCGTGACGAGAGCTGCCTCGAGGATCTCCCGCTCGCGGTCACCTTCGACGCGGGGACGGGTGCGCGCCGGCTCGGCGGACTCCTGGGTCTCCGGTGCGGCGGTGGTGCGGGTGGGGGTCACGGGTGCTTCCTCGGGTGGGGGCTGGCGCTGGACGGTACGAAACTGTTTCGTTTCATCGAACCGTACGCTGGTCCGGGCCATTCCGCAAAGTCGCTGGGTGTGACCGGCGTCACACTGAAGTTGGTCCGCGACCTCCCGACGGTGGTGGAGGTGGACGACGGAATCCCCTGTCATGCTGAAGCGTTGGCACTGTGGACCGGGTCGCACCCAGCGACCCGCGTCGAAATGCAGATCGTCGAACCGACCGCTGGAGTAGCCGTGCTGAACCCGTCCGAGCTCTACCACTTCGAGACCGACACCGACCCGCAGGAGCTGCGGGCGTCGGTCCTGCTCGTCGCGCTGGGCGGGTTCATGGACGCCGGCCACACCCAGCGACTCCTGACCGACCACCTGCTGGCCACCGGAGAGTCCACCGTCGTCGCGTCCTTCGACATCGACCAGATGGTCGACTACCGCAGCCGCCGACCGGGGATGGTCTTCGACTCCAACCGCTGGCTCAGCTACGACGACCCGTGCCTCGCGCTGCACCGCCTGGTCGACCGCGACGGCACCCCGTACCTGCTCCTGACCGGTCCCGAGCCGGACTTCCAGTGGGAGCGCATGACCGAGGCGGTCCGCCAGCTGGTCGTGCTGCTCGGGGTCAACCTCGTCGTCAGCGCGCACGGCATCCCCATGGCCGTCCCGCACACCCGGCCGATCGGGCTCACTTCCCACGCCACCGACCCGCGACTGATTCCGTTGCAGGACAACCCGTTCGGTCGCGTCGAGGTGCCTGCCAGCCTCTCGTCCCTGCTCGAGCTGCGGCTGGGGGAGTCGGGTCACGACGCCCTCGGGTTCGCCGTCCACGTGCCCCACTACCTGGCTCAGGCCGAGTTCGCCGACGGCGCGGTGACCGCGCTCAACGCCATCACCGCCGCCACCGGCCTCAACCTGCCGATCGACGACCTCATCGCGCAGGCCGGCCTCAACCGGGCCGAGATCGCCCGCGAGATCGAGGGGTCCGACGAGGTGTCCCAGGTGATCGCGGCGCTCGAGCGCCAGTACGACACCTTCAGCGAGGGCCGTCAGAAGCCGAGCCTGCTCGCCACCGACGTGAGCGAGCTGCCGTCAGCCGACGAGATCGGGGCCGAGTTCGAGCAGTTCCTGCGTGACCTCCCCGACGAGGACGCCGGCGAGGGCCACCCCAGCTGACCCTCGCGCCCGCCGCGCCGACCACCAACGCCCGAGACCCTGACCCGCAGCACTGCGGGTCAGGGTCTCGGGCGTGCGGGGCCGCCGGGTCGTTCGGTGGCTCAGACCTTGGCGTGCTTGGCGCGGGCGAAGCTGTAGAGGCCGAAGGCGGCGAAGCCCACGGCCATCACGACCAGCAGCACGGGGCCGAACGGCTCGTCGCGCAGCGACTTCAGTGCTCCGTCCAGCCCACTGGCCTCCTTGGCCTGCTTGTGGACACCGGCGGCGACGAAGAGGAACCCGACGATGACCAGGGCGATACCCTTGGCGATGTAGCCGACCCGGCCGGCGCGGGTGGCCCACGTGCCCGGGTGGTCCTTGAGGTCCTCGAGGAACTTCTTCTTGGCGCCCTTGTAGACGTGGTAGATCCCGATCCCGATCACGACGAGGCCGACGACCACCACGAGGGCGCGCCCACCGGGCTTGTCGAGCAGCTTCGAGGTGAAGTCGACGCTCTGGCTGCGGCTGTCGCTGGACTTGCCGCGGGCGAAGTTGAAGGCCGACCAGGCGAGGGCGAGGTAGACGAGGGCCTTGCCGACGGCCTTGGCCCGACCGCCCCACGCGTCCTTGTCGCCACCCGGGTGCCCGACGATGGCATCGGCGACCTGCCAGATCGCCAGGCCGAGGAAGCCGATGACACCGACCCACAGGGCTGCCTTGCCCGCGCCGTTGCCGGCGAGGGACGCCAGCGCGCCGCTCTGGTCGGCGTTCTTGCCGCTGCCGCCGAAGGCGACCTGCAGGGTGATCCACCCGATGAGCAGGTGCAGCAGCCCGCTGACGGCGTAACCCACTCGGGCGACGGCCTCGAGGGCCGGGTGGTCGGCCGCCTTGGAGGCGGCCTGTTTCACGTCCTGATGATCCATGCCCCCACCTAACCACGCGTTGCCGCAGGTCAGCGCCTTGTTGGCCGACAATCCTCGGCCGGGTCCTCGCTAGTCCTTGGCCTCGGACCAGCGGTGGATCACCGACGCGTCGGCCACGAACCGCACCCGGGTCGAGCCGGTCCACCGGCGGGCGCTGTCGGTGAGGGCTTGCTCGAGCCGGCGCCGGGTCTCCGCGGCGTTCTCCTGCGGCACGTGCACGAGCAGCTCGTCGTGGAGGCAGAGCACGATCTGGGCGCCGAGGTCTCGCGTGGTGGCCCGCACCGTCGCGGCCCACGCCTTGAAGAGCTCGGCGGCCGAGCCCTGGATGACGGCATTGCGCGCGAACCGTCCCCGCGCCGCGTCGTAGGCGGCGACGGCCTCGGCCGGCCCGTCGGCCAGGACGTTGTCGAGCCGGATCAGGCGGCCCCCGTAGGTGCGCAGCGGCTCGCGCCGCAACCCCGCGGCATACGCGGCGTCGAGGTAGCCCATCGCGACGGGGTAGGTGCGTTCGAGGCCCTTGAGCGCCTCGCCGGCTGCTCCGCTGCGCTGGCCGTACATCGCCGCGAGCACCGCGATCTTGGCCACCGGGCGCTCCACCCCGAGGGCGGAGGCGACCGGTGCGTAGAGGTCGTCGGCGCGGGTGGCGGCCGCGAACGCCTCGTCGCCCGAGACCGCAGCCAGCACCCGCGGCTCGATCTGGCCGAGGTCGGCGCGCACGAAGACGTGGCCCCCGTGGGCTGCCACCGCGGGTCGCAGGGCCGTGGGCAGGTTGTGCAGGCCGTTCTGGGCGGTCATCCGCCCCGCCGCGCCGTCACAGGCGGTCCAGCCGCCGCGAAGGCGGTCGTCAGGTCCGACGTGGGCATCGAGCCACGGGTAGCCGTAGGTGGTGGCGATCCGCTCGGCCTTGCGCCACTCCAACAGGGCCTCGACGACGGGGTGGGTCTCGCGGAACGGCTCGAGGACCCACTTGCGGGTGTTGGGGACGACGACCCCCACGGAGGCGAGGAGCTCCTTGACCTGCAACGGGTTTCGCAGGTCGGTGGTCTCACGGCCGGGCGTGTGCTCGAGGACGGCGCGATCGCGCTCGGCGCGGATTCGCCGCGCGTCTGCCTCGTCCTCGGGACGCGCTCCCGCCGCCTCGGCGATCATCCGCTCGGCCGTCGCGCGGTCGACCGGCAGGCCGTCGCGGGCCAGCTCGAGGCAGAGGTATGCCGCCGCGGACTCCGAGTGGGCCGCTGCCACGGCGCGCGGTGCGACCTCGCCGAGGGCGGCTTCCTGCGCGCGGGCGCAGTCGAGCGCGGCGCGGCCCCAGGCCAGGAGGGTGGCATCGTCGGGGCGCCAGCTCGCGGTGCCCGCGTCGGGGTCGAGGTAGCTGTCGGCCCGCACCACCCGGCTCGAACCCGTGGCGTCCGGCGCCTGCTCGGTGGAGTGGGCAGCGCTGAAGTCGAAGAGGTCGCCGCGGGTGGCCTCGGGCAGGCCGGCGCGGGCCAGCCCGTGGGCCGCGGCCCAGGCCACCTGGGGAGTCGCCTCCCAGCCGCCCACGAGGAGGCGGTGCGCCTCGGCCACGTCCCAGCAGCGCGCCACCGGGAGGCCGGCCGAGACGAGCGGCACCGCGTCGGCCGCGGCAGACCACCACACCCAGCGCGTCGAGCCGGCGGCCTCCAGCTCCTGGGCGCGTTCCACGAGGGGGGCCAGCGCCCCGACCAGCTCGAGCGAGGTCTCGCCGGCCCCGGCGACGAGGGCGCCCCGACCGTCCGGTGCGGTGACGAACGCGACGAGGGCAGCCATGGCGGGCTCATCCTCGCACCCCGCACCGACGGTCCCGGCGACCCGTGCCACCCGCCACCTTCCATACCCACTCCTTACCCAAATTCGGGCAGAGTCCTGAGAACTGGACATTTCCGATCGGAACCCCAGTGACTCCATCCCCACCCAGGAGGAAAACCCATGCACCACCGTTCCCCGCACGGACGTGGCCTCGCCCTCGTGGCGGCTGGCGGCCTGTTCGCCGCGTCGCTGCTCGCGGCAGGAAGTGCCACCGCGTCACCGGCCGACGACACCGGCTCCAGCGCCGCGTCCACGACCACCACCACGACGACCGGCACGGCGCAGGACGCCTCGACGCCGGTGCCCGTGGTGACCCCCGACGGCTACCTCATGAGCTACGTCGTCAACGCCAAGGTGGCCAACCCCGGCCAGACGCGGCTCGTCGAGCGCGCCGTGGTCGCGTCCGGCGGCGTCGTCGTCCAGTCCTGGCCGCAGATCGGCGTCGTCGTCGCCCACTCCGACCGCGCAGCGTTCCGCACCGACGTGGTCCGCCTCGGCGGCAACGCCGTGAGCTCCGTGGGTGCGTCGCGCACCGCGGCCGTGAGCGAGGGCACCCCGGCCGACCTGTCGCCGTCCTGGGGGAACGGAGCCTCGGGCTACCAGAAGGGCCACGCCAAGCCCGCCAACGGCGACCTCTCCGACGCGTTGACCAGCGAGGCCGCCCCGGCCCCGGACCCGCGGGAGACCGAGCAGTGGGACCTGGTCCAGATCAAGGCCGACCAGGCCCACAAGATCACCGACGGTGACCGCTCGGTGGTCGTCGGCGTGCTCGACAGCGGCATCGACCCCGACCACCCGGACCTGGCCGCCAACATCGACGTCGCCGACTCGGTGAGCTGTGTCGGGGCCGGCCGTCCCGACCAGAGCGCGGGCGCGTGGTACCCGACGACCTCCGACCACGGCACGCACGTAGCCGGTACGGTCGGGGCGGCCCGCAACGGCACCGGCATCGTCGGGGTCGCCCCGAACGTGCGGATGGCGTCGGTCAAGGTCGTCAACGACGACGGGTTCATCTACCCGGAGTACGCGATCTGCGGCTTCATCTGGGCCGGCGAGCACAAGATGGACGTGACCAACAACAGCTACTACATCGACCCGATGGAGTACTGGTGCGGCGACCAGCCCGACCAGGCTGCCGTCCGCACGGCCGTCGAGCGGGCCGTCGCCTGGTCCACCGAGCAGGGTGTGGTGCACGCCGCCGCGGCGGGCAACTCCGCGAAGGACCTCGCCAACAAGACGACCGACAGCGCGAGCCCGAACGACACCAAGCCGATCACCCGGCAGATCAACAACGACTGCCTGGACATCCCCACCGAGCTCCCCGGAGTGGTCACCGTCTCCGCGACGAACCGCACCGAGCAGCTTGCGTCGTTCAGCAACCGTGGCCTGGGCGTCATCGACGTCGCGGCACCGGGTCGGACGATCCTGTCGACGATCGTCACCAACAACGGCTACGGCACCAAGAGCGGCACGTCGATGGCGTCGCCGCACGTCGCCGGTGTGCTCGCCCTGATGAAGTCGGTCCACCCGGACTGGACCCCGGCCCAGATGGTCGCCAAGCTGCGCGCCCAGGCCGACAACCGGGCCTGCTCCGCCCCTGAGGGTGGCACCAGCATCCCGTGCACCGGTCCGGCGACGGACAACAGCTACTTCGGCGACGGCATCGTGGACGCCCTCGACGCGGTGAGCTGACCGCCCACGCGTCTTCGCGCCAGGCTTCACCCGACAAAGGGCGGCTCCACCCCGGGAAGTTTCCGGGGTGGAGCCGCCCTTTATCGGGTCACCCGATAAAGTTGGGACTCGGGGGAGGGGCGCGGGAAACCGTTGCTAGGAGCGGGTTTTCAGGGCGACCTGGCGCTTGATCCGGCTCAGCATGCCGACCATGCCGCGCAGCCGCAGCGGTGAGACCGCCTCGCCCAGCGAGAACCGGTACGGCGCGTCCTCGGGCACCGCGAGCACCTCGTCGACGGTGAGCCCGTCGAGGCCCTCGTGCAGGATCCCGGCGAAACCCCGCGTGGTCGGCGCCTCCTGGGGGGCCGAGAAGAACAGGTGCACGGGGCGGTCTCCCGGTGAGTCCGCCGGGTCGTCCCCGACCTCCACGGCGAGGAAGATCGGCGACTGGCACTCGTGGACCTGTTCCATCTCACCCAGCCGACCGGCATACCTCTCCGGGAGCTCGGGCAGCCCCTCGCTGAACTCCAACAGCAGCTCCAGCCGTTGCGGCGCAAGGAGATCGGCGAAGTCGTCGGCGATCTCCTGCATCGCCGTCGGCAGCTCCGCTCGGGCCGTGTCCTGGGTCACCGGGGCCTCACTTCTCCACGGGCACGCGGACCGCGTTGCCCCACTCGGTCCACGACCCGTCGTAGTTGCGCACGGCGTCGAAGCCGAGCAGGTGGGTCAGCACGAACCACGTGTGCGACGAGCGCTCACCGATGCGGCAGTAGGCGATCGTGGGGTCGCTCGGCGAGAGCCCCTGCTCGGTGAGGTAGATGGCCTCGAGGTCCTCGCGGGACTTGAAGGTGCCGTCCTCGTTGGCCGCGCGGGCCCACGGCACCGACTTGGCGCCGGGGATGTGGCCGCCGCGCATGGCGCCCTCCTGCGGGTAGTCGGGCATGTGCAGCAGCTCGCCGGAGTACTCGCCGGGGGAGCGGACGTCGACCAACGGCCCCCCGAGGTGGGCCAGCACGTCGTCCTTGAACGCCCGGATCGGTGCGTCGTCACGCTCCACGATCGGGTATGCCGCGTCGCCGGACAGCGGCGTCACCTGCGGCACGTCCTTGGTCAGCTCGCGGCCCTCGGCGACCCACTTGGTGCGGCCGCCGTCGAGCAGCCGGACGTCCTCGTGGCCGAAGAGGCTCATCACCCACAGGGCGTAGGCCGCCCACCAGTTGTTCTTGTCGCCGTAGATGACGACGGTCGTGTCGCGCCCGACCCCGCGCGCCGACATGACGGACGCGAACTGCTCGGCGTCGACGTAGTCGCGCACGACGGGGTCGTTGAGGTCCTGGTGCCAGTCGAGCTTGAGCGCCCCAGGGATGTGGCCGGTCTCGTAGAGCAGCACGTCCTCGTCGGACTCGAGGACGACGACGCCGTCGGGGCCGCCGACCTTCCCGGCAGCGAGCTGCTCGGCCAACCACTCGGTGCTGACCAGCCGGTCGGGGTGGGCGTAGGCGGAGAAGGGGGACGGGTCGGTGGACGCAGCGGACTCAGGCATGTTCCAAGGCTAAACCTGCTGGTCATCGGGCCTCGTGGCAGGATGGCGAGCAGAGCCGTCAGGGCAGGTCACAGGGCCGGTCCGACGCAGGACAGGTCGCCGGACGACATCAGGGAGAGTGGCGTGGGGTTCCTCGGATTGGGCAAGGACGAGTCGGAGGTCGCACCGGCCTCGGCGCTCGAGCAGGCCAAGGCCGGGCGGGAGGACTCCGGGATGTTCGCCGGCGCGGTCACCGGGCTGATCGAGAGCCTCCTCGACGTGGGGATCGACGGCAAGGGCCCGTTCGACTCCGCCCAGAAGGTCGCCGACGTCAAGCGCGCCGAGAAGCCCGAGGCCGAGGAGGCCGTCGACGCCGTCGTGCGGGGCCACCTCAAGCTCGCTGCGGCCGGTGGCTTCGTGACGGGTCTCGGTGGCTTCATCACGCTGCCCGTCGCGCTGCCGGCCAACGTCGTCGAGTTCTACGTCGTGGCGACCCGCATGGTGGCCGCCATCGCGTCGCTGCGCGGCTACGACATCAAGCAGCCGGAGATCCGCTCGGCCGTGCTGCTGACCCTGGTCGGGGCCGATGCCGACGACCTGCTCAAGAAGGCCGGCGTGGCCTCGACCGGACGCCTCGCCAACCTCGCGGCCCAGCGCTTGCCGGGTCCGGCGATGATGGTGGTCAACAAGGCGGTCGGCTTCCGGCTGCTGTCGACCGCCGGCAAGAAGACGCTGACCAGGTTCGGCAAGGGAGTCCCGGTCATCGGCGGCGTCCTGGGAGCCGGTCTCGACGGGTTCCTCCTCAAGAAGATCGCCGACCACGCCCGGCACGAGTTCCCCCGCAGGAACACCGGGATCTGAGCGTGCTCGCGGCGCTGCGTGGGAATCACCACGGCCCTCGGGTCGTTGGCACCGTGTCCGGGCCAGCTGGCGTCCGGGAGCAAGGAGGACGTCCATGCCCATGAACCGATTCGGTGCCCTGCGCACCATCGCCACCGCGGTGCGTACCGCCACCCGTCCCGGGTCGCCCGGCATGGGCGAACGTCTGATGAGCCTGCCCAGGCTGTTCGCGGCCACCTTCCGCGGTGAGTATGCCGGGACCACCCGCGGGCGGCTGCTGATGGTCCTCGGGGCGGTCGCCTACGTCGTGTCCCCGATCGACCTGGTCCCCGAGCTGGCCCTGTCGGTGTTCGGGCTGGCCGACGACGCGGTCGTCGTCTCGTGGATCGCGGCGACCGTGGTCAACGAGACCGAGTCGTTCCTCGCGTGGGAGCGGCTGGACCCGACTGCCAAGGGCGCGGCCGCGCGCGAGACCGTCCAGGGCGACGTCCTGCGGTAGTGCGACGCGGGGCCTCTGGTCCCAGCGGCTCGAAGGGGCGGTACGGCGCGGATCCGGCGCCGTACCGCCCCTTCGCGGTGCACAGGGGTGCGCCCTGAGCCGTCCTGTCCACAGGGCTGCGGCACGACGGTGTCGGGTGACCGCACGGACGGGCACGGTGGGCCGCATGAACTCCATCAGGTTGCGCAGCCCCGGCGACGTCGTCGCCGTCCTGCCCTACCAGCTCGGCTACCACCCGCACGACTCGCTGGTCGTCGTCGCGCTCCGCGACCGGGCCGTCGTCCTGGTCGAGCGGGTCGACCTGCCCACGGCTGCAACGGCTGACGAGGCGTCGCGGATGCTGGTCCCGCCGCTGCTGCACGAGGAGCCTGATGCGGTCCTGCTCGTCGCCTACGAGACGCGCAGGGGCGCGGGCCGGCCTGCGCTCGACGCGGTCCGCGGTCACCTGCTCCGGGCGGGGGTGCAGGTGCTCGACCGGGTGGTGGTGCGGGACGGCCGGTGGTTCGCCGTCGACTGCGTCTCGGGGTGCTGTCCTGCCGGTGGTTCGCCGGTCCCTGCACCGGCTGACACGCCCGCGGTGGCCGAGTTCGTCGGCATCGGTGTCGCGCCGCTGCCCGGTCGGGGAGCGCTCGCGGCCCTGGTGGCCGCAGACCCCGATCGCGCCGGGCCCGTGGCGGCTGCCGTGGCCGAGCGGACCGCCCGCGCCGAGCGGACCGCCCGCGCCGAGCGGACCGCCCGCGCCGAGCGGACCGCCCGGGCCGGGCGCTCCGCCCGGCCACAGGGCACCGCCCGGGCCGAGCGCACCGGCAACGGCCGGGGCCTGGGCCGGGCTGCGCACCGGTTCGAGGCGTTGTCCGCCTGGGCTCTGGCGCTGGGGCTCCGGGGCACCGGGGACGACCAGCTGACGGTGGAGGCGTTGCGTCCCGACCAGGTCGCGCTGCTCGTCGACAGCCTCCGGGACCTCGAGCTCCGCGACGCCCTGGTGGCGTGGCTGTGCCCGGGGTCGCTGCCTGCGGACTGCCTGTCGCCCGACGTGGTCGATGCAGTGCGCACCTGCCTACCTCGGCCGGACACCGATCGTCGCGACCAGGGTGCGGCGCTGGCGGGGAGGCGACACCTGGTCCGGCTCCAGCACCTGGTCAGGGCCGTCCCCGACGAGCATGCCGCGGCCCCGCTCACGGTGCTGGCGAACCTTGCGTGGTGGCTGGGCGACGGCGCGCTGGCGAGGACCTGCCTGGAGCGCGCGCTGGAGGCCTCGCCCGGCTACCGGTTGGCGCTGCTGCTCGAGCGGATGCTCGATCTCGGGGTCCGCCCGGGCGGCGGGGTCGCTCGAGACGACGCACGGGCGGGGTGAGCGAGCGAGCCGTGGTGGCCGACGGTGCGCACGTCCACGCAGCGGACGCGGCGGACAGCGGGGGGCCCGCCTCGTATGATGAGCGGCAGGTTATGAGTCCCAGCGCCAAGCCCCGGCTTGCTGGGCGGCAACCCTCCTCGCGGTGGGGTGCCCCGGGTGAAGACCCGGCCGACCCTCACCTGGGCGGCAAGCGCGAGCGCCACAGGAGCAGTTTCGATGACCACGACCTCCCCACCACAGGCCACCTCCGGGGCGTGGCGGGACGGCGACCCGGTCGGCCGACGCCAGTTCGTCGACCTCGGCGCGGTCGAGCTCGAGCGCGGGGGTGTGCTGCCCGCTGTCCGGGTGGCCTACGAGACCTGGGGCGAGCTGAACGCCGCCGGCGACAACGCCGTCCTCGTGGAGCACGCCCTCACCGGGGACAGCCACGTCGACGGGCCGACCGGTCCCGGTCACCCCACCCCCGGGTGGTGGGACGGCCTCGTCGGGCCGGGCAAGCCCCTCGACTCCGACCGCTACTTCGTCGTGGCCGCCAACGTGCTGGGCGGCTGCCAGGGCAGCACCGGGCCCTCGAGCCCCGCGCCGGACGGCAGGCCGTGGGGCAGCCGCTTCCCGTTCATCACGGTCCGCGACCAGGTGCAGACCGAGGCCCTGCTGGCCGACGCCCTCGGGGTCGACCGCTGGCACACGGTCCTCGGCGGCTCGATGGGGGGCATGCGTGCGCTCGAGTGGGCCGTCACCCACCCCGAGCGGGTCGGCACGGCGATCGTGCTGGCCAGCACGGCATACGCGACCGCGGAGCAGATCGGCTGGTGCCAGGCCCAGCTGCTGGCCATCCGCGCCGACACGCACTTCCACGGCGGCGACTACTACGAGCACGTCACCGGGCCCGAGACCGGGCTGGGGATCGCCCGGCGCATCGCGCACGTCACCTACCGCAGCGAGCTCGAGCTGCACGAGCGCTTCGGTCGCCAGCCGCAGCAATCCGAGGACCCGCTGGGTGGCCGCGGTCGGTATGCCGTGGAGTCCTACCTCGACCACCACGCCGGCAAGCTGGCCGGCCGCTTCGACGCGAACTCCTACGTGGTCCTCACCGAGGCGATGAACTCGCACGACATCGGTCGCGGTCGTGGGGGAGTGGCGGCAGCGCTCGAGCGGGTGACCGCCGACCTCGTCGTGGTGGCCGTCGACTCGGACCGGCTCTACCCCCCGAGGCTGTCGCACGAGATCGCCGACGCGGTCCCCGGGACGGCGCTTCACACGGTCCACTCCGACTACGGCCACGACGGCTTCCTGATCGAGATCGAGCAGGTCGGTGCGATCGTGGCGAAGGTGCTCGCTGGCCCTGCCTGACCCGGGGATTTCCGGTACGGTCGGCGCAGCGGCTGCCGCCGCTCAGGCACCTGGTCGGAGCAACGAGGCTCCGGTCGACAGTGCCCCGGCCGAATCTCGGCCGACCAAGAGACCGTAGGAGGTCCCCCGTGGCCATCGTTGTTGGATACGTCCCGACGAAGGAAGGTCGCGCGGCCCTGCGTCGCGCTGCTGACGAGTCCCTGCTTCGCAAGTCGAAGCTCATCGTCATCAACTCCCAGCGTGGTGGGCGCGACTTCGACGGTGAGGAGGCCAACCGCTTCGAGACCGAGCTCAGGCGCATCCAGGGCGAGCTCGACGAGGAGGGTCTGGAGCACGAGGTGCGCCAGCTGGTGCGGGGCAACGAACCGGCCGAGGACCTCATCGCGGTCGCCGAGGAGGAGAACGCCGACTTCATCGTCATCGGGCTGCGTCGACGCACCCCGGTCGGCAAGCTGATCCTGGGCTCCAACGCCCAGCGCATCCTGCTCGATGCCTCCTGCCCGGTGCTGGCCGTCAAGGCTGACGACTGACCAAGCAGTCCGATCGGCCCGCTCCTGCCGTCGACCACCGGTGTCGCCGCGACCATCGGCGTCATCCGTGGCGCCGATGCGGGATCTGGGGGCATCTCGTTTTACAATGTCACCAACGAGGTCTCGACGGGTCAGCCCGAGCGGTCTCCGCAATACTTCCACTCCCGCCGTTGTTGTCACAGACATCCCCTCAAAGCATGGCTGTGATGACGTGCGCCGTGCCGCGAGTCCGCGACGAAAGGTAGTCCGTGTCGCCTGTGTCCAAGAAGGCTGCGAGCCCCGCACCGTCTCTCCCCCAGGAGTTCTCCCACCCCGCGCTGCAGAAGCTGCTCAAGCAGGGCCGTACCAACGGCTCCGTGGACAGCGCGCAGCTGCGTGACGCCCTCGAGGGGGCCGAGATCGCCCCGAAGAGGATGAAGGCCGTGCTGCGTTCGCTGGACGAGCAGGGGATCCACGTGACCCTCGACTCGGCGACCGCCTCGCGTGCGGTGGCTGCGACCAGCACCCGCAAGAAGACGGCCACCGCGCCGGCCAAGAAGGCTGCCCCCAAGACCGCCGCGGCGACCAAGACCGCGACCAAGGTCGAGGCGAAGGCCGAGGAGAAGGCCCCGGCCAAGGCGACCGCGGCCAAGACCGCCACCAAGGCGGCGAAGGCTGCTCCGGCCAAGGCGACCACGACGAAGAAGGCGGCCGCTGCCGCCGCAGGCGAGTCCGCACCAGCCGCCAAGAAGACGGCTGCGAAGGCCGGGGCGAAGACCGCCAGCAAGACGGCCGCCCCGGGCGCCGCAGCCGACGAGGCCGCCGCCACCGGAGACGACGAGGTCGTCGATGCCGAGCCGACCGAGGTGGTCGAGTCCGAGCTCGAGGACGTCGTCGTCGAGGACGACGCCGACGACGACAAGAAGGACGAGGAGTCCGAGGGCGCAGGCTTCGTCCTGCGCGACGACGACGAGGACGACGCACCGGTGCAGCAGGTCGTCACCGCGGGCGCCACCGCCGACCCGGTCAAGGACTACCTCAAGCAGATCGGCAAGGTCGCCCTCCTCAACGCCGAGCAGGAGGTCGAGCTCGCCAAGCGCATCGAGGCCGGCCTGTTCGCCGAGGAGCGCCTCAACTCCGGCGACAAGATCGAGATGAAGCTCAAGCGCGAGCTCTGGTGGATCGCCCAGGACGGCAAGAAGGCCAAGAACCACCTGCTCGAGGCCAACCTGCGGCTCGTGGTCTCGCTGGCCAAGCGCTACACCGGCCGCGGCATGCTCTTCCTCGACCTGATCCAGGAGGGCAACCTGGGTCTGATCCGTGCGGTCGAGAAGTTCGACTACACCAAGGGCTACAAGTTCTCGACCTACGCGACGTGGTGGATCCGCCAGGCGATCACCCGCGCGATGGCCGACCAGGCCCGCACCATCCGCATCCCGGTGCACATGGTCGAGGTCATCAACAAGCTGGCCCGCGTGCAGCGCCAGATGCTCCAGGACCTCGGGCGCGAGCCCACCCCGGAGGAGCTCGCCAAGGAGCTCGACATGACCCCGGAGAAGGTCGTCGAGGTCCAGAAGTACGGTCGCGAGCCGATCTCCCTGCACACCCCCCTGGGTGAGGACGGCGACAGCGAGTTCGGTGACCTCATCGAGGACTCCGAGGCCGTCGTGCCTGCCGACGCGGTCAGCTTCACACTGCTGCAGGAGCAGCTGCACTCCGTGCTCGACACGCTGTCCGAGCGCGAGGCCGGGGTCGTCTCGATGCGGTTCGGCCTCACCGACGGCCAGCCGAAGACGCTCGACGAGATCGGCAAGGTCTACGGCGTGACCCGTGAGCGGATCCGCCAGATCGAGTCCAAGACGATGAGCAAGCTGCGCCACCCGAGCCGCAGCCAGGTGCTGCGCGACTACCTGGACTGAGCAAGGCAGTACGTCGGTTGGTCCGTGCACGCTGGACTGACGCGGCATACCAAGGCAGTGACCAAAGGCCCCGAGACCATCTCGGGGCCTTTCGTCATCGCGGTATGCCGTCCAGCGAGCTAGGCGCGGTAGTCGCGGCGCGCGTCGCGCCAGTCCTGGAACCGGTCGAGCGGGCGCCGCACCAAGCGAGCGACGGCGGCGCGCCGGTCGCGCCACTCGAGCAGGCCCTCGGTCGGCCACCAGGTGGCGCGCAGCCGGTCCTTGCGGCGGCGCACGCCGGAGACGGCCTTGACGACGGTCTGGGTGTCGACGCGGATGTCGGTGACGGTCGACCCCGGTGGGGCGTAGCGCGAGGTCTCCACCCCGGAGACGACCCGGCGCAGCGCCTCGGTCTGCTCACCCTCGAGGTAGGCCTCCCGCTGGTAGAACCGGCCGGCCTGACGCGGGGTGCTGCCGCGGGGCGGGATGACGCCGAGGTCGCCGATCCGCTCGGTCATCGCCTGCCACTCGATCTCGACCCGGGTCGACTCGTCCGGAGCGTGCCGCAGCCTGCGGCGGAACCGGCTCCGGGCGGCGAGGGGGACGGCCAGCGAGCCGAACAGGCCGATCACGATCCCGAGCAGGACCCACAGCACCAGGGTGCGGGTCTGCGGACCGAACCAGCTCGCGAACCCCGAGTCGCTCCCGGTGGTCCTGGTCGGGTCGGTGGCTCCGGGGTCGTTGCGGCCCTCCGGGCGGGTCGGGCTCGCGGTGGCTCCACCCGTCGCGGTGCTGGTCGAGGTCGGGTCGGTGCCGGGGGTGGTCGGCGCCAGCGAGTAGGGCGGGGCGACCGTGCTCTGCGTGCCGGACGGCGTGGGTTCGAACCGGAGCCAGCCGATGCCCTCGAAGTACAGCTCGGGCCAGGCGTGCGCGTCGGAACCCCGCACCGTGTAGGTCCCGCGGTCGGCCGTGCCGGGCAGGAAGCCGATCGCCATGCGCGCGGGGATCCCGGCCTCGCGCGCCATCATCACCATCGCCGTGGCGAACTGGACGCAGTAGCCGACCTTGCTGCGCAGGAAGAGCGTGATCGGGTCGGGCGCCTCGTCCTGGCCGAACTCGTTCTTCACCGTCTCGGGGAGCTCGAGGGAGTACCGGAACCCCCCGTCGGTGCGCAGGTACTTCTGGATCGCCCGCGCCGCCTCGATGCGACTGGCGTCCGGGGGCACGACCTCACCGACCGTCTTGCTGATGATCTCCTGCGACTCGGGGTCGACCCGCAGGTCCTCGCGCAGGAAACCACCCGTCGGTCCCTGCCTCGACTGGGCGAGGGACGCCTGGGTCGGGTTGAGGGCGAGGTAGGTGAAGCTGTAGGAGCTGACCGAGCGGTTGACGACGGCGACCGAGGTGTTCCGGTCCAGGCCCCAGCTGACCCGGCCGAGGTCGGCGGTCACCAGTGGAGTGGGCGCGGCGATCTGCGGGGCCTCGAGCCGGGAGTCCTCGACCGAGATCCGGTAGGTCTCCCGGGGCACGTCGTCGCCGAGCTCGCTGGGCAGGGGCACCGAGCTCTGCCGGCCGTAGTCGACCTCGTCGCGCTCGGGCCGCCAGCTGTCGCCCTGGTAGTTCTCGAGCACCCCGACCCGCAACGGCGTCAGGATGGCGGCGTTGGTGGTGTAGCTGAGGACCGGCGCCTTCGACAGGGTCTTGAGGCTCTTGGTCAGGTCGAGGGTGGACTTCAGCCCGACCTGGCCGTCGCTGAACCCGGTGGCCTCATTGGAGCGGCCCAGGCCGTCGATGAGGTAGCGGGTCGGGAAGTGCGGGATGACCACCGGCACGACGACCGCGGCCACGAGCCCGGCGACGGCCAGGCTCCGACCCACGGCGGCATAGCCGTAGGCCCCGTCGTGGTCGTCGGTGTTCCGGCGCCCGGTGGTGCTCATCGGCACGGTGGTGCTCCACCGCCGGAGCGAGGCGATTCCCTGCCGCCCCAGCATGAGCAGCCACAGGCCTCCGGACGCCACGAAGAACATCGGGTGCAGGGAGTTCCCCGAGTTGGAGGCCGAGATGAGGAAGGCGGTCAGCAGGGGCAGCCCGGCCAGAGCAGGGGACCGTCGCATCACTGCGAGGTGGTCGACGATGACCGCGACCACGCCGATCGCCAGGCCGATGGCCAGCGTGATGCCGCGGCCGGTCGGGGCGGGTGCGGCGTAGTTCTGGATCGTCTCCCGGGCCTCGATGAGCAGGTTGTTGAAGGCGAGGACGGTGTCGGGGTAGGGCAGGCCGTACCAGAGGTGGCCCCGCCCGTAGATCCAGCCCGCGGCCAGGACGACCCCCACCAGCTGGGCACCGGCGACGGCGACCCAGGAGCTGGTGAGCATCCGGCCCACCACCCCGACCACGACGACGGCGAGCACCATGGCCAGGGTCGGGCGGATCCAGGTGCTCGGCGTGAAGAGGGTGGTCAACGGCCAGGCGACGACGGCGGAGCAGGCGCCCGCGATCAGCGAGTCGGCGAGCCGTCCGCGGGTCATGCCACACCCACCCGGCTGGTCGACCCGGAGAGCACTCCCCAGACCGAGGGCAGGTCGTCACCGGCGCCGACGACGGTCACCGTCCAGCCGGCACCGCGCAGCACGGGCACGCAGGCGAGCTCGTCGCTGCTGCCGGGCCGGTGTCGCCTGGTGGCGGTGAAGCCGTCGGGGTCCAGCACGATGGCCAGCGCGGTCCCGCCGGGCTGGCGCAGCGAGGCCACCCGCCGGGCGAGCTCCTCGTCGAGGTCGGTGACGACGGCCAGGACCAGGCCGCCGGAGGCGGTCACCGGGTGGGCGGACTGGAGGACGTCGGCGAACTGGTCGTCCGAGCCGGTCTCGGCCATCGCCAGCACGTCGAGCAGCGGGTCGACCTCCATCGCGCTGGCAGCCCGGCTGTCCTCGGCGGTCTCGTCGCTGATGAGGTGCACGGCATACCCCTGGTCGATCAGGTGCGCTGCGACGGAGGCGCACGCGGTCACGCCCCACTCGAACGAGCCGGAGGTGCCCGAGCCGTGGTGCCCGCGGGCTCGTGAGTCGAGGACGATCGCGGCGCGGCGGCGCGCGGGTCGGTCCTCCTGGCGGACCATCAGCTCGCCGGTCTTGGCGGTCGCCGGCCAGTGGATGCGACGCAGGTCGTCGCCGTCGCGGTAGGACCGGATCGACACGTCGTCCTCGCCGTGCAGGGCGACCATGTGGGGGATCGCACCCTCGGCGCCGACCCCGCTGCCCGGGGGCTGCCCACCACCGAGCGGCACGATCTTGGGCAGCACCAGGATGTCGCTGGACCCCGAGATGGCCGCCACGCGGGTGCTCAGGCCGAACGGGTCACGCAACCGCACGCCGAGGGGCCCCAGCCGGTGCCGGCCCCGCACGTGGGAGCGCACCGAGTAGTGCACCTCCTGCCGGTCGCCGCGGCGCAGACGTGGCACGACGAAGCGCGGCCGGTCGCCGAGGGCGTAGTCGAGCTGCTCCTCGGCCATCAGCAGGGGGCTGGCTCCTCCGCCGGCGTTCTCGATGGCCAGCGTGACCAGGGACTGCTCGTCGACCTGGATGCGCCCGGGCACCGCGGTGCGCTCGAGCGCGAACCGCAGGTCGTGCCGGCGCATCAGCAGACCGCTGAGGAGGGGGAGCGCGACGAGCAGCACACCGATCCGGGTGAGGTCGGTGAAGCCGAGCCCGATCCCGCACAGCACCAACGTGATTCCCGCCGCGACGAACGCACGGCCTCGGGTCGTGAGCAGGTCTCGGAGTCGACGCACGGCCGCCCCTCAGCGGCCGGAAGCCGGGACGGGCACCCGCCGCATGAGGTCCTGCAGGACCTCCCCGGTGCTGCGCCGTGCGAGCTGCGTCTCACCGGTGGGGATGATGCGGTGGGCCAGCACCGGCAGCACGATCGACTGGACGTCGTCCGGCAGGACGTGGTCGCGTCCCTCGAGCGCGGCGTGCGCACGGGCTGCGCGGAGCATGTGCAGGGTCGCACGCGGCGAGGCCCCGAGCCGCAGGGCCGAGCTCGAGCGGGTGGCGGCCGACAGGTCCACGACGTACTGCTTGATCGCGTCGCTGGTGAACACCGAGCGCACCGCCCGGACCATCGCCGAGACGGTCGCGGCGTCGGTGACCGGCTGCAGCGTCTCCAGCGGCGAGACCTGGCCGTGGCTGTCGAGCATCGCGACCTCGGCGCGCGAGGACGGGTACCCGAGGGAGATCCGGGCCATGAAGCGGTCGCGCTGGGCCTCGGGGAGGGGGTAGGTGCCCTCCATCTCGATGGGGTTCTGGGTCGCCATCACGATGAACGGCTTGGGCAGGTCGTAGGTCTGGCCGTCGACCGTGACCTGGCCCTCCTCCATCGACTCGAGCAGGGCCGACTGGGTCTTGGGTGAGGCCCGGTTGATCTCGTCACCGACCACGACGTTCGCGAAGATCGCACCCGGCCGGAACTCGAAGTCGCGCACGTCCTGGTTGAACACGCTGACGCCGGTGATGTCGCTGGGCAGCAGGTCGGGGGTGAACTGCACCCGTCGCACTGAGCAGTCGATCGACCGGGCCAGGGTCTTGGCCAGCATGGTCTTGCCGACTCCGGGCACGTCCTCGAGCAGGAGGTGGCCCTCGGCGAGCAGCACGGTGATCGCCGTGTGCACGACGTCCGGCTTGCCCTCGATGACGGTGTTGATCGCCCGAGCCAGCCGCCCGGCGACCTCGGTCACCTGCCCCAGGGAGGCGGGCGACCCCGCGGGGAGGGAGAGCAGGCTCTCCGGCTTGGTGGTGCCCACGGGTGTCGTGGGTGCTGCCTGCGTGATGCCGTCGTCCTCGTGCCTGGCTTGCACCGGATGTCCTTCCGTCGTCCCCATGGCCGCCACGTTGCGTCCCGTCCGGGTGGTCGCTCGATCTTCCCCCACAACGCACCACCAAAACAGGGGGTATGCCGTGTCGTGACCTGTGAAGTCCGCTCGACCAGTCGTCCGGCGCCGCGGCGCCGCCGGATGCGAGCTCCCGGGGATGCCTGGCGCGCTCGTGGCCGGCCTTGGCGGCGGAGCCACGAGCCCCTGTGCGGCTCGGTTCTGGGAATTCCACACCACTTTCCACCACCCCTCTGACCTGCTAAAACATCGAACTAGGTGGGGGAATTGCGCCAAAGTGGCTGACCTGGCGGGTAACGGTGGAGTAAAGTGGGGGAAACGAGAGGGCCGTGGGGTCCTCGACCGGGTCGGCAGGGGAGGTGGGCGCGATGTTTCTCGGGACGCACAGCCCCCGACTCGACGACAAGGGCCGCCTGTTCCTGCCCGCCAAGTTCCGCGACCGGATGTCCGACGGGCTGGTCGTGACCAGGGGCCAGGAGCGCTGCCTCTACGTCTTCCCGATGGACGAGTTCCTGAAGGTGACCCAGCAGATGCAGGCGGCGCCCACCACGAGCAAGGCGGTCCGCGACTTCACCCGTGTCTTCCTCTCGGGCGCCTCCGACGAGGTGCCGGACAAGCAGGGCCGCGTCACGATCCCGGCCAACCTGCGCGCCTACGCGGGGCTGACCCGCGAGTGCACCGTCATCGGCGCCGGCTCCCGCGTCGAGGTCTGGGACACGAGCGCCTGGAACGCCTACCTCGAGTCCACCGAGCAGGGCTTCTCCGACCAGTCCGAGGAGGTCATCCCCGGACTCCTCTGACCCTGCCCCTGACCCAGCCCAACCCTTCTCACTGCAGTGCCCCTGGAGCCAGGTCTCCAGCCGCTTCGCTTCCCGGGACGACTTCCCCCGCCCCGGGCCGCATCCCTTGGAGCGGATGGAGACCTGACCGCAGGGCCACCCCAGCGCCGAGCCGAGCACCAGACCAGCAGCGCACCACCCGCAGCACCGCACCGAGACCACGCAGCACCAGCACCGAGACCACGCAGCACCAGCACCGTCCAGCAGGAGATGTCGATGAACGCACGAGGAATGGCCGCCGACCGGCACGTTCCCGTGCTTCGCGACCGAATCGTCGAGCTGCTGGCCCCGGCCCTCGAGGCGCCCGGCGCCGTCTACCTCGACGGCACCCTGGGCATGGGCGGCCACGCCGAGGCCATCCTCGAGCGCTGCCCCACTGCGCTCGTCGTGGGCATCGACCGCGACCAGGAGGCGCTGGGCCTCGCGGCCGAGCGGCTCGAGCCGTATGCCGGTCGCGTCACCTTCGTGCACGCCGTGTACGACGACGTGCCGCGGGCCCTCGAGGAGGCGGGCGTGGACCACGTCGACGCCGCCCTCTACGACCTGGGGGTGTCCTCGCTCCAGCTCGACGAGGCCGACCGCGGCTTCTCGTACAGCCAGGACGCACCACTCGACATGCGGATGGACCAGTCGGCCGGGCTCACCGCCGCCGAGGTGCTCAACACCTACGACGCGAGCGATCTCGAGGCGGTGCTGCGCGACTTCGGCGAGGAGCGGTTCGCCCGCAAGATCGTCGCGGCGATCGTCCGCGAGCGCGAGGCCGAGCCGTTCACCACCTCCGGCCGACTCGTCGACCTGCTCAAGAAGGTGGTGCCGGCCGCGTCGCAGAAGAGCGGGGGACACCCGGGCAAGCGCACCTTCCAGGCGCTGCGCATCGAGGTCAACGCCGAGCTGTCGGTCTGGGCGGCCGCCCTGCCGAACGCGATCGACGCCCTGGCGGTCGGTGGCCGCATCGCGGTCCTGTCGTACCACTCGCTCGAGGACCGGATCACCAAGCGCGTCCTCACCGCCGGCGCCAAGGGCAGCAGCCCCCAGGGGCTCCCGGTCGAGCTCCCCGAGCACGCGGCATACCTGCGGCTGCTGACCCGCGGCGCCGAAGAGGCGAGCGCCGAGGAGCAGGCCAGCAACCCCCGATCCGCCTCGGTGCGCCTGCGCGCCGCCGAGCGCACCCGAAGCACTCCTGCCACCGCTACCAACCGCAGCACCACGAAGGGAACGCACCGATGAGCCAGCAGACTGCGACGGCGAGGGTCGCATCTCGGGCACCTGCCCGGAGGGTCGCCCCTCCGCAACCGCTGCGGGTCGTCCCGGCCGCCGTCGGGCACCCGGGCAACGGCGTCTTCGCCGCGCTGTGCATGACCCTGTTGTGCGCGGGGCTGGTCGGGCTGCTCATGCTCAACACCGCCATGGCCGAGGGGTCGTTCACCCTCCACAACCTGCAGTCCACCTCCGGCGAGCTCGCCGACACCCAGGACGCGCTGACCCAGGCCATCGACGCCCAGCGCAGCCCCGCGCACCTCGCGACGCGGGCGACCCGGCTCGGCATGGTCCCGGCCGACTCCGCCGCCTTCCTGCGCCTCTCGGACGGCAAGGTCCTCGGCGTGGCGAAGCCGGCCAAGAAGGACCGCGGCTTTACCGTGGTGACGGCTCCTGCGGTGGCTTCGGCCAAGGCAGTGCAGGCAGGGACGACCAAGCGCACCGAGCCGTCGACCCGCGTCACGAAGAAGGGGGATGTGACGACGACGACCGTGGTGGTCACCAAGCCCGACGGCTCGGTCCAGACCACCGTGACGAGTGTCAACGCCAAGACCAAGACGACGACGAGCACCACGACCACCAAGGCGAAGCAGCCGGTCACCCCCGTTCGCTGACCCGAGCGCACCACACCCCCGACCACCCTCACCGACACCCAGGACAGGACGCGAGGTACCCAGTGACGCAGACCCGAGGCAGCCGCCCCGGAGCCCCGCGCCCCACTGCGTCCTCGGGTCCGCGCCCGGCCCGCGCCGGCGCGCCACACCCCAAGGCCGGTGACCCGCGCAGCACGGCGGCGCGCAGGCCGCCCGGTGCCGGCCAGGCCCCCACGCCGGGCCCGAAGGCCACCAAGCCCACCAAGGCCACCAGACCCACCAAGCCGAAGCCGGCCAAGCCGGTCAGGGCCGCATCGGCCAAACCGGCCCGCGCGGGCCAGCGACCGGCCTCGCCGCCGCGCCCGCCGGGTCGGCGGAAGGTCAGCCTCGACGGGTCCAGCCCGCGTCGCCGGATGCGCACCATGACGGTCGCGGTCCTGTTCATCTTCAGCATCTTCGGCGCCCAGCTGCTGCGCCTGCAGGGCTTCGACGCCTCGGCGGTCTCCAAGGACGCGCAGTCGTCGCGCACGGCGACGATCCCGCTGCCCGCCCTGCGTGGCTCGATCACCGACCGCAACGGCACCATCCTCGCCTCGAGCATCGAGCGACGCACCGTGACCGTCGACCAGACGGCGGTGCCCTTCTACAAGAAGACCGTCAACGGAAAGCTCAAGACGGTGGGCGTGGCCGGTGCCGCAGCCGACCTGTCGCCACTGCTCGGCATCCCGGTGGCCACCCTCACCAAGGAGCTGACCGGCGAGGCGAAGTACCGCATCCTGCAGAAGAACGTCACGCCGCTCAACTGGCGCAAGATCTCCGAGCTCGGCGTCAACGGGATCTACTCCGAGGCGACCTCCGACCGCGTCTACCCGACCTCGACCGCGGCCTCGGCCCTGGTCGGCTTCGTCCAGTCGGACGGCTCGGCGGGTGGCGGGCTCGAGGTCCTGATGGACAAGACCCTCAAGGGCAAGTCGGGCAAGACCATCTTCGAGCAGTCCCAGGACGGCCGGCCGATCCCCAACGCGCGCCAGGAGACGATCAACCCGGTGCCCGGTCGTGAGGTGCAGCTGACGATCGACTCCGACCTGCAGTGGTTCGCCCAGAATGCCGTGGCGCAGAAGGTGATCGAGACCCAGGCCCTCTCCGGGACCGTGGTCGTCGAGAACGTCAAGACCGGCGAATTGCTCGCCGTCGCGTCCTACCCGACCTTCGACCCCAACCAGCCCGGGCAGTCCAGCGCGAACTGGACCAACAAGGCGTTCAACGACGTCTACGAGCCCGGCTCGACCGGCAAGGTGATGACCGCCGCCGCCGCGATCGAGCAGGGCGTGGTCACGCCGTCGACCGTGGTCGAGGTGCCCAACCGGATCCGGCGCGCGGCCACCGAGTTCAAGGACAGCCACGACCACCCGACCGAGTACCTCACCTTCGCCGGGGTCCTCGCGCAGTCGAGCAACATCGGCACCATCCTGGCCGGCGAGAAGGTCAAGGCGTCGACGATGTACGACTACTTCAAGAAGTTCGGCCTGGGCCAGACCTCGGGGATGGGGTTCCCCGGTGAGGGGCCCGGCCTGCTGACCAACGTCAAGGACTGGAACGGCTCGCAGCGCTACACGGTGCTCTTCGGTCAGGGCCTGTCGGTCAACGCCCTGCAGGCCGCCGGGGTCTTCCAGACGATCGCCAACAACGGCGTCCGGATCCCCCCGCGGATCGTGGCCGCGACCGGTGACGGCAAGGGTGGTTTCACGCCTGCGGAGAAGCCGGCTCCGGTGAAGGTGGTCTCGCCCGAGACGGCCAAGCAGGTGCGCGACATGCTCGAGGGCGTCGTCGGCAAGGAGGGCACCGCGCCCGAGGCCAAGATCCCCGGCTACCGCGTGGCCGGCAAGACGGGCACCGCCGACCGCTACGACGCGCGGGTCGGTGGCTACTCGGGCAAGACCGCCAGCTTCATCGGGTTCGCTCCGGCCGACGACCCCGAGATCGTCGTCGCGGTCACGCTGCAGCGGCCGATCAAGGGCTACTTCGGTGGCGTGGTCGCCGGCCCGGTGTTCCACGACGTGATGACCTACGCGCTGCAGGAGCTCCAGATCCCGCCGACCGGCACGACCTCCCCGGTGGCGAAGATCCGCGTCGACAAGACCCCGGCCGCGGGTGACACCACCGTGCTCCGCGACCGGAGGTCTGGCGCATCCGGCGCGTCCCACTGACGGTAGGCTCGCTGTCCGTGTCATCACCCCGTCCGTCGTCCCCGCACGCCACCCTCGCGGCGGTCGCCTCGCTGGTCGACGGTGAGCTGGCCGGCGCCGACCGGGTGGTCACGGGCGTGACCCTCTCGTCGCAGGACGTGGTCGAGGGCGACCTCTACGCCGCCCTCCCCGGGGCCAACACCCACGGCGCGAGGTATGCCGCGGGGGCACGGGACGCCGGCGCGGTCGCCGTGCTCACCGACGCCGAGGGCGCCGCCGCGCTCGCCGCCGAGGGCCTCGACCTCCCGCGGGTCGTGGTCGAGGACCCGCGCAGCCACGTGGGCCAGGTGGCCTCGCTGGTCTACGGGACCGTCGACCTCCCGCTGCAGATGTACGGCGTGACCGGGACGAACGGCAAGACCACCACGGCCTACCTCGTCAACTCGGCCCTCATCGCGTTGGGCCACACGACCGGCCTCATCGGCACGGTCGAGACCCGCATCGGGGACGAGCGGATCAAGAGCGTCCGCACGACCCCCGAGGCCACCGTCCTGCACGCCCTCCTCGCGGTGATGACCGAGCGCGGCATCGACTCCTGCGTGATGGAGGTCTCGAGCCACGCGCTGAGCCAGCACCGGGTGGACGGGGTCGTCTACGACATCGCGCTGTTCACCAACCTGTCCCAGGACCACCTCGACTTCCACCCGACGATGCGCGACTACTTCCTGGCCAAGGCCGACCTGTTCACCCCCCAGCGGTCACGCACCGGCATCGTCTGCGTCGACGACGAGTGGGGCCGGGAGCTGGCCGCCACGATCTCCACGGTGCCCGTGACCACCGTCACCTCGCTGGCCGACGTCGACGCCGACTGGCGGCTCGTGGCGGGCGAGGAGGACCCGGCCACGTTCACGCTGTCCGACGGGTCAACGGCGCTGCACCTGCGCTCGGCCCTGCCGGGCGACTTCAACCGGGTCAACACCGCGATGGCCGCGCTGGCCCTGCTGGCTGCAGGGATCCCTGCCGACGACGCCGAGCGGGCCCTGCTCGTCGACCCGCACGTCCCGGGCCGGATGGAACGCGTGGTCGTGGAGCCGGCGGAGGGTCCCGCGACCGGCCCGGGCTCGGCCGACCTGCCGCTCGTCGTCGTCGACTACGCCCACACGCCCGATGCGGTCGCCGCGGCGCTCAAGGCGCTGCGGCCCGCGACGAGCGGACGTCTGGTCGTCGTGCTGGGCGCCGGGGGAGACCGCGACCGTGGCAAGCGGGCCGCGATGGGACGAGCCGCGGCCGAGGGCGCCGACCTGGTCGTCGTCACCGACGACAACCCGAGGTCAGAGGTCCCCGGAGCGATCCGCGCCGCGGTCCTCGACGGGGCCCGCGCCGCGGGCACCGCCGCAGAGCTGCGCGACGTCGAGGGGCGCGCGAGCGCCATCGCGCAGGCGGTCCGCGCCGCCCACGAGGCCGGCCCGGGCAGTGTCGTCGCCGTCGTCGGCAAGGGCCACGAGACCGGGCAGGAGATCGCCGGGACGGTGCACCCCTTCGACGACCGGGACGAGGCAAGACGCGCCCTCGACTCCCTGCTGGACCAGACCCCTCACGACCCGGACGGGGGAGCGCGATGATCCCGATGTCCCTGGCGCAGGTCGCCGAGGTCACCGGTGGACGCCTGCACGGTCTCGACGACCACGCCGCCGCGTCCCTGGTCGTCGACGGACCCGTCGTCACCGACTCCCGCGAGGCCGGTCCGGGTGGGCTCTACATCGCCCGGGTCGGTGAGCAGCTGGACGGTCACCAGTTCGTCGCCTCCGCCGCCGCGCTCGGCGCGGTGGCGGCCATGACCACCCGGCCGGTCGACGAGCTGCCCTGCGTGGTCGTCGACGACATCCAGGACGGGCTCGCGTCGCTGGCGCGCGCCGTCGTGGACCGTCACCCCGACCTCACCGTGATCGGCATCACCGGCTCGTCGGGCAAGACCTCCACCAAGGACCTGCTCGCCAGTGTGCTCTCCAGCGCCGCGCCCACCGTCGCCCCGGTCGGGTCGCTGAACTCCGAGGTGGGGGTGCCGCTGACCGTGTTCCGGGTCGAGCCGCAGACCCGGTTCCTCGTCGTGGAGATGGGCGCCAGGGGCGTCGGCCACATCGCCTACCTCACGCGAATCGCCCCGCCCCGCATAGGGATCGAGCTCAACGTCGGCTCCGCCCACGTGGGTGAGTTCGGGTCGCGCGAGGCGATCGCGGTGGCCAAGGCCGAGCTCGTGCAGGCACTGCCCGCCACCGGCCTCGCGGTGCTCAACGTCGACGACCCCGCCGTCCGAGCCATGGCCGCCAAGACCGACGCCCGCGTGCAGCTGGTGGGGTCCGGCGCGGAGGCCGACGTGCGGGCCACGGAGACCACCCTCGACGAGTCCGGACGGCCGAGCTTCCGGGTGACGACGCCCGACGCCAGCGCCCAGGTGACCCTGCCGCTGCACGGCGAGCACCACGTCGGCAACGCCCTGGCCGTCGTGGCCGCCGCCCTCGAGTGCGGCCTGGACCTGCCCGACATCGTCGCCGCCCTGGCCACCGCCACGCCTGCCTCGCGCTGGCGGATGGAGGTCACCGAGCGCGCCGACGGGGTGACCGTCGTCAACGACGCCTACAACGCCAACCCCGACTCCATGCGCGCCGCCCTCAAGGCGCTCGTGGCCATGGGTGGCGGGCGCGGCGGCGCCGACACCGCCCCGTCGCGACGGACCTGGGCCGTGCTCGGGTCGATGCTCGAGCTGGGTGACGACTCCACGGCCGAGCACGACGCGATCGGCCGGCTCGCCGTGCGGCTCAACATCGGCAGGCTCGTCGTGGTGGGGGACACCGCCAGGCCGATGGCCTCGGGTGCCCAGCACGAGGGATCGTGGGGCGACGAGGCGGTCTGGGTGCCCGACGCGGATGCCGCGTACGCCCTGCTCACCGAAGAACTTCGTCCCGGGGACGTCGTGTTGTTCAAGTCCAGCCGCGATGCCGGACTACGGTGGCTCGGAGACAGACTGGCCGGCAAGAGCGGCGACAACAGCGAGGAGGGCACGACGTGAAGGCGGTGCTGCTCGCTGCCGTCATCTCCCTCGTGGGCGCGCTGTTCGGCACCCCGATGTTCATCAAGTTCCTCGTCCGCCGCGGTTACGGCCAGTTCATCCGCGACGACGGACCCACCTCGCACCACACCAAGCGCGGCACGCCCACCATGGGTGGTGCGGTCATCATCGGCTCCAGCCTCGCGGCATACGGGCTGGCGCACGTGATCACCGGCACGCCACTGACGTGGAGCGGTGTGCTGGTGCTGTTCCTCATGGCCGGGCTGGGGCTGGTCGGGTTCCTCGACGACTACATCAAGATCACCAAGCAGCGCAGCCTCGGGCTGCGCTCGCGCGAGAAGCTGGCCGGCCAGACCCTCGTGGCGGTCGTGTTCGCCGTGCTGGTGCTGCAGTTCCCCAACACCAAGAACCGCACCCCGGGGTCGACGCACATCTCGTTCGTGCGTGACACACCCATCGACCTGGCCTTCGCCGGGACGCTGCTGGGCCTGATCCTCTTCATCATCTGGGCCAACATCATGATCGCGGGCACGTCCAACGGTGTGAACCTCACCGACGGCCTCGACGGGCTGGCGACCGGTGCCTCGGTGATGGTGTTCGCCGCCTACGTCCTCATCGGCATCTGGCAGGGCAACCAGAACTGCCAGACGACGCCGGGGCTCAAGTGCTACGAGGTCCGCGACTCGAGAGACCTCGCGGTGGTGGCCGCTGCCGCCATGGGCGCCTGCTTCGGCTTCCTCTGGTGGAACGCCTCCCCGGCCAAGATCTTCATGGGAGACACCGGATCCCTCGCGCTCGGCGGTGGGCTGGCGGGGCTGGCCATCACCACCCGCACCGAGCTGCTCGTCGTCATCCTGGGCGGCCTCTTCGTGACGATCACCCTCTCGGTGATCATCCAGGTCGGGTCGTTCAAGATGACCGGCAAGCGGGTCTTCCGGATGGCCCCGCTGCAGCACCACTTCGAGCTGCTCGGGTGGAACGAGGTCACCATCGTCATCAGGTTCTGGATCATCGCGGGGCTCTTCGTCGCGCTCGGACTCGGCCTGTTCTACGCCGAGTGGGTGGTGGGCGCAGCGTGAGTGGACGGCTCGACGGCCTCACCAGCGCCGGCGCCGACTGGAGCGGCATCCACGTGGTCGTCGCCGGTCTCGGGGTGAGCGGCTTCGCCGCCGCCGATGCGTTGCACGAGCGCGGCGCCCGGGTGGTCGCGGTCGACGGCGGGGACCCCGAGGTCAACACCGCCCTCGGGGAGCGGGCGCGGATCCTCGACATCCTCGGCGTGGACGTGCGCCTCGGTCCCGAGCACGTGACGGGTATGCCGGTCGGCCAGGTGCCCGACCTCGTCGTCACCTCACCGGGGTGGCGTCCCGACCAGCCGCTGCTCCTCGCAGCAGCGCAGGCCGGCCTCCCCGTCTGGGGCGAGGTCGAGCTGGCCTGGCGGATGCGCGCCGAGGTGGGCCCCGCGCCCTGGCTGACCATCACGGGGACCAACGGCAAGACGACGACGGTCGAGATGCTCGCCGCGATGCTGCGGGCCGCCGGCCTGCGCGCCACGGCGGCCGGCAACGTCGGCACCCCGATCCTCGAGGCGGTGCTCCACCCCCAGCCCTACGACGTCATCGCCGTCGAGCTGTCGAGCTTCCAGCTGCACTGGTCGGACTCGATCGCCCCCTACTCGTCGGCCTGCCTCAACGTCGCCCCCGACCACCTCGACTGGCACGGCTCGCTCGAGGAGTACCAACGGGCCAAGGGCAAGGTCTACGCGCGCACCAAGGTCGCCTGCGTCTACAACGTGCAGGACCCCGTCACCGAGCAGCTCGTCAGGGACGCGGAGGTGCAGGACGGCTGCCGCGCCATCGGTTTCACCCTGGGCACCCCGGGGCTGTCGATGGTGGGGGTCGTCGACGACATCCTCGCCGACCGCGCCTTCGTCGAGCAGCGCAAGACCTCCGCCGCCGAGCTGGCCACCCTCGACGACGTCCGTGGTGCTGCGGCGACGCTGGCGCCCCACAACCTCGCCAACGCCCTCGCGGCCGCGGCGCTGGCGCGGTCCTACGGTGTGGCGCCCCTGGCGGTCCGCGACGGGTTGCGTGCCTTCACGCCCGACCCGCACCGCATCGCCGACTGTGGTGAGGTCGACGGGGTCCGCTACGTCGACGACTCCAAGGCCACCAACCCGCACGCGGCGGCCGCGTCGCTGCACGCGTTCGAGCACGTGGTCTGGATCGCCGGCGGGCTGCTGAAGGGGGCCGAGGTCGACGACCTCGTGCGCGACGCCGTCGGGCAGCTGCGTGGCGTGGTGCTGATCGGGGCCGATCGCGCCAGGCTCGCCGAGGCGTTGGCCCGACACGCGCCGGATGTGCCGGTCGTCGAGGTGCCGAGCACGGACACTGGGGTCATGGAGACCGTCGTCGCGCGCGCAGCGGAGCTCGCCCAGCCGGGCGACGTCGTGCTGCTCGCGCCCGCGGCCGCCTCGATGGACATGTTCCCCAACTACGGTGCCCGGGGCGACGCCTTCGCCGCGGCGGTCGCCCGCCGCGCCGGGTCCGCGGGGGAGTAGCCGTGAGCAGTGCCACCGCCGCACCCCCACGGGCGCGGACCGCGTCGCGCGCCTCGGGGACGCCGGACGAGCAGGGCCGGGTCGGCGGCTGGCTCCAGCGGCTCGACTCGCCGGTGACGAGCTACTACGTGCTGCTCAGCGTCACGGTCGTGCTCGTGGTCATCGGGCTGATCATGGTGCTGTCCGCCTCGTCGGTGAAGTCCCTGGTGCAGACCGACAACGCGACGCCCTACGTCTTCTTCCGCAAGCAGCTGCAGTTCGCCGCGATGGGCGCGATCGCCATCATCGTGGCCTCGCGGGTGCCCCTGCGCGCGTGGAAGGCGCTGTCGGTGCCGATCCTCGTGGGCGCCCTCTTCCTCCAGCTCCTCGTCTTCACCCCGCTCGGCGTGTCCGTGAACGGCAACCGCAACTGGCTCGCCGTGGGCCCGATCTCGCTCCAGCCGTCGGAGTTCGCCAAGGTCGGCCTCGTGCTGGTCGGGGCCACGGTGCTGACCGCCAAGCGCAAGCTGCTCGGCCGGATGGGGCACGTGGTCATCCCGTTCCTGTTCCCGGTGTCGGCCGTGACGATCGGGCTGGTGCTGCTCGGCCACGACCTCGGCACCGTCATGGTGATGGGCGGCATCGTCGCGGCCCTGCTCTTCGCGGCGGGAGTGCCGCGCCGGATGTTCGTCTACGGCGGGGCGCTCTTCGGTGCCCTGGCGGTGACGATGGTGATCACGAGCGCCAACCGGCTGCAGCGCTTCGACGTGTGGCTGGGCAAGGACACCAACCCCTACGGCGGCTACCGCCAGACCCTCCACGGGCGCTACGCACTGGCCGACGGCGGCTGGTGGGGTGTCGGCCTCGGGGCCAGCCGGGAGAAGTGGCAGTGGCTGCCGGAGGCGCACAACGACTTCATCTTCGCGATCCTCGGCGAGGAGCTCGGGCTGCCGGGCACCCTCGTGCTGCTCGGGTTGTTCTGCGCCCTGGCGCTGGTCTGCTACCGGATCGTGGTGCGCTCCGACGACACCTTCGTCCGGGTCGCGACCGCCGGGGTGATGGCCTGGATCGTCTGCCAGGCCACCATCAACATCGGCGCGGTGATCGGGCTGCTGCCCGTCATCGGTGTCCCGCTCCCGCTGGTGTCCTACGGCGGGTCCTCACTGATGACCACGATGTTCGCCCTCGGCATGCTGCTGTCCTTCGCCCGCCAGGAGCCCGGCTGCCGTGAGGCGCTGTCGGCGAAGCCCTCCGTGGTCCGCCGTTCGCTGGCTGTCCTGCCGGGGCGTCGGGGACGTCGCTGATGCCTGCTGACTCTCCCTCGTCGGTCCTGCTGGCCGGTGGTGGGACGGCTGGTCACGTCTCGCCCCTGCTCGCCCTGGCCGACTGCCTGCGTCGCCGCGACCCCGACATCACCGTCACCGCCCTGGGCACCGAGTCGGGCCTCGAGGCGCGGCTGGTCCCCGAGCGCGGCTACCCGCTGATGACCGTCCCGAAGGTGCCCCTGCCCCGCAGGCCCTCAGCGGACCTGCTGCGCCTGCCCGGCAACCTGCGCGCCGCCGTCGCCGCGGCCGAGCAGGCCATCGAGCAGACCGGTGCCCAGGTCGTCGTCGGTTTCGGCGGCTACGTCTCCACCCCCGCCTACCTCGCGGCCCGGCGTCGGCACGTCCCGGTGGTGGTGCACGAGCAGAACGCCCGACCGGGGCTCGCCAACCGCCTCGGGGCGCGGATGACGCGGTTCGTCGCGACCACGTTCGCGAGCACCAAGCTCCCCCACGCGACCGCCATCGGCATGCCGCTGCGCCGCGAGATCACCCAGCTCGACCGGGTCGCCGCGCGCGGCGAGGGACTCGCGCACTTCGGCCTCGACCCGCTGTGGCCCACGGTCCTGGTGACGGGCGGCTCGCTCGGGGCACAGCGCCTCAACACCGCCTTCGAGGCGCGCGTGGACGCGTTGCGGGCATCGGGGGTGCAGGTCCTGCACCTGACCGGTGCCGGCAAGGAGTTCGAGGTCGCCACCGGCGGTCCCGGAGCCCCCTACGTCGTCGCTCCCTACGCCGACCGGATGGACCTCGCGTATGCCGCGGCCGACCTCGTGGTGGCCCGCGCCGGTGCCAACACCGTGTGCGAGCTGACCGCGGTCGGGCTCCCGGCGGTCTACGTGCCCCTGCCGATCGGCAACGGCGAGCAGCGCTTCAATGCTGCTGACGTCGTGGCCGCTGGTGGTGGGCTGCTGGTGGAGGATGCGGCGCTGACCCCGGCCTGGATCGACAGCACCCTGGTGCCGCTGGTGTCCGACCGCGAGCGCCTCGATGCCATGGCGGCGGCCTCGGCAGCGACGGGGGAGCGGGGCGCCGACGAGCTCCTCGCCGACATGGTGGTCGCCGCCTACGCACAATCCGTTGCGGGGCAACGATGAACGGCTCCAACGACCGCTTCGACTTCACCGCGCCAGTCCCTCCGCTGGACGAACTGGGGGCGATCCATTTCATCGCCATCGGCGGGGCCGGCATGTCCGGCGTGGCCCGCGTGATGCTCGCGCGCGGCTGCTCGGTGAGCGGGTCCGACGCGAAGCAGTCGCCGGTGCTCGCGGCGCTCGCCGCCGAGGGGGCGGACGTCCACGTCGGCCACGACGCGGCATACGTGGAGGGCAAGGACACCGTCGTGATCTCCTCGGCGATCCGCGAGTCCAACATCGAGCTCGTGGCAGCGCGCGCAGCCGGCCTCCGGGTGCTGCACCGCTCGCAGGCGCTGGCCAGCACGATGGCCGACTCGCGCCGGGTCGCCGTCGCCGGCGCCAACGGCAAGACGACGACCACGTCGATGCTCACCGTCGCACTCCAGCACTGCGGCGTCGACCCGTCGTTCGCCGCCGGCGGGGAGCTCGCGAAGCATGGCACCAACGCCCACTGGGGGACCGGTGAGGTCTTCGTGGCCGAGGCCGACGAGAGCGACGGCTCGTTCCTCGTCTACCGACCCGAGGTCGCGGTCGTGACGAACGTGCAGCCCGACCACCTCGACTTCTACGGGACCTTCGAGCGGGTCAAGGAGGCCTACGCCGCGTTCGCCGCCACGGTCCTGCCCGGCGGCCTGCTCGTGGCCTGCGAGGACGACGAGGGCTCCCGCGAGCTCGCTCGGCTGGCCCGCGCCTCGGGCACCCGCGTGCTGACCTACGGCTGGTCGACCGACGCCGACGTGGTCCTGCGCGGCGAGGTGTTCCGCGGCCTGATGGGCCGGGTGACCGTCACCGGTCAGGACGGTGTCGACCGCAACCTGCGGATCAACATCCCGGGACGGCACAACCTCCTCAACGCCGCTGCCGCCTACACCGTGGCCGTCGACGGGCTCGGCCAGGACCCCACCCGCGTCCTCGACGGGCTGTTCGGGTTCACCGGCACGCGCCGCCGGTTCGAACCCAAGGGGGCGGCGGCCGGGGTCTCCGTGGTCGACGACTACGCGCACAACCCCGGCAAGGTCGCCGCGGTGGTCGGCACCGGCGCCGAGCTGGCGGGTGACGGCCGCCTCGTCGTGGTCTTCCAGCCGCACCTCTACTCCCGGACCCGCGACTTCGCCCACGAGTTCGCCGCGGCCCTCGCGCCGGCCGACGTGGTCGTCCTCATGGAGGTCTACGCCGCGCGCGAGGACCCGATGCCGGGGGTCTCGTCGCAGCTCGTCGCCGACGCCCTGCGCGAGCTGCGTCCCGACGCCGACGTCTCGGTCGTCACCTCCTGGTCGGCCGTGGCCGGCCACGTGGCGGGGCTGGCCCGGGCCGACGACCTCGTCCTCACCGTGGGGGCCGGGGACGTGACGATGATCGGGCCCGAGATCCTGCGCGCCCTCGGCCAGGCATGAGCCAGCACCCCGGTTCGTCGGGTCACCGACCGGCGACCCGCACCGGTCTCGCGTCGTCCAGGGCCAGGTTCCAGCGGCGCGCCCACGAGGTGCGCCAGCGACCCCTGCGGCTCCTCGGGTATGCCGCGGCGGCCCTCGTCGTGATCGCCCTCCTCGGGTGGGTGGTCGGTTTCAGCCCGGTCCTGGCGGTGCGCACCGTGGAGGTCGTGGGGGTGCCCGAGTCGGAGGTGGCCGCCATCCGCGCGGTGGCGAAGGTGCCACTCGGCCAGCCCCTGGCCCGTGTCGACAGCGCCGCCGTCGCGGCGCGGGTGGCCGAGCGGGCGACCGTCGCCGACGTGTCGATCGAGCGCTCCTGGCCCAGCACGCTGGTCATCCACGCGAGCCCGCGCCAGCCCTTCCTCGTGGTCAAGAACCCTCAAGGTCAACTACAGGTTGTGGATGAGACGGGGGTCGCGTACGCCCACGTCAGCAAGGCTCCGGCCGGGGTGCCGACCGTCAACGCCGCCACCCAGGCGGCCCTGTCACCCGACGCCCTCGCAGCGGCGGTCAGCGTCGTGAAGGTGCTGCCCGCGACCCTGCAGAAGCGGGTCGGCAACGTCACGGTCAGCAGCGCCAACCTGGTCACCCTCAAGATCGGGCGCACCTCGATCGTCTGGGGCGGGGTCGACGAGCCCGAGCGCAAGCTGGCCATCATGACGGCCTTGCTCAAGGGCCACCCGAAGCTCATCGACGTGAGCGCTCCGAGCACGCCGGTGACCCGCTGAGGCCCGAGCGAGACGGTGGTCCGGGGGGCAGTCCGAGCCGTGCCAGAATGGGGCTCGTGGGGCGGATGTGACCACTGTTACGGCCTGTGGCGTGCCGGTCGTGACAAACCTCGAAATCGGGCCAATCCGTGCTGCGACACGCGGCCGACCTCGTTGCCTGCGACCCATGTGACACATAGCGTCGGCGCCATCAGATCGTGGGCGATTTGTAACCCTCAACTAGACGTCGAGGCTCAGTTCGCCCGAAGGACGCTCCATCTCAGCACCCACCACAGCCCCACCACGGACTTCGTCCGCAGGGACGACCACCACCAGCACCGCATTCAGGAGAGGCCCACCGCCGTGGCAGCACCGCAGAACTACCTGGCCGTCATCAAGGTCGTCGGCATCGGCGGTGGTGGCGTCAACGCCATCAACCGCATGATCGAGGTCGGCCTCAAGGGCGTCGAATTCATCGCCATCAACACCGACGCGCAGGCGCTGCTCATGAGTGACGCGGACGTCAAGCTCGACGTGGGTCGCGAGCTCACCCGTGGCCTCGGTGCGGGCGCCGACCCGGAGGTCGGCAAGAAGGCCGCCGAGGACCACGCGGAGGAGATCGAGGAGGTGCTCAAGGGCGCCGACATGGTCTTCGTCACCGCCGGTGAGGGTGGTGGCACGGGCACCGGTGGTGCGCCCGTCGTCGCCAAGATCGCCAAGGGTCTGGGCGCCCTGACGATCGGGGTCGTGACGCGGCCGTTCACCTTCGAGGGTCGTCGGCGGGCCAACCAGGCCGAGACCGGCATCGCCAACCTCCGCGAGGAGGTCGACACCCTCATCGTCATCCCCAACGACCGGCTGCTGTCGATCAGCGACCGCACGGTCAGCATGCTCGACGCCTTCCGCTCCGCCGACCAGGTCCTGCTCTCTGGCGTCCAGGGCATCACCGACCTGATCACCACGCCGGGCCTGATCAACCTCGACTTCGCCGACGTCAAGTCCGTGATGCAGGGAGCCGGCTCGGCCCTGATGGGGATCGGCTCGTCCCGGGGTGACGACCGGGCCGTCCAGGCCGCCGAGCTGGCCATCTCGAGCCCGCTGCTCGAGGCGAGCATCGACGGCGCCCACGGGGTGCTGCTCTCGATCCAGGGTGGCAGCGACCTCGGCCTGTTCGAGATCAACGAGGCGGCCCGACTGGTGCAGGAGGCCGCCCACCCGGAGGCCAACATCATCTTCGGTGCCGTCATCGACGACGCCCTCGGTGACGAGGTGCGCGTGACCGTGATCGCTGCCGGGTTCGACGGAGGCGCCCCGCTGAAGCGCGAGAACGACCGCGCGATCGGCCAGATCCAGGGATCGCAGCGGGCCGCCCAGGAGACTGCCGGACACTCGACCCCGGCCGCCGCGGCTGCTCCCGCCCCGGCAGCGCCCGCCGCGGCACCGCAGGCCGCATCCCAGCCGGCCGCCCCGGCCCCGGTCGAGGACGGCCCGGTGACGAGGTCACAGCCCAACGGGGTCGAGCCGGTGATGCCGCGCGAGCCTGCCGGTCGACCGCCGAGGACCGTCACGTTCGACGAGGGCGACGACCTCGACGTGCCCGACTTCTTGAAATAGGCACCGTCTGAAATAGGCACCGTCTGAAATAGGCACCGTCTGAAATAGGCACCGTCTGAAATAGGCACCCTGTGAAGGAGGCCCAGCCTCGAGCAGGCAGCCACACACTCCGACAGGGGCGCCGGACCGCACTGGTCCGGCGCCCCTGTCGTAGGTTGGGCCGGTGTTCTACTGGCGCCAGCAGACGAGTCGTGTGTCGTGGGCCTTCACCGACCGTGCCGGTGGCAGCAGCTCCGGCGACTTCGACTCGCTGAACCTCGGTGGTCACGTGGGTGACGACGCAGCGGCGGTGGAGGCCAACCGCGAGGCGGTGGCCGGCGCGACCGGTGTCGGGCGCGACCACCTACTCTTCCTGCAGCAGTGTCACGGGGCGGACGTCGTCGTGGCCGACGGGCCGTGGGACGCGGGTGGCCCGCCACCGGCCGACGGAGTGGTCACCGCGACGGCCGGGCTCGCCCTGGCCGTGCTGGTCGCCGACTGCACGCCGGTCCTCCTCGCCGACGTCGACACCGGAGTCGTCGGTGCGGTGCACGCCGGCCGGCCGGGCATGACCGCCGGGATCGTCGAGGTCGCGGTCGAGCGGATGCGCGAGCTCGGCGCCCGCGACCTGCGTGCCGTCGTCGGGCCGTCGATCTGCGCCCGCTGCTACGAGGTGCCGGAGGAGCTGCGGGCCGCGGCCGCCGCGGTGGCGCCCGAGGCGTCAGCGCGTTCGTGGTCGGGCACGCCCGCGATCGACGTAGCCGCCGGCGTGGTCGCGCAGCTCGTGGCGAACAACGTTGCGGTGCAATGGGTTCCGGGGTGTGCGCGCGAGGACGAGAGGCTGTTCTCCTACCGTCGCGACGGGCGCACCGGGCGGTATGCCGGTGTCGTCGTGGCCGGTGCGCCGTGAGCTCCGACGCGGGTCGGCGCGCCGAGCTCGAGCGCAACCTCGCGACCGTGCGCGCTCGCGTCGAGGCCGCGTGCGACCTCGCGGGGCGCGACCCCTCCGAGGTGTCGTTGGTCGCGGTGACCAAGTTCTTCCCGGCCAGCGACGTCGACCTCCTCGCCGAGCTCGGGGTCGGCGCGATCGGCGAGAACCGCGACCAGGAGGCCTCGGTCAAGGTCGCCGAGCTGCGCAGCAGGGGAGACCTCGAGGTGCACTTCATCGGACAGCTCCAGACCAACAAGGCGAGCTCGGTCGTGTCGTATGCCGACGTCGTCCAGTCGGTCGACCGCCCCAAGCTGGTCGCGGCCCTCGACCGCGCCGCGGCGGCGCGCGGGGTCCGGCCGGCCGTCCTCGTGCAGGTCTCGCTCGACGAGCCGCCCGACCGTGGCGGGGTCGAGCCCGGGGGAGCGGCAGCCCTCGCCGACCAGGTGGCGGCGTGCGAGCACCTCGAGCTGCGCGGGGTCATGGCGGTGGCTCCCTTGGGAGGCGACCCCGACGCGGCCTTCGCCCGGCTCGCGGAGGTGGCCCGCGGCATACGGGAGGCGCATCCCGAGGCGTCGTGGGTCTCGGCGGGCATGAGTGGTGACCTCGAGGCCGCGGTCGCGCACGGCGCGACACACCTGCGTGTCGGAAGCGCAATCCTCGGTTCTCGCCAGTCACACCGGTAACTTCAGTCCCGAACATGGTGACCTCGCGGATCGATGTCCGCCGCACGGGGAAACGCTGACAACGGTAGGCACGCAAACCAAAGGGAGCTCGCACATGGCTGGGGCGCTGCGCAAGACGATGGTGTACCTCGGGCTCGCCGAGGACGACGAGCGCTATGACGGGTACGACGAGTACGACTACGACGAGCCGGCCCGCCAGGAGGCGCCGGCCGAGCGTTCGGCTGCCGTCACGCCACTGCCGCAGCGCACGCCCGTGGCCCGGGTCGTCCGCGATGTCGAGGTGGGTGCCCTGAACCGGATCACCACGATCCACCCGCGCACCTACAACGAGGCCAAGAACATCGGCGAGAGCTTCCGTGACGGCACTCCCGTCATCATGAACCTCTCCGACATGGACGACTCCGACGCCAAGCGTCTCGTCGACTTCGCCGCGGGTCTCGTCTTCGGCCTGCACGGCCAGATCGAGCGGGTCACCTCGAAGGTGTTCCTGCTGTCGCCGGCCCACGTCGAGGTCTCGGCCGAGGAAGGTCCGGCGGCTCCCACCGCCGCCCGCGGCCTGTTCAACCAGAGCTGACCCACACAGCCCACGCCAAGCCCACCATGACAGGGTGAGCCCATGCAGCTGCTGGGTGACAACATCATCGCGAGCGTCGTTCGCTTCGCCGTCTTCCTGTTCTTCGTCATCCTGCTCGGGCGCCTGGTCCTCGACTGGGTGCAGGCGTTCGCCCGGGACTGGCGACCGCGCGGCCCGCTGCTGGTCGTCGCGGAGCTCGTCTACACGGTCACCGACCCGCCCCTGAAGGCGCTGCGTCGGGTCATCCCGCCGTTGACCCTCGGCACCCTGCGGCTCGACCTGGCCTTCCTCGTCCTGATGGTCGGAACCTCTCTCCTCATGAGCATCCTCTAGTCGCCGGATCCTCTAGGCTGGCCCCTGACCCAGACTCTGGGATGCTTGACCCGCTCTGCTCATGCCAGCCAACCGAGGTGACTACATGACGCTCACGCCTGAGGACGTCCTCAACAAGAACTTCACGCCGACGCAGTTCCGGCGTGGCTACGACGAGCGCGAGGTGGACGACTTCCTCGACGAGGTGGTCGCCGAGATGCGCCGCATCGTCAAGGAGGGCGACGACCTCCGCGACCAGCTCAACGACTGCCGCCAGACCAAGGGCATGCCCACGGTCGCCAAGGCCGACCCGAACGCCGCGGCCACCAAGGCAGCGGACGCCAAGGCGGCCGAGGAGGCCGAGGCGAAGGCGAACCGCGAGGCGCAGGACCGCCTCGCCGCGATCGCCGCCAAGGCCGAGGAGGCCGAGAAGGCAGCCCAGGCTCGGATCGCCGCGGCCCTCGCGAAGGCGGAGGAGGCCGAGAAGACGGCGCAGGCGCGCGCCGACGAGGCAGAGCAGGCCGCCCAGGGCCGGATCTCCGACACGGAGAAGGGTGCGCAGGAGCGCGCCAAGGCCGTCGAGGCCCGCGCCAAGGAGGCCGAGGAGCGCGCCGCGGCCGCGGAGCAGCGCCTCACCGAGGCCCAGCAGCAGGCCGAGGAGGTGCAGCGCCAGGCCGAGGAGGCCCAGCGCCAGGCCGAGGAGGCCCGCCAGCAGGCGGAGGAGGCCCAGCGCGTCAGCGCCGAGCAGGTCGCGGCAGCACAGGCCGCGCAGCAGCAGGCCGAGCAGGCCGCAGCGCAGGCGGCCCAGCAGGCCACGCAGGCGCAGGCGGCCCCGGTCGAGCAGAACGCCCCCGTGGCCCTCGGTGCGGCGGCGGGTGGGGGCGCCAGCGCGGCGGCCCTGCTCGAGATGGCCCAGCGACTGCACGACGAGCACGTCGGCCAGGGTGAGTCCACCCGTGACCGGCTCATCGCCGAGGCCCAGGCCCGGCACGACGAGCTGGTCGGCGAGGGGCAGAACAAGCACGACGAGCTCCTGTCGGTCGGTCAGAACCGGCACGACGAGCTGCTCGCCACCGCGCAGAACCGGCACGACCAGCTCGTCAGCGAGGCCACCACCAAGCACGAGCAGATGATCACCGAGGCGCGCGAGCGGTCGACGGGGATGGTCCACGAGGCGCAGCAGAAGAAGGCGCAGATCCTCGAGGAGCTCTCCCGTGAGCGCAACCTGCTCGAGAAGAAGATCGACGAGCTGCGCACCTTCGAGCGCGACTACCGCGCGCGGCTCAAGAACTACATCGAGGAGCAGCTCGCTGACCTCGAGCAGACCGGTGTGGAGCCCGCAGAGGCCGGCGACGACGAGTCTCAGGGCGACGAGGAGCAGCACTCCGACCAGCAGTAGTCAGCTGGTCGGCCACTGGCAGCAGGGCCGGACGAAGGGCGCTCACCGCATCGCGGTGGGCGCCCTTCGCCGTCCATCGGCCCCGCCACTGCAACGGATTCGGCCCCAAATGCGTTTTGGCGTTGAGTACGCAGCGTCCAGCGCTTATCCTCACCGCACCTGTGAGCGCTCGTCTAGGAGCGCCATGCGACCGAGGGGCCGGGCACACCATGGTTCAAAAGGCGAGAGCCGCAACGAAGTCTGCAGCGACCAGCAAGGCTTCCAGCGCCACCAGGCCCGCCCCCGCGAAGAAGGCCGCGTCTGCGAAGAAGGCTGTGTCCGTCAAGAAGGCGGCCCCGGCCACGAAGGCTGCGCCCGCGAAGAAGGCGGCACCGGTCAAGACGACTGCGCCCGCGAAGAAGGCGGCACCGGCCAAGAAGGCGGCACCCGCCAAGAAGGCGGCACCCGCCAAGAAGGCCGCACCCGCCAAGAAGGCCGCGCCGGCCAAGAAGGCGGCACCCGCGACGAAGGCCGCACCCGCCAAGAAGGCCGCACCCGCCAAGAAGGCGGCACCCGCGACGAAGGCCGCACCCGCCAAGAAGGCTGCACCGGCCAAGAAGGCTGCACCGGCCAAGAAGACGGCACCCGCGACGAAGGCCGCACCGGCCAAGAAGGCTGCGGCCGTTGCCAAGGCAGCCCCGGCGAAGAAGACGGCGCCCGCGAAGAAGGCCACGCCCGTGAAGCGGACCAGTGCCGCCACCAAGGCCGCGCCGCGGTCGCTGCGGGTCCGCGACGACGAGTCGCCGTGGACCGCCAAGGAGCTGCGCGAGATCCGCACCGAGATCGAGGCGGACGTCGCGCACCTGCGCCAGGAGATCACCGTGGCCGAGGCCGACCTCGTCGGCCTGATGCGCGACGCGGGTGACGGCGCCGGCGACGACCAGGCGGACGCCGGAGCCAAGACCTTCGAGCGCGAGCAGGAGATCTCGCTGGCCAACAACGCCCGCGAGATGCTCGACCAGAACCTCCACGCCCTCGAGCGCCTCGACGACGGCAGCTACGGGATCTGCGAGTCCTGCGGCAACCCCATCGGCAAACTTCGCCTTCAGGCCGCTCCTCGTGCGACCCTATGCGTGACATGCAAGACGAAGCAGGAGCGCCGCTGATCGCGGCCGACGATTCCCCCACCACCCCCCAACGCCCCACCAACCGCCGCGGCCTGTTCGCCCTGCTCGTGGGCTCGGCCGTGGTGGCCTACGCCCTCGACCAGGCCACGAAGGCCTGGGCGCTGTCCGCCCTCGACGCCGGCTCGCCCGTCAACGTGGTCGGCGAGCTCATCCGGCTCAACCTGATCCGCAACGCCGGGGCCGCCTTCTCGATCGGCGACAACGCCACCTGGGTGCTGACCCTGATCGCCTTCGGGGTGCTCGTCGTCATCATCCGCACCGCCCGCCGGATCGGCAGCCGCGGCTGGGCCTGGGCGCTGGGTCTCCTGCTCGGCGGCTCGCTGGGCAACCTCACCGACCGGATGACCCGCGAGCCCGGCCCCGGTCGGGGCCACGTCGTCGACTTCATCGACTACTTCGGCTTGTTCATCGGCAACGTCGCCGACATCGCCATCGTCGGCGCCGCCCTGCTGATCGGGCTGCTCGCCCTGCGCGGCATCGGTGTCGACGGCCGGCGCCCCCACCACGGACGACACGAGGCCGCAGAATGAGCGATTCCCTGACCGACGCCAGGACCCTGTTCGTCCCCGACGGCCTCGAGGGAGAGCGGGTCGATGCTGCTCTGGCCCGCCTGTTCGGGGTCTCGCGCACCAAGGCCGCCGACCTGGCCTCCGCGGGTGACGTGCAGGTCAACCACAGGCAGGCCGGCAAGTCCGACCGGGTCAGTGCCGGTGACCTCCTCGAGGTCGCGCTGCCGGCCAGCGAGCAGAGCCCGACCCTCAAGGTGATCGCCGAGCCGGTGCCGGGGATGAGCATCATCCACGACGACGACGACCTGGTCGTCGTCGACAAGCCCGTCGGGGTGGCCGCCCACCCCAGCGTCGGCTGGACCGGTCCGACCGTCGTGGGTGGCCTGGCCGCGGCCGGCTACCGGATCGCGACGAGTGGCGCGAGCGAGCGACAGGGGATCGTGTCCCGGCTCGACGTCGGCACCAGTGGCCTGATGGTGGTCGCGAAGTCCGAGTACGCCTACAGCGTGCTCAAGCAGGCCTTCCGCAGCCGCTCGGTCGACAAGAAGTACCACGCCCTGGTGCAGGGCCTGCCCGACCCGGTGGTCGGCACCATCGACGCCCCGATCGGCCGGCACCCCAACCACGACTACAAGTTCGCGGTCATGGAGAAGGGCAAGCCGAGCGTCACCCACTACGAGGTGATCGAGGCGTTCCGGGCGGTCTCCCTGCTCGACATCCACCTCGAGACCGGCCGCACCCACCAGATCCGGGTGCACTTCTCGGCGCTGCACCACCCGTGCGCCGGTGACCTCACCTACGGCGCGGACCCGAAGCTGGCGGCCCGACTGGGCCTGGAGCGGCAGTGGCTGCACGCCGTGGGGCTGGGCTTCGAGCACCCGGGCACGGGCAAGTACGTCACCTTCGAGAGCCCCTACCCGCCCGACCTGGCGCAGGCGCTCGACCGCCTCTAACCGCACTGAGCCGCCCCGTGCGGGCGGCGTGGTATGCCGCGAAGCCGGCTTCGCGGCATACCACGTGCCTCATCCGTCACAGGCAGGCGCGTCCCTTAGGTCTCGTCAGACCCCCGACCTAAGATCACTTCTGATGTCCCCCCAGATCGCCTCAGGCACCTCCAGCAGCGACTCGTTCGTCCACCTCCACGTGCACACCGAGTACTCCATGCTCGACGGCGCCGCGCGGATCGGTGACCTGTTCACCAAGGCCGCCGAGATGGGCATGCCGGCCCTGGCGACGACCGACCACGGCTACGTCTTCGGCGCCTACGAGTTCTGGAAGAAGGCCCAGGGCACGGGGGTCAAGCCGATCATCGGGGTCGAGGCCTACGTCACGCCCGGCACCCACCGCACCGACAAGACGAGGGTCAAGTGGGGTGAGGACCACCAGTCCGGCGACGACGTCTCCGGGTCCGGCGCCTACACCCACATGACCCTGCTGGCCCGCAACAACAACGGCCTGCACAACCTCTTCCGGCTCGACTCGCAGGCCAGCCTCGACCAGGTCTACGCGAAGTGGCCGCGGATCGACCGCGAGCTGCTCGGCCAGTACGGCCAGGGGCTGATCGCGACCACCGGGTGCCCGTCGGGCGAGGTGCAGACCCGGTTGCGGCTGGGCCAGTACCGCGAGGCGCTGCAGGCGGCCTCCGACTTCCGCGACATCTTCGGCAAGGACCACTACTTCGCCGAGCTGATGGACCACGGCCTCGACATCGAGCGCCGCGTCCAGAAGGACCTGCTCCGGCTGGCCCGCGAGCTCGGGCTGCCGCTGGTGGCCACCAACGACCTGCACTACACGACGCAGGAGGACGCCAAGGCGCACTCCGCCCTGCTCTGTGTCCAGTCCGGCTCGACCCTGATGGACCCCAACCGGTTCAAGTTCGACGCCGACGACTTCTACCTCAAGAGCCCGGCCGAGATGCGGCACACCTGGCGCGAGCTGCCCGAGGCGTGCGACAACACCCTGCTCATCGCCGAGATGTGCGACATCTCGTTCACCGAGGACGAGGGCCGCTACATGCCGCGGTTCCCGTGCCCGCCGGGGGAGAACGAGGAGTCGTGGTTCATCAAGGAGGTCCAGCGCGGACTGGTCGAGCGGTTCCCCGGCGGGATCCCCGACTACGCCACCAAGCAGGCCGCCTTCGAGACCGACGTCATCGTCTCCAAGGGCTATGCCGGCTACTTCCTCGTCGTCGCCGACTTCATCAACTGGGCGAAGGAGAACCGCATCCGGGTCGGCCCCGGTCGTGGCTCGGGTGCGGGCTCGATGTGCGCCTACGCCATGAAGATCACCGACCTCGACCCGATCCCGCACGGCCTGATCTTCGAGCGGTTCCTCAACCCCGAGCGACCCTCGCTGCCTGACTTCGACGTCGACTTCGACGAGCGCCGGCGCGGTGAGGTGATCAAGTACGTCACCGACAAGTACGGCGCCGACCGCGTCGCCCAGATCGTCACCTACGGCACCATCAAGGCCAAGCAGGCCGTCAAGGACGCCGCCAGGGTGATGGGCCACCCGTTCGTCGTGGGGGAGCAGCTCACCAAGGCGATGCCCCCCGACGTGATGGGCAAGGGCGTGCCGCTGGCCGAGATCTACAACAAGGAGCACAAGCGCTACAACGAGGGCGGCGACTTCCGCACGCTGGTCGAGACCGAGCCGCACTTCAAGGAGATCGTCGACACCGCCCTCGGCCTCGAGGGGCTCAAGCGCCAGTGGGGCGTGCACGCGGCCGGCGTGATCATGTCGAGCGAGCCGCTCATCGACGTCATCCCCATCATGCGACGGCTGCAGGACGGCCAGGTCATCACCCAGTTCGACTACCCGAGCTGTGAGGCGCTCGGCCTGGTCAAGATGGACTTCCTGGGGCTGCGCAACCTCACCATCCTCGACGACGCGATCGACAACGTGAAGGCCAACCGCGGCGAGGACATCGACCTCGACGCACTGTCCAAGGACATGACCGACCAGGCGACCTTCGACCTGCTGGCCCGCGGTGACACCCTCGGCGTCTTCCAGCTCGACGGTGGTGGCATGCGCACCCTGCTCAAGCTGATGCAACCCGACAACTTCGAGGACATCTCGGCGGCCCTCGCGCTCTACCGACCGGGGCCGATGGGCGTCAACGCCCACACCAACTTCGCGCTGCGCAAGAACGGCAAGCAGGAGCTCACCCCGCTCGACCCGCAGCTGGCGGGCAAGCTCCAGCAGGAGATGGTCGACGCGCTCCTGCCGATCCTCGGCACCACCTACGGCCTGGTGATCTACCAGGAGCAGGTCATGGAGATCGCCCAGAAGCTCGCGGGCTACACCCTCGGCAACGCCGACCTCCTGCGCCGCGCGATGGGCAAGAAGAAGAAGGAGGTCCTCGACGCCGAGTACGTGCCCTTCTCCCAGGGCATGAAGGCCAAGGGCTTCAACGAGGCGTCGATCGCGGCACTGTGGGGCGTCCTGGTCCCGTTCTCCGACTACGCCTTCAACAAGGCGCACACCGCCGCCTACGGCCTGGTCTCCTACTGGACCGGCTACCTCAAGGCCAACTACCCGGCCGAGTACATGGCCGCCCTGCTGACCAGCGTCGGCGACGACAAGGACAAGTCCGCCCTCTACCTCGGCGAGTGCCGGCGGATGGGCATCAAGGTCCTGCCCCCCGACGTGAACGACTCGGTGGCCCGGTTCGCTGCGGTCGGCACCGACATCCGGTTCGGCATGCAGGCGATCCGCAACGTCGGTCACAACGTCGTCGAGGCGATCGTGGCGGCGCGCGAGGAGAAGGGCCGGTTCACCTCCTTCAAGGACTTCCTGTCGAAGTGCCCGGCCGTGGTGTGCAACAAGCGCACCATCGAGTCGCTGATCAAGGCCGGCGCCTTCGACGGGCTGCAGGAGTCGCGCCAGGGGCTCTACCGCGTCCACGAGGACTTCGTCGACAACTTCGTCGACATCAAGCGCCAGGAGGCGATCGGCCAGGACTCGCTGTTCGGCTCGTTCGGTGACGACGCGGCCGGTGAGTCGGTCGACTTCTCCGTGCTGCCGGTCATCCCCGGGGTCGAGTGGGACAAGAAGACGCTGCTGCAGTTCGAGCGCGAGATGTTGGGGCTCTACGTCTCCGACCACCCGCTGTTCGGCATCGAGCACGTCCTCGCCTCCCACGCCGACACCTCGATCGCGAGCCTGATGGGTGAGGACGGCAAGCCCGAGGGGGCCAACGTCACCATCGCCGGGCTGATCACCGGCCTGCAGGTCAAGCGCACCAAGAAGGGCGACCTCTGGGCGATCGTGACGGTCGAGGACCTCGAGGGCGCGATCGAGTGCCTGTTCTTCCCCAGCGCCTACCTCACGGTGCAGCACGCGCTGACCCATGACACCGTCGTCGTGGTGAAGGGGCGGGTCAACCGGCGCGACGACACACCCACGATCTTCGCGTCCGACCTGACCCTGCCCGACATCTCCGAGGGACCCCGGGGGCCGGTCGTCGTCACCATCGACACCAACCGCGCGACGCAGACGAAGGTCGAGGAGCTCAAGTCGGTGCTCTCGTCCCACCCGGGCTCCACCGAGGTGCACGTGCGGCTGAGCCAGCCCGGTCGATCGGTGCTGATGAAGCTCGAGGACTCCTACCGGGTCAACGCGACCGAGGCGCTGTTCGGCGACCTCAAGGTGATCCTCGGCCCGCGCTGCCTCGCGGGCTGAGCCACCACGTAGGGTGCGAGCGTGACCACGCCTGAGGCAACTCTGCCGACCCCGCCCCTCGCCGAGCACCGCGAGACGGTGCGCGAGCACCACGGTGACGTGGTGGTCGACCCCTTCGAGTGGCTGCGCGACAAGGAGGACCCGGCGGTGCGGGCCCACCTCGAGGCCGAGAACGCCTACGCCGAGGCGGTGACCGCCGACCTGCAGCCGTTGCGCGAGGCGATCTTCGAGGAGATCCGGTCGCGCACCCAGGAGACCGACCTGTCGGTGCCGGTGGCGAGCGGTCCTTGGTGGTACTACTCCCGCAGCTTCGAGGGGGCGCAGTACTCCGTCGAGTGCCGCACGCCCCGCGTCGAGGGAGCACCGCGGCCGATGCCTGCGGCTGACGTCGTGGTCGAGGGCGAGCAGGTGCTGCTCGACGGCAACGAGGAAGCCAAGGGCCACGAGTTCTTCGCGCTCGGCGCCCTGACCGTCAGCCCCGACCACCAGCTGCTCGCGTATGCCGTGGACACCGAGGGCGACGAACGGTTCTCGTTGCGGGTCAAGGACCTTCGCACCGGCGACGTCATCGACACCGCAGTCGACCAGGTCGGGTACGGCTGCGTGTTCTCGCTCGACGGCCAGTACGTCTTCTACACGCGGGTCGACGAGACCTGGCGCCCCCACCAGGTCTGGCGCCACCGGGTCGGCACCGCCGTGGACGACGACGTGCTGGTCCACCAGGAGGACGACGAGCGGTTCTGGATGGGTGTCGGGTCCTCCCGGGACGACCGCTGGATCATGATCGGCCTCGGGTCGAAGACGACGTCGGAGGTCCGCATCCTCGACGCCGCCGACCCCACCGGCGACTTCCGGGTGGTGGCGCCCCGGCGCGAGGGAGTCGAGTACGACGTCGAGCCGGCCGGCGACCGGCTCCTCATCGTGCACAACGCCGACTCGCTCGACTCCGACCTGGCCTGGGCTCCGATCGACGCCACCTCGGCCGACCAGTGGCAGCTGCTGATGCGGTCGCAGCCGGGGGAGCGGTTCCAGGGCATCGACGCCTTCGACGAGGTGGCCGTCCTGTCCCTGCGCCGCGACGGGCTCACCGCCCTCCGGGTGCTGGCCCGCGACCAGTCCCAGCCGTCGGGGTTCGGTGCGCACCACGACCTCGAGTTCGACGAGCCGGTCTACTCGGTCGGCCTCGGCGACAACCCCGAGAGCGCCACGACCCGGCTCCAGGTCGTCTTCGAGTCGATGGTGACCCCGAAGACCGTCTTCGACTACGACGTGGCCACCCGCGAGTTCGAGCTGCTCAAGCGCCAGCCGGTGCTCGGTGGCTACGACCCCTCGCAGTACCAGCAGCGCCGTGAGTGGGCGACCGCTGCCGACGGCACGCGCATCCCGCTGTCCATGGTCTTCCCGGCCGGGTCGGAGCCGGACGGCAGCCACCCGGGCCTGCTCAGCGCCTACGGCTCCTACGAGATCTCGTCCGACCCCTACTTCTCGGTGGCCAGGCTGTCCCTGCTCGAGCGGGGCTTCGTCTACGCCATCGCGCACGTCCGTGGTGGTGGCGAGCTCGGCCGGTCCTGGTACGACCAGGGCAAGCTCGGGGCCAAGCAGAACACCTTCACCGACTTCGTCACCTGCGCGGCGCACCTCGTCGACAGCGGCTGGGTCGCGGCGGATCGGCTTGTGGCAGAAGGAGGTTCGGCCGGTGGCCTGCTCATCGGCGCTGCCGTCAACCTCGCGCCCGAGCGGTTCCGCGCGGTCCACGCCGCGGTACCGTTCGTCGACGCCCTCACCACGATCCTCGACCCGACGCTGCCGCTGACCGTCGTGGAGTGGGAGGAGTGGGGCAACCCGCTGGCCGACCCCGAGGTCTACGCCTACATGAAGGCCTACTCGCCCTACGAGAACGTGCGCGACGCGGCATACCCGGCAGTGCTGGCGACGACGTCGCTCAACGACACCCGGGTGTTCTTCACCGAGCCCGCCAAGTGGGTCGCGCGGCTGCGCGAGCACACCACGAGCGACCCCGCGAGCCGGCCCGTCCTGCTGCGCACCGAGATGGTCGCGGGCCACGGCGGCAAGAGCGGCCGCTACGACGCGTGGCGCCAGGTGGCCTGGGAGTGGGCCTTCCTCGCCGACCAGGCTCAGGCCGCCCAGAAGATCTCTCACGATTGAGTGGGGTTTGACCGTGTTCTACCTGGGGTCGGGGCCATACCCTTTCGGGTAGGGCGAACCGCGTGCGGCACGTGCAGCGGCGAGAGAGCGGACAGAGGCGGACTGCGTGGGTGAGGGCCGAACGCGAGAGGCGAGACGCCTTGCTGCGCACAGCGACTGGGCGGCCACGCCCCTCGGTCCCCGGGCGCAGTGGCCGACCCAGCTCGAGGCCGCGTGGGAGATCGCGCTCGAGTGCCCCCTCCCGGTGGCCCTGCTGTGCGGCGCCGACTTCACGATGCTCTACAACGACGCGTTCCGGGAGCTGCTCGGCAGCAAGCACCCGTCGGCCTTCGGTCAGTCTGCCCGCAAGGTCGTCGCCGAGGTCTGGGACGACCCCAAGGTGGGGCCACTGCTCGAGCGGGCCTTCACCGAGGCCGAGCCCTTCCTCGACGAAGGAGTCGAGCTGCGCCTCGACCGTGGTCGGGAGGTCGGGCCGGGCCATGGTTCGGGAGCCCTCGGTGTCTCGGACGGCGGCGACGTCGGCTACTACCTGAGGAGCGGTTCGCCGGTCATGGGAGCCGATGGGGAGGTCCTGGCGGTGCTGCACGTCATCGTCGAGACCACGAACGCGATCGGCCGCGCCCGGGCCGTCGCCAAGCTCGCGGCGCTGCTGGCCGTGGCAGTCACGGTCGACGACGTGTGCAAGGTGGTGCTGCGCCAGGCGATGGTGGCCTTCGACGGCCTCTCGGTCTCGATCTGCCTGCCCTCGCCCTCGCCCGCGTCGTGGCGGATGGCCCGGCGGCACCGCATCGAACAGCTGTCTCCGGACGAGGAGCGGCTGCCCCTGATCTGGTCCGAGCTCGGGGAGGACCTGGCCGGGATCATCGCCCAGGCCATCGCGCGCGGTGAGCCGTACCTGTCGGACAACGGTGAGGTCGTGGCCGTCCCCTTCCGCACTGGCGCGAGCCAGGCCGCGTTGGTGATCCAGCGCGAGGCGGTACCCGTGCCGCACGACGTGGTGGCAGTGCTGGCGCCGTTCCGCGACCTGGTCGGTGACGCGCTGGGCCGCGCCGTGGTCTACGACGCCGAGCGCACGACGGCCGAGCTGCTCCAGCGGACCCTGCTGCCGCCGAACCTCCCGCAGTCCGACGCGATCAGCATCGCCGCCCGCTACGAGCCGGTGTCGGAGGGGACCGTGGCCGGCGGCGACTTCTACGACTCGTTCTTCCTCCCCGACGGGCGGTTGGCGATCGTCATCGGCGACGTCGTCGGCCGCGGGGTGATGGCGGCCACGGTGATGGGGCAGGTCCGCGCCGCCTGCCGCGGCGCCGCGTTGACCAACAGCGACCCGGCGTCGGTCATGGCTGCCCTGGACCGGGTGGTGTGGGACCTCGACGCGCTGTGGCCGGCGTCGATGCCGCTGGGCAGCCCACGGGCCCGACCGGGCATGGCGTTCGGTGGCGAGCTGTTCGTCACGATGCTCTACGGCACGGTGGAGCCGGACACCGGCGAGGTGGTGCTGGCCAGTGCGGGTCACCCGCTGCCGGCACTGCTGTTCGGCAGGGCCTCGCGACAGGACGGCCGCCCGCGCGGGACGCTGGTCGAGATGCCGGTCGGGCCGCCCCTCGGGATCGAGGGCGTGCGACCGGCTCACCACCTGACCCTGGGCATCGGCGACATGCTCGTCGGGTTCACCGACGGCCTGCTCGAACGGCGCGGGGAGGCGTTCGACCAGGGCGAGGAGCGTCTGCTCGCCGTGCTGACCGACCTGCCGCCCGGCAGCCCCCGCAGCGTGGCGCACCACATCATGGACGCGATGGTGCAGGCCTCCGGGCAGGAGGACGACTGTGCGGTGATCGCGGTGGGTCGCTCCCCGGAGGGGCACCGCAGGTCCGCGATCGTCGTGCCGCCGATGCCCGAGTCGGTGCGCGCCGCCCGCGACTGGGCTCGCGAGCAGCTGGTCGACTGGAAGGTCGGCGACGGCGACCAGCACACCATCGTGACCGGGATCTCCGAGCTCATCACCAACGCCGTCCTCCACGCCGGCACCGAGTCGCACCTCACCATGGACCTCGACACGGGGATCGTGGCCGTCACCGTCGCCGACAGCGGCAACCGCGGGGAGCCGCTGCTCACCGGCGCCGACACCATGGCGGTCCGGGGTCGCGGGCTGTCCCTCGTGAAGGCCATCGCCGACGCGTTCGGGGCGCACCGCACCTCGGCCGGCACCACGGTGTGGTTCGAGGTCGCGGTGGACCTGGTCGAAGCCGGAGCCTCGACCGGCACCGGCTGGACGACCTGACCGGCCGTGACCTGCGCCGATGGGCTACTGGTCGGCACCGATCGCGACGACAGGTCGGCCAGTTGGTGCCCGACTCGCCCCGGTTCGTCCGGGCTGTCCGGTCAACCGTTCGGCCAGTGCTCCCTGACCAACGAATGAGACGCATCGCTGCGGCGCGTCATCACCACTCGAGGTCGGGGATCGTACATGCTGCGCGTCAGAAGACGGCACAGTCGCCGATCGGGCCCCCACGATCGGCTTGGGCACAGAAGGGCCGGATGGACATGTGGCAGCAGCTGCTCGATCGCTTCATCCCCATGATGGACGGCGACTCCTCCGCACTCGACCAGCGTGACGGCGTGGGCGCCTCGACCGGTCTGGCCACGAACGCCCACGCCCGCACCGAGGCCTCGCTCGCCACGGGCCGGGGCCGCTCCGCCTTCGAAGGTTCGGTCCGCCCGCTGACCTCCTGACCGCCCGCCCGCCTGCCTGATTGCTTTCGAGGCGCCGGCGTTGCAGGGTGGTGGCACCGTGGGCAACCAGCTGCCCACCTCCCGACGGAGAGTGCCATGGGCTTCCTCGACCGACTGCTCGGCCGCGAGCCGCTCCAGACCCAGGGCGGGTATGCCGGGCCGGCACCATCCACGCGCCCCGCGCCGTCCGCCTCCGGACCCGCCACCTCAGGACCCGCTACGTCGGGGCCGGCGTCCGAGGATGACCGCGCCATCGCGCGCTACCGCTACCTCCTGCGCACCGCGCCGCCGGAGGCGCTGGAGCAGGTGCACGCCGAGGCGTTCGCCCGGCTGACCCCCGAGCAGCGCCAGCAGGTGCTGGCCGAGCTGTCCTCCGGGCTTCCGGCGGGGGAGTCCCCGCCGACGGCCGACCCGCAGTCGATGGCACGGGCAGCGACCCGCGCCGAGCTGCGTCAGCCCGGCTACCTCGAGCAGACCTTCAGCCGCGGCCGGTTCGGCGGCGGGATGGTCGGCGGAGGGCTGGGGATGGGCGGCACGATCATGGGCTCGATGATGGGCACCATCGCCGGGGTCGTCATCGGGTCCGCCATCGCCGACTCGCTGTTCGACGGCTATGACTCCTCACCCGAGGCAGCCGAGGCAGGGGACACGTCGGCAGGATCCGACGGCACGGACGGGTCTGGCTCGGACGGATCCGGGTCCGACGAGTCCGGGTCGGCCGAGTCGGGGTCCGACGGGGGAGACGCCGGTGGCGACGCTGCGGACTCGACCGGCGACGTCGGGACGGCGGACGCGGGCTACGACTCCGGTGGGTTCGACTCGGGTGGGTTCGACTCTGGTGGCTTCGACTCGGGCGGGTTCGGCGGCGACTTCGGCGGCGGCGACATGGGCGGCTTCTGAAAGCACTAGCGTGGGCGGGGCAACGCCACGCATCGGTCGGTGGTGCACCTCGGAACGGGGAAGCACGTGGCACGTCCGCTGATCGGGACCAAGCTCTACATCCCGCGGCCACGACAGGGGCTGGTGGCTCGGCCCAGGCTGCGCGACGTCCTGCACACGGGGGAGCGGGTGCGACTGGCCCTCGTGTCCGCACCGGCCGGGTTCGGCAAGACGACCCTGGTGTCCGACTGGGCACAGCAGACGGCATCCAGCGGGCGAGCGGTCGCCTGGGTCTCGCTCGACCCGTCGGACAACGAGGCCGCGGCCTTCTGGGCCTACGTCGTCGCCGCCTTGCAGCGGGTGGTCACTGGTCTCGACCCAGGGGCGGTGGTGCGCATCGAGTCGGGGCCGATGTCGCCGGAGGCACTGCTGACGCCCCTGGTGAACGGCCTGGGCGCGGCGCCCGACGAGGTCTGGCTCGTGCTCGACGACTACCACGTGATCGTCGACCCGGAGGTCCGCACGGGAGTGACGTTCTTCCTCGAACACCTCCCGGCGAACGTCCACGTCCTGGTCAGCACGCGCGCCGACCCGGACCTTCCCCTGCCCCGCTGGCGGGTCCGCGGCGAGCTGGTCGAGGTTCGCGCCGCGGACCTGCGCTTCACCTTGGCCGAGACCACGGCCTACCTCAACTCCGTTGCGGGACTGGGGCTTTCCCACTCCGACGTCGCGTCGCTGGAGCAGCGCACCGAGGGATGGATCGCCGCGCTCCAGCTCGCCGCCGTGTCCATGCGCGGGCGCGCTGACCCGAGCGGCTTCGTCTCGCGGTTCGCCGGCACGGACCGCTACGTCGTGGACTACCTCGTCGAGGAGGTGCTGGCCAACCAGCCCGAGCAGGTCCGCGACTTCCTGCTGCACACCGCGGTGGTGGATCGCCTGACCGGCCCCCTGTGCGACGCGCTCACCGGTCGCACCGACGGCCAACGCGTCCTCGACCTCCTCGACCGCGCCAACCTCTTCCTCGTCCCGCTCGACGACGACCGGCGGTGGTACCGCTACCACCACCTCTTCGCCGACGTCCTCAAGGCGCACCTGCTGGCCGACCACCCGGAGCTGGTCCCGCTGCTGCACCGGCGGGCCAGCCGCTGGTACGAGGAACAGGACCTCACCGACGACGCGGTCCGCCACGCGCTCGATGCCGGGGACTTCGACCGCGCGGCATACCTCATGGAGCTCGCGGTGCCGGCGATCAGGCGACACCGCCGCGAAACCCTCCTGCTCGGCTGGCTCAAGGAGCTGCCCGACGCGACGGTCCGGCGCAGCCCGGTGCTCAGCGTGTTCTACGGCTACCTGCTGATGGTGTCCGGGGACCTCGACGCGGTCGGCGAACGGTTCGATGACGCCGAGCGGGCCCTCGCGGCCGGCCCCGACCCGGCCCTGCCGTGGGCGGACACCGACGACCTGCGCACCTTGCCCGCCACGATCGCGGTGCACCGCGCGGCCATCGCCCAGGCGCATGGGGACGTCGCCGGCACCGTCGCCCAGGCCACCCGCGCGCTCGCGCTGGCCGGACCCCAGGACCACCTCGCCCGGGGCGGGGCCGCGGGTTTCCTCGGGCTCGCGGCGTGGGCGAAGGGCGACGTGGGGACGGCGTTCGACACCTTCACCGCAGCGGTGGCGAGCCTGCACGCGGCCGGCAACACGGTCGACGAGCTCACCAGCACCGTGGTCCTCGCCGACCTGCTGATCGCGGCGGGTCGGCCGGCCGAGGCGCGTGGACTGTACGAGCGGGCCCTGGAGCTGGCGGAGGCGCACGGCGAACCGGTCGCCCGGGCCACGGCCACCCTGCACGTGGGGCTCAGCGAGATGGACTGTGACGCAGGGGACCTCGACGCCGCCACGCGCCACCTCGACGCTGCCGCCTCTCTGGCCGAACGGGCGCCGATGACGGAGAGCCTCCACCGGTGGTTCGTGGCCAGGGGTCGCGTGGCCGCGGCGGGCGGCGACCGGTCCGAGGCGGTGGCGCTCCTGACCCGGGCGGCGGAGGTCTACCGTCCGGGGTTCTTCCCCGACGTCCGTCCCATCGCGGCGATCAGGGCTCGGGTGTGGATCACGGCCGGCGACCTTCTGCAGGTGGCTCGCTGGGCGGGGGAGCGCGGCGTGACCACCGATGACAGCGCCGACTACCTCCGCGAGTTCGACCACCTGACGTTGGTGCGGCTGCTGGTCGCCCGACACCGCGCCGACCCCGATGCCGACCCCGGCACGCTGGACGAGGCGCTCGGCCTGTTGCGGCGGTTGGCCGACGACGCGCGGGCCTTCGCACGCGGCGGCAGCCTGCTGGAGATCGCCGTGCTCAGCGCCGTGGTCACCGACGCTCGTGGCGACCGTGCGGCTGCCGTGGGCCTGCTCGCCCAGGCGTTGGCCGACGCAGCCGAGCCCGAGTCGTCCGTGCGGCTCTTCCTCGACGAGGGCGCCCCGATGCTCGAGCTGCTGCGTGCCGTCGAACGGCACGACGCTGCCGGGCCACGGGGAACAGCCGCCGCGCGCGCCCGGCTCATCCTTGCTCGCGGGGGCGCCCCCGCCGGAGCCGCCGACCCTGCGCGGCAGCCTCAGGCGGCCACAGAGCTGCTGAGCGAGCGTGAGCTCCAGGTGCTGCGGCTGCTGGACAGCGAGCTGACCGGACCGCAGATCGCCCGCGAGCTGTTCGTGTCGCACAACACGCTGCGGACGCACACCAAGCACATCTTCACCAAGCTCGACGTCAACACCCGTCGGGCAGCGGTCCGCAGGGCCCGCGAGCGGGGCCTGCTCTAGAGATCACCCCCGCAGGTCACATCGTTGGGTGACGCCAGGTCATCCTGCCGGCTCCTACCTTCAGGACATCCCCCGCGGCGCCTCGCCGAGGACCTCGACCCAGGAGCCAGTCATGACCATCACCACCAGCAAGCTGATCCGAGCCGCCGGCCTCTACGCCGTGGTTGCGGGAGCGTTGTTCATCGCCGTCCAGGTCAAGCACCCGCCGATCGACGTGGCGTTCGTCTCCACGACCGAGTGGAAGGTCCGCCAGGGCATGAAGGTGGTGATGGCCGTCCTGTCGCTGGCGGGCATCACCGGGATGTACCTCCGCCAGGTGAAGCAGACTCGGGTGCTCGGGCTGCTCGGCTACGTCCTCTTCGCCATCGGTTACCTCCTCATGCTGGCCATCGAGATCGTGGGTCTGGTCGTGCTGCCCTCCATCGCCGACACCTCACCCGGCTACGTCGCCGACGTCGTCGCCGCAGCCACCAACGGCAAGGCGGCCGGTGACATCGGGCTCATGGGTCCGCTCAGCGCGGTCAACGCCGTGACGTACCTGCTCGGTGGCTTCCTCTTCGGTGTCGCGCTCTTCCGAGCCAACGTCCTCGCCCGGTGGGCCGCCGCCCTCCTGTCCGCGGGCACCGTCGCCACGATCGCGATCCCCTTGGTGCCACAGGTGAACTTCCGGCTCTTCGCCCTCCCCATCGGAGTCGCGATGGTCGGCCTCGGCTACAGCCTGTGGCGTGAAGGCCGCGCCGGGACCGCCGGTCCGGTCGCGCCGACCAACGCAGGCGCACGGCACGACCTGGCCGGCGCCAAGTGACCAGCCTCCTTCGTGCGGCGCCCACCCGGCCGGCCCGGCCGACCGGGTGGGTGCCCTACGCGCTGGTCGCGCTGAGCGGCATACCAGTCGTCGCGGGCACCCTGCGCCTGGTGGAGGTGTTCGGTGGTCCAGAGGTCCTGCCGCACAACGCGCGGATCTCCGCGTCGCCCGCGCCGGTCGTGGTGCACGTCCTCAGCGTCATCCCGTATGCCGTCCTCGGCGCCTTCCAGTTCTCCGCCCGGCTGCGTCGTCGCCGGCCCGGCTGGCACCGGGCGGCCGGTCGCGCTCTGGTCGCCCTCGGTCTCGCAGTGGCCTTCTCCGGTCTGTGGATGACGCTGTTCTACCCGCGCCAGACCGACACCGGTGTGCTGGCCTACCTCTTCCGGCTGGCCGCCGGGTCGGGCATGGCGGCCAGCATCACGCTCGGCTTCGCGGCCATCCGACGCGCCGACGTCGCCACCCACCAGGCCTGGATGACCCGGGCCTACGCGCTCGCCCTCGGGGCCGGCACGCAGACCTTCACCCTCGGCATCGCGCATGCCCTCCTCGGCGACGCGTCCCCGTCGACCGACCTCGGACTCGGGGCCGGCTGGGCGATCAACCTCGCCGTCGCGGAGCTCGTCATCCGCCGTGGCGGGAGTCCGCGCCGTGGTCCTGCGGGGGGCGCGACGCGCCCCGGCCGCCCGGGCAACCTGGTCGCACGGGTGGGCTCGCCGTGAACCAGCCCGATCGCCGGCCAGCGCCGACCCGCTACCGGCTGCAGGTCGACGGGCACCTCGGGGAGCAGTGGTGCTCGTGGTTCAACGCGTTCACCCTGACCCACGAGAGCGATGGCACCACCACCCTGACGGCAGAGGTCGCCGACCAGGCCGAGCTGCACGGACTGCTCGACCGGGTCCGAGACCTGGGAGTCACCCTCCTTCGCGTGGAGGTCCAGCACCTGCAGGCCGACGGTCGCTGATGGCACGGGTGCGAGAGGGTCCGGCGAGGCTCTGACCTGCGGTTTCTCGAGTTGACAGCGCTGAGAGAAGTAGGACAGTCTTCAACCACCGCATGACGCGGCCGCCCATCGAGGCCAGGCCGCCGCCCCTCAATCCGAGGTGTCGAGTGTCTAAACAAGGGCCATTGCGCGGGATTCACCATCAAGCCTCCGAATGCTCGGAGGAAACAGGAGTCCTCATGGCTACGACCACCAACCACGACGTCACCACCAACCACGACGTCACCACCCGCGGCAACCGCCACGTGTCGACCGAGACCCGTCCGGCTGTCCGCACCACCGAGCTGATTGCCTACGTGGCCGCGGTACTGGCCGTGGCGCTGACCGCGCTCTTCGTCGGTGACGGTGGCGACGGCGGCGCCGACCCGTTCAGCGCCGAGCAGGCCCTTCGCTACATCACGTTCCTGACCATCGGCTACATGATCGCTCGTGGCCTGGCCAAGTCCGGGACGCGCGGCAACGCCAACAGCGACCACGACGCCTGACCTGACGGTTGCTGGCCTGACCTCGCGTCAGGTCACGGCGTGACCCGAGAGCGCCCTTGCCCCTGGTGGGCGGGGGCGCTCTCGGCCGCTGGCGTGCAAACGCGAGAGGACGTCACCGCCGAAGCCGCGCTGTTGGACACCGACGATGCGCCGCATGAGTCTTACCCGTCACCGCGAGGTCGAAGCACGGGCCGTCCCCGGGAGGCTGCGTCGCCGCATGCGTTCATCCCCTTCGTCCTCCCGAACGTGCACTCCTCGTCAGGGTCAACCTTCTGGCGGAGGACGCCGACGGCGTGGTTGTGGTCCGCTGGGAACGTGACTTCCGCTCGCCTGATCGCGGCCACCCTGGCCATGGTCACCTCCGCCAGCCTGGCGGTTGGCCCCGCGGCACCGGCGGACGCCGCCACCACGAGTGCCCGGTCACTCCTGTTCAAGATCAGCGGACGGACGCACCTGGACCAACCCTGCGGACGTCGACATCGACCACCACGTCGCCTTGGCCGAGGCGTGGGGCTCGGGGGCCCGCTCCTGGACCACCACCGAGCGCAGCAAGCTCTCCAGCATCCTGTCTGGCACCTGCGGCTCGCGCGCCGTCACCATTCCGGCAAGAGCGCGCTGACCACCGCTGGCAAGGCTTCCTCGCCACGGGTCCACGACCCGTCGCGCGACTAGCCGACCGTGGTGCTGAGCCACTGCGCCTCGGCCTGGGCGATCTGTCCCGCGGCCTGGGCGATGAGCGCGAGGGTGCGCTGGCGTTCGGGATCGGACTCCCGCAGGGCCTCGGCGAGCGTCTGCCGGGCGGTGTCGATGTCGGCGAGGAGGTTCGGGACGGTCACGGGAGTCTGCATGCAACCGCACAGTAGCGAGGCTCACCACGCCACGCTCGCGGTGCGCGGTCGGGGCCCGGCTCCGCTGGGTCAGACGTGGGTGAGCCCCCCACTCTCCGTGGCTTGCACACGCGGTCAGTCCGGGCGCAGGCCCCTTGTGTTGCCATCGCTGACGACCTCATGGGCGACGACCTGCAGCTTGCGGTTGGAGTCTTGGCTGGCCTTGCTCAAGATGTGGAATGCGGCTGCTTCGCTGACCTTGCGCTCCGCCATCACGATGCCTATCGCGGCGCCGATCTTGCGCGACGACTGCAGGGCGTGACTCAGGTGTGCCGCGTGCTCCTCGCTCAGCAGCCCATCGGCCTGCAGCTGGGCGATCACCTCTCGATCCACGTCGAATCGGGCCTCGAGGGCGTCCATCCTCGTGTCGTGCGCGATGCCCCGGTCATCACTCGCATCCGCCCGAGCGGAGGCCTGCTCGGCCCCTGCCTGCAAGGCGTCGATGTCGGCCCGGTCACGAGCCACCTGAGCGCTCAGTTCCTCCAGGGTCCGCTGCGACTCCGAGTCGGTCGCGCGTTGCCCCCCATTCTTGGTGTGCACAGTTTGCTGACTCACAACTACCTCCTGGAAAACACCCTGAACTTCTCCCAGGTGGGAGGGCCGCGCCTTGACCTGAGCACACAGTAGATCGGCGTGTGCGGCCAGACAAGTCCGGACAAACACGGTTCACGAACCCTCGACAGCGGCGCCCGGCTCGTCACTGCCAGGGCAAGCGGGCTCACCGCTGATTTGGCGATTGCGCGGGGCGCATGCACCTCGCCGAACTGGGTGGCGGGCCGAAGACCGCGGAGCTGGGCGTGTAACAGGGAGGCTCCGGCGGTCGCTTTACCGTTGTGCCGGTTGTGCCGACTGACGTCTGGCCGATCCGTCTAGCGGACAGGAGTCCCCTCCAACGCAAGGAGTCACCCCAATGGCCAGAGACGATCGTCACGCCCGCGAAACTCGTCGCACCTACCGCACCACTCCCGCCTGGCAGGACCTCGCGCTCTTGAGTCTCATCGTCGTGGTCGGGGTGGGAGTGTTCCTGACCTGGACGAAGTTCAGGTGAGCGGCCCACGGCGGTAATGGCCTCACCCGCGCCCGACTCCGCAGGAACATTCGAGTTTGAGCCAGCCTCTCCACGGGTAACGATGCAGGTACCGCGGCCTGAGGTTGAGGTTTCCGATCCCCCTCGTGCCCTCCCTCGGGTCGCGGCCTTGCAGGGGCTCCGCGGCCCGGGCGCAGGAGGGACACGATGCCCGGGTCGCGGTCCCGGCGCTAGGACGGGCACAGGTGGCCCGACGCAGACGAGTCCGCCCGCGCTGCCGTTGGTGCAGTGATGGCAGCGCGAGCGGACTCGCTGGGCAGATCTGGCTCGCTCGTTCCTCGCTCGGCTCAGATATCGCTGTGTCTTCTGTTCGACATCTGGCCTCGCTCGTTCCTCGCTCAGCTCAGATGTCGCTGTGTCTTCTGTTCGACATCTGGCCTCGCTCGTTCCTCGCTCAGCTCAGATGTCGAAGTACATCTCGAACTCGTGCGGGTGCGGACGGAAGCGGATCGGGTCGACCTCGTTCTTGCGCTTCCACTCGATCCAGGTCTCGATGAGGTCCTTGGTGAACACGTCACCCTCGAGCAGGAACTCGTGGTCGGCCTCGAGGGCGTCGAGCACCTCGGGGAGCGAACCGGGGACCTGCGCGATCGCGTCGTGCTCCTCCGGCGGCAGCTCGTAGAGGTCCTTGTCCACCGGCTCCGGGGGCTCGATCCGGTTCTTGATGCCGTCCAGGCCGGCCATCAGCATCGCCGAGAAGGCCAGGTACGGGTTGGCCGACGGGTCCGGCACGCGGAACTCGACGCGCTTGGCCTTCGGGTTGTCACCGGTGATCGGGATGCGGATGCAGGCCGAGCGGTTGCGCGCCGAGTAGACCAGGTTGACCGGGGCCTCGTAGCCGGGGACCAGGCGGTGGTAGGAGTTCACCGTCGGGTTGGTGAACGCGAGCAGCGCCGGGGCGTGCTTGAGCAGTCCACCGATGTACCAGCGGGCGATGTCCGACAGGCCGCCGTAGCCGCGCTCGTCGTAGAACAGCGGCTCGCCGTCCTTCCAGAGCGACTGGTGCGAGTGCATGCCCGAGCCGTTGTCACCGAAGATCGGCTTCGGCATGAAGGTGACGGTCTTGTCGCCCTTCCACGCCACGTTCTTGATGATGTACTTGAACTTCAGCACGTCGTCAGCAGCCTGCTTCAGCGCGTTGAAGCGGTAGTTGATCTCCTGCTGACCGGCGGTGCCGACCTCGTGGTGGGCGCGCTCGACCGTGAGGCCGGCGTCCTGGAGGGCCAGCGTCATCTCGTCGCGCATGTCGGCGAAGTGGTCCACCGGCGGCACGGGGAAGTAGCCACCCTTGTAGCGGGTCTTGTAGCCCTTGTTGCCACCCTCCTCCTCGCGACCGGTGTTCCACGCGGCCTCGACGGAGTCGATGAAGTAGTAGCTGGCGTTCTGCTTGGTCTCGAAGCGCACGTCGTCGAAGACGTAGAACTCGGCCTCCGCACCGAAGTACGCGGTGTCGGCGATGCCGGTCGACTTGAGGTACGCCTCGGCCTTGGCCGCGATGTTGCGCGGGTCGCGCGAGTACTCCTCGCCGGTGAACGGGTCGACGATGGAGAAGTTGAGGATGAGCGTCTTTTCCTTGCGGAACGGGTCGAGGTACGCGCTCGTGGGGTCCGGGATCAGCTTCATGTCGGACTCGTGGATCGCCTGGAAGCCGCGGATCGACGACCCGTCGAACATCTGGCCTTCCTTGAAGAACTCCGCGTCGAGGCTCTTGGCCGGCACGTTGAAGTGCTGCATCACGCCGGGCAGGTCACAGAACCGCACATCGACGAAGATGACGTCCTCGTCCTTGATGAACTTCAGGACCTCGTCAGCATTGCTGAACAAACCAACCTCCTGTGGTGGGGCGGGCGAAACCGCCCATGACTCAACTGGTGTCGCCGTCGACCCTAACGGGTGGGGATTTCTCGCCCATGACCCGAATGTTTCACGGGTGTTACGACGTGAGAGGCTGGCGCCGTGGTGGACCGCAAGGACCTCGGGTCCTGGCTCGAAGGCCCGGGTTCGCGCTCAGGCGCCTCCTCGGCATACCCCGGAGAGCGACTGGGTATGCCGCGCACCGGGCGCGGTTCGATCGCCCGGTTCGGGCGGCGCCTGGTCGGCGTCGTGATCGACTGGACCGCCTGCCAGCTCATCGCGGCAGCGTTGTTCGACGTGCCGCTGCCGTTCGCCGGCGTGGCCTCCGGCAACGACACCCTGATCCTGCTGGGCCTGTTCGCGCTCGAGCAGCTGCTGCTCGTGGGGACGGCGGGCTACACGCTCGGCCACCGGGTCGTCGGCCTGCGCGTGCTGTCGCTCGACGGCCAGCGCGCGCGGCCGTTCCAGGTGCTGGTGCGCACCGTCCTGCTGTGCCTGTTCCTGCCGGCGATGTTCTGGGACAAGGACGGCCGCAGCCTGCACGACAAGGCCGCCGGCACCCTCATCGTCCGCACCTGAGCGGCGCGGTCAGGGTCAGCGGCGGGTGAAGACGTCGCGGATCCGGCCGGTCGCGTCGGTGAGGATGTCGATGATCTCGCGACTCTGCTCACTGGTCAGCCCGTGCCGCTTCCACGCGGTGCGCGCCTCCGCGCGCAGCTCGGCCACCGCCTGCTCGAGGTCGCGGATCGCGCTGGGGTCACTGCCCTTCCACCCGTTCCACGACTCCTGCCCACCGACGGGAGTGGCGGTGCGGCGGGCCTCCTGCGCGGCGGCCCTGAGCTCGGCGCGCAGGTCCTTGGTCTGCCCACGCACGCGGGAGCGCACCTGCTCAGCGAGCTCACGCACCGAGAGGTCGAGGTCGGACTCCAGGCTCGACAGCTCGTCCTGGCGGTCCCGCACCTCCTGGCGGCCGGCCTCGGTGATCCGGTAGATCGCCTTGCGTCCCTCCTCGGCCCGCTCGACCAGCCCTTCCTCCTCCAGCTTGGCCAGCCTCGGGTACACCGTGCCGGCGCTGGGGGAGTAGAGGCCGTTGAACCGGTGCTCGAGGTCCTGGATGACCTCGTAGCCGTGCCGCGGCCCCTCGTTGAGCAGCGCCAGCAGGTAGAGCCGGAGCTGGCCGTGCGCGAAGACCGGGCTCATGCGGACGCCCCATCCGGCTGGGCAGCCACGGCGCTCTTGAGCACCACGACGTTCCCGGAGACGGCGTTGGCCTTGACGCGCAGGCTGCCGTCGCCGTCGGTGAGCCGGTTGCCTGCCGTGTAGGAGTGCTTGTGGATCGCGTGCCCGTCGATGACGACCTGCCCCGAGGCGGTGTTCGCGGTCACGTCGTAACCGCCGTGGGGTGCCCGCACCGTCACGTCGCCAGAGACGGAGGTCGACTTGATCGAGGCCGCGCTGTTGAGCAGGTCCAGCGCCACGTCGCCGCTCACCGTGCTGATGCTGACCTCGGGCACGTCGCTCTGCTGGGCGGTGACCGCCCCCGAGACCGAGTGCACCTTGAGCCGGCCGCGCACGTTGCCGCACTCGACCTCGCCGCTGACCGTGTTGATGTCGACGTCGCCGACCACGTCGTCGATGGTGATCGACCCGGAGACGGTGTTGGCCTTGGCTCCGGCCCGCATGCCGGCCAGCAACCCGCTGGCGCTCACCGTGCTCACGGAGGTCTCGGCGTCCTCGGGGATCGAGATGCTCAGCGCGACCCGGTTGCGCTCGAGGCCCTCGAAGGCCTGCCGCACCCGGTCGAGGATCCGGGTCGAGTCGACGCCGTGGGTGATCTTGAGCTTCCACCCGTCCCAGGTGACCTTGACCGGCATACCCTCGATCTGGGCGATCTCGACGCGGGCGGTGGGGGAGTCGGTGTGCGTGACCACGTCGACGCGACCGCCGACGACGGCGACGCTGAGCCGCCCGACCTTCTCGCCGTCGCCGCCGATGTCGAGCACCCGGGGGGTGTCGATCGACCATTCCTCGCTCATGGGGTGTCCTCTCGCTGGCTGTGGTGTCACGGTGGGCCGTGATGGCCCAGAGTCACGCTATATCGCGTTGTCGAGATTCACGTTATATCGCGTATGCCGCGTCGCGCAACCCCTGCTCACGCGCGCGCTGCCAGACTGGTCACCGTGAGCCGCATCGCCCTCTGCACCTGGTCCGACCCGATGTACGACGACCCCGAGCCGCCGGCGATCGCCGACGAGCTGCGCGGCCTCGGTCACGACGCCGAGGTGGTCGTCTGGCACCAGCGTGGCGTCGACTGGGCGTCCTTCGACCTGGTCGTGATCCGCTCGACCTGGGACTACTTCGACCGTCTCGACGAGTACCTCGAGTGGGCGGACCACGTGGACTCCGTGTCGCGGATCATCAACAGCCCCACAGTGATTCGCTGGAACTCCCACAAGGGCTACCTGCTCGAGCTAGGCGAGGCCGGCATCCCCGTCCTGCCCACCCTGGCCCTCGCCAGGGGAACGGCGGACCCCGTCGAGCGCATGGTGGCGACCGGCTGGGGCGAGGTGGTGATCAAGCCGGCGGTCGACGGCGGAGCCAGGGGCGCCCTCAAGGCGCCGGCCGGGTCGCCGGAGGCGGGCGCCCACCTGCTCGTCCTCGTCGAGGCGGGCGACACGATCGTCCAGCCGTATGCCGCGGGGGTGGAGGCGGGGGAGGTGTCGCTGTTCTTCTTCGGCGGCGAGCTGTCCCACGCCGTGCGCAAGGTGCCCAAGCCCGGCGACTACCGCGTGCAGGCCCTGCACGGCGGCTCGGAGGTGGCGCACACGCCGACCGAGGCCGAGCTCGACGTGGCCAGGAGGGCGATGGCCGGCGCCCCCGACGCGCTGGTCTACGCCCGGGTCGACCTGGTGGACGTCGACGGGCAGCCGACCCTGATGGAGCTCGAGCTCATCGAGCCCGACCTCTTCCTGCGGATGTCGCCGGGCTCGGTGACCCGGTTTGCGAGCGCCGTGGCGGCGGTGCTGGAGCCGGTCGACTCCCTCAAGGTCACGGAATGATCACGAAATGAGAACGCTCCCACGGAACTCTTGACCCGGCAGCGGGCCGGGTCCCACGCTGTTCGGGAGCGCTCCCATCAGGGAGCCCGACGAAAGGTGCAACGGTGCACTCACGCTCTCGCTGGCTGGTTCCCGCAGCCGCAATGATCGCTACGGCCGCCCTCACCGCCGCCTGCGGTGGCGACAACGGCGGCTCCACCTCATCCGGCGAGAAGGTCACGCTGCGGGTGAGCACGTTCGGCAAGTTCGGCTACACGGACCTGTACACGCAGTACATGAAGGACCACCCGAACGTCACGGTCGTCGAGACCGCCGAGGGCGACCTCGGCAAGTACAACACCCAGCTGATCCAGCGGATCGCGGCCGGGTCCGGCGCCGGCGACGTCGTGGCCATCGAGGAGGGCCAGGTCGTCAACTTCCTCCAGAGCGCCGACAAGTTCGTGAACCTGCAGCAGTACGGCAGCAACGAGCTCAAGGACAACTGGCTCCCGTGGAAGTACGCCAACGCCACGACCGCCGACGGCAAGACCACCATCGGGCTCGGCACCGATGTCGGCGGCCTGGCCATGTGCTACCGCAAGGACCTGTTCGAGAAGGCCGGCCTCCCCACCGACCGCGTCGAGGTCGGCAAGCTGTGGCCCACGTGGGACGAGTACATCGCCACCGGGCAGAAGTACCAGGCCGGGATCAAGGACGCGAAGTCGCACTTCGTCGACAGCGCCACCAACACCTACAACTCCATCCTCATGCAGTCGGGTGACCACACCTACTTCGACCGCAGCGACAAGCTGGTCATCGACAGCAACCCCGCGGTCAAGTCGGCCTGGGACGAGTCGCTGAAGATGGTCGAGACCGGACTCTCGGCGAAGCTCAAGGCCTTCTCGCCGGAGTGGAACGCCGGGTTCAAGAACGGCTCGTTCGCCACGCTCGCCTGCCCCGCGTGGATGACCGGCTACATCAAGGACCAGGCCGGTGCCGCGAACTCCGGGAAGTGGGACATCACCACGATCCCCGGCGGTGGCGGCAACTGGGGCGGCTCCTGGCTCGGCGTGCCGACCCAGAGCAAGCACCAGAAGGAAGCCGTCGAGCTCGCCAAGTTCCTCACGACCGGCCAGAGCCAGCTCGCGGCGTTCAAGGCGGCGGGGAACCTCCCGTCCAACCCCAAGCTCTACACCGAGGCGGCCCTCAAGGACGCCAAGAACGACTACTTCAACAACGCCCCCGTCGGTGAGCTGTTCGTTGCCGGCGCGGCCAACCTGAAGCCGGTCTACCTTGGGGCCAAGAACCAGCCGGTCCGGGACGCCGTGGAGAACACCCTGCGCGCCGTCGAGGGCGGACAACGCACGGCGGCCGCAGGCTGGACCGAGGCCATCGCGGCCGCCCAGAAGGCGGCGAAGTAGCCGCACGCCCGCGGCATACCCCAGCTGCGGTCGGGTGCCGGCGCTCTCGCGAGCCGGCACCCGACCGCCACCACCCAGCACCACCAACGACCTGCCACAGCACCACCGCCCCACCCACCCGAGGGAGATCCGTGACCACCACGACGCCCGAGAAGGTCGCCGGCGCAGCCCCGCCGGCGACCGGCTGGCGGCAACGGCTCCGGCGAGCCGACACCCGTCTGTCGCCCTACGCGATGGTCTCGCCGTTCTTCATCCTGTTCGCGGTCTTCGGCCTGTTCCCGCTGGTCTACACGGCCTGGGTCTCGACCCACGACTGGAGCCTGCTCGCGGGTGACCAGGGCTGGCTGGGCCTCGGCAACTACCGCGAGCTGATGCAGGACAAGGACTTCTGGAACGCGATGCTCAACACCTTCGGGATGTTCGTCGTCGCCACCATCCCGCAGCTGGTCCTCGCGATGGTGCTGGCCCAGATGCTCAACTCGCGGCTGCGGGGAGCGACCTGGTGGCGGATGGGCATCCTGCTCCCGAACGTCACGTCGGTCGCCGCCGTCGGGATCATCTTCACGATGATGTTCAGCCGGGACTTCGGGCTGTTCAACTGGATCCTCGGCCACCTGGGGGTCGACCCGATCGCCTGGCAGGACCACCGCTGGTCGTCGTGGCTCGCCATCTCGACCATGGTCGACTGGCGCTGGACCGGCTACAACGCGCTGATCCTGCTGGCCGCGCTGCAGTCGGTGCCGACCGAGATCTACGAGGCGGCGCGCATCGACGGGGCCAACGGCTGGCGCACCTTCTGGTCGATCACGGTGCCGATGCTGCGCCCCACCCTCATCTTCGTGTCGGTGGTCGCCACCATCGGCGGCACCCAGCTGTTCACCGAGCCCCTGCTGTTCAACCCGGGGGCGAACTCCATCGGGGGCGGCACGACGGGGCAGTTCCAGACTGCCGCGATGTACCTCATCCAGCAGGCCTTCACCGGTCAGCGGTTCGGCTACGCGGCCACCATCGCGTGGGTGCTGTTCCTGTTCATCGCGGTCTTCTCGGCGGTCAACGTGCTGCTGCTGCGGCGCATCCGGTCGGCGGAGTGAGGCGACGATGACCCAGATCCAGCTCTCCGCCCCCGTGCCCCCGGTCGCCGTCCCCGTGGTCGAGGCGCCCAGCCCCCGGCGTCGTCGGTCCCTGGCCAGGCTGGCCGCCCAGAGCAGCGGTGCCACCCCGGCCAGCAAGCTCGTCTACCTCTGCCTGGCGATCTCGGTCCTGCTGTCCGCCGGACCGCTCTACTACATGGTCGTGATGGCCTCGCGGCCCAACAGCGACATCACCTCGGTGCCGCCGCCGCTCACCCCGGGGGACCAGCTCGGGACCAACATCTCGCGCGTCTTCGCCAACCAGGACGTCATCTTCGGGCAGGCGATGGTGAACTCGGTGCTGGTCGCCGGCGTCGCCACCATCTCGGTCGTGGTGCTCTCCGCACTGGCCGGGTTCGCGTTCGCGAAGCTGCGGTTCCGGGGACGGAATGCGTTGCTGCTCATCGTGATCGGCACCATGATGGTCCCGGTCCAGCTCGGTCTCGTGCCGCTCTACATGCTGATGGGCAAGCTCGGCCTGGCCGGCACCCTGCCGTCGGCGCTGCTGCCGTTCCTCGTCAGCGGGTTCGGGGTCTTCATGATGCGGCAGTACGCCGCGCAGGCGATCCCGAACGAGCTCATCGAGGCGGCCCGGGTCGACGGGGCGTCGACGTTCCGGATCTTCTTCTCGGTGGTCTTCCCGATCCTGCGGCCGGCCGCGGCGGTGCTGGGGCTGCTCACCTTCATGGAGCGCTGGAACGACTTCCTGTGGCCCTACCTGACCCTCGACGCCGAGCACCCGACGGTGCAGGTCGCGCTGTCCAGGCTCTCGGGCGGCTACTACACCGACCAGGCGCTGGTCATGGCCGGGACCCTGCTCGGGACCCTGCCGCTCGTCATCGTGTTCATCGTGTTCGGCCGCCAGATCATCGGCGGCATCATGCAGGGCGGAGTCAAGGGATGACCATGCCGATCAACCACCACCTGTCGCGCAGCGACTTCCCGGACGACTTCGCCTGGGGCGTGGCCACCTCGAGCTACCAGATCGAGGGCGCCACCTCCGAGGGCGGCCGGGGACCGTCGATCTGGGACACCTTCTCGGCCACACCCGGTCGGGTGGTCGACGGCGACAACGGCGACGTCGCGGTCGAGCACTACCACCGCTACCCGCAGGACGCCGACCTGATGGCGAGCCTGGGCGTCGACGCCTACCGCTTCTCGATCGCCTGGCCGCGCGTGCAGCCGACCGGCTCGGGTCCGGTCAACCAGGCCGGACTCGACTTCTACAGCCGCCTGGTCGACAGCCTGCTCGAGCGCGGCATCACGCCGTGGGCCACGCTCTACCACTGGGACCTGCCCCAACCACTCGAGGACCTGGGCGGCTGGCCCGCCCGCGACACGGCATACCGCTTCGCGGAGTATGCCGCGCACGTCGCCGACGCCCTCGGCGACCGGGTCAAGCACTTCATCACCCTCAACGAGCCCTGGTGCTCGGCCTTCCTCGGGTACGGCAGCGGGCGGCACGCGCCCGGTCGCGCGGACGGTGCCGACGCCCTGGCCGCCGCGCACCACCTCATGCTGGGGCACGGGCTCGCGGTGCAGGCGCTCCGGGAGCGGGTGCCGGACGCGCAGGTCGGGATCACCCTCAACCTCTACCCGGTCGCGGGGGCCCACGACGGGCCCGGGGTGGACGACGTGGTGCGTCGCATCGACGGGCTGTCGAACCGGTGGTTCCTCGACCCGGTGCTGCGCGGCGCCTACCCCAAGGACGTCGTCGAGGACGTGGCCCACGTCAGCGACCTCGCGTTCGTCGCCGACGGCGACCTCGAGACGATCAGCGCCCCGCTCGACTTCCTCGGGGTGAACTACTACACCCGCCACGTGGTGGCGCCCGGGGCGTTCCCCGGCTCGGGCGTCGTCGACTTCACCGACCGCGGGCTGCCCACCACCGCGATGGGCTGGGAGGTGGACGCCGACGGCCTGTTCGACATCCTCACGCGGGTGACCCGCGACTACGGCGACCTGCCGCTGGTGATGACCGAGAACGGCGCGGCCTTCGACGACGAGGTGGGGCCGGACGGGGGGATCCACGACCTGCGCCGGATCGACTTCCTCGCCGCGCACCTCGAGGCGGCGTCGCGTGCCGTGGCCGCGGGGGTCCCGCTCGCCGGGTACTTCGCGTGGTCGCTGATGGACAACTTCGAGTGGGCCGAGGGCTATGCCAAGCGGTTCGGCATCGTGCACGTGGACTTCGAGACCCAGGAGCGGACGGTCAAGGACAGCGGACGCTGGTATGCCGCGTTCCTCGCCGGTGACCGCAGGCAATACTGACCCCATGAGGCACAGCTCGTGAGCAGCGGCACCGGCGGCCAGCCGACCCTCGAGGAGGTGGCGGCCCGCGCAGGCGTGGGTCGCGGCACCGTCTCGCGGGTGGTGAACGGGTCGCCGCAGGTCTCCGAGCGCACCCGCGTCAGGGTGATGCGAGCGGTCGACGAGCTCGGCTACGTGCCCAACATGGCGGCCCGCGCCCTGGTGACCCGCCGGACCGGCGCCATCGCCCTGGTGATCAGCGAGCCCGAGGAGCGGATCTTCGGGGAGCCGTTCTTCGCCGGCGTGGTCCGCGGCATCACCACCGTGGTGGGGGAGGCGTCCCGGCAGCTCGTGCTCGCTCTCGTGCAGACCCGCGAGCAGGTCGACCGTCTCGACACCTACCTCACCCCCCAGCACGTCGACGGGGTGCTGATGCTCTCGGCCCACGACGCCGACACGCTCCCCAGCCGGATCCAGGGCCGCGGCCTGCCGATCGTCTTCTGTGGCCGACCCGGACAGGCCGGGGAGATGAGCTACGTCGACGTCGACAACACCGGCGGCGCGCGGGACGCCGTGCGGCACCTGGTGTCGAGCGGCCGCGAGGTGGTCGCCCTCATCGCGGGACCGCAGGACATGATCGCCGGTCGCGACCGCCTCGACGGCTACCGCCAGGCGCTGGCCGCGGCGGGCCGGGAGGTCGACGAGTCCCTGATCGAGGTCGGCGACTTCAGCGAGGTCAGCGGTGCCTCGGCGATGACCGCGCTGCTGGAGCGACGACCTGACATCGACGCGGTGTTCGCGGCCAGCGACCTGATGGCGCTGGGCGCCCTGCGCGTCCTGCGCGAGGCGGGCCGCAGCGTGCCGCAGGACGTGGCGCTGGTCGGGTTCGACGACGGCCCGCTCGCAGCGGTCGCGAACCCTCCGCTGACGACGGTGCACCAGCCGATGGAGCAGCTCGGCCGCGAGATGGCGACGATGCTGCTCGCCCAGATCAGCGCCGGGGGAGTGTCCGTCCCCGAGCAGCTGGTCCTGGACACGTCACTGGTCGAGCGCGCCTCCGGCTAGCGACCCTTCGCAACCTGGGCGCCCTCCAGGGGGCTCAGGTTGCGCTTGACGGTCAGCGGCCGCGCATCGCCTTGCGGTCGACCCGCGCCTTGTTCGGGTCCATGCCCGCGGGGATCGGCGGACGCAGGCCACCGAGCGACTTGAGCCGCTTGTTGACCGCCGACACCTCCTCCTTGGTGAGGACCGGCTTCATGCGGGTGATCTTGCTGCCCAGCTTGCGGATCGGCACCTGGTCGGCGCCGTCGCCGACGACGACCGAGGTCACGGGCACACCGGGGGCGACCCGCTCGACCTTCTTGCGCTCCTGGGTGAGCAGCTTGGTGCGGCGCGCGTCGGGGCCCTCGCCGATGAGCACGATGCCGGGACGTCCCAGCGCGCGGTAGACGAAGGCAGCACCGGCGACGTCCTCCGGGCGGGTGCCGCGGGCGCCGTCAACGGCCACCGGCTGCTGGTCGTAGAACCAGCCGCGACGCAGGGCACCGAGCGCCGCGCCGGCCGCACCGGGCTGGCCCTCGAGCGAGCGGTAGGCCGCCCGCTCCGCCATCCGGGACAGCACGAGGGTGGCGGCGAGCAGACCGACCGGCACCGAGAGGAACAGGGCGTACTTCCAGTGGCCCAGCAGCGCGCCGATGCTCACGCCGACGGCGATCACCGCGAGGAACGCCAGCAGCATCCACCACGGGATCGTGGGGTCAGCCTTGCGCGAGGCCGTGAAGACCTGACGGATCTGGGCGAACCGGCCCGGCTTCTTGGGCGTGTCTGACTGCTGCGTTTCCTTGCGGGCCATGAGGGTCAGGATACGGGTGTCAGGCGGGGGCGCCCAACACGCCCGGCTGGCGTGCGGCCAGGAGGGACGACGCCTCCTGGCGGGCGGGGTCACCGGCTGCGTCAGCGAGGTGCTGGAGGTGCTCCGGGATGTCGCGACCCCACTTGCGCATGGCCGTGGCCCACAGGCGTCCGGCGCGGTAGGACGACCGGACCAGCGGCCCGGCCATGACGCCCTTGAAGCCCATCTCCTGGGCGACGTCGCTCCAGTGCACGAACTCCTCGGGCTTGACCCACCGGTCGATCGGGTGGTGCAGCTTGGACGGCCGGAGGTACTGCGTGATGGTGAGGATGTCGCAGCCGGCGTCGTGCAGGTCGCGGATCGCCTGCTCCACCTCGTGGTCCTCCTCGCCCATGCCCAGGATGAGGTTGGACTTGGTGACGAGCTCGGCCTCGCGCGCCATCGACAGGACCTTGAGCGACTTGTCGTAGGTGAACGCGGGACGGATCTGCTTGAAGATGCGGGGCACGGTCTCGAGGTTGTGCGCGAAGACCTCGGGCCGGGCGTCGAAGACCTGGCCCACGAGCTCGGGCTTGGCGCCGAAGTCGGGCGGCAGGATCTCGACGCCGGTGTTGGGGTTCTTGGCGTGGATCTGGCGGATCGTCTCGGCGTAGAGCCAGGCGGCGCCGTCGGGCTGGTCGTCGCGCGCCACCCCGGTCACGGTGGAGTAGCGCAGCCCCATCTGGGCGACCGACTCGGCGACCCGGCGGGGCTCGTCGCGGTCGAGTGCCTCGGGGCGACCGGTGGCGATGTCGCAGAAGTCGCAGCGGCGGGTGCAGACGTCACCGCCGATGAGGAAGGTGGCCTCGCGGTCCTCCCAGCACTCGAAGATGTTGGGGCAGCCGGCTTCCTGGCAGACCGTGTGCAGTCCCTCGGTCTTCACCATCGAGTGGAGCTTGGTGTACTCGGGACCCATCTTCGCGGTCGTCCGGATCCACTCGGGCTTGCGCTCGATCGGCGTCTCGGCGTTGCGCGCCTCGACGCGCAGCAGTCGGCGGCCCTCGGGTGCGATGGTCACGAAGACTCCCTTGCCTTCCGTTCGGTGCGCCGCCAGCAGCAGGTATGCCGCGGGGCACGGGTGCGCCCGGAGGTCACCGGGCGTCCATCAAGACTACGCCTGCCCGCGAAGGACTATTCCCGCGCCTCACCCCCCGGCCGCCCCGCCCCCCTCCCGCCCTGTTGGAAGCGAAACTTCCGGATATCCGGAAGTTTCGCTTCCAACAGGGCGCACCCGGGTCAGCAGGTCGACGGTGGGGCCGACGAACAGCGACACGAGGAGGGTGCCCGGGCCGACGGCGGCTCCGAGGGCCCAGCCGCCGAGCGCGCTCACCGCCTGCAGGACGGTGTAGCTCCACTTGAACGGCAGGGGTGGGTCGAAGGCGATCGCGGCGCCCTCGGCCGGACCTGCGCCGGTGTGCGAGGCGAGGTAGCCGGCCACCCCCAGCGCGAGCAGGACGAACGCGACGGCGAGCTCGACGAACCTCGACCCCAAGGCTTCCGGGGTGGGCAGCAGCGGCGAGACGGCGCTCACGGTGCCGCCCACGACGACGGTCTGCACGAGGGTGCCGACCCCGGGCCGGGTGCCCCGGCTCCATGCCAGCGCGATGAGCAGGATCCCGACCCCGAGGTTGACGACCACGAACGGCAGCCCCGAGGTCGAGGTGAGGCCCGAGATGAGCGTGGAGTAGCCGTCGGAGCCCAGGGCGGCGTCGAGGAGGACGGCGACGCCGACCCCGAGGACGGCACAGGACAGCACGAGCTGGACGAGCCGTCGGGTGAGCGACGCGTGCGCGGCCGGGTCCTCGTCGGCCGGGTCCTCGTCGACCGGGTCGTCGACCGGACGCCTCGACTCGGCCCGGCTCTCGACGGCCCCGGCGTCCGCGGGCTGGTCAGGCACCGGAGGCGAGGACGTCGCCCAGGTGCTTCTCGGCATACGGGAGCACGTCCTGCACGGTGACCACGCGGCCGGCCTCGCGGGTGATCGAGCTGACCCCGGCGTCGTCGATCCCGCACGCGATGATGTTGTCGGCCCACGACAGGTCGGCGTCGCAGTTGAGCGCGAAGCCGTGCATGGTGACCTGGCGGCTGACCCGCACCCCGATCGCCCCGAGCTTGCGGTCGGGGCCACGGTCGTCCGCGAGCACCCACACGCCGCTGCGCCCGTCGACCCGGGTCACCTCCACGTCGAACTCGCGGCAGGTGCGGATCATCACCTCCTCGAGGCGACGCACGTGGGCCACCACGTCGATCGGCACGCCGTGCAGGCGGACGATCGGGTAGCCGACGAGCTGTCCGGGACCGTGCCACGTGATCAGCCCACCCCGGTCGACGTCGATGACGGGGGTGCCGTCGAAGGGACGCTGGTGCGGCTCGGTGCGCTTGCCAGCGGTGTACACCGCGGCGTGCTCGAGCAGCAGGACGGTGTCCTCCGCGCCGTCGACCACCGCTGCGTGCACCTCGCGCTGGTGCGCCCACGCCGCCAAGTAGTCGACGAGCTCGGGGGCGAATCCCACGTGTTCGAAGCGCATGGGAGCCAGCGTACGCCGAGCGGTCAGGGGGTTCGGAGCCGGCGCGGTTCGATCCGCTCCTCGACGGCCCGGTCGCCCTCCCGCGAGACGACGAACGCCCCCTTGCCGTCCTGCTCGCTGACTGCCTCGACGAGCTCGGTCCCGCGGTAGACGAGGCCGACCCCGTCGTCGGTGCAGTGGGTGGTCGGCAGCGTGCCGTCGGCGACGAGCTGGTGCACGAGGGGGCGTCGTCGCGCCTCGGAGTCGTAGTGCACGCCGTTGCCGTAGGGCAGGAAGCCGAGCCCGTTGGTCACGGCGCGCAGCTCGGGGCCGAACGAGTCGGTCGTGCCCCCGGTGTACCAGCAGATCGAGCCGGCCGAGACGCCGGCCAGGACCACACCGGCCTCCCAGACCCGGCGGAAGACGCCGTCGAGCTCGTGCACCCGCCAGACCGCCAGCAGGTTGGCGACCGAGCCGCCGTTCACCCACACGACGTCCTGCTCGAGCAGGTGACCCTCGAGGTCGTCGAGGTTGGGCATCGGGAAGAGGTAGAGGTTGCTGAAGTCGAAGCCGGCCACCCGAGCCGCCTCGACCATGTCGTCACCGAGCCAGCGCTGGTCGCCGCTGGCCGTGGGCAGGTGCGTTACGCGGGGGCGCCCGGTCGTGCCGGACAGCTCGACCGCGTGGTGGATCAGCGCGTTGAACTCGAACGAGGTGCGCTGGGCGCGACGGTAACCGCCGGAGGTGGCCAGGATCGTGGGCTGGTCAGCAGGCATGGCCCGACTCTAGGAGGGCCCTGTGGACAACGCGCAGGGTGGTCCGTCGAGGCTGGGCAGACTGGCGCGGTGAGCCTGGACCCCCTCGCCCCGGATGGCACCACGCCGACTTCGCCCCGGGTGCCCGGCTACGTGGTGGGGGAGCTGGTCGGCCGTGGCGCGGTCGGCGCGGTCTGGGCTGCCAGCCGGGTGAGCGATGGGCGGCAGGTCGCCGTCAAGGTCGTGCCGGTGGCCCACCCGGAGCAGACGCACGCCGTGGCGCGCGAGCTCGCCGTGCTGGGCCGGGTCGAGGTCGACGGCCTCGTGGGGTTCCACGAGGCGGTGGGGCTGGATGTGGAGCCCCCCGCGGTGGCGCTCGTCCTCGACCTCCTCGACGGTGGCTCCCTCGAGCGAGCCGTGCGAGCGCGTGGTCACCTGAGCGTGGGGGAGTCGGTCACGGTGCTGGTCCCGGTGGCGCGGGCGCTCGCCGGCCTCCACGCGCTCGGGGTGGTGCACGGCGACGTCACCCCGGCCAACGTGGTCCTCGAGCTCTCGGGGCGCCCCTTCCTGACCGACCTCGGCGTCGCTCGACTGGCCGGTGAGGCGCCTGGAAGCGAGGGCGGATATCTCTGGGGCACAGCGGGTTTCGTCGCTCCGGAAGTGCTCGAGGGTGGTGCCGCAACGCCGGCCGCTGATGTGTATGCCGTGGGCGCACTGGCCTGGTGGTGCGTCACCGGCAGCGCTCCCGCGCCCGGGGCGCTGCGCCCTCCCCTGACCGAGGTCGCGCCGGGCTTGCCGACGGCCTGGTCCGAGGTGACCACGCAGGCGTTGCTGGGTGACCCGGCCCTGCGGCCGACAGCCGCGGAGCTGGCCCTGGCCTACTTCGACTCCGCGCCGTGCGAGCCGCTGCGACTCGTGGTCGGGAAGGACGAGACGTCGTTGCTCACCCAGCGGTTGCGGCGCCAGTCGGTGCCACCGGCCGACCCTGTGGCGCGCGGGCGACGGGAGCTGGCCGCCTCTCTGCTCCGCGGCCGGGCCGGGGCCCTCGCCACGCTCGCCGCTCTCGTGGCGGTCCTGGTCGTCGCGGGACTCGTGGCCGCCGGAGTCCTGCGCGCACCCGCGTGGCTCGGCCTCGACAGCCCGGACCCGGGCGCCACGCGAGCGGCGGCCACGACGAGCTCGGCCCCGGTTCCCGCGGCGACGACCCCGGCAGGCACTCCGGCGCGGACCACCTCGACCCGGACCAGCCCGGCGCGGGCCACGCCGATGACCTCGTCGGCCCTGCCGAGCCCGGTGGTCGATCGCACCGCGCCGACCCGTGACCCGCTCACGCTGATGGTCGCGTTGGCGGCCCTGCGTGCCGAGGCGATGAACAGGCGGTCGACCACCGTCGTGGCCCAGCTCGACGCGCCCGGGTCGGGGGCGCTGGCACAGGACACCGCGCTGCTCACGGATCTCGCCGCGTCCGGCACGTCCTGGCAGGGTGTGCGCTTCGAGGTGACCAATGCCCGCACGGTCACCTGGCACGAGGCCGCGGCGACGGTCGACGCGGTGGTGGGCACGGCGGCATACCGGGTCGTGGCGGCGACCGGGGAGGTGACGACGCGCGCGGCGGTGCCGGGCACGCCGTTGCGCTTCGCCCTGGTCTGGTCCGGCGGGCGCTGGCGGGTGGGGGAGGTGTCGGCGGCCGCGGGCTAGGACGGTTCGGGCCGCGACTGCTGCGCGAGCACCCAGCGCAGCGCCGACTCGACGGTCTGGTCCTGGTGGACGAACCCTGACTCGAGCAGCCGCGTCGGGAGGGCACGCTTGCTGGTCAGCACCTCGTCGGAGAACCCACCCAGCACCAGCTTGATCCCGAACGCCGGGGCCGGCAGGAGCGCTGGGCGGTGGATCTGCCGACCCAGCTCGCGAGCGATGTCGACCTGGTGGTCGGGGTGCGGTCCCACCAGGTTGACCGGTCCCTCGAGCTCGGGATGGTCGACGAGGTGGGCGAGCCCGGCGACGGTGTCGCGCAACGAGATCCACGGCCACCACTGATGCCCGCTGCCGAGCGGGCCGTTGATCCCGACCTTGGCCAGCGGGAGCATGCGCGCCATCGCCCCACCGTCCGGTGCGAACACCAGGCCGGTGCGCGGGTGGGCCACGGACAGCCCGGCGTCGCGGGCCGGGTCGGCCGCGGCCTCCCAGGCCCGCACGACCTCGCTCAGGAACCCGGTGCCCGGAGCCGACGCCTCGGTGAGCACCTCGTCGCCGCGGTCGCCGTAGACGCCGACGGCGGCGGCGCTGACCAGCCGCACCGACTGGCCTCCGGCGGCGAGCGTCGCCAGGGTGGTCGCGACGGTGGTGGTGCCGTCCACGCGGGAGGCGAGGATCTCCTGCTGGTAGGAGGGCGTCCAGCGCTTGTCGCCGACGCCCGCCCCGGCCAGGTGGACCACTGCGGTGACCCCCGCGAGGTCAGCCGGGTCGAGCCGGCGAGCGGTGGGGTCCCACTGCACCTCGTCCGGGGCGGTGGGGGCCCGACGGACCAGCCGGACGACCTCGTCGCCGCGGTCGCGCAGGAACGCCGACAGCGCGCCGCCGATCAGTCCGGACGCACCGGTGATGGCAACGCGCTGTGGCACGAGCTGGTCCTGCTGGATTCGGCTCCTCAGAGACCGAGGTCGGAGTCGAAGTTGCCGTCCTCGAGCCGGTTCTTCATCGTCGTGAGGAAGCGGGCCGCATCGGCTCCGTCGACGACGCGGTGGTCGTACGACAGGGCCAGGTAGACCATCGAGCGGACCGCGATGGTCTCGCCACCGTCACCGTCGGAGACCACGACCGGGCGCTTGACGACCGCGCCGGTGCCGAGGATGGCGACGTTGGGCTGGTTGATGATCGGGGTGTCGAACAATGCCCCGCGGCTGCCGGTGTTGGTCAGCGTGAAGGTGCCGCCGCCGAGCTCGTCGGGCCCGATCTTGTTGGTGCGGGTGCGCTCGGCGAGGTCGGCGATCTTGCGGGCCAGCCCGGCGATGTTGAGGTCGCCGGCGTCCTTGATCACGGGGACGAGGAGGCCGCGTTCGGTGTCGACCGCGACGCCGAGGTTCTCGGTGCCGTGGTAGGTCACCTCGGTGCCCTCGACGCTGGAGTTGACCGACGGGTGGGCCTTGAGCGCCTCGACGGCAGCCAGCGCGAAGAACGGCAGGAAGCTGAGCTTGGTGCCCTCGCGCTGCTCGAACTCGGACTTGGCCTTGGCCCGCAGGCGGGCGATCTTGGTGACGTCGACCTCGACCACCGTGGTGAGCTGGGCGGACACCTGCAGCGACTCGACCATGCGCTTGGCGATGGTCTGGCGCAGCCGCGACATCTTCTCGGTCGTCCCACGCTTCGGTGAGACGGCGGGGGCGCTGCCGCCGGACGACGACGAGGCCGCTGCAGGAGCAGCGGCGGGCGCCGCGGCAGCGGGTGCGGCAGCCGGGGCGGCCGCAGCCTCCTGCGCTGCCTTGGCGGCGTCGAGGACGTCCTGCTTGCGGATCCGGCCACCCACCCCGGTGCCCTTGAGCGACCCGAGGTCGACCTTGTTGTCCGCGGCGAGCTTGCGCACGAGCGGCGTGACGTAGGCCGAGGCATCGGTCTCGTCCGAGGACGAGGCGGGAGCGGAGCTGGCGGCGGGTGCAGCCGGAGCGGCTGGGGCAGCCGGAGCGGCTGGAGCAGCCGGAGCGGCTGGTGCGGCTGGTGCGGCCGGAGCAGGTGCCGCCTGCGGTGCCGGCGCCTCCTGCGCGGGGGCCTGCTCGGCGGCGGGCTGCTCAGTGGGCGCCTCCTGGGTGGGTGCCTCCTGCGCGGGTGCCTCCTGGGAGGGGGCCTCCTGCTGGGCCGGGGCCTCCTGCGCGGGGGCCGAACCCCCACCGGAGCCGCCGATCACGGCCAGGTCGCCACCGACGGGGACGGTGTCGTCCTCCTGGACGAGGATCTTGGTCAGCGTGCCCGCGACCGGCGACGGGATCTCGGTGTCGACCTTGTCGGTCGAGACCTCGAGGAGCGGCTCGTCCACGTCGACGTGGTCACCCTCGGCCTTGAGCCACCGGGTGACGGTGCCCTCGGTGACGGACTCGCCCAGGGCCGGCATCGTCACGGTCTCGCCACCGGAGGCGCCGGAGTCGGCGCCCGAGTCGGCGGCCGCAGGAGCGGACTGGCCCTGGTCGTCGGAGGACTGGGCCTGCTCGGGCTCGGACGTCGCGGCCTGCGGCTCCTGGTCGGTCGAGGGTGCCTCCGGGGCAGGAGCCTCCCCCTGCTGCTCCGACTGCTGCTGCTGGTCCTGCTCGCCCTGGCTGTCGTCCGGCTGCGCCGGCTCGTCCTGACCGCCCTCCTGCTGAGCGGGCTGGTCGTCGCTCCCGGAGCCCTCGGAGCCGTCGCCGATGACGGCGAGGTCGGCGCCCACCGGGACGGTGTCGTCCTCCTGGGCGAGGATCTCCTGCAGCACACCGGCCACGGGGGAGGGGATCTCGGTGTCGACCTTGTCGGTCGAGACCTCGAGGAGCGGCTCGTCAACCGCCACGGTGTCGCCGACGTTCTTCAGCCAGCGCGTCACGGTGCCTTCGGTGACGGACTCACCCAGGGCTGGCATGGTCACGCGTTCAGACATGTGCCTGTCTCTCCTTGTACTCGTGTTCGCTGGCGGTGCTGCGAGGGTGCGGGTGCTGCTGCGGTGCGGATGGTGCGGCAGTGCGGGCAGTGCGGTGGTGCGGTGGTGCGGTGGTGCGGTGCGCTCGGGTCAGCCGTGCGCGTGGAGTGGCTTGCCGGCCAGGGCCAGGTGGGCCTCGCCGAGGGACTCGTTCTGGGTGGGGTGGGCGTGGATCAGGCTCGCCACGTCGGAGGGCAGGGCCTCCCAGTTGTAGATCAGCTGGGCCTCGCCGACCTGCTCGCCCATCCGGGCGCCGATCATGTGGACCCCGACCACGGGGCCGTCCTTCTCGCGGACCAGCTTGACGAAGCCCTGGGTCTGCAGGATCTGCGACTTGCCGTTGCCGCCGAGGTTGTACTCGTAGGTCTCGACCTCGCCGTACTTCTCACCGGCCTGCGCCTCGGTGAGGCCGACCGACGCGATCTCGGGGTCGCAGTAGGTGACCCGGGGGATGCCGGTCTCGTCGATCACGGCCGGGGCCAGGCCCGCGATCTCTTCGGCCACGAAGATGCCCTGCGCGAACCCGCGGTGCGCCAGCTGGAGGCCGGGCACGATGTCGCCCACGGCATACACCCCGTCGACGCCGGTGCGCAGTCGCTCGTCGGTGGTCACGAAGCCCCGGTCGAGGGTCACCCCGGCCTCGGCGTAGCCGAGGCCCTCGGTGACCGGACCACGACCGACGGCCACGAGCAGGAGGTCGGCCTCGATGGTGCTGCCGTCCTCGAGGGACACGGAGACGGTGTCACCGGACTGGGTCGCCCCGGCGAACTTCACGCCGGTCCTGAAGGCGATCTTGCGCTTGCGGAAGGACCGCTCGAGGGTCTTGGAGATGGCCTCGTCCTCGGCCGCGACCAGCCGCGGCAGGGCCTCGACGATGGTCACCTCCGAGCCGAACGACTTGAAGACCGAGGCGAACTCGACGCCGATGACGCCACCGCCGAGGACCACGACGCGCGGCGGGACGAAGTCGAGGGCCAGTGCCTGCTCGGACGTCATCACCCGCCCGCCGATCTCGAGGCCGGGGAGCGACTTGGGGTAGGAGCCGGTGGCCAGGACGACGTTGCGCCCGCGCACCAGTCGGCCGCCGACCTCGACGGTGGAGCGGTCGACCAGGCGTCCGGCGCCCTCGACCAGCTCGACCTTGTGGGCCTTCGCCAGACCCTGCAGTCCCTTGTAGAGGCGGGCGATCACGCCGTCCTTGTAGGCGTTGACGCCCGACATGTCGATCGACTCGAAGGTCGACTTCACCCCGAACTGCGCACCCTCGCGGGCGGTGTCGGCGACCTCGGCGGCGTGCAGCAGCGCCTTGGTCGGGATGCACCCGACGTGCAGGCAGGTGCCCCCGAGCTTGCCCTTCTCGACGAGGGCCACCGTGAGCCCGAGCTCGGCAGCACGGAACGCACATGCGTAGCCGCCACTTCCTCCTCCGAGGATCACCACGTCATACGTGGTCTCTTCGGTGGTCTCGGCGTCAGCCGACATGCTCGCTCCCTTGCGTCGTGTGCATCGGACTTGCGCGTCACCCAGGGGTCGCGGTCAGGTCGTGGCCGGTCCGGGATCGACACAGAGCATCTTGTCACTGTTTGCACAGCGAGGCGCAAGCAGGTCGGCCGTTGGTCCGCCCGGAGGAAGCCGGCGCGGGAGTCGCCGCCACCCCGGTGGCCGCGATGGTGCCGGACCACGGCGGTGGTCCCCGTATCGTTGGACCATGGCGTGGTGGAAGCGGGGCGGCAAGCGCTCCATCAAGGGACCCTCCGACGGGCCCAACATGGCGGTCGACCAGCAGGCGGTCCGCAAGCACCTCACGGAGTTCGCGCGGAGCCGTCGCGGCGTCGAGGCCTACGTCGAGCCGCCCACCAACGTCACCGCGACCACCGTCATCCTCATCGCCCACGACGGCGAGTGGACCCGTCGCGCGGCCGGCTCGCGCGACTCCGCGTTCGACCTCGCGCGCAGCCTCGAGGTGCCCGTCTACGACGTGCTCCAGACCGGTTACCCCAACCGGATGCGCGAGTGGAACTCGCGCCAGCGCAAGAAGCCCTGACCGTATGCCGCGTGCCGACCCACCGGGTTCTGCGGTGGTGCCCGGCGGTGCGGGGTGCGAGGGTGGGGACACAGACCTGCGGGCCGAACGGCTCGTCCACAGCGAGGAGCAGGAGGCACCATGGCCAAGTCCGGTGACGCGCGGAAGTCTCGAGAACAGAAGGCCGGAGGGCAGGGACCCAGCGAGGACGTGAAGCGCAAGTTCCGCGAGGCCCTCGAGAAGAAGCAGGCGCATGCGGGACGGGACGTGTCGGACGACTCCGAGCACGGCAAGGTCGACCACGCCCAGGGCGCGGCCACGAACGCGACGCAGCAGATGTTCCGTCGCAAGAGCGGTGGCTGAGCCGCCCACCCAGCCCTCGAGATATATCTGCCAGAGGGGCCCGTCCGGATCGGACGGGCCCCTCTGGCGTTGCTGCTGAGCACTTATGGCCGCTGGTGCCGCACGAAACCGCCATGACGCAGTCCCGGTGCGACACCGGAGGCCCGAAGTGGGCGGGTCGGGTGTCGCCGCGTCAGCCGGCGTAGTCCTCGACGAGGGACAACAGGGTGCCCACGCCGTAGCCGGTGGCGCCCTTCGGGGTGTACCCCCAGGCCGACCCGTCGTTGTACGACGGACCGGCGATGTCGACGTGGGCCCACGGGGTGCCCTCGGTGACGAACTCCTGCAGGAACAGGCCGGCGGTCAGCATCCCGCCCCAGCGCTCGCCCTTGTGGGCGAGGTCGGCGACACCGGAGTCGAGCTGGCTGCGCAGGTCGGTCGGCAGCGGCATCGGCCAGGAGGCCTCACCGGCCACGTCGGCGGCAGCACGAACGCGGTCGCGGAAGGCGTCGTCGTTGGCCATGATGCCGGCGACGCGAGCGCCCAGGGCAACCATCTGCGCGCCCGTGAGGGTGGCGATGTCGACGATCGCGTCGGGATTGCCCTCGCCGGCGAGGCAGATGCCGTCACCGAGGACCATCCGGCCCTCGGCATCGGTGTCCAGGATCTCGACGGTCGTGCCGTTGCGCATCGTCACGACGTCGCTGGGGCGCTGGGCGGTCCCGCTCGGCATGTTCTCGGCGAGGCAGAGGTAGCCGGTGACCTTGACCGGCAGCCCGAGCTCGGCGGCGGCGAACACGGTCGCGGCGACGGCAGCAGCGCCGGCCATGTCGGACTTCATCGTGAGCATGCCGGTGGCCGGCTTGAGGTTGAGGCCGCCGGAGTCGAACGTGATGCCCTTCCCCACCAGGGCCACGGACCCCTTGGCCTTCGGCGGGTTCCACGTGAGGGTGACCATGCGCGGCGGGTTCACCGAACCCTGGCCGACACCGACGATGCCGCCGAAGCCACCCTTCTCGAGGGCCACCTCGTCGAGCACCTTGACGGTGACCTTGGCGCTGGCCGCGGTGTTGCGCGCCTTGACCGAGTCCGCGAACGACTGCGGGAAGAGCTTGTTCGGCGGGGTGTTGACCAGGTCGCGGGCGTAGGCCTTCGCGTCGGCGAGGACCGCGGCGCGGGTGGCGGCGGCCTTGACCGGCTTCAGGCGGGCGTCGGAGGTGAGGACCGTGATGGCGGTGACGCCCTTGCCGGCCTTGGCGCTGGGACCCCGCACACCGGCATACCGGTAGGCGCCGAGGGCGGCGCCCTCGGCCACGGCGGCGACGGACTCGGCACCGGTGGTCGGGAGGGCGAGCGCGACCCGGGCGGCGTTCTTGAGCGAGCGCACGGCGGCACCGGCGGCGCGACGCAGCACCTCGTGGTCGAAGGAGGTGGTGCGGGACGTGCCCTTGCCGAGCCCGGTCAGGACCACGCGTGCCGCGGCCACACCGGGCACCCCGGCGATGGTCAGGACCTCCTCGGCGGAGCCGGTCGCCTGCAGTGCGGCGAGCTGGGCGGCGACGTGGGTCGCGGCTCCCCGCGGCAGACCGTGGCCGGCGGCCAGGGCGGCCTTGCCGGCGGTCTCGACCGTGGCGAGGACGAGGGCGTCCGCCTTGAGGTCGTGGGCGGGGCGGTCGGACACGTTGACGGTGGTCACGTAGTCATCCTTCGGGCTGGGGGCGGTGGCACCTGCAAGCGCAGGATAGCCGTGCTGGTGGAGCCGACGGCGGGGGGCGGTAGCGTTCGACGCATGAGCGACGCAGCCCTCAAGACCTCGCCCCTGCACGACCGGCACGTGGCCCTCGGCGCCAAGATGGCTGACTTCGGCGGGTGGGAGATGCCGATCGAGTACCCCGGAGGCGGTGTCGTCCGTGAGCACACGGCAGTGCGTTCGTCCGTCGGCATCTTCGACGTCTCCCACCTCGGCAAGGCGCGGGTCTCGGGGCCCGGCGCGCGCGAGTTCGTGAACTCCTGCCTGGCCAACGACCTCGGCCGGATCCACGAGGGCAAAGCGCAGTACACCTTGTGCTGCACCGAGTCCGGCGGCGTCGTCGACGACCTGATCGCCTACCTGCGCAGTGACGAGGACGTCTTCCTCATCCCCAACGCGGCCAACACCGCCCAGGTCGTCGAGCTGCTCGCCGCGGCCGCACCCGAGGGGCTGACGGTCGAGAACCTGCACGAGGGCTACGGCGTCATCGCCGTCCAGGGCACCAAGAGCGACGAGGTGCTCGACGCGCTGGGCCTGCCGACCGGGCACGAGTACATGTCCTTCGTCGAGACCGACTGGAACGGCCACCCCGTCATCGTCTGTCGCACCGGCTACACCGGGGAGCGCGGCTACGAGCTGGTGCCGGCCTGGGAGGTGTCGGCCCAGCTGTGGGACGCCCTCCTCGAGGCCGCCGCGCCGTTCGGCGGGCTGCCCTGTGGTCTCGGCGCGCGCGACACCCTGCGCACCGAGATGGGCTACGCGCTGCACGGCAACGAGCTCTCCGTCGACATCACCCCGGTGCAGGCGCGGGTCGGCTGGGCGGTCGGCTGGAAGAAGGAGTCGTTCTGGGGCAAGGACGCGCTGGTCGCCGAGAAGGCCGCCGGTCCCTCGCGGGTCGCCTGGGGTCTGCTGGCCACGGGTCGAGGGATCCCCCGCGCGCACTGTGCGGTGAAGGTCGGCGACGAGGTCGTGGGTGAGGTCACCTCCGGCACGTTCAGCCCCACCCTCAAGAACGGCATCGCCCTCGCGCTGCTGGCACCGTCGGTCGCCGCGGGCGACGAGGTCGTCATCGACGTGCGTGGGCGCGAGGTCGCCGCGACCGTCGTGAAGCCGCCGTTCGTCGAGGTCGACGTCCGCGAGGCCTGAGCGCCGCGAGCGCCACCCGCCGGGGACTCGAGACAGCAGGAGGAGTGGGTATGCCGGGTGCGGACTTCCGCGGCCACACCTACCTCGCACGGGTGGAGTGGAGCGGCTCGACCGGCGCGGGCTACCGCGCGTACCCGCGGGCCCACACGGCGTGGATGCCACCGGCGACCGAAGGTTTCGACCTGAGTGCCGACCCGCACTTCCGCGGTGACCCCGACCTGCCCAACCCCGAGCAGCTGCTGGTGCTGGCGGCGTCCTCGTGCCAGCTGTTGTCCTTCCTCGCGGTGGCCGCCCGAGGGGGTGTGGACGTGGTCTCCTACGAGGACGACGCAACCGGTGAGATGCCCGACGACCTGGTGCCGCAACGGATCACCCGCATCGTGCTCCGGCCGCGGGTCCGGGTGGCGCCGCACGGACCCGCGGGCCCCGACGCGGGACCGGTCGACACCGCGACCGTCGAGCGGATGCTGCACGAGGCCCACGAGCAGTGCTACATCGCCAACTCACTGACCACCGAGGTCGTCGTCGAGCCGCGCATCGAGGTCGCTCGCCGCTGACGACCGGCTGTCGGTGCCTGCCCCTACGTTCGGAGCATGAAGTACGGCTTCGTGGTCCCGTTCGCCGATTCGCGCGAGTTCGCGGAGGTGGCAGTCCTCGGGGAGCAGCACGGCTGGGACGCCATCTTCACCTGGGAGAGCCTCTACGGCGAGCACGCCTGGGTGACCCTGGCCGCAGCGGCGGTGCAGACCTCCCGCATCCGGCTAGGCACCCTCCTGACCCCGGCCTCACGGCACCGGCCCTGGGACCTCGCCTCGATGGCCGGCTCCGTGGACCGGCTCAGCGGCGGACGCGTCGTGATGTCGGTCGGGCTCGGCGCGCTGCACTCGGGCTGGACCCGGTTCGAGCCCGACGAGGGCCGTGCCGTGCGGGCCCGCAAGCTCGACGAGTCGCTGACGGTCTACCGCGGGTTGCTCTCGGGTGCGCCGTTCACGTTCGACGGCACCTACTACCCGGTGGGGCCGGAGGGGGCCGACGCCCCACCGACGCCGGCGCCCCCGCCCCAGCGCCCGCACCCACCGGTGTGGGTGGTCGGAGCCTACCTGCCGGGCCGGGAGCGGCAGCCCTCGCTGGAGCGCGCGGCCCGGTGGCAGGGCGTCCTGCCGACGGTCGCGGTGCCCGACGCGAAGCCGGGCAGCCCGCACCTCACCCTCGGCTCGGTCGGCGAGGCGCTGGGCGTCCTGCGCGGCCTGCGCGAGGAGTCGGGTCTGTCCTGGGACGGCTACGACGTCGTCATCGAGGGCGACAGCACCGGTGAGTTCGTGAAGTCGGCGGGCACCCCGGCGCAGTGGGCGGGCATCGGCGCGACCTGGTGGGTCGAGAGCTGGTGGAGCGTGGAGCCGGGCGCCGACGGGCTGGCCGAGATCCGGCGCCGGGTCCAGGCCGGCCCACCGGTCTAGGGGCCGTCACCGGGAGGCGTGCGCCTCGACCGCGGCCAGGACGTCGGTGACGCGCAGGAAGGGCAACGGGTGCATCACCTTGGCCACCTGCGGTGCGAACGCGGGGGAGTCGGCCAGCACCTGCCGCGCAGGTCCGTCCGCGATGACCTCACCCTCGGCGAGGAGCACGACCCGGGTGGCGACCTCGGCCGCGAGCTCCACGTCGTGGGTGGCGACCACCACGGCGCAGCCCGCGGCGGCCCGCTCGGCGAGGATCGTGGTGAGGCGGTCCTTGGCGGCGTAGTCGAGACCACGGGTGGGCTCGTCGAGCAGGAGCAGCGCGGTGCCGCGGGCGAGGACCAGGCTCAGGGCGACGGACATCCGCTGCCCCTCCGACAGGTCTGCCGTGCGGTGCCCGCGGAGGCCGTCGAGGCCGGGCGCGAGCCGGTCGAGCACGGCGTGGGTCGTCCCGGACGCCAGGCCCTGGGCGGCGTCGTGCGCCGCCAGCTGCTTCGACACGGTCGCGTCGGCCAGGAGGTCCCCTGGGTCCTGGGGTGCCAGGGCAGCGGGCTCGGTCGCGACCACCCGACCGGACGTCGGCGACAGCGATCCGTCGAGGGTGGCGAGAAGGGTGGACTTGCCGGAGCCGTTGCGACCCATCAGCGCGACGACCTCGCCGGGCGCGACGCGCAGGTCGACCGTGCGCAGCGCGATGACGGTGTCGCGCACGACGCTGAGCCGCCGCGCGTCGACGAGTGGGGCGGGGGTGGCTGCGGTGGTGGTGCGAGCGGAGGGGGTTGAGGACGCGGTCGTCGCCGCGCCGGTCGCCGCGGGGAGGGCCGAGCCGGCCACCGCGCGGGTCGCCGCGCCGGTGTGGGGGGCCGGTGCCGCAGCGGAGAGGTCGAGCGTGGACCTGAGGGTGCGGGCCGACCGCCGGGCCTCGCGCACGGACAGGGCAAGCCGGTGCCAGCCCAGCCGGAGCCCGAGCTCGACCACGGGCGGGCGGAGGGGCGAGTCCGCCATGGCCGCAGCCGGGTCGAGCGGTCCGCGCACCCGCCCGGACTCCACCAGCAGCACGGCATCGGCGTGGTGCACGACGCGCTCGAGCCGGTGCTCGGCCACCACCACGGTGGTGCCGACGTCGTGCACCAGGCGGTGCAGGATCGCCAGCACGTCCTCCGCGGCGACCGGGTCCAGGGCCGAGGTGGGCTCGTCGAGCACCAGCACCCGCGGTCCCGCGACGAGGGCCACTGCGATCGCCACCCGCTGCTGCTGGCCCCCGGACAGGTCGGCGACCGGTCGCGACCTCAGGTCGGCGATGCCGAGCAGGTCGAGGGTCTCCTCCACCTGGCGCTGACCGGCGTGAGCATCGGCGTCCCGAGCGCGCACTCCCGCGGCGATGACGGACTCCACCGTCCCGGCGCCGAGGGCGCCGGCGGGGTCCTGGGGCACCAGGCCGACGAGCGGCCGAGGACCGACCGGGTCGGCGGCGTGCAGGTCGGCCCCGTCGACCAGCACCCGGCCGGCGAGGCGGGCGGACGACTGGTCGGGGTCGCGGGCCAGGCCGGCGTCGAGGCACCGCAGGAGTGAGGACTTGCCCGACCCGGTCGGGCCGACGACGAGCAGCAGCTCACCCTCGGGGACCCCGAAGGTGACGTCGCGCAGGACCGGCCGCGCGGCATACGCGAGGGTCACGCCCTCGAACTCGATCACGGTGCGAACCCTAGAGTGGGGGGATGAGCGATGCGTGGACGTGGACCTACCTCGACGCCGACGGTGCGGAGCTGAGCGGCGAAGGGCTGGTGACGACGGCGTTCCCGTCGCAGTCCGACGCCGAGAACTGGTTCGGCGAGTCGTGGCACGACCTGACCGAGCTCGGGGTTGACGCCGTCACGCTGTTCCACGAGGGTCGCCAGGTCTATGGACCGATGAGCCTGCGGGCGGCGGAGTAGCCGACCCACCAGCCGGCCGTCAGGAGGGGAAGTCGCCGCGCTTGACGAGCGGGCGCGGCATCCGCGAGCGACGCAGCTGGAAGCCGCGCATCGCCGCGTACATCGCGAGCCCGCGGCCGACCTTGTCCTCGCCGAACTTGGCGACGAGCTTGGCCTTGAGCCGCCGCCACATCAGGAAGCCGTCGACCGCGGCGGCCAGCAGGAGGCCGTAGACGCCGATCGACACGGCCGCGAACACGGCCGGGACGCGGATGAACGACAGGGCCAGCACGACGATCATCACCGGCAGCATGAACTCGCCGAGGTTCCAGCGGGCATCCACGTAGTCGCGGATGTAACGCCGCACCGGTCCCTTGTCGCGAGCCGGCAGGTGGGCGTCGTCGCCGGTCACCATGGCCGCTCGCTGCTTCAGCTGGGCCTCACGACGCTTGTCGCGGTCGACGCCGCGAGCCGCCTTGCGGTCGGTCACGACCAGGGGACGACGGTTCGCGGCCTCCTGGTCCTTGCGCTTGGGCGTGGGCCGGTTCTTGGCGCCCTCACGGGGGGCAGTCGCGACCGTCTCGGCCTGCTGCTCGTTCAGGGTCTTGTTGCGTCCAAACACAGGCTCACTGTATGCCGTCGGAGCAGGTTCCCTTGAATCCGTGCCAGCGGGGGGCTCAGGGCACCCAGCGCAAGGTCGCACCGTCGGCCACGTGAATCCACTCGCCACCCAGGCCTCAGCTTTATCGGGTCTGGCAGGAACCTTGAGCTTCGCTCGACTTCGGTACCCGTGCGAGGGTCAACCTTCTTGCTAGACCCGATAAAGCTGCACGGGGGAGGGCGGGTCGGAGCCACCCGTTAGGCTCCCGACCGTGACTGACGACGTGCTGACCGACGACCAGATCTCCACCCTCAGGGACACCGTTGCCGGCCTCATGCCGGGCCTGCGCACAGACCTCGAAGACCTCACCCGCATCCCGAGCGTGAGCCTCGACGCGTTCGACCAGGCCCATGTGGAGGCCAGCGCCGAGGCGACCGCCGCGCTGCTGCGGGCCGAGGGGCTCGACGTCGAGATCGTCCGCGAGGGGGGCCGCCCCGCCGTCATCGGGCACGTCGACGGACCCGAGGGTGCGCCGACCGTGCTGCTCTACGCCCACCACGACGTGCAGCCGCCCGGCGACGACCAGGACTGGGACAGCCCGCCCTTCGAGCCGACCGAGCGCGACGGCCGGCTCTACGGCCGGGGCGCCGCCGACGACAAGGCCGGGATCATGGCCCACCTCGCCGCGCTGCGGGCCCACGCCGGGGCCCTGCCGGTCGGCGTCACCGTCTTCGTCGAGGGCGAGGAGGAGATCGGCTCCGACTCGCTGCCGACCCTGCTGGAGAAGCACGGCGAGAAGCTGCGCGCCGATGCCATCGTGCTGGCCGACTCGACCAACTGGGCCATCGGCGAGCCCGCGCTCACGACCACCCTGCGTGGCCTGATCCGCGTCGTCGTGACCGTGACGACCCTCGACCACGGGGTGCACTCGGGCATGTTCGGCGGCGCCGTCCCCGATGCCCTGACCCCTCTGGTGCGGATCCTCGCCAGCCTCCACGACGACGCCGGCGACGTCGCCATCGCCGGGCTGAAGTCGGGCACGGCGAGCGACCTCGACTTCGACGAGGCCCGCCTGCGTGCGGAGTCGGGGCTGCTCGACGGTGTCGAGGTCATCGGCACCGGCAGCCTGCTCGACCGGATCTGGGCGAAGCCGACCGCCACCGTCATCGGCATCGACGCGCCGTCCGTCGCGAAGTCGTCGAACACCCTGGTGCCGAGTGCCAGCGCGAAGGTCTCCATCCGCCTTGCGCCCGACGAGGTCCCCCTCGAGGCGTATGCCGCGGTGCAGCGCCACATCGAGGCGAACACCCCGTGGGGCGCCCGGGTCGAGGTGCACCTCGACGACCAGGGCGCGGGGTTCGACGCGCACGCCGACGGCCCGGTCTACGACCAGGCGCGGGCCGCCTTCACCGACGCCTGGGGCGTCGTGCCCGTCGACATCGGCGTCGGCGGGTCGATCCCGTTCGTCGCCTCGTTCGCAGCGAAGTTCCCCGACGCGGCGATCCTCGTGACCGGCGTCGAGGATCCCGACACGCGGGCCCACGGCGCCAACGAGTCGCTGCACCTCGGGGAGTTCGAGAAGGTCTGTGTGGCCGAGGCCGTCCTCCTGGCCCGGCTCGGGGCCATGCCCCGGTGACCGAGTTCCCCGTCCTGCCCCGGGACTTCACCTTCGGGGTCGCCTCCGCGGCCTACCAGGTCGAGGGCGCCGTCAACGAGGACGGCCGCGGTCGCTCGGTCTGGGACACCTTCTGCGACAAGCCCGGAGCGATCGCGGGTGGGGAGAGCGGAGCCGTCGCCTGCGACCACTACCACCACTACCGCGAGGACGTGGCGCTGCTCAAGGTCCTCGGCGTCGACAGCTACCGGTTCTCGATCTCGTGGCCGCGCATCCTGCCCACCGGTGCCGGTGCGGTGAACGCCGCCGGGCTGGACTTCTACGACCGCTTGGTCGACGAGCTGCTCGACGCCGGCATCGAGCCGACGGCCACGCTCTTCCACTGGGACACCCCGCAGTCCCTCGAGGACCGCGGGGGATGGACCGGTCGCGAGATCACCGAGCACTTCGCGGCATACGCAGGGATCGTCGGTGAGCGGCTCGGTGACCGGGTGGCGCGGTGGATGCCGCTCAACGAGCCCAACGTCGTCACCATGCTGGGCTACGCGATCGGCAACCACGCGCCGGGCCGCTCGCTCGGGTTCGAGGCGCTGCCGGTCGTGCACCACCTGCTCCTCGGGCACGGGCTCGCGACGCAGGCGCTGCGCGCGGCCGGCTGCCGCGAGATCGGCATCGCGAGCAACCACGCCCCCGTGTGGCCGGCCTCGCCGGAGCCGCAGGACGTGGAGGCGGCCCAGTTCTACGACAACCTCTGGAACTGGATGTTCGCCGACCCGGTGCTGCTCGGCCGCTACCCCGTCGAGGGCACCGAGCAGGGCTTCCCGACCTACCGCGACGGCGACCTCCCCACCATCGCCCAGCCCCTCGACTGGTTCGGGATCAACTACTACAACCCCGCGCGCATCGGTGCGCCCGGGCTGGCGCCCGACAGCTCCCAGCTCGACGGCGCCGAGCTGCCGCCGGGGCTGCCGTTCGAGGCCCGCCGCATCGAGGGCTACGAGCGCACCGACTTCGACTGGCCGATCGTCCCGGACGGCCTGGCCCAGATCGTGCGTACCTTCCGCGACCGGTATGCCGCGCAGCTGCCGCCGCTGTACGTGACCGAGAGCGGCTGCTCGTTCCACGACGACCCCGTCGACGGTCGGGTGCGCGACCCGCGACGGATCGCCTACCACGACGCCCACCTGCGGGCACTGGCCGACGAGATCCGCGACGGCGCCGACGTGCGCGGCTACTTCGCCTGGTCGGCGACCGACAACTTCGAGTGGGCGGCGGGCTACGCCGAGCGGTTCGGGCTGGTCCACGTCGACTACCGGACCCAGGTCCGCACCCCCAAGGACTCCTACCACTGGTACCGCGACCTCATCGCGCACACCCGAGCGAACGGAACGCAGTCATGAGCCCCAGCACCACCACCCGCACCCACGACGTCGTCGTCTTCGGGGCCACCGGCTTCGTCGGGCGCCTGGTCGCCGCCTACCTCGCGGAGCACGCACCCGCGGGCACCCGCATCGCCCTGGCCGGGCGCTCCGAGCGCCGGCTCGAGGAGGTGCGGTCGGGGCTGCCGGCCGCGGCCCGCGACTGGCCACTGGTCGTGGCTGACGCCGCTGACCCCGCCTCGCTGCGCGCCATGGCGGAGTCGACGACCGCGGTCGCGTCGACCGTCGGCCCCTACCTGCGCTACGGCCTGCCGCTGGTCGAGGCGTGCGCCGACGCAGGCACCCACTACGCCGACCTCACCGGTGAGGTGCTGTTCGTCCGCCGCGCGATCGACGCCGTCGACGCCCGCGCGCAGGAGACCGGCGCGCGCATCGTCACGGCCTGTGGCTACGACTCGATCCCGTCCGACCTCGGGGTGCACCTGCTGCACCAGCGTGCGGTCGCCGATGGCGCTGGCGCCCTGCTCGACACGACCCTGCACGCCAAGTCGAAGGGCGGCCTGAGCGGCGGCACGATCGACTCCTCCCGGGCCCAGCTCGAGGCGGTGGCGGCCGACAGGTCGCTGCGCAAGGTCATCTTCGACGCCTACGCCCTCAGCCCCGACCGGGCCGCCGAGCCCGACCTGGGCAAGGAGCGCGACGCGAGCGCGGTCTTCGTGGACGCAGAGACGGGCGACTGGGTCGGGCCGTTCATCATGGCCGGCTTCAACACCCGGATCGTGCGTCGTAGCAACGCCCTTCGCGACCACGCCTACGGCCGTCGGTTCCGCTACCGCGAGGTGAGCGCGTACGGCAAGGGGTTGCGTGGCCGCCGCCGGGCCACCGTCTTCACGGGGCTGCTGGGCCTGGCCTACGCCGGTCTGGCCCACCCCCGCACCCGGCCGATCGTCGACCGCCTCGCCCCTTCGCCCGGCGAGGGACCGAGCGAGCAGGCCCGGTCGTCGGGGTGGTTCGCGATGAAGATCCGGACCACCACGGAGACCGGCCGCCGCTACCTCGCCACCGTGGCCGCCCAGGGCGACCCCGGGTATGCCGCCACAGCCGTCATGCTCGGTGAGTCCGCGCTGTGCCTGGCCCTCGACGGTCCGTCGCTGCCAGCCGCCGCGGGCGTGCTCACCCCGTCGACCGCCATGGGTGACGCGCTGGTCGACCGGCTCCGCGCGCGGGACTTCACGATGACCGTGGACGAGCTGCCCGACCGCCCCTGAACTCGGTCGGGTCAGCCCGCCCACGGCGGGTGCGGCTGCCTACAGCGAGACCCGCCACACCTCTCCGCCGCTCGGACAGACCGAGCACGTCGGGATGCAGGCATCGCGACCGCGGATCGCCACACCATACGGTGCGATGGCGTCGCAGACGACGACCCCGGGGGAGTCGCTGCGTGACATCGTGAGCATGGCCGATCCTCCTGCGTGGGGCGCGGATCCCTGCAGATCACCCAGTATGGGCAGGCTCGCCTGCGTTTGGACTCCCTCAGGAGGACTAGTCCTCGCCGGGGCGTGCCGGCCACCACCCTGGGCAGCCGGGCCACCGGGTTCGCAGTCCCTGAAAATCAGCCGGGCGAAGGTGTCAACCATTCCGCCGCTCGGTGCGACTCTCAGGGTGTGACCCCAATCCTGCGCGACGCCGGCCCGGGGGAGATCCTTCCCTCGGGGTCGAACGCGTCCGCCGTCGGGCGCGACGTCGCGGTGCCGCTGCTGTTCCGGGCCCACGGAGTGAGCCTGGTCCGGTTGGGCTACTGCCTCACCGGTGACCGGGGCGCGGCGGAGGAGGCCGTCCAGGACGCCTTCGTCTCGCTGTACCGCAACTGGGACACCCTGCGGGACCGGTCGGTCGCGCTGCCCTACCTGCGGGTCGCGCTGGTCAACCGGTGCCGGTCGGTGCACCGCAGCCGGGCCCGCACCGTCCGCGCGACCGAGCCGCTGACCCCCGAGGTCGCCACGTTGCCGGGCGCGGACGGGGCAGCCATCGCCCACGACGAGTCGGTGCGACTCGCTGCCGTGGTGCGCGAGCTCCCGCAGCGCCAACGCGAGGTGGTGGTCTGCCGCTACTACCTCGACCTGACCGAACGCCAGACCGCCGACCTGCTCGAGGTGTCCGTGGGCTCGGTCAAGAAGCACGCCAGCCGGGCGCTGGCCACCCTGCACGACCGCTTGGAGGTGGCGCCGTGAGCGACGTGGACGACGTGACCGCGATGGAGGCAAGGACCCGTTCGGCGCTGCACCGTGCGACCGACGGACTGCTGGTGACCGAGGACGACATGGACCGACTGGAGGGCGAGCTCATGACACTGTTGGAGACGAGGCCGTCGGAGGGCAAGGTTGCCCGCCGAGGTCGCTGGGAATGGGGAGTGGCTGCGGCAGCCGTGGCGGCGCTGGTCCTGGGTGGGGCGGCGCTGTGGCAGGTCAACCACGAGCAGACGGCCCCGGCGGTGCCGGCACCCGCACCGGCGCCGACCTGGCCGCTGGTCCCGCCCGAGCTGGTCGGGCTCTGGCAGAACCAGCCGGACAGCGAGTGGCTCTGGGAGTTCAGCGCGGATGGCCGGGTCTTCAACACCGACACACCGGTTGCCTACCTGCGTGGCGCACAGACCGCGCGAGGCGACGGCGCTCCCAGGACCCTCGGCACCCGAGAGGGCGACCTCTACACCTGGGCCCAGACCACCAAGGCCGGCTCGCAGGACGAGTGCGACAAGCTACGCATCCACGTCGACGGTCCGGACGCTGCCACTCTCACCCCCGGGTGTACGACCGGAGAGCAATGGGTCCTGCACCTGGAGCGGGTGTCGCCGCGCTCTGCGGCGGCTGGCGCCCTCGAGCCGAGGTTCCCCACCGAGGCCGCCCGCACCGTGACGGTCACGTCGCAGCTCGAGGGCACCTGGGTCAACGAGGCGACCGAGCAGGTGCTGGCCGTGGGGCAGGTGGAGTCGGGCGCCGCGCTCACCTACGTCCTCGACGACGACGGCGACGGCGCGGTCGACCCCGACCTGCGTGGTCTGCTCACGGTCGGCTCGGACGGCTCGGTGCGACCGGTTCCCGGATCGGGCACCGGCGACGGGTGTGCGCCCGTCTTCACGAAGGTGGTGTCCAGGACCGCGACGCTCACGACGACGAGCGGACCGGACGGCTGCTTCCCGACCGGGAGCACGCAGACCTGGCTGCGGCTCAACTGACCCGGACCGCTAGTCCCGGTGGGTCTCCCCGGGGAGGGCGAGCATCTGGTCGAGGGCGACCCGGGCGTGGTGAGCCACGTCCGGGTCGACCCGGATCGGGTTGACGACGCGGCCGGCCACGAGTGACTCGAGGGTCCACACGAGGTGGGGCAGGTCGATCCGGTTCATCGTCGAGCAGTAGCAGACGTTCTTCTCGAGGAACGAGATCTGCTGCTCGGGGAACTGCGCGGCGAGACGCCGCACGAGGTTGAGCTCGGTGCCGACGACCCACTTGGTGCCCGCCGGGGCGGCTGCGATGGTCTTGATGATCTTCTCGGTCGAGCCGACCTCGTCAGCGGCTTCCACGACCTCGTGCTGGCACTCCGGGTGGACGATCACCTTGACGTCGGGGATCTCGCGCCGGGCCTGCTCGACCGCGGCGAGGCTGAACCGCCCGTGCACCGAGCAGTGGCCGCGCCACAGGATCATCGTGGCGTCCTCGAGCTCCTGCCGGGTCAGGCCACCCATCGGCTTGTGCGGGTCGAAGACGACGCACCCGTCGAGCTCGCCGCCGAGGTCGCGGACGTAGGTGTTGCGGCCCAGGTGCTGGTCGGGCAGGAAGAGCACCTTGCCGCCCTCGCCGGCCTGGTCGAGGGCCCAGGTGAGGGCCGTGCGCGCGTTGGAGGAGGTGCAGATGGTGCCACCGTGGCGGCCGGTGAAGGCCTTGATCGCCGCGGAGGAGTTCATGTAGGTGACCGGGATGGTCCGGTCCGCCACCCCGGCCTCGACCAGGTCGTCCCAGGCGTCCTCGACCTGCCGGATCGCGGCCATGTCGGCCATCGAGCACCCCGCGGCCAGGTCGGGCAGGATCACGGTCTGCTCGTCGCTGGTGAGGATGTCGGCCGACTCGGCCATGAAGTGGACCCCGCAGAAGACGATGTACGGCGCGTCCGGCCGCGCGGCTGCGTCCTTGGCCAGCTTGAAGGAGTCACCGGTGACGTCGGCGAACTCGATGACCTCGTCGCGCTGGTAGTGGTGCCCGAGCACGAACACCTGGTCGCCGAGGGCCGCCTTGGCCGCGCGGGCGCGCTCGACGAGCCCCGGGTCGGAGGGGGCAGGCAGGTCGCCCGGGCACTCGACGCCGCGCTCGGTGTGCAGGTCGGTACCCCGACCGAGGACCAGCAGCGGGAGAGGGGAGGGACGGGAGTCCGACTGCGTCACAGGAGTGCTCACGCACCGATCGTATGCCGTGTGGTCTCGTGCCCGGCGCCGGCCGCCGGGCTAGGGTCGCGCCCATGGACGACGACCACGCGCTGGCCGCCCTGGGGACGGCGACCTCGGCGATGCTCGCCACGGTGCGCGCCGCTGACCTGGCAGCGGCGGTGCCGTCCTGCCCCGGCTGGTCCGTGACCGACCTCGTCGACCACCTCGGCCGGGTCCACCTCTGGGCCGCCCACAGCGCGCGCGAGGGCGCCCCTCCCGACCCCTACCCGCGGCGCGACCGCGACCAGCCACTCGCGGACTGGTATGCCGCGTGCGCCGAATCGATCGTGTCCACCCTGGCCGGGCTGCCTCCGGACCACCCCTCGTGGAGCTTCTCGGCGGACCCGGCCCACGGGACGGCGGGGTTCTGGCGTCGCCGCCAGTTCCACGAGACCACGGTGCACCACGTCGACGCGTTGCAGGCCGCTGGTCGCGTGCCGGTGTCCGGTCCGGTGGGGCAGGTCCCCGGCCTCACTCCACAGGAGGCGGCCGATGGCGTGGCGGAGGTGTTCGAGGTGATGGCTCCTCGCAGCCTGGTCCGTCACGCGGACCGCGCGCCCCTGGAGGTGATCCCCGCGCCTGAGCCGATCGCCTTGTGTTGCACCGACATCGAGGCGTCGTGGACCGTTCGGGTGGTCGAGGGAGCCGTCGTGCTCGTCGACGGGGTGGCGGAGGGAGCGGTCGCCCGGGTCAGTGGACCCGCGACCCAGCTCTACCTCTCGCTCTGGCACCGCGCCGATGCTGCCGAGCTCTCGGCGGACGGCGACGAGGCAGCCGCCCGCCGGCTGCTCGCTGCCGCCCTGGTGCCGTAGGTGGGCTGACCTAGAGCGGGTGGATCTTGCTGCTGGACATCGCGACGCTGACGGTGTTCTCACCGAAGCGCACGTGGATCCGGTCGCCGGTCACCCGCACGACCGAGCCGAGTCCGTGCCGGTCGTGGGTGACCCGGTCGTTGACGGCGAAGTCCGGGATGACGGGGACCTCTGCGGCGCGGAAGGGGCTGTTGGGCAGGTGGGGCTTCTTGGCGGGCTGACGGGGGCGCATCTGTCTAGTGTGGACCTGTTTGCCGCCAGCCGCCTCCACCGCGCTGGGCATTTGCGCTCAATCCGTGCTCAACGGGGGCAAATTTGTCCCGCCGCTGTCACCCGCACCCGGACTGGAAGGATGGGACCGTGCACGTCGTCATCGCCCCGGACTGCTTCACCGGCACCCTCACCGCCCAGCAGGCCGCGGAGGCGATGGCCCAGGGGTGGGCCTCCAGCGCACCGCACGACCTCCTGACGCTGCGGCCACTGTCCGACGGTGGACCGGGGTTCCTCGACGTCCTCGCGGGGGCCCGGCCCGAGGCGCAGACCCTCGCGGTGACCGTGACCGACCCGCTCGGCCGTGAGGTGCCCGCAGCGCTGCTGGTGGTCGACGACGGTGGCCGCCGCACGGCATACCTCGAGTCGGCGCAGGCGGCCGGCCTCCACCTGCTCGCGGCCGACGAACGCAACCCTGCCCTCACGAGCACGTGGGGCGTGGGACGCCTGCTCGAAGCAGCCCTCGCCGAAGGCGTGAGCCGCATCGTCGTCGGTCTCGGTGGCAGCGCCACCAACGACGCGGGTGCCGGCCTGCTGGCGGCCCTGGGCGCCGGCGCGGCCCACGACCTGGCGCGCGGTGGGCTGGCGCTCTCGGAGATCTCCGACACGGCCCTGCCGGGGCTGGTCGAGGCCCGCGAGCGGTTCCGCGACGTCGAGCTCGTCCTCGCCACCGACGTCGAGTCGCCGCTGCTCGGGCTCCAGGGGGCCAGTGCGGTGTTCAGTCCCCAGAAGGGGGCTTCGCCGGAGGTGGCCCAGGCCCTGGAGGGTGCGCTGGGGCGGTTCGTCGAGGTCGTGCGGCGCACGGTGCCCGAGCAGACCGACCTGCTGACCGGCACGGCCAGGCGGCTGGACAAGACGCCCGGCGCCGGAGCCGCAGGCGGGCTGGGCTACGCGCTGCTGCTGCTCGGCGGCACCCGGGTCAGTGGCGTGGGGGAGGTCCTCGAGGCGGTCGGGCTGCGCGAGCTGCTGCGGGCGGCCGACCTCGTGGTCACGGGGGAGGGCTCCTTCGACTGGCAGAGCCTGCAGGGCAAGGTCGTGGCGGGGGTCGCGGGGCTTGCCCTCGAGACGGCCACCCCCAGCGTCGTGATCGCCGGCCAGGCGCTCGTGGGTCGCCGGGAGGCCATGACGCTGGGGTTGTCCGGGAGCTATGCGGTGGCCGAGACGCCCGCCCAGGTGGAGGCGGCCATGACCGATCCGGTCGGCACCCTCGCGGCGCGAACCGCCCGAGTGGCGGCCACCTGGTCCCCTCGCGCCTGAGCGCGTCGTACAGTGGAGTGGCGCGGGGAACATTTCGCGCGAACCGTGGGTTGGCACCAGTGGCCGACCTCCACCGACATGAAGGACGCATCACCATGAGTGTTCAGGACCAGACCGCTGCGGCGACCACCGTCGACGCCACCGAGGCGCCCGCCGAGGCCACGCACGGCGTGCTCCTCACTGATGTCGCTGCCGCCAAGGTGAAGTCCCTGCTCGAGCAGGAGGGTCGTGACGACCTGCGCCTGCGCGTCGGAGTCCAGCCCGGCGGCTGCTCCGGCCTCATCTACCAGCTGTACTTCGACGAGCGCACCCTCGACGGTGACCTCGTCCGCGACTTCGACGGTGTCGAGGTCGTCGTCGACCGGATGAGCGCGCCCTACCTCGAGAACGCGAGCATCGACTTCGCCGACACGATCGAGAAGCAGGGCTTCACCATCGACAACCCCAACGCCGGCAGCTCCTGCGCCTGCGGCGACTCCTTCAGCTGATCGAGCACAGCAGCTGATCGAGCACTGCAGCTGAGCAAGCATCGGCTGAGCACCGTCGAAGGGCCCGTCACCACTGGTGCCGGGCCCTTCGCTCGTCTGTCGGCACCGGACCAGCGCTAGCGGTACTCGGGGTTCGGGTAGTCGAACCGGGCACCCGCGTCCCACTCGGTGCGCTGGTTGCCCCCGACCGGGAAGCCGCCCGCGGCCTTCAGCAGCGCCGCGAGGTGCATGAGGTTCCAGGTCATGAACGTGGTGTTCCGCTGGGTGAACTCGTTCTCGGGGCCGCCGCTGCCCGGGTCGAGGTACGACGGACCGGGTCCCGCCTCGCCGATCCACCCGGCGTCCGCAGCCGGTGGGATCGAGTAGCCGATGTGCTGCAGGCTGTAGAGGATGTTGGACGAGCAGTGCTTGATGCCGTCCTCGTTGCCGGTGATGATCGCGCCGCCGACCTTGCCGTAGTAGACGTACTGACCAGCCGCGTTGGTCATCGACGAGCCGGCGTAGAGGCGCTCGATCACCTGCTTGGTGATGCTGGAGTTGTCGCCCAGCCAGATCGGCCCGGCGACCACGAGGATGTCGGAGTCGAGGATCCGCGCGAACAGCGTCGGCCACTCGTCGCGGTCCCACCCGTGCTCGGTCATGTCGACGTAGACACCCGTGGCGATGTCGTGGTCGACGGCCCGGATCAGCTCGACGTCGACGCCGTGCTTGCGCATGATGCCCGCACTGATGTCGACCAGCGCCTGGGTGTTGCTGGTCTCGGGCGAGCGCTTGAGGGTGCAGTTGACGAAGGTGGCGCGCAGGCCGGTGAAGTCGAACGCGGCGATCTCGGGCTCGGTCATGGACCGACTGTGCCCCCTGCTGGCCGGTCACGGCAATGCTCAGAGGTCGCTGCGCGCGGTGAACCTCCACAACAGGTAGGTTTTCGTCCCGTGCAGATAGCCATCACGGGTTCCATCGCCACCGACCACCTGATGACCTTCAAGGGCAGGTTCCGCGACAGCCTCGTCGTCGAGCAGCTCGACAAGGTCTCGCTGTCGTTCCTCGCGGACGACCTCGAGGTCCGCCGGGGCGGGGTGGCCGCGAACATCGCGTTCGGCATGGCCAACCTCGGCCAGCGACCGATCCTCGTGGGGGCGGTGGGGGAGGACTTCGCCGACTACCGCAGCTGGCTCGAGCGCCACGGCGTCGACTGCCACTCGGTGCACGTGTCCGAGTCCAAGCACACCGCCCGCTTCGTCTGCACCACGGACGAGGACATGGCCCAGATCGCCACCTTCTACGCCGGCGCGATGAGCGAGGCACGGGCCATCGAGCTCGACCCCATCGCCCACCGCGTGGGCGGGCTCGACCTCGTCCTGGTCGGCGCCAACGACCCCGAGGCGATGCTGCGCCACACGCGCGAGTGCCGGTCCCGCGGCATACCGTTCGCGGCCGACCCGAGCCAGCAGCTCGCCTTCGCGGACGGCCAGACCATCCGCCAGCTCATCGACGGCGCGGACTTCCTGCTCACCAACGAGTACGAGGCGGCGTTGACCGAGCAGAAGACCGGCTGGGATGCCGACGAGATCGCCGACCGGGTGCACACCCGGGTCATCACGCGGGGCAAGGACGGCGTGTCCATCGAGCGCAAGGGCGAGGAGACCATCGAGGTCTCGGTCGCCCGCGAGGTGCGCCGAGCCGACCCGACCGGTGTCGGTGACGCGTTCCGGGCCGGCTTCCTCACCGGCCTGGCGGCCGACCTGGGGCTGCGGCACTCCGCCGAGCTCGGGTCGATGCTGGCGACGTACGTCATCGAGACCGTGGGCACCCAGGAGTACACGCTGGGCAAGGCGAGCTTCCTCCAGCGGCTGGCGGACGCCTACGGCCAGGAGTCGGCGGACGCCATCGAACCCCACATCGCCTGCATCGCCCCGTAGGGACCGGTGCACCGGTGGTGACCGCCGAGCCGGTCGAACCCCTGCCCACCAGCTGGGTCTTCGACCTCAGCGAGGTGGACGACGGCGAGGACATGGTCGCCGTCGGGGGTGACCTGCGGGCGGGGACGCTGATCGAGGCCTACCGCAGCGGCGTCTTCCCGATGGGGCTCGGTGAGCTCGGCGCGCGGCCGCTCGGCTGGTGGTCACCGGACCCGCGCGGGGTCCTGCTGCCCGGGGGAGTGCACGCCAGCCGATCGCTCCAGAAGTCGTTGCGGCACTTCGAGATGCGGGTCGACACGGCCTTCCGCGAGGTGGTCGAGGCGTGTGCCGACCCAAATCGCGAGGGCCGCTGGATCACCGACGAGATCATCGACGCCTACACCGAGCTGCACGCGCTCGGCTGGGCCCACAGCGTCGAGACCTGGCAGGACGGCCGGCTCGTCGGAGGGCTGTACGGCATCAACGTCGGCGGGCTCTTCGCCGGGGAGTCGATGTTCCACCGCGTCACCGATGCGTCCAAGGCCGCGGTCGTGGCCACCGCCGGCTACGTCTTCGCCGACGGCGACCCCCGCCGCCTCATCGACGTGCAGTGGGCGACCGACCACCTGCGCACCCTCGGCGTGGTCACGGTGTCCCGTCGCGACTACCTCGCGCGACTCCGCGAGGCCGTGGCGCTCGAGCCGCCGGCGTTCTCCGCCTAGGGGTCCCGGGGCTCACCCCACGGTGCGCACCCGGTATGCCGCGTGCTCGCCGTCCGTGGCCACCTCGCCGAGGTAGTCCTGGCCGCGCATCCGGCACCACGCCGGGATGTCGGCCCGTGCCGCCGGGTCGGTCGCCCACACCTCGACGACGGTGCCGGCGGGCGAGCCCTGGGCGGCCCGGGCGAGCTCGATGACGGGCAACGGGCACCGCAGGCCGCGGGCGTCCACGACGACCTGGGGCTCCGCGGTGGCCGCCGCTTCCTGGTCGCCGGCCGGGCGCTGCGGGCCGGTCACAGTCGCCTGGCCCCGAGCTCGGTCCGCACCGACTCGACCACCTCGGCGATGACGGCGCAGAAGGCACCCACCTGGGCCGCCCGGTCGGGTGCCACGGCGGCCAGGGGCAGCGTGATGCGCACGTTGCCGTGGGTCAGGGCACCCATCGCCGCCAGGACGTGGCTCGGCTCGAGGGTGCTGGCCGTGCAGGCGGAGCCCGAGCCGACCGCGAAGCCCCGTCGGTCGAACTCGCGCACCAGTGCCTCCCCGTCGGCATAGAGCGCCGAGAAGGTCACGACGTGGGGGAGGCGACCCACCGGGTCGCCCACGACCTCGACGTCGGCGACCGCTGCGGCGGCGACCCGGATGAGGTCGACGAGCGCGAACGCCTCGGCGTGCTCGGCCTCGGCCTCGGCCGCGGTCTGCTGCCACGCCTCGGCCGCCGCCAGCGCCAGCGGGACCCACGGCGTGTGGCCCGAGGGCCCGCTGATGGCGGCATCCGGGTCGGCCGGCCCCGGGAGCAACCACCGCGTGCGCCCCGGCACGAACAGGACCCCGAGGCCGCCAGGGCCACCCCAGGAGGCGGCGTCGCCGGCCAGGACGTCGTAGGCCTCGGGCGACGAGGTCCGCCCCAGGGACGCCTGCGCGTCGACCCCGAGCGGCACCCCGACGGACTGGCAGGCCGCGCGGGCCGCCTCGAGGGGCTGGACCGTGCCCACCTCGCCGTTGGCGTGCTGGAGGACGGCGGCCACCGTCCCCGGTGCGGCGACGGCCTGTCGCCACGTGGCGAGGTCCACCCGCCCGGCGTGGTCGACGGCCACCGCGTCGAAGGCCGCCGGGTCGCCAGCGGCGTCGGCCGCATGGCGGCCCGGCACGAGGACCGCAGAGTGCTCGACGGCGGACGCGACCACGCGCGCTCCGCGGCGCCGCGCGGCATACCGGAGGCCGTCGGTCATCCAGCGGACCGCGGTCGGGCCGTCGGGCGCGAAGGCGACCTCCGACGGGCTGACCGAGAGCCCGGTGGCGAGCACCTCGCGGGCCTGGTCGAGCAGCCGTCTCGCGGCCCGTCCTTCGCGGTGCAGGCGGCGCGGATCGGCCCACCCGGCGTCGAGCGCGGCGAGCATCGTCTCCCTGGCTCGCGGGTGCATCGGCCCGGGTGCCGCGTCAAGGACTGCGCGCCCGGGGAGACGGTCGGATTCGCCGCTGGGAGCGTCGTCCGGGGAGGGGTTCGCCACACCCTGACGTTAGCCGCACCCTGACCGGACGGGACGCACCGGCTGGAGTAGGGTTTGGCGCGATGGCCCATCACTGTCTCGAAGAAGGTGCACCGTTGCGTCAGCACGACGTCTCTGCGCCGCGCCCACAGCGGCGGCGGACTGCTCAGAGGAGAACGACCACGGCTCTCGGGCTGTCGCTCGTCGCCCTCGCCCTCGCCCTCTCCGGCTGCGCCGGGCGCGTCCAGGACGGCTTCCTGCCGCGCGCCGTGACCGAGGGTGGCGAACGCGTCACCTCGCTCTGGAACGGCGCCTGGATCGCGGCGCTGCTCGTGGGCGTCCTCGTCTGGGGCCTGATCGGCTGGTGCGTGGTCGCCTACCGCCGCAAGAAGGACGACACCGCCCTGCCGGTGCAGCTGCGCTACAACGTGCCGATGGAGATCCTCTACACGATCGTCCCGGTCTTCATGATCGCGGTGCTCTTCTACTACACCGCCCGTGACGAGGCAGCCCTGCTCGACACCTCCAAGCACCCCGACGTCGTCGTCAACGTGGTGGGCAAGAAGTGGAGCTGGGACTTCAACTACGTGAACGAGCAGACCTACGAGAGCGGCACCCAGGCCGAGCTCACGGGGGAGCCCGGCACCGAGGAGAACCTCCCGACCCTCTACCTGCCGGTCGACAAGCGCACCGAGTTCGTCCTGACCTCGCGCGACGTCATCCACTCGTTCTGGGTGCCGGCCTTCCTGCAGAAGCTCGACATGATCCCCGGTCGGGTCAACAAGTTCCAGGTCTTCCCGACCGAGACCGGTGACTTCAAGGGCAAGTGTGCCGAGCTCTGCGGCGCCTACCACTCGCGGATGCTGTTCAACGTCAAGGTCGTCGACCAGGCCACCTACGACGCGCACATCGCCGACCTCAAGGCCCAGGGCAACACCGGTCAGCTCGACAACAGCCTGAACCCGTCCAAGGTCATGGACGAGGACACGCACCTCATCCCGAGCGCAGGGAGCAACTGATGGCAGCGGCAACCGAGTCGACCGCCGGGACCTACTACCGGTCCACCGAGGCCACCGCGACCCGCCGGCTCACCAAGGGCCAGACCGTCGTCAAGTGGGCGTCGACCACCGACCACAAGGTGATCGGCAACCTCTACTTCATCACCTCGTTCATCTTCTTCATCTTCGGTGGCGTGCTCGCCCTGCTGATCCGGGCCGAGCTGTTCCAGCCCGGGCTGCAGGTCGTCGACAACCCCGACCAGTTCAACCAGCTGTTCACGATGCACGGCACGATCATGCTGCTGCTGTTCGCGACGCCGCTGTTCGCCGGGTTCGCCAACGCGCTGATGCCGATCCAGATCGGTGCGCCCGACGTCGCGTTCCCGCGGCTCAACATGTTCGCCTACTGGCTCTACCTCTTCGGTGGCCTGATCGCCTCCGCGGGCTTCCTCACGCCATCGGGTGCGGCGTCGTTCGGCTGGTTCGCCTACTCGCCGCTGTCGGACGCCTCCAACACCCCCGGTCTCGGTGGCGACCTGTGGGTCTTCGGCCTCGCGCTCGGTGGTTTCGGCACCATCCTCGGTGCGGTCAACTTCATCACCACGATCATCTGCATGCGCGCTCCGGGCATGACGATGTTCCGGATGCCGATCTTCACCTGGACGATCCTGGTCACCAGCCTGCTCGTGCTGATGGCGTTCCCGGTGCTGGCCTCCGCCCTGCTGGCCCTCGGCGCCGACCGCAAGTTCGGGGCGCAGATCTTCGAGGCCGACAACGGCGGCCCGATGCTGTGGCAACACCTGTTCTGGTTCTTCGGCCACCCCGAGGTCTACATCATCGCGCTGCCGTTCTTCGGGATCATCTCCGAGATCCTCCCGGTGTTCTCGCGCAAGCCGATCTTCGGCTACAAGACCCTGGTCTTCGCGACCATCGGCATCGCGGCCCTGTCGGTCACCGTCTGGGCGCACCACATGTACGCGACCGGCCAGGTCCTGCTCCCGTTCTTCGCGGTCATGACGATGCTCATCGCCGTGCCCACCGGCGTGAAGTTCTTCAACTGGATCGGCACGATGTGGGGCGGCAAGCTCTCCTTCGAGACGCCGATGCTCTGGGCGATCGGCTTCCTCGTCACGTTCCTCTTCGGCGGCCTGACCGGCATCATCCTGTCCAGCCCGGCCCTCGACTTCCACCTGTCCGACAGCTACTTCGTGGTGGCGCACTTCCACTACGTGGTGTTCGGCACCGTGGTCTTCGCGATGTTCGCCGGCTTCTACTTCTGGTGGCCCAAGTTCACCGGGCGGATGCTCGACGAGACGCTGGGCAAGATCCACTTCTGGATGCTGTTCATCGGCTTCCACACCACCTTCCTCATCCAGCACGTGCTGGGCGTCGACGGCATGCCGCGTCGCTACGCCGACTACCTGCCCGAGGACGGCTTCACGTGGATGAACCAGCTGTCCACCTTCGGCGCGTTCCTGCTCGCGGCGTCGACGCTCCCGTTCCTCTACAACGTCTGGAAGACCTGGCGCACCGCGCCGCTGGTCGAGACCGACGACCCGTGGGGCTACGGCGCATCGCTGGAGTGGGCCACTTCGTGCCCGCCGCCGCGGCACAACTTCGACACGATCCCGCGGATCCGCTCCGAGCGGCCGGCCTTCGACCTGCACCACCCCGAGGCGGCCCCGCTGTCCGGTGTGCACGCCGACCCCGACACGCTGACCCGGATCATGGCCGAGACCCGCACGGGCGAGGAGCACGTCACGGGCGAGTACGACCACGACAAGCACCCGCGGTACCACGAGGAGCGTGACTGACCCGTGAAGATCGAGTACAAGCTCTTCATCGTCCTGGCGGCCTTCTTCGCCCCCGTCGGCCTCGCCTACGGCATCTTCACCGACTGGAAGGAGCCGGTCGGACCGGCCGGTCTGTTCCTGTCCGCGGGGCTGGGCGCGATGATCGCGTTCTACCTGTGGGCCACCGCCCGCCGGCTCCCCGAGCGCCCCGAGGACAACCCCGGTGGGGAGATCGCCGAGCACGAGGGTGAGTACGGCTTCTTCAGCCCGCACTCCTGGTGGCCGCTGCCCCTGGCCGGCGCGGCGGCGATCTGCTTCCTGGGTCTGGCGGTCGGCTGGTGGCTGTTCATCATCGGAGCCACCTTCGGCGTGGTCGCCCTGGTGGGCTGGACCTTCGAGTACTTCAAGGGCCCGCACGCCGTCTGAGCACGCTTGCGTGGCCGATCGGCCGGGTGTGACCCGCAGGGGTCACCCCCGGCCGTTCTCGTGCCCACTCCGAGGGGCCGGTTGCGCGGTAGTGCAGGCGGTTGCCTGTAGTTGCCATGGATGAGGGGCATCGTCGTGGTGTCAGGGGCATCGCCGTCGAGCAGGTAGACTGACCTCCGGTCCGCGCAGGGGCGGGCCGTCGGTCTCTCCGGGGGCTGGGGCTCAGGGGGCCTGGCGCGAACTCGTGATCGCCCGGCCAGACACAGTTGCATAGCCAACCATTCAGGCCTGTCCGGCGTCTGTCGGGATGACGGCCATCGTCGGGCGGGTCCTGCGGCTGTGGCCGAGGACGCGACACGACACGCTGTTCAGATCACGCACAGGGCGCCACGACGGCGCAGAGCACAGGAGTACACGTGGTGGGTAGGACTCGAGGGGCACGACTGGCCGTGGCCGCGACCATGGTCGCGGGGCTGGCCCTGGTCGCTGGGTGTTCGGGCGGCGTCGACAGCCCGGCGACCGACGACGTGGCCGGCTCCAGCTCCTCGTCGTCCTCCTCCTCGTCGTCGGCGACTGCCACGCCGGCCGAGCTGACCATCACGCCGGCCAAGGGCGCCACGGGCGTGCTCCCGACCGAGCCCGTGGTGGTCACGGCCACCAGCGGCACCCTCGGTGAGGTCACCGTCACCGACGCCACGGGCCGCAAGGTCGCGGGCGAGCTGGGCGACGACGGCACGTGGACCTCCAGCGGGCTGCTGGCTCCCAGCGCGGCATACACGGTCAGCGCGACCGCCACCGGCGAGGACGGCACGCCGTCCACCACGACCTCGACCTTCAAGACCCTGAAGCCCAAGGTCACCGCGACCTACGGCATCCTCAACTCCGGTGAGACCGTCGGCGTCGGTATGCCGGCCAGCATCCAGTTCGACTCGGCCGTCACCACCGCGAAGATGCGCGCCGAGGTCGAGAAGCGGGTCACGGTCACCACCTCGCCCAAGCAGGCCGGGGCGTGGGGCTGGCTCGACAACCGCCAGCTGATGTGGCGTCCGGCGTACTACTGGAAGCCCGGCACCAAGGTCACCATCACCGCACCGCTGACCGGCGTCCAGACGGGCGAGGGCAAGTGGGTCGGCAACGACGACAGCGCCAGCTTCACGGTGGGCTCGTCGATGGTCTCCACGGTCGACATCAAGGGTCACCACATGACGGTCCGTCGTGGCGGCCAGGTCATCAAGGTGATCCCGGTCAGCACCGGTCGCCCCGGCGCCACCACCGAGACCCGGTCGGGGACCAAGGTGATCATCCGCAAGGAGGGTCACGTCACGATGGACTCGACGACCATCGGCATCCCCAAGGGCAAGCCCGGCTACTACAAGGAGGAGACGGACTGGAATCTGCGGGTCACCTGGACCGGTGAGTACCTCCACTCCGCCCCGTGGTCGGTGGGTGCCCAGGGCAACGCCAACGTCAGCCACGGCTGCGTGAACATGTCGCCGGCCAACGCCAAGTGGATGTTCGAGAACTCCAAGGTCGGTGACGTGGTGACCTTCAAGGGGTCCAACCGCCCGTTCCTGCCGACCGAGGGCATCGGTGTCTGGCAGTACTCGTTCGCGAAGTGGAAGGCGCAGAGCGCCCTCGCCTGAGCCTTGCCCGCCGAGGGCGCGAGGGGAGCCCGGGGCGCTGCGAGTCATCGCCCGGTGAGGCGGCGACCCTCGAGTGTCGCCCGGTGAGTCGGCGCCGGGTGTGTCATGGTTCAAGGGTGCACCGGACCCGCCTGCTCGTGACCTGCTCGGTGCTGGCCGTGCTCGGGCTCGCCGGGTGTGCCGACTCGTCGGGCGCCGACGCGGTCGGCAGCGCCGCCACCACCACGACGAGCCCGACCAGCGCCCGCACCACGACGACGACCACCACGACCACCGTGTCCGCGGCCTCGTCCGCGACTGCGGTCGTCCCGGTCAGCAAGCTGATCGTCTTCGTCGTCGAGAACCACTCGCTCGCGCAGATGCGCGCGCAGATGCCCTACACCTACAAGCTCGCGCAGACCTACGGCTACGCGACCAGCTACTTCGGGGTGCGCCACCCGTCCCTGCCCAACTACATCGCCATCGCGTCGGGCAGCACCCACCTCGTCACCACGAACAAGGCCCCGGCCGACAACGTCCCCGTGCACGGACCCTCGGTCTTCGGCCGGACGATCTCGGCGGGGCTCAAGGCCGCGGTCTACGTGGACGCCATGCCCGGCAACTGCGCCCTGGTGTCCAGCGGGCGGTACGCCGTGAAGCACAACCCGTGGCCCTACTTCGTCGACGAGCGGGCGCTCTGCCGCAAGTACGACCTGCCGGTCTCGGCGCTCGGGCCCGCCGTCGACGGAGGCTCCCTGCCGAACGCCGCGATGGTCGTCCCCGACCTGTGCCACGACGCGCACGACTGCAGCCTCGCCACGGCCGACCGGTGGTTCCAGGGGTGGATGACCAGGATCCAGGCCGGCCCGGACTGGAAGGCCGGTCGGCTCGCCGTCGTGCTCACCGCCGACGAGGACGACAAGACCGCCGGCAACCGGGTGCTCACGGTCGTGGCGCACCCCAGCCAACGACACCGGGTGGTGACGGCCCGGCTCGACCACTACTCGCTGGCCCGGCTCTACGCCGAGGTCACCGGCACCGAGCCGCTCGGCCGCGCGAAGACCGCCACCTCGATGGCCACGAGCTTCCACCTGCCGCTGCGCTGACGGGCGGCACGCCGCGTCGATGCTCAGTCCCAGCCGAGGGCGTGGAGCCGCTCGTCGTCGATGCCGAAGTGGTGGGCGATCTCGTGCACCACGGTCACGGCGATCTCGTCGAGCAGGTCGTCACGGTCCTCGCACATCCGGGTCAGCGGCCCGCGAAAGATGGTGATCCGGTCGGGGAGTGCGCCCGCCCACGCGTCGCCGCGCTCGGTCAGGGGTGTCCCGTCGTAGACGCCGAGCAGGTCCGGGTCGTCGGCGGGCGGCTCGTCCTCGACGAAGAAGACCACGTTGTCGAGCAGCCGCATCAGCTCCGGCGGCACCGCGTCCAACGCATCCCCGACCGCCAGCTCGAACTCCGCCGCGTCCATCTCGACCACGGACCCAGCCTGCCACGAGCGGGCCGCACCGCAGACAGCGGTATGCCGCCCGCTCGAGCTGAGCGGGCGGCATACGGCGTCGTGAGCGGTCAGGGGCGCTTGGGGGGCTCCCTGCGGGCGCTCTCGAGGGCGGGGCGGGTCTCGTCGTCGCTGGCCTCGATGGCACCGATCGACTCGTGGCCGTGGCCGTCGTGGTGGGCGGCGGCGAGCTCAGCCGGCGTGACCGGGTTGATCGAGTCGCTGAAGTAGAACCGGGACAGTGCCGAGCGGGCCTTGTCCTTGCGCGCGGTGGGCGAGACCACGCCGTGCTCGTCGGTCGCCCGCTCCAGGGTGAGGACCTCGTGGGGGTCGTGCTGCACGAGGTTCCAGCGGGTGAACTCGTCGAGCGGCTCGTGCTGCTCGAAGAACTTCCCGTCGGCGGTGCGGATGATGCGACCGGTCTCGCGGCCGTGCAGGACCAGGTCGCGGTCCTTGCGCTGCAGCGACAGGCAGATCCGCTTGGTCACCCAGAACACCAGTGGGGGAGCGATGAAGAACGCCGCCCGCAGGATGTGGGTGATGTCGTTGATGGACAGGTGCAGCTTGATCGCCATCAGGTCGTTGCCGGCGGCGAACATGAGCACGCCGTAGGCCGTCAGCGCTGCCATGCCCAGCCCCGTGCGGGTGGGGTTGTTGCGCGGCCGGTCGAGCAGGTGGTGCTCGCGGGTGTCGCCGGTCACCCACCGCTCGAGGAACGGGTAGACGGCCATCAGCCCGTACATCACGGGGATCAGCAGGATCGCGCCGATCATGACGTTGAACGAGAAGGTGAACCCGAACGCGGTGAACTCCAGCCAGCCCGGCAGCAGGCGCAGCGCTCCGTCGGCGAAGCCCATGTACCAGTCCGGTTGGGACCCCGCCGTCACGGGCGACGGGTCGTACGGCCCGTAGGCCCAGATCGGGTTGATCGTGACCAGGCCCGAGATGAGCGAGATGACACCGAAGACGATGAAGAAGAAGCCACCGGCCTTAGCCGCGTAGACCGGCATCACCGGGAAGCCGACGACGTTGTCGTTGGTGCGACCCGGCCCGGGGAACTGGGTGTGCTTGTGCACGAACACCAGCCCGATGTGCGCCGTGAACAGGCCGACCAGGATCGCCGGGAGCAGCAGCACGTGGATCGAGAACAGGCGGGGGATGATCGCCTCGCCCGGGAACGGGCCGTCGAACAGCGCGAACGACAGGTAGGAGCCGAGCACGGGCACCGAGCGCATGAAGCCCTCGGCGGCGCGCAGGCCGGTGCCGGACAGCAGGTCGTCGGGGAGCGAGTAGCCCGCGAAGCCCTCGACCAGGGCCAGCATCGACAGGATGCAGCCGATCACCCAGTTGATCTCGCGCGGCTTGCGGAACGCGCCGGTGAAGAAGACGCGGAGCATGTGGACCGACAGCGCCACGATGAACATCAGCGCGGCCCAGTGGTGGATCTGGCGGATCAGCAGGCCACCGCGGATGTCGAACGAGATGTCGACGGTGGAGCGGAACGCCTCGGACATCGTGATGCCACGCAACGGCAGGTAGGAGCCGTCGTAGACGACCTGACCGGCGCTCGGGACGAACCAGAAGGTGAGGAAGGTGCCCGACAGCAGGCAGATGATCATGGAGTACATGGCGACTTCGCCGAGCATGAACGACCAGTGCTCGGGGAAGACCTTCTTCATGAGGTAGCCCACGGGCTTGGCGGCGCCGGTGCGGTCGTCGAGCCAGCCGGCCACTCCACCGACGGCCTTCAGGGCGGGGGCGGTGGGTGCCTCGGGCGTGGCGTCGTCCTTGCGCAGGCGATCGATGGGGTCGGCCGACCCGCTGCGTCCGTTGCTGCTCATGCGGAACCACGCTCCCAGAAACTCGGACCGACAGCCTCACGGAACGGGGCGTCGGCCACCAGGTAACCCTCGGAATCGACGGTGATCTTCAGCTGCGGCAAGGGGCGCTTGGCCGGGCCGAAGATGACCTTGCAGTCCTGCGTCACGTCGAACGTCGACTGGTGGCAGGGGCAGAGCAGGTGGTGCGTCTGCTGCTCGTACAGACCCACGGGGCAACCGACGTGGGTGCAGATCTTGGAGTAGGCGACGATGCCCTCGTGGCCCCAGTCGCGTTCCTTCTGGGGCTTGATGTCCTCGGGGTTGAGGCGCATCAGGAGCACTGCCGCCTTGGCCTTGTCCTCGAGGACGTGCTCGGAGTCCTTGATCGACTCGGGGAGCACGTGGAAGACCGAGCCGATGGTGACCTGGTCGGCGCGGATCGGCGTGCGCTCGGGGTCGCGGACGAGCCGGTCGCCCTTCTTCCACATGGTCGTGGACAGCTGGTCCTTCGGGAGCGGGCCCAGTCCACCGACCAGCGGCAGCAGGATCGCGAGCGGCGGCAGTGCCAGCGCGCCGGCGAGTGAGAACTTGATGAGGGGGCGGCGCCCGAGCTGGGCCTTCTCGCCCCCGTCCATGAGGTTGGTGACGACCCGCTGGCGGTCCTCGTCACTCGCTCGCTGGGTGTGGCGGTACTCGACCGACTCGGAGTCGGGCATCAGGGTCTTGGCCCAGTGCACGGCGCCGACGCCGCACCCGAGCAGGGCCAGCGCCATGGTGATCCCGAGGACCACGTTGTAGATGCTGGCGTTGCCAATGCCGGGGATGAAGCCCGACTTCTCGGGGTCGATGGCGAAGTAGGCCACGATGAAGAGGATGGTGCCGAGGCTGGAGAGCCCGAAGAGCGCCGCGACCTGCTTCTCGGCGCGCTTGGCGCCCTTCTCGTCCAGGTCGGCCATCCGCGCGACGTGCGGGGGAAGGCCCGGGTCCTCGAAGCGGGCCGGCAGACCGCCGGTGCCCTCGACGTGGCCCTGGTCGAGGCGGACCGCCGTCGAGCCGTAGCCGTCGCCAGTGCCGACGACCTCGCCGTGCGGCGTGTCGTGTTCGCTCATCGTGTCGTCGATCCTGTCGAGTCGCGGTGGTCAGTTCCAGTGTCGCCGCACGGGGCGGATGTGGCCAGACATGGTGACGCAGTCATCACGCGGCCTTCCGGCCGAGCCAGACGGCGAAGCCGACCATGATGCCGAGCCCGAAGATCCAGACGAACAGGCCCTCGGAGACGGGGCCGAGGTTGCCCAGGGCCATGCCGCCGACGTTCTCCTGCTTGTCGACCTCGTGGAGGTAGGCGACGATGTCGTTCTTGGCCTCGGGGGAGATGTTGTCGTCGTTGAAGACGGGCATCGACTGCGGGCCGGTCACCATCGCCTCGTAGATGTGCTTGCCCTCGATGTCGCGCAGGGCCGGGGCGTACTTGCCCCGGGTGAGCGCGCCACCCGAGCCGGCGAAGTTGTGGCACATGGCGCAGTTGACGCGGAACAGCTCGGCGCCGAGGGCGACGTCGCCACCCTCACCAGTGGTGTACTCCGCGTCGGGCACGGCGGGGCCGGGGGCCAGCGAGGCGATGTAGGCGGCGACGGCCGAGATCTGTTCCTGGGTGAACCGGACCTCGTCGGCGCGGGGCGCCTGGACGTTCGGGGCTGCCATCGGCATCCGTCCGGTGCCCATCTGGAAGTCCACGGCCGCGGCGCCGACGCCCGGGAGGGCGGGGCCGGCCTTCGTGCCCTGGGCCTGCAGGCCGTGGCAGGTCGCGCAGTTGGCCAGGAAGAGCTTCTTGCCCTCCTCGACCGAGCTGGCCGCGGCAGTGGCGGCGTCGGCCTGCTTGGGGGCGAAGGTCGAGTACGCGACCCCGGTGAGGATCAGACCCAGGAGCAGGAGCAGGGCGATCGCGGCCGGGTGTCGGCGGCGGGCGGCCAAGGCGTTCACGGTGCGGTCCTGTCGACGGAGGTGGGCAGGGCTGGCTGGGGGTGCGGGTGGAGCATCGTGCCGGTCACTTCAACAGGTAGATCGTCGCGAACAGCGCGATCCACACGACGTCGACGAAGTGCCAGTAGTAGGAGGTCACGACAGCACCCGCGGCCTGCGCATGGCTGTAGTGCCGGGTCGTGAAGGTGCGGCCGATGATGAGCAGGAAGGCGAGGAGGCCGCCGGTCACGTGCATGGCATGGAAGCCGGTCGTCAGGTAGAAGACCGAGCCGTACGCGGTGGACGAGAGGGTGATGCCCTCGTGGACCAGCTCGGAGTACTCGAGCACCTGCCCGGACACGAAGATCGCGCCGAAGATGTAGGTCAGCACGTACCACTCGCGCATGCCCCAGTTCTTGACCGCGAGGAGGCTGGCGTCGCCGCGATGCGGCTTGCCGTGCTCCGCCGCGTGGACGCCGAGCTGGCACCACACCGAGGACACCACGAGGACGATCGTGTTGATGGTGGCGAAGGGCACGTTGAGCACCTCGGTCGAGGTGTGCCACAGGTCCGGCTCGACCGAGCGGATCGTGAAGTACATCGCGAACAGGCCAGCGAAGAACATCAGCTCGCTGGAGAGCCAGACGATGGTGCCGACCGACACCATGTTGGGTCGGGACACCGGCCCGTGGCCGGGGATGCTGCCGGCCGAGCGAGCGGGTTCAGAGGTCACTGGAGATGCGGTCGCCACGTGCGCCAGATTAGCCACATTCCCAGTCCGGCACACCGTCGACCCCCCGATGGGCGCGTGACCGCGCCGAAACGCCGCACCGGTAGCATCAGCGCCATGACCGCTTCGCACGCGACCGCCGCTGACGTCCCGACCTCGTCGGGGTCACCAGCAGCGGCTCAGACCCGTCAGATCTCGGTGCTCTTGTACAGCGACGACAAGACCACCCGGGACGCTGTCCGCGTCACCGTGGGCCGTCGGCCGGCCCGCGACGTCGAGGTCTCCTCGTGGCGGGAGTGTGCCACCGCGGCGGCGGTGATCGAGGCCGTCGAGAACGCCTCGTTCGACGTCCTCATCCTCGACGGCGAGGCGGCCCCGACCGGTGGGCTCGGCCTCTGCCGGCAGCTCAAGAGCGAGATCTTCGCCTGCCCCCCGGTGCTGGTGCTGACCGGTCGCCCGCAGGACGGCTGGCTGGCCACCTGGTCGCTCGCCGACCTGGCCGTCCCGCACCCGCTCGACCCGATCGCCCTGGCCTCGGCCGTGGCCGAGCTGGGTCGCCGCGGGCGTCCCAGCGCCTCCTGAGCCGGTGACCGCACGCGAGCCGGCCGGTCACACCTGGCCGGACCTGCTCACCCTGCTCATCGCCGGTGAGCACCTGAGCACCGACCAGGCCGCCTGGGCGATGAACGAGATCATGGGCGGCGAGGCCTCACCGGTCCGGGTCGCCGGCTTCCTCGTCGCGCTGCGGTCCAAGGGCGAGACGGTCGAGGAGCTCCGCGGGCTGGCCGACGTCATGCTCGCCCACGCCAACCAGATCGAGGTGCCGGGGCCGAGCCTCGACATCGTCGGCACCGGTGCGGACCGCTCGAACACGGTCAACATCTCCACGATGGCCTCGGTCGTCATCGCGGCCAGTGGGGTCAAGGTGGTCAAGCACGGCAACCGCGCCGCGTCGTCTGCCTCGGGCTCGGCCGACGTCCTCGAGGCGCTCGGCGTCAACCTCACGCTCACCCCGGCCCAGGTGGCCGAGGTGGCCGCCGAGGCCGGCATCACCTTCTGCTTCGCCCAGGCGTTCCACCCGGCCATGCGGCACGCCGCCGCGGCCCGCAGCGGGCTCGGCGTCGGCACCGCCTTCAACGTCCTCGGTCCGCTGACCAACCCGGCCCGTCCCACCTACGCCGCCGTGGGGGTGGCCGACCCGCGGATGGCGCCCCTCATCGCTGGCGTCTTCGCGGGGCGCGGCTCCGCGGCCGCCGTCTTCCGCGGCGACGACGGGCTCGACGAGCTGACACTCAGCACGACGTCGACCGTGTGGTGGGTGCGCGACGGCGTGGTCAGCCAGCGCGTCTTCGACCCGCTCCACGTCGGCCTCGAGCGGCAGCCCGTGGAGGCCCTGCGCGGCGCGGACGCCGCGCACAACGCCCAGGTGGCCCGCGACCTCTTCGGCGGCCAGCGTGGCGCAGTGCGTGACGCGGTGGTGCTCAACGCCGGGATGGCGCTCGCCCTCGCCGGTCGGGACCTCGAGGGCGGTGCGGAGCCGGCCACGCACGACGCCACCGACGAGGCGTTCGCCGCCAGCGTGCGCCTCGGCATGGACCGCGCCGAGGCCACCCTCGACTCGGGCGCCGCCGCTGCCCGGCTCGAGCAGTGGGCCGCTGCGACGCAGCGCCTCACCTCCGCCTGACCCCCACCGGCGGCTCAGCCGTCGACCTCCTCGGCGGCCACCCGCAGGATGGCGGCGACCGAGCGGTCGACGTCCTGCTCGGTGGTCGACCAGTTCGAGACCGAGACCCGCATCAGCCGGCGCCCGTGCCAGGTCGTCGCGCCGAGCCAGCAGGTCCCCTCGCGCTGGACGCCCTCGACGATCCGGTCGGTGCGCTCGTCGCTGCCGAAGCCGACCAGCACCTGGTTGAGGACGACGTCGTTGACCACGTCGGCCCCACCGGCTTCGAGGCCGTCGGCGAAGCGCTGGGCCAGGGTGCAGCAGCGCTCGACCAGGTCGGCGACGCCGTCGCGTCCCAGCTCGCGCAGGGCAGCCCACACGGCGAAACCCCTGGCCCGCCGTGAGGACTCGGGCACCAGGTCGCCCAGGGCCGGCATCGGGCCGCCCTGTCCGGTGAGGTACGCCGCGGTGTAGGACAACGACCCGGCGTGCACCTGGGGGTGCGCGCAGATGGCGAAGCCGCAGTCGTAGGGCACGTTGAGCCACTTGTGTGCGTCGCACGACCACGAGTCCGCGAGGTCGACCCCGTCGACCAGGTGTGCCCTCGCGGGGCTGGCCCCCGCCCAGAGGCCGAACGCGCCGTCGACGTGCACCCACGCTCCGTGCCGCCGCGCCACCGCGCTCGCCGCCCGCAGGTCGTCGCAGGCGCCGGTGTTGACGTTGCCGGACTGGAGGCACACGATCGTCGGTCCGGGTTCGGAGCGCGCCAGGACGGCCGCCAGGTCGGCCACCTCGATGGCGCCGTTGGCGTCCGTCGCCACCTCCTCGACGACGGCCGTCCCGAACCCGATCAGCCGCAGCGCCCGGTCGATCGTCGCGTGGCGCTCGGCGCTCGCCACCACGCGCACCCGGGGCGCTCCGAGGAGGCCGTCCTTCTCGACGTCCCAACCCACCGACCCGAGGACGTGGTGGCGGGCGGTGGCGAGGCTGACGGTGTTGGCCCCCTGGGCCCCGGTGACGAACCCCACGGTGGCTCCGGCCGGCAGCCCGAGCAGGTCCTTGAGCCAGCCGCCCGCGAGGTCCTCGGCCACGGCCGCGGCGGGGGAGAGGGTCGCGTTGAACGCGCACTGGTCCCACCCCACCGCGACCAGGTCGGCCGCGCTCGCCGCGGGCAGCGCTCCGCCGATGACGAAGCCGAAGAAGCGGGGACCCGGGGTGCCGACCAAGCCCGGCCCGAAGGTCTCGACCAGCTCGTCCAGGACCTCCCCGGCGGGGGTCGGCCGGTCACGCAGGGCCACGTCCGCGGACCCACGCAGCGCCTGCGCGGACAGCCGGGCCGCAACCGGGGCAGCGGCCACCGCCGCGCGGTGGTCGGCTGCCACGCGGGCAGCCCGGTCGAACAAGGTGGTGAGGTCGTCCATGACGCGAAGGTACGCCCGCCTCCCGGCCCAACGCCCGCACCTGATGCACGAGCGCGCCGGGTCAGGACATGGAGGCCAGCCAGCTGACGGCTTGCCGGGCGTCGGCCCGGCGCTGCTCGTACCGCGCCCCGACGGCCAGGAGCAGGACCCCGAGCGCCCCGAGGGTGAGGTAGCGGGGCAGCAGCACGGCATACGGAAGCAGCTGGGTGAGGGTGACCACGACGGCCGAGGCGGCACCCAGCACGACGAGCGCCTGCCAGCGGCGCAGCGCGCCGAGCACCAGGACGGCGACGGCAGCGACGACCGTGACGAGCGGGCGGGCGAGACCGTCGTCGACCGTGGTGAAGAGGGTCGAGGGCAGGAGCGCGACGGCCAGACCCGGTCCAGCGGTGAGCCACGAGTGGTCACCGAGCTCGCGGTGCGACCACAACCCGGCGGCGAGCAGGAAGGCAGCCAGCGGCAGCGTCCACGCCTCCAGGGTCGTCACGTCGCCGTCCCAGAGCTCCACCCACACCGCCGCCGTCAGTGCGACCACGGCGACGGTGACCACGGCGCGACGGTGCGGCAGGGCGGCATACCCAACGGCGACAAGCCCGTATGCAGCGGCAGCCAGTGCGGCGGCGTGCGGCCAGGAGCGGTCGACCGCGACGACCACAGCGGTGACCGCGACGAGGACGGCCAGGCCACCGAGGACCAGCTCCTCGGTGCGGTGGCGACGCCACTGCGCCAGCCCGGCGAGGCCGAGCGCCGCCGCGGCCAGCAGCACCCACTGGGAGCGCGGGCCGACCAGGCCACCGCCCAACCAGAGCGCCGAGACCGACGCGAGGGTCGTCGTCGCGGTGGCGAGGGGGCGCAGGTGCGGGCGCAGCACGGCGGTGGCGGCTCCGGTGAGCGCGATGACCGCGAGGACGGCGATCACCACCCCGTCACCGAGAGCTGCCCCCAGGGCTGCGCCCAGCGCGCCGAACACGGCGAGGTGGCCGACGACGGCCAGGGGCGCTTCCTCGGGTTCGGCGCGACGCAGCAGGGCGACGGCGACGAAGGCCGCACCCGCAGTGGCGGCCGCGAGCACCGAGGCGGTGTCGGAGAACATCGAGCCGGTGAGGGCGGCGGCGCCCACGGAGGCGACCGCGCCGACGGCACTCGCGGCCGCGCGCCAGGTCGGCCGGTGCACTGCGGCCGTGGCGGCCACGAGCGCGGTCGCGGTCAGGGCGATGGTCGTCGCCGGCCGGGAGGCCTCGACCGCGCAGACGACCACGAGGACACCCAGCGTCGCGCCGGCCTGGGCCTCGACCCACGCGACCCCGAGCGAGGTGGTGCGTGAGCGGGCGACCACGAGAGCGGTGCCTGCCACGGCGGCGACGACCGCGAGCACCGCGGCCCAGAAGGCACCGAGCTGCAGGGCGAGGCCCAGCACCGCGGTGGGGCCGGCCACCGAGGCGACGACGGCGACCACCCCGAGCGCGCGCCAGTCACCGGTCAACGCCCGCGCAGTCCAGTCGGCGCGGACGGCGGCCCGGGTGCCGAGGCGCGCGGCGCGGACCGCGACGACGCGTCGCACGACGACGGCACCCGCCACTGCGAGGGTCGACAGGATCGCCACGCTGACCAGGCCGTCGGCGGTGAGCCCGTGGACCACGGGGCCGGCGAGGTCCGCAGTGGTCGAGGAGGACAGCGCATCGAGCCCGGCGCCCAGCGCGCCGACGGCGGCGGTGACGGCTGAGAACGCGGTCCACCCGGCCGCCGGCCCCGTGGCGGCGCGCCGGGTCAGCCCGAACGACGCGGGGACGACCAGGTGCAGGGTGCCGAACAGCACCGCGCCGCCCAGGGCGAGGGCGGCGACCCCGGAGGCGTGGTCGGCGAAGGCCACGACGCCGGCCCACCCGAGCGAGGCGGCGGTCAGCGAGAGGAGGGCGAAGCCGGCGATCCTGCGGTCGCTGCGGTGCAGGGCGGCGAGGACGATGGCGGCGAGCAGTCCGGTGACCGCGCCGTAGCTGCGTCCGTCGAAGGAGTCGAGGCCGGCCAGCCCGAACCGCCGAGCGGCTGCCACGTCGAGGAGGAGCAGGCCGCCCGCCACCAGGGACAGGGCCTCGGCGCTGCTGGGCAGCCGGCGCCGGGACAGGACCAGCGAGGCCACTGTCGCGGCGGCGGTGAAACCACCCATGACCAGCAGCTGACCGACGATGCCGATGCGGAACCAGGCGATCGCCAGCGCGATCGACCCGGCCACCAGGACCAGGAGCACGCCGATGGCGAGCAGGGTCTGCTGGGTGGTCCAGGTGCGGCGAGCGGCTGTCGTTGCGCCGGGGAAGGGCTCGCCGGCGGGCGCGATGGTCTGCTCAGCCTCGTCGGCGGGGGCGGGAACCGATGGTGCGCTGACGCCCTGCGCTCGCAGCGCCGCGATCAGCTCGGTGCGTTCGCGCTGGAGCGCCGCCAGGCTCTGGTCGACCCGCCAGAGGCGCAGGGCGTCCGGGCCGGTCAGGGGGAGGTGGCAGCCCGGGCACGACGTGGGCGAATCGGGCAGGAAGCGGCTGCAGGCGGGGCAGGGGATGGGCGACATCGGTCCTCCGGGGGGTGCAGGAGCTCAGCGCTCGATGGCCCGAGTCTGCAGGTCAGGAGGGTTGCGCGGATGCGTGTTGCTACTCAGATCGGCCGTGCGGCCGAGGCAGTGGTGATCCGGGGTCGCCGGGTCAGTCGCCGTCGAGGCCGAGGCTGAAGGCGGCCTCGAGGTCGTGCGTGGAGTAGGTGCGGAACGCGATGTGGGTGTTGGTGCCCGTGACGCCCTCCACCTTGTTGAGGCGGTCGGCGATGACGTCGTTGAGCTGCTCGTGCTCGCGGACCCGGATCATCGCGATGAGGTCGGCATCGCCGGCGACCGAGTAGACCTCGGACACGCCCTCGAGCTCGGCGATGGCCTGGGCCACCTCGGGGATGCGGTCGACCTTGGCGTTGATGAGCACGATGGCGGAGATCACGAGCCCACTCTATCCGCGCCCCCGGCGTTTGCGGGCGGGTCCCCGGAGGGCTAGGACGCTGCGACGAAACCGGCCACCGCGTGGCGGGCCACCACCTGCGGCTCGAGCTCGGCCCGCGCCCCGCCGGCGCCGCCGACCGGGCAGGTCCACTCGCCGTCGAGGTCGACGATCCGGACGCCGGGGGTCTCCAGCCAGCGCAGGATCTTCTCGGTCTCCTCGGGGATCGCCGCGGGCGAAGGCCACGGCGCGGGGAGCACCACCTCGGCGCTGGTGCGGACCGCGTCGACGTAGGGCATCGGGTCGGCGCCGCGCGGCGAGACGGTGCTGGCAGCGAGCCGCCCGTGCCGGACGACGATGACCTCCCAGCCTCCGGCCGGGGCAGACCGGGCCGCCACGATCTCGCGGCTGGCTGCCAGTGGGGCGATGCGCTGGGCCCGCGCCATGCCGCGCACCAGCGCGAGCATCCGGTCGCGCAGGGTGCCGGCGTCCTCGAACCGCTCCTGGTCGGCCAGCGACCCCATCCGGGTGCGCAGGGCGGTCACCACGTCGCGCGAGTCGCCCGCGAGGGCGTGTACGGCGTCCTGCACGACCGCGGCATACTCCTCGACGCTCTGGGCGCCGGTGCACGGCGCGCCACACCGGCCCATGTCGGCGAGCGCGCACGACCCCACCCGTCGCGTGGGCGACAACCGCTGCACGCACTGGCGCAGCGGGATCACCTCGTGGACCGCAGCCACGGCGGCCTCGGCCGAGCCGCGGCTGCCGAACGGACCGATGTAGCGGGCCCCGTCGCCCCGGACCTCGCGGACGATCGACAAGCGGGGGAAGGCCTCGACCGTGAGCTTGACCCAGGTGGCCCGCTCAGGGGTCTTGGACCGCCGGTTGTAGCGCGGCTTGTGCTCGGCGATCAGGCGCAGCTCGCGCACCTCGGCCTCCAGGGTGGTGGCGCACACGACCGGGGTGACGGACTCGGCCAACCGCACCATCTCGGCCATCCGGGTGCGCTGCTCGGAGGCCGTGAAGTAGCTGCGGACCCGCGTGCGGATGTTGATCGAGGTGCCGACGTAGAGGACCCGGCCGTCGCCGTCCTTGAAGAGGTAGACCCCCGGCAGCTCGGGCAGGCCGTCGGCGAGCCAGCGCTTGCGGCGCTGGGCTGGGCTGACCCGCGAGGTGTAGCTGGAGAGCTCCTCGAGTGTGTGGACGCCGAGGCTGCCCACCCGCCCGATGAGGGCGTGCAGCACGTCGACGGTCGCCTGCGCGTCGTGCAGGGCGCGGTGGTCGGGCGTCGTGGTGGCCCCGAAGAGAGCGGCCAGGGTGGAGAGCTTGTGGTTGCGGGCCTCGTCGCGGCTGACCAGCTGGCGGGCCAGGTGGACCGTGTCGAGCACCGCGTGGCGCGGCCACTCGATGCCCTGCTGGCGGGCCGCCATCTTGAGGAAGCCGATGTCGAAGCCAGCGTTGTGGGCGACCAGCACCGCGCCCCGGGCGAACTCGAGGAACGCGGGGAGAGCAGCCTCGATCCGCGGGGCGTCGGCGACCATGGCGGTGGTGATGCCGGTGAGCGACTGGATGAACGGCGGGATCGGCAGGTGGGGGTTGACCAGGGTCTGGAACTCGCCGAGGACCTCGCCGGCCCGGACCTTGACGGCGCCGATCTCGGTGATGGCCGAGTCGGCCGGGCTGCCGCCGGTGGTCTCGAGGTCGACGACGACGAACGTGACCTCGGCCAGTGCCGTGCCCAGGTCGTCGAAGGTGCCTTGCACCATCTGGTCGCCGGCCGTCTGCATGGTCCTGACGGTAGGCCGCGGGTGTGACAGCCCGTGGCAGGCGCGCCTGTCCCGCACCGGGTTCCGTGGTCGGCAGCCCGCGCGGGTGGGCCGTCGCCGACGTCCCGGGTATGCCGTGGCGCCGGCGTTGTCAGTGCCCTCACCTAGCGTCGTGGACAGGTCACACGACAGAAGGACTCCCCGACAGAGAGCGAGGTGATCGCGATGATCATCGACTGCCAGAGCTGCCCCGTGCGCGACCTGCACTGCGCCGACTGCATGGTGACGGCCATGCTCGTGCCCCAGGGCGCCGAGCTGCCCCTCGACGCCGTCGAGCGTTCCGCCGTGGCGCGGTTCGCCGAGGCCGGGCTGGTCAGCGCGCACGAGGCCTCCTCGGCCAGGGCGCGCCGCGAGCCGTGGGCCGCCCACGTCCGCGCCGTCGGCTGAGCCGTCCCTACGATGGCCGGATGACCCGGGCCACCCCTCGACGACGCGGCGTCCGGCCGGCCCGGGTCGCGGTCGCGGCGACGACCGTCCTGGTCGTCGGGCTGCTGGCGGGGTGCTCCGACGACGGGACCGGGACCGGGCGCTCGTCGGGCACCGCCCGCGCGTCGCAGACGGCCACCACCCAGCAGAACGCCCCCGATCCCGCCACGGCCCGCGAGGACGCCCTCACCGCGTTGCTGTCCGCGCGGGCCGCCGCCGTGCGGGACCACGACCGGGCCGCCTTCGCCGGAACCCTCGACGACCCGAAGTCGGGGTTCGGGCTGCGCCAGCTGGCGCAGTACGACGCCCTCGCCAAGCTCCCCCTGGGCAGCTTCGGCTACGGCACCCCCGAGCCCGCCCCGGAGCTCGGGGCCGACCGCGTCGCCCAGCTCGGCCCGCAGGCGTGGGTCTCCCGCGTCGCCGGGCACTACAGCCTGGCCGGCTACGACACGGCGTCCCGGGAGTTCGAGTCGTACTTCACCGTGGTGCGTCGCGACGCCGGGTGGCGGCTGGTCGACGACACCGACGGGGGCACCCAGGTGCAGGCCTGGGACCTGCCCTCGTTCACGGTCGTGCGGAGCTCGACGACGCTGGTCATGGGGTCCGGTCCGGCGCGCCGGCTGCGCCCCTACCTCGCCCTCGGCAACCTCGCCGTCAAACGGGTCGACGCGGTCTGGACCGCCCCCTGGAACAGCCGCCTGGTGCTCGTCGTGCCACGCACGGCGGCCCAGATGGCCGAGCAGGTCGGCCAGGACAAGGACTCCGTGGCCCAGGTCGCCGCCGTCACCGACGGGCCGTTCGACACCACGGGCCGGGCCGGGGCCGACCGGGTCGTGGTGAACCCCGGGGCGTTCGCCACCCTGGAGAGCCGGGGGCAGCAGGTCGTCGTGACCCACGAGGCGACCCACGTCGCCATCCGGGCCACGACCGACCGACCGGTCCCGCTGTGGCTGTCCGAGGGGATGGCCGACTACGTCGGCTACCGCGACGTCGGGGCCACTCGCCGGCAGGTGGCGGCGGCGCTGCTGGCGAAGGTCCGCGCCGGCAACGGTCCGAAGTCGCTGCCCACCGCGGGCGACTTCGACCCCTCCCGGACGACGATCGCGCCGAGCTACAACGCCGCGTGGCTGGCCGTGACCCGCATCGTCGACCGCTACGGCCGCAAGGCCCTGGTGCGCTACTACCTGACCGTCGCCACGAAGCCCTCCGGGTCGTCCTCGGCGACCCCCGACCAGGCAGCGGCGGCCGCCTTCCGGACCGTGCTGGGCACCAGCCAGGGCGCGTTCACCAAGGAGTGGCTCGGCTACCTGCGGGGCCTGGCCGGATGACCGACCGTGCGTCGGTCCCGGACCCTGCCCCGAAGACGGACGCTGCCCCGATGACGGACGAGGAGCCGCTGCGCCGCCGGGCCGCGCGGGTGGTCGTGGTCGACCCCGACGGCCACGTCCTGATGATCGAGGGTTTCGACCCGCACCACCCGGACGACCCCTACTGGTACACGATCGGCGGCGGTGTCGAGCCGGGGGAGACCGACCCCGAGGCGGCGGTCCGCGAGGTCTGGGAGGAGACCGGTCGCACCGTCACCGTCGACGAGCTCGTCGGGCCGGTCCACCACGACGAGGACGCCTTCTCCTTCGAGGGGCGCACGATCGTCCAGCAGCAGGTGTTCTACGGCTGGGTCACCGAGCGCTTCGACGCCGACCCCGCCGGCTTCGCCGAGCTGGAGGTCCGCTCCACCATCCGGATGGCGTGGATCGACCCGGCCGAGCACCGCGCCCGCGGCGAAGCGGTCTACCCGGTGCTGCTCGAGGAGCTCGTCCGGGCCGTCCGAGGGGCGAGGGCCAGCGAGACGACGACCAGCGACCCGACCAGCCAGAACTGGTTGTAGAAGGCCTGCTTGTTGACGAGGTTGGCCACCAGCAGCACCAGCGCCAGCCAGCGCAGTACCTCGGCGAGGGTGGGCTGGCGGCGCCAGACGGTCCAGCACACGGCGGCGAGGGTGCCCAGCACCGCGACACCGGTCACGGCGAACGGCAAGGTCACCCCGAAGGTGTTGAGTGCCAGCAGGTAGAGCGTGTTCGCGAACTTGATGGGGTGGAACCCGACCAGCAGGCTGATCGTGTCGTGGACGAAGTCCGGCGGGCTCGCGAGGAACCACGGGGCGATCAGCACCCCGGTCAGCGCACCGGTCGCCACGGCCCGGCGCCACCCGAACGGTCGCCACAGCAGCAGCACGGGCAGCAGCAGGGCCAGGTGCTGCTTGCTGGCGCAGGCGAGCGCGAGCGGGATGACCGACCACCACGCCCGGTCGCGCTGGACCAGGACGGCCCACCAGACCAGGCCAGCGAGCAGCAGCGGCTCGGTCCAGGCCTGGTCGAGCTGGGTGAGGGTGCCGGGGGCGAGGACGAGCAGGCCGGTGACCGCCGCAGCGGTCCAGACCCAGCCCGCCCCGGTATGCCGCACGGCCGCGCCGCGGGCGAGCATCCAGACCCCCGCGACCGCGACCAGCGTCCAGAACGCCAGCGCCCAGCGCACGTCGCCGAACAGCCAGCGCCCCGGGGCGAGCAGCACCGCGGTCCAGGGCAGGTAGGTGAACGCGTCCTGGATGCCGGGGGAACCGGTCCAGTTCATCGCGTAGAAGTTCTCGCCCCGGCCGAGGCCGTCGGCGGCCTGCTGCAGGGTGACCCAGACGTCGATGCGCGGCCGCGGTGACGACGTGATCGCGATCGCCGCACACGCGGCATACCCGGTCACGGCCACCACGCCGGCAGCCCAATGGGCGCGCACGGTGGTGGCGCACAACAGGATTGCGCAGGCCAGCGGCACCACGACGAAGAGGGTGGTCGCGACCGCCAGACCGGTCGGGGCGAGGTAGCTGAACAGCGGCACCGCGAGGGTCGCCAGGGCCGAGCCGGCCAGCATCACCACCACCGCGGGTCGGTGGAGGGTGACCCGCCAGCCGGCCCACTGCCAGAGCGCCAACGCCAGCGTGGCCGCCGTGAGGGCGGCCACGATGGGAATGCGGTAGCGCACGACGCTCCACTGCAGCGCGGTGAAGAAGACCAGCCACGCCAGCGGCAGGGCGACCGACCCCACCACGGACCGGGCGGAGGGTCCGGGGGCGGCGCGCATGGCTAGACCCTACGGGCCGGTGCTCGCCGGGAGCCTCCGGGTCAGCGGGTCACTCCTTGGCACCGGAGTAGAGCGCCTCGACCTCGTCGTGGAAGTCCTTCATGACGATGTTCCGCTTGAGCTTCAGGCTCGGCGTCAGGTAGCCGTTCTCCTCGGTGAAGTCACCCGGCAGCACCGCGAACTTGCGGATCGACTCGGCCTTGGACACCGACTTGTTGGCGTCGTCGACGGCCTTCTGGAGCTCGGCGAGGACGGTCTCGTTGGTGCGGGCCTGGTCGAAGCTGACTCCGGAGAGGCCGTTGTTCTTGGCCCAGCCCGGGTACATCTCGTCGTCGAGGGTGAGCAGGGCGCCGATGAACGGCTTCTGGTCACCGACGACGATGCACTGGGAGATCAGGGGGTGGGCCCGGAGCCGGTCCTCCAGACCCGCCGGGGCGACGTTCTTGCCACCCGCGGTGACCAGGAGCTCCTTCTTGCGCCCGGTGATCCTGAGGTAGCCGTCCTCGTCGAGCTCGCCGATGTCGCCGGTGTGGAACCACCCGTCGAGCACCGCGCCCGAGGTGGCCTCGGCGTTGTTGTGGTAGGCGGCGAAGACGTTGTTGCCCTGGATGAGGATCTCGCCGTCGTCGGCGATGCGGATGCCCACCCCGGGGAGCGGGGCGCCGACGGTGCCGATCTTCACGCGGTCGGGCACGTTGACCGTGGCCGGGGCGGTGGTCTCGGTCAGGCCGTAGCCCTCGAGCACCGTCACGCCGATGCCGCGGAAGAAGTGGCCCAGCCGGGTGCCCAGCGGCGCGCCACCGGACACGGCGTACATCACCCGGCCGCCCATGGCGGCACGCAGCTTGGCGTAGACCAGCTTGTCGAAGATGCCGTGCCGGACCTTGAGGCCGAGCCCGGCCCCGCCGGTGTCCTGGGCGGTGGACCAGGCGATGGCGGTGTCGGCGGCGGCCGCGAAGATCTTGCCCTTGCCCTCGGCCGTGGCCTTGGCCTCGGCGGAGTTGTAGATCTTCTCGAAGACGCGCGGCACCGAGAGGATGAAGGTGGGCTTGAACTCGGCGAAGTCGGCGAGCAGGTTCTTGATGTCGGCGCTGTGGCCCATCTTGGCCTCGCCGGTGACGCAGAGGACCTGGATGAACCGCGCGAAGACGTGGGCCAGCGGGAGGAAGAGCAGCGTCGAGGCGCCGTCGGCCTTGACGACCGACTTGAGCTTGGTGATGGCGTTCTCGGACAGGGCGAGGAAGTTGTCGTGGGTCAGCTGGACGCCCTTGGGGCGGCCGGTCGTGCCCGAGGTGTAGATGATGGTGGCGATGCTCGCGCGGTCGAGCCCACCCTTGGCGGCCTCGAGGTCGGCGTCGCTCACCTCGGCCCCGGCGCTCTTGAGCTCGGCGATGGCCCCGGCGTCGACCTGCCAGGCGTGCTCGAGGCCGGGCAGCTGGTCGCGCACCTCGGCGAGGGTCGCCGCGTGCGACGGGGTCTCGAGCATGATGCCCTTGGCACCGGAGTCGGTGAGGATCCAGGCGACCTGCTCGGCCGACGAGGTCTCGTAGATCGGGACCGTCACGGCACCCGCGGTCCAGATCGCGAAGTCGGTGAGGGTCCACTCGTAGCGCGTCTTGCACATGATGGCCACGCGGTCGCCGGGCGCGATCCCGGCGGCGATGAGGCCCTTGGCGACGGCCCGCACGTCCTCGTCGAACTCGGCCGCGGTCACGTCGACCCAGCCGCTGCCCTCCTTGCGGGAGAACGCCACCCGCGTGGGGTCGGAGGCGGCGTTGCGGCCCGGCAGGTCGGCCAGGCTCCCCTTGGTCGTGGGTGGCACGAGTGGGGGTGCGACGTGTTCCTGCACGGAGTCTCCTTTGACGGCGGCGCTCTCTAGCCTGTTTCGCACAGCCTACCCGTGGGTAAGCAGGTGGGGGCAGGGTCCATCCACATGGCGACGTGACGTGCGGAACACTGACCCGGTGCGCGACCACAGGATCGACATCGTCGACGAGACCTTCATCCGGGCCTCGCCCGAGGTCGTGCGCGCGAGCCTGGACGACCAGGCCTGGGTCGCGCAGGTCTGGCCGCACCTGACCCCCACGGTGACCCGCGACCGTGGGGTCAAGGGCGTGCGCTGGGCCGTGACCGGCCAGGTCGTCGGCGAGATGGAGGTCTGGCTCGAGCCGTTCCGCGACGGGGTGGTCGTGCACCACTACGTCCGGGGCCACCGGGGCCCGCGGGCGCCCCGGAACGTGGCCACGCGGCATACCCTGCGCTGGAAGCGGGCGGTGCACGGTCTCAAGGACCGTCTCGAAGGCGGTCCGGCGTCCGACACCTCGGCGTTGTAGCCTTCGGCGCATGGCCGACCGCACCGAATCCAGCATCGACATCGACGCAAAGCCGGGTGAAGTCCTCGACGTCATCGCCGACTTCGAGAGCTATCCCGAGTGGGCCACCGAGGTCAAGGCGGTCAGCATCCTCACGGAGGAGGGCGACGGCTGGGCCGACCAGGTGCAGTTCACCCTCGACGCCGGGGCGATCAAGGACACCTACACGCTCGACTACGAGTGGGACGTCGCGAGGAACGGCACCGGGGTCGTCTCCTGGAGCCTCGTCGAGGCCACCGTGCTCAAGGCGATGAACGGCTCCTACACGCTCGTCGCCAAGGGCAAGGACGCCACGACCGTCACCTACCGCCTCGCCGTCGACGTCAAGATCCCGATGCTCGGGATGCTGAAGCGCAAGGCCGAGAAGGTCATCATCGACACCGCGCTCAAGTCGCTGAAGAAGCGGGTGGAGGGTTGAGGCAGCTCGCCGCCGCGGACCCTCGATAGCCAAGGGGCGTCGACAGCCATGCGCGTCATCCTCTTCACCGGCAAGGGCGGGGTCGGCAAGACCACCACGGCAGCCGCCACGGCCGTCAAGGCGGCTCGGGCCGGCGTCAAGACCCTGGTCATGTCGACCGACGCCGCCCACTCGCTGGGTGACGCGCTCGGGGTCGCCCTGGGCGGGTCGCGCAGCGGGTCACCGGTCGACGTCGAGCCCGGCCTCTCCGCCCTGCAGATCAGCCCGCCCCACCTGCTGGGCGAGTCGTGGCGCGTGGTCCAGGACTACCTGCTCGCCGTCCTCGACACCGTCGGCGTCGACCCGGTCGTCGCCGAGGAGCTGACCCGCCTCCCCGGCGCGGAGGAGGTCGCGGCCCTCCTCGAGCTGCGGTCGCAGGTCGAGTCGGGCCCGTGGGACCTCGTCGTCGTCGACTGCGCCCCGACCGCCGAGACCCTGCGCTTGCTGGCCCTGCCCGAGGCGCTCGCCTGGCACCTCGAGCGCCTGCTCCCCGCGCAGCGCGGCCTGATCCGCACCCTGCGTCCTGCTGCGGCCGCGGCTGCCGGGGTGCCGCTGCCCGACCCCGCGGTGGTCGAGGCGGTCACCGGGTGGCACCGGCAGATGCGCGAGGTCCACCGCATCCTGACCGGTGACCAGACCTCCGTGCGGCTGGTCCTGACGCCCGAACGCGTCGTGATCGCCGAGTCGCGGCGCACCTGGACGTCCTTGTCGCTCTACGGCTTCGTCGTCGACGCGGTCGTCGTCAACCGGGTGTTCCCGGACGCCACCGCCGAGGAGGGCCGGACCGATGCCTGGCGCGCGTCGTGGAACACGGCCCAGCGGGGTGGCCTGGTCGAGGTGCGCGAGTCGTTCGCCGGGCTGCCGGTGGTCGTGACTCCGTATCTCCCGTCGGAGCCGATCGGTGCCGACGCGCTCGCCGCGCTCGCCGAGGCGCAGGAAGGCGGCAGCGACGTCCTCGCCCCCGTCACCCACCGCGGACTGGCGGTCGAACGCACCGACGAGGGGTTCCTCCTGGTCCTGCCGCTCCCGCTGGCCCACGCGGCCGACCTGGGCCTGCAACGCCGCGACGACGAGCTGGTCGTGACGGTGGGGGAGCACCGCCGGGTGCTCACCCTGCCGTCGGCTCTGCAACGATGCGTGGTCGAGGGTGCTTCCGTGCGCGACGGACTGCTGCGGGTGCGCTTCGTCCCCGACGAGGAGGTCTGGCCGCGTGGCTGACGACGAACGCCCTGCCGTGGGCACGGTGGCGGAGGAGGCTGCCCGCCTCCTGGACGCGCTCGGTGGCTGGGCCACCAGTGCGCAGGCCGGGTATGCCGCGGGGCCGGGTCACGCGGCGACCGCACCTGGCGCCGACCGGTCCGGCGCCGACGCGCCGGCCTCCGACCGATCCGGCTCCGACGAGTCCGGCTCCGACGAGTCCGGCTCCGACGGGTCCGGCTCCGACCGGTCCGGGACCGACGGGTCCGGGACCGACGAGCCCGGCACCCACGCGGGGGGCGCCGACTCGACCACCTCGCGCTGCTCGTCGTGCGGCGCGGAGAACGGCGTCGGGCAGGCGGTGGCCTGCCAGCTGTGCCCGGTCTGCCAGGGCATCGGGCTGCTGCGGTCGGTGCGACCCGAGACCGTCGACCGGTTGGCCGACCTCGCGGGTGCGCTCGCCGCGACGCTGCGCGACATCGCCGGCCAGCGCCGCGCCGACCCGGGGAGCTCCGGGTCGGCCTCGCCCCGCCGGTCGCAGCCCCACTCCTCGCGGGTCCAGGACATCACGGTCGACGACGAGGACGCCCCGGGGAGCGCGACCTCATGAGCGGCGGACTGGCGGTCGGGATCGACATCGGTGGCACCAAGGTCGCCGGGGGGGTCGTGGACCCCGACGGCGTGGTCGTGGCCCGCGCCCGTCGCGACACGCCGCACCGCTCGACCAACCCCAGCGTCGTCGAGGACACCATCGTCGACGTGGTCGCCGAGCTGATCGACGGCGCGGGTGACGACGTCGTCGCGGTCGGCATCGGCGCAGCGGGGTTCGTGGCCGCCGACCGCGCGACCGTGGTCTTCGCCCCCCACCTGTCCTGGCGCGACGAGCCCCTCGAGGCCAACCTGCAGCGCCGGGTGCCGGTGCCGATCTCGGTCGACAACGACGCCAACGCGGCGGCGTGGGCCGAGTGGAGATTCGGTGCGGCGCAAGGCGACTCGCACGTCGTGATGGTCAACCTCGGCACCGGGATCGGGGGCGCGATGATCCTCGACGGACAGATCATGCGCGGCCGGTACGGGATCGCGGGGGAGTTCGGCCACATGCAGGTGGTCCCCGGTGGCCAACGCTGCGAGTGTGGCAACAAGGGCTGTTGGGAGCAGTACGCGTCGGGCAACGCGCTCGTGCGCGAGGCCCGGGCGATGATGACGGCGGGCAGCCCGATGGCGACCGACCTGCTCAACCTCGTGGGTGGTGACCCGTCGTCGCTGACCGGCCCGATGATCACCGAGGCGGCCCGCGACGGCGACGCGACGGCCACCGAGCTGTTGGGCGAGATCGGCCAGTGGCTGGGGATCGGGATCGCCAACCTGGCCGCGGCCCTCGACCCGGGGGTGTTCGTCATCGGCGGTGGGGTCAGTGCCGCGGGAGACCTGCTGCTCGAACCGGCCCGCACGACCTTCCGACGGCACCTCACGGGGCGCGGCTACCGGCCCGAGGCCCGGATCGTCGCTGCAGCCCTGGGCAACGAGGCGGGGTTGATCGGCGCAGCGGACCTGGCTCGCCGCGACGCCATGGAACGGGCCGCGGCCGAGGGCGCATGAGCACGATGCGGGTGGCGTCCTACAACCTCAAGGACTTCACCCTCGACCGGCACGCGGCTGCGCGGGTCATCCGCGCCATCGACCCCGACGTGCTCTGCCTGCAGGAGGTGCCTCGACGGCTGCTCTCGACCTGGCGGGTGTCCGACTTCGCGGCCGAGTGCGGCCTGTTCTGGTCCGGACGGCACCGCGGCAGCGGCGGCACGACGATCTTCACCTCCCTGCGCGTGCAGGTGAGCGAGTCGCGTCACCACCGGCTCCGGGTGGCTGCGCTGCAGCGCACCCGGGGGTATGCCGTGATCCGGGTCGGTCCCGCCGGTCACCAGCCGCTGGTGGTGGCGTCGGTGCACCTGAGCCTCGACGCCGACGAGCGCGAGCGGCACGCAGGCCAGATCCTGCGGACCGTCTCCGGGGGCGGTCCGGTGCTGCTGGCCGGCGACCTGAACGAGGGCGAGACCGGCCGGGCCTGGCGGCTGTTCGCCTCGCCACTGCGGCTCATCTCACCGCCGGTGCCGACCTACCCGTCGAGCGCCCCGCACAGGGTGCTCGACGTCATCTTCGCCTCACCCGACCTCACGGTGCTCCCGCACCGGGCGGTCGAGCTCGAGGTCGCCGACCTCGTCGCCGCCAGCGACCACCGCCCCACGTGGGTCGACGTCGACCTCGACCCGCAGGCGGTGCCGACCGCGGAGACCGAGACCGAGGGCGAGCCCGTGGTCCCCGCGTCCACCGTCGAGCGCGTCGAGGAGGTCGCTGCCGATGCGGCGGCGAGCAGCTCGCAGGACGACCCAGCGGGCTAGGCAGGTGACGCAGGCACTGGACGGGTTGCCCGCGCGCTGCGCGAGCGTCGACCGGTCAGCCGGGATCGGCGTGCACCGTGGTCACCGGAGAGGGCTCAGATCCGGGCGCCGTTGTCGGGGTCGTCCTCGTCGCGGGCGTGCGGCTGGCGCATCACCAGCAGGACGAAGCCCATGACGGTCAGCCCCAGCGCGCCGAGGGTCCACCAGTCGCTGACGTCCGGTCGGAACATGACGATCCAGAGCAGCAGCAGGGGGCCGGCCACCAGGCCGACGATGATCCCCCAGAACTGCAGGTCCTCCTGCGGCGGCAGGGGAGCGGTCGGCCCGGGCTCGAAGTGGTCGTCGTCGAGGTCCGAGAGGTCGCGGAGCTCCACCGGGTCGGGGGACTCCTCGCCGGGCTCGGGCTCGGGGATCTCGGCGCCGCGCCAGACGACGAAGGGCCGGGTCGGCGGCGGGTTGGTGTTGGACCGCAGCGGAGGGTTCACGCCGGGGCCGAGACCCCGGGGGGAGTCGCCGGGTGCGGTCGGGCCGTCGACGGTCCTCGGGTCGGGCCCGGCGTCCAGCCCGGTGTCCAGCCCTGCGTCGGTCCCTGCGTCGGTCCCCGCGCCGGTCCCGTCGCCGGTCGCCGCAGTGGTCGCCGCAGTCGTGGCAGCGCCGTCCGCGGCGTCGGGCAGCGACTGGACCTCGTCCCAGCGCGCGATGATGTCCGCGAACTCGGCGTCGACGTCGCGGTCGCTCATGGATGCCCCTTGGTCTGGATCGGACGACTGGCCGGCCGGTGTGGGACCGGCCCGATCAGGTCAGCCGCTCGATGAACTGCACCGACTCGTCAAAGATACGTGGCGCGTCGTGGTCGAGGGTAGCCACGTGGTAGCTGTCGCGGAGCAGGATCTCGGTGGAGTCCTCGCTGGAGATCCGGGCGAGCACCAGCTCGGAGCTCGCGGCCGGCACGACGTGGTCCTCCGCGGAGTGCAGGAGGAGCACCGGCTGCGTGACCTCCGGCAGGTCGCGGATCACGTTCTTCCACGCCGTGAACTGCGAGTGGGCGGCCTGCACCGGCGACCGCTCGTAGGCCAGCTCGACCACCCCCGGCTTCTTGATGTCGCTGCCGATGGGGGCCACGCTCGGCACGACGTGGCGCAGCACCGGCACCAGCCGCACCCGCCAGTCGTCGAACTTCACCGCGGGGTTGACCAGGACCAGGCCGGACACCCGCGGCCCGTGCTCCTGGGCGAGCGCGAGCGCCAACGCACCGCCCATCGAGAGACCCCCGACGAAGACCCGGCCACAGCGTTCGTGGAGCTCGCGGAACGAGGCGTCGGCGACGGCATACCAGTCCTGCCACCGGGTGCGGTTGAGCTCCTGCCACGTCGTGCCGTGTCCCGGGAGTCGCGGGACGCGGACGGTCAGGCCGCGCTCGGAGAGGTGCTCGGCCCACGGCCGCACGGCCTGGGGTGTGCCGGTGAAACCATGGAGCAGGAGGACCCCCGTGTCGGTTCCGTCGTGGGAGTACGGCTCGGCGCCGGGAAGCACGGACAACGGGGCTCCTGGGGGACTCCGGGGTCGGACGGGGGGATCCGACGATGGCGCGCATTCTCGCACGGTGCCGCGAGGTCGCCCTCGGTACCGTAGAGTTCACGGCGTCACTTCGGAGGTGTGCTGGTGTTCTACTGGGTGCTCAAGACGGTCGTTCTTGGCCCGATCCTCAAGTTGCTCTTTCGCCCGTGGGTCGAGGGCGAGGAGAACATTCCCGACGACGGCGCCGCCATCTTCGCGAGCAACCACCTGTCCTTCTCCGACTCGATCTTCCTGCCGCTGGTGGTCCCTCGTCGCATGACGTTCCTGGCGAAGTCCGACTACTTCACGGGTCGGGGCCTCAAGGGTCGCGCGACGGCAGCGTTCTTCCGCGGCGTGGGCCAGCTGCCCGTCGACCGCTCCGGCGGTCGGGCCGGCGAGGCGGCCCTGCGCTCGGGGCTGAAGGTGCTGCGTCGCGGCGAGCTGCTCGGCATCTACCCCGAGGGCACCCGCAGCCCCGACGGCCGGCTCTACCGTGGCCGCACCGGTGTCGCGCGGATGGCCCTCGAGGGCAAGGTCAAGGTGCTCCCGGTCGCGATGATCGGCACCGACAAGGCCCAGCCCACCGGCACCAAGATCCCCAAGCTGATCCGGATCGGCGTCAAGATCGGCAAGCCGCTCGACTTCTCCCGCTACGAGGGCATGGAGGACGACCGGTTCGTCCTGCGGTCGATCACCGACGAGATCATGTACGAGCTGATGCTCCTGTCCGACCAGGAGTACGTCGACATGTACGCCACGTCGATGAAGGACCGCATCCTCGCCGCCGCGAAGACCAAGGCCCGCGAGCTCCAGGAGGCTGCCCTCCCGGGCACCGCCGCCAAGGAGCTCGAGGAGGCGCTCGACGCCCAGGACGACGAGTCGTCGCGCAAGGTCCGCCCCAGCGTCGACGACGCCGTCGGTGACATCGACGAGCTGACCGCCCGCGACGACGTGCGGACCGAGGCCGGGGCCGACCCGCTCCCCGCCGAGGGGGCGGGCGACGCGGCCTCCGACGAGGTGCCCCCGGGCGCCCGCGCGGCGAGCTGAGGACACCATCGCCGTGGCGCGGCACCTGAGCCTGTCCGCGCGCCAGGACGTCGCCGCGCCGGGGTCGCAACCCGAGGTGGTGTCGGCGTTCTGGAAGGGCATCGACGTCTTCCGGCCCCTCGCGCTGGCCTATGCCGCGTACTCGCTCTGGGACCGCCCGCACGACCTGGTCCGGCCGACCCTCGCCTGGTTGGTGCTGGCGGTGCTCGGCGTCTGGACCGTCTTCCTCGTGTTCTACCGCCGTCGCAGGCTGTGGCTGGTGGTCGTCGAGCTGCTCCTGGCCGCCGGGGCGATCCTCGCGACCAGGCTGGTCGACACGGCCGAGGCGATCGAGGCCGGGAGCCGCACGCTGCCCACGTTCTGGCCCGCGGCGGGGGTGGTCTCGGCGGCCGTGCTGCGCGGTCGCAACGGCGGTCTCGCGGCGGCCGTCTTCATCGGGGTCGTCGACGTGGTCGAGGTCGGCCGGGCAACGCCCAACACCATCAACAACATCGTCCTGCTCCTGCTGATCGGGACGCTCATCGGCTATGCCTGCGACCTGGCCCGCGAGGGCCACGCCAAGCTGCGCGAGGCGCTCGCCCTCGAGGCCAGCGTGCGCGAGCGCGAGCGGTTGGCCCGCACCGTGCACGACGGCGTCCTGCAGACCCTCGCCTTCATCAACCGGCGTGGCACCCAGCTCGGCGGGGAGTCGGCGCAGCTCGGCGCCATGGCAGCCGACCAGGAACGCCTGCTGCGCGCCCTCGTCAGCGGCACGTCGCCGGCCGACACCGAGGCGACCGTCTCGGGGGATGTCGACCTGCGCCAGCTGCTCGGGCGCTACGCCGGCGGCCGGGTGCACCTCGTCGCGCCCGCCGACCCCGTGCTCGTGCCTCCGCGCGTGGCGGGTGAGCTGGTCGCGGCCGTCGGTGCGGCCCTCGACAACGTGCGCGTGCACGCGGGCGAGGAGGCCCAGGCCTGGGTGCTCGTGGAGGACGACGGCGACGAGGTCGGCCTGACCGTGCGCGACAACGGCGTGGGTATGCCGGCGGGTCGCCTCGACGAGGCGGCCGCGGCCGGGAGGATGGGTGCGTCGTCGAGCATCCGGGGTCGGCTCACCGACCTGGGTGGGACGGCCGAGTACGCGGGACGCGAAGGAGCTGGGGTGACCGTGCGGATGCGGGCGCCGAAGGACGGCGGACGAGACGGAGGAGCGCGATGAGCGAGCAGGAGCGGCCCAGCGGCGACGCGGGGACGGAGCCCCCGCGGCAGCCGAGCGTGGTGGTCGCCGACGACCACCCGTTGTGGCGCGACGCCGTGGCCCGCGACCTGGCCGAGGCAGGCATGGCGGTGCTGGCCACGGCCGACGACGGACCGTCTGCGGTCAACCGCACCAAGGCCACCCGGCCGGACGTGCTCGTCCTCGACCTCAACCTGCCCGGGATGCGCGGCCACGAGGTGTGCGCTGCCCTGGGTTCACTGGAGACCCGGGTGCTCGTGCTGTCGGCCTCCGGCGAGCAGCAGGACGTCCTCGAGGCGGTCAAGGCCGGTGCGACCGGCTACCTGGTGAAGTCCGCGTCCCGGGAGCAGATCGTCGAGGCGGTCCGGGCGACGGCGCGTGGTGAGGCCGTCTTCACGCCGGGTCTGGCCGGGCTGGTGCTGGGGGAGTTCCGCAAGCTGTCGACGCAGCCGCAGACCGACCCGTCGCGGCCGATCCCCGAGCTGACCGAGCGGGAGACCGAGGTGCTCAAGCTGGTCGCGACCGGCATGTCCTACAAGGAGATCGCGTCCGACCTGTTCATCTCGCACCGCACCGTGCAGAACCACGTGCAGAACACGCTGGGCAAGCTGCAGCTGCACAACCGGATCGAGCTGGTGCGGTTTGCGATCGCGAAGGGTCTCGACACCCCGGAAGCCTGAGCGGGCCCGGCGACGGGGCCCGGCGGACGCCGGTGCCGAGCCGCTGCGGACCGGGTGCGGAGCCCGGTCAGTCGGAGTCGGCGGCGTCGCTGGAGTCACTGGCCCGCCGGTAGCGCTCGTAGACGACGCCGCCACCGAAGGTCCGGGTCTCGGTGAGCGCGAACCTGACGCGGTCGCTGACCGGCGGCAGGTGGGGGGTGCCGCCGCCGACGACGAGCGGGTAGCGGAACACCCGCAGCTCGTCGACGAGCCCGAGCTCGAACGCCTGGCCCGCCAGGTCCGCCCCGCCGATGGAGACGTCGCGGTCGGTCTCGTCGGCGGCGCGGGCCACCTCCTCGGCCACCGTGCCCCGGGCGATGCGTGCGTTGCCCTGCACGGTCTGGAGGGTGCGGCTGAAGACCACCTTCGGCAACGCGCACCAGACGTCCGCGAACGCCGCACGGTCCTCGGTGGCACGCAAGGACTGGTCGGTCTCCCAGACGAGCATCTCCTCGTACAGTCGGCGGCCGCAGAGGTAGGCGCCGAGCGAGCCGACCTCGGCGAGGTGGGCCCGGAACTGTTCGTCGTCGGGGCCGCCCCAGTCGAACCGGCCCTCCCGGTCCTTGATGAAGCCATCGACCGTGACGCCTATCGAGTACATCAGCATGGCTACCGGCTCCTTGCTCAGGTGGGCAGCTCCACGGTAGTGCGCAGCCCGCCGTCGGGTCGCGGGGTCAGCGTGAGGATCCCGTCGTGCGCTCGCACGATGCTGTCGACGATGGCCAGGCCCAGGCCGACGCCCGCGTGGTCGCTGCGCGCCCGCCCGACGCCGCGCTGGAAGGGCTCGACGAGGGTGGCGACCAGCGCCGGGGTCAGGTGGGCGCCGGTGTTCTCGACCGTCAGCAGGGCGCCGTCGGGTCGGCCGACGGTGGTGACCCAGACGTGGCCGTCGCGGGTCAGGTTGTGCACGATCGCGTTGTGCACGAGGTTGGTCGTCACCTGTTGCAGGAGCGTGGGCGACCCGGTGGCCGGGGCGGCAGCCCCCGACGTCTCGATCGTCACCCCGCGCTGCTCCGCAGTGGGCAGGAGCGTCTCGGCGGCCTCCTCCGCGAGGAGCGACAGGTCGACGTCCTCCCGCGTGAAGGACCGCTGGTCGGCGCGGCTGAGGACGAGCAGCGCCTCGGTGAGGTCGATCGCGCGAGCGTTCACGGACTGCAGCCGGTTCACCAGCTCGCGGTGGTCGACGCCGGGATCCTGGCGCGCCACGTCGAGGAGGGTCTGGGTGACCGCGAGCGGCGTGCGCAGCTCGTGCGAGGCGTTCGCCGCGAACCTCTGCTGTTCAGCGACCCGGGCCTCGACCTTGGCCAGCATGGCGTCGAAGGCGTCGGCCAGCTCGCGGAACTCGTCGCGGCGCCCCTCGAGCCGGATCCGGTGGGACACCGAGCCCGTGCCGGCCAGCCGGGCCGCGTCGGCGATCCGGGTCAGCGGTGCGAGCATCTGCCCCGCGAGGAACCACCCGCCGACCAGGCCGAACACGAGCAGGAACGCCATCGCCTGGCCGGCTCTGGGGGCGAAGGCGTCGAGGAGGTCGCGGCGGCTCGGGCTGAAGGCCGGGCCGAAGTTCGACTCGGTGGGCACGTAACGCAGGAGGAACACCCACACCGTGGCCATCAGCAGGCCGCCGGCGACGATGAGGAAGGCGGCATAGCTGAGGGTCAGCTTCAGGCGGACGCTCAGGCCGGGCGCCCTATCCACGGCCGGCTCCGGCACCGGCGACCGTGGGTTCCTCGTCGGGTCCCGCGTCGATGCGGTAGCCGACGCCGGGCACGGTGACGATGACCCACGGCTCACCGAGCCGCTTGCGCAGCGCGGAGACGGTGATGCGCACCGCGTTGGTGAACGGGTCGGCGTTCTCGTCCCACGCGCGCTCGAGCAGCTCCTCGGCGCTGACGACCCCGCCCTGTGCCGCGACCAGCACCTCGAGGACGGCGAACTGCTTGCGGGTGAGGGCGACGTAGCGACCGTCCCGGTGCACCTCACGGCGGAACGGGTCGAGCCGCACCCCAGCCGCTTCCAGCACGGGTGGCCGGTTCAGCCCGCGCCGCCGGTCCAGCGCCCTCAGCCTGAGCACGAGCTCGCGCAGCTCGAACGGCTTGGTGAGGTAGTCGTCGGCGCCGAGCCCGAACCCCGAGGCCAGGTCGTCTAGCCGGTCCGCGGCGGTGAGCATGAGGATCGGTGTGCCGGTGCCGGAGGCCACGATGTGCCTCGCCACCTCGTCGCCGGACGGGCCGGGGATGTCGCGGTCGAGGACCGCGATGTCGTAGGTGTTGGTGTCCAGGAGCTCCAGCGCGGTGTGCCCGTTGCCGGCGAGGTCGGCGGCGATGGCTTCCAGTCGGAGGCCGTCGCGGATCGCCTCAGCCATGAACGGCTCGTCCTCGACCACCAGCACCCGCATACCCGGGATGCTAACGACCGCCGGCATATCGCCGACGTATGCAAAACCGGATACGCCCCGGCAACAGCGCGCTGGCTTGGGTAGCACCATGATCCCCAACCAGCCGACACCCACCACAGCGCGACCCCCGAAGTCGCGCGTGCTCCTCGTCGTCCTCCTCGCCGCGGTCGCCGCCGGAGTCGTGGCCCTCTCGCCGGTCGAGCTGCGCCACGAGGTCCACACCGTGCCCCGCCCCGGGGTTGCGTCGCAGACCTCGCTGACGCCGCCTCGCGCCGCGATGGTCCCGGCCGCTGACGACGGTCAGGCGGGTCGGGACCCGCGGAGCGTGCCGACCTCGGTGCCCGGCGAGGGCTCCGTGGGCCCGGGCGGCGCGGTCTTCGACGACAGCAGTGCGACGGTGGCCAACCTCGACCCCGCGCTGCTGGACGCCCTCCGGACCGCCGCGACGGCGGCCCTCGACGACGGCGTCGAGCTGCACGTCAACAGCGGCTGGCGCTCGGCGGCCGAGCAGGAGCGGCTGCTCGAGCAGGCGGTGGCGGAGTACGGGTCGGTGAAGGAGGCCAGACGCTGGGTGGCCACCCCGAAGACGTCGGCGCACGTGTCCGGCGATGCCGTCGACCTCGGCCCGTCGGAGGCTGCGCGCTGGCTCGCGCGGCACGGCGCGGCCTACGGGCTGTGCCAGATCTACCGGAACGAGCCCTGGCACTTCGAGCTGCGACAGGGTGCCGCGCTCGACGGCTGTCCATCGATGTATGCCGACCCCACCCAGGACCCACGGATGACGCGATGAGCACGGCGCGGTGGCACGACGTCCTGGGCTCCTACACCGGTGTCGTCGTCCTCACGGTGGCCGCCCTCCCGCTGGTGCTGCAGACGGTCTGGTCGTTGGTCCGCAGGCGGACCGTTCGCGGCAGCAGGTCGGTGGACGCCTGGCGGACCTCGGTCGCCGACGTCGGCATCGTCTACGGGACCGTGCCCTGGGTCTGGCTGACCATGCTCCCGGGCAGCCGGGCGGGTGAGGTCACTGGGGCGGTGAGCCTCGTGCCGCTGCGGGACCTCGAGACCATGTCGACGGTGCAGGTCGTCGGCAACCTGCTCATCTTCGCGGCGCTGGGGTTCCTCACCCCGTTGCGGTTCCCGGCCCTGGCCTCGGTGCCGCGGGTCACCGCACTGGCAGCCGGCTGTTCGGCCCTGATCGAGACGGCGCAGTACGTCCTGCGCCTGGACCGGGTGTCGTCGGTCGACGACGTCCTCCTCAACGCGGCGGGGGCCGGCCTGGCCGCCGTCGTCTCGCTGGCGTCGCGCAGGTCGTACCGGTTCGCCGTCCAGCTCCGTCAGCGCCACCCGTGACCGCGATCCGAGCCGCCTGCCCACCCGCTGGGATGCGCACCTATCCTTGACCGGTGAGCACCACGCAGCACCATGACGCCCTGGCCAGCCTCGCGGCCGGCGCAGCCCTCCCGGCCGCCCAGCAGCCGGAGTGGCCCGACGCCGCCCGCCTCTCCAGCGCCGTCGCCGAGCTCGCGTCCTATCCGCCGCTGGTGTTCGCGGGGGAGTGCGACGTCCTCAAGTCCCGGATGGCCGCCGCCGCGCGCGGTGAGGCCTTCGTGCTCCAGGGCGGCGACTGTGCCGAGACCTTCGCCTCGGCGACGGCCGACAACATCCGCGACCGGGTCAAGACGATCCTCCAGATGGCGGCGGTCCTCACCTACGGTGCGTCCGTCCCGGTGGTCAAGGTCGGCCGGATGGCCGGGCAGTACGCCAAGCCGCGCAGCAGCGGTGCCGAGACGCGCGAGGGAGTGAGCCTCCCGGCCTACCGCGGCGACATGGTCAACGACTTCGAGTTCACGCTCGAGTCGCGCACGCCCGACCCGCAGCGGCTGGTCAAGGCGTACCACGCGAGCACGGCCACCCTGAACCTCGTCCGCGCCTTCACGCAGGGTGGTTTCGCCGACCTGCGTCACGTGCACGACTGGAACCGCGGCTTCGTCGCCAACGCCGCCAACAGCCGTTACGAGCGGCTGGCCAAGGACATCGACAAGGCGATGAAGTTCATGCAGGCCTGTGGCGCCGACTTCGACGCCATGCGCACGACGGAGTTCTTCTCGTCCCACGAGGCCCTCCTCCTCGACTACGAGCGGCCGCTGACGCGGGTCGACAGCCGCACCGGTGAGCTCTACGACACCAGTGGACACTTCATCTGGGTGGGGGAGCGCACCCGCGACATCGACGGGGCGCACATCGACTTCGTGTCGAAGGTGCTCAACCCGATCGGCGTCAAGCTGTCGGCCAAGGCAGAGGTCGACGACGTGTTGCGCCTGATCGACAAGGTCGACCCCGACCGCGAGCCCGGCCGGCTGACCTTCATCACCCGCATGGGTGCCAAGACGGTGCGTGACGCCCTGCCCACCCTGGTCGACAAGATCACCGGCAGCGGCGCCCAGGTCACCTGGATCTGTGACCCGATGCACGGCAACACGTTCGAGTCCGCCAGCGGCTACAAGACGCGCGACTTCGACGACGTCGTGGAGGAGGTGCGCGGGTTCTTCGAGGTGCACCAGGGGCTCGGCACGGTGCCCGGCGGCATCCACGTCGAGCTCACCGGCAACGACGTCACCGAGTGCCTCGGTGGCGCGGAGAAGATCCTCGACGCCGACCTCAACAAGCGCTACGAGACGGTCTGCGACCCGCGGTTGAACCACCAGCAGAGCCTCGAGCTCGCGTTCCTCGTCGCCGAGATGCTGGCCAAGGACTGACCGGATGCCGCCCAGCGCACCACCCGTGCACGTCGACCTGCTCTCCGACACCCTCACCAAGCCCACCGACGCGATGCGACGCGCGATGGCCGGTGCGCCGGTCGGCGACGACGTCTTCGGCGAGGACCCGACGGTCCGGCGGCTCGAGGAGCGGGTGGCCGAGCTGCTCGGCCACGAGGACGCCCTCTTCGCACCGACCGGGTCGATGGCCAACCAGCTCTGCCTACGACTGCACGTCGGCCACGGCGAGGAACTGGTCGCTGACTCGCTCGCGCACGTCCTGCGCGCCGAGATGGGCGCTGCCGCAGTGCTCTCCGGCATCTCGTCGCGGTCGTGGGTGGCCGAGCACGGCCTGCTCGACGCTGCGCAGCCGCTGGCCCTGATGATCCCCGACGGCGGCACCTACCAGGTCAACACCCGGCTGGTCGTGGTCGAGAACACCCACAACTTCGGCGGCGGCACGGTCCAGCCGCTCGACCAGATCGAGGCCCTGCGCGCCGGCACCCGCGACCGGGGAGTCGCGATGCACCTCGACGGCGCCCGCCTCTGGAACGCCCACGTCGCCACCGGTGTCCCGCTCGACACCTACGGCCGGCTGTTCGACACGGTGAGCGTCTGCCTGTCCAAGGGCCTCGGCGCCCCCGTCGGGTCCGTGCTGGCCGGGTCGCGCGAGCTGATGGCCAGCGCCCGGATCTGGCGCAAGCGGTTCGGCGGCGGCATGCGCCAGGTCGGCATCCTCGCGGCGGCCGGCCTGCACGCCCTCGACCACCACCTCGAGCGACTGGCCGACGACCACGCCCGGGCCCGCCGGTTCGCCGAGGCGGCAGCAGCGGCGGCTCCCGGGTCGATCGACCCGCAGCGGGTGCAGACCAACATCGTCGTCCTCGACGTGGCCGGAGCCGGGTGGACTCCCGCGGCCTTCGTCGAGGAGGCGGGCCGACGCGGCATACGCCTCTATCCCGTGAGCACGACTGCGGTGCGGCTGGTCTGGCACCTCGACGTCGACGACGTTGGCACCGACCTCGCCATCACCGAGCTGGTCCCGCTGCTGGCCGACGGTCCGACGAGCTGACGCCCTCAGACGTCGTGGTGCAGCAGCTCGGCCGGCCGGTCCTCGGCCGCAGTGGCACCCGCCGGCCCTGAGCGCCGTCCCAGCAGCTCCACCACGTACATCGCGGTCAGCACCATCGCGCCGCCCACCACCATCCGGGTGGTCAGCGACTCGCCCCCGAGGAGCACGGCGAAGAACGTCGCGAAGACCGGCTCCATGGTCATCACGATCGCCGCGCGGGTCGCAGGCAGGTGCGACTGGGCCCAGGTCTGGGCCCACAGCGCCACGGCACCGGCGATCAGCGCCATGTAGAGCAACGAGGTCCATTGCCCGCCCGTCGCGGGGAGGGTGATCCCGCCGGGCAGGGCCGCCACGAACGTGACTGCCGCGATGACGAAGGCCTGCACGGTCGCCAGCCCGGTGGCCGACTCCGCGGTCGAGTAGCGGCCCAGGCCCACGATGTGCAGGGCGTAGAGCGCCGCGGAGGCCAGGGTCACGGCTTCGCCGTACCCCACCGTGAGTCCGCGCAGCGACAGCACCGCGAGCCCGGCCGTCGCGAGCAGCACCGCCAGCCAGGTCGTGCGGTTGACCCGGTCGCGCAGCAGCAGTGCCCCGAAGACGGGGGTCAGCACGACGTAGGTGCCCGTGACGAAACCCGACACCGAGGCCGGGGTGTGCTCCAGGCCGATGGTCTGGAGCAGCTGGGCGAGACCGTAGAGGACGCCGAGCACCACCCCGATGAGGACCTCGCGACGGCTCAGCGCGAGCGTCTGGCGCCGGAAGACCACGGCCATGACGACCGCGGCGATCGCGAACCGCACGGTGAGGAAGTCGGCCGATGGGACGTGCGCCACGAGGTCGTGGATGAGGAAGAAGGTCGAGCCCCAGACCGCGGTGACCGAGACGAGCAGCAGCGTCGCGAGACGGCTGGCGGGAAGGCGGCTGGACACCTCGCGGTCAGACAACTCAGACGACGACGAGCTTGATGGTGCTGCCCTTGGGCTGTTCGGTGTTGGCGCCGGGCTCCTGGCTGCGGACGGTGCCGAAGATGCCGCCCATGAAGCGCTCCACGACGACCTTGAACCCCGCGCCCTCGAGGATCGCCTTGGCCTCGGCCTCCTGCTTGCCCTGCACGTCGGGCACCTTGACCAGGACCGGGCCCTTGGAGACCACGAGCTTGACCGGGTCGCCCTTGAAGAGGGTGCCACCGGCCGGCGACTGGGAGATCACGTTGCCCTTGGCCACGGTGTCGCTGTTGGCCTGCTCGGTGGCGTCGACCTCGAGCCCGGCCTTGGACAGCGCGTCGACCGCCTCGCTGGCGGGCTTGTTGGTGAAGTCGGTGACCTGGATCGGCTGACGGCCCTTCGAGACCACGAGGTTGACCTTGGTGCCGCGCTTGAGCTGCGTGCCGACCTTCGGGTCGACGCCCACCACGAGACCGGCGGCGATGCTGTCGTCGAAGGCCTCCTTGGTGGTGCCGACGGTGAGCTTGGCCGCGGTGATCTGGTCCCGCGCCTCGGCTGCGGACTTCTTGACGACGTTCGGCACGGCATACCGCTCCGGGCCCTTGGACACGGTGACCTTGACGTCGGTGCCGCGGCGGACCTCCTGGCCGGCGCCCGGGTCGGTCGACATGACGATGCCCTTGGGCACCGACTCGTCGAAGCTCTCCACCTGCTCGGCGCCGAGGTGCGCGCGCTCGAGGGCGGTCTGCGCCTGCGCGAAGGTGAGCTTGGTCGTCTGCGGCACCACGGTGGGCGAGCCCGGGCCGGCCAGGAACCACCACGCGGCGAGGCCGGCGACCAGGGCGACCCCGAGGGCGGCCCAGATCCACCGCCAGGGTCCGCGGCGCTCGTCCTCGTCGTAGGTGTCGACGACGCGGCCGTGCAGCACCGGGGGAGTGGTCGGGGTGCGGTCGATCGGGAGCGCCACCGGGGGGAGCGGTCGGGCGCCCTGCGCGACGTGCCGCGGCTCGTGCTGCACCGGCAGCGCGCTGGTCCGCTCGACGGCCACCGTGCTCGCGCCACCACCCAGGGCGGCCGGGCCCTCGGGGCGACGGTCCAGCTCGGTGGCGGTCAGCATCGCGCGCGACTTGCGGACCTCGGCGAGGAAGTCCTCGGCGTCGTGGGGCCGCTGGTCGGGGTCGCGGGAGGTGGCCAGCGCCACCAGGGCGTCGAGCTCGCTCGGCACCGAGCTCACCCGCGAGGAGGGAGCCGGGATCGAGCCGTGCACGTGCTGGTAGGCGATGTGGATCGGCGTGTCGCCGGTGAACGCCTTGGTGCCGGTCAGCATCTCGAACAGGATCAAGCCGGCGGCGTAGACGTCGCTGCGGGCGTCGGCGATGCCGCGCTCGACCTGTTCGGGGGACAGGTAGGCCACCGTGCCGAGCAGGACGCCGGTCTGGGAGTGCGAGGTCTGGTTGGAGACCGCCCGGGCGAGCCCGAAGTCGGCCACCTTCACGGTGCCGTCGCCCTCACGCAGGATGATGTTCTCGGGCTTGACGTCGCGGTGGATGATGCCGCCCCGGTGCGCGGCGCCGAGCGCCTGTAGCACCGGACCCATGATGTCGAGGGTGGCTCGCGGGGTGAGCGGGCCCTCGGCCTTCATCACCTCACGCAGCGTCTGGCCGGGCACGTACTCCATGGCCAGGAACATGTGCCCGTCGTCCTCGCCCTGGTCGAAGACCGACACGACGTTGGGGTGCGAGAGCCGGGCGGCGGAGCGCGCCTCGCGCTTGAACCGGCTGACGAAGGCGTCGTCCTGGGCCAGGTCGTGACGCAGCACCTTGAGGGCCACGTCGCGGTCGAGCCGGGTGTCGAGGGCAAGGTAGACCGACGCCATTCCACCGTCGGCAATGTGCGACAGGACGCGGTAACGCCCGTCGAACACACGACCGAGCAACGACTCGGTGACACCTGAAGACACCCGCAAAGTGTAGGAGGTCTCGCTGGTCATCTCGCGCAGGCGGGTCCGTGGGTGGTGTCCGGGCTCACATCAGGTCCGTGGCACGCGGGGTGCCAGCCGGGCGCAGGCCCGGCCTCACATGCGGGCGCGGTGCGCCTTGATGCTGGCCACGTAGACCTTGGTGTCGGCGTACATGCCGTGCGTCTGCACCGAGTAGAGGCCCTGGTAGTACCCGGCGATCGCCTGGTCGAGGTTCTTCGCCGAGCGGGTCAGGGAGCGCAGGATGACGACACCGGCAGTGATGTTGTCCTGGGTGCGCAGCAGGTTGAGCGGGCGACCGGCCATGTCCGAGGCCCACTGCCCCGAGGAGGGGATGACCTGCATGACGCCGATGGCGTTGGCGACCGAGACCTGCCGCTGGTTCCAGCCGGACTCCTGCCACCCGACGGCGAGCGCCAGCTTGGGGTCCACACCGTGCCGACGGGCCGTCGCGATGATCATGGCCTTCGTCTGGCTGCGGCTCGGCACGGAGGTCCTGGCCAGCGCGGCACGGTTGCGGTTGGCCGCGTTGACCGTCGAGCGGGGGTAGGTGCGTCCCGCGAAGGTGTTGGAGCTCGCCGCGCTCTTGGCCGGCTTGGCGGGCACCCGGAGCCGCTGGCCCGGGTGGATGACCGAGCGTGCCGACAGGTGGTTGGTCTTGAGCAGGGCCGCGAGGGTGGTGCCGTGCTTCACGGCGATGCCGCTCAGGGTGTCGCCCGGGCGGACCGTGTATGCCGCGGAGCCGGCCCGCCGGGTCGCCGCCGGAGTCGTCCCGCGCACCTTGATGAGCTGGCCCGGGTGGATGACGCTGCGGGCGCTCAGGTGGTTCAGGGAGTAGACGGTCGCGAGGGACGTCCTGGTGCGGGCGGCGATGGCGCTGAGGGTGTCGCCGCTGCGCACCCGGTAGGTGGTGGTCGACACCGTCCGGGCGGTGGGTCGGCTCGCATGGGCGGCGCCGGCACCGGGGATCCGGATCTTCTGGCCGACCTGCAGGACCGAACGGGTCGACAGCCGGTTGGCCTTGAGCAGGGCCGCGAGCGAGACGCCCTTGCGGACCGCGATGTGGCTGAGGGTGTCCCCGGAGCGCACGACGTAGGTGGCCCGCTTGATCGCGGCGGCACGCGCTGCTGCTGCTGCCCTCGCCCGGGCGGCCTCGGCCCGCGCCTGGGCGGCGGTCTTCGGCACGGAGAGGCGCTGGCCGATGGAGAGGTGGTTGCCGCCACCCCTGAGGTGGTTGCGCGACGCGAGCACGCCGGTGGTGGTGCCCGTCCGGTCGGCGATGGCGGCGAGGGTGTCGCCACTGCGCACCGTGTAGGTGGTCCAGCCGTGCGGGGCGGGCTTGGCCCTCTGCACGACTGCGACCGGCGCCTGGAGGGTGGCCGAAGGGAGCGCTGCGGGAGCGATCACTGGAGACATCGGGGGCGGCTGCCTTTCCGGGCGATCTGTGGGCGATCTGTGGGCGAACGGTGGGCGTTCCTGGGTCGCGGCGTGCGGGCCGCGGGGCTGGTGCATCAGTCGGTGCTGGAGTGGACAGTGTGACGACTGTGACGAATGTGAAAGGTACACCATTCGGGCACTCCCATATCGACTTACATCGATGTAATTCACTTTCGCGAGCGATTTGCTTTGCCTGCTCCGGCTGGCACTCTTGTCCCGTGACCGAACAGCCCCCGGCGGATGCCGAGCCCTCGCTGGAAGCCCTCGTCGGCTCCTGGCTGACCGTCCCCGACGTCGCCGAGCGGATGGGCATCGCCCTGTCGGCCGTCCGGCGGCTGATCGAGGAGCGCGAGCTGCTGAGTGCCCGCATCGGTGAGCGCAGGGTCGTGGCCGTGCCCGAGCAGTTCCTCCACGAGGACGTCTTCCGGCACCTGCGGGGCACCTTCACGGTGCTCGGTGACGGTGGGCTCGACGACGAGGAGATCCTGCGCTGGCTGTTCACCCCCGACCCGACGCTGCGGGTCCCGGGCACGCCAGTCGACAACCTCGCGGCCGGGTTCAAGACCGAGGTGCGGCGCCGGGCCATGGAGCAGGCCTTCTAAGCCCCTGGCAGGAACCTTTGCTAGCAAGGCATCCGCGTTGACGGACAGGTTGCAAGCTGTCCATCAACGAGTTTCCTTTGCTAGCAAAGGAAACTCGTCGGGGCGAGGGGTCAGTTGGCTCGGCTGGTCGCGCTGTCGATCAGCTGGTCGAGCACGCCGGTCGCCTCGGGCGACAGGTCACGCGTCGACTTCAGGGCCATCCGTGCCGACCCCGCGAGGCGGGCGATGTCGGCCTCCACGGCGTCGACGGCCCCGGCCGCGGTGATGGCGTCGCGCAGCCGCTGGACGACCTCGTCGTCGAGGGTCGGGTCGCCGAGCCGGCTCTCGATGAGCTCGCGCCCTGCGTCGTCCGCCCCGGCCAGGGCGTGGGCGACCAGCACGGTGCGCTTGCCCTCGCGCAGGTCGTCGCCCGCGGGCTTGCCGGTGGCCGCCGGGTCGCCGAAGACGCCCAGCAGGTCGTCGCGCAGCTGGAAGGCCTGCCCGAGGTCGAGCCCGTAGCGCGACAGCGCGGCGAGGTCGTCGTCCGAGGCGCCGCCGGCGGTCGCGCCGATGAGGAGGGGGTGCTCGACCGTGTACTTGGCGCTCTTGAACCGGATCACGTGCTCAGCCCGCTCGACCCGCTCGCTGGTGGGCACGCCGTCCCAGGACCGGGCGGACTCCACGACGTCGAGGAACTGGCCACCCATCAGCTGGGTGCGCATCCGGTCGAAGACGCCACGCCCGCGCTCGAGGTGGTCCGGATCGAGGCCGGACGTCGCGTAGATCTCCTCGGTCCAGTTGAGGCACAGGTTGCCGGCCAGGATCGCCCCGGCCACCCCGAACCGGGTGGCGTCGCCCGACCAGGACTCGCGCTCGTGTCGCGCCGCGAGCGAACGGTGCGCAGCCGGCATACCCCGTCGGGTGTCGCTGTCGTCCATGACGTCGTCGTGGATCAACGCGGCCGCCTGGAAGAACTCCATCGCGGTCGCGACGCGGACCACGGCGTCGGAGTCGGGCTGGCCCGCGGCGCGGTAGCCCCAGTAGAGGAAGGCGGCCCGGAGCCGCTTGCCGCCGGTGAGCAGGCGGGCGACGGCGCCGAGCAGCTCCTGGGCGTCGGGGCCCACCTCGGCGAGGACGGTCGCCTGGTGGGCGAGGACGTCGTCGACCGTGGCCTGGACCCGCTCACGCAGGGAGGCGGCGTCGAGCGGGCTGGTCACCACGCGTTCCTCCCAGGCGGCTGTCGGTCCGAGGATGTCTCATCCTGTGCTGGCCCCGAGCCTACGGCGTGACGCCTCGACTAGTCTCACCGCCATGGCTTTGGTGCACACGTCACGCGACGGGCGACCGGGGAGGGAGCCGCAGTCGATCCCCGGCATGCTGGCCGCCGACCACCCGTCGATCAGCTTCGAGTTCTTCCCGCCGAAGGACGACGCGGGGGAGTCGGTGCTCTGGGACGCCATCCGGCGGCTGGAGTCGGTCCGGCCCGACTTCGTGTCGGTCACCTACGGCGCCGGCGGCTCGAACCAGGACCGCACCGTGCGGGTCACCGAGCGGATCGCCCGCGAGACCACGCTGACCCCGCTGGCCCACCTCACCTGCGTGGGCGCGTCGGTCGCCGCGCTGCGCCAGGTGGTCGGGCTGTATGCCGCGAGCGGCGTCCGCAACATCCTCGCCCTGCGCGGTGACCCGCCGGGCGACCCCGGCGGCGAGTGGACCGCGCACCCCGAGGGCCTCAACCACGCGACCGACCTGGTCGAGCTCGTGCGGACCCTGGGCGACTTCACCATCGGCGTCGCGGCGTTCCCGGACGTCCACCCGGCCTCGCCGAGCTTCGAGCACGACGTCGACGTCATGGTCCGCAAGGCCGACGCCGGCGCGAGCTTCGCGATCACCCAGATGGTCTTCGACGCCGACTCCTACCTGCGGTTGCGCGATGCCGTCGCCGCCCGCCGCGACCTGCCGATCACCCCTGGCCTGATGCCGGTGACCAACTTCAAGCAGGTCGCGCGGATGTCCGAGCTGATGGGTACCCCGCTGCCCGAGGCCGTGGTGCAGCGGCTGCAGGCCGTGTCGGACGACCCCGCCGCCACGCGCGAGGTCGGCGTGCAGATCGCCACCGAGCTCGCCGACCGGATGCTCTCGGAGGGCGCGCCGGGGCTGCACTTCATCACCATGAACCGCTCGACCGCGACCCTCGAGGTCTACCGCAACCTCGACCTCGGGGCCAGGACCGCCGCCAGCCGGGCCTGACCGCCGCGAGTGAGAGGGCCGCCGAGACGAGGGCGGGACACGAGCCGGGCGCAGGCTCCCCTCATGGCTGCGTCACGGTTCGTGTCCCGCTGCCGCACTCCCCCGAACGCGACGGGGACCACCTTCCCGCGCGGTCGCCGGCCGGCGCATCCGTACACGTACTCAGATGACTTGGTGTCAGATCGCGTGACTTGGTGTCAGATCGCGCGGTCTCCGATGACGTCTCGGATCAGTCGCGGGTGGTGAAGGCCCGGGCGAGCGCCGCCGCGCCCGACAGCACGACCACGGCCAGCCCGTAGGTCGTCGCGGTCCGCTCGAGACCCAGGTGGGGAGCGGCGAACCCCGCCGCGACCGCCGGCAGCCCGAACGCCAGGTAGCTCACGACGAACACGCTGGAGAACAGCTCGCCGCGCTGCTCCGGCCCGACCGTCGGGGTGATCGAGCGCATGATCCCGAGGAACGACGTCCCGAAGCCGGAGCCCGCGACCACGGCGGCGAGCAGGAAGCCCACCAGCGACTCGGCGTGCAGGGCCACCAGCGTCAGGATCGTGCCGAGGGCGAGCATGGTCGTGCCGTAGAGGGTGATCTCGCGGGGCGAGCGACGTCGGCCGAGGAAGGAGCTGAGCGCGCCGACCCCGGTGAGGACCGCCACGACGGCGCCCTGCTCGAGGTGGGTGCGGCCGCCCAGGAGCTGACCGACGATCGGCGCACCGAGGGAGAGGTAGAGGCCACCGGTGGCCCAGCCGGCGAAGAGTGCGGGGGCGCTGCGCCGGAAGGCGGGTCGGGCGGCCACGGGGATGCCGACCCGGGGCCGCAGCGAGCGCCGCCAGCCCTCGTGCCGGGGTGAGGTCTCCGGAAGCGCCAGGACGCCCACGGCGAGGGCGACGTAGAGCACCGTGAGGCTGGCGAAGACGATCGGCAGCGCGTGCGTGGTCGCGTCGAGCGCCACCCCGGCGACCAGGGCGCCGGCAGCGAGGCCGAACAGCGGGGTGACGCTGTTGAGGGTGGCGGCGAGGCCGGGACGGTTGCGGGGCTCGAGGTCGACGACCGCAGCGGACATGGTCGACATCAACAGGCCCGCGGCGACGCCCTGCACGGCTCGGGACACCATCAGCGTCGCGACGCCGTCGGCGTGCCAGAACCCGACCATGCTCACGGCGAGGACGACGAAGCCGGTCGCCAGCACCGGGCGGCGGCCGATGTGGTCCGACAGTGACCCGGTCACCAGGAGGGTCGCCAGGAGGGTGAGCGCGTAGACCCCGAAGATGGTGGTCATCGTGCCGGGCGAGAAGCCGATCTCGGCCTGCAGCACGGGGTAGAACGGCGACGGGGCGCTCGCACCGACCATCATCGCGACGACGGTCGTGAGGGCGAGCACGAAGGCCGGCCGACGAGCGAGACGCAGCCGGCCCGGCCGGTCCTGGGCGGTCGTGGGGGTCGGGGTGCTGCCCCTCGTGCCGGCGGTGCTGCTCACGGTCGGGCTGGTGGTGCCGGTCGGGATGCTGCTGGTCGCGCTCATGACGGGCCTCTCGGACGAAAACAACGGTTCGATATTTGTCGAACTGTCATTCCGGCCGGGGCATTCCCGATTCCACCGAATTGGTTCGAGTATTATCGAACCATGCCCGCCAACCAGGTGCTCCCGCACCCTGACCTCGCCGACGTGACGCTCACCGACGTGCTCTTCGCGCTGAGTGACCCCGCCCGGCTCCAGATCGTCCGGGACCTCGCGGACGGTCCGCTCGAGATGGCCCAGTGTGGCGCGACCAACCCGGCGCTGCCCAAGTCGACCAAGTCGCACCTGATGAAGGTCCTGCGCGAAGCGGGGGTGATCCGCAACGAGCCACGCGGTCGCGAGCGCCTGGTGTCGCTGCGGCGCGAGGAGCTCGACGCGGCCTTCCCCGGACTGCTCGACAGCGTCCTCGGCGCCACCCGCTGACCCGGCCGGACGGCATACCCGCGTCGTGGGGGTCGCTCAGCCCTGGGGTGAGGGGCGCAGCTGGCCCACGAGGGGCACGACGTCGGCGATGGAGTCCACGATCCGGGTGGGCTGGTAGGGGAACCGGCCCACCTGCTCCGGGCGGGTGGACCCGGTCAGCACGAGCACGGTGCGCAGGCCCGCCTCGAGGCCGCTGATCACGTCGGTGTCCATCCGGTCGCCGATCATCACCGTCGACTCGGAGTGGGCGTCGATCCGGTTGAGCGCGCTGCGCATCATCAGGGGGTTCGGCTTGCCGACGAAGTAGGGCTGGTGGCCGGTCGCCGTGCTGATCAGCGCCGCGACGGAGCCGGTGGCAGGCAGCATCCCCAAGGGGCTGGGTCCGCTGACGTCGGGGTTCGTGGCGATGAACCGGGCGCCCGCCTCGATGAGCCGGATCGCCTTGGTGATCGCCTCGAACGAGTACGTCCGGGTCTCGCCCAGGACCACGTAGTCCGGGTCGCGCTCGGTCATCGTGTAGCCCACCTCGTGCAGGGCGGTCGTCAGGCCGGCCTCACCCACCACGAAGGCGCTCCCACCCGGCCGTTGGTCGGCGAGGAACTGCGCGGTCGCCAGGGCCGAGGTCCAGATCGACTCCTCGGGCACGTCGATCCCGCTCGCCAGCAGGCGGGCTCGCAGGTCGCGCGGTGTGAAGATCGAGTTGTTCGTCAGGACGAGGAAGCGCGTGCCGGACTCCTGCAGGGCGGCGATGAACTCGGGCGCTCCGGGGATGACGCTCTCCTCGTGGACGAGGACGCCGTCCATGTCGGTGAGCCAGCACTCGACGGGCTTCGGGGTGGTCATGCGTCCATTGTGCCGACTTGTGCTGCGCGCTTTGGTGGAGCACCAGCAGCCGGACCGCGGGCACGCTGGAGGGGCCTGAAGGAGGTGCTCATGTCATTGGCCACGAGCGCAGTTGCGGCGCTGCTTCCAGTCGCGGACATCGATCGCGCCAAGAGTTTCTACGACCGGCTCGACCTGCCGTACCTCGGGACGAACGACGAAGGCAGTCTCAGGTACCAGCTCAGCGGTGGCGCGATGCTGATGCTGCTGCCCCGTGAGGCCGGCACGCAGAACCCCAGCACGGCGCTGACCTGGGAGGTCGACGACGTGGTCGCCGAGGTCGCCGACCTCGAGGGTCGGGGGATCGTCTTCGAGGACTACGACCTGCCCGACCTGAAGACCGTCGACCACATCGCCGAGATGGGTGGCGAGAAGGCGGCGTGGTTCAAGGACCCCGACGGCAACGTCCTGTGCGTCCACCAGGTGGCCAGCGGCTAGGTCTCTGCGACTTCGGTATGCCGGGCCCCACCCTCTGGGGCGCGGCACGACTCCGTGCGGGGTCCGGGATGGCGGGTGGCGGGTTGCGGGTCGCGGGTCGCTCAGGCGACCTCGATGGCGTGCCCGCCGGTGACCCGCAGGAGCTCCTCGTAGGTCGTGCGGAAGACGGTGTGGCTGTGCCCCGCGGCGGCCCACACGTGGCGGTAACGGCTGAGCGAGACGTCGACGAGGGTGCGGACCGGGACGGCGTGGCCGACCGGCGCCACGCCACCGATGGTGAACCCGGTGGTCGCCAGGACGAAGTCGGCGTCGGCGCGGTCGAGGTGGTCGATGTCGTCGACGAGCTCGGCGACCTTGACCAGGTCGACCTTGTGCGCGCCCGAGGTGAGGATGAGCACCGGGCTGATGCTCTGGTCGGGGGCATGGGCGCGGAAGATGAGGGAGTTGGCGATCTCGGCCGGGGTGATGCCCAGGGCGGCGGCCGCGGCAGCCGCGGTGCGGGCGGCGTCGGGAAGGCTGACGACCTGCGGGACGACGTGGTGCCGGGCGAGCGTGTCGAGCACCCGGCGCACGGCGGGGTGTGCGGTCAGGTCGGGTGACGAGGCCACCGTGTCGGGGGCCGACGTCGGTCCCTCGGGTGCTGTCATGTCCCCAAAGTAGGGGCGTGGGGGAGTCGCTGTCACCACTGTTCCCGAAGGGGTTGACGGGCTGTCCGTGGCGGGGTGTACGGTTCTTCTTATCGAACACTTGTTCGAACTCGTGGTCCACCCGATGACGATCGGTCACCGGTGGAGCGCGGCGGCTCCGGCCCGGTGATCAGGCGCCTCGACCCCGCCCGTCACAGGGCCGGAGCCACCACCTGAGTGCGCCGTCGCGCCTGCCCTCGACGGTGCTGCGCCATGCCCGGTTCCATGCCCGGTTCCACCCTGCCCGATCCCTGCCCATCTCATCCGCACCAGACCGTGAAGGAGCATCCCGTGGTTCGCCGCTACGAAGAGACCATCGAGGTCCGCGAGGGGGTTCGCGACGAGCTCGCCCCCGACGTCCTGGGGGCTGCCGGTGTCGGGGCGGCTGGAGGTGTCCGGGACGGGGGAGCACGCGAGCCCGAGGCCTTTGTCTGGCGTGGCCGGCTCTACGTCGTGCGGGCCGTGCTCGACCGCTGGCAGGAACGCCGCCCGTGGTGGCGCGACGCCCGGGAGCGGGACGGTGGTAGCGACGTGCTCACCGATGCCCGCGAGCGGCAGGTCTGGCGGGTCGAGGCGAGTGCCGGCCGCCTCTGCGGGGTAGGGGTCTACGACCTGGGTGCCGACCACGGCGACCAGTGGCGGCTGCTGAGGGTCGCGGACTGATGGGGAACGAGCTCATGGCCACCGGGTCCTCCACCGGGTCCTCCACCGGGTCCTCCACCGGGTCCTCCACCGGGTCCTCCACCGGGGCGGCTGCCACGCTCGACCTGCTCGACCGGGCGCGGCACTCGCTGCTCGAGGCCTGCCAGAGCCAGGAGGTCACCCGGCGCTACGACCAGGCCCAGCTCGGGGCGCTGCGGGCCGCTGCCGCCGTGGTCGCCACCCGCACCTCCAGTCGTCCACCCACGGGTCAGTCGGGTCCGCGCAGCCTGTGGGAGCTGCTGCCCACGGTCGCCCCGGAGCTCTCCGAGTGGGCGGGTTTCTTCGAGGTGGTCGGCGCCCGCCGCCACCACGGGCACAGCGCGCGGGAGGCCGATGACGTGCTGCGCCAGTCCGAGCTCTTCCTCGACCTCGTCTGCCACACCCTCGGTCTGCCGGTGACCATGTCGGCCCAGGACCACCTGCTGGTGCCCACGGCCGCTACCGGCGCGAGGGCGGCGCCATGAGCACCGAGTTCGCCCACCTGCACGTCGCGTCGGGGTTCTCGATGCGCTACGGCACGGCGCCACCCGAAGCCCTGGTCGAGCGCGCCGCCCAGCACCGCCAGCCGATCCTCGCCCTCACCGACCGTGACGGTCTCTACGGCGCGGTCCGGTTCGTCCAGGCGGCCACCGCGGCCGGGATCGCCCCCGTCCTCGGCGTCGACCTCGCAGTGGGACCGGACGCGGCACACCCCGGCGCACCAGGAGCCCGCCCCACTCCCACGCCCACCGCTCCAGCCCGGACGCCGGTCCGCGGTGGTGCCGAGCGCGACGCGCGGCACCCACGGGTCACCGTCCTCGCGCGGGGGCGGGCCGCCGGGGTGCCCGCCGGGGTGGGTTGGGCGGCGTTGTGCCGGCTGGTCACCCAGACCCACCTGCGGGGGGAGCGCGGGGTGCCGGTGAGCTCCGTCGCGGTGCTCGCCGGCGCGTGCGGGGGGCCGGCGGGAGGACCGGGGGAGCAGGGCAGGGGGGAGCAGGGCAGGGGAGCAGCAGGAGCCGCCGGTGGGGGAGCGCCCAGCCCGCTCGTGGTGCTGCTCGGACCCGACTCCGACGTGGGTCGCGCGCTGCTGGCGCGGCGCACCGACCGGGCGCGCGAGCTGCTGAGCGCCTGGCGGCGCTGGCTGCCCCCCGACGCCCTCGTCATCGAGGTGGTCTGCCACGGGGGCCCCGAGGGCACGCCCGCCTCGCGCAGCCATGCCCGGCGACTGCTCGGGCTCGCCGACGAGCAGGGCGTCCCGGCGGTGCTCACCGCCGCGGTGCGCCACGTCGACCCGGGGGAGTCGGCGGTCGTCGACGTGCTCGACGCCGCCCGGCGGTTGGTCGCCCTCGACACCCGGCACCTCGACCGGGTCACCGACGCAGCCCACCTCGCAGGCACCGACCCGATGCACGCCATCGCCCGCGAGGTTGCCGGTGGCGACCGGGCGCGCGCCGACGCCCTGGTCGCCCGCACCCTGGCCCTCGGGCTCGGGTGCGCCCAGAGCGCCCGCCATGACCTCGGCATCGGCTCGATCCACCTGCCCGAGCCCGAGCGACTGGGGGTGGAGCCGGGCATGAGCGCCCAGGTCATCCTCGAGCAACGGTGTCGCGCGGCGGTGGCCTGGCGCTACCCCGGCGCCAGCGAGCACGAGCTGGTGGCCATCGAGAGCCGACTCGGCGACGAGCTCAAGGTGATCGCCGAGCTCGGCTACCCGACCTACTTCCTCACCGTCGCCCAGGTCGTCGACCTGATCCGGGAGATGGGCGTCCGCGTTGCCGCCCGCGGGTCCGGTGCCGGGTCGCTGGTCAACTACCTGCTCGGCATCAGCGGGGTCGACCCGATCCGCTACCACCTGCTGATGGAGCGGTTCTGCTCCCCGCTGCGGGCCGAGCTGCCCGACATCGACATCGACGTCGAGTCGGCCCGACGCACCGAGGTGTACGAACGGATCCTCGACCGGTTCGGCGGTGAACGGGTCACGTGCGTCTCGATGATGGACACCTACAAGGTCCGCCACGCCATCCGCGACGTCGGGTCGGCCCTCGGGCTGCCACCGGTGGAGATCGACGAGATCGCCAAGGCGTTCCCCCACATCCGGGCCCGGGACGCCCGCAACGCCATCGCCGAGCTGCCCGAGCTGCGGGCCCGGGGTCTGGACAGCCCACGACTGCGCGCCCTGTTCGACCTCGTCGAGCGGCTCGACGGGCTGCCCCGCCACATCGCGCTGCACCCGTGCGGGGTGATCCTGTCCGACGGCAGCCTGCTCGACCGCACCCCGGTCGAGGCGAGCTGGCTGGGCTTCCCGATGAGCCAGTTCGACAAGGACGACGTCGAGACGCTCGGGCTGCTCAAGCTCGACGTCCTCGGCATCCGCATGCAGTCGGCGATGGCGCACGCCGTGGCCGAGGTCGCCCGGGTCGACGGGGTGCAGGTCGACCTCGACGACCAGGCGCAGGTGCCGCTCGACGACGAGGCGACCTTCCGGCTGATCCGCACCAGCCACACCCTCGGCTGCTTCCAGATCGAGAGCCCCGGGCAGCGCGAGCTGATCGGCAAGTTCGGCCCGGAGCGGTTCGAGGACCTCGTCATCGACATCTCGCTGTTCCGACCCGGCCCGGTGAAGTCCGACATGATCACGCCGTTCCTCGAGGCCCGGCACGGGTGGAAGGAGGTCAGCTACCTGCACCCCACGCTCATCGAGGCGCTGCGCGAGACCGAGGGGGTCGTCGTCTTCCACGAGCAGGTGCTGATGATCGTCGCCGAGACCACCGGGGTGTCGCTGGCCCAGGCCGACGAGGTCCGCCGCGCCCTCGGCACCCCCAAGGGCCAGCGCGAGATCGAGGCCTGGTGGCGGCCCGCGGCGCGGGCGCGAGGCTATGCCCCGGCCGACGTCGACCGGATCTGGGAGGTGCTCAAGGCGTTCGCGTCGTTCGGGTTCTGCAAGGCGCACGCCGCGGCCTTCGCACTGCCCACCTACCACTCGGCGTGGCTCAAGACCCACCACGCCGCCGCGTTCCTCGCCGGGGTGCTCACCCACGACCCGGGCATGTACCCCAAGCGGCTCATCCTCGACGACGCCCGGAGCCTGGGCATCGCGGTGCTCGGGCTCGACGTCAACGTCTCCACCGAGAGCTACCGCATCGAGCGCCTGGGCGAGGACACCGATGACACCGAAGGCACCGAAGGCACCGATCACACCGATGGCATTGCTGGCGTTGCTGGCCCAGACCCGTCCGGGTTCGTGCCAGCGCATCCCGACCTGCCCGATGCCAGCAACTACGGCATCCGGCTGTCCCTGGCCGACGTGCGGGGGATCAACGACGCGGAGGTGGCCCGCATCGTGGCGGGCCAGCCCTACGCCGGGTTGGCCGACTTCTGGCACCGGGCCCACGTCTCGCGCCCGGTCGCCGAGCGCCTCGTCCTCGCCGGCGGGTTCGACAGCCTCTACGGCATGCGGGTCGAGTCCGCCGGGATCGGTGCCGGGGGGCTCGGGCGCCGGGGTCGCACCACCCGACGCGACCTACTGCTCCACGTCGCCGAGCTCGACCGCTACGGACGAGCACTCGACCGTTCCGCGAAGCGGGCCGCCCCACGACGGGGCAGGGCGTCCAGCGCTGCCCCGTCGGACCAGGCGCTCGAGACCGGCCAGGTGCGGGCCAGGGCGGCCGCGCAGTCCCAGGGCGCCCTGCCGGTCCGCGCGGCCGACCAGCAGCCGACCCAGCTCGCGCTCGACCTCGGCGACCGACCCGAGCTCACCAGCGGCACCGGCCTGCCCGAGCTGTCCGGTCCCGAACGCATCCGCGCCGAGCTCGACATCCTCGGCCTCGACGCCAGCGCCCACGTCGTCGCCTTCTACGCGCCGATGCTCGATGCCCTGGGGGTGACCCGCAGCCGTGACCTGCTGCGGGCGCGCAGCCGGTCGACCGTGTGGGCGTGCGGGGTGAAGGTGGCCACCCAGACACCGCCGATCCGGACCGGCCGCAGGGTGGTCTTCCTGACCCTCGACGACTCCACCGGTCCGGTCGACGCGACCTTCTTCGAGGACGTCCAGGGCCCGTATGCCGCCACGGTGTTCCACTCGTGGATGCTGCTCGTGCGGGGAGTGGTGCGACGCACCGGGCCCCGGGGCGTCTCACTGCGGGCGACGGGTGCCTGGGAGCTCACGCCGTTGTGGGAGGCGTGGCTGCGTGGTGGCCTCGAGGCGGTGTATGCCGCGATGGAGGCGACCGAGCGCGCCGCCACCGAGCAGGCGGAAGCGTTGGAGGCAGCCCACCAGAACCAGGTGGGCGCGGGCCGGCGGGTGCTCGTCCACGCCTCGGGGTTCCGCCAGTCGCCCTACGCCGACACCCGTCCTCCGGGAGAGGACGTGCGGGGTTCGCACCGGCTGGGCCAGGGAGTGGTGGTGCCCGACGGCCGGGAGGCGGAGCAGTTCAGCCCGCCCCGCAAGCTCTGGCACTCCAGCCCAGGAAGCTCGGGTCACTGAGCCGTGACCGTGCCAGCACTCCAGCCGCATGATCCGCGAAGCTCGGGTCTCTGAGCCGTGACCGTGCCAGCACTCCAGCCGCATGATCCGCGAAGCTCGGGTCWCTGAGACGTGACCGTGCCAGCACTCCAGCCGCATGATCCGCGAAGCTCAGGCCATTAGGCTGGCCGAAGCACCATCAGACCCAGCACAGGAGGTGGCCGTCGTGGCCGAAGAGCAGTGGCGGCACCGGCGCGGCGGCGTCGAGACAGCCCTGCGCACCTCGGCGGTCTGGTCCTCGGTGCGCAGCCTCATCGAGCGGCGGCAGGGCGAGCTCGGCCGCCCCCTGCGGGTCCTGGACCTCGGTGGCGGCACCGGAGGACTCGCGGTCCCGCTCGCCGAGCTCGGCCACCAGGTGACCGTCGTCGACCCCAGCCCGGACGCCCTGGCCTCGCTCTCGCGGCGCAGCGCCGAGCGGGGGGTCGCCGACCGGGTCACCGCCCTGCAGGGCGATGCCGACTCCCTCGCCGGCTTCGTGGGCGACCAGCAGGTCGACCTGGTCTGCTGCCACGGCACGCTCGAGGTCGTCGACGACCCCGAAGCCACCCTCGTGGCGCTGGCCGGCGTGCTCGCCCCCGGCGGCTACCTCAGCCTGGTGGCGGCAGGGCGGCTCGCCGCGGTCCTCGCCAGGGCCCTGGCCGGCCAGTTCGCCCAGGCGCACACCGCGCTGACCTCGGCGGACGGCCGATGGGGCGGCGCCGACCCGCTGCCGCGCCGGTTCGACGCCGCAGCCCTCCGCACCCTGGTCGAGCAGACCGGGCTGGTCGTGGAGGACGTGCACGGGGTGCGCGTGTTCAGCGACCTCGTCCCGTCGGCCCTGATCGACTCCGACGCCGACCGCGTCGCCCTGCTCGAGCTCGAGGAGGCCGCCACCGGCCACCCGGACTTCGGCTTCCTCGGACAGCTCGGCGCCGCGGTACACGTCCTCGCCCGACGCTGACGGCGTCCGGGTGCTGACCACGAGGCCACCGAGATGAGCCGGCGCCAGTACGCGCTTCCCCAGCGCGGCGACGAACACCCCCCGGACGACACCGGGTGCACCGTGCTGCACGTCGACATGGACGCCTTCTACGCCTCGGCCTCCCTGCTGAGTCGTCCCGAGCTGGTCGGCACCCCCGTCATCATCGGTGGCGGTGGCAACCGCGGGGTGGTGCTGTCCGCGACCTACGAGGCCCGCACGTTCGGCGTCGCCTCCGCCATGCCGATGGCGCGCGCCCGACGGCTGTGCCCCACCGCGACGGTCGTGGCGCCCGACCACGCCCTCTACAGCGCGATCTCCGCGGCCGTGATGGCGACCTTCGAGACCATCACCCCGGTGGTCGAGCCGCTGTCCCTCGACGAGGCCTTCCTCGACGTGTCCGGGGCGATCCGCCGGCTCGGCAACCCGGCCAGGATCGGCCAGCTGATCCGCGACACCATCCACGACGAGCAGGGCATCACCTGCTCGGTCGGGGTCGCGCCCACCAAGTTCGTGGCGAAGCTCGCTTCCGGCCTGGCCAAGCCCGACGGGATGGTCGTGGTGCCCCGCGACGAGGTGGTGACCTTCGTGCAGCAGCTGCCCGTGGGAGCGCTGTGGGGGGTGGGTGACAAGACGGAGGAGGCCCTCCTGAGGCTCGGCCTGCACACCGTGGCCGACATCGCCCACACCCCCGTCGACACGCTGCGCCGGGCCCTGGGCGAGAGCGCCGGCCCGCACCTGCACGACCTGTCCTGGGGCCGGGACCCCCGCCACGTCGAGGTCCAGCGTCGCGAGCGCAGCATCGGCTCGGACGAGACGTTCGAGTTCGATGTCGACGACCCGGCCTACATCCACCGGCAGCTGCTCAAGCTCAGCGACCGCACGGCGGCCCGGGTGCGCTCGGCCGGGATGCTGGGGCGGACCGTCACGATCAGGGTGCGGTTCTCCGACTTCACCACCATCACCCGCAGCCGCACGTTGCGTGACCCCACCGACGTCAGTCGCGAGATCTTCGACACGGCCAAGGGGCTCTACGACGCGTTGGGGCTGCAGCGGGCCAGGATCCGCCTCGTGGGAGTGCGGATGGAGGGCCTCGTGGAGAGCGAGGGCGCGCCGATCCAGGGCACCCTCGACGAGCCCGACCACGGGTGGCGAGACGCCGACCGCGCGGTCGACCGGGCCAGCGCCCGGTTCGGTGCGGGGAGCGTCCGCCCGGCCAGCCTGATCAGCGACCGGGAACGCGACCGGCGTCGGGGCCGGCAGGGTGGAGCCGAATCCGGGGCGGGCCAGACCTCCACCTGAGAACGGGTAGTGCAACACCGCGCGGCGACATATCCTGAAGAGGTCAGCGGAAGGCCACTGACCGGCAACGATGCTCTCGACAGGCAACGATTCGGTGGCTCGACGCGTTAGTTGGGTGCACGCCGAACGTCCAGGAGGTCACCGTGCCGCTCTCTGAGCACGAACAGCAGCTGCTTGAGCAGATGGAGCAGGCGCTGTATGCCGAGGACCCCAAGTTCGCCTCGCAGATGCAGGGGGCCGGTGCCCGCGCCTCGGCCCGACGACGGATGGCCGTCGGCGTCGTGGGTGTCGTGGCCGGTCTGGCCCTCGTCCTCGTCGGCGTGAACACCACGATGTGGATCGGCGCGATCGGGTTCGCCGTGATGGTGAGCGCCGTCGCTTTCGCGCTCACGCCGCCGCGGCGCAAGACCGCCCTCGGCACGGTCCAGCCGGACGGCACCGTCCGGCGCTCCACCCCCGGCAAGTCGCCGAGCAAGCCCAAGTCCTCCAGGTCCGGCGGGTCGTTCATGAACCGCATGGAGGAGCGTTGGGACAAGCGCCGGGACGACGGCTACTGATCGCGCAGGTCAGCCGCGGCTGAGCAGCACGCCCACGACCCAGGTCACGGCGATGGCCAGCGCGGCCAAGAGCTCGATGCCCATCGACAGGAAGACCGCCTTCAGCGCGGCCTTGGTCGAGGCCCAGGCGGCCGACCGGTCCTGCGAGTGGCCCAGCTCGACCAGGAAGATCCCGCCGACGAACCCGACGGCCGCCCCCACGACGGGGATCACGAAGAAGCCGACGACGGCGAGCAGCACGGCCAGGACCAGGGTCGACCGGCGGACGCCCGCCTCGCGCATCCGGCGACCGGGCACGGCATACTGCAGCGCCAGCCCGGCCAGGTAGAGCGCGGCGCACACGCCGAAGACCGACCACCCGAGGGTGGTCTGGGTGTCGAACGCCCACACGAACACGCCGGCCAGGCATAACAGCAGGCCGGGGATGACGGGAATGACGATCCCCACCATCCCGATCACGATCAGGACGGCGGGGACCCAGAGGGTGGCCTCCATCAGGAGGTCCGCAGTCGCGTTCTACCGCTCCTCGAGCGGAGCCACGGTGGGAGTCTCGTTGAGGCGCTCGGTCTCGTCGACGATGTCAGCGTACTCGCGCAGCTTCGGCAGGTGCTCGCGTCCGTGGTGGGCGCAGAACAGCAGCTCGCCCCCAGCGTGAAGGCGAGCGCGCACGTAGGCCTGGGCGCCGCAGCGGTCGCAGCGGTCGGCCGCGGTCATAGAGGGTGCCAGTGCAGTGGTCACGTCAGCCTTCCTTTCGTAACGCCCGGAGGCGCGTTGTCTCTATGAGACGAGGTACCCCGGACTTCGGTTGATACACCGGGGAAGTAACTTTTCCCGATGGCCCGTCCGGTGCCGTGTCCAACAGTCAAGCACGCCACGTTCTTCCCGGTCGGTATTGGGTCGTCATGTGGGCCATCTCATGTCGCATCGGGTGATTCGTAGATCGGGCGTCCGGTGGATGGGAAAACCGGCCGCGCAGTGGGTGGGGCCGGTGTGCCGCGTGCCTGCGCGGCGACGGGGGAGCGGCGAGATAGCGTGGGGACACCCCTGTGCGCGCATGTGTGAGCACGCAGGAGTCGCCGGAACCCACCACAGGAGCACAGCACCGTTGGCCACCGCCACCACCGCCAAGAAGGCCGCGACCACCAAGTCGACGTCGGACTACAGCGCGCACCACCTGCAGGTCCTCGAGGGCCTCGAGGCGGTCCGCAAGCGTCCCGGCATGTACATCGGGTCCACCGACGGTCGCGGACTCATGCACTGCCTCTGGGAGATCATCGACAACGCGGTCGACGAGGCCCTGGCCGGGGTGTGCGACCACATCGAGGTCGTCCTCTACCGCGACGGGTCGGTCGAGGTGCGCGACAACGGCCGCGGCATCCCGGTCGACATCGAGCCGCGCACCGGCCTCACCGGTGTCGAGGTGGTCTTCACCAAGCTGCACGCGGGTGGCAAGTTCGGCGGTGGCTCCTACACCGCTTCCGGTGGCCTGCACGGTGTCGGGGCGTCCGTGGTCAACGCGGTCTCGGCCCGGCTCGACGTGGAGGTCGACCGCGGGGGCAACACCTACGCGATGAGCTTCCGCCGGGGCGAGCCCGGCTACTTCCCCGACGTCGCCACCGACGACAAGGCGCCGGACCACGAGTTCACCCCCTACGAGCGCTCCAGCGAGCTCGCTGTGGTCGGCAAGACCAAGCGAGGGGTCACCGGCAGCCGGATCCGCTACTGGGCCGACGAGCAGATCTTCCTCAAGGACGCCGAGTTCGACTACGACGGGCTGATCGCCCGCGCCCGCCAGACGTCCTTCCTCATCCCCGGACTGACCCTGGTCATCCGCGACGAGCGACGCAAGCCGGGCACGGCGGGGGAGACGGCCACCCACGTCGAGACCCTCGTCCACGACGGTGGCATCTCGGAGTTCGCCGAGTTCCTCGCTCCCGACGCAGCCGTGACCGACGTCTGGCGCCTCCAGGGCACTGGCACCTTCACCGAGACCGTGCCCGTCCTCGACGCCAACGGCCACATGTCGCCGACCGCCGTCGAGCGGGAGTGTGCGGTCGACGTGGCGGTGCGCTGGGGCACCGGCTACGACGCCAAGGTCAGCTCGTTCGTCAACATCATCGCCACGCCCAAGGGCGGCACCCACCTGGCCGGCTTCGAGCAGGCGCTGCTCAAGGTGTTCCGCAAGCAGCTCGAGGTCAACAGCCGACGGCTCAAGGTCGGCAGCGACAAGCCCGAGAAGGACGACGTCCTCGCCGGCCTGACGGCGGTGGTCACGGTGCGGCTCGCCGAGCCGCAGTTCGAGGGCCAGACCAAGGAGGTCCTGGGCACCAACGCGGTGCGGGCGATCGTGGCCAAGGTGGTCGAGCAGGAGCTGACCGCGCGGATCACCTCCACCAAACGTGGCGAGAAGGCCCAGGCCGCGCTGCTGCTCGAGAAGGTCGTCTCGGAGATGAAGTCGCGGATCAGCGCGCGACTGCACAAGGAGACCCAGCGTCGCAAGAACGCGCTGGAGACCAGCAGCTTGCCCGCCAAGCTCGCCGACTGCCGGTCCACCGACGTCGAGCGGTCCGAGCTGTTCATCGTCGAGGGCGACAGCGCCCTCGGGACCGCGAAGCTGGCGCGCTCGAGCGACTACCAGGCGCTCCTGCCGATCCGCGGCAAGATCCTCAACGTCCAGAAGGCCTCGGTCTCGGACATGCTCAAGAACGCCGAGTGCGCCGCCATCATCCAGGTGATCGGCGCCGGCTCCGGGCGGTCCTTCGACCTCGACGTCGCGCGCTACGGCAAGGTCATCATCATGACGGACGCCGACGTGGACGGCGCCCACATCCGGACGCTCCTGCTCACCCTGTTCTTCCGCTACATGCGTCCCCTCGTCGAGGCCGGGAGGGTGTATGCCGCCGTGCCCCCCTTGCACCGCATCGAGGTCGTCAACCCCGGGTCGAAGAAGAACGAGCTGATCTACACCTACTCCGAGAAGGAGATGCGCACGACGGTCGCCTCCCTCGGCAAGCGCGGCAAGAACATCAAGCAGCCGTTGCAGCGCTACAAGGGCCTGGGGGAGATGGACGCCGACCAGCTGGCCGAGACCACGATGGACCCCCGGCACCGCACGCTGCGCAAGGTGACCCTGCGCGACGCCGAGGCGGCCGAGCGGGTCTTCGAGCTGCTCATGGGCAACGACGTCGCGCCCCGCAAGGACTTCATCGTCGACTCCGCAGCCGGTCTCGACCGCGAGCGCATCGACGCCTGACTGGCTGGTCCGCGGCTGCAGCCCTCTCGAGAGCGAAGCGCAAGGCACCTCGAGCCCGCGGCATATGGGGCGTTTGTCGTTGCCGTGCCGCAGGTTCTACGCCACTGTGGGGGTCTGCAGGAGCCGTGAAGGGCGGCCCCCGCGACCGAGAGTGGGTACGCCATGAGTGCGACGGCAGAAGTCGAGCGGTCAGAGGAGCACACCGAGCTCAAGCGGGTGATGGGCACCAAGCTCCTGTTGCTCTTCATCGTCGGCGACATCCTCGGGACCGGCGTCTACGCGCTGACCGGCACGGTGGCCAAGGAGGTGGGTGGAGCCGCGTGGGCGCCCTTCGTGGTCGCCTTCGTGGTGGCGATCATGACCGCCTTCTCCTACCTGGAGCTCGTCACCAAGTACCCGCAGGCCGCCGGCGCCGCGCTGTACACCCACAAGGCGTTCGGCATCCACTTCGTCACCTTCATCGTCTGCTTCACCGTGATGTGCTCGGGCATCACCTCGGCGTCCACCGCGTCCCGGGCGTTCGCGTCGAACATGCTCAAGGGGTTCGGGGGTGACAGCAAGAACACCACCCTCATCCTCATCGGGGCGCTCGGCTTCATGACCCTGGTCGCGCTGGTCAACCTGCGTGGTGTCGGCGAGAGCGTCAAGGCCAACGTCGTGCTCACACTGGTCGAGCTCTCCGGTCTGCTGCTCGTCATCATGGTCGGCTTCTACGCGCTCTTCGCCGGCAAGACCGACTTCAGCCGCACCATGGTCTTCGACAGCCCCAGCGACAAGAGCGCGTTCTTCGCGGTGACGGCTGCGACCTCGCTCGCCTTCTTCGCGATGGTGGGCTTCGAGGACTCCGTCAACATGGCCGAGGAGACCAAGGACCCGGTCCGGATCTTCCCGAGGATGATGTTGACCGGGCTCGGCATCACCGGGGTCATCTACATCCTGGTCTCCCTGTTCGCGGTCGCGATCGTGCCGGTCGGGCTGCTCGGCGAGAGCGAGACCCCGCTGGTCAAGGTCGTCGAGACCGCGGCGCCCGGGATCCCGATCGAGAAGCTGCTGCCGTTCATCTCGATGTTCGCGGTGGCAAACTCGGCGCTGATCAACATGCTGATGGCGAGCCGGCTGCTCTACGGCATGGCCAAGCAGGAGGTGCTGCCGCCCTTCCTCGGCAAGGTGCACCCGAAGCGTCGGACCCCGTGGGCGGCGATCCTGTTCACGACGGTGCTGGCCTTCGGCCTCATCTTCTTCGTGTCCAGGGCCAGTGCGGACGCGACGGCGGTCCTCGGAGGCACGACGGCCCTGCTCCTGCTCGGGGTCTTCACCATCGTCAACATCTGCGTGCTCGTGCTGCGCAAGGACACCGTCGACAGTGACCACTTCGTGACGCCCACCGTGATCCCGATCATCGCCGGGTTCTGCTGCGCGTTCCTCGTCACGCCCCTCACTGGACGCGACGGTGAGCAGTACGTCGTGGCGGGCTGGCTACTGGTCCTGGGGGTCGTGCTCTGGGCGATCACGTGGTTCGCCAACCGCGCACTGCGCTCCAAGAAGACCTACCTGCGTGACCCGGAGTCGCTGTCAGAGCGCGAGGGCGGCGTCAACTAGGGCGCGCTCAGACGCCCGCCGCTGCCGGCGACCGTCGTTGGCCGGCTGGTCGCGGCGCGGCGGTGGACCCACGCACGATCAGCTCGACGTCGAGGACCTCGTCCACCACGGTGTCCCCGGTGCGACCGCGCAGGGCGTCGAGCATCATCTGCCCGGCCCGGCGGCCCTGGGCCTCCACGTCCTGGCGTACCGTCGTGAGGTCGAAGATCTCCGAGTGGACGTGGTCGTCGATCCCGATGACCGACATGTCCTCGGGCACCCGCAGGCCGTGCCGGCGCGCGGCGCTCAGCACGCCGAAGGCCATCTCGTCGGAGGCTGCCACGACACACGTGGGGATGCGTGCGCGCGCGAACAGCCGGTTGGCGTGCTCGGCGGCGCCCGCGGCGGTCCAGTCGCACTCGAGGGTCCACTCCGGGGGACAGACCAACCCGTGGTCGGACAGCACCGTGGCAAAGGCCTCGCGCCGGTCGAACGGCGTCTGCAGGTGGGTGATCGAGGCCGGCACGGTGCCGGCGTAACCGATGTCGCGGTGGCCCAGGTCGATCGCGTAGCGCGTGGCCAGCGCCATGGCCGCCCGGTCGTCGATCCGGACCGACGGCCAGCCGGGCTGGCGGTTGCCGACGGTCACGACCGGCATACCGAGGCGGTCCAGGACCGAGCGCTCGGCCGGCACCGGTGGCACGTTGAGGATGATCGCGCCGTCGGCGCGCTTCCAGAGCATCGTCTGGGTGATCGGCAGCCGGGTGTCGAAGGTGTGACCCTCGAGGTCGCAGAGCAGGACGTGGAAGCCCTCCTCGCGCAGGACCTTCTCGATGCCGCTGACGACCGTGGCGAAGAACCACCGGTTGAAGTACGGGGTGATGACACCCACGCCCCGGGTGCGTCCAGAGACGAGGCTGGTCGCGGCGGGCGAGGCGACGTAGTGCAGCTCGGTGGCCGCGGCCAGGACCCGGTCGCGGGTGCGCGGGCTGACCCGGTCCACCCCGCGCAGGGCGCGGGACACGGTAGCCACGGACACACCCGCGGCCCTGGCCACGTCGCCGATGGTGGTCATCGCGCACCCCCACTCGAGGTCTAGACGCCGGTGTTGCGTCGCAGCCGCCAGACGAACCAGAGGGCGGCCAGGAGGACCGCGAGGAGCACGGCAGACGCTGCCGCCGACTCCCCGCGGACCTCCAGCACCACCGTCTGGACGACGGCCATGAACGCGAAGAACCCGATGATTCCGAGCAGCATGTCCAGCCGCTGGGCCCTCGCCCGTTGGCCACCCGTGCCGCTCCCTGGGTTGAAGATTCCCATGGGTGCTGGGGGCTTCGGCTGTCGCCTAGCCCTTCACACCTCCCGCCGTGAGGCCGGAGACGATGGCCCGCTGGAAGATGAGCACCATGATGATGAGCGGCACGGTGACGATGGTCCCGGCTGCCATGACCGCGGTGTAGGGCTCCTGGTGGGGCTGGGCCCCGGTGAAGTTCGCGATCGCGACCGTGACGGTCTGGGTCGACTTGGTCGAGAACTGGGCGGCCAACAGGAACTCGTTCCAGCTGGAGATGAACGCCAGGATGGCCGTGGTGAACAGACCGGGTGCCGCGAGCGGCAGCATGATCTTGCGGAACGCCTGGCCGGGGGTGCACCCGTCGATGCGGGCGGACTCCTCGAGCTCCCAGGGCATCTCGGACAGGAACGCCGTCAACGTGTAGATCGTCAGCGGCAGGGCGAACGAGATGTTGGGGATGATCAGCGCCTGGTAGTTGGCGCCGGTCAGCCAGCCGAAGTTGGAGAACATCTGGAACAGCGGGGAGACCAGGGCGACGCCCGGGAACATCGAGGCCCCGAGGATGACGCCCAGCACGGCGTACTTGCCCGGGAAGTCGAGCCGGGCCAGCGCGTAGGACGCAAACACTCCGACGAGCAGGGCGACCGCCGTCGTGAGGACGCCGATGATGACGGAGTGCACCAAGGCGGCACCGAAGTGGTTGCCGCGATCGGTGGAGAACGCCGTCGTGAAGTTGTCCAACGTCACGTGGGTCGGCCAGGGGGTGGTGTCGAAGGTGTAGCCCACGTCGCGGAAGGCCGTGACCACCATCCAGTAGAACGGGGCCAGCCCCCAGATGACCAGGGCAGCCAGACCGAGGTACATCCGGATCTTGGCATTGCGGTCGCTCTTGAAGTGGATCTCCTGCGCCTCGGTGCGACCACTCGTCGGAGTGGCCGTGGTCGTCGCGGTTGTCATCTCAGGCTCCCGGGGTGGTTGCGTTGGCGGCGACCGGGTTTCCGGGCGCGGCGGCCGGTTCCTTCTTCTTGCTCTTGGGTGGTCGTTGGACGACGTCTGCGCCACCGAACTTGATGAACAAGAACGCGGTGAACGCGATCAGCAGGAAGACGATCGTGGACAGCGCCGAGGCGCTGTGGAAGCCGCTCCGGATCTGTTTGATGACCAGCATCGACAGCGAGGTGGTGCCACCACCTCCGTTGGTGAGGATCGCCGGCAGGTCGTAGATGCGCAGCACGTCGAGGGTGCGGAAGAGCACCGCGACCATGAGCGGGACCTTGACCAGCGGGAGGGTGATCTTGGTGAAGGTCTGCCACTTCGTGGCGCCGTCGATCTGGGCCGCCTCGTAGACGTCGCCGGGCACCAGCTGGAGGCCGGCGAGGATGAGCAGCGCCATGAACGGCGTGGTCTTCCAGACGTCGGCGATGATGATGGCGAACTTGGCAGCCCAGGGGTCGCTCGTCCAGAGCTGGGGGTTGACTCCCACGGTGCTGAGCAACCTGTTCGCGATGCCGTCGAAGGCGAAGATGAAGAGCCAGAGCTTGGCCGTCACGGCGGTGGGGATGGCCCACGGCACGAGGATGGCGGCGCGGACCAGGCCGCGGCCCTTGAAGTCGCGGTTCATGATCATGGCGAACCACATGCCGAGGATGACCTCGATGAAGACGCTGACGACGGTGAAGAAGAGCGTCACCCAGAGGGCGTCGTAGAACTGGGCGCCGAGGGTACCGGGCGGGCAGTCCACCTCGCCACACTTCTGGAGGAGCCAGTGTGTGTAGTTGGAGATCCCTGCGTTGCCGCCCTCCACGAACAGCCCGGTGGCCGGGTCGAGCCCGGCGTCCTTCTGGAAGGACAGCTGGATCGCCTTGAACAGCGGATAGATGATGATCACGGCCAGGAAGAGCATGGTGGGCGCCACGAGCATGAGGCCCAGGCGACCCTGGCCTGCGTTCAGGCCCTTGCTCTTCTTCGGCTTCGTGTCAGTCGGTCGCGGTGGTGCGGATGTGGCTGCGCTCATGCCTGCTCCTAGCCCGGGAGGTGCGTCTCAGGGTGGGTCGAGATGGGGGTCGAGTCGAGCTTCGACCGAGGATGCGAACGGCAGGGTTCCTGCAGGTGTGGGGGTGACCCCGGGGGGGCCACCCCCACACCTTGGGATGTTGCGTCAGACCGGTCAGCCGCCGGCTGCCGCCATGGCGGACTGCATGTCCTTCACCGCGGCCTCAGGTGACTTCTGGCCCTGGATAGCGGCGTAGAAGTTGTCCTGGATGGCCTGGGTCACCTGCGGGTAGAACGGGGTGACGGGACGGGAGACCGCGTTGGCGATGGACTCCTTGAGCACCGGGAGGTACGGGTACTTCTTGACCAGTGCCTCGTCGGTGTAGATGGACTCGATGACCGGGGCCAGCGAACCCTTCTCCATGTTGGTCTTCTGCTGCTCGGGGCTGGTGAGGAACTTCAGGAAGTCCAGGGCGGTTGCCTTGTACTTCGAGTAGGCGCTGATGGCCGCCATGTGGCCACCGAGCGTCGACGTGCCGGGGCCGCTCACGCCCGGGAGCGGGGCGACGGCGAACTTGCCCTTGACCTTGGACGACTTGTCCGTGGAGGCCAGGTTGTAGACGTAGGGCCAGTTGCGCAGGAACAGCAGCTTGCCGTCCTGGAAGGCCGCACGGCTCTGCTCCTCCTGGTAGGTGATCGCCTGCTTCGGGATGTCGCCGCTCTTGTAGTGGTCGGCGAGGGCCTTGAGGCCGGCAGCCGCCTCGGGGGAGTCGACGGTGGGCTTGCCCGCGTCGTCGACGACCTTGGCGCCGTAGGCGTTCATCCACTCGGTGGCGTTACACGTGCCGCCCTCGTACTTGGCGAACTGGCCTGCGAAGCAGTCCATGCCGTTCTGCTTGGCGATGGAGCACATGCCCCACATCTCGTCGATGGTCTTCGGCGGGGTCTTCACCAGGTCGGTGCGGTAGTAGAGCATCGCGCCGTCCGAGGAGGTCGGTGCAGCAAACAGCGTCTTGTTGTAGGTCGCGGCCTTGACTGTCGGCTCGAGGAACCCGGTCGTCGGCAGCGCCATCTTGTCCTTGAGCGGGGTCAGCCAGCCCTTGGCGGCGAACTCCGCTGTCCAGACGACGTCGACGGAGACGACGTCGTAGCTCGGGTCCTTGGCCTGGAAGTGCTGCACGAGGTCGTCGTGCTGCTGGTCGGCCTGGTCGGACTGCTCCTTGACGGTCACCTTCTCGTTCGGGTGGGAGGAGTTCCACTTCTCGGCCATGGGGCCGAGCAGACCGCTGTTGTCCTTGCCCTGGACGTAGGTGATCGGGCCTCGGGCTGCAGCGCCGGAGTCAGCCGTGCTGCCCGTGCCGCCGTCATCGCCGCCACAGGCCGCGGCAACGAGCGCCACGGCCACAGCTCCGGCCATCACCGTGAGGGTGCGCCGCTTGTGCATTCGAAGGGCCATACGCCCGCCTCCATCTTCTCGCGTTGCGCTGGGGCGGACTGCCCTCAGCGCTGAGGTGAACCGAGTTCATGTAAACGTTTACGCTCCGTCGCCGCAATCCGAAGATGCATGCGTTCCGGTAACGATTGGGTAACTGGCAGGTGATCCACGCGTAACGAGTCGGAGTTGTCCCGATCCGTCAGCCGACCAGGTGCCCGACCCAGTCCGCCACGTGGACGGCCGCCTTGCCGCACGACTCGGGGAGGTACTCGTGCGCGCGGCGTTCGAGCGCGACGACCCACACGCGACCGTCCTTGTGCCGCACCACATACGAGCCACCGACGTCGTCCGCGCCGTCGCCCACGTCGTCCGCGCCGTCGCCCACGTCGTCCGCGCCGTCGTCCACGCCGGCCGTCGCGTCCCCGGCGCTGAGCGCGGTCAGGTCGGTGATCCCCGCATGGTGCCGGACGAACGACTCCGCGGCCTGGTGGGGACCGGACAGGGGGCTGCGCCCGCGGTCGTGTAGCGGTCCGAGGACCGATCGAGGCAGGTGGCCGGCGCCGGCCGCGGTCAGGACCTCGGCACATGCCGCGGCGTCGAGCCTGGCCAGCGTGGCGCCGTGCGGGAGCAGCACACCGGTCGGGGCGAACCGGTGTCCGCCCGTGTGCGACGCCTCCCACACCCTTCCCGGGTGCTGGGCGAACGACTCCAGGGCGACGGGGCGGCCGCGCACGGCGCAGCAGACGTCGCGGCGTCCGTTGGTGCACAGCAGGAGGATCGGCTCGGCCGGAGCGGCGCCCGGCGCCGTGGCCAGGACGGCCGTGCGGTCGCCGCTCGCGAGCGCGTCGAGGTCGAGGTCGAGCAGCGTTGCCGGGTCCGTGACCGACAGCTGCAGGAGCCAGGGCGCCTCACCCGCCCAGGCGAGGTATGCCGTGTGGCCGGCGTCGTGGGCGTCGTCGGCGTGGCGGCCGGGCCGGCGAATCAGTGAGAGTCGACCGCCCCGCGCGGAACACGCCTGGGACAGCGAGCGTCCTACTGCCGCAGGCAGATGCGACTCGGTCGCCGCATCCCGACCCCACGGCCCGGACTGCTCGAGCGCGATGAAGAAGCTGGCTCGAGCGGCCGTGCCGTAGGCGCTGACGTCGGCGCGGTCGAAGCCCACCGAGCAGGCGTCCGGCGCCGGGGTCGCGTGGGAGACAGGGCGCGCCGGACCGGTCGACGTCACGACCGCGCCGTCACGAGAGTGGCGGCCCGGCGATGCGGGCGATGGCGGTTGCCGCGGGGACCCCCGAGCCGTCCCGGCGGCCGGTGGCCTCGGGCAGGTCGAGTGCCACACCGTTGGCGGCCGCGGCCCGGGCCGGCAGCGCGCCGGCCCAGGCGAGGACGAGAGTGTCCTCGCCCTTGAGGAACCGGTGGCAGCGCACCCCGCCCGTGGCCCGTCCCTTGGGCGGGTACTCCGAGTAGGGCGTGACCTTCAGCGAGCCGGGCTCGGTGCCGGGGAGCGCCCCCGAGGAGCCGGAGGAGGTGACCACCACGCCGTCGGCGCCCTGGGGCACGGCCCCGAAGAAGGTGACCCGCTGCCCGGCCCCGAGCTTGATGCCGGCCATGCCGCCGGCGGCTCGTCCCTGGGGTCGTACGGCGCCGGCCCCGAACCGGAGCAGCTGGGCGTCGGAGGTGATGAAGACGAGGTCCTCCGTGCCGGTCGCCAGCTCGACGGCTCCGACGACCTCGTCGCCGTCCTTGAGGGAGACGATCTCGAAGTCGGGACGGGACGGGTAGTCCGTCGTCACCCGCTTGACCACGCCCTGGGCCGTGCCGAGCGCGATGCCGGCCGACTCTGGGGAGACCGACACCAGGGTCAGCGGCTCCTCGCCGGCGGGCAGGTCGACGTAGGCCGCGAGGGGCGCACCCCCCGACAGGCTGGGCGAGCCGTTGGTCGGCGGCAGCGTCGGCAGCTCCAGCGCGGAGAGCCGCACGAGCCGGCCCCGCGACGTCACGAGCCCGACCTCGCCGCGCGCGGTCGTGCGGACCGCTCCCACGAGGGCGTCGTGCTTGCTGCGCGCCGAGTCCAGCGGCAGCGGCTCGGCGGATCCGGTGCGGGCCATCAGCCCGGTGGAGGAGAGCAGCACCCAGCACGGGTCGTCGGCGACCTCGAGCGGTGTGGTGGTCGTCGCGGGCACGCCGGCCGACTCCAGCAGGACCGTCCGCCGCGGCGTGCCGTGGGCCTTCGCGACGTCGGCGAGCTCGGTGGAGACCGTCTTCATCAGCAGCTTCTCGTCGCCGAGGATGGCCTCGAGCTCCTCGATGAGCCGCTCGAGATCGGTCTTCTCCTTGTCGAGCTCGAGCCGGCTGAACTTGGTCAGGCGGCGCAGCTGGAGCTCGAGGATGTAGTTGGCCTGCGCCTCGGACAGGTCGAAGACGTCGATCAGGCGGCTGCGAGCCGCGGCCGCGTCGTCCGACGTGCGGATCACCTGGATGACCTCGTCGATGTCGAGGATCGCGATGAGCAAGCCCTCGACCAGGTGCAGGCGGTCCTTGTACTTGGTCAGCCGGTACTGCGTGCGGAGACGCACCACGTCGGTGCGGAAGTCGACGTAGACGCGCAGCAGGTCCTTGAGCCCCAACGTCTTCGGCTGGCCCTCGACGAGCGCGACGTTGTTGATGGAGAACGAGTCCTCCATCGGGGTGAGCTTGTAGAGCTGCTCGAGGACGGCGTCGGGGTTGAAGCCGTTCTTCACCTCGATGACCAGGCGCAGCCCGTGCTTGCGGTCGGTCAGGTCCTTGACGTCAGAGATGCCCTGGAGCTTCTTGGACTGGACCGCGTCCTTGATCTTCTCGATCACCTTCTCGGGACCGACGAGGTAGGGGAGCTCGGTGACGACGATGCCCATCCGCCGGGGTGAGGTCTTCTCGATCCGCGTGGTCGCGCGGGTGCGGAAGCTGCCGCGGCCGGTGAGGTAGGCGTCCCGGATCCCGTCGAGCCCGATGATCCGCCCGCCCTGGGGCAGGTCGGGCCCGGGCACGAACCGCATGAGGTCGTCGAGCGAGCAGGTGGGGTTGGCGATGAGGTGCCGGGCCGCGCCAATCACCTCGACGAGGTTGTGCGGGGCCATGTTGGTGGCCATGCCGACGGCGATCCCGCTGGCACCGTTGACGAGCAGGTTGGGGAACGCCGCGGGGAGGACCGCGGGCTGGAGGAGCTGGTCGTCGTAGTTGGGGATGAAGTCGACGGTCTCCTCGTCGAGACCGGTGACCATCAGCATCGCGGCAGCGGCGAGCCGGGCCTCGGTGTAGCGCGAGGCGGCCGGGCCGTCGTCGAGCGAGCCGAAGTTGCCGTGGCCGTCGACGAGCGGCAGCCGCATCGTGAACGGCTGGGCCATGCGGACCAGGGCGTCGTAGATCGCGGTGTCGCCGTGGGGGTGGTACTTGCCCATCACGTCGCCCACGACCCGGGACGACTTCACGTGACCGCGGTCGGGGCGCAGCCCCATCTCGGCCATCGAGAACAGGATGCGGCGCTGCACCGGCTTGAGGCCGTCGCGCGCGTCGGGCAGGGCGCGCGAGTAGATGACCGAGTAGGCGTACTCGAGGAACGCCCCCTGCATCTCCTCCTCGACGTCGATGTCGACGATCCGCTCGACGTAGCTGTCGTCGGCCGGTGCGGCTGGGGTCTTGCGGGCCATGCGTGTGTGCAACTCCTCGAGGTCGTCCCCGCACGGCGCGGGGATCCCCCCAATCTTGTCCCACGGCTACACCGGGCCTGCCCCCGACTCGCCGCTGAAGTGACCCCGGTGCACGACCTCGGTGGCGGCCCGGCGTGGCCGGGTCCGGCTGGACCCCTCGGTGCGCCGCAGCTCGTGGCCCAGGGCCACGACCCCGACCAGCCGCCGGTTCCCGGGTATGCCGTGGGCCTCCCGCACCGCCGGGTGCCGGGGCGCGGGGACCCCGAAGAACAGCGCCCCCAGCCCCTGGTCGACGGCGGCCAGCAGCATCAGCATCGCGGCCATCCCGGTGTCGACGTCCCAGTAGGGGATCGGCCAGCGAGCCGGGTCACGGTCGTCCCAGCCCTTGTCGGGCTCGGCGTAGCGGTCGAGGTAGGTGTCGGGGTCGGACAGGCAGAGCACCAGTACCGGCGCGGCCGAGACACCCGCCAGCCAGGCGTCGGGTGCCCCCGAGCCCGGGTCCCGGGTCGCGCCCCAGAAGCGCGCGCGGTCGTGGTCCTCGACGAGCACGACGAAGTCCCAGCCCTGGCTGAAGCCGGCGCTGGGAGCCCGCTGCGCGGCATACAGGACCGCCTCGAGGGCGGCCGGCGGGACGGGGCGGTCGGGGTCGAAGCGCCGCACCATGCGGCGCCGCCGGACCACGTCTGCGAACTCCATGGGGCCATCCTGTCGTGGCCTCCGTCGTGGCGGCGGAGGACCCGCGCACGCTGCCTGCAAGACTGGCCGACGACCCACCCGCCCAGCACTGCCAACCCGGGACCGCCCTGCGGCGTCCACGAGGCATGACGACCATGGCCGCGGTGGCACTCACGGGAGGGGTGGCAGTGCCGGCGCGAGACCGCGTGGACGTGGAAGCGTCCGTCCGTGAGCTCTACGACGTGCACTACGCCCGCCTCGCGGGGTGGACCGCCAAGCTCGTGGGCGACCCCGACCTGGCCCACGACCTCGCCACCGAGGCCTTCCTCAAGCTGTTCCGGGAGTTCGGGCGGGTCGACGAGCCGCGGCCGTGGCTCTACACCGTGACGGCCAACCTGGTCCGCGACCACTGGCGCAAGCGCGGCCGGGAGGCGGCCGCCTACCAGCGCCACGAGGCCGGCCGCGACGACTTCACGACCGACGCCGACCACGCGACCACCCTCACCGTCCGGGACGCCGTCGAGGCGCTGCCCGACCGGCTGCGGGTCGTGGTGATGCTGCACTACTTCGCCGACCTGCCGGTGGCCACCGTGGCCAGGCAGCTCGAGAAGTCCGAGGGAACCATCAAGCGGGACCTGTTCGACGCGCGCCAGCGGATGGCGACGATGCTGGGAGAGATCCGATGAACCGCCACCTGTCCGACCTGCCCGGCGAGGGAGAGCAGCGCGACCCCGTCGCCGACTTCTTCGCCCGCGAGCGAGCCGACATCCGCGACCTGCCGGCCGGCGCCGACCGCTGGGAGTCGATCGTCGTCGAGGCGCGCCGTCCGGTGCGCCGCAGCTGGCTGCCCTACCTCGCGGGTGCCGCGGCTGTCGTCGTGGCCGCCGGCGTGGTGTGGGGGAACGGGCGAGGGCCCGGCACCGAGCAGGCCGCCAACCCCGCCAGCAGCACGGCGTCCGTCTCGACCGAGACGGTGGCCACCGACAGCCCGAAGGTGGGCGGCCCGTCCGCCACCGGCACTCCCTCGAGCGGGCTCACCACTCCTTCGACGCCGGCCCCGCTGCCCGTCCCCAACAGCTTCGACGTCGTGTCCATGACCAATGCCGGTGGGAAGCACCTGTTCGGCCTCGGGAAAGCCACCTGCCCGAAGGGGGCCTGCACCGCCGTCATCGGGTCGGACGACGACGGGGCCACCTGGACCACCCGAGCCTCGTTCACGACGCTGACCAGTCCCGGCCCGCTCGCCACCCCAGCAGCGCCCAACCAGTTGGTCGGCATCCGCTTCGCCGACCCGGAGACCGGTTTCGTGTACGGCAGCGCGACCATGCGAACCGTGGACGGCGGGCGCAGCTGGAAGCCAATGGACGTTGGCGGCCGAACCGTCCTCTCGCTGGAGACGGACGGGTCGACGGTCTGGATGGTCACGGCCGCCAAGTGCCAGCGAGCCGACTCGGGGAGCGCGAGAGGCTGCTCCGGTCTCGACGTCAGGTCGCTCGACGTCACGGCCAGCGCCCCGCAGCAGACGCAGTCGCTCAACGTGTCGCAGCCAGTGGAGTCGGCCTGGCTGAGCATGGACGGCGCCGACGCCTACGTCAGCGTGTCCTACCTCGACCAGACCACCCACACGCCGCCACGCCGCGTCTCGGGCAAGCCGGTGACGCTGGTCCGCCCGCAAGGCTGCCAGGAGGCCGGTGGCCTCTGGGTCTGGGGCACGGCCAACCGCAAGGGCGGGCTGGTCGCGGTGTGCCAGATCGGTGACGCGCACGCCTCGTACGGCGTGGCGACCTCGACCGATCGCGGAGCCACCTGGTCCGACGCCAGGATCGCCCGGGGGCTGGGCTCCACCCAGCCGACGGGGGTGTGGCTGACCGCCGTCGACCTCGATCGCTTCGTCGCGGTGTCGCAGGGCTTGCCCACGAGCGCACTTGAGCCCGGCGGCGCTCCCACCCTCATGGCCAGCGGCGACAGCGGCGGGACCTGGACCCGTCCGAAGACCGCGCCCGGCGGCGCCACCGAGTGGGTCGGAGCGGCCGGAGGGGGCCTCGTCTACGCCCTCGGCGGTGGTCGGTCCTACTGGGTGAGCCACGACTCGGGCGCGACGTTCGAGCAGGTCCAGCTCCGCAGGTAGACCAACCGGTCCGCGGGGGCGGGTCAGCCGGTCCGGGGACAACCGGACGTGACATGCTTTCGGCCATGAGCGAGGCCTCGGCGCTTCCCGCCGGCTACCCGGTGCTGTGGGAGGCCGACGTCGTCCTGCGAGACGGGTCGGTGGCCCACCTGCGACCGATCACGCCGAGCGACGTCGACGCCGTGCACCGGTTCCACGCCGGCCAGTCGGCCGAGTCGATCTACATGCGCTTCTTCGCGCCCCTGCGCCAGCTCAGCGACCGCGACGTCACCCGGTTCACCAACGTCGACTACCACGACCGGGTGGCCCTGGTGGCGACCGTTCGCGGCGACATCATCGGGATCGGGCGCTACGACCGGATCACGCCGACCAGCGCGGAGGTGGCCTTCAACATCTCCGACAGCTACCAGGGCCGGGGGATCGGCTCGGTGCTGCTCGAGCACCTCGCCGTGATCGCGTGGGAGTCGGGGGTGGAGGAGTTCACCGCCGAGGTGCTCCCGCAGAACCGCAAGATGATCTCGGTCTTCTCCGACGCCGGCTACGAGGTGAGCCGGCGCTTCGAGGACGGCGTCGTCTCGCTGACCTTCCAGATCAAGCCGACCGAGCGCTCCGAGGCGGTTCGGCTGTCCCGCGAGCACCGCGCCGAGTCGGTCAGCATGCACTCGGTGCTCTTCCCCGACTCGATCGCCGTGGTCGGGGCGAGCCGCCGGCCGGAGTCGATCGGCCACCACATCCTGTCCAACATCCTCGCCGCCGACTTCAACGGCGCCGTCCACGCGGTCAACCGCGAGGCCATGGAGGTGCTCGGGCTGCCGGCCCACGCGCGGGTCTCCGAGATCCCCGACGACGTCGACCTCGCGGTGGTCGCGGTCCCGGCCGAGGAGGTCCTCGACGTCGTGGCCGACTGTGCCGAGGCGGGGGTGAAGACGCTGCTCGTGGTCAGCGCCGGCTTCGCCGAGTCCGGGCCCGACGGCGCGGACCTCCAGTCGAAGCTGCTCACCGCCGCGCGGGAGTCCGGGATGCGGGTGCTCGGCCCGAACTCGTTCGGGGTGATCAACAACGACCCAGCAGTGCGGCTCAACGCGTCGCTGGCGCCCGAGCTGCCGCCACCGGGACGGTTGGGCCTGTTCGCCCAGAGCGGGGCCCTGGGCATCGCGGTGCTCGCGTCGGCCGCCCGCCGCGGCCTCGGCATCTCCGTCTTCGCCTCCGCCGGCAACCGGGTCGACGTCTCGGGCAACGACTTCATGCAGTACTGGATCGACGACGACAGCACCGACGCGGTCGGCCTCTACCTCGAGTCGATGGGCAACCCCCGCAAGTTCTCCCGCATCGCCCGGCGGCTCGCCTCCACCAAGCCCGTGATCGTCGTGAAGTCCGGGGTGTCGTCCTACGGCGTCCCCCCTGGCCACCGCGCGCGACACACCCGGATCCGGCCCGAGGCCTTCGACGCCATGCTGCGGCAGGCCGGCGTGATCCGGGTCGAGAACGTGCACCAGATGTTCGACGTCGCGCAGCTGGTGGTCCACCAGCCGCTGCCCCAGGGCAACCGGGTGGCCATCATCGGCAACTCCGACGCGTTGGGCGCGCTGAGCGCGGAGGCGTGCGTCAGCTGGGGCCTGCAGGTCGCCCACGGACCGGTCTCCCTGCCGAGCGACGCGAGCGGTGAACGCTTCGCCGAGGCGCTCGCCGACGCCTTCGCCGACCCCGAGGTCGACAGTGTCCTGACCTGCTTCATCCCACCCCTGGTGACCCTCGACGAGGACGTCGCGATCGCCGTGCGCGACGCCGCCATGAAGCACGAGAAGCCTTGCCTCGCAACGTTCCTCGGCATGCGCGGAGTCCTCGAGCGGCTGTCCGGCACGACCGACGACGGACGCACCACGGTGGTCCCCGCCTATGCCATGCCCGAGGACGCCGTCCGCGCCCTGGCCGCAGCGACGAGGTATGCCGAGTGGCGGGCTCGCGACCGCGGCATACCGGTGCTCCCGGTCGGGATCGACCGCGAGGCCGCCGAGGCGTTCGTCGAGCGGATCCTCGAGGAGACGCCCGAAGGGCGGCGGTTGACGCTGCAGGAGGTCACCGAGCTGCTGGCCACCTACGGGATCGAGGTCTGGGGCAGCGTGCCCGCCCGCACCGTCGACGAGGCGGTGACCGCCGCGGAGGCGATCGGCTACCCGGTCGTGATCAAGTCGGTGGCGCCCCTCATGCGGCACTCCCCGGGGCTGAGTGGGATCCGGGTCGACCTGCGGTCGGAGGCGCAGCTGCGGGAGGCGTTCGAGGGGCTCAACGAGCGACTGGCGCCGATGTCGGCCAACACCTTCGTCATCCAGCGGATGGCCACGCCGGGGGTGTCGTGCGTGGTCCGCTCCGACGAGGACCCCCTCTTCGGCCCGGTCGTGTCGTTCAGCATCGCGGGACCACCCACCGAGCTGCTCGGCGACATCGGGCACCGGATCCCGCCGTTGACGGACGTGGACGTCTCCGACCTCATCTCGTCGGTGAAGGCGTCGCCGATGCTGCACGGGCACCGTGGTGCGGCGCCGGTCCACCGCGCGGCGCTCGCCGACCTCATCGCCCGCGTGTCGGTGCTGGCCGACAACCTGCCGGAGGTGGGCAGTCTCGTGCTCAACCCGGTCAACGCACACGTCGGGGGAGTCGACGTGCTCGGCGCCGAGGTCACCCTGGCCCCGACCCCACGCCGCAAGGACCAGGCTCGCCGCACGCTGACCTAGCCGACCTGGCCGGAGCGCCACCCGTCGGGCTAGGGCAAGATGGGACGCATGGGCTCCACCTCCTCGCACGATGCTTCAGCACGCAGGGCCTCGCCTGATGGCATTGCTGCACCCCTCATCCCCCTCCCGGTCGACCTGACGCGGGAGATCGAGCGGGCCGGCTACTACCCCGCACTCGTGGCGGACGTCGTCCAGGCCGCGCTCGGCTCCGAGGAGGTCGTGTCACACCTCGTGCACCAGGAGACGACGTTCGACCACGACGTCGTCCGTCGGCACATCACGGTGCTGGCCCTGACCGCTACCCGGCTGGTCATCGCCCACGCCGACGACCACACCGACGAGCGACCCGGCCACGAGGACGTCGCGACCGCCACGACCGAGAGCGTGCCCCTGTCTGCGGTGCGCGGCGTGATGATCACGCACGTCGTCGCACGCCCGCAGGAGTACCAGCCGGGGTCGCTCGGACGCGAGATCACCCTGACGCTGGGCTGGGGGGCGGTCAGCCGGATCGACCTGATGCCCGCCACCTGCGCCGACCCCGACTGTGACGCCGACCACGGCTACGAGGGCAGCGTCGCCTCCGACGACATCTCACTGCGGATCAGCGCCGACGCCGAGGGCGAGGCGGCCCTGCAGCACGCCCTGGGGTTTGCGCGCGAGCTCTCGGCGAGCATCGGCAGCTGAGGTGCGTCGCGCCAGCGGTCCGTCCCCTCTCCACCCGACTGACCCGACCGTTGCGGCCAGAACGCTCGACCTGACCCCGGCGACCCGCTAGCCGATGCCCCACGACGGTCTGCTCCCACCCCGCTACGACCAGTCCGGTCTCGCCGGGGTGCTGCCGGCCGTCGCCGCCAGCCTGGGCGTCCAGCACTATGCCGGTCCCGGTCACCTGCAGTTGCCGGAGGCGCGGCGCGCGGTCGTCGTCCTCGTGGACGGGCTGGGTTACGAGCTGATCCGTCGGCGCGGTGGCCATGCCCCCTTCCTGCGCTCGCTCCTGCCCGCCGCCCACCGGATCACGGCCGGGTTCCCGGCCACGACCGCCACCTCGATGGGCACGTTCGGCACCGGACTTCCGCCCGGCTCGCACGGTCTGCTGGGCTACGAGGTGCTGGTGCCGGGCGAGGACCGGCTGGTCAACGAGCTGTCCTGGGAGGACGGTCCCGACCCCGTCGCCTGGCAGCCGCAGCAGACCGTCTTCGAGGTCGCCGAAGCTGCCGGGGTGGCCGTCACCCGCATCGGCCCGGGGTTCTTCGACGGGTCCGGGTTGACCCGAGCAGCCCTACGGGGTGGGAGCTTTCGCGCCGCGGACACCCTCGCCGACCGGGTCGACGCGAGCCTGGCGGCGGTGCGGGCCGGCGCCCGGTCGCTGGTCTACCTCTACTGGGGCGAGCTCGACAAGGTGGGGCACGTGCACGGCTGCCAGTCGTGGGAGTGGGGCGACGAGCTCGAGGCGATCGATGCCGAGCTCGGTCGGCTGGTGCGCTCGGCGCCCAGCGACACCGCGGTCCACATCACCGCCGACCACGGCATGGTCGACGCCCCGCACGCCCTGCGGATCGACCTGGCCCACGACGCCGAGCTGGCCGCGGGCATCCGCCACGTCGGCGGGGAGCCGCGCGCCCTGCAGCTCTACTGCGAGGAGGGGGCGGCCGCCGACGTCGCCCAGACCTGGGCCGACCGGGTGGGGGAGCGAGCCTGGATCCGCACCCGCGAGGAGGCCACCCGCGAGGGGTGGTTCGGTCCGGTCAGCGAGGTCAACCGGGCCCGCATCGGTGACCTCGTCGTGGCGATGCGCGACAACTTCGCCATCGTCGACTCGCGCCGGGCTCGTCCGCAGCTGCTCGCCCTGCTCGGTCTGCACGGATCCCTGACCCCCGAGGAGTCCGCCGTGCCGTGGTTCCACGTCCCGGCGCGGGACAACGCCTAGGGTGTCCTCTCGTGGCTGAGCTCGTCTTCTTCTCCGGGACCATGGACTGCGGCAAGTCGACCCTTGCGCTCCAGATGGACCACAACCACCAGGCGCGGGGTCGGTCGGGCCTGATCTACACCAAGCTCGACCGCGCCGGCAGCGACGTGCTGTCGTCCCGGCTGGGCCTGTCGACCGCCGCCCACGAGGTCAGCGACGACCTCGACTTCTGGGAGGCCGTCGTCGAGCACGCGACCAGTGGGCTGCGGGTCGACTACCTCATCTGCGACGAGGTGCAGTTCTACACCCCCGAGCAGGTCGAACAGCTCGCGAAGCTGGTCGACGAGATGGGCATCGACGTGTTCGCGTTCGGCATCACCGCCGACTTCCGCACCCAGCTGTTCCCCGGGTCGCGCCGGATGATCGAGCTGGCCGACCGGGTCTCGGTGCTGCAGGTCGAGGCCCTGTGCTGGTGTGGCCGCCGCGCCACCCACAACGCCCGGGTGGTCGACGGGGTGATGGTGGTCGAGGGTGAGCAGGTCGTCGTCGGCGACACCAAGCCCGGCACCGAGACGCTCGTGGAGTACGAGGTGCTGTGCCGCCGGCACTTCATGCGGCGGATGAACTCGGCCGCCGCGCGGGCCGCGGCCACCTCACCGGACGTGCTGCCGTTCGACCTCGACGTCTGCCCGGTGCCGCAGGGCTAGTCGAACCGGCGTCGTGTCGGGCGTCGGCTAGTCGCGGGGCTTGGCCCCGAACATGACGTCGTCCCAGCTGGGCACGCTGCGGCGCGCGGACTTCTTGCCCGAACCCGCAGCAGGACGGTGGGTCGGCTCATCCTCGGCAGGCGGCTCGGGCGTCGCCCCGACCTCCGGCTCGCTCTCGTGCGGGTCGTCTGCTGCATCACTCGGCGGCGAGCCCTGCGGCGAGCCCTGGGGCTGGGCCGGGGGCTCGGCTGGGGGCTCCGGCGCCGCTGGCAGCACGTCGTGCCCGACGGAGCCGTCCTCGGGGCCTTCGTCGAGGGGGTGCGGGCCACGGGCCGCCGGGGGAGGCGGCATGGACTCGGGGTCGTAGGCCAGGTCCTCGAGGGGCAGCGCGTCATCGCGCGGGGTGTCGTCGCCGGGGGTCTGGGTGGCGGGGCTCTTGCGACGACGCGGGCGGCCGCGATGCGAGGCCCGCTCGCGCATGGCGGACATCAGGTCGAGCGGCTCGTCGTGCGGGCCAGCGGTGGTGGCGGACGAGCGTGCGGCTGCCCGTCGGGCCGAACCCACCCCGCCCTCGGCCTCGACGTCGTAGACGGTGGTCGCCCGCACCGGGGCGGAGACGAGGTGCGGCGCCGGCAGGGGTGAGCTCGTGCCGGACACGTCCTCCTCGCTGAGCCACCGCGCCTCGTCGTCGGCCGCCGCGACGGTGCGCGCCTGCACGTCGAAGGACCACCGGGCCTGGCGTTCGCGACCGCCCGCGGGGAAGGTGAGGATGATCGTCCAGTCGCCCTCCGTGCTGCGAGCCGAGTCCCAGTCCGCCGAGGCGGGGTCCACCCCGCGGCCGGAGAGCCGCTGGCTCACGCGGGCCGACAGGGTGGGAGCGCTGGCGCCGCCCACCGAGCGACCACGGAGGCGGACGGCACGGGCCAGGCCCGCGACGTACTCGCGCTCGGCGAGGATCGGCCCTTCGTAGCGTCGGACCTTCTCCACCGGCCAGCCGGACCGCTCAGCGACCTCCTCGGCCGAGAGCCCACCACGGATCAGGGCCTGCACCTCACGCGGCCGCATCCCGCCGTCGATCTCGATCTGGAGCTGTCCGAGGCGGGGCCGGTCCCGCCGGGCCGCGGCCCGCAGGGGTTCGTCGAGCTGGACGCGGAAGCGCTCTCCGTCGGAATCGGACAGCAGCAGGTGCTGGCCGTCCTCCTGCACACCGATCAGCCGCAAATCCCGCATTGCCATCGTCTCCAGTATCGGCATGGTCTCCCGTATCGCCCTCGCTCGTGGATCGGGCACCGTGCTGCTGACTCTGCCATCCCCGAGGTCGAGGCGAAAGCGACCACGCCGCAACGGTAGTTTTGACTCGCGATGCTCACCTTCGACGCACACCTCCAGCTGGCCCTCGACCTCGTCGGGGTGTTCGCCTTCGCGCTGTCCGGTGGGCTGGTGGCCGTCAAGAAGCGGCTCGACCTGTTCGGGGTGCTCGTCCTGTCCGGGGCGGCCGCCCTCGGAGGAGGGGTGATCCGGGACGTCCTCATCGGTGCCCTGCCACCCGTGGGCATCTCCGACTGGCGGCTGCTGACCTGTTCGCTCGCCGCCGGACTGGTCACCTTCCTCTACCACCCGGGCGTCGAGCGCATCTCCCGCTTCGTCCGCGTGCTCGACGCCGCGGGCCTGGCCGTCTTCGCCATCGGGGGGTCGCTCAAGGCCCTCGGAGCCGGGATGGACCCGCTCACCTCCGTGTTCGTGGGTGGCATCACCGCAGTCGGCGGCGGCATCATCCGCGACGTCCTGGCCGGCCAGGTGCCCGAGGTGCTGCGTCGGGAGATGTACGCGCTCCCGGCGCTGCTCGGCTCGATCCTGATGGTCACCGCCCACCACTACGACCTCGTCAACTCCTTCACCATCTGGGGGTGTGTCGCACTCGTCTTCGTCATGCGGATGGTGGCGGTCGTCCTCGACGTCCACGCCCCCAAACCACTGCGCACGGGAGACCTCACATGATCGGACCCACCGGATGACCACGGACGAGCGACCCCTCGAGCCCTACGACGGCATCCTGCTGCTGTCCTTCGGCGGGCCGGAGAAGCCCGAGGACGTGCTGCCGTTCCTGCGCACCGTCACGGCAGGCAAGAACATCCCTGACGAGCGCCTCGAAGAGGTGGGCGAGCACTACTACGGCTTCGGCGGCCGCAGCCCCATCAACGACCAGAACCGCGCGCTGCTGGCGGCCCTGCGAGTCGAGCTGGACCGGCGCGGGATCTCGACGCCGGTGATCTGGGGCAACCGCAACTTCACCCCGTTCACTGCCGAGGCGCTCGCCGAGGCGGCCCGACAGGGTATGCGGCGGCTGGTCACCGTGGTCACGAGCGCCTACTCCTCCTACTCCTCGTGCCGGCAGTACCGCGAGGACCTCGCCGCCGCGCAGGAGTCGGTGGCCGAGAGCGGCATCGTCATCGAGCTCGACAAGGTCCGTCCCTACGCCAACCACCCGGGGTTCGCGCGTGCCAACACCCGGTTGGTGACCGACGCCGTGCGAGGAGCCCTGCGGGACGGGGTGGACCGGGAGGGCATCCGCCTGCTCTTCGTCACGCACTCGATCCCCACGGCGATGGACGACACGTCCGGCCCCGGCGACGAGGACGGCAACGCCTACAGCCACCAGCACATCGCGCTCGGGGCGGCCATCACCGACGAGGTCAACGCGACCCTCGACACGGACTTCGCCGGCGAGCTGGTGTTCTGCTCGCGGTCGGGACCGCCCTCCCAGCCGTGGCTCGAGCCAGACGTCAACGACCGGCTCGAGGAGCTCGCCGCCGAGGGCGCCACGACCGTCGTGCTGGCCCCCATCGGCTTCGTGTCGGACCACATGGAGGTCGTCTACGACCTCGACACCGAGGCCGCCGCGACGGCAGACCGCCTCGGGCTCCGGCTCGTGCGGGTGCCCACCGTCGGGGTCGACCCCGAGTTCGTGTCCGGCCTCGTCGACCTCGTGCTCGAACGCGCCGCCCAGGCGCGCGGTGAGGAGCCGGTCGTCCCTGCGTGGCCGGGCCGCGCGCCGATGCCGTCGGTGTGCGCCCCCGGGTGCTGCCCCAACCTGCGTGCGGCCAAGCCGGCGCTCTGCGGGCGGGACTGACCATGGACCTCGCGACCCCCGACCTCAGCACCCCCGACGACGCCACCCTGGAGGGCCTCGAGGCGCTCGCCGTCGAGGTCGCCGTCGAGGCAGGCCGGCTCATCGTCGACGAGCGCCCCCCGAACCTGGGGGTCTCCAAGACCAAGAGCACCGCGACGGATGTCGTCACCGTGATGGACCAGCGGGCGCAGGACCTGCTGCGGACCCGGCTGCAGGAGGCCCGGCCCCAGGACGGCTTCCTCGGCGAGGAGGAGGGCGGCACCGACGGGCGTTCGGCGATCACCTGGGTCGTCGACCCCATCGACGGGACCGTCAACTACCTCTACGGCATCCCCTCGTACTCGGTGTCGGTGGCTGCCGTGGTCGGCGACCCCACGGTCCCCGGAGCCTGGCGACCGGTGGCCGGTGCGGTCTTCAACCCGGTGACGGGCGAGCTCTTCCGTGCGCGGGCCGGCGGCGGGGCCAGGCTCGAGGGGGGACGGGCGCCGGAGCGCCGCCTCGAGCTCGCTGAGCCGCCGTCCCTGGGCCACGCCCTGGTGGGCACCGGCTTCGGCTACGACACGGCCCGGCGGCAGTGGCAGGCGACGGTGTTGATGGACGTGCTGCCCGAGGTCCGCGACATCCGCCGGATCGGGAGCGCCGCCCTCGACATCTGTGCGGTCGCCGCCGGCAGCCTCGACGCCTACTACGAGCGTGGCCTCAACCCGTGGGACATGGCCGCCGCCTGGCTGGTGCTGGTCGAGGCGGGCGGGGTGTTCTCCGGCCTGGGAGGCGAGCCACCCAGCGACCGGATGGTGGTCGCGGCGGCGCCCACGCTGCATACCGCCCTGCACGAGGTGGTGCTCCGCGCCGCCGAGCGGGCCGGCACCGACTCGACCCTGTGACGCAGCGGCCACACCCCGCGCAGGAAGGAAGCCGGTGTCGGGGCGCTGGCCCCGGCACCGGCTTCGTCGTGCAGGTCAGGCTCAGGCAGCGTGGTAGTTGCTGAGCTCGGGGATGCGCAGGCCGTGCTCGGAGGCGAGGCGGGCCAGGTTCTCGAGCTCGGCCTCACGGACGGAGGCGAGGTAGTCGTCGCCGGACTCCTGGGCCTTGCGCAGGGACTGGACGGCGCGGGCTGCGCGCTGGGTGATCTCGGTGTGGAACTCGGTCATGGTGCACCCCTCTCTTCGTGTGTCAGATGGTCGTTTCACGAGTCGGGTCGGCCGGGCCGGAGGTGAGGACTCTACGGGCTCAGACGCCGGAACGGGGACTCGGGGTTGCCCCTCGGGGGTGAATCTTGGGTGAACCCAGACCAGCACTTGGTATGCCGCTGGCGTGCGGACCGGGGTGGCTCGCCGGTGCCTTGGCGGTGCTTTGGGGGTGCTTTGGCAGTGCTTCGTGGCCACGCGCGGACCGGATCTGGACGCGATGGTGACGTGGCGCCGTGGATAGGGCACAATCCCGCCCTGCAGCGGGCACAAAACCGCGGGCACCAGCGTTACACGGGCGAATCGTATTGCCGGGACACCGGCCGATCGTTTTCCCGAGCTTCGGGAAGACCAAGAACGACGACAGAACAGGGAGAGCGACAGCGACCATGGCGACTGACTACGACGCGCCGCGCAAGACCGATGACGAGCTGTCCGAGGACTCGATCGAGGAGTTGAAGTCCCGCCGCGTCGACAAGAGCGCATCCAGCGTCGACGTCGACGAGACCGAACAGGCCGAAGGCTTCGAGCTGCCCGGTGCGGACCTGTCCGGCGAAGAGCTTTCGGTGCGGGTCATCCCGCGCCAGTACGACGAGTTCACCTGCTCACGGTGCTTCCTCGTGCACCACCGCAGCCAGCTGGCTTCCGAGTCCGGCGGCCAGATGGTGTGCCGGGAGTGCGCCGCGTAGGTGAGCACGGACATGGAGGACGGCAGCGTGGGCACCACGGTGCACGACGCACCTCCTCTCGACGCAGGGATAGGGTCAGTCCACGTGACTGGCCCTTCCCGCGTCCCGACCTCGCCGGTGCCCATCGCGGTCCGGCGGCTCGACCCCGCACTCCCGCTCCCGTCCTACGCCCACCCGGGCGATGCCGGGGCGGACCTGCACGCTGCCACCGACGTGACGCTCGAGCCGGGGGAGCGGTCCCTGGTCCCCACCGGGGTCGCGCTCGCGATCCCGGACGGCTGGGTCGGGCTGGTGCACCCCCGGTCCGGACTGGCGGCCAAGCACGGCGTCAGCATCGTGAACGCCCCCGGCACCGTGGACTCCGGCTACCGCGGCGAGATCCTCGTCAACCTCGTCAACCTCGATCCCCGCGACGCGTTCACCGTGCGTCGTGGCGACCGCATCGCCCAGCTGGTGGTGCAACAGGTCGCCCGGGTCGAGTTCCACGAGGTTGATTCGCTCGAAACCACCCCCCGGGGTGACACTGGACATGGTGCCAGTGGTGGCTTCGGCGACCACACCCCGACAACGAAGGACTGACTCACCAGTGGGCATTTTCCGACGCGGCAAGAACTCCGACGCGGCCGACACCGTCGACAGTGTCGACGACGTCGCCGGCGCCGACCAGGCCGACGGGACCGACGCCGACGACCTCGACCTCGAGGACCTGGGCGACGTCAGCGACACCGACGACCACGACGACTCGGACGACGAGCGGTCGCCCGACCGGGCGGTCGGCTCTGACACCGGCGCCACCGGGCCGTTCGACGCGGCCGAGGTCGACGACGAGGACGGCCGGCTCGACCTGGGCGCGCTGCGCATCAAGGGCGTGCCGGGCATGGAGCTGCGGCTCGAGATCGACGAGGCCGCCAACCAGGTGGTCGGCGCCACGGCGGTCATCGGGGACTCGGCGGTGCAGATCCAGGCCTTCGCCGCCCCGAAGACGACGGGCATCTGGGACGACATCCGCAGCGAGATCGCCGAGTCGATCCTGGCCCAGGGCGGCACCGCCGACGAGGCCAGGGGAGTGCTCGGCACCGAGCTGCGCACCCGGATGCCCTCAGCCGGGCCGGACGGCCGCACCGTCTTCGCCCCGGCCCGGTTCGCCGGCGTGGACGGCCCGCGCTGGTTCCTGCGCGCCGTCTTCTCCGGTCGGGCAGCGATCGAGGACGACGCCGCCGAGCCGCTGCTCGAGGTCGTCCGCGGCACCGTGGTGGTGCGCGGCGACAGCGCCATGGCCCCTCGCGAGATGCTGCTGCTCAAGCTGCCCGAAGAGATGCAGCCGGACCACGACCACGACCACGACCACGACCACGGGGACGACGCCCCCACTGGCTCGTCCAGCCGGGTCGACGACCTCAAGCCGTTCGAGCGTGGTCCCGAGATCACCGAGGTCAGGTAGGACGCCATGGCGATGAAGCACCTCACCCCCGTCGACCCGCGCACGACGCAGGTCCACAAGTCACCGCTGGCCAAGCTCTCCGAACGCCTCACGAAGACGGTCACCCAGATGGAGGCGGACGAGCTCCAGGAGGACGCCGCCCGCATGGGGTGTACGCCGATGTGCGACCTGGAGGATCGACAGGAGGCCACCGTCTCCGGCACCGTGCGCGCGGTCACCCTGCGCCCGCGGGTCAACGTGCCCGCGCTGGTCATCGACCTCTACGACGGAAGCCGCACGATCAACCTGGTCTGGCTGGGTCGCCGCACCATCGGCGGCATCGAGCCCGGCACCTACCTGCGCGCGCACGGTCGCGTGACCTACACCCGCGGCACGCCGACGATCTTCAACCCGTCCTACGAGATCGTCCCCCTGCGTGCCCACTGACCCCGCGCCCGACGGTCGCGGGGAGGACCGCCACGACCTCGCGCCCGGCGCCACCGTCGAGGAGCTGATCCGGCACCGCCTGTCCACCGCCCTGGGCGGCTGGCGCGGTTCGATCGAGACGGCGCTGCCCACCGTGGCGTTCGTCGTCCTGTGGGTCTGGCGCAAGGACCTGACCGTCGCGATCATCGGCTCGGTCGCCGTGACGGTCGTCCTGGCCGTCGTGCGCCTGGTCCAGCGGCAGAGCCTGCAATACGTGCTCTCGGCCGTCTTCCCCACGGCCATCGCCGCCTTCTTCGCGCTGCGCAGCGGCAAGGCCGAGGATGCCTTCCTGCCCGGCATCATCTGGAACACCGTGATGCTGGCGGTCGCCCTGGTCTCGGTGGCCCTGCGCTGGCCGCTGGTGGGCTTCATGGTCGGCGCGGGTGACCCGCGGATGGCCGACGACCCGGTCGGCTGGCACCGCGACCGCGGGCTCGTGCGCGTCTGTCAGCGGCTGACCCTGGTGCTCGTCGGGCTTTTCATGGTCCGGCTGGTCATCATGGTGCCGCTGTATCTCGCGAGCCAGGTGGCCCTGCTCGGCGTCGCGAAGGTCGTGCTGGGGTGGCCGCTCTGGCTGGCCGGGATCGGCGTGATGGGCCTCATGCTCGTCAAGGGACACACCCCGCCCGAGCTGGAGGTCGAGCCCGAGGGCTCGGCTCACTCCTCGCCGCGCGGCACCCTCTGACCCGGGCTCAGCATCGCCTCGAGCTCGTCCTCGAACTCCGGCGTCGAGATGAACAGCAGCTCGTCGTGCGGCTCGAGCGAGTCGTCGCGGCTGGGGGCGATGGGGTGGTCCTCGCGGATGATCCCCACCAGCACGGTCTCGCCCGGGAAGTCGACGTCGCCGACCCGCTTGCCCGCGTAGGGGCTGTCGGGCGGCAGCGTGAGCTCGACCATGGTCGCCTTGCCCTGCTGGAACTGGAAGATCCGCACGAGGTCGCCGATGCTCACGGCCTCCTCGACCAGGGCGGTCATCAGCCGTGGGGTCGACACCGCGACGTCCACGCCCCACGCCTCGTCGAACATCCACTCGTTCTTGGGGTTGTTGACGCGCGCCACGGTGCGCGGCACGCCGAACTCGGTCTTCGCCAGCAGTGAGACGACGAGGTTGACCTTGTCGTCACCGGTCGCGGCGACGACCACGTCGCACTCGGCCAGCCCGGCCTCGTGCAGCGCGGTGATCTCACAGGCGTCGGCGAGCAGCCAGTTGGCGTCCGGGATCTTGCTGGCCTGGACGTCCTTGCGCTCGCGGTCCATGAGGAGCACCTGGTGACCGTTGTGCAGCAGCTCGCGGGCGATCGAACGGCCCACGCTGCCTGCACCGGCGATGACGACGCGCATCTTGGTTCCTTCGTGCTCAGGGTTCGTAGTGCTCAGTGTTCGTGGTGCTCGGTGGGCGTGCTGCTCATTGGTCGGTCACTGCGGGCGGTCCGTCGAGCGTGCGCTCGACGGAGGGCAGCTCGGCCGCCAGGGCGGCCAGGTGGAGCAGGTCACCCTCCTGGAAGACGCTGTCCGCGGCGGGGAGCGTGGCCACACCCAGGCGGGTCAGGTATGCCGCGCGGGCCCCGGTGGCCTCCTCGAGCTCGGTGAGGCGTCGGCCGACCCAACCGGGGTTGACGGTCACCTCCGCGATCACGACGTTGCCCGACGGGTCGACGAGCTCGGGCACGTGGCCCTGCGGGAGCAGCCGCCGCATCATCTGGTCGGCGGTCCACTTCACCGTGGCGACGGTGGGGATGCCGAGCCGCTGGTAGACCTCGGCGCGGCCGGGGTCGTAGATGCGGGCGACGACGTGCTCGACGCCGAACGTCTCGCGCGCCACCCGGGCCGCGAGGATGTTGGAGTTGTCACCACTGGAGACGGCCGCGAAGGCGTAGGCGTCCTGGATGCCCGCCTCGTGCAGGGTGTCGCGGTCGAACCCGACCCCCGTCACCCGTCGCCCCTCGAAGCTGGACCCGAGGCGGCGGAACGCCGACTCCTCCTGGTCGATGATCGCGACGTCGTGGCCCTGGCTCTCGAGGCTGTGCGCGAGGGAGGAACCCACCCGGCCGCAGCCCATGATGACGAAATGCACGACGCCGACGCTACACCGCGCCGTCCCACGGCTGCAGGGCGCCGCGCAGCCGTGGATACCGCGCCCTAGAGTGTTGGCCGTGCCCAACTCTTCACGCGTCGTCAAGCGTGTGCTCGTCGGACGCGCGATGCGTAGTGACCGGCTGGGCGACACGCTCCTGCCGAAGCGGCTCGCCCTCCCGATCTTCGCCAGCGACGCCCTGTCCTCGGTGGCCTATGCACCGGACGAGATCTTCCTGACGCTCGGCCTGGCGGGTGGCTTCCTCGCCCTGACCCACTCGTGGGAGATCGGGCTGTGCGTCGTCGGCGTCATGCTCGTCGTGGTCGCGTCGTACCGGCAGAACGTGCATGCCTACCCCTCCGGCGGTGGTGACTACGAGGTCGCGACCACCAACCTCGGGCCCAAGGCCGGTCTCACCGTCGCTGCCTCGCTGCTCGTCGACTACGTGCTCACCGTGGCGGTGTCGATCTCCTCGGGTGTCCAGAACGCCGCGGCCGCCCTGCCGTTCATCCGCGGCCACGAGGTGATCGTCGCCGTCGGCCTGGTCGCGCTGCTCACCGCGATGAACCTGCGCGGGGTGCGCGAGTCGGGCAAGGCCTTCGCGCTGCCGGTCTACCTCTTCATGGCGAGCGTCATCGGCATGGGCATCGTCGGGCTGGTCCGCGAGCTCACGGGGTCGCTGCCCCAGGCGGAGAGCGCCGCGTTGACGCTGGCCCCGGAGAAGGGCTTCGAGTCGCTCGGCAGCTTCGCGATGATGTTCCTGCTCCTGCGCGCCTTCTCTTCGGGCTGTGCCGCGCTGACCGGCGTCGAGGCCATCTCGAACGGCGTCCCTGCCTTCCAGAAGCCCAAGAGCAAGAACGCCGCGACCACCCTCCTGCTGATGGGCGTCATCGCCATCACGATGCTCATGTCGATGCTGACCCTGGCCAAGTGGACCGGCATCAAGTACGCCGAGGACCCGGGCACCCAGCTGCTCCGCGACGGCAAGCCGGTCGGCGACACCTACGTCCAGGACACGATCATGGGGCAGGTGGCCAAGGCGGTCTTCTCCGGCTTCCACCCCGGGGTCGTGCTGGTCTCGATCGTCGCGGGGCTCATCCTCATCCTGGCGGCCAACACCGCGTTCAACGGGTTCCCGGTGCTGGCCTCCATCCTCGCCAAGGACGGCTACCTGCCGCGCCAGCTGCACACCCGCGGCGACCGACTCGCGTTCTCCAACGGCATCCTCATCCTCGCCGGCGCGGCGGCCCTGCTCATCGTCATCTACGACGCCGAGGTCACCAAGCTGATCCAGCTCTACATCGTGGGCGTCTTCGTGTCGTTCACGTTGAGCCAGACCGGCATGATCCGGCACTGGAACCGGCACCTGCGGCTCGAGCGGGACGGGGCCGTGCGGCGCCGGATGATGCGCAGCCGCATCATCAACGCCGTCGGCGCGACGATGTCCGGCACGGTCCTGGTCGTGGTGCTGCTGACCAAGTTCATCCACGGGGCCGGCTACGCCATCGCGGCGATGATCGTCATCTTCTTCATCATGGTGCGTATCCACCGGCACTACGATCGGGTCCGGGCCGAGCTGCGGATCAGCGACGACGACCTGGATGCCCAGATGCTCCCGAGCCGGGTGCACGCGATCGTCCTCGTGTCCAAGATCCACAAGCCGACCCTGCGCGCCCTCGCGTACGCGCGGGCCACCCGCCCGTCCAAGCTCGAGGCGATCACGGTCAACGTCGAGCCCGACGAGACCAAGGCGCTGCAGGACGAGTGGGACCGACGCGACATCCCCGTGCCGCTCAAGGCCCTCGACTCGCCCTACCGCGAGATCACCCGCCCAGTCGTCGAGTACGTCAAGTCGCTGCGCTCCGGCCACCCCCGCGACGTCGTGGTGGTCTACATCCCGGAGTACGTGCTGGGCAAGTGGTACGAGCAGGTCCTGCACAACCAGAGCGCCCTGCGCCTCAAGGGCCGGCTGCTCTTCACGCCGGGCGTGATGGTGGCCAGCGTGCCGTGGCAGCTGGCCTCGTCGGAGGGCCAGGAGGAGCGGTTCGACGGCCCCACGGCGGGCTCCGTCCGCCTCGGGCAGTGACCACCGCCCCGCCCCCTGGAGCTGCGCTCGCCGTCGGCGACGTGGTGACCCTCGACATCGGCGCGGTGGCGCACGGCGGGTTCTGCGTCGCGCGGCACGAGGGCCGGGTCGTCTTCGTCCGCCACGCGCTGCCGGGCGAGCGCGTCAACGCCCAGGTCACCGAGGCCCGCGGGGGCCAGCGGTTCGTCCGGGCCGACTGCGTGGAGGTGCTCGACGCCAGTCCGCACCGCGTCACCCCGCCGTGCCGGTATGCCGCCCCCGGGCTCTGCGGTGGGTGCGACTTCCAGCACGCCACGCTCAGCTACCAGCGAGAGCTCAAGACGTCGGTCGTCCGTGAGCAGTTCGCCCGGTTGGCCAAGCAGGACGTCGAGGTCGTCGTCGAGGCGCTCCCCGGCGACCACGAGGGCCTGGGCTGGCGCACCCGGGTGGAGTTCGCGGTCGATGACTCCGGTCGGGCCGGGCTGCGGGGGAGTCGCTCGCACGACATCGTGCCCGTCGACACCTGCCTGATCGCCGACCCGCGCATCCTCGCCACCGGCGTCCTGACGCACGACTGGTCAGGCGAGTCGGCCGTGGACGTGGCGGCACCGTCGGAGGGCGAGGCCGTCGTGGTCGCTCTCCCCACCGATGAGACGGACCCTCCCGCCGTCACCGAACACGTGGTGGGACAGACCTTCTCGGGCCGGTTCGAGGTGTCCGCCCGCGGCTTCTGGCAGGTGCACCCCGGCGCGGCCGCAACCTTCGTCGACACGGTCACCGGCCTGCTCGAGCCGCGCGCGGGCGAGACCGCCCTCGACCTGTATGCCGGCGTCGGCCTCTTCGCCGCAGCCCTGGCCCAGCGGGTGGGCGAGTCGGGGAAGGTCGTCGCGGTGGAGTCGGACGCGGGAGCCGTCGCGTCCGCGGCAGGCAACCTCGCGGCATACCCGTCGGTCGCGGTGGTCCGCGCCCGCGTCGACGACGCGTTCGGGGTGCCGCGGGCCAGCCGGTCGGGGCCCACCCGCAACCGTGCGCAACGGCAGCGCAAGCTGCGTCGCCACCCCCTGATCCCGCTGCGTGCCGACCTGGTGGTGCTCGACCCGCCACGGACCGGCGCCGGTCGCGACGTCACTGCGCAGGTGGCCGCCCTGGAGCCGCGGGCGATCGCCTACGTCGCCTGCGACCCCTCGGCGCTGGCCCGGGACTCGGCCTTCCTGGCCGCGGCCGGCTACGAGCTGGGGGAGCTGCGCGCCTTCGACGCGTTCCCGATGACCCACCACGTCGAGTGCATCGCGCTGTTCACGAGGACCACGACGTGACCGGTGGGGCTGCTGCCGCGGGTGCCGCGGGTGCTCCCCACTTTCGCTGCGCGCGGCCTTGGAGCAGGATCAGGCACAAGGCCTGACCAACGTGATATCTTGACGTCAAGATAAATCGAACGAGCACGAGCACCCGCATCGAGCGACACGACGGTGCATCCCAGAGCATCGATTCCGAGCATCGAAGGAGCAGGCAGTGGCCAGCACGAACAGCTTCAACGCCCACGGTGAGCTGAAGGTCGGTGACAACTCCTACGAGGTCTACCGGCTCGACGCGGTCGAGGGCAGCGAGACCCTCCCGTACAGCCTGAAGGTGCTGCTGGAGAACCTCCTGCGCACCGAGGACGGCGCCAACATCACCGCCGACCACATCCGCGCGCTGGGCGCGTGGGACGAGACCGCCGACCCCGACACCGAGATCCAGTTCACGCCCGCGCGGGTCCTCATGCAGGACTTCACCGGCGTGCCCTGCATCGTCGACCTGGCCACCATGCGCGAGGCGGTCGCCGACCTCGGGGGCGACGCGGCGAAGATCAACCCGCTCAGCCCGGCCGAGATGGTCATCGACCACTCCGTGATCATCGACGTGTTCGGCCGCGCCGACGCCTTCGAGAAGAACGTCGAGATCGAGTACCAGCGCAACGGTGAGCGCTACCAGTTCCTGCGCTGGGGCCAGACCGCGTTCGAGGACTTCAAGGTCGTGCCCCCGGGCACCGGCATCGTCCACCAGGTCAACATCGAGCACCTCGCCCGCACGGTGATGGTCCGCGACGGCGTGGCCTACCCCGACACCTGCGTCGGCACCGACTCGCACACGACGATGGTCAACGGCCTCGGCGTGCTCGGCTGGGGCGTCGGCGGCATCGAGGCCGAGGCGGCCATGCTCGGCCAGCCCGTCTCGATGCTCATCCCGCGCGTCGTCGGCTTCAAGCTCTCGGGCTCGATCCCGGCCGGCGCCACCGCGACCGATGTCGTGCTCACCATCACCGAGCAGCTCCGCGCCCACGGCGTGGTCGGCAAGTTCGTCGAGTTCTACGGTGAGGGCGTCTCCGCGGTGCCGCTGGCCAACCGCGCCACGATCGGCAACATGAGCCCCGAGTTCGGCTCCACCTGTGCGATCTTCCCGATCGACGACGTGACGCTGGAGTACCTGCGGCTCACCGGCCGCAGCGACGAGTCCGTCGCGCTGGTCGAGGCGTACGCCAAGGAGCAGGGGATGTGGCTGCACGCCGGCCCCGACCAGCCCGAGGCCCGCTACTCCGAGCGGCTCGAGCTCGACCTGTCGACCGTGGTGCCGTCCATCGCCGGACCCAAGCGCCCGCAGGACCGCATCGCGCTCACCGACGCCAAGGACGCCTTCCGCAAGGTGCTGCCGACCTACGTCGCGCACCACGAGGGCGACGCCGGCGTGGCGTCCTCCTTCCCCGCGAGCGACCCCTCGCCGCAGGGGAGCACCGACGGCACCAACGGCGGCGACAAGCCGGCCTCCGAGGGTGACGGTGCCGACCGTCCGTCCAAGAAGGTCACCGTCACCACGGCCGAGGGTGCGTCGTTCGAGATCGACCACGGCATCGTCTCGATCGCCTCGATCACCAGCTGCACCAACACGTCCAACCCGTCGGTCATGATGGCCGCCGCGATGCTGGCCAAGAACGCGGTCGACCGCGGCCTCACCGTCGCTCCCTGGGTCAAGACGTCGATGGCGCCGGGCTCCAAGGTCGTCTCCGACTACTACGAGAAGGCCGGCATGTGGCCCTACCTCGAGAAGCTCGGGTTCCACCTGGTCGGCTACGGCTGCACCACCTGCATCGGCAACTCCGGTCCGCTGTCGGACGAGATCTCCGCGGCGATCAACGAGAACGACCTCGCGGTCGTCTCCGTGCTGTCCGGCAACCGCAACTTCGAGGGCCGGATCAACCCCGACGTGAAGATGAACTACCTCGCGTCGCCGCCGCTGGTCATCGCCTACGCCCTGGCCGGGACGATGGACTTCGACTTCGACTCCGAGCCGCTCGGCCAGGACACCGACGGCAAGGACGTCTTCCTCAAGGACCTGTGGCCCGCTCCGGCTGACGTCGAGCGGACCATCACCGAGAGCATCAACAAGGAGATGTTCACCAGCGACTACGCCGACGTGTTCGCCGGCGACGAGCGCTGGAAGTCGCTCCCGACGCCCGAGGGCAAGACCTTCGACTGGGCCGACGACTCGACCTACGTGCGCAAGCCCCCGTACTTCGACGGCATGACGATGGAGACCACCCCGGTCTCCGACATCGCCGACGCGCGGGTGCTGGCCAAGCTCGGAGACTCGGTCACGACCGACCACATCAGCCCGGCCGGGTCGATCAAGGCTGACAGCCCGGCAGGCAAGTACCTCGCCGAGCACGGCGTGGACCGCAAGGACTTCAACTCCTACGGCTCGCGCCGCGGCAACCACGAGGTCATGATCCGCGGCACGTTCGCGAACATCCGGCTCAAGAACCTGCTCCTCGACGGGGTCGAGGGTGGCTTCACCCGCCTGTTCTTGAAGGGTGATGGCCTGGCGGGCGGCGAGCAGACGACCATCTACGACGCGTCCGCGGCCTACCAGGAGGCCGGCGTCCCGCTGGTCATCCTGTCCGGCAAGGAGTACGGCTCCGGCTCGTCGCGCGACTGGGCGGCCAAGGGCACCCGGCTGCTGGGCGTCCGGGCCGTCATCGCCGAGTCGTACGAGCGGATCCACCGCTCCAACCTCATCGGCATGGGCGTGATCCCGCTGCAGTACCCGGCGGGTGAGTCGGCCGACTCGCTGGGCCTCGACGGCACGGAGACGATCTCCATCTCGGGCATCACCGAGCTCAACGAGGGCCGCACCCCCAAGACGGTCAAGGTCTCGGCGGTCCGGGACGGCGCCGACCCGGTCGAGTTCGACGCGGTGGTCCGCATCGACACCCCCGGTGAGGCGGACTACTACCGCAACGGCGGCATCCTGCAGTACGTCCTGCGGTCGCTCGTCAACAGCTGAGCTCCGCCGCCCCGCACCAACGCTGAGGGGTATGCCGCGTGGTCACCACGCGGCATACCCCTCAGTCGTGCGCCTGGTCGGACTCGGGTCCGGCTGGCTCCCAGAGCTGGATCGGCGGAATGCCACCGATGCCGGTCACGCGCTCCATGGGCCGATCGTAGGCGACGCGGGTGGCTAGCCTTCGACCCATGACCACCGAGGTGGAGCAGCTCGTGGCGGCACTCGAAGGGCTCCGGGCCGGCGTGCTGAAGAAGCTCACCGGGCTGAGTGAGGAGGACGCCCGGCGGAGCACCGTGGCGTCGGGCACCAACCTGGCCGGCCTCGTGCAGCACCTGACCTTCGCGGAGTCGAAGTGGTTCGAGGGTGTCGTCGCGGGAGGCAAGGCGGGCAGGGGCGCCCGCTCCATGGTGGTGGACCCCGCCGTCTCGCTGCGCGGGCTGCGGGCCGACTACCGAGCGGCGTGCGACGCCAGCAACGCGATCGTCGCCGCGGCCGGTGACGGTGACTCGCTCGTCGACCTGAACGGGCGGACGGTCACCCTCCGGTCCGTCCTCGTCGGCATGATCGAGGAGACCGCACGGCACCTCGGACACGCGGACATCATCCGCGAGGAGATCGACGGCCGGACCGGTCGCTGAGGCCTCGGGGTTGGTGCCGGCCGCCGGCCGGTCCCGGCCTAGCTGCCCTGCTGGAGGACCCGGATGTGGTTGCCGAACGGGTCGCGCACGCCGAGGTCGGTGCCGTAGAAGTGCTCGGTGGGCTCCTGGGTGAAGTCGGTGACGCCCTTCGCCGTGAGGTCGTCGTAGAGGGCGCGGGCGTCGTCGGTGATGAACACGAGGCCGCCCAGCGCGCCCTTGGTGACGAGCTCGCGGATCTGCTGGGCCGTCGCCTCGTCGTGCAGCGGCGCGCCCGGCTGTTCGAGCGAGATCTCGGTCGACGGGTCGCCCGGGACCCGGACGGTGAGCCAGCGGTAGTCGCCCTGCCTGACGTCGTTGCTCTTCTCGAGCCCGAGCTTGCCGACGTAGAAGTCGAGCGCCTCCTCCTTGTCGAGGACGTAGACGGTGGCGACGTTGAGCCTGGTGATCATGGCGCGCTCCTGCGAAGAAGGTCGGGATGGGCTGCCCCAATGCTAGGAACGCGGTGTGGTCTGGGCTTCTCGATTCCTGACGGATCCGTCGGCGCGCGGCCGCGGCGTGGGTCGCAGTCAGGCCCTGGGAGCCCCTCGGGCGCCGTGGTGGTCATGGTCGGTCCGGGTCTGGCCAACGCGGGATGGTGCCGGCTCGGCGGAGGGCCTCGAGGCGGTCGTCATAGCCGCCCGGGACCAGGTCCCACTGGACGGTCGGACCGTGCCGAGTGCTGATGACCGCGCCGGCATAGCGGTGGCGGTGGACGACGGTGTGGTGGGCGCGGCAGAGCAGGGCGGCGTTGGTCAGGTCGGTGGGTCCGCCATCAGCCCAGTGGACGAGGTGGTGGGCGTCGGCCCATTGCGGGGGTTTGGTGCAGCCGGGGAAGGTGCAGCTGTGGTCGCGCAGCCAGAGATGTCGGGTCTGGGCCGGGGTGAAGAGCCGGATGGTCTGGCCTTGGTCGAGGATCTCGCCCGGTGAGCCGAGGACGGCGGGGATGAGGTCGGCGTCGCAGGCGAGGCGGCGGATGGTGTCGGTGGTGAGCAGGTCGCCGGCGAGGGTGCGGCCGGCGCCTCGGACCTGACGGGTGAGGGTAGTCAGGTCGGTGGTGACGACGACCTGGGTCTTGGCCTGCCGGGGGAGGCCGTCGGGCGCGGTGGCGGCGCGCGTGACGAGCTCGAGGACGGCATCGGCGCGGCGGGCCGCCGGGGTGCGTGGGTCGGGTTCGCCGGTCTCGGCGTCGGGTGAAGGCTTCGCGAGGGCGTCGACCGCCGTGTCGAGGATGGCGGCACCTTCGTCGTCCAGAAGCAGGGTGTAGCGGGACAACCCGAGAGGACCGGGGCCCTTGACCAGCGAGCGGTGCGCTCGGCGGATGTCGGCGTCGTGCTCGACGACCTGCTCTGGGCGCAGCTGGTCCGCGGCATGGCGAAGGGCTGTCGCGAGGCCGCGCTCGGACAGGGCGCTGTGTCCGCGCGCGGCCCGCAGAGCGATGGTGGTGAGCTCGGCGAGGTGGTCGGGGTCGGCCAGCCCACGCACTGACCGGTGGAACCGGACGATCTGGGCCGCTTTCCCGAGCTCCAGCCCACCCGTCCCGATGTCCGCCGTGTCGTCCTCGTCTGGGGCGGCGCCGTCCGCACGAACCGCCGTATCCGCACCGTCGTCGCCGCGCTCGCTGTCGCAGTTGGCCGCCTCGGTGACGGCGTCAACGACGTCACTGAGGCGCGTGTCGCCCGCTGCCGCGTCGGCGGCCGCGGTGGCGACGGTGTCGAGGTCGGTCAGGGTCCGGGTCGGCAGCTGTGGCGCCTGCGCCCTGCTCCAGTCGACCGGCCCCCACCCGTCACCTGAGCCCAGTCCGCGTCTCTTGGCCTCGGCCAGCACTTCGACCAGGTGCGCGTCGACGCTGCCCCGCAGCCTGCCGAGCAGGGCGAACGCCTGCGTGACCTCGGCGTCGCTCAGAGCCCACAGCCGCCCGGGTTGGGCGCCGGCCAGAGTGTCGAGAGCCGTGTCGACCGCACCGAGGACGGGCCGGTCGGCAGGGAGGTCCCGCCGCCAGCTGTTGTCCGGTGCGATCGCCATGGGTCAAACCTAGGACGTGGCACCGACAGTGCAACCCAACCGTCCGACGGCGAATCAGGTTGCTGTGCATAACTTTTCGACCATCGTGCTGGTGTGGACAGGCGACGCAGATACGGCGCCCACAAGACTCCTACCGACTCGTGGAGGCGAGGCACTCGCACGAGCCGGCCACGCGGCATACCTCAGTCGTCGACCCAGAACCCCCGGCCGCCGCCGTAGAAGCCACCGAACTGCTCGCGGTAGGAGCCGGGACCGCGCGACCCGAGGTAGCTGCCGACGACGGCCGCACCGAGGTCGTCCAGCTCCGGCGCCACGACGCGGCCGTCCACCCGCTTCGCCATCTGGTCGATGAACCGGGCCAGCCCCGGGTCCTCGCCGAGCCGGAAGAACGTCACCTGCGCTCCGAGCCGGGCCACGTTGTCGAGCTCGCGCACGCTGTAGGCGACGGTGAGGGGGTGTGGCGGGTAGTCGAAGTAGACCTGGCCGTCGGGTTCGAGGTGCGCGGTCGGCTCGCCGTCGGTCACGACGAGCAGCACCGGCTGCGCGCTCGGGTGCTTGCGGAAGTGCCGCGCCGCGAGCAGCAGCGCGTGGTGCAGGTTGGTGCCCTTGGCCCACTGGGCGTCGAGACCAGTGAGCTGCTCGATGTCCATCACCTCCGCATGCCGTCCGAACCCGATCAGCTGGAGGGCGTCGCCACGGAACCGGCTGGAGATGAGGTGGTGCAGGGCCAGGGCGGTGCGCTTCATCGGCACCCAGCGCCCGTCCATCGCCATCGAGAACGACGTGTCGACGAGCAGGGCGACGCAGGCCTGGGTGCGCGCCTCGGTCTCGGTGACCTCCACGTCGCGGATGTCGAGGCGTATGCCGCGTGCGGGCTGGCCGCCTTCACCCGCCGTCCGCAGCACGGCGTTGGTGACCGTGCGGGTGACGTCCCAGGGTTCGGTGTCACCGAACTGCCACTCCCGGGTGGCGCCGCTGGCTTCGCCGGCCGCCCCGGCGTGCCGCACGTCGCGCTGTCCCTGGCGTCCGGACAGCCGGGTGGCGACATCGCGCAGCAGGGCCTTGCCGAGCTGGCGCATCGCCTTGGGGGACAGTCGCAGCTGTCCGTCCGAGGTGCGGTTGAGGTAGCCCGAGTCGCGCAGGGCGCGCTCCAGCTCGCTCAGGGTCCTGGCGTCCACCGCGGCGTCGTCGCCGACCAGCCGGGCCAGGGCGTCGATGTCGATGTCGTCCATCCGCGCGCCGGGATAGGACTGCGAGAGCTGCTCGGCGAGCTCGTCGAGCGACGCGAGCTGTTGCAGGGCCCCGGTGCCGTCGCCGAGACCGAGCCCCTGCGACCCCTCGAACTCCTCGGAACCTCCCCAGTCCTCACCGGGACGCAGCGCCTGCAGGTTGGCGTCGAGCTGCCCCAGCTGGTCCATGAGCGCCGGTGACCTGAACGCCTGCGCCGACAGCTGCATCAGCTCGGCCCGCTGTTCGGCGGTCATCGAGTTCAGCATCCGCTGCGCTGCGGCCGCCCGCTGGGCCAGGCTGTCGATGAGCTCGTCGACGTCCTGTGGGTTGTCGGGGAAGAAGTCACCGTGCTGCTCCATGAACTCGCGGAACTGCTCGGTGGTGTCCTCGCCCCGCGCGTGGGCCGCGAGCAGGTCGTTGAGGTCCGAGAGCATCCGGCGGACCTCTTCGCGGTCCTCGTCGGTTGCGTTCTCGAGGGCCTGCTTCATGCCGGCGAACCGCTGGTCCAGGGCCTCGCGGCCGAGCAGGTCCTTGATCCGTTCGTAGTCGGCCCGCGCGGACGGGCTGCGCCACGGGTAGTCGGACAGCTCGCTGACGGCCCCCGCGGTGGACGGCGGCAGGCTCTCGATCCGCATCTCGGCCAGCCTGGCGTCGTCGTCGAGGTCGCGGGCCAGCCGCTTGCGCTCCTCGAGCACGGCACGGTCGAGCAGCTCGCGGACCTCGCGCAAGGTGCCGTCGAGCGAGTGCCGTTGCAGCAGCTCCTGGCGCTTCTCGGCCACCCTGCGGGCCAGGTCGTCCAAGCCGGTCTGGTCATGGCTGCCTCGGCGCAGGTACTCGCGCATGGCGTGGTCGGCGGAGTAGCCGGCCATGACGTCCTGACCGATCGCGTCGAGGGCGTCGGCCAGGTCGACCGGGGGTGCCAGGGGGTCAGGCCCGCCTGAGTACCGCGCGTACCGCGACCGGTGCGGGCTCATCCGTAGACCGTCTCCCCGTCCGCCGAGTCCTTGTCGACGCGGCGCGCGAGGTAGAGGGCCTCGAGCGCCAGCTCCACCGCGCCGGCCCGCTCACCGGCGCTGTGCGCATCGAGCCGGTCCGCGATGGCGTCGTAGAGGTCGGACTCGCCGAGCACCGGCAACCCGGCCAGCACGTCGGTGGCCGCCACCTGCTCGCCGGTGGTGACGGTGGCGCCACCCTCCAGGGCGGCGACCAGCAGGGCGAGGTCGATCCCGGCCAGGTGGCGTCGAGCGGTGTCGGCGATGGAGGTGCGCAGCAGGTGGGTCAGGATCTCCTGCTCGCGACCCTCCTCACCGGTCTCGAACTCGATCTTGCCGGCGAGCACCTCGACGGCACTGTCGAGGTCGACGACTCGGGCCACGGCCTCGGGCTCGCCCTGACGGGTGGCGCGGTGCAGGGCGGCCGCGGCGACCGTCTCCGCCCCGGCGATGGAGAACCGCGCCGAGACGCCGGAGCGCTGGTCGACCGAGCTCGACTCCCGCAGCGCGCGGGTGAACCGGGCGAGGACCTCGACGAGGTGGTCGGGCACCTGGGCGACCAGGGCGGCCTCCTGCCGGATGACGGCCATCTCGTCCTCGAGCTCGCGCGGGTAGTGGGTGCGGATCTCGGCGCCGAACCGGTCCTGCAGGGGAGTGATGATCCGGCCCCGGTTGGTGTAGTCCTCGGGGTTGGCGCTGGCTACCACCAACACGTCCAGGGGAAGCCGCAGGACGTAGCCGCGGATCTGGATGTCGCGCTCCTCCATCACGTTGAGCATCGCGACCTGGATCCGCTCAGCGAGGTCGGGCAGCTCGTTGATCGCCACGATGCCGCGGTGGCTGCGGGGGATCAGCCCGAAGTGGATCGTCTCGGGGTCGCCGAGCGAGCGCCCCTCGGCGACCTTCATCGGGTCGACGTCGCCGATCAGGTCGGCGACGGAGGTGTCCGGAGTGGCGAGCTTCTCGGCATACCTCTCGTCGCGGTGCCGCCACTCGATCGGGAGGTCGTCGCCCAGCTCCGCCACCCGTCGCCGTGAGGCGTGGATGACCGGCTCGTAGGGGTGCTCGCCGAGCTCGGACCCGGCGATCACCGGGGTCCACTCGTCGAGCAGCCCGACGAGGCTGCGCAGCAGCCGGGTCTTGCCCTGCCCCCGCTCGCCGAGCAGGACGATGTCGTGGCCGGCGAGGAGGGCTCGCTCGAGCTGGGGGATGACGGTGGTGGCGAAGCCGTGCAGCCCGGGCCACGGGTCGCGGCCCTCGGCGAGTGCGGCGACGAGGTTGCCGCGCACCTCCTCGCGGAGGGTGCGGTGCTCGTGACCAAAGGCGCGCAGCTCGCCGAGGGTCGAGGGAGCGGGCGGGGGAGCAGTGGTGGAGGCAGAGGGGTGCGTCACCTCCTCACGCTAACCCCGCCTGTGCCGGATCCGTATGCCGGGGACCGCCCTTCGGACTCACCGGTCGCGTCCCAGCCCGCTCGCCCGGTCAGCCCATGGTCTTCTGCCCGTCGAGGGACTCACGGATGATGTCGGCGTGACCAGCGTGCTGCGAGGTCTCGGCGATGATGTGCAGGAGGGTCCGGCGAGCCGACCACCGCGCCCCCGGCTCGAACCACGGAGCCTCAGGGAGCGGGTGTGAGGCGTCGAGGTCAGGCAGGCTCGCGACGAGCGCGTCGGTGGCTTGGGCGACCGAGTCGTACTGTGCGAGTAAGTCGTCCAGCGTTTCGTCCGCTGTCATCCGATGCGAGTCCATGAAGGCCTTCACGTGTTCCGGGGGGTTCTGCCAGTCGACGTTCTCCCAGTCGATGGCGGGACGGGGCGCGGGTCCGTCGACGATGAAGTCGGCCCACTGCTTCTCGGTGGTGGCGACGTGCTTGATGAGGCCGCCGAGCGTGAGCTCCGAGACAGTGGTGCGCTGGCGGGCTTGGTCGTCGCTGATGTCCTTGACGGTGAAGCGCAGGAAGTCACGATGGCGTCGCAGCGACTCCAGGAAGTCGGCACGTTCACCCCCTGTCGGGGCGGATGTCGAGGTGGGTGCGGGGGTGTGGGTCTGGTCGGTGGTGGTCATGGCTCCACGCTAGGAGTCCAACCGGTCAGTTCCTGACCGCTTTACCCCCGAAAGACTGAGGGTTTCGGAGGATTCCAACGGCCGGTCGCTGAGCCCGTTTGGGTGCGGAAGGCGGGGCTGACCTGCGGCGTTGTCGGGGTGATCTCTTGCCGTTGCGCTTGGTCCGTGTTCCACTGGAGTCAAGTTAATGCCCTTGAGCCGGGGAGCTTGGGGTCGACTGCATGCAGGGGACGACGCACGTGCGCAGCCTCGTTCGGCTGTTCATCGGTGCCGCCCTGCTGTGTCTGGCCTGGGTGGTCCTCACCTCCGGACAAGCCTCCGCAGCCGAGCGGCCCACCGCCTCGCACCCCCGCTCCGACGGGGTTCGCAGCCTCCCGCTCATCGACCGGACGGGCCTCGAGACGGTGCTGGGCAGTGCCCTCGGAAAGTCGTCCGCACCGGCCGAGCGGTCAGCGGCCCACCCTGCGAAGTCCTCGAAGGCCGCCACCTCGCACGCTTCGGATGAGACGGAGACGGCGAACGAAAAGCGTTCTGGCGCAACGACTTCCAGAGCGTCGACTTCCACAGCACCGACTTCCACAGCACCGATGTCCGCCACGATCGCGCCGGTCCTCGACCTGGTGGGCGCCACGACCCGGTCAACGGTCGACACCGGTCTGACGCTGGTCACCGACGTGGGTGAGGTGGCCGACTCCCTGCCCGTGGCCGGCGAAGCGCTCGGGTCCGTGACCGACACCGTCGTGACCCTGGTCCAGTCCCTTCCCACCGTGGGCGTCCCGTCGCCGATCGTGCCCCTGCCGATCGGCGACGGCACGCCTGTCCAGGTGGTCCCGCTGCCGGGGGCCACGGAAGTCGTTGCGACAGAGCGTGACCCGTCGACGGCCCGAGCCGACCTGCGGCGCCCCCATTCCCGTGACCGTCACACGTCCCTGACCGAGGACGGGCTCACGCCCGGTCGCCACGGGCCCCCGGTGCAGGTCGAGGTGCCCGCTGGACCCAGCCGACCCGGCGAGCCCTCCGGCCCGTGGGTTCCGTTCGACTCCTCGCCGGCCCTGCCGAGCCAGCCGTCGTCCACCGGCGGCGCGGCCCAGGGTGGCGGCGACCATGCCACGGCGAGCGCGAGTCTCGTGCTCCCGAACCCGAGCTTGTTCGGCCGTAGCAGCGCCGACTGGCGCGTCCCGCGCGGCCTTCCCGCACACCCCGGCACCCAACCTGACTAGTGCCGCTCTCGCGCCGTGATCTCGGCGCAGAAGAGCCATGCCCGGACACGGGCGACACAGCACGTTCAGGAAGGAAAGACCATGCATGCATATGTGCGCAGAGGGCTCGAAGTAGCCCTGGTGGTCGGGGGCGGCATCCTGTTCTTCGCAGGACAGGCGTCGGCCGACGAAGGCACCACCGGCGCGGATAGCGCCCTCGGTGGCAACCAGGCGGCAGTCTCTGTCGTCGCCCCCGTCGCCGTGACGGGCAGCTCCATCTCGGTGGTGGGGGACTCGGACTCGTCCGGTGCCCGGGCCACGACACCAGCGACGCCTGAGGCGCCGACGGCCCAGGTCGCCAGCACCTCCGGTGCGGACTCGGCGGCGGGTGGCAACCAGGCCGCTGCGGCGGTCGCGGCGCCGGTCACGGTCAGCGGCAACAGCGTTTCGGTGCTGGGGGACTCGTCGTCCTCGGGTTCGACCGCGACCGCTCCCTCGGGTGGCACGGCTGGTTCGGCTGGCGGTGCGGGTGACTCGACGTCGGGTGAGGGCTCGGCGGCGGGTGGCAACCAGGTCACCGCTCCGGTGACCGCACCGGTCACGGCCGGTGGCAATGCGGTGTCGGTGGTGGGGGACTCGTCGTCCTCGGGTTCGACCGCGACCGCTCCCTCGGGTGGCTCGGCTGGTTCGGCTGGCGGTGCGGGTGACTCGACSTCGGGTGAGGGCTCGGCGGCGGGTGGCAACCAGGTCACCGCTCCGGTGACCGCACCGGTCACGGCCGGTGGCAATGCGGTGTCGGTGCTGGGGGACTCGTCGTCCTCGGGTTCGACCGCGACCGCTCCCTCGGGTGGTTCGGCTGGCGGTGCCGGTGACACGACGTCGGGTGAAGGCTCGGCGGCGGGTGGCAACCAGGTCACCGCTCCGGTGACCGCACCGGTCACCGCCGGTGGCAATGCGGTCTCGGTCTTCGGGGACGCCACCACCACGGGAGCCGCCACCGGGCCCGACCCGGCCACACCTCCCGGCGACGACCCGAGCGACCCGACGACGCCCACCACGCCTGGTGACGGCGCCGACGGATCGGCGGGCCAGCCCTCGGGCGACACCGGGAGCGGGTCGAGCAGCGCCAACCCGGCAGCCTCGGCCCTTCCGGCCGTCGGAGCACCCACTGCGGCGGCCGCGCTGGCGATGACCGGTGGCGTCCCGTGGCAGCTCCTGCTGCTCGCCGGACCCCTGCTCCTCGCCGGAGCAGGCACCCGGGTCACCGCGCGGAGGTTCGCCGACGTGAGGTGACCCGGCAGGGGAGGACGGACGGTGAAGCAGCCCGCCGTCCGTCCTTCCCCCGCGCCCGCGGCCAGTCCCGAGGCTCACTCTCGGCGAGTCCTTGATGGGATGACGACACCAGGGTGGGGCCGATCCATCAAAGATCCCGAGGCGGTGCGCGACACCAAGGCGGTGCCCTATGATCGAACACATGTTCGAATCGCTGGAGGGCTCCCGTCGGTCGTCCAGCACGGCCGGCGATGTCTGCTTCGGCTCGCCGGCCGGGTGAGGCCGGGGGACGCCTCGCGGGTCCGTCGCCGACGAGACCTGCGAGCCCTGCGGTGCCTCCGGGCTGGCCTCCGCTGGTGCCGCCGCCGGAGTCGCACGGCTGGCAGGTCCCCGCCGTCTCGTGGCTGCTCGACTTCTGTCCCTCCGAGTACCGCCTGTATGCCGGGTGGCGACGGCAGCCGGTCGCGTTGGCCTGGATGACGACCCGGCACATCGACGCGCAGGTGGTCGCGATGCGGCAGGCCTACCGTGAGGTGCGCGTCGAGCTCGGCGACCACCTCACCAGCGAGGGGCTGGCCCAGGTGCTGGCCGACCTCGAGACCGAGGGGGTGCGGCTGCTCGCGGCGCGACGCAGTGCTGGTCTGGTCTACGACGCGCTGCAGGGCAAACGCTACGTGCCCAGGTTGTGAGTCCCCGCCACGAACCATGCCGCGCCCCGCACGAGGCTGCCCCACGCGCGGTGCCGCCCCGCGCGCACACGACCACCCCACGCGCGATGCCGCCCGCGCGCGGTGCGCCGCCGCGCCCGGTGCGCCGCCGCGCCCGGTGGGGCACGGCGGCATACCGAACGGCGTCAGCCCTTCTCGGCGCCCTCGTTGGCGCCCGACACGAAGTAGCGCTGGAAGGCGAAGAACAGCGCCGCGACCGGGATCGTCGTCAGGAGCGCGGCGCCGAGCTTGAGCGGGTACTGCGAGCCGGCACCCAGGTCGCCGCTGGCCAGGCTGGCCAGGCCGGTCACGAGGGTCTTCAGCTCCGGGCTCTGCGTGGTGACCAGGAAGTGGGTGAACTCGTTCCAGGAGCCTTGGAACGACAGGATCGTCAGGGTGATGAGGGCTGGGCGGGCCATCGGCAGCACCACCGACCAGAAGGTCCGGAACACGCCGGCCCCGTCGATCCGCGCGGCCTCCTCGATCGACACCGGGACCGAGTCGAAGAACTGCTTCATGATGAAGACCCCGGCAGCGTCGACGACCAGCGGCAGGACCATCGCGGTGTAGCTGTCGTAGATCCCGAGGTAGTTCACCATGAGGAACTTCGGGATCAGGAGCGCGACGCCCGGCACGCTCATCACGGCGAGCACGGTGGAGAAGAGGAACCCGCGGCCGCGAAACCTCAGGCGGGACAACGCATATCCGGCCATGCTGTCGAGGAAGACCCGAGCGGCCGTGATGACGACGGTGACGACGACCGAGTTCGTGAGCCATCGCATGATGGGGAGCGAGGTGTCCCCGCCGATACCGAAGATCCGCTTCCAGGTCGAGAGGTCGAGCGGGTTGGGGACCAGGCTCAGCGGGTTGTCGGTGGCGCTCGCGTTGGACTTGAACGACGTCGCGGTCTGGATGAGGAACGGGTAGAGGTAGATGACCGCGAAGGCCACGAGGATGACGTAGAAGAGCGTCAGCTTCCAACCCTTGGTCCGCTGGTTCACCTCACACCTCCGGTGCCGGTGCCCTGGGTCGCGACGCCGACGGCGGCTGCCCGCCCGAAGCGTCGCCTCGGCTTGATGTCCTTGTCGCGCATGAGCCACCGCTGGAAGGCGGTCAGCACGACGATGAGGACGAAGACGATGAAGGACATCGCCGCGCCACTGCCGTACTGGAGGCTCGTGAAGGACTGCTTGTAGGACAGGTAGGCCGGGGTCAGCGTGGTGTTGGCGGGGGCACCCTTGCCCATGACGTAGATCTGGTCGAAGAGCTGCCAGGTGCCGATCAGCCCGAGCGTGGTCACGAGGAAGAACGCCGGCTTGAGCATGGGGATGGTGACGTGGCGGAGCTTCTGCCAGCCGGTGGCGCCGTCGAGCATGGCGGCCTCCTCGACCTCGACCGGCACGTCCTGCAGGGCCGCCAGGAACATCAGCATGAAGGTGCCGGTGGTGGTCCAGACCGCCAGGATGATGACGACGCACATGGCGACCGAGGGCCCGGCGAACCAGTCCCAGACCGAGCGGCCGAGGACCAGGCCCTGGCCCCACCCGGGGTTGTCACCCGCGCCGAACCAGCCCAGCACGATGTGGAAGAGCCCGCGCGAGTCGCTGAACCAGGCCGGCCCCTTGATGCCCACGGCGCTGAGGACCGCGTTCACCGCGCCCGAGTTGGCGAAGAGGAACAGGAACACCACGCTGATCGCGATCGAGCTCGTGACCGAAGGGAAGTAGAACGCGGTGCGGAAGAAGCCCTTCCCTTTGAGGAAACGGTTGCTGACGATCAGCGCCAGGAAGAACGACACCGCCGTCTGGAGTGGCACGACGAACAGCACGTACCAGAAGTTGTTGTTGAGGGACTGCATGAAGTTGGCGCGCTTGAGGCCGTCCTGGGTGAACAGGGACGTGTAGTTGCTGGTCCCCACCCACTCGGCGTTGGTGCCGCCGTTGAAGGGCGAGCCGTTGCCGTTCCAGTTGGTGAAGCTGACGTAGAGGGCCATCACGATCGGGATGAACAGGAACAGCCCGAGGATGATCATCATGGGCGCGGTGAACAACCAGCCTGCGACGGCCTCGCCGCCGCGGATCCCGCCGCCGGCCTTGGCGCGGCGGCGGGATCCGGGGATGACGGTCATGCTCACTGACCCTTGAGGGCCGCGTCGCCGTTCTTCTGCAGGCTGGACAGGATCGTCTTCGGGTCCTTGCTCGCCAGCTGCTCGAGGTCGGTGTTGAAGGCGGCCATCACCGGGTCGAAGCCCGGCACGTTCACCGGACCGGTGCCGTAGGCACCACCGGCGGAGAACGCGGCGTCGTCAGGGAAGGCGGCGGCATACTGCGTCGAGCCCTCCTTGGTGGACGGCATGACACCGAACGCCTTGGCGAACTCCATCTGCTGGTCGACCGAGGTCAGCGACTTCACGAGGTCGACCGCGGCGGCCTGGTTCTTCGACTTGGCGGCGATGCCCCAGCAGTTGCTGAACAGCAGCGTGCCCTTGCCGGCCGGACCAGCCGGCAGCTCGACGACCTTGGCCTTGATGTCGGGGAAGTCGTTCTTCAGCGCGCCGCGGATCCAGTTGCCCTCGATGGTCATCGCGGCCTTGCCCTTGCCCAGCGCCTCGCCACCCCAGCCGGCGTCGACCTGCTTGGCGTACTTCATCGAGCCGGCCTTGAGCAGCTTCTGCGCCTCGGTGAGCCCGGCGACGTTCTCCGGGGAGTCGGCCGTCACGGTCTTGCCGTCGGGGCTGACGACCCAGCCGCCGGCCTGACGCATGAAGACCCCGAGCCGGGCCCACTCGCCACTGACGACGAGGCCGGTGACCTTGCCGCTCGTGAGCTTCTTGGCCACGGTCTCCAGACCTGCCCAGTCCTTGGGGATGTCGGCGTCGGTCAGACCGGCCTTGGTCCACATCTCGGTGTTGATGACCAGGGCGAGCGTCGAGAAGTCCTTCGGCGCGCACTGGAGCTTGCCGTCGTAGGTGTAGGTCTGCACGAGGCTGTCGAGGTAGCCCGCGTCCTTGACCTGGTCGCCGTAGGCGTAGAGGTTGCCCGCCTTGGCGAAGTCGCCGATGCGGCCGGCGTCGGCGTAGAAGATGTCCGGGGGAGTGCCACCGGCGAAGCCCTGACCGAGCTGCTGGTTGAGGTCGGAGGCGACGACGACCTCAGCGGTGTTGCCGGTCTTCTTGGCCCAGGTGTCAGCGGCCGCCTTGACGGCCGCGGTCTCGGCGTCGCCGGACGTGCCGATCAGGATCTGCAGCTTCGCCGGGCCGGACGACTGCTGCGGTTTGGCGCCTTCGTCGAAGCCGCCGCCACCGCAGGCGGTCAGCGCCAGCGATGTCGTGGCCGCGACGACCAGGGCCAGGGTGGTGTTGCGCCTCATGGATGCTCCTCAGGATGGGTTTGCCGTCCGCAGGGATGTCGGACGACCTGGGTGACTCAGGGTCAGGGGGTGGGTCGGGGTACAGGGGTCGGAGGGCGTGCTGGGGTGTCGCCCGCGCGGGAGGTGCTCTCGCGGACCGTGAGCGTCGGGGCCAGCAAGGCGGTCAGGGACAGGTCGGTGCCCTTCGCATGGACGATCCGCCACGCCTCGGCGGCCGCCTGCTGGAGCGGCTGGCGCAGGCTGCTCAGCTGCAGGGCCTCCGCGACGTCGCTGTCGTCGAACCCCACCACGCCGATGTCGCGGCCGGGCTCGAGGCCGCGGTTGCGGACCGCCCGCAGCGCTCCGAGGGCCAGCAGGTCGGACGCGCAGAGGATGGCGCTGTCCGGCCCGAGGCGCGCCAGCAACCGGTCGGCCGCCGCAGTCGCGGCGGCGAGGTCCTGCACCGCCTCCTCGGCGATGGGGTCGTCCGCCAGACCGGCGTCGGCGAGGCCGGCCAGCCAGCCTCGGCGCCGGTCGTCGCCGACGGGGGAGCCGTCCGGCCACCCCAAATAGGCGACCGAGGCGTAGCCCTGCCCGAGCAGGTGCTCGACTGCGAGCTCCATGCCGGCGCGTCCGTCGACGTCGACCCACCGACCCATGTGGGGTTCGTCCCAGATCCGGCCGAAGGTCACGAAGGGCACGTCGTTCTGGAGCAGCCAGGCGGGCCGGGGGTCGTCGTGCCGGGTGTCACCCAGCACGAACCCGTCGACCAGCCCGGTGGAGAGGATCTGGTCGTAGCCCGCGAGCAGGCTGGTCAGGTCGGGAGCGAAGGTGACCAGGTGGCAGCTGTGGTCGGGGGCCGCCACGGTCAGCTCGACGAGGAAGCCGTCGAGGATGTGGCCCATCTTGCCGGCGCCCGAGGGGTTCACCTCGAACCCGTAGGCGGAGGCCTTGCGCCGGCGCAGCTGCTGCGCCGCCGCGTTGGGGGTGAACCCGAGGCGCTCGATCTCGCGGTGGACGCGCACGAGCGTGGCGGGCGCGACCCGCTGGGGGTAGTTGAGAGCGTTGCTGACGGTCTGGCGGGACACCCCGGCCGCGGTGGCGACGTCGACGATCGTCGCTCGTCCGCGGGACTGCTCAGGTCCACTTGCCACAACCGCTCCCTTGCGCTGTGATCGACCGACGGCTTGGGTGAAGATGCCCTATTTGAACGATCCAACTAGGCTGAATATGGCCCACGGCGGGCCGGCAGTCAAGAGATCATGGCCACCAACCCTTGACGAATGCCCTGAGGGAAGCCTTTAGGAAAGCCTTGGGGAACGCCCTGAGGGAAGCCTTGAGGAATGCCCTGATGGAAGCCCCTGATGGACCCAGTGCTGAACCCGGAAGCGAGGCCCGCGTGACCACCGAGCAGAGCCCACGTCAACCGTGGCTGCACGACCTGCGGATCATCGTCGACGGCAACGCGACGGCCCTGTCCGCGACCACGGGTGACGTGAGCCCCGGAGCCGGTCACGGGCTCTTCGTCGACGACGTGCGCCTCCTGTCCAGGCTCGAGCTGACCGTCTCGGGCGAGACGCCCAGCGCGGTCGCCTCGGAGGCCGGTGGTGCCACGGCGGAGTTCTTCGGCGCGGCTCGCGGGCTGGGCGACGAGGGGCCCGACCCGACCGTCGAGGTCCGCCGGGTGCGCACCCTGGAGGGAGCCACCCTGCACGAGGACGTGACGGTGACCTCGCGGGCTGCCCGCACCGTCCGCGCGACGTTGCGGCTCGAGCTCGGGTCCGACGGCCTGGCCATCGCCCGGGTGAAGTACGGCACCTTCGACGCTCCGTCGGTGGCGCCCGAGCTGACCGACGGGGTCCTGACGTTCACCACTGAACGGCACAGCACGCGCGTCGACTTCGACCCCGGTCCGACCCGACTCGAGGTCGCGACGGACCGCGCCGTCGTCAGCCACGACGTCGTCGTGGAGCCCGGCGAGAGCCAGACCCTCAGGGTGACCGTCACCGCCTCCCGGACGACAGCCTCGGAGTTCGACGCCGACCCGGGCGGCGCCGCCGTCACGTGGGGCGACATCCGCGTCACGTCCGACGAGCCGCGTCTCGCGCCCCTCGTCGCCCAGTCCACGGACGACCTGCAGCACCTCCTGCTCCGCGACCCCCTCGAGCCGGCCGACGTCTTCGCCGCAGCCGGATCTCCCTGGTACCTCACGCTTTTCGGTCGGGACTCGATCTGGGCGGCGCGGATGATGCTGCCCTTCGGCACCGAGCTCGCAGGCGGCACGCTGCGCGCACTGGCCCGTCGTCAGGGCACGCGACACGACGCCGACTCGGCCGAGCAGCCCGGCAAGATCGCCCACGAGGTGCGCCGCACGGCATACACGGGGTCGCCGCGGAAGGGAGACCTGGCGCTCCCCCCGCTCTACTACGGCACCGTCGACGCCACCGCCCTGTGGGTGACGCTGCTCGTCGAGGCCTGGCGCTGGGGGCTGTCGGAGGGCGAGGTCCGCGCGCTGCTCCCCAACCTGCGCGCGGCCGTGGCCTGGCTCACCTCGGACGGCCAGCCCGACGACGACGGCTTCCTCAAGTACCTCGACACCACGGGCCACGGCCTCGCCAACCAGGGCTGGAAGGACTCCGGCGACTCGATGCGCATGCGCGACGGCAGCGTCGCTGCCGCGCCGATCGCCCTCGTCGAGGCGCAGGCGTATGCCGTGGAGGCACTGCTCGGGGCCGCTGACCTCCTCGACGCGCTGGGTGAGGACGGAGCGGACACCGCACGGGTGGAGGCCGGGGCGTTGCGGGAGCGCGTGCGGCGGGCTTTCTGGGTCGAAGGCGGTGCGGGCCGCTACCTCGCGATGGCGCTCGACGGGTCGGGCAAACCCGTGGACGGGCTGGGCTCCAACATGGGGCACGCGCTCGGTACCGGCACGCTGGACGCCGCGGAGGCCGCCGCGGTCGGGGAGACGGTGACGGGTGACGAGCTGCTCGACACCTTCGGCGTGCGCACCCTCGGCACCGGCAACGGTGGGTTCAACCCGATCGGCTACCACACGGGGTCGGTGTGGACCCACGACACCGCCATCGTCGCGCTGGGCCTGGCCCGTGAAGGGCTGACCGGGCCGGCTGCCCGCGTGGCGCAGGCCCTCGTGGCGTCCGCCGAGGCGTTCGACTACCGCTGGCCCGAGCTCTACTCGGGGCTGCCCATGCTGGGTCGCCCCTCGCCCTACCCCGCCTCGTGCCGACCGCAGGCGTGGTCCGCGGCCTCGGCCGGTGCCATCCTCACCGTCGCACTCGGCCTGCGCGCCGACCTGCCCGGCGGTGTCCTGCACGTCGACCCCGTCCTGCCGCTGCCGTTCGGCGCGCTGCGCGTCGAGGGCCTGCGGCTGGGTGGCGTGCCCTTCACGGTGTCCGTCAGCCGCGACGGTGAGGTGGAGGTCACCGGGGTCCCGCAGGAGGTCCGGATCAGCCGGGGCGCATAGACTCGGGCGGTTCCCCTGCAGAGATGACAACCGGAAGGACGGCGTGCGTGGGAGTGCTCGAGACCATCACCGGCCCGGCCGACCTCAAGGCGCTGACGCCTGCCCAGCTGCCCGGGCTGGCCCAGGAGATCCGTGACTTCCTCGTCGAGTCCGTCTCCAAGACCGGCGGCCACCTCGGCCCCAACCTCGGGGTCGTCGAGCTGACCATCGCGCTGCACCGCGTCTTCGACAGCCCCCGGGACGCCATCGTCTTCGACACCGGCCACCAGTCCTACGTGCACAAGCTGCTCACCGGCCGGCACGACTTCAGCCAGCTCAAGAAGCAGGGCGGCCTGTCGGGCTACCCGAGCCGGGCCGAGTCCGAGCACGACGTGGTCGAGAACTCCCACGCCTCCACCGCCCTGTCCTGGGCCGACGGCATCGCCAAGGCCCGGCGACTGCGCGGCGAGAAGGGCCGGCACACCGTCGCGGTCATCGGCGACGGCGCACTCACCGGGGGCATGGCCTGGGAGGCGATCAACAACATCGCCGCCGACAAGGACCTGCCCCTGACCATCGTGGTCAACGACAACGAGCGGTCCTACGCCCCGACCATCGGCGGCCTGGCCGACCACCTCGCGACCCTGCGCACCACCCGTGGCTACGAACGCTTCCTCGACTGGGGCAAGAACACCCTGAGCCGGACCCCCGTGGTCGGCGGAGCGATGTACGAGACGCTGCACGGGGTGAAGAAGGGCATCAAGGACATCGTCGCGCCGCAGGGCATGTTCGAGGACCTCGGCCTGAAGTACCTCGGCCCGGTCGACGGCCACGACGAGCAGGCGGTCGAGGCGGCGCTGCGTCGCGCCAGGGCGTTCGGCGGGCCCGTGCTCGTCCACGTCATCACCGAGAAGGGCCGCGGCTACGACCCCGCCCGGCGGCACCAGGGCGACCAGTGGCACGCCATCGGCAAGTTCAACCCCGAGACCGGGCTGCCGTTCGAGGTGAGCGGCCGGATCTGGACCGACGAGTTCAACGACGAGATGGTCGCGATCGGCCGCGAGCGCGAGGACGTCGTCGCCCTCACCGCGGCGATGCTCATCCCGGTCGGCCTCGACGGCTTCGCCGCCGCGTACCCCGACCGCGTCTTCGACGTCGGGATCGCCGAGCAGCACGCCGTCACCATGGCCAGCGGCCTGGCCTATGCCGGCCTGCATCCGGTCGTCGCGGTCTACGCCACCTTCCTCAACCGGGCCTTCGACCAGCTGCTGATGGACTGCGCGCTGCACAAGGCGGGCGTCACCTTCGTCCTCGACCGGGCCGGCGTCACGGGGAGCGACGGTGCCTCGCACAACGGCATGTGGGACATGACGATCGCCTCGGTCGTCCCCGGCCTGCGGCTGGCCGCGCCCCGCGACGGCGACCAGGTCAAGCGCCAGCTGCGCGAGGCCATCGACGTCACCGACGGGCCGACCGTGATCCGCTTCCCCAAGGGTGATGTCGGGCCGGCCGTCGACGCCATCCGCCAGGACGGGGTCGTCGACGTGCTCCACGAGACCTCGACGGACCGGTGCGACCTGCTCCTCGTCGGGGTCGGTGCCTTCGCTGCCATGGCCGTCGACATCGCGGGCAAGCTCGAGGCGCAGGGACACTCGGTCACCGCCGTCGACCCGCGCTGGGTGCTGCCGGTCAGCGACGACCTCGTCGCGATGGCTCGCCGTGCAGGTGCCGTCGCCGTGGTCGAGGACAACCTCGTCAGCGGGGGAGTCGGCGCCGCCGTGACCCTGGCCCTGCGCGAGGCCGAGGTCGACGTACCGGTGCACGTGCACGGCATACCGAAGCGGTTCCTCGACCACGCGTCGCGGGGACAGGTGCTCGAGGAGGTCGGCCTCACCGCGGACGCGGTGGCTACCTCGTTGGCGACCCGCCTGCGCTGAGCCTGTTCACCTGCAGGCGCATCAGGCGCAGCGCGAGCTGGAGCTCGAGCGCGTCGTCGGGGCGCTGCCAGTGCGGTCCGAGGAGCGCGGAGATCCGCTCCAGTCGCTGGCTCACGGTGTTGACGTGGACGTGCAGGTCGGTGGCCGCGTGCCGGGGGCTGCCGCCGGCGTCGAAGTAGGCCTGGAGGGTCTTGACCAGCTCGGAGCCGCGGCGGGCGTCGTAGTCGAGCAGGGGACCCAGGTGCTGGGCGACGTACCCGCTGACGTCGGGTGCCGACCCGACGACCAGACCCGCGAAACCGAGGTGGCCCGCGCTGGCTCCGGTGCCTGCCAACCCGAGCGACACGAGCGCGGAGACCGTGCGGACGGCTTCGCGCCACACGGCCGGCAGGTCGGCGCCGAGGGTGGTCGGACCGGCCGCGCCGACGGTCACGGTGGCGAGCCGACTGAGCCGGCGGGCCAGCTCGGCAGCGGCTTCGTGCGGGTCCTGCGAGGGCAGCAGCGCGACCACGTGGCCGTCGTGCTCACCGACGACCGAGCCCTGCCCGGCTGCGGCGTGGGCGGCGAGGAGCAGGGTGCGGCGCGGGGTGTCCGGGTCGGCGTGGGCGACCAGCACGGCGTGAGGAGCGGTGGGGTCGATGCCCTGCGCCCGCGCCCGCGTGGCCAGCGACGTCGGGTCGCCGCGACCGCTGACCAGGTCGGCCACGAGGTCGGTGCGGACCCGTTGCTCGGCCTCGGCGGCGGTGCGTTCGAAGAGCAGCACGAGCGCCGTCACCACCGACGCCCGCTCGACGGTGCGCCGGTCGGCGTCGTCGAGGATGCCCACGCCCCCGAGGACGAGGGTGCCGAGGGGGGTCTGGGGGGCCTTCACGCCGATCGCCCACTGGTCCGTGCCGGGGTCGTGGGCGAGCCGTCCGGTGCTGTCCGTCTCGCGGACGGCGCGCGACCGGGCCAGCACACCGGCGTTGCCGTCGTCCGGCAGCGGGGCCGACCCGTGGGTGCTGAGCAGCTCGCCCTCCGAGCTCAACAGCACCACCCAGCCCCCGAGCAGGTCGCCCAGTGCCTTGGTGATGTCGTCGACCCCTCCACCGGCGAGGACCAGCTCGGCGAACCGGTCGTGGGCAGCGGCGGCGCGCTCCACCCCGGCCGTGTGGCGTCGGACCTCTTCGGCGCTGCGGGTCTGCACGATCGACACGGCGGCCAGCGCCGCGAGCGAGCCCAGCAGGGCCACCTGGTCGGGGGAGAAGGGGCGCGGGGAGCGGTTGGCCGCGAACAGCACGCCCACGAACTCGTCCTCGACGAGCAGCGGCGTGCCGCAGATCGACACCAGGCCCTCGTCCCCGACGGCGCTGTCGATGGTGCCGGTGTGCTGGAAGCGGTGGTCGTGGAGGTAGTCGGCGCTCCAGTAGGGCTTGCGCGTCGAGGCCACGAGCCCGCCCAGGCCGTCGCCGAGCGACAGCCGCACCTCCTGGAACTCGGCGCTCACCGAGCCGTCGGTCGCGCGCATGAAGGTGTCGCCCGCCTCGGGGTCGAACAGCGTCAGGTAGGCGACGTCCGTCCCCAGCAGCGCCCTGGCCCGGCGGACGATCGCCTCGAGGATGCCGCTGGGGTCACGCATCGCAGCCAGGTCACGAGCCGTCTCGACGAGGCCGGTGAGCTCGGCCTCCCGGCGACGCCGCGAGTCGAACGCCGCGCGCACCCGCAGCGCCAGGTCGCGGGCCTCGTCGGCGGCCTGGGCCGCAGCGGCGTCGTCGGTCGCGGCGGAGCCGGGCACCACCGCCTCGAGCTCGGCCGCCGGAGCACCCTGCGCGAGCAGGCGCAGCAGCGTCATCGCGGGGGAGTCGTCGTGGGCGTCCATCGAGTCGGATCCTAGGCGGCGGACCCGCTCAGTGGGCGGTCCAGCCGCCGTCCATCGAGAACGACGAACCAGACACCGAGTCGGCCGCCGGGCTGCACAGGAACGCCACCAGCTCGGCCACCTCGTCCGGCTCGACCAGCCGCTTGAGGGCCACCGGCGCCAACATGACCCGGTCGACGACCTCGTCCTCGGAGATGCCGTGGGTGCGGGCCTGGTCGCTGATCTGCTGCTCGACCAACGGCGTCCGCACGTAGGCCGGGTTCACGCAGTTGCTCGTGACCCCGTGCTCGCCACCCTCGAGCGCGGTCACCTTCGACAGGCCCTCGAGCCCGTGCTTGGCGGAGACGTAGGCGGCCTTGTAGGCACTGGCCCGCAGCCCGTGGACGCTCGAGACGTTGACGACCCGGCCCCAGCCCTGGTCGTACATGTGGGGCAGGACGCGTCGGGTCAGCCGGAACGGCGAGGTCAGCATGAGCCGGATGATCAGGTCCCAGGTCTCCACCGGGAACTCGTGCAGCGGGCTGACGTGCTGGATCCCGGCGTTGTTGACCAGGATGTCGACGGTGCCCGGCAGGGCGTCGACCGCGTCGAGGTCGGCCAGGTCCACCGCGAGGGCCTCGACCGCGCCGACCCCGTCGAACCGGGAGAGGCCCTCGGCGTCGCGGTCCACGGCATACACGCTCGCTTTGGCGGCGACCAGTCGCTCGACGCACGCGGCCCCGATGCCGCTCGCGGCCCCGGTCACCAACGCGCTCCGTCCGGACAGGTCGAGCAGCGTCGGCGTCATCGGCATGCGGCGAGACTAGGTGCGGCGCGAGCACCCGAGCATGTGGTGCCAGCCCACAGTTCGCCGCCGACCTGTGGTGCGTCGGGACCCCCTCGGGCGGGCGCCGTGTGGGGTGGTGTCGGGGGTGGTGCCTAGCGTCGTGGCCATGGACCTGGAGGAGAGCACGGTCGTGGTCACCGGGGGCGCGACGGGGTTGGGCGAGCACCTGGTGCGGTCGTTCGCCGACTGCGGCGCCCGCGTGGTCATCGCCGACCGCGACGCGGCGGCGGCCCAGCTGCTCGCCCGTTCGGTCCGCGAGCGTGGCGGGTCGGCCAGCGCCTGCCGGTGCGACGTCACCGTGGAGCGTGACCTGCAGGCGCTCCTGGCCCTGGCTGGGGACTTCGGCGGTGTCGACGTCCTGGTCAACAACGCGGGTGGCTGGGGGGCAGCGGCCCACCAGTACCCGGACGCAGCGTTCGAGGAGTGGAGCCAGGTCCTCGACCTCAACCTGCGGGCTCCGATGCGCCTGCTCCAGCTCAGTCTGGACGGGATGCGCCGGCGCCGCCGGGGCGCCGTCGTCAATGTGGCCTCCAGCGCGGGGGTGGCGTCGTCCGCCTACGGCAGCCCTCCGTATGCCGTGGCGAAGGCCGGCCTCATCCGCCTCACTACCGCGCTGGCCGGGTTGCAGGCCGAGGGGGTCCGGGTCACCTGTGTCGTGCCGGGGTGGATCGGGCTACCGAGGGCACACACGGAGCGAGCGGCTCTCGACCCTGCCGAGCAGGCCACCGTGCCCGCGCTGGTGCCGCCGCACCTGGTCGCCGGCGAGGTCGTGCGCCTCGTCCGGGAGGACGTCACGGCCGGCACCGTGGTCGAGCTGCTCGACGGCACCGCGCGCAGGGTGCTCCCACCCGCGCAGTGACCCACTGACCTGCCGGTGGCCGGCACACCGTCGCTTCGGTGTGCCGGCCACCAGCCCTTGCTGGGACCCGCGCCTAGGCGGGGACGCTCGCGGCGCCCGGCGGCAGGAAGCGCCGCCCGGTCACCTTCTCGGCCACGCCTGCACGGTCGAGCAGGGGAGTGAGGCCGCCGTTCCAGAACTGGAACCCGGCACCGGTGATCATGGCCAGGTCGAGGTCCATCGGCGCAGCGACCACGCCCTCGTCGAGCATCCGGCGCGCCTCGTCGGCGAGCACGCCCAGCACCCGCTCACGGACCTCCTCGGTGGACAGCACCACCGGGTCGGCCGGCTTGTCGAAGAGCGCCTCGACCTCGGGGTCGACGACCGGCTTGCCCTCGGGCCAGGTGTAGATGGCCGACTTCTTCGCCGCCACGACCTTGCGCAGGTTCTCGGAGACGTAGAAGCGGTCGGGGAACGCCTTGGCCAGGGTCTCGTTGTTGTGCAACGCGATGGCCGGACCGACCAGGCCGAGGAGGATGAACGGCGGCATCGGGGCGAGCCCCGCGAAGGCCCGGTCGGCGACCTCGATCGGGGTGCCCTCGTCGACCACCTTGGCGACCTCGCCCATGAACCGGCCGAGCAGTCGGTTCACGATGAAGGACGGGCTGTCCTTGACGAGGATGGTCGTCTTCTTCAGGCCCTTGCCGGTGGCGAACGCCGTGGCCAGGGTGGCGTCGTCGGTCTGCTCGCCCTTGATGATCTCGAGCAGCGGCATGACGGCGACCGGGTTGAAGAAGTGGAACCCGACGACCCGCTCGGGATGGGTCAGCCCGGAGGCCATCTCGGTGATCGACAGCGACGAGGTGTTGGTCGCGAGGACGCACTCGGGGCTGACGATCGCCTCGACCTCGGACCACACCTGCTGCTTGACCGACATCTCCTCGAAGACCGCCTCGATGACGAAGTCGGCGTCCGCGAAGCCGTCCTTGGACGTCGCGCCGGTGACCAGGCCCTTGAGCCGGTTGGCTTTGTCGGAGCTGACCCGCTTCTTGCCGAGCAGCTTGTCGACCTCGCCGTGCACGTAGCCCACGCCCTTGGCGACCCGCTCCTCGTCGAGGTCGGTCATGACCACCGGCACCTCGAGCCGCTGGGCGAACAGCAGGGCGAGCTGGCTCGCCATGAGTCCGGCGCCCACGATGCCGACCTTGGTGACCTTGCGGGCCAGCGCCTTGTCGGGCGCGCCGGCCGGGCGCTTGGCGCGACGCTGCACGAGGTCGAACGAGTACAGCCCGGCCCGCAGCTCGTCACCCATGACGAGGTCCGCGAGCGCCTCGTCCTCGGCCGCGAAGGCCTCGTCGCGGGTGGCGGTGCGCGCCTGGCCGACGAGCTGCAGCGCGCGGTAGGGCGCGGGGGCCTGGCCACCGGTCTTGAGGTCGACCAGGCCCTTGGCGGCCTTGATGGCTGCAGTCCACTCGGCCTCGTCCCTCGAGACCGCGGGCCGCTCGACCGCAGTCTGCCCGGTCAGGACCGAGGCTGCCCAGAGCAGCGACTCCTCGAGGAAGTCGGCCGGCTCGAGCAGGACGTCGGCAAGGCCCAGCTCGAAGGCCTGCGGACCCTTGAGCATGCGGTTCATGTTCATCGGGTTCTCGATGATGACCTTGAGGGCGTTCGCCGGGCCGACCAGGTTGGGCAGCAGGTAGCAGCCGCCCCAGCCGGGGACCAGGCCGAGGAAGGTCTCCGGCAGCGCGAGCGCGGGCACCCCGGCCGAGATGGTGCGGTAGTCGGCGGACAGCGCGATCTCCACGCCACCACCCATGGCCGCACCGTTGACGAACGCGAAGGTCGGCACGGGCAGGTCCATGATCGCCGCGAAGGCAGAGTGTCCCGCGCGAGCCACCTCGAGCGCCTGCTCGCGGTCCGCGGCCTGCGAGACCGCCTTGAGGTCGGCGCCGACGGCGAAGATGAACGGCTTGCCGGTGATGCCGACGGCCTGGATCTCGCCCGCCTCGGCGCGCGCCTGCAGGGCGTCCACCGTGGCCTTGAGGCCGGCGATGGTCTGCGGGCCGAAGGTGTTGGGCTTGGTGTGGTCGAAACCGTTGTCCAGCGTGACCAGGGCCAGCGTGCCGGCCTTGCCGGGGAGGGTGACGTCGCGCACCGGGGTGTGCGTCACGACCTCCTCGAACGCGGGGGCGGTGGTCGTGGCGGTATTCGTCGTGGCGGTGTTCGTCGTGGCGTCGCTCATGCCGCGACCTCCTTGCCGTAGTCGGCGTGGTGGGGGTTCTCCCAGATCACGGCGGCACCCATCCCGATCCCGATGCACATGGCGGTCAGGCCGAAGCGCACCTCCGGGTGCTCCTCGAACTGGCGGGCCAGCTGGGTCATCAGCCGCACGCCGGACGACGCGAGCGGGTGGCCGATGGCGATCGCGCCGCCGTACTGGTTGACGCGGGGGTCGTCGTCGGCGATGTCGAAGTGCTCGAGGAAGGCGAGCACCTGCACCGCGAACGCCTCGTTCAGCTCGAACAGGCCGATGTCCTCGATCGACAGGCCGGCCTTGGCCAGGGCCTTCTCGGTGGCGGGGACGGGACCGATGCCCATCACCTCTGGCTCGACACCCACGAAGGCGAAGTCGACGAGCCGCATCTTCGCCGGCAGGCCGAGCTCGCGGGCCGCCGTCTCCGACGCCAGGATGCACGCGGTGGCACCGTCGTTGAGCCCGGCTGAGTTGCCGGCGCTGACGTTGCCGTGCGGGCGGAACGGCGTCTTGAGCGTGGCGAGGTCCGCCACCGTGGTGCCCGGGCGCGGCGGCTCGTCCTGGGTGGCCAGACCGTAGCCGAGCTCCTGGTGACGGGTGGCGACAGGCACGAGGTCGGGCTGGATCTGCTCGTTGGCGTAGGCCTTGGCGAGCTTGTCCTGCGACCCCACGGCATACGCGTCGCTGCGGTCCTTGGTGATCGACGGGTAGCGGTCGTGCAGGTTCTCCGCCGTCGAGCCCATGACCAGGGCGGACGGGTCGACCAGCTTCTCCGCGACGATCCGCGGGTTGGGGTCGACGCCCTCACCCATGGGGTGGCGGCCCATGTGCTCGACGCCACCGGCGATGGCGATGTCGATGGAGCCGAACGCGATCGAGCTCGCGGTGGTCGTCACGGCGGTCATCGCGCCGGCGCACATCCGGTCGACCGAGTAGCCGGGGGTGGTCTTGGGCAGGCCCGACAAGAGGGCGGCCATGCGGCCGAGGGTGAGCCCCTGGTCGCCGATCTGCGTGGTGGCGGCGATGGCCACCTCCTCGACGCGCTCCGGGGGGAGCTCGGGGTGACGGCGCATCAGCTCGCGGATGCAGCGGATGACGAGGTCGTCGGCGCGCGTCTGGGCGTACATGCCCTTGTCGCCGGCCTTGCCGAACGGTGTCCGGACACCGTCGACGAACACGACCTCATGAAGGGTGCGGGGCACGGGTGGCCTCCCTGGGTATGTGGATCAAGCTCGGGGTGGTGGTCCACCGGTGTGCCGGTGGGTTACCCGCTCGATGCTACTCCGCGGTAACAAGCGGGTCACCGGACCTCGCGAGTGAGAGCCGTCACCCATGCAGGTATCTCTCCGATTGGAACGAAACCTGCACCGCGGGGACCCGGTCAAGTGTCGGGGTTGGCCTCGAAGGCCGCCTCGATCATCGGCGCGACGACCGCGGTCTGCCAGTGCCGGGCGCCGAGCCCGGACAGGGCGTCGGCGAACGCTGCCGCCGTGTGCTGCTCCGGCGGTGACCAGATCACGCGGCGCAGGGGCTCCGGCGACAGGACGTTCTCGACCGGGATCTCGTGCTCGGTGGCGAACGCGGTCAGCGCCTCCCGGGTGGCCGTGAGCCGGGCTGCGGCGACCGGGTTGCGCTCGGCCCACGACCGCTGCGGCGGCGGGCCGTCGGAACGCAGGGTCATCGGCGGCAGGTCGGCTTCCGGGATCGCATTGGCCCGGGTGATGGCGTCGAGCCACTGGCGCTGGTAGCGGCGGACCGAGCGGTGCCCGCTGGGCAGGGCGCCGGTCTCGGTGGGCGACTCCATCGCGACCTCGACCAGCACGGCATCGGGCAGCACCCGGCCGGGGGAGACGTCGCGGTCCTGGGCGATCTGGTCGCGGGTCTCCCACAGCTCGCGCACCACGGCGGCGATCCTGCGGTGCCGGACCCGGTGCATCCCGCTGGTACGGCGCCACGGGTCGACCCGCTGCGCAGGACCGGTGAAGTCGAGCAGCGCCTCGAACTCCTCGCGCGCCCAGCTGTCCTTGCCCTGGCGGGCCAGGTCGACCCCCATCAGGTTGCGGACGTCGACGAGCACCTCCACGTCGAGCGCGGCGTAGCGGAGCCAGGGCTCCGGCAGGGGGCGGGTGGACCAGTCGACCGCCGAGTGCTCCTTGGCCAGCGAGAGGCCCAGGTAGTGCTCGACGACGGCCGCCAGGCCGACCCGCGGCAGACCCAGGAGGCGCCCCGCGAGCTCGGTGTCGAACAGCTGCTGGGGTCGCAGTCCCACCTCGGCCAGGCAGGCCAGGTCCTGGGTGGCGGCGTGCAGGATCCACTCGGCGCTGCCGATCGCGTCGTTGACCGGGGACAGGTCGGGGCAGGCGATCGGGTCGATCAGCCAGGTGCCGGAGCCTTCCCGACGCAGCTGCACGAGGTAGGCCCGCTGGCCGTAGCGGTAGCCGCTGGCGCGTTCGGCGTCGAGGGCGACCGGGCCCTCACCCGCGGCGATCGCCCGGGCCGCGTCCATCAGCGCCCGCTCCGACTCGACCACCGGCGGCACCCCGTCGACGGGCATGTCGAGAGGAGTCAGCGGCGGGGCTGGCTCCTGCTCGGGCTCCACCGCCTGGTCGGCGTCGGTGTCGGTCACCGGCTCAACCTATCGGCCCAGCGCGTCCCGGCACTTGCTGACGCTCAGCACCCCACCGTTCAACGACGTGGTCCGGGCAGGGCGATGACGCCTTCCGGCAGCGGCGGGAGGCCCGCGATGGTGCACAGCAGGTCGGACCAGGCGACCAGGTGGGCACCGACGTTGCCGGCCACCGGCGTCCACGAGGCGCGGACCTCCATCTCGACGCTGGCGGGGCGGTCGGACAGCCCCGCGAAGCTCTCGGAGACGACCCGGGTGACCGTGCCCGCCTCCGCGGTGTAGCCGAGGTGGTGGCTCTTCAGCGCATCGGTCAGCCACGACCACCCGACCGCCCCGAGCATCGGGTCGTTGGCCAGCTCTGGCTCGAGCTCGGCCCGGGCGAAGGTCACCGCCCGCCAGGCGCCGTCCCAGGGGTCCGGGACCGACGGGTCGTGCAACAGCACGAACCGTCCTGAGGCGAGCTCGTCCTCGTCCGCAGCGGCACCGACGACCTCGGCGGTGAGCGCCACGGCATACGGCGCGATGCGCTGGGGAGCGGGGACCTCGGTGAGGCGGATCTCGGGGCGCAGCCGCGCCCCGCGCAGGTCGCTGAGCGCCTGCGTGAACTCGGGAGATTGGTCGCCAGGGACCGTTCGGCTGCCCACCATCAGAGGGTATGCCGCGGGGTCGGATATCACAGGGAGGTTGCCGTCCGCGTCGTGTCGCGGCGACCGGTACCGTGCGCGGATGCTCTCCCTGCTCGCGCTCGCCTCCAGCGCGTGCTGGGGGACCTCCGACTTCTTCGCCGGGTTGTTCTCCCGGCGCCGGCCGGCTGTCGCCGTGGTGGGTTGGACCCAGTCGCTCGCGTTCGTCGTGCTGTGCGTCGTCGTGGCGATCCGCTGGGACCACGTCACGTGGAGCGGTTGGCCGCTGTGGTCGGTCGGCGCCGCGGTCTCCGGCGTGGCCGGGCTGCTCTGCTTCTACACCGCGCTCGCCACCGGCACCATCGGCGTCGTCGCCCCCATCGCGGCCCTCGGTGTGGCCGTGCCCGTGTTCCTCGGGGTCGCCACCGGGGACGAGCCCTCCTCCTGGACCTGGGTCGGCATCGTGGTCACGGTCGTCGGGGTGACCCTCGCCTCCGGGCCCGAGCTGAGTGGCGGGGTGTCCCCGCGGCCGGTGGTCCTGGCCGGCATCGCGGCGGTCGGGTTCGGGCTGGCGCTGTTCTGCATCGACCGGGGCGCGCGCTCCTCCACCCTGATGACCCTCTGGGGGATGCGTGGGGTGTCGTTCGTCGTCTTCGCGACCCTGGCCCTCGTCGTGCGCAGCCGCGGTGGCGTCGTGGTGAAGGAGCTGCCGCCCCTGCTGCTCATCGGCTGCGGCGACATGGGTGCGAACCTGCTGTTCGGCATCGCGTCGTCCCGCGGGCAGGTCAGCATCGCCAGCGTCCTCGGCTCGCTCTACCCGGTCGTCACCATCCTGCTGGCGCGGCTGCTGCTCAAGGAGAAGCTGCGACGCATCCAGCAGGTGGGCGCGGTGCTCTCGCTCACGGGCGCGGCGATCATCGCCCTCTAGGCCACCTAGAATCTCCCGGTGACCTCCCCCCACGACTCTGCCCTGGTCCGTGCTGCCCGCCGCGAGCCCGTCAGCCACACACCGGTGTGGTTCATGCGCCAGGCCGGGCGGTCGCTGCCGGAGTACCGCGCGGTCCGTGAGGGCATCGGCATGCTCGACTCGTGCCGACGCCCCGACCTCGTCACGGAGATCACCCTGCAGCCGGTGCGCCGCCACGGCGTCGACGCCGCGATCTTCTTCTCCGACATCGTGGTGCCGCTGGCTGCCGTGGGGGTCGACCTCGACATCGTGGCGGGTGTGGGCCCGGTCGTCGCCAAGCCGATCCGCACCCGCGCGGACCTCGACCGGCTGCCCGAGCTGACCCCCGACCACGTCCCCTACATCACCGAGGCCGTCGGTCTGCTGACGGCTGAGCTGGGGGCGACCCCCCTCATCGGGTTCGCCGGCGCCCCCTTCACCCTCGCCAGCTACCTCGTCGAGGGCGGCCCGAGCAAGAACCACGAGCACACCAAGGCGCTGATGTACGGCGATCCCACGCTCTGGCACGACCTGTGTGCCCGGCTGGCCCAGATCTCGGGTGCCTTCCTCGACGTGCAGGCCGCGGCCGGCGCCTCCGCCGTGCAGCTCTTCGACTCGTGGGTCGGTGCGCTCCCGCGCGCCGACTACGAGCGGTTCGTGGCCCCGCACTCGACCGCCGCGCTCGCCGCGGTCTCGGGCCGCGGCATACCGACGATCCACTTCGGGGTCGGCACCGGTGAGCTGCTGGCGTCCATGGGCGCCGTCGGCGCCGATGTCGTGGGCGTCGACTACCGCGTGTCGCTCACCGACGCACTGGCTCGGCTCGACGGCCGGTATGCCGTGCAGGGCAACCTCGACCCCGCGCTGCTCTTCGCGCCGTGGGAGGCGTTGGAGGCCAAGGTGCGCTCGATCGTCGAGGAGGGCCGGGCCGCTCCGGGGCACATCTTCAACCTGGGCCACGGCGTCCCCCCGGACACCGACCCCGACGTGCTCACCCGGGTCGTCGAGCTCGTGCACGAGGTCGGTCAGCGCTGACGCACTCAGGCGCTGACCGACCTCGGCATGCCCCCGCGGGACCTACTGCGGCAGGACTGTGGGCGACGGGTTCACCGGACGTCGCCGACGCAGGTACCACCACACCGGAAGGCCCAACAGGGCGAACAGGGCGAGGAAGGGGAGCAGCGCTCCGAGGACGGTGAGCAGCACACTCAGCGAGGCGGTGAACGCGTCCCAGCCGCCCTTGAGCCCGACGAGGAAGCCGGCCTGGTCGGGCTCCTCGACGATCGCGCCCGGCTCGGTGGTCAGGCTGATCTGGATGGGGGAGCGGGCCACGCTGCCCTTGAGGGACGCGAGCTGCGCCTCGAGCGCCTCCAGGTCCGACTGGCGACGGGTCAGCTCGGCCTCGAGGGCGACGATCTGGTTGAGGTCCTTGGCGTCCTCGAGGAAGGCGCGCACCCGCTCGACGCTGACGCGCATCGTCTGGAGGCGTGAGGTGGTGTCGACGATCTGGCCGCCGACGTTCTCGCTGGAGCTCGTGGAGCGGATGACGGTGCCGACCGACCCGAGCTCGGCGATGACCCGGTCGAGCTCGGCGGAGGGCACCGAGATGGTGATCTCGCCATAGGTCGTCGCGGTGACCTTGGCCGACTCGGCCAAGGGTGCGTCACCAGCCGCCGTGCCGATGTTCTCCGACAGGACGATGCCCTGGGCGGTGGCGGTGGTGGCCCGTACCTTGGCCACGGCCTGGCCGATGTTCTTGACCTTCAACGCGATCGAGGCTCGACGGGCCAGGGAGTCCTGGCTGGCGGCGAGGTTGGCGGTCGTCACCGGGTCGGCCGACGACCCGCTGGCGCCCTTGCCGGGGCTGCCGGCGGACGAAGGCGTGTTGCCGGAGTCGGCGGCGCGACCGCCGGACTCGTCGGAGAACCCCGCTTGTGGGCTCGAGGCGGCCGAGTCGGCCGAGCTGCCGGCGCTGTTGTCGCCGCCGGCGCACGCGGCGAGGGCAAGGGTGGCGAGGAGGGCTGCCCCGATGGCGGCAGCGGTGCGGTGCGAACGAACACGGATCATGGCGACTCCCTGGTGGTGGAGCGGGTCGTGGAGAGGTCGTGCGGCGGTGCGGATACCGGTGCGACTCGTGCCGTGCGCTCGACGTTCCCACCCGGTGGTGTCGAAAGAGTCACGATCTTGAAAGGGTGTGGGCATGGTCGGGTCACGAATCCTCATCGTCGGGGGAGGCATCGCTGGGCTTGCCTGCGCTTGGGAGCTGTCGCATGCGCTTCCCGACGCGACCATCACCCTGATCGATGCAGCCGACCGCCCGGGCGGCAAGCTCCGCCGGGAACCAGTGGCTGGGGTCGCTCTGGACGTAGGCGCCGAGTCGGTGCTCGCCCGGCGACCCGAGGCGCTGGACCTGGCCGCCGAGCTGGGACTCGGCCTCGACGTCGTGCACCCGGCGACCACCGCTGCCTCGATCTGGTCGCGCGGCGACCTCCACCCCATGCCCAAGGGGACGCTCATGGGCATCCCCTCGTCGGCGTCCTCGGCGCTCGGCATCCTGTCGCCTGAGGAGGTGGCCAGGGCGGAAGCCGAGCAGCCCTGGGAGGCAGGCGAGTTCGACGACGTGTCAGTCGGTGACTACGTCTCGGCCCGGTTGGGTGACGCGGTCGTCGACCGCCTTGTCGAACCCCTGCTTGGTGGTGTGTATGCCGGCCAGGCCAGGTTGCTGTCCCTGCGCGCCTGCCTGCCCCAGGCCTTCGAGGCGGCGCGTCGAGGGGAGTCACTGACCGCTGCCGCCGGAGCGCTGGCCGCGGCCGCGCAGCCGACGGCCGACCAGCCCGCGCCGCCACCCGTCTTCGCGGGCCTGGCCGGCGGGGTGGGACGGCTCGCGGAGGTGCTGACCGAGTCGCTGCGGGGACGAGGAGTGACGATCCGCAGCGAGACCATCGTCCGCGAGCTGCACCGTGAGCCGGTCACCGCGGGTTCCGGGGGTGCGACGGGGTCGACGGGTGCGACGAGCTCGACGCGGTCGAATGGTGGCGGTTGGACGGTCGTCGTGGGGCCGCAACCCCGACCCGAGCGGCTGCGCGCCGATGCCGTGGTGCTTGCCACCCCGGCGGCCCCGACGAGCCGGCTGCTCGCCCCTTACCTACCGGTGGCCGCGAGGGCCCTGCGGGAGATCGACTACGCCTCGATGGCGATCATCACCCTCGCGGTGGGTGCCGATGGCCCGCAGACCCCGCCCCTCCCCGGCTCCGGGTTCCTCGTCCCTGCGGTGGAGGGGCGCACGATCAAGGCGAGCACGTTCTCGTCGACGAAGTGGAAGTGGACCGCCGACGCCGCTGGCGACCTGTCTTTCCTGCGGGCGTCCGTGGGTCGCTACGGCGAGACCACCGACCTGCAGCGACCCGATGACGAGCTGGTCGCGATCGCGGTGGCGGAGGTCAGCGAAGCCCTCGGGCACCAGCTGCCCCGCATCGTCGACACGCACGTGCAGCGGTGGGGCGGGGCCCTGCCGCAGTACACCGTCGGTCACCTCGACCGGGTCGCGAGGATCCGGGCCGACACCGCGACGGCACCCGGGCTGGAGCTGGCCGGCGCGGCATACGGTGGCGTCGGTGTCCCGGCCTGCATCGCCAGCGGTCGCTCCGCGGCGCAGGCCGTGGCCACCCACCTGCGGGCGCGGTCGGCGGGCACGGGAGGATAGGGGCATGAGCGAGCCGCACCCCTCCAACCCGAACGCCGCCCGGATCCGCGAGATCAACGAGTCGATCCGCTACGCGATGTGGTCGGTGTTCGCGGTCACCGCCCCCCTGGGTGACGACCGCGAGGTGATGGCCAAGGAGGTCGAGGAGCTCTTCGCGTCCCTCGAGGCGGACGGCGTCGTGACCCGTGGCGTCTACGACGTCGGTGGCCTGCGTGCCGATGCCGACTTCATGGTGTGGTGGCACGCGGAGCGGGTCGAGGACGTGCAGCGGGCCTACCGCGCCCTCCTGCGCACCGACTTCGGCCACCTGCTCGAGCCGACCTGGTCGGCGGCAGCGCTGCACCGGCCGGCGGAGTTCAACAAGAGCCACATCCCCGCGTTCCTCGCCGACGAGGCGCCCAAGGACTTCATCTGCGTCTACCCGTTCGTGCGGTCCTACGAGTGGTACCTGCTCCCGGACGCCGAGCGCCGTGACATGCTCCGTGAGCACGGCCAGCAGGCGCGCGACTTCCCCGACGTGCGCGCCAACACGATCGCGTCGTTCGCGCTCAACGACTACGAGTGGATCCTGGCCTTCGAGGCGGACGAGCTGCACCGGATCGTCGACCTGATGCGCGAGCTGCGGGCGTCGAGGGCGCGGATGCACGTCCGCGAGGAGCTGCCCTTCCACACCGGTCGCCGGGTGGAGGTCGGCGAGCTCCTCGCCTCCCTGCGCTGACCCCTGCCCAGCTTTATCGGGTCTAGCAAGAAGGTTGACCCTCGCTACACTTCGGAACCGGTGTGCAGGTCAACCTTCCTGTGGAAAGCCAGTTGTCCACAGGTCTTGGGGACGCACCCAGTCCTCCACAGGCGCAGATCGGGGATGCGGCGGACTGTGATCCACCACAGCACCATGCCTGCATGAACCCGCTCCTGGCCCCGCTCAGCACCCTCGAACACCAAGTGTTTACGACAAAGGAGGCGGCCAGCCGGGGCCTGACCCCTTTCGACCTGGTGCGACTGGTGAAAGCCGGGGAGCTCGAACATCTGGCCAGGGGGGTGTACGCGTTTCCGGGCGCCGAGGGTGAGCGGGCCGAGCAGCGACACCTGCGCCTCGCGGCCGGAGTATGCCGTCTCTACCCCGACGCGGTGTTGACGCACCACTCCGCAGTGTTGGCTCTCGGACTCCCGGTCTGGGGCGCGAACCTGTCGAAGGCGCACCTTGCGAGGAATGTTCCGGCCGAGCGGATCGCGCAGCACTGGGTGATCAGACCGCGGCCGCCCTGGCTCGAGCAGGTGAAGGGATCGGTGGGATCGTGCGCCTCGGTGGCGGCCACCACCGTCCACCATGCTTTGGAAAGTGGAAGCGTGGCCGGCATCGTGGCAGCAGACTTCGCGCTGCATGAAAGGCGGATGACGGTGCCGGAACTGGAGGCGATGGCGGCGCACGTGGCGGGTTGGCCACGCTCACACCACGTGACGACGATGTTGGCGCACATCGACGGCCGCAGCGAGTCGCCGGGCGAGTCGCGCCTGCGGGTCGACCTGTCGATGGCAGGCATCGACGTGGTCCCGCAGGTGACCATCACCGATGCGTCCGGAAAGTTTGTCGCCCGAGTCGACCTGCTGGTCCGCGGCACCAATGTGGTGATCGAGTTCGACGGATTGGTGAAGTATCGCGACCGCGGATTCGAAGCACTGGTGGCAGAGAAGGCGCGCGAGGACGAGCTGCGTCGTCTCGGCTTCGTCGTCCTTCGGTTCGTCTGGTCAGACTTGGCCAACCCTGGCCGGATCGTGCGACGGGTACGCGAGGCGATGGCTGCTTCCCCCCACAACGTTGACCTTCACCCCGGTTCCAAAGTGGGGTGAAGGTCAACGTTCCTGCTAGACCCGATAAAGGTGGGGTCAGGCGGGGGTGGCGTCCTTGGGGCGCATCGTCAGGCTGATGCTGTTGATGCAGTAGCGCTGGTCGGTCGGGGTGCCGTAGCCCTCGCCCTCGAAGACGTGCCCCAGGTGGCTGCCGCAGTTGGCGCACCGGACCTCGACCCGCTTCATGCCCATCGTGACGTCCTCGATGTACTCCACCGAGTCGCCGGCGAGCGGCGAGTAGAACGACGGCCAGCCGCAGTGGCTGTCGAACTTGGTGTCCGAGGTGAAGAGCTCCGCGCCACAGGCCCGGCAGGCGTAGACGCCCTCGGTCTTGGTGTCGGTGTACTCACCGACGTAGGGACGCTCGGTGCCGGCCTGGCGGAGCACCTGGTACTCGGCCGGGCTGAGCTCGGCGCGCCACTCCTCGTCGGTTTTGGACACGGCGTACGTGCGGTCGGTCTGCTCCATGCTCACGCTGCGACTCCTTCGCGGGACGGTGACGGTGTTTCGTCGGCTGTGCTTGCTCCAGATGGGCCTCACGACCATCTCAACGCAATCGGTGCCCATTCTGGTCCCACCTCTCCTTACGACCCGATGACGGGCGCACGGTGACGGAGGCCCCGGCTAGGCTCGCGCCATGGCGGCCAAAGCAACCGAGCTGGAAGTCCCGGGGGGGCCTGAGGGGTCGCGGCTGGTCCGTGTCTCGAGCCCTGACCGGCTGATCTGGCCCGACGACGGGATCACCAAGCTCGACCTCGCCCAGTACGCGGTCGAGATGTCGGACGGCTTCATGGAGGCACTCGGCAACCGTCCGGTCACGCTCCAGCGCTTCCCCGAGGGCATCACCGGCGAGGAGTTCTGGACCAAGAACCCGCCCAAGGGCATGCCCGACTTCATCAACCCGGTGATGTGCACCTACCCCTCGGGGCGCAAGCACCTCCAGGTGGTCGTCGACGAGCCGGCGGCGGTCGTGTGGGCGATGCAGATGAACACCGTGACGTTCCACCCCTGGCCGGTGCGCACCAGCAACGTCGACAACCCCGACGAGCTCCGCATCGACCTCGACCCCCAGCCCGGGCGGGACTTCAAGGACTCGGTCGAGGCGGCCCTGGTCCTGCGCGAGCTGCTGACCGAGCTCGGGCTCACGGGGTGGGCGAAGACCTCCGGCAACCGCGGGGTGCACGTCTTCGTCCGCGTCGCGCCCACCCACGAGTTCCTCGACGTGCGACACGGGGTGATCGGGATCGCCCGTGAGCTCGAGCGCCGGCTGCCCGACCTCGTCACGACCTCGTGGTGGAAGGAGGAGCGGGGCGAGCGCGTCTTCGTCGACTTCAACCAGGCCTGCCGTGACCGCACCATCGCGTCGGCCTACAGCCCGCGCCCGCTGCCCGGCGCGCCGGTGAGTATGCCGGTGAGCTGGGACGCGCTCGCGGGCGTCAGCCCCGGCGACTTCACCGTGCGGACCGTGCCCGGCATCGTGGGCACGGACGGCGATGCCTGGGCCGGGATGGACGATGCCGTGGGCGATGTGTCCGCGGCGATCGCGTTGTGGGACAAGGACCTCGAGGAGCGCGGGCTCGGCGAGCTGAACTTTCCCCCGGACTACCCGAAGATGCCGGGGGAGCCGCCCCGCGTGCAGCCGAGCAAGCGCCGCAAGGACAAGACGGACGAGGACTACATGCCGCCCAAGGCCGAGCGCGACGCCGACCTCCGCACGGTGTGGGGCCCGGTCGTGCCACCGGTGGCGCCGATGCTCGCCAAGCCGGTCAAGGGCATCCCGACCGGCGACTACCTGTTCGAGCCGAAGTGGGACGGCTTCCGGTCGATCATCTTCCGGTCGGGTGACCAGGTGGAGATCGGCAGCCGCAACGAGAAGCCGATGACCCGCTACTTCCCCGAGGTGGTGGAGGCGGTGCTGGCCAACTTCCCGGAGAAGTGTGTGGTGGACGGCGAGATCGTCCTCATCGGCGCGAGCGGTGACCGGCTCGACTTCGACGCCCTCCAGCAACGGATCCACCCTGCCGCCAGCCGGGTGAAGAAGCTGGCAGCCGAGACGCCGGCGAGCTTCGTTGCGTTCGACCTGCTGGCGATCGGCGACGACGACCTCACCGAGCGACCGTTCTCGGAGCGCCGCGCGCGCCTGACCGAGGCCTTCGCGAACGTCCAGCCACCCATCCACCTGACCCGGGCCACCAATGACCCGGCGGTCGCGCAGGAGTGGTTCGAGCAGTTCGAGGGCGCCGGGCTCGACGGGGTCATCGCCAAGCCGCTCGACATCGCGTACGTCCCGGACAAGCGCCTCATGCTCAAGATCAAGCACGAGCGCACCGCCGACTGCGTGGTGGCCGGCTACCGCACCCACAAGAGCGGCGACGACGCGATCGGCTCGCTGCTGCTGGGTCTGCACACGGAGGACGGCTCGCTCCAGAGCGTCGGCGTCATCGGGGCCTTTCCGATGGCCCGGCGCAAGGAGCTGTTTGAGGAGCTCCAACCCCTGGTCACCGACTTCGACCACCACCCGTGGGCCTGGGCGGCCGAGGAGATGGGCAGCCGCACGCCGACCAGCGGTGCGACCTCCCGGTGGAACGCCGGCAAGGACCTGTCCTTCACACCGCTGCGCCCCGAGCGGGTGGTCGAGGTGAAGTACGACCACATGGAGGGCATCCGGTTCCGCCACACGGCCCAGTTCGTGCGGTGGCGTGAAGACCGTACGCCGGAGTCGTGCACCTATGACCAGCTCGAGGAGCCGGTCAGCTTCGACCTCGCGGACGTGCTGGGCGAGGCTGCCGTGGCCAGAGCCGTGACGGGGGAGCAGTAGTGGCGGCGGCGTCGACGCCGGGCCGCAAGGCGGCCATCGCCGGTGCGGTCACCGCGGGCTCGCTCGCCGCCGCTGGTGCACTCAGCACCGTCGGCGCGGCGTCCTACTTCGCCCGTCGGGTGCTGACGCCCGACCGCCAGCGCCCGGACGACACCCAGATCCTCGCGGTCGACGCCGACTCGGTGACGCTGGGCGTCAGCCCGGACACGCTCTCGCCCGGTCGCTACGGACTCTGGCTCGACGGCGACCGAGGTCACGCGCGGGTGGGGGAGGTGCTCGAGGTGCACGAGGGCTCCGGCCGGGTGCGCCGTGAGCTCCTGGGCGTCGACTTCGGCCAGCTCACCAGCGGCTTCGGCCGCTGGAACCAGTACTACTTCGCCAGTCCACCGGACCGTGCGCTGGGGTTGCGCACCGAGTACGTCGACGTCGACACCGAGCTCGGCACGATGCCGGCCTGGGTCGTGCCCGCGCCCGCCCCGTCGGACCGCTGGGCGATCCTCGTGCACGGTCGCGGCGCGCGGCGTCAGGAGGGGCTGCGGGCGGTGCGCCCCCTGCACGCGGCGGGCATCAACGTCATCATCCCCAGCTACCGCAACGACCTCGGTGCCCGCAGCGGCCCTGACGGTCGCTACAACCTCGGTCTGTCCGAGTGGCGCGACATCGAGGACGCGGGGCTGCTCGCGGTGCAGCGGGGTGCGCGTGAGCTGGTCCTGGTGGGCTGGTCGATGGGTGGCGCGATCGTGCTGCAGACCCTCGCGCGGTCCTGGCTCGCCGAGCACGTGAGCCACGTGGTCCTCGACGCACCGGTGATCGACTGGGGAGACGTGATCGCGCACCATGCGCGAGCCAACGGCATACCCGCTCCCATCGGTGGGCTGAGCCGGGCCCTGATGGGACGGCGGTCGGCGCGCCGGCTCGTGGGCGTGCACGACCCGGTGGACGTGGCGAAGACCAACTGGGTGTCGCGGGCCGGCGAGCTGGCGCACCGCATCCTGCTGATCCACTCGGTCGACGACGAGTTCGTGCCGGTCGGCCCGTCGCTGGCCCTCGCGGGGGCGCGGCCCGACCTCGTGACGATGGAGCGGTGGGACCGCGCCAGGCACACCAAGGAGTGGAACGTCGACCCCGAGCGCTGGGAGGCCGCGGTGTCGGAGTTCGTCGGCTCCTGACGATCCAGCGACTGACCCCGCTCGTGGGTCAGCGGTTGACGAACCAGCGGCTGAGGATGGTGCCGTCCTCCTCGAGGAGGAGCGTCGGCGACGCAGGCAGGTTGAGGTGCGGACCGCGGGCGATGGTGGGGTGCTCGCCGCCGACGAGGATCGGCGACCACGTGAGGTCGAGCTCGTCGACGACGCCTGCCGCCAACATGCTGTTGAGCAGGCTCGGGCCACCTTCGCAGAGGATCTGGCGGAAACCCTTGTCCTCCAACATGTTCCGCATCTTCACGAAGTCCACGGCCTGATCGCCCACCGTCAGGACGAACTCCTCCCCGATCAGGGAGCGCGAGGCGTCCAGCGTGGCGGGGTCGGCACCCTCGCGGGTGATCAGGTAGACCGACCCGAACGGACCGTCGACCACGCTCGGCGGCACCGCGCCCTGGTGGCTGACCACCATGAGCACGGGCGCCCTCGGGTCCTCGGCGCGCAGGGACGGGTAGGCCTCGGCCCGCACGGTGCCCGCACCGACGATGACGACGTCGGTGAGGCGACGCAGCAGGTCGAAGACCACATGGTCGGCCGGGGTGTTGATGCTCCCCGAGCGGTCGTCGGCACCGTTGGCCGCACCGTCGAGGCTGGCCACGAAGTTGGCGCGCAGCCAGCGGCGGGCGGGCGCAACGTAGAGATCCGCGAGGGTGGCGGCGTCGACGTTCACACCGGGGGCATGGGTGCTGGACGAGTCGAGCAGCAGGCGCATGTCCCACAGTGTTGCATTTATCCCCTGACTCCTCTCACTAGGCTGCGCTCGTGCCTGGCTCGCTCGTGGACCGATTCCCGCAGCTCGACCGTGGGCGGTTGGTGCGCGAGCTCGTGCCACCGCCCCGCTTCGATGCCGAGCGCTTCACGACCTACCGACCCGATCCGGCCGAGCCGTCCCAGGCCGCGGCGGTGACCCGGCTGGAGGGGTATGCCGCGGGGCTGGGACAGCGCGCGGGTGGCGGGTGGTTCGGGCGCCGCAAGGCCCCGGCGGACAACGGGCGCGGGATCTACCTCGACGGTGGGTTCGGGGTCGGCAAGACCCACCTGCTCGCGTCGCTGTGGCACGAGGCCGATGGTGAGAAGGCCTTCGGGACGTTCGTGGAGTACACGAACCTCGTGGGCGCCCTCGGATTCCAGCCGACTGTCGAGGCGTTGAGTGGGCACCAGCTGGTGTGCATCGACGAGTTCGAGCTCGACGACCCGGGCGACACCGTCCTGATGGCCACGCTGCTGTCGCGTTTGGCGGGCGCCGGTGTCTCGCTGGCCGCCACGTCGAACACGCTGCCCGACGCCCTGGGCCAGGGACGGTTCGCGGCGGAGGACTTCCTGCGCGAGATCCAGGCGCTCTCGGCCCGCTTCGAGGTGCTCACGGTGGACGGGCCCGACTACCGGCACCGCGACAGCGTGGACAGCCCGTCGCCGTCCTCTGATGAGGAGGTGCGCGCGGGCGTCGACACCGAAGGCGGCGTGCTCGACCACTTCGTCGACGTCACGCGGCACCTCGCCCAGGTGCACCCGAGCCGCTACCGCGCGCTGCTCGACGGGGTCACCGCAGTCGGTTGGACGCACGTGCGCCCGGTCACCGACCAGGCCGTGGCGCTGCGCCTCGTCGTGCTGGCCGACCGCCTCTACGACGCGGACATCCCGCTCTACGCGAGCGGGCTCCCGCTCAGCGAGGTGTTCTCCGCGGAGATGCTGGCCGGCGGCTATCGCAAGAAGTACTACCGGGCCATCTCCCGGTTGACGGCCCTCGCGCGGCACGACCCGGGCTGACATCCCTCGCGCGGTCTGACCTGCACTGACAGGATGCGGGAATGAGCAAGGGCAAGAAGGGCAGCGGCAAGAAGGACGAGAAGGCCAAGGGCAGCAAGAAGGGCAAGGACGGCAAGAAGTCCAAGGTCGCCGGCCTCGACGCGACAATGGCCTCGGACAAGGGCATCCCGGCGCCGTCGAGCTTCGCCGACGCGCTGCGGGTGGGCGAGGGCTTCATCCTCGCCGACCTCGACACCCGCTCGACCCCCGGCTTCGACGGCGACAAGGCCGCGGGCGAGGAGGCCCTGGCCGCCCGGGCCGGCGAGATCAGCCAGTTCCAGGAACGGCTGTATGCCGAGTCCAAGGGGCCCGTGCAGCGTTCCCTGCTGCTCGTGGTGCAGGGAATGGACACCTCGGGCAAGGGCGGCATCATGCGCCACGTCGTGGGCCAGATGGACCCGCAGGGCGTGAAGTACACCGCGTTCAAGGCTCCGTCGCGGGAGGAGCGGGCGCACCCGTTCCTGTGGCGGATCCGCAACGCCCTGCCGGCGCCGGGCCAGGTCGGCGTCTTCGACAGGTCGCAGTACGAGGACGTCCTGATCGTGCGGGTCCACGAGCTGGTGCCCCGCGCGACGTGGTCCCGGCGTTACGCGCAGATCAACGACTTCGAGGCCAAGGCGGTCGCCGACGGCACGACCATCATCAAGGTCATGCTCAACATCTCCTCCGACGAGCAGAAGGCCCGGCTCACCGAGCGCCTCGAGCGGGAGGACAAGCACTGGAAGTACAAGCCGGGAGACGTGGACGAGCGGATGCACTGGCCGGAGTACCAGGCGGCCTACCAAGCGGTCCTCGAGAAGACGTCGACCGACGCGGCGCCCTGGTACGTCGTGCCGGCCGACCGCAAGTGGTACGCCCGCCTGGCCGTCCAGAACCTCGTCCTCGAACACCTCGAGCGGATGGACCCGCAGTGGCCAGCCGCCGACTTCGACGTGGAGGCCGAGAAGGAGCGACTCGCCAAGTCGTAGGGCGCCCGTGAGCGCGCGGTGGGACCTGCCGCGATGACTTCTGCTGGCGCGCTCGGTCAGTACCGCTGTCGGAGCAGGCTCTGACCACGACCCCAAGGAAGGGAGCAGCGATGCTCAGCGAGTCCAAGGCCTTCAGCGGATTCTCGGTGCCCGACACCGAGGCCGCCCGCGCGTTCTACGCCGACACCCTCGGACTGGAGGTGACCGAGGACCACGGCATCCTCAGCATCCAGCTCGGGGGAGGGCACCGCGCCATCGCCTACCCCAAGCCGGACCACGAGCCGGCGGGCTTCACGATCCTCAACTTCCCGGTGCCCGACATCGAGGCGACGGTCGACGAGCTGACCGCGCGAGGGGTGTCCTTCGAGAAGTACGAAGGCACGCAGATGGAGACCGATGCGAAGGGGATCTTCCGTAAGGGCGGCCCACTGATCGCGTGGTTCACCGACCCGGCCGGCAACGTGCTGTCCGTGATCGAGGACGCCGGCTGACGGACCTGACCGACCCGTGACCTGCCCTAGGCGATGAACGCCCGGTCGACGATCGCCCGGGCGTGGGTGGCCGACAGGCCTGCGTCCAGGGTCCCGAAGGTCACGCCGTGCTGCCCCCCGAGGCGGCTGGCGACGAAGGCGTCGGCCACCTCCGTCGGGGCGTGGCGGGCGAGCAGGGCGGCCTGCAGGGTCACCGCGAGGTGCTCCACGACGTGGCGTGCCCCAGCCTCGGCACCCGGCTCCGCGGCATACCGGACAACGTCGTCGACGCGGGCGATGGCGGCGTCGAGGACGGCGCTGTGCCCGTGCGCCAGCGCGAGCTCCTTGCGGAATGCCTCGACCGACAGGGGTTCGCGGGTGATCGCCCGCAGGACGTCGAGCGCGTTGACGTTGCCCGCGCCCTCCCAGATCGAGTTGAGCGGGGCCTCGCGGTAGAGCCGAGCCAGGCCGTTCTCCTCGACGTAACCGTTGCCGCCCAAGCACTCCAGCGCCTCGGCGACCATGGGCGAGGTGCGTTTGCAGACCCAGTACTTGCCCACGGCGACCCCCAGCCGCGAGAGCGCCGTGTCGCCCTCGTCCACCGCGTGGGCGAGGCGCAGGGCCAGCGTGGTCGCGGCCTCGACCTCGAGCGCGAGGTCGGCCAGGACGTTCTGCATCAGGGGCTGGTCGACGAGCAGCGCCCCGAAGGCCGACCGGTGGCGGGCGTGGTGGACCGCGCGCACCAGCGCCGCGCGCATCGTGGACGCCGAGCCGAGGATGCAGTCGAGCCGGGTGGCCGCGACCATGTCGAGGATCGTGCGGATGCCGCGGCCCTCGTCGCCGACCCGCACGCCCCAGGTGCCGTCGAGCTCGACCTCCGACGAGGCGTTGGACCGGTTGCCGAGCTTGTCCTTGAGGCGTTGCAGCGCAAAGGGATTGCGCGTGCCGTCATCGAGAGCGCGGGGCACGAGGAAGCAGCCCACGCCTGCCTCGGTATGGGCCAGCACGAGAAACCCGTCACTCATCGGCGCGGAGCAGAACCACTTGTGACCGGTCAGGCGATAGGTGTCGCCACCCTCCATGGGACCGCCCGGGGTGGCGACCGCCCGCGTGGTGTTGGCGCGCACGTCCGAGCCGCCCTGCTTCTCGGTCATGCCCATGCCCACGAGGGCGCCACGCTTCTGGTCGAGTGGCCGCAGCCCGAAGTCGTAGCTACGAGAGGCGAGCTGGGGGAGCCAGCGCTGCTGGAGGGCGGGGTTGGCTGCGAGAGCCGGCGCGGCGGCATACGTCATCGAGATGGGGCAGAGGTGACCCTGCTCGTTCTCGGACCAGGCGATGAAGCCCGCGGCGCGACGCACGTGCGCCCCGCTGCCGGACGGCTGCGTCCACGGCTCCGCGGTGAGCCCGGCGCCGACGCCGACATTCATCAGCTCGTGCCACGCCGGGTGGAAGTCCACCTCGTCGAGGCGTTCGCCGGTGGGGGAGTGGGTGCGCAGGACCGGCTCGTTCTCGTTGGCCTGCACCGCCCATTCGCGCGCCTGCGCGCTGCCGGCGCGGGCGCCCAGGGCGCAGACCTCGTCATATGCCGCCTGGCCGGCCCAGCGCCGCAGGCCCTCGTCCAGCGCGGGCTGGGACGTGACGGTGTTGACGTCGGGGAGTGGGGGTACCTGGTTGGTCACGGCGTGGGTGGGCACGGGGGCACACTATGCCGGGATACCGTGACGGGGTGACTCCCAAGGCCCGGGTACGGCGCGCGCTGCTCCGCGTGCCCGGCGCCATGCCCGTGGCGAGGCTCACGGTGGAGACGATCCGGGTCTGCCTGCGCTACCGGGTGACCGGTCTGGCGTCGGAAGCCGGCTTCTTCATGTTGCTGTCGCTGCCGCCCCTGGTGCTCGGGCTGATCGGCGGGGTGGGGTACGTCGGCGGCTGGCTGGGTCAGGACATCGTCGACCAGGTCATCGACGGCATCCAGACCTTCTCGGAGCGCTTCCTCGTGGCCGACGTCGTCACCGGCACGATCCTGCCCACCGCCGACGACGTGCTCAAGAACGGCCGGGGCGACCTGATCTCGCTCGGCTTCCTGCTGTCGATCTGGTCGGGGTCGAGAGCCCTCAACGTCTTCGTCGACACCATCTCGATCATGTACGGACAGTCCGGGGTGCGGGGGATCGTCCGCACCAGGGCGCTGTCGCTGACCCTCTACTTCCTCTCGCTCGTCGTGGGGATCGTGGTGGTCCCGCTCGTGGTGATCGGCCCCTCGTGGCTCGGGGACCTGCTGCCCGAGGAGGTGCACTTCCTGACCTACCTGTACTGGCCGGTGGTGAGCGTCCTGGCTGTCGCCAGCATCGCGACGTTGTTCCACATCTCGACGCCCAAGCGGTCTCCCTGGCTGCGCGACGTGCCCGGTGCCGTGCTGACGCTGGTGATCTGGGTGCTGGCGTCGTTCGTGCTGCGCGGGACGATCACCGCGTCCGTCAAGGGCGGGACGTCGATCTACGGACCGCTGTCGACGCCGATCGTGCTGCTGATCTTCCTCTATGCCCTCGCGATCGCCGTGCTCATCGGTGCGGCCCTCAACGCCGCCATCAGGGTCATGTGGCCGGTCGAGGACCGGCTCTCCCTGCGGGCCAAGGGCGTCGCCTGGGCCAGGGGCTGGCTGAAGCGGCGCAGGGCCGGCGGAGGTCCCGTGAACGCCCCACTCGACGCCACTGACACCCGCGGTGCGGGGCAGGACGAGCAGCTGTCGTCCTCGGTGCAGGGGCTGCGCGACGAGGCCCGAAAGCCGCTCACACCGATGCCACGCAAGCCCGGAACCGACTCTGACGACACCCAATTTGGAGACGACGCCGATGATCGGATAATGTCTGCACGCACGCGCAGCGGGTGAAACACCCCGTTCAACACCAATAGCGCGTGTATGCGGATGTAGCTCAGTTGGTAGAGCGCAACCTTGCCAAGGTTGAGGTCGCCGGTTCGAGCCCGGTCATCCGCTCGGAGGGTTTGACCGCCTTCACGGTGGAGTGGCCGAGAGGCGAGGCAGCGGCCTGCAAAGCCGCGTACACGGGTTCAAATCCCGTCTCCACCTCGACACGTACGAACCCGAAAAGCACCACCCGGGGCGATTGGCGCAGTGGTAGCGCGCTTCCTTGACACGGAAGAGGTCACTGGTTCAAACCCAGTATCGCCCACCATCGATGACGAAGGCCCTGACCCGCGCAAGTGCGGGTCAGGGCCTTCGTCATGGCGCGCCCGTCGACACCTCCGTCGCGCTCGGTCTGGCTTGCGTGCGAGGAGCCGGCTCCGACACAGGTGGGGGGCCTCATCCCAGGCTGAGGAGGAGCAGTCCGCCGACACACGCGGCGACGAGGCCGATGGTGGCCACGTAGAGCAGGGCTGAGGTTCCCACCACGCCTTCCCCCATCACGTCAGGCTCCCGCGAGAAGCGGTACATCACCACCAGTAGGGACAGCAACAGCACGGCGTTGAGCACCTGGGTGAGCACCAGCACCGGAACGAGGGAGACGCCAGGCGGGAGGACGGCACCCGCCGTAGTCACCCCTGTGGATCGTCTGCAGCACCGGCCCCCCGGCAGGCGTGACGCCTTGACGTCACCCTCCCCAAGCAGCATGCCCCTGACGGGGAAGCCGGCCGCCACGAGGAGCCTGCCGTCAGCCTCCTGACCCAACCGGGCGAAGGGCGGTCCGGAAACGTGCGTACATCAGCCTCGGCGACTTCTCGGACGCGAACGAATGCACCACCGATGAAAGACGCGAGCTGGTCCTGACCGACCGTGGCGCGGACGACCAGCGCGGGCTGCTCGGACAGCCTGACGGCCTCGACCTGGTACTCGGATGGCTTCGTCTCACCGGTCATGCGGCACTCGAGTGCTGCTCGGCTCAGTGAGCCAAGGGCTGCTCCATCACGAACGCCCCTGCCCGCTGGCCGTGGTGCGCGCCCAGGACTGAGGAGTCCGGGACGACCGACGCAGGCCCCGGACAGCACGGCGCGTCCGGGGTCCTGACGTCTGGCGAACTGCCGCGCCTCCGGGGATGACCAAGGGTCCCGGATACGACCGCACGAGGGTCCCGGGTACCACTGCAGGTCCATGGCGCCACCGCACTACAGGACCAGGTTCGGACCCGGTGAGGCAGCCAGCTCAAGCACCTGTGCTGCGGGGGCGTCGTCTCGAGCCGCAGCCCCAGCTGTCCCGCGTGAGCAGGAGGTCGCACGGAGGCGTCTCGAGCAGTGACGTGTCGATGCTGTTGGGCTGACCGCTTCGGGTCGGGTGGACTCCCAGGACGAGAACGTCATCGGGCTCTGGCAATTTCACTGTCCCGGTGACCGGTGGAGCGTCACAGGGACCAAGGGCCTGTCTTCGGGCTCCAGCCGCCGCCCCGGTCGAGCTCATCACGTATTCGGGACCAAGGCCCCGGGTGCCCCCGCCGGACTCGCTCCATCGTGGTGGAACGGGACGTAGGCGTCCCGGGACGAAAGGATCGAGATGCCGCGCTCAAGCCCAGTCGTCGTCGGTTATGACGGTTCAGGACGTGCCCTCTCAGCTCTGAAGTGGGCCGCCCGCGAAGCCGGCGATCGCGGACTTCCCCTTCGGGTCGTCCGGGCCATTCCGTATGCCGCGGTGCTGGAGGCCGCTCCAGGGCTCGCCCCTGGGCACCGCACCACTCACGAGGACAAGGTGCTGGACGAGGGCATTCGGGTCGCGAACATGCTTCTGGATCCGGATCAGGTGAGTGGGGTGTCCATCCCCGGGCACCCGGCGGGCGTCCTCGCCGATGCCTCAGCCCATGCTGCCCTGGTCGTCGTCGGCCAGCGCGCACAGGACGGTCCCGTCTCCAGTGCTGTCGGTTCCACCTCGCTGGTCCTGGCTGACCGGGCGCCCTGTCCGGTCGCGGTTGCCCGGGGAGCCCTTGCGCCGGAGCGCTCCCTCCTACCCGTCGTCGTGGGGGTCACCGAGGATGAAGGCTCGCGTGCCGCCCTTGACTTCGCCGCAGAGACGGCCGAGCTCCGGGATGTGCCGCTGACCATCGTGTCGGCTTGGTCGCTTCCTCCGACCCGAGAGTGGGCCCGGAGCTCGCCCGACTTCGACACCGTCGCTCAGGTGGCCCGCCACCTCAAGGCGCGGGCCGCAGCCGTTGCCGAGGCGAGCAAGATCTACGTCCACCGGCACCATCCCGCGGTGGCAACGCGGACCGAGGTCGAGCCCCTCGACGCAGCAACGGCGCTCGAGATCGCCTCCCACCGAGCCGGTCTGCTGGTGGTCGGGGCCACAGGCGGTCGCGGACCGGGTTCTGGTGGACGGTCCGGTGACGCAGGACGAACCCGGTTGCCCGGGCGGGGCCAAGTCGCACAGGCAGTCCTGGGTCGCGCCGCCTGCCCGGTGGTGGTGGTCGTACCCGTGCGCACCGCCACTGCGGACGAGGCAGGAGCCTCGTCGCACGAGGTGGACACCGACGCCACTGGTAGCGCTCCGACCAACGTCTAGTAGCACTCCGGCCAACGTCGCCAACAGCTCTGGTCCAGGGTGGCTCGGCGGCGGCGGTGCACCGTGGCAGGGGCGAAGGTCCTCCATCGGCGTCACCGTGCTTACTCAGAGGCGTTCGCGCACTGGGGGCACCGGAAGGTGGAACTCGCGGCGGCGGTGCGAGGTCCCGGCCGTTTGGGTCGAGGTCTGGTCCGAGGCCGAGACGACTGCTACTGGGCAGTGCGCGTCGTGGAGGACCCGCTGCGAGACCGAACCGAGGACCAATCCCTTGGCACTCCCGCGGCCCCGGGTGCCCAGCACGAGGAGCGCGGCGTTCTCGCTCTGCCGTGCGAGCTCTGCCACGGGGTGGCCCCGCACCACGTGCCGACACACGTCCACCGTGGGGAACTCGCTGGCGTAGCCCGCCACCGCCTCGGCCACAAGGGCGCGTTCCTGCTCATCGGCCTGCTGCCAGTCCACCGACCACGCCAGCGCTGCTGCCGTCGCGTCGACGTCGAGGTCCCACGTGTGCACGACGGTGACCCCCAGCTGCTGGCGCTCGGCTGCCTCGAACGCGAAGCGAAGGGCTGCCGCGGAGTCGGCAGAACCGTCCACGCCGACGATCACCCGCATCTCGGAGAGAGACCTGCTGGGTGCCTCGTGAACCACGACGACCGGACTGTGCGCGCGCGGCGCGACGTACGACGAGACCGATCCCATGAGCAGCCCGCGTACCCTGCCCACCCCGCGAGCACCGACGACGACCAAGGCAGCCGAAGACGATGCCTCGACGATGGCTGCCCCGGGATCGTCGGGCACGACCCTCGCAGCGACCTCGAGCGTGGGGTGGCCGGCGCGAGCGCGCTCGACCGCGGCCGCGGCAGTCTCCTCGGCTGCGGCGTGGATCGCGCTCGACGGCTGGGGTGGCACCGGCCCACCGGGTCCAGCCGAGCGAGCCGCGGGGTAGTCAGGCGAGTAGGCCTGGAGGACCACCAGCGGGGCCCGACGCCGGTCTGCCTCGGCGGCTGCCCAGTCGAGTGCGAGCTCTGCGTGCGGCGAGCCATCGACACCGACCACGACGGGTTGGCGACTGTCTTCGTGGGCGTTCATGGCTTCTCCCTAGTACGACGACGTGGTGCAACCAGACTCCCCAGCAGTCACACCATGGGACAGGGCCCTTGGTCCCGGGGGCGCAGCTCAGACCGAACGAACTCCGAGCACGCGGGTGACGGCCATGGCGGCGACGCCGGAGGGGCCCGCCACCAGCCAGGCCAGGGCGCCGACCGGAACGGTCTCGAGGAGCTGGCGAACGGGCGCGACGAGGCTTGCCGAGACGAGCATCGCCCCCGCCAGCGCCAAGAGCGGGAGCAAGGGGTCCGAGCGCAGGTCACCCACCGCGCCCCGTCGTGGGGTGCGCAGGCCCCACGCGACGCCGAGCTGGCCCGTCCCGAGCGCCAGCAGGGCGGCCGTCGCGCGAACCCGGCGGACTCACTGCTGTCGCGACCAGGGCTTGCCCCCGTGAGGAATCTGTCCCTGAGTGCCGTGCGCCAGCCTCAGTTGGCCTCGGTGGTTGTCAGCCCGTCCAGCACGGATCTGTCCGTGAGCGAGTTGAGCGCTCGGTTTCCGGGCGACGAATTGGGCTGCACACCGACTCACGTCATCAACGCGCCCGGAGGCTCACGTCGTGCTCGCCGGTGATCCCTTCGATGTCGTCGGCCGCCGTCTCGAGCAGCTGGTCGGCAAGACGTCGCAGGGCCCGGGCCACCGCAACCTCGTCACCGATCTCAGGGACGGCGCGGTCGTGGCCGCTGCGGTGGCTACGGCCGTGTGCCGTCAGGTGCTCGGGCGAGTCGGACAGCAGCACCACGGTGGCTTCGGCGTCGTCGTCCGAGCCCAGGATCGACACGCGAACCTCCCAGTCACGCACGCGTGGATGTGCTCCGGTCCGATGGGGCTGAGAACTCGTGGGCCTGGGCTCGGCTGCACCCTCGGGGTCGTGCGATGTGACCCGCAGTATCGAACCGGGTCCGGGGTACAGCAGCCCCTCGTGGCCGTCGCTCCAGCGGACCACGTACGGAGGCTCCCCGTCGTCCCCACGGGCCTCGAGCACCTCGCCGTCACGCAGAGGGCCGTCGATGTTGGGTGCGGCGAGGATGATGCGATCTCCGGGCTTTGCTCTCATGGTCTCCTCCAGAAGGTCTTGGCCATTCAAGGCTCCTCCCACCGGGCGTCGGGCGGTAGGTCCAAGGTCCCGGCGTCCGCGACATCCGGCCTCGGGGAGTCGTGCCGGAGGTGGTGGACAGGACCAATGCCCCTGTCCGCCGCCGGCAGGGCCGAGGACAGTGGGGGCGAGCTACCGCCGTCGGCCACGACGCGGGCAGGATGGACAGGGGCAGCACCGTGACCAGCTCGGCAGGATCAGCGATCCCGGCTCGGATGCCCGCGTGGGAGGTCACTGGTCAAGCGGGCCGACTGTGCGCCCGCGGCGCGACGTCGTTGAGCAGGGACTTTCGGCCCTCACCCAGCGGGGCGGGGAGCCGCATGCTCTCACCAGGGCAATGGCAGGTCGGGAGTTCCGCGAGCCAGCCGGCCCCTAGCTCAGGAGGAACGTCATGGTCGACCAGTCAGAGCACCGCCTGGCCAAGGGAATTGTCGTCGGGTACGACGACTCCCCGGGCTCCATCGCGGCCCTGGAATGGGCTGCGATCACAGCAAATCGGTGGGGCGCGACCCTCACGGTGATGCACAGTGTCGACCTTGCGGCGGCACCCATGGAGCCGGCCTATGACGTGGCTCGGCTTCCGGACAGCCTCGACGAGGCGGGCCGCGAGCTCCTCGGTGATGGGGTCGCTCGGGCCCGGCAGCTGATGACCCAGCCCTCGGAGGTGGCCGGCTTGTTGGCCCTCGGCTCCCCGGCCGCCGAGCTCGTCAACGCGTCCAAGGATGCCGACCTCGTCGTGACCGGCAGTCGTGGACGGGGCCCGTTTGCGGCCGGGCTGCTGGGCTCGGTCGCTTACGCGGTCACGGCGCACGCTGCCTGTCCAGCCGTAGTGGTGCACCCGGAGCGTCCGGTCCAACCGGGTCACGACCATCCCGTCGTCGTGGGCGTTGACGAGTCGCAGGCGTCGGAGAGTGCTCTGGACCTCGCGGCCGAGATGGCAGCCATCTCCGACGCTGCCCTGCACATCGTGCACGTGGCCCACGGCTCCTTCTCGCCAGACGCCCAGGCCTACGTCGAGAGCGCCCTCGCCGGCACCGAGCACACGAAGGCGGTGCGCGCGCACGCGGAGGACCTGGTCGGTCGTGCTGCTCGCCGGGCTCAGGCGACCTTCGCGAACCTGCCCATCGAGACGGAAGTCTTGTACGGCAGCGCAGGGCACGTGCTGAGCCCGCTGGGTGCACACGCGGGACTCATCGTCGTGGGCACCCGAGGACACGGCGGGTTCGGGGGGCTGCTGCTCGGCTCGGTCAGCCACACCGTCATCCACGAGTCGTCATGTCCCGTCGTGGTCGTGCGCGGCTGACAGGCGGCAGATCCTGCGGGACCTTTGGCACAGCCCACGGGAACCAGCCCATGCAACGCTGACAGCCTGGAACAACAACCCGACGAGGTGAGCCTGATGATGGACTGGGTGGACGGGGAAACCAGCTTGATGATGATCGTCGTCATGGTGGTTCTGACCATTCTGCTGGTGGTCGGTCTCGTGGTGGGGATCAATGCTCTGTATCCCTCTGCGGGACAGGGCGATCGCACACCTCCTGCGCAGATTGGGCCACCTCGCACGGCAGCGGAGGAAGAGCTTGAGCTGCGGTACGCGCGCGGGGAGATCGACGCAGAGACGCTCGCCCGGCAGCGAGCAGTGCTGCGCCAACGATGAGACCTCCGTCCGCGAACTGCCCGCGGGACTCCGCGAGGCTCGCCGAGCTGCGGTGGCTACGGAACATTTGCCCCGAATCGGCGGGGCGGTACGTCGACCACCACAGCCATCTTCACCGCACCGACGTAATGAACAGAGTCTGGTCATGACCCCACCACAGGACGAGAAACCCCACACCGGCAATTTCGCTGAATTGTCGGAGACCGAGTGCGAGGAGCTCCTGACGCACCACGCGGCCGGCCGAGTCGGTTTCATGGCGGGTGAGGGGCCGCAGATCTTGCCAGTGACCTATCAATACCGTGCCGGCAGAGTGATTTTCCGTACGTCCCCCAATGGCCCTCTGGCTGGGCTCGTCCGGCGAACCAGTGTCGCCTTCGAGATCGACGCAATTGATGAGCAGAACAAGTCCGGCTGGAGCGTTCTCGTTCTCGGATTCGCTGAAGCGATGACACACGACCAGCTCCTCGCATCGGCCTGGGAGACCGGACCGGTGCCCTGGGCGGACGGAGCTCGCAACCTCTTCATTGAGATCGAGCCGCGTAAGATCAGCGGCCGCGCGGTGACGTCAGCCACCCGCGGCTGACCCCACCGACGTGCCGCCGCTGCAACGCGCTTCTGAGCCGGACGTGCTGGCGCTGGTCACCTCGCGGCGCTGTGAAGGTTGCAGATGATGCGCGAGTTGACGCCACGCAGAGGTCCTAGTCCGGGTGACGGGGAACGCGAGGCTCCCCGCGCCTCTTCCCCTGAATCCCTCCGGCGCGGGGCTCCTCTTCCCGAGGTGAGTGTGCGCCTGAGCCGGACCCGCTGCAATGGTCAGTACTAGGCATGTACCCCCTCCCTGGCCAGTGCGAGAATGAATCGCGTGTGCCGCTACTCCGGGGTGCCGGTCGCGAACAGGACGGCCGGGTCGGCCGGAGGAGACTCCTATGGGTGAGGCTGAGGACAGCGCGGTGGTTCGTGCGGGTCACAGGTGTTGGGCACGCAGCCGCAGGGCATTGCCGATGACGCTGACGGAGGACAGGGCCATCGCGGCGGCAGCGATCATCGGCGACAGAAGTAGCCCGAAGGCGGGGTAGAGGACCCCGGCGGCGATCGGGATTCCTGCGACGTTGTACATGAATGCGAACACGAGGTTCTGGCGGATGTTGCCCATCGTGGCTTGGGACAGCTTCCTGGCGCGGACGATGCCGGTCAGGTCGCCCTTGAGCAGGGTGATGCCCGCGCTCTCGATGGCCACGTCGGTGCCGGAACCCATGGCGATGCCCACGTCCGCCGCGGCCAGAGCTGGGGCGTCGTTCACGCCGTCGCCCGCCATCGCGACCACGCGTCCTTCGCCGCGGAGCCGCTTGACGACGTCCGCCTTGTGGTCCGGCATCACCTCCGCCTCGACCCGGTCGATGCCAAGCCTGCGGGCGACCGCTTCCGCGGTGACGCGATTGTCCCCGGTGAACATGACCACGTCGATTCCTTCCTCGCGCAGCGCCTTCACCGCGGACGGCGTGGTCTCCTTGACTGGGTCGGCGATCGCGACGATCCCGGCAACCTGGTCGTCGACGCTCGCGAAGATCACCGTGGCACCATCCTCGCGCAACCGGTCAGCCTGCCTCATCAGGCCGCTCGGGTCGAGACCTTCACCGGACAGGAACTTGGCGCTGCCGACCCGCACCCGGCGCTGGTTCACGGTCCCGACGACGCCCCTGCCGACCGGCGCGTCGAAGTCGGTCACATCCGGCACGGTCAACCCGGCATCGGTGGTGGCGTTGACGATCGCCGCGGCGAGCGAGTGTTCGGAGGCGCGTTCGACCCCGGCGACGAGCCGGAGCAGCTCGTCGCGGTCGAAACCGGAAGCGGTGACGACCTGCGTGACGGAGGGTTTGCCCTCGGTGAGGGTGCCGGTCTTGTCCACGACGAGCGTGTCGACCTTCTCCATCCGTTCAAGCGCCTCGGCGTTCTTGACCAGGACCCCGAGCCCCGCGCCGCGGCCGACGCCGACCATGATCGACATGGGGGTCGCGAGCCCGAGTGCACATGGGCAGGCGATGATCAGGACGGCCACGGCCACCACGAGGGCGTGGGCCAGTCGCGGGTCCGGTCCGACCGTGGCCCACACGATGAACGCGATGATCGCGATGACGATGACTGTGGGCACGAACCAGGCGGCCACCCGGTCCGCGACCCGCTGGATCGGTGCGCGAGAGCGTTGCGCGTCGGCGACCATCTGCACGATCCGGGCCAGCATGGTGTCCCGGCCGACCTTCTCGGCCCGCACCACCAGCGACCCGGACCGGTTGATCGTCCCCCCGATCACCGTGTCGCCCACGGTCTTGGTCACCGGCATCGACTCACCCGTCACCAGCGACTCATCCAAGGTGGACCGGCCCTCCTCGACGGCCCCGTCCACCGGAACCTTCTCACCCGGCCGGACCCGGAACCGGTCACCAACACCGACCCTGTCCAAGGTGACCTCCTCCTCGTTCCCGTCCACGTCGATCCGCCACGCGGTATCCGGGGTCAGGCCGAGCAGGGCCCGGATCGCCCCAGACGTCTGCTCCCTGGCCTGCAGCTCCAGCACCTGCCCGAGCAGCACGAGAGTGGTGATGACCGACGCGGCCTCGAAGTACACATCGACCGCACCATCCATCCGGAACGCGTCTGGGAAGATCCCCGGTGCGACGGTGGCGACCACGCTGAACAGCCACGCGACACCGGTGCCCATGGCGATGAGCGTGAACATGTTCAGCTTCATGGTGCGGACTGAGGTCCAGCCGCGCTGGAAGAACGGCCACCCGCCCCACAGCACCACCGGTGTCGCCAGAGCCAATTGAACCCACGCCGAGGCCCTTGGGGAGATGAGGTCGTGGATCGCCGGGATCAGGTCCCCACCCATCCCGAGGATGACCACAGGGAACGAGAGGGCGACCCCGACCCAGAACCGGCGCCTCATTTGCGCCAGTTCCGGGCTGGGACCGCCGTCCGCGGTCACCATCACGGGTTCGAGAGCCATCCCACAGATCGGGCACGACCCCGGACCGGGGCGCCGGATCTCCGGATGCATCGGGCAGGTCCACTCCGCGACCTCACCGGCGCGAACGGCAGCCACGCCAGCAGGGGATTCCCCGTGCCCGGCAGGGATGTGCCCGGCCTGGTCGTGCCCGCCCTGGTCGTGCCGGGCATGGTCGTGCCCGCCGTTGTCGTGGGCATGGCCGTGACCGGCGTCGAGGGACACGTAGTTCTGCGGGGCGGCGTCGAACTTCGCCTGGCAGTGCCCTGAGCAGAAGTAGTAGTTCTGCCCGTCGTGGTCGGAGCGGTACTCGCTCGTTGCCGGGTCGACGTCCATCCCGCAGACAGGGTCCTTCACCACGGTGTTCGCCACGGGCGTGAGGTCAGCGTGCGCGTTCATATCACTCATAATACCCCCCAGGGGTATGTAGTCAACGGGTGGGAGTTGCTCGCCGCACTGGCGCGCGACGGGCTGCCGAAGGCCCGGTCGGCCGCGTCCATAGGCAGCAGCCGACCGAGCTGGCAGGTCAGGACTTCAGAAGGTCTTTCATCACGGCGATCTCGGCCGTCTGATCCGCCTCGATCTTCTTAGCGAGGGCGATCGCGTCGGGATTCTTGCCGTCGGCCTGTTCCGTCTTCGCCATCCCGACCGCACCCTCGTGGTGCTCAATCATCATGGTCAGGAACATCCGGTCGAACGCAGCTCCGTCAGAGGAGTCGAGCGACATGAGGTCGGCGTTGGTCATCATGCCGGGCATCCCGTCAGAGCCGTGGTTCATCCCGCCCATGCTGCCGCCGGAGGGCACGTCCTTGCCCCAGGCTTTGAGCCAAACCGACATCGTCTTGATCTCCGGTCCCTGAGCCGCCTCGATCTTGGCGGCCAGGTCCTTCACCTCAGCAGTCGAGGCGTGCGAGGCGGCCATCTTTGCCATCTCCACTGCCTGCTCGTGATGAGGAATCATCGACTGCGCGAACGTCACGTCCGCATCGTTGAACTCACTACTCGAACTGCTACTGCCGTTGCCTGCGTCATTACCGCACGCGGTCAAAGCCAGCGCTGCCACCAGGGCCAGCGCGAGCACACCAATAAATCGCTTCATCACCGGTCGTCCAATCAGGTCTATACGAATGTAGGCATGCAGACACCGCGGACCACCGCCTCCTGGGGCGGGTCCGCTGGGGATCAGCAGCGCCGAATCGACAGATTGATCAAAGACGGCGGATCGGGGTCCCGACCATGGGGCCCAGGCGCGCGAGCTGGGGCACTCACCAGCCGGTAGAGCGGAAGGGCAGGCGCGTTCCCCAGCATCTGCAGGAGAACGGTCAGCGCCAGAGCCAGAACGGCCATGCACATCTCCGCCATACCCGAGTCCATGCTCGACGCCCCAGCGGAGACCACGGCACCCATCGCCTCTAAGGGAGCCGCGATCCCATGCGCGGCAGCCGCCATCAGGTCTTGGCCGGCGGCCAGCGGCGCAGAGGCCGGAGCATGCGTCGCGACCGCGTGCACGGACGGGTCCATCCCCCCGCCGTGGCTGTTCATGCCATGCATCGCGACAATCCCCACCAGGAGGACGAGCAGGCCAACGAACCACAGCGCGCGCCGCGCCGCAGTCCCAGACCGACCCAGAGTGCTCATTGCTCCCCAGTGTAAGCAGGACCCCGGGCGGGCAACCCAGGGCTATCGTCCCGTTCACCCCCGAACCCGGTCGAGACCTCGGCCCACTCATTCATGCTTGTGCCCCCATCGTCGGGTGAACCACTGACCTCAAGAAGCGAGAGCAGGGGCGCCGCGGTTCAGTGGAACATCGGGACGAGGGCACGAGGGGCCGGATAGAAATCTTCCGGATCACCTTCTGGATCTCGTCGTGGTGAATCAACTGGACAGTCGCGGGGAAGGGAGGTCACAACTCAGTCGAGTGCCTCGCAGACGGCTTGCCTCACCGCGTCACCGGCCTTGGGTGTGGCGCTGATCGGGCCGGTCGCGAAGTCGAGCTCGTCGTGTCCGACGTGCGTCACGAGGCGCCGATTGTCGATCTCGACGTACTCGAACAGCCCGGAGCGCGTGACGGCATAGGGCGCCCCACTCGAGTCGAGCGACAGGGTCAGGTTGAAGTCTCCGCCGCGCACGATCGAGCGCGAGGTGTCGGCAGAGGAGTAGAAGTGGCCGATGTAGTGGACGTGGCGGACCTCGCGGTCTGGCCACCGGGCGACGCTTCGCTGGACGTCGAAGTCGACGAGGAGGACGAAGTCGCCGCAGCTCCCGGCATTGTCACCGAAGGCCTGGTAGTCGGCGACAGCGTCGGCGAGGGTGTAGCTGAAGGACGTCTCGAAGTGCTCTGGGGCGCTGGCAGAGGCTGGGGCGGCCACCGCCAGGGCGAGTGGGAGGAGCGCCAGGGTCACGGCGGATCGGGTGGGGGACATCGAACTCTCCTTTCAAGGGATGTACATGCATCAGCGCACGGAGGTCGAGACTCGCTCGACTGGTGGCCCATGGCGGCGGACTCTCCTGACTGGCCGAAGGCGCCCTGCCTGCGTTCCGCCCAGAGGTCGAGCCGAGAACTGGGTTGGCATCCAGAGTGCGAGCCCGTGGCATCCGGCAGTGTTGGTGCGAGCGGTGATCGGCTTCTTCACAGCAGCTGCCTTTCGAGGTTCTTCCAGACTCCTCGTGGCTTCCGGCGGTCGCATCGGTTGATTGGCTTAGTACCTCCGGGCCTGTCGACGTGGGACCGACAATGCGCAGCAGATGCTGGACGAGGCGCAGGCGATGGTGCGCACGGCTGGCTTGTCGAACGTCGAGCTGGTCGCCGACGACCTGTTCGCCAGCGCCTTGCCCGAGGCGGGGTTCGACCTGGTGCACACGCGGTTCCAGCTCGCGCCGCTGGGCAGGATGGCCGAGCAGGTTGCGGCCCACCGCCGGCTCCTCGCGCTCGGCGGCATACTCGTGCTCGAGGACCCTGACACGCGAGGCAGGGCTCGCGCCCGAGGTGCGAGCCGAGGTCGTCGCGCTCGAACCCGGACACCCGTATCTGCGGCTCCCTCGTGCATAGCCCGCGTGAGCCATTGTCGGCTCCGTTGGTGCGGCAAGAGACTTGCTTATCGGTGTGTCAACCGGAGAAGGGCGGAGACATCATGAAGAAGACAATTCTCTCAATAGCGGCAGGCGCGATCTTCGCGTGCGTCAGCGCGATGCTCGCACCGTCGGCGTGGGCGGCCAGCGGAGGACTGGCCGATACGTGGACCTCTGTGGACGCGGACGGAAGCACCCAGACACTGAGCATTACCGGATCCGGCGGCCAGGCCTATGCGATCGTCTACGACGATGAGTCAGCCACAGGCGCCTGCAGCGGCGCCCCTGCCCGGATCGTCGGCCCGGGCTTCGTGGACGGCAACGACGTCGTCATGGAAGGCACGCTTGTCTGCCTGCCTGGCGGGAACCCGTTCCGGTCGCGGCTGGCGATCGGCTTCAGCTACGACGCCGGCACCGACACCCTCACGGACTCCTTTGGAATCGTCTGGCATCGAGCGGGGTGATTCGAGCGGCTGCGGACGGACGTCGGGGGAGTGGTTTGTGCTCAGAGGGGATGCCCATGGTCGTCAGCGGACGGTGCGAAAGTCGTTGAAGAACGGCCCCTGACCTGCGAAAGCGCGGGTAGGGGCCGTTCGCGTGGGGAGGATCGCCCAAGGTCACTTGACCTCGGCGCGTCGGACGACGAACAAACCGACCGCCATCGGCAACAGAAACCACAGCACACCGGAGGCGGCGAGGTGCTGCCACTGTTGGCTGGTGAGGGTGCCTTCGAACAGGGGCCGCTGGGCGTAGCTGTAGTCGACCCAGGGCTGTACGTCGGCGAACCACCTCTGGTTTGCGGCCAGCAGGCCCAGCAGCGGTGGCAGGACGAGGGTGTAGACGAAGTACGTCACGATCGCCCCCGCCGAGTTCCGGATCACCAAGCCCAGCATGAACCCGAACAGCATGCCGAGGACGCTGCCGAGGACGATCAGCGCGAAGTGGGCGGCGGAGACGTTCCAGACCGGGTCCACGCCCGCGACGGCACTCCCGAGGAGGGTGCCGAGGACACCGACGACGAGGGCGACGAACATCGACACGACTCCCACGGTCGTGGCTGCGAGGAACTTGGCGCGGAGCACCCGACCGCGATGCGGCACGAGGGTGAAGGTCGTCAGGCCGCTGCGCTGGCTCCACTCGCTCGTCACCGCCAGGATCCCGATCATGGGCAGGATCACCGTCATCGGCGCCCCGATGGCTGCGGCGAAGTTGTCGAAGGTCAGCTGGTCGTCCGGGGCGAACACGATGATGGCTGCGGTGGCGAGCACGTTGGTGATGACCAGGCTGGCCATCAGCCAGAAGCCGGAACGCGTATTGAACATCTTGCGCAGCTCGACCCCGATGATGCGGGTGAGGGGGATCCGCGGCTGCGGCCTGCGGGTGCGACCGACGACCGCGTCCGGCTGCGAGGTCGCCGGGGTCGAGGGCGTGAGGACGGTGGTGGTCATGCTGCTGCTCCTTCGCGCTGAGTGTCTGCGGTGAGCTCAAGGAACATCTCCTCGAGCCCGGCCCCTTCGGCGGCGCGGAGCTCGGTGAGCACCACGTGCGCGGCCAGGGCGATCTCGCCGACCCGGTCTGGGGAGGCCTCGGTGCGCACGCTGCCGTCAGCGTGTCCGCTGAAGGTCAGTCCGGCGGACTCCATCGCCTGTGCGAGTGCCGCAGCATCGCGGGCGCGGACGATGGTGCCGGCGGCTGCCAACAGGTCGGACTTGGTGCCCTGCGCCACGATTCGTCCGTTGCCGATCACCACGAGGTCGTCGGCGACCACCTCGATCTCGTGCAGGAGGTGGGAGGACAGGAGGACGGTGCCGCCCTGGTCGGCGAAGCCACGCAGGAGGTCACGCATCCACCGGATGCCGGCGGGGTCGAGGCCGTTGGCCGGCTCGTCGAGGATGAGCACGTCGGGATCGCCGAGAAGGGCCGTCCCGATACCGAGGCGCTGCCGCATCCCCAGGGAGTAGTCCCGGACGCGCCGGTCGGCCTCGTGGGAGGTGAGGCTCACCAGGTCGAGCATCTCCTGGACCCGGCTCCTGGGAAGGCCCATCGTCCGCTGGGCCAGGGTGAGGATCTCGCGACCGGTCCGGCCGGCGTGCTGGGCGGAGGCATCCAGGAGGACTCCGACCTCCGTGCCGGGGTTGGGGAGGTCGGTGAACCGGCGTCCGTCGACCATGACGGTGCCAGAGGTGGCGGGCGTCAGTCCGACGATGATGCGCATCGTCGTCGACTTGCCTGCGCCGTTGGGGCCGAGGAAGCCGGTCACCCGACCAGTGGCCGCGGTGAAGGAGACATCGTCGACGGCGGTCATCCCGCGGCCATACTTCTTGGTGAGTGATTCGACAGTGATCATGTCGAGCATCGTGGCCCGGGCGGCGGCACGGCCACATCGGGGAGAGGCCGGATGCTCCCCCTGAGCCGACCCTGATGCCGTCTCAGGGTGCAGTACCCCGGGTGCCGAGGAGCTGCGCCATGTGATGCGTGACGACACCCGGTATGTCCGGCCGACATGGGTTGAGCCCTCAACCGATGGACACGTCGTCGGTCACGACGTCGGGCAGTGCCCTCGTGGCTGGGCGGAGGGTGTGTACTGAGCCCGTATCGGTTCGCGCGGGCCCGAGGAGCGTCCATGGACAGCACCACGACGTCATGGCACGAGGTGCCACCGCAGGACGTGCCCGACGAGGGCAGGGTGCGAAGTGTCACCGTCGACGGGCGCTCGATCGCACTCACCCGATGTGGGGGACAGCTCGGGGCGCTGGAGAACCACTGCCCCCACCAGGGCGGCCCGCTCGGCGAGGGGTCGATCGAGGGCGGGCTGCTCCGCTGCCCCTGGCACGGCTACGACTACGACCCGATCACCGGCGCACCTCCGGGGGAGCTGGCCGACCACCTGGACGACCGGGTCGCCGCCTATGAGGTCGAGGAAGGCCCCGGCGGCGTCCAGGTGCGGCTGCCCGACCGGTTGGCGCCGGGCCGCACGGTCGCCGACGTGCTCGTCGAAACCCTTGTCGCCCATGGCATCGACACCGTCTTCGGGATGGTCGGCCACTCGAACCTGGGGTTTGCCGACGCCCTCCGGCATGCCGAGGAGCGTGGTGAGCTGAGGTTCGTCGGCATCCGGCACGAGGGCGCGGCGGCGTTCGCGGCAAGCGCGTACGGCAAGCTCACCGGACGGCCCGCGGCGTGCTTCGCCATCGCCGGGCCCGGGTCCACGAACCTGCTGACCGGTCTGTACGACGCCAAGCTCGACGGCGCACCCGTCGTGGCCATCTCGGGACAGGTCCCGTCCAGGGTGCTGGGCCGCGGAGCCTTCCAGGACCTCGACCTGAGCGCGGTGTTCCGTGACGTGGCCATCTCGACGACCACCGTGCAGGCGGGCAGCGACCACGCCGAGCTGGCCGCGCTGGCGGTCAAGCACGCCCGCGACGGCCGCGGCGTCGCGCACCTCGTGCTGCCCGATGAGGTGCAGGCGCAGCCCTCGTCAGCACCAGCGGGGTCCCCGGACGGCCGCTACTCCCACAGCCCCGTGGGCCCGGAGCCGGACGCACTCGCGAGGGCCGCCGAGCTCGTCGCGTCGGCGGTGCGCCCGGTCCTCGTCGTAGGGCACGGCGCTCGCGGCGCCGGGCGCGAGGTGATCGCGCTGGCCGAGCAGCTCGGCGCGCCGGTGCTCACCACCTTCAAGGCCAAGGGCCTGGTCCCGGACACCCACCCGCTGGGCGCGGGCGTCCTCGGACGCAGCGGCACGCCAGTCGCGAGCTGGCTGATGAACGAGGCCGACCTGCTCGTCGTGGTCGGAGCGTCCTTCTCCAACCACACGGGCATCGCGCCGTGGCAGCGGATCGTGCAGATCGACGACACCCCCACCGCGATCGGACGCTTCGACGCGGTCACCGCCGACCTGCTCGGCGATGCGGCCGTCGCAGTCCCAGCCCTTGCTGAGGCGGTGCGGGTGGCCGGGGCGCGGGCCCAGGACCAGCGCGAGGACGTGGCTGCGCGGTGGGCGATCTGGCGGGCCGAGAAGGCCCGCCGGGTGGCCGACGACCGCGGTCGCGGTGTGTCGGCGGCCGCGGTCTTCGCCGCGCTCTCCGAACACCTCCCGGTCGATGCCGTGGTGGCCGTCGACGTCGGCAACCACGCCTACTCGCTCGGCCGCTACCTCGAGTCCAAGGGCCAACCGGTGCTGATGTCGGGCTACCTCGGCTCGATCGGCTTCGGCTACCCGGCGGCGATGGGTGCCTGGGCCGCCGACCCCACGCGGCCCGTCGTCGCGGTCACCGGCGACGGAGGCTTCGGCCAGTACGCCATGGAGCTGACGACGGCGGTGCACCACGGCATACCCGTCAAGCACGTGCTGCTCAACAACAACTCGCTCGGCAAGATCAGCAAGGAGCAGCTGGCGGCCGACTACCCGGTGTGGCACACCTCCCTGACCAATCCGGACTGGGCCGCGTATGCCGCGCTGTGCGGCGCCCGCGGAATCCGCGTCACCCAGCGCGGGGAGCTCGATGCGGCGATGGTCGAGCTGTTCGCCACCGAGGGTCCGGTCCTGTTGTGTGTGGAGCAGGACCCTGAGCTCTTGTGAGCCCACCCTCGCGCCACGCGCGGGGTGAATGGACTCGGACTGAACGCGTGTCCTCGAGAGGCTGCCCGGCTGCCCGGCTGCCCGCGGGCGCGTCTTCAGTCCGGTAGCTCGCTCGGCAGCACCACCGCATCGACCAGCGCGCCGTTGCGGATGACGGTGACCTCCATCCGCCGACCGATCGCGTCGGCGAACAGGCGCTTCTGCAGCGACTGGGCATCGCCCAGGGGGGCGCCGTCGATCGCGAGCACCAGGTCGCCGGCGAGCAAGCCACTCTTGGCGGCGGGGCTGCTCTCGACCACCTCGACCAGGCGCAGTGCGCCACGCTGTCCGTAGCGCTCAGCCTGGGCGGGCGTGAGTCGGGCGGGGGTGCTCACCATGCCGAGGTACGCACGCCGCACACGCCCGTCGTGCATCAGGGCGTGGATGATCTGGTGGGTCGTGGCGTTGATGGGCACCGCCATCCCGAGGCCGATCCCTGCGACGGCGGTGTTGATGCCCACGACGCGGCCGCGGCTGTCGGCCAGGGCTCCGCCCGAGTTGCCCGGGTTGAGGGCGGCATCGGTCTGGATGACGTCCTCGATCAGACGCGCCGTCGTGCGGGTGCGCGCCGGCATGCTGCGCCCCAGGGCGCTCACGACACCTGCGGTGACCGTCCCGGAAAGGCCCAGCGGGTTGCCGACGGCCACCACGAGCGAGCCCACGAGCAGTGAGCTCGCGTCGCCGAACTCGGGGGGTGCTGGCACGTCGCGATCAGCTCGGATGACCGCAAGGTCTGACAACGGGTCGCGGCCCACGACCTCGAAGCGAGCCTCCGTGCCATCGGCGAACTCGGCACTTCCCCCTCGGGCATCGCCGACCACGTGGGCATTGGTGACCAAGTGCGCTTCCGTGGTCAGGACCACGGCCGATCCCGTGGACTCCCCGCGGCGGGACCGGATCCGCAGGGCGGCAACCTTGGGCGTCAGCTCCGCCGCGACGGAGGTGACGATCGCCGAGTAGGCGTCCAGGGCGGCCGACTCTGCCGCCGGGTCAGTGCTCACGCCTGTGACAACGAGCGCCCCTGAGGCGGGATTCCGGGGTTCACCGAGGGCGAACGGCGGGAGCAGAGGCCGAGGGGCTTTGGCGCAGCGTCGGGCGCGCACTCAGGTGAACAGCCGTCGGGCGAGGCGCTGGGCCTTGACCTCGGTCTCGCGGGCGCGTCGCTGCTCGGCTTCATGGAGCAGGCCGAAGGTGAAGCTGCTCTCGCCGGGGGCCTGGTCGGCCACGTCGGCAAGGCGGCGAAGCAGCTGGGCGCTGACCACGCTGTCCTGGTGCTCACCGAGCAGTGCCTGCAGCCGTCGGTAGCGGCGTGCGGCCTTGGTGGCTCCTGTCGACTCGACGGTGGACACCACCTCCGCCGCGTAGCGCGCCCGCTTGGCCGCCTTCCGGGCGCGGTGCATGTCCTCGACGTCGTCGGAGCGGTGCGCGTGCCTGAGTCGCTCGGCGACAGTGCGGTCCGCACGCCGCACCATGGGGGTGAGGGTGGACTCGGCCCGGCTGGCCTTGGCGGTCCAGGGCGGTTCGGTGCTCCATCGCTCGAGATGGTCGACCAGTGCGCGATGCCGTTCGCTGGTCAGCGCCGCGACCACGGCCGCCCAGTGCTGGAGCCGGTCGTGGCCGAGCTCGACGTCGATCCGAGTGCGTACCGGGCCGACGACCAGCTCCTCGTCGAGGCCGGCGACCAGCGCATCGAGTCGGTCCTGCAGGACCTGCAGGTCGCGCACCGGGCTCAAGGTGCCGGCCCACCAGCGCAGCTCGCGATCCAGGTGCGTGGCGGCCGGCGCGTCAAAGAGGGGCCCGTAGACGCGCAGGACGCTCCGGGCTCGGCGGGCCGCGACCCTTCCGGCGTGGACGACCGACTCATCGCCCTCCCGGAGCCTGTCGTCGGCGGTCAGCAGGGCCGTGAACTGCGCTCCCAGGTACGGCCCGACGAGTGACGCGGCACTGCCCGGGGTCGTCGTGGAGCCACTCATCGTCAGACATCCTCCCTTCGCAGGGCCACCTGCACTCGGTGCGTTTCGGGCTTCCCCGCGCGGGTCGGGACCCTCGTATTGTCGCGGACGGTTCCGTTCGGCGCGGGCTGCCGCGAGACTCCTCTTGCCCCGGCCCCGGGCCGGGATCACACTGACCGGATGAACGCGCACGACGAGGTAGCCGCACTCGACGAAGTCCAGGAGCGGCTGTCCCAGCGGTTCCCGGACCTGGGGCCCGACGTGGTCGAGGCGGCCGTCCGCGTGGCGCACTCCCAGCTCACCGGCCCGATCCGGGACTTCGTGCCGGTGCTCGTCGAGCACATCGCCCGAGACCGCCTGGGCTCGCTGGTGAGGCGCTAGCAGGGGGCGGCGGCCTGCCGCGATCACCCGGCCCAGGCTGGGGTGACCAGACAGAGAGGACCGCGATGCCCGTCCGTCACGGCACGATGAACACCGCCCGCCCGGAGCGCTACGCCAAGCAGCTCGCCGGGCCCACCTCGAGCGGTTCGGTCAGCGCGACGAGCTCGATGTCGTCTGGCAGCCGGCCTAGGGCTCAACGACGCGGTCGGACCGCCAGGTAGACCGTGTTGGTGGACTCACCACCGGTCAGCGGGTTGGGGAACCGGACGACGTGGGCGTCGGCGTGGTCGAAGACCTCGCCCATCCGCCGCACCACCTCGGGCTCGGGTGGCTCGTCCGACCACAACGCGAACGCGCCGTCGTCGGTGACCATGCCGGCCAGCCGGGCGAAGCCCTCGACCGTGTAGAGGTCGCCGTGGTCGTCGCGGAGCAGCCAGTCGGGTGCATGGTCGATGTCCAGCAGGACCGCGTCGTAGGTGCGGTCGGCGCGGCCCGTGCGCACCAGGTCGAAGAAGTCGTCGAGCACCAGGCGCACCCGCGGGTCCGCAGCCATGCCCTCGGTGTCGGGCAAGAGGTTGCGCCGGTGCCACGAGATGACCTGCTCGAGCGCCTCGACGACGGTCAGCTCGGCCACCCGGTCGTCCTCGAGGGCGGCCAGCGCGGTGTAGCCCAGACCGAGCCCACCGACCAGCACGGTCAGCGCCTCGCCGGTCACCGCTGCGAGGCCGATGCGCGAAAGCTCCTCCTCCCCGGTGGTGAACTGGCTGGACATCAGGAAGTCGTCGTCCAGCTTCACCTCGTGCACGTCCCGCTCGGTCACGCGGTCCCAACGCCGGCGGAGGCTGATGACGCCCCAAGGGGTGTCGGCCCAGTCGAGCTCCTCGATCCTCACCTCCCGAGACTAGTCGCGTCGTCGGCGGCGTCAGGCCGAGCCGTCGCCCGTGGCGCTGTCGACCGCCGTGGCTGTCGGCGGCTGGTGGGATGCTGCGGCCATGGGAGGACAGGACGCCAGCACGACCACCACCCGCTCGTTCACGACGCGACTGCTCACCGAGGAGACCTGGCCGGACTTCGCGGCGCTCGTGGAGGCGAACAACGGCGTCTGGGGCGGGTGCTGGTGCATGGGCTTCCACCCCCAGGGTGTGGGTGCAGGCAGGACGGTCGCGGGCAACAAGGCCGCCAAACAGGCCCACGTCCGTGCGGGCACGGTCCACCAGGTGCTGGTCTACGAGGGTGACGACTGCGTGGGCTGGTGCCAGTTCGGGCCGCCCGTCGAGCTCCCCAACATCAAGAACACCAAGGCCTACGCGAAGGAGCTCACCCGCGAGCCGGACTGGCGGATCGGCTGCATCTTCACCGCCAGTCGGCACCGCGGGCAGGGTGTCGCCCGGGCCGCGGTCGCGGGGGTCATCGAGGCGATCCGTGCAGCCGGCGGGGGAGTCGTCGAGGCCTACCCGGAGCAGGTCGAGGCGCGGCCGCCGCAGCGCGGCGCCTACTTCCACACCGGCCCCGAGACCTTGTTCGAGGAGTTCGGCTTCGAGCGCGACCGCCAGATCGCCAAGTGGCGCTGGGTGATGCGGCTCGACGTCGCGGGCTGAGCCGTCAGTGCCGGCTCAGCTGGTCGCTTCGTACAGCGGAGCCAGGGCGCGGTCGGTGTCGAGGGTCGGCAGGAGGGCGTCGCAGATCTCGCGGAGCTGCCTCACCTGGGCCGGGGTCAGCGGGTCCAGCACGTGCCGCCGCACGGCCTCGACGTGACCGGGTGCCGCCGCGACGACGGCCTCCCAGCCGGCGGTCGTGAGGCGGGCGTTGGTGGCCCGTCCGTCCTGGGGACACGGGAACCGCTCGACCAGCCCCCGGTCCTCGAGCCGGCGCACGACGTGGGAGAGCCGGGGGAGGGTGGCGTTGGTGCGCGCGGCGAGGGCCGTCATCCGCAGCGTGCGCTCGGGCGACTCGGAGAGCATCGCGAGCACGTAGTAGTCGAAGTGCGTGAGCTGGGAGTCACGGCGCAGCTGCGCGTCGAGCGCGCTGGGCAGCAGCTCCACCACGGCGATCAGGCGCAGCCATGCCGCGCGCTCGTCCGCGTCCAGCCATCTCGGTTCCATGGGACGAGTCTAGCGAATACTTGAAGGAACAACTAAATCGTGTATGGTGTTACTTGAAGCAACAACCAAACCGAAGGCGACACCCGTCGCCCAGACCCAGGAGCACCTCATGGCACACCTCTCCATCATCGGCACCGGCAACATGGGCCAGGCCATCGCGGCCGTCGCGGGCCGCGGCGGACACACCGTCCAGCTGCTCGGCCAGGGCGACACCGCGACGCAGGTCACCGGCGAGATCGTGGTCCTCGCCGTCCCGTACCCGGCCGTCAGCACCGTCCTCGCCGAGCGCGGTGACAGCCTGGCCGGCAAGGTCGTCGTCGACATCACCAACCCGCTGAACTTCGAGACCTTCGACTCCCTCACCGTCGCGTCCGACGGCTCCGCCACGGCCGAGATCGCCGAGGCCCTTCCGCAGTCCCGCGTGCTGAAGGCGTTCAACACCAACTTCGCGGGCACCCTCGCGGCGGGCACCGTCGGCCCGCTCGGCACCACGGTCCTCATCGCCGGCGACGACGCCGACGCCAAGAGCGACCTGGCCGGGGTGATCACCTCCGGTGGCCTCGAGGCCATCGACGCGGGCTCCCTCTCGCGCGCTCGCGAGCTCGAGGCGATCGGCTTCCTGCAGATCACCCTCGCCGCCGGCGAGAAGGTCGCCTGGACGGGTGGCTTCGGCGTCGTCGCCGCCTGACCCAGCCGGCTGACCAAGCCAGTCACGTATGCCGCGGCCGCCCCGGAGAGGGGCGGGCGCGGCATACGTCGACTGGGCGTCAGCTGGTGAGGAGCACGAGCTGTTGGGTGGCGCGGGTCATCGCGACGTAGCGGTCGACGGCACCCTCGATGCCCTCGCCGAAGGCCTCCGGGTCGACCAGCACCACGAGGTCGAACTCCAGGCCCTTGGCGAGCTCGGGCGTGAGCGACCGGACCCGGCCGTTCGCCGCGAAGGACGGGTCGCCGATGACGCACCCGACCCCTTCGGGATGGGCAGCGAGCCAGGTGTCGACGACCGACCGGAGGTCTGCGGCGGACCCGTGCACCACCGGCAACCCGTTGCGGCGGATGGAGGTCGGGACGTTGGCGTCGGGCAGCGCGGCGCGGATCACCGGCGCGGCCTCGGCCATCACCTCCTCGGGCGTGCGGTAGTTGATGCTGAGCGAGGACAGCGTGCTGCGGTCCAGCCCCACCCGCTCGAGCCGCTCCTGCCACGACTCGGTGAAGCCGTGCCGCGCCTGTGCCCGGTCTCCCACGATCGTGAAGCTGCGGGAGGGGCACCGGGCCAACAGCATCTGCCACTCGGCGTCGGTGAGCTCCTGTGCCTCGTCGACGACGATGTGCGCGAACGGTCCGGCGAGCAGGTCCTGGTCGACGTCCCGGAGGGCGTCCTCGTCGACCCAGCGGTCCTTGAGGTCCTGTCCCTTGAGCATCGACATGACCTTCATCTCGGAGTCGTCGGTCGCGATGAGGTGCTCGACCACCTGCGCCATCTGCTCGCGCTCAGCCGCGACCGCCGCCTCCTGCCGGCGCCGGCGGCGGGACGCCTCGGGGTCGCCGAGCCGCTGCCGGGCGGCATCGAGCAGGGGCAGGTCGGACGTCGTCCAGGCCTGGGCGTCCTTGCGCTGCAGCGACCTCACCTCGTCCGGGCTCAGCCACGGGGCGCACATCCGCAGGTAGGCCGGTACCGACCAGAGGTCACCGACCAGGTCGGTCGCCTCGACGAAGGGCCAGGCCCGGTTGAGCGCGTCCTGCAGCTCGCGGTCCTGCTGGAGCGACCTGCGCAGCAGCTGGGTCGGCACGTCCTCGTCGTGCTGGTCGACGATGATCGTCACCAGCTCCTCCCAGACCTGGTCGCGCGCCTCGTTGTGGGGAGTCCCCGGGTCGGCGGCGTCGAACGCCGTCGCCCAGTCGTCGGGGGTGAGCCGCGCGTCGTCCCAGGGCGTGGTGACCGTCATCGCCTCGGTCGGTGGTTCCTCGTAGAACCGCACGGCCTGGTCGACCGCACGCACGAGTTCGGCCGAGGACTTGAGGCCGGCCACCTCGGGGTCTGCCTCGACCTGCGCGGTGCCGCCCTCGGGCACGAGGTCGCGCACGGTACAGGTCTGGACGCCCTCCTCACCCAGGCTGGGCAGCACGTCCGAGACGTAGGCTAGGTAGGGCTGGTGCGGGCCCACGAACAGCACGCCACCGCGCCGATGACCCAGCCTCGGGTCCGCATAGAGCAGGTATGCCGAGCGGTGCAGTGCCACGACCGTCTTGCCCGTGCCGGGCCCACCGTCCACCACGAGCGCGCCGCGGGAGCTCGCTCGGATGATGGAGTCCTGGTCGGCCTGGATCGTGCCGAGGACGTCGCGCATCCGCGCCGAGCGGTTGCTGCCCAGGCTGGCGATGAACGCCGACTGGTCGTCCAGGGCCGCAGCGTGACCCGTGAACCCCTCCGCGGTGAAGACCTCGTCCCAGTAGTCGTTCACCCGGCCGCGCGACCAGCGGTAGCGGCGCCGGAAGGTCAGGCCCATCGGGTTCGCGTGGGTCGCCGCGAAGAACGGCTCGGCCGCGGGGGAGCGCCAGTCGACCAACAGCTGGCGGCCGGTGCGATCGGTGAGCCCGAGCCGGCCGACGTAGACCGGCTCGCCTCCGGAGCCGGCCGCCGAGCCGGCGGGCACCATGTGCCCGAGGCACAGGTCGAGCCCGAACCGACGCAGGGCGCGCAGCCGAGCGGTCAGCCGGTGCACCTCGAGGTCGCGTTCCAGCACCTCCTGGCCGGCTCGCGCCGGTGCCGTGCGCTCGGCGTCCAGGCGCTCGGACAGCTCGGTGATGGTCTCCTCGAGGCTCCGTCGGATGGCTTGGAAGTGCTCCTCGTCGCGGGCGATGAGGCCCGGGTCTGCCTTCGCCGAGAGGTGGTCCGGCAGGTCGAACGCCCCTACCTCCTGCTCGTCGAAACTCTGAGCCCGTACTTCGCGGTCGACCTCGTGCATGCGGCGGCTGCCCCCTTCGTTCGTCCCGGTCACGAGGGACGATTCTGAGGCAGCAGTAGGGCCTTGCCGCAAGGCCCCCTGTGCGCTATACGTTGGAGAGGGAAGACAGGTGGACTTCCCGGTGCACCTACCGGCGAGGAGGGGTCGCCGCCCAGATGGGTGCGATCTCCTTGCGGTAGCCGCGCCCGAAGATCCCTCCGATGATCGACAGGACCGGCGCGGGCACACTGGCGGTGATGCCCGCACGCTCCTCGGGTGACGCGCCGTCGAGCACCCACGAGAAGAACCGACCGCCGCGGGCCAGGCCGGTCTTGCCGAACGCCCTGCCCATGGCCTTGATCTCGGGGGTGTCCTTGTTGGCCTGGTAAACCGGTTCGAGCTCGGCCTCCTCGTGGTCGAGGTGCGCCACCGTCACGGTGCGCAGGGTCTCGAAGCAGGCCTTGGCGGCGGCGGCCTGCGCGTCGCCGGGGTCGCGCAGCAGACCGGCCATGGCGACGCGGGTCTCGGCGAGCGCGGCAGCCATGGTGTCGTGCTCGGCGTCCATGGCGTCGAGCAGCTCGGTGCTCACTCCCACCGCGTGCAGCGCCGGCCAGGCGATCTGGTGCTCGCCCTCGTGGTGGTGGGTGAGCTGGTCGTCGAAGTTCGCCCACGCGGTGGCGAGCTGGGCGGCCCTGGCGCGGTCGCCGGGCTGGAACGTCCCGAGCGCGGTGATGAACCGGTCGAGGTCGCGCCGGAAGGCGCCGTGGATGGCCTTGTTCATGCTCATCTCTCCCATGGCAGGACTGTAGGGCCGCAGCCCGGATCCGTGAACCGTCAACAGGCGGGGCCGGGTAGCCTTCCCTCACCGATCCGCATCCCCTGCGGGGCTGGCACGTGCGCCTTCTCCCCGGGAGGGGCCCCACCGAGAGGCACTGATGAGGAGTCGACTCGCCAGCCTCGTGCTGCGGGCCAGCCGCTGGACCGCCGTGGGGGAGGTGCCCCGGACCGGGGTCCTCGTGGGCGCGCCGCACACCTCCAACTGGGACTTCGTGATGATGCTGCTCATCATGTGGCGAGGTGGCGTGACCCCTCGGGTGCTGATCAAGAAGGAGCTGTTCAAGGGTCCGTTGGGCTGGCTGCTGCCGAGGCTCGGTGGGCTCCCGCTCGACCGGGACAACCCTGGAGCCGTGGTGCGGGAGCTGGTGCGTGAGGCGCGCAGTGGCGAGCCCTTCCTGCTGATCCTCGCGGCGGAGGGTACGCGCCAGAAGGGCGAGTACTGGAAGTCCGGCTTCTGGCGCATCGCGCGCTCGGCCAAGCTCCCGATCGCCCTTGCCTTCATCGACGGGCCTACTCGCACAGCAGGATTCGGTCCGACGATCACGGCCACTGCTGACGTCGTGGCCGACATGGACAAGGTCAGGGAGTTCTACCGCGACAAGCGCGGCATCCACCCCGAGCTGCGCACCGAGCCCCGCCTGCGCGAGGAGCAGCGCTAGGGCAGACTGCAGTGAGGCAGCTCTCGACCAGGACCGGAGGAGGCAGCGTGGCGGAGCGCAACGTCCTGGGTGGCGAGCTGGAGGAGTGTGGCACGAGCCCGATGACGGGCTTCTACCGCGACGGCTGCTGCACGTCGGGGCCGGAGGACCTGGGCAGCCACACGATCTGTGCCGTGGTCACGAGCGAGTTCCTCGAGCACCAGCGCGGCATCGGCAACGACCTCTCGACCCCGATGCCCGAGTACGGCTTCCCCGGCCTGGTGCCGGGTGACCGCTGGTGCGTCACCGCCCTGAACTGGGCCCGGGCCCACCGGGACGGAGCCGCAGCGCACGTCGTGCTCGCGGCCACCAACGAGGCGGTGCTGCGGGTGGTGCCCCTCGAGGCCCTGCGTCAGCACGCCGTCGACGTGCCGCCGGACCTGAGCTCGCTGACCTGAGCTCCCTGACCTGCGCGGGCTCAGCCCTTCTTGAGCTGTCGCCACCCACCGGCGCGGTTGTTGGCGATGATCTGGCGCAGGAACTCCAGGAGCGCCGGCTCGTCGATGGGGTCGCCCTCCCAGAACGCGATGGTCCGGGCGGTGGTGTTGTCGTGGCCGCCGGTCACGAGGCCGTGTGGGTCCGGAACGATCGCACCGTCGTAGACGAACAGGTTGACGTGGTCCTTCGTGGCCAGCAGCGCACACACGTTGCCGGCCAGGGCGAAGTAGGGCTGGACCCGTCGCTTGACGACCTCGCGCACCTCGGGATCGGCGGTGTGGATGATGTCGCGCAGGTGCTGGCACAGCTCGCTGCCAGCCCGGCAGCGGCTCGAGGTAGGCGTCCACGCCCGGGTCCCGGTGGTAGGTGTCCATGAGAGGTAGACCGGCGCGCTGGGGCCGACTCATCGGCATACCGGCTTGCTGGTGGTCAGCGCAGCGGCGCGCTCGGGGCGATGGCCGAGGCGAGCGGGAAGAGGACGGTGAAGGTGGATCCCTGCCCGAGCACGGAGTCGACCCTGATCGTGCCCTCGTGCCCGTCGACGATCGCCTGCACGATCGACAGCCCGAGGCCGGTGCCCTGCACGGCGCGCTCGGTGGCGTCGGTCGACCTGAAGAACCGGCGGAAGACCTGTCGCTGGTCCTCCTCCGAGATCCCGTAACCGCTGTCGCTGACCACCAGTCGCGCCTTGGCGCCGCCCCGCTCGTCCCGCACGATGTCGAGGGTCAGCGTCACGATGCCGCCGTCGGGCGTGAACTTCACCGCGTTGGACAACAGGTTCAGGACGACCCGTTCGATGGCGGTGTCGTCGCCGTCCACCGTGACCGGTCGGCTGGCGATCTCGTGGCGCAGGTGGAGGTTTCGCCGCTGGGTGAGAGGACCGGTGGCCTCCCAGGCGTGGTCGACGATGGCGGCGAGGTCGCAGGGTCGTTTGGCCAGGTTGAGCTGGCCGGACTCGATCCGCGAGTTGAGCAGCAGGTCCTCGATCAGGCCCAACAGCCGTCGTCCGTTGCGGTCGATCCGGGACACCAGGTCGAGCTGCTTGGGCGACATCTCCCCGACGGCCCCGTCCTCGAGCATCTCGGTGTACCCGAGCACGCTGGCCAGCGGGGTCCGGAACTCGTGGCTGACGGAGGAGAGGAAGTCGGTCTTGGTCTGGTCGAGGGCGGTGAGCTCCTCGACCGCGTTTCGCTCGCGCTGCAGCGCGAGCTGGACCGCCTCGGACGCGACCCGGCGCTCGGTGACGTCCTCGGCAACGCCGATGTAGCCGATCACCGAGCCGTCCTGGTCGACGATGGGGCTGATCGTGAGGTCGACCACGATCCGCTTCTGGTCGCTGGTCACCCAGGTCCAGTCGCGGGTCTCGCTGCGGCCGGCCTGGTCGAGCCCGTGGACCAGCACCTGTGGGCCCGGCGACAGGCCGAGCTCCGCGGCCCGGGCGGCCACCTCGGCCGGCTCGTGCAGCTCGACCCAGTTGAGCGAGCCGACGACGTCCTCGGACTGGTAGCCCAGCAGGTTCGTGGCCCCGCGGTTGAAGAGGGTGATGGTGCCGGTGGAGTCGGTGCCGATGATGGCGGTGGCCGCTGCCGAGTTCAGCACGGTCTGGGTGAAGGTCGCCTCGCTGAAGAGGTCGGCCAGCGCGTCGCGACGCTGGGCCGACGCCACGGCCAGCGCCAGACCGGTGACGGCGGCGGTGACGAGGAACGCCTGCGTGAGTGCCCCCACCGTCTCCGGGGCGACGGCGCCGGACTTTCCGGCGATGGCGAACGGCCCGTAGCCCTCGCTGGTGAGCCCGACCACGATGACCCCCAGCACCGCCAGCTGGGTGGCGAGGGCCCGCAGGTCCAGCCGCGTCGCCCCCCAGACGAGGACGGGCAGGGGGAGGAAGGCGAGGGGAAGGCCGTTGGTCGACGCGAAGACCCAGAGGGTGACGGCGAGCAGGACGATGCCCTGGAGGAGGTCCTCCAACCGCCACGGGATCGTCGCCTTGGTGGAGACGGCGACCCCGAGTGGCGCGAGCGTCAGCACTGCAGCCGCATGGGAGGCGGTCACGGCGTACGCGGTCGGGAAGAAGGTGCGGTCGAGGGCGTAGGTGACGATGAGGCCGGCCAGCACGCCGAAGACGAGCGCCCCCGCAAGCGTCGCGAGCAGGAGCCGCCCCAGGTCGTCCAGCGCGGCCAGCCTGGGGCGGCGGCTGCCCCGGGTCATCGCCCACCAGACCACCGCGGCCTCGGCGGTGTTGGCGAACCCGAAGTAGGTCGCCACGAGCGGCGTCCGTCCGCCGTACCAGTTCGCCAGGCCGCTGCTCACGACCATCCCGGCCAGCACGATGGCAGCTCGTCGGCGGTTGGGTCCGGTGGCGAGGAGGAACGCGACCCCCAGACCCGCAGCCGGCCACCAGACGGCCACCGACGAACCGGGTGGGGCGAACCGCACCGCCGTCGCACCGAGGACGAAGATGCCGACCAGCACCAGCCCTGCGGCCACGTCCCACCGACGGAGGAGGGCAAGCGCGCGGTTCACCGCGCTCCGCCCGGCCCGACCAACCCCCGAGCCACCGGCGGCACGGGAGGGCGATCCTCCGGGCAGGTGGGCATGGGTCATTCTTGCGCAGCAAGCACCCAGAGGTGGGGGACATCGGAGGTGTCGCCTCGCGAGGAAACTCGGCAGAGGTTCCACCCGGATCTCCCACATCGTCCGTCCCAGGGGGTGTGGAGTGGTGTGCGGGAGGCAGGAAAGGGGGCCGGCGCGGAGCCGCGTGAGGACGACGTCCCAGACCTCGCGACACTTTCCGGCGCTGGACTAGTCTCCGGACTGAGGAAGGGAGACGCCGTGACCGTGCAGTCCAGGACCACCCCCGCAGTCTCGTTCACGCTCAACGGCGCCCCCATCGAGGTGGCCGTCGAGGCCGGCGTCAGTCTCCTCGACCTGCTCCGCGAACGCCTCGACCTGACCGGCACCAAGAAGGGCTGCAACCAGGGGGCCTGCGGGGTCTGTACCGTCCTCGTCGACGGCCGGCGCGTGCTGGGATGCCTCACCCTCGTGGCGCAGCTCGACGCCCGCGAGGTGACCACGATCGAGGGCGTCGGCACCCCGGAACAGCCGCACGACCTCCAGCGGGCCTTCATCGGCGCCGACGGGTTCCAGTGCGGCTACTGCACCTCGGGCCAGATCTGCTCGGCCCTCGGGATGTTGCGCGAGCTCGCTGACGGTGTGCCGAGCGCTGTCGCCGAACACGTTGCAGCGCAACCCGGTTCGAGTGAGCTGGAGATGCGCGAACGGATGAGCGGCAACCTGTGTCGCTGTGGCGCCTACAACGGCATCGTGGACGCCATCGCTGCCTACGCCGACGCCGCGGGCGGTCACCGATGAGACCGGTCTCGTATGCCGTGCCCGCCAGCGTCGACGAGGCGCTGGCTGCCATCGCCGACCTGCCCGGCGCGAAGTTCCTCGGCGGGGGGACCAACCTGGTCGACCTCATGCGCGAGGGGATCGAGGCGCCCGACGTCCTGGTCGACGTGACCAGGCTGCCGCTGGCGGAGATCACCGAGACCGCCGACGGTGGTCTGCGCATCGGGTCCGGCGTCCGCAACACCGACCTCGCCGCGCACCCGTTGCTGCGCGGGCGCTACCCCGTCGTGGCCCAGGCCGTGGTCATGGGTGCCTCCGGCCAGATCCGCAACATGGCGACCGTGGGGGGCAACCTGCTGCAGCGCACCCGGTGCCTCTACTTCTACGACCAGGCGGCCGCCTGCAACAAGCGCGAGCGGGGCGCTGGCTGCGACGCCGCCGCCGGCCACAACCGGATGGGCGCCATCCTCGGGGCGAGCGAGCACTGTGTGGCCGTGCACCCGTCCGACCTCGCGGTGGCGCTGGTGCTGCTCGACGCCCAGGTCGAGGTGGTGAGCCGCAGCGGCACCCGGACGATCTCCGTCGGCGACTTCCACCGCCTGCCGGGCCAGACCCCCGACGTCGACACGACGCTGGCCGCCGACGAGCTGGTCACGGCCGTGCTCCTGCCGCCGGAGCCCCTGGCCCTCCGGTCGCGCTACCGCAAGGTCCGCGACCGTGCTTCCTATGCCTTCGCCCTGGTGTCGGTCGCTGCCGCACTCGAGGTGCGTGACGACAGCGTCACCCAGGTGCGGGTCGCCCTCGGCGGCGTGGCCCACAAGCCTTGGCGCGCAACGGTTCTCGAGGAGCAGCTGACCGGTCGGTCCGCCACCGACGAGGAGTTCGAGCGCGCCGCCCGGGCCGAGCTGGCGCAGGCGGTCGGAGGGCCCGACACCGAGTTCAAGATCGGGCTGGCGGTCCGCACCATCACCGCGACCCTGCGCCGCCTGCGCGACGAAGGGGGCGCGGCATGACGATCGCCCCGGAGCGCACGACCACGACCGCGCCGCCGACGGAGGTTCCCGCCGGCGCCCCCGGCCCGGCCATCGGGCGTGCCGTGGACCGGGTCGACGGGCTGGCGAAAGCCACGGGTACGGCACGGTTCTCGGCCGAGTACCCGATCCCGGGACTCACCCACGCGGTCCTCGTCCACGCGCCGATCGCCCGCGGTCGCATCACCGCCCTGGACACCACGGTCGCTGAGGCGCACCCGGGCGTGGTCCTCGTCCTGACCCACCACAACGCCCCGCGGCTCACGCCGCCCCCTGCCCGGATGAACCCGATGGACCTGTCGACCATGGCGGCCGGCAGCACGATCCCGTTCCTCAACACCGACGAGGTGCACGTCGACGGCCAGCCGGTCGCGGCCGTCGTGGCCGAGACCCTCGAAGCCGCCCAGTACGCGGCCTCGCTGGTCCGGGTCGAGTACCTCGAGGTCACGCCGACCGGCGACTTCGACGCCGAGCTCGGCAACTCCACACCGGTCCGCTCGATGCCCGTCATGCCGCCGACCGGGGGCAAGCGCGGTGACGCGCGGGCGGCATACGGGAGGTCTCCGGTGCAGGTGGACCTCGCCTTCAGCACCCCGCAGCACAACCACAACGCCCTCGAGCCGCACGCGACGACCGCCGAGTGGGACGGTGACCGGCTCACGGTGTACGAAGGCTGCCAGAACATCGACTGGACACAGAAGTACCTCGCCAAGCGGTTCGGGATATCTGCCGGTGACGTGCACGTCGTGGCGAAGTTCGTCGGCGGCGCGTTCGGGGGCAAGTCGAAGGTGTGGGCCGCGACCCTCATCGCCTGCATGGCGGCGAAGGTCGCCCAGCGACCGGTGCGGCTGGCCCTCACCCGCGAAGGTGTCTACCGGACCGTCGGGGGTCGCACCCCGACCCGACAGCGGGTGGCGATCGGCGCCTCGGCCTCGGGCCACATGGAGGCCCTGATCCACGAGGTGACCTCGCGCAAGGGCAGGGTGGGTGGCGAGGCCGACCAGGTCGTGGCCTGCAGCCTCGACCTCTACGACGCCGCGACGATCCTGGCCGAGCAGCGGATCGTCGAGCTGGACCTCATGCCCAACACCGCGATGCGCGCGCCGGGGGAGGCGCAGGGCAGCTTCGCCGTCGAGTCCGCGGTGGACGAGCTCGCCGTGGTGCTGGGGCTGGACCCGGTCGACCTGCGGCTGCGCAACCAGCCGGGGGAGCGCAGCCCGGTGCACGGCACCCGCTACTCGCACCGCCGGCTCGCGCAGACCCTCGAACGCGGACGCGATCTCTTCGGCTGGGCCGACCGACCCGCGCCCGGCACCCGCGATGGCAAGGACCTCGTCGGGTGGGGCGTCGCCGCAGCCATCCACCCGTCCTGGGAGTTCATCGCGAACGTCCAGCTCACCGTCGACGCGACCGGTGGCGTCACCCTGGCCTGCGCATTCCACGAGATGGGCATGGGCACGGCGACCGTGGTCGGCCAGATGGTCGCGGACTGCCTCGACGTGCCGCTCGAGCGGGTGACCGCCGTCTACGGCGACTCCGACCTGCCGATGGGTCCCGGCGCCGGTGGCTCGGGGCAGACCGCCAGCCTGGCCGCCTCGATCGAGCGGGCCTGCCGCGCGATGCGCAAGCGCCTCGACTCCCTGTCCGATCGCGTGGGTATGCCGGATGGTTCCGACCCGGGGGAGGTCCTGTCCCGCGCGGGCGAGGGATCGCTGACCGTGGAGGTCGGGGCCGACAGCGGACCGCGGGCGACGTGGGGGCAGGTGCGGTTCCTGTCGAAGATGGTGCTCGACAGCCGGCGGTGGATGAAAGCGGCCACCGGGGCGCACTTCTGCGAGGTCCGCGTCGACGCCGACACCGGGGAGCTCCGCGTGACCCGGTGGACCAGCGTGTTCGACGTGGGCCGGGTCGTGAACCCCAAGACCACCCACAGCCAGCTGCGCGGGGGCATCGTCATGGGTCTGGGGCTCGCGATGGGGGAGGAGACGCTGATCGACACCCGCAGCGCGCGGATCATGAACCCCAGCCTGGCCGAGTACCACGTGCCGGTCCATGCGGACGTGCCCCACCTCGACATCCACACCCTCGACGACCCCGACCCGCAGATGCCGCTGGGCATCCTCGGAGCCGGTGAGGTGGGCATCGTCGGGGTCGGTGCCGCGGTGGCCAACGCGGTGCGCCACGCCACCGGTCGCCGGGTCACCGACCTGCCGCTGACGCTGGACCGCATCGTGGGCTGAGCGACCGTCCCGGAGGCGCCTCGGAACCGGGCTTGACCTTGACGCAGGGTCAGGGTTGCACCCTTGCGTCATGACCACACCACCACCCATCATCGAGATCGTCGGGCTCACCAAGTCCTACGCCGACCACGAGGTGCTCAAGGGCGTCGACCTGACCGTCCGCCAGGGCGCCATCCACGCCCTGCTCGGCTCGAACGGAGCCGGCAAGACCACCGTCGTGCGGACCCTCTCCACCCTGCTCAAGGCCGACAGCGGCACGGCTGTGGTGCACGGCCACGACGTCGCCACCGCCCCGCACCGGGTCCGCGAGTCCATCAGCCTCACCGGCCAGTTCGCGGCCGTCGACGAGGTCCTCACGGGGCGCGAGAACCTCGTCCTCGTCGCCGAGCTGCGCCGACTCCGTGAGCCGGGCGTCGTCGCCGACGAGCTGCTCGCGCGGTTCGACCTCACCGAAGCGGGCGGACGCCGAGCGGGCACCTACTCCGGTGGCATGCGCCGCCGGCTGGACATCGCGATGAGCCTGATCGGCAACCCGCCGGTGCTCTTCCTCGACGAGCCGACCACCGGGCTCGACCCGCAGTCGCGGCTCGAGGTCTGGGCCACCATCCGGGAGCTCGCCGGACGAGGCACCACGGTGCTCCTCACGACGCAGTACCTCGACGAGGCCGAGCAGCTGGCCGACCGGATCGCGATCCTGCACGAGGGCCGGATCATCGCCGACGGCACGCTGGCCGAGCTCAAGCAGCTCTTCCCGCCGGCCGAGGTCGAGTACGTCGAGAAGCAGCCGTCGCTCGAGGAGATCTTCCTCGCCATCGTCGGCCACGACCACGACCACCACGACACCCACGCACCCGCCGCCCCGTCGAACCCTGCAAAGGACGCCCGATGACCACCGACCTCGTCCACGACACCACGGTCCTGCTCAAGCGCTCGCTCCGGCACATCCTGCGCAGCCCCGACACCATCATCACCACGGCGGTCACGCCGATCGCCATGCTGCTGCTGTTCGTCTACGTCTTCGGCGGCGCGATCGACGTCGGCGGGGCCAACTACGTCACCTACCTGCTCCCGGGGATCCTGCTCATCACCGTCGCGTCCGGGATCGCCTACACCGCGTTCCGGCTCTTCACCGACGTCTCGGGCGGCATCTTCGAGCGATTCCAGTCGATGCCGATCACCAGGTCGGCGCTGCTCTGGAGCCACGTGCTCACGTCCGTCGTCGCCAACCTGACGTCGCTCGTGCTCGTCGTGCTGGTCGCCCTGGTGATGGGGTTCCGTTCCGGTGCAGGGGTGCTCGCCTGGCTCGCGGTCCTCGGGATCATGGTGCTGTTCACGCTCGCCCTGACCTGGCTGGCCGTGATCCCGGGCCTCACGGCGAAGTCGGTGGACGGCGTGAGCGGGTTCTCCTACCCGCTGATCTTCCTGCCGTTCGTCAGCTCGGCCTTCGTGCCCACGGCGGGGATGCCCGGCCCGGTGCGCTGGTTCGCGGAGCACCAGCCGGTCACCTCGATCGTCAACACCATCCGCGCGCTCTACGCCGAGCAGCCGCTGGGCAACGACGGCTGGCTCGCCCTGGCGTGGTGCGTCGCGCTGCTGCTGGTGGCCTACGCCCTCGCGATGCGCACCTACCGCACCAAGGTCGCCTGAAGCGCGAGGATGGGAGCCATGCTCACGATCAGCCAGCTCGCGTCGTACGCCGGCGTGACCGTGCGTGCCGTCCGGCACTACCACGCCAAGGGCCTGCTGCCCGAGCCCGAGCGCGACGCGTCGGGATACCGGCGCTATGACGCGGCCGCCGTCGTCGAGCTCGTGCGGATCCGCACGCTCGCCGACGCCGGCGTCCCGCTGGCCAGGGTGCAGGAGCTGCTGGTCGCGGATGACGAGGAGTTCGCGGCGGCGGTCGAGGACATCGACCGCCGCCTGCGCTCGGAGATCCGCCAGCGCCAGCGGCACCGCGAGCGGATCGCGCAGCTCGTCGCGGGCGAGAGCCTCGCCCTGCCGCCCGAGGCGGTGGCCTACCTCACGCGGCTGCGCAGCCTGGACGTCCCCGAGGAGATGGTCGAGGCCGAGCGCGATGCGTGGATCCTCGTGGCCGCGCAGATCCCCGAGCGGATGGCGTTCTACATGGAGACCAAGGAACGACAGCTCGACGACCCCAACGTGCGTGACCTCTACCGCGACCTGGCCGAGATCACGCAGTGGTCGGCGGACGACCCGCGCCTCGACCAGGCGGCCGAACGGCTGGCCGTGCAGTTCGAGCAGGTGCCCGACGACGCGTGGGATCAGGAGATGCTGCCCCAGGACCTCGCCGACCTGCTGGACGGCGTCTTCCTCTCGTCCGTGCCCGGCGCCCGTCGCATCCTCGCGCGGCTCGAGCAGCTCGGCTGGACCGGGTGGACCAACATCCAGCGGCTGGAGCCAGCCGGCTGACGGCGCGGTGTGCCACGTGGCCGAGCCACGCGGCATACCGCACCGCTCAGGCGGTGGCCTTGCGCGTGAAGGTGAGGTGCGTGACCCCGCTCGGGGTGGAGACCGCCTCGATGTCGTAGGTGTCCTCGATGCCCTCCAGGCCGTCCCAGATCCGCACCCCACGGCCGAGCAGGATGGGCACCTGCACGAGGTGCAGGTGGTCGACCAACCCGGCGAGGACGAAGTCGCGGACCACCGTGGCGCCACCGCCGATCCGGATGTCCTGGTCTCCCGCTGCCGCGCGAGCCTGCTCCAGGGCCTCGGCCGGGCTGGCGTCGAGGAAGTGGAACGTCGTGCCGCCCTCCATCTCGATCGAGGGCTGGGCGTGGTGGGTCAAGACGAAGGTGGGCGTGTGGAACGGCGGGTTGGGCCCCCACCAGCCCCGCCACTCGGGGTCGTCCTGCCAGCCGGGCGGCCCGAACTTGTTGGCGCCCATGATCTCCGCACCGATGCCCGGGGTGTGCCGTTCGGCGAAGGCGTTGTCGCCCCCGAGCGACCCCCGGCTCTCGTCCCAGTAGCGGGTCGCGAACATCCACTCGTGGAGTCGCTCACCGGCGTGGCCGAAGGGGGCCTCGAGGGACTGTGGCTCGCCGGTGGCGAAGCCGTCGAGCGAGATCGACAGGTTGTGGACCCGCGTGATGGACATGGTGCTCTCCTCAGGTGGTGGACTGGACGTGTGCGACGCAGGTGCGAGCCGTCGGCCTGGCCTCGAGCCTCGCTGGCGCGATTGGCTCGCCGCACACCTCGCAGAGACCGTAGCTGCCGCCGCGCAGTCGGGCCATGGCCGCATCGATCTGGGCTAGCTGGTCCTGAGCCGCGCCGATCAGGGAGGACAGCTGCGAGCGTTCGTAGGCGATGGTCTGGCCCTCGGGGTCGTGCTCGTCGTCGGCGTTGGAGTCCTGCGAGGCAGCGAACAGCGACTGGAGGTCGCTGGTCATGGACGCCAGCCGAGCACGCACCTCGTCGCGCTCCTCGCGGAGCCGCTCGTCGACGGCGTTGCGGTCGACCTCCACGGCGGACTCTCCAGGACCGTCGGGCTCAACCATGGAGGGTCGGTCGGTAGACGAGCTCCTGGATGTCATGGTCGAGGGTCCGGTGCTCGACCAGCTCCAGGTCGAAGTCGGCAGCCCCTGCGAAGATCGGACCCAGACCGGTCTGGCCGGTGATGACCGGGAAGATCGACACCTGGACGAAGTCGACGAGGCCTGCGGCCATGAGGGCCCGGTTCATCGCGAGACTTCCGTGTGAGCGCAACGGCACATCGGACTCCTCCTTGAGGCGGGCGACCACGTCGAGGGCATCGCCCCTCGCGATCGTGGCGTCCGGCCAGTCGAGCGGTCCGTCGAGGGTCGACGACACCACGATCGCTGGGAGGTTCACCATGCGGGTGACCCACGGGTCGCGCACCTCGGAGTCCTCGGTGCTGTCGGCCAACATGTCGACGAACGCCCGGAAGGTGTTGGCGCCGAACACCATCCGCTGGTCCTCGGCGTAGAGGTCGAGGCGGTGGTCGAGCAGCTCCGGGCCCTGCTTCCCCCAGTAGCCGGTCCAGTCGCCGCTGGCGGCGCCGTAGCCGTCGAGGCTGCTGAAGACGTCGAAGGTGTAGGTGGCTGTCATGGGTCTCTCCCGTCCTGTGGGTCGTGTGGGCGTTCGGTTGCTACCGATGCAGACCCGCGCCGACCGGCGAACTCATCGTCGCCCGCGTCGCTGCCCGGCGGTGGGCACCGGGTGCGGCTCACGCCCTGGGTGGTCGGTAGAGCTCCGCGACGGCCGCCTCGATGTCGTCCCCCTCGACGTCCACCGGCTCGACGTAGAGACGACCCTCGGCGACCAGGTCGTCGCGGATGACGAGCACGATGACACCACGCATCGAGAAGCCGGAGCCGTCGACGTGGTGTCCGCCCCAGTCGACCTCCGCCCACTCGGTGTCGCCGTCGACGATGTGGGCCAACAGCTCGGCGTGGAAGTCGGGGACTCCCTCGAAGACGGAGGTCCAGTTGGCGAGCACCTGGGCGCGGCCCCGGAAGGCGCGGCCGGGGTGCGCCGGCTGGGCACTCACGTAGTCCTCGGCGAAGTGCGACGCGAAACGATCGGCGTCGTGGGCGTTCTGGGCCTCCGTGAGGCGCTCCATCATGCTCGTCATCGGCCTGCTGTTCATGGGCACCTGCTGTTCATCCACCTGCTGTTCATCGGCCTGCTGTTCATCGGCTCAGACCCACCGCCGCACGCGAGAACGGTAGGCCTCGTACTCGGCCCCGAACTTGCCGGCCAGGTAACGCTCTTCGGGACGGATCGCGCCCCACCAGAGTGCGGCCACACCGATCGGCACGAGGACCAACGCCCAGAACGAGTGTGCGAGCAGCGCCCATCCGACGTCGAGGGCGACGAGCCCCACGTAGAGCGGGTTCCGGCTCAGCCGGAACGGCCCCGACTGGAGCACGAGAACGGTGGCCCCGCCGGGCAGCACCGCGGTGTCGTGGGTGGCCATGTGGGCCAGCGTCCAGCCGTTCCATAGCACGAACGCGACGACCAGGGCCCAGCCGACCCACCGGACTGCCGAGCCGGTGACCGCGACGGGGTCGTCCGTGGCCGCGCTCAGGAAGAGCCCCGCGGCGAGCGGCACCCCCAGGGCCACCGGTGGCCAGATCCGGAACGCAGGCGCATCCACGACTGCCATCGTCGCCCGACGAAGTCCGGTCGGCAAGAGCCGGCGGCTGGTCAGGTCAGGGCCGGTCGAGCTCCGCGAAGACCGGGCGACCCAGGGAAGGGTCGGTGAGCAACCGGCTGAAGTCGGTGGTGTTGCGCGAGATCGAGATGAGCAGCTTGCCGTCGGCCAGCGTGATGCCGGGGTGGGCCAGCGGCGCGTACTGGAGCTGCCCGGACGGGTCCTGGAAGTCCGCCCGCGTGCCGCGCCGGGCGGTCCAGGGGCCGACGGGGGAGTCGGACGTCCAGGCGTAGACGGTGTTGCCGAGGTCGCCGTCGCGCTTGGAGACGATGACGTACCGGCCGTCGAGCACGTCCACCGACAGGGTCTGCGAGACTCCTCCGCGAGCCGGCAGGACGACCGCCGCCCGCGACGGCTCGCCCACCCAGGCCGTCCCGTCCCAGAACTGCCACGTCGCGCGGTCGCGCGCGTCGCCGATCGGTGCGCGGGCGGCATACAGGGCCCGTCCGAACGAGTCCTTGCTGGGCAGGCGGGTGCCGTAGACGTAGAGCCAGCCACCCCGGACCGTCATGGCCGAGCCCCAGTTGACCTGGTCGGCGGCCGTGCTGTCGGGGGTGATGTCGAGCTGCTCCCGCAGGGTCGGTGCGCCCCCGGGTGCGACGTCGAAGAGGGACGCGCTGCTCCCGAGGTAGGTGAAGTCCAAGCCGCCCGCCGTGCCTCGACGGATGCGGGCCGAGACGACGACGAGGACGTCGTCCTCGGGCCGCGACACCGACACCACGGACATCGGCCAGTGCACGACGCCATCGGCGCGGTCCGGGATCACCGGCCCCTGACCGGCCGCCTCGACCTGCGACGTGCACAGGCCGCTGGTCACGAGCATGGAGTTGGCGACGATGCGCGGGGTGATGCCGTCGCCGCGCACGGTGTCGCCGAACACCCAGACGATCCGGTCGTCGGGAAGCCGCGCGCTCGCCCCGATGTCGCCGGCCTGCCACAGGGGGAGGTCGAGACCCGCGACGATCCGGTTGAGCTGGGCGACCGTCACCGCCGGCGGCTTCCCGGTCGGCGTCACCCGGGCGCAGGCCGGCGTCAACCGCGGGTATGCCGCGTAGCCGGGCGTCGTGCCACCGCCGCCACCGGGCGTGGTGGAGCAGCCCGTGAGCACCGCGGTGAGCACCAGCCCGAGCGCTGCGCCCCCGAGGAGGCAAGGGGTGGCGCGGGGCATGGCGGCAATCCTAGGGACGCGACACGCGGACCCAACATGTGGTGCCACGAATTCGTGCCACCACCCGCATATGGTGTCTCTTGCTGGTCCGGAGACCGCGCAATCGGTCTCCGGGGCAAGAGGGAACCCGGTGCGAATCCGGGACTGCCCCGCAGCGGTAAGCGGAAACGACCGCCGTCATCAAGCACTGCTCGCACCACGCGGGTGGGAAGCGACGGCCAGTAGGAACCGCCCCGACGACCCGAGCTCGCCAGAGCTCACCCCACGGTCGCCGAGGCGAAGGTCCGCGAGTCCGAAGACCTGCCAGCGACCGCACACGCCGTGTGCGGTGAGTCGTGGCCTCGAGGGCGGGTCACACGACCTGCACAGACGACCGCACCCGGTTTCCCGAGGCGGTGGCTGTGTCGTCGTCCCCTCCTCGACCCGCGGCACCGAATCGCTCGCGAGGAGAGAGCAGTGACCGACACGACCACTGAGGTCATCGACGACATCCCGGCCGTCGAACCCCCGACCGCCCGCCGCACGACCATGGCCGTGCGCAAGCGCAACGGCGACAGCGAACCCGTCGACGTCATGAAGATCGTCCGGGCGGTGGAGCGCTGGTGCGACGACCTCACCGAGGTCGACCCGATGGCCATCGCCACCCGCACCATCAGCGGCCTCTACGACGGCGCGACGACCGCCGAGCTCGACCGGCTGTCGATCCAGACCGCCGCAGAGATGACGGCCGCCGAGCCCGAGTACTCGCGGCTGGCCGCCCGACTGCTGTCCAACTACATCGACAAGGAGGTGCGCGGCCAGCAGATCGCGTCGTTCAGCCAGGCCGTGCGGCTCGGCCACCTCGAGGGGCTGATCGGTGACGAGACCGCTGCCTTCGTCGAGGCGAACGCCCGCAAGCTCGACCACGCGGTGGACGTCAGCAACGACCGCCGGTTCGAGTACTTCGGGCTGCGGACCGTCTACGACCGCTACCTGCTGCGCCACCCCGACACCCGGATGGTGCTGGAGACGCCGCAGTACTTCCTGCTGCGGGTCGCCTGCGGCCTGTCGCACACGCCACAGGAGGCGATCGGGTTCTACCGGCTGATGGCGTCGCTGGCCTACCTGCCCAGCTCGCCGACCCTCTTCAACTCCGGCACCCGGCACACCCAGATGTCGTCGTGCTACCTCGTCGACTCTCCCCAGGACGAGCTCGAGTCGATCTACGACCGCTATGCGCAGGTCGCCAAGCTCTCGAAGTTCGCTGGTGGCATTGGCATCTCGTGGTCACGGGTGCGGTCGCGCGGGGCCCTCATCCGTGGCACGAACGGCCACTCCAACGGCATCGTCCCGTGGCTGCGCACCCTCGACTCGTCGGTGTCCGCGGTCAACCAGGGTGGTCGTCGCAAGGGTGCCGCGTGCGTCTACCTCGAGCCGTGGCACCCCGACATCGAGGAGTTCCTCGAGCTGCGCGACAACACCGGCGAGGACGCCCGGCGCACCCACAACCTCAACCTCGCCAACTGGGTGCCCGACGAGTTCATGCGCCGCGTCGAGGCCGACGAGCAGTGGAGCCTCATCGACCCGAACGAGGTGCCCGAGCTGCCGGACCTCTGGGGGCCGGCCTTCGAGGAGGCGTATGCCGCCGCGGAGCGCGACGGGCGCTTCGTGCGACAGGTCAGTGCGCGCGAGCTCTACGGCAAGATGATGCGGACCCTGGCCCAGACCGGCAACGGCTGGATGACCTTCAAGGACGCCAGCAACCGCACCTGCAACCAGACCAGCGACGACCAGCGCCCGGGAGCACCGGTGGTGCACCTGTCGAACCTGTGCACCGAGATCATCGAGGTCTCCAGCAACGACGAGACCGCCGTCTGCAACCTCGGCTCGGTCAACCTCGCCCAGCACCTCACCCCCGGGCGCGACGCGGTCGACTGGGAGAAGCTGCGCGCCACGGTCCGCACTGCGGTCACCTACCTCGACCGGGTGATCGACATCAACTACTACCCGAGCGAGGAGTCGGCGGCGTCCAACCCGCGCTGGCGCCCCGTGGGGCTGGGCGTGATGGGGCTGCAGGACGTGATGTTCGCGTTGCGCCTGCCCTTCGACTCGCCGCAGGCGCAGGAGCTGTCCACGCGGATCGCCGAGGAGGTCTACCTCTCGGCCCTCGAGCGCTCCAGCCAGCTGGCCGCCGAGCACGGTGCGCACCCGGCATACGAGCAGACGCGCGCAGCGCGTGGTGACCTGCAGCCCGACCTCTGGGACGTCACCCCGACCCAGACCGAGCGCTGGGACCTCGTGCGCAAGGCCATCAAGGAGAACGGACTTCGCAACTCGCTGCTCATCGCCATCGCCCCGACGGCCACCATCGCGTCGATCGCGGGCGCCTACGAGTGCATCGAGCCGCAGGTGTCCAACCTGTTCAAGCGCGAGACCCTGTCGGGGGAGTTCCTGCAGGTCAACACGGCGCTGGTCCGCGAGCTCAAGGCGCGCGGGCTGTGGACTCCCGAGGTGCGCGAGGCGATCAAGCGCAGCGACGGGTCGGTGCAGGGCATCGCGGAGATCCCCGAGGACGTCCGGGTGTTGTTCCGCACCGCGTGGGAGCTGCCCCAGAAGTCGCTCATCGAGCTCGCCGCGGCCCGCCAGCCCTACATCGACCAGAGCCAGTCGCTCAACCTGTTCCTCGCGTCGCCGACGATCGGGAAGCTCAGCTCGATGTACCTCTACGCGTGGAAGGCCGGGCTGAAGACGACCTACTACCTGCGGTCGCGTCCGGCCACCCGCATCCAGCAGGCCACCATCTCGATGGCCTCGACCCGCCAGACCCCGACCCCACCGCAGGGATCTCAGCCAATTGGAACGTCGTTGACGCCCGAGACCCTGCCCACCGTCGTGACCGACGAGGAGGCCATCGCGTGCTCCCTCGAGAACCCCGAGAGCTGCGAGGCCTGCCAGTGACCATCGACCAGACGACCGACACCACCGTGGCCACCGACCACTCGGCCACTCGGATGCTCCTCGACCCGGGGATGAACCTCACCCTGCGGCCGATGCGCTACCCGCACTTCTACGAGCGCTACCGCGACGCGATCAAGAACACCTGGACCGTCGAGGAGGTCGACCTGCACTCCGACCTCAAGGACCTGCAGCGGCTGACCGCCGCCGAGCGGCACCTCGTCGGCCGGCTGGTGGCGTTCTTCGCCACCGGCGACACCATCGTCGCGAACAACCTGGTGCTCAACCTCTACCAGCACATCAACTCCCCGGAGGGCCGGCTCTACCTGAGCCGGCAGCTGTTCGAGGAGGCCGTGCACGTGCAGTTCTACCTGACCCTGCTCGACACCTACGTCCCCGACGAGAAGGAGCGGCACGAGGCGTTCTCGGCCGTCGACAACATCCCGTCGATCAAGGACAAGGCCGACTTCTGCTTCCGGTGGATCGACTCGGTGTTCGACCTCGACAAGCTGGAGACCAAGGAGCACCGGCGGGCCTTCCTGCTCAACGTGATCTGCTTCGCGGCCTGCATCGAGGGACTGTTCTTCTACGGCGCGTTCGCCTACGTCTACTTCCTCCGGTCGCGCGGCCTGCTCAACGGCCTCGCGAGCGGCACGAACTGGGTGTTCCGCGACGAGTCGATGCACATGGCGTTCGCGTTCGACGTGGTGGAGACGGTGCGCCGCGAGGAGCCGGACCTCTTCGACGACGAGCTCGCCGACCAGGTGCGGGCGATGATGCGTGACGCCGTCGACGCGGAGGCGCAGTTCGCGCATGACCTGTTGGGCGGGGGAGTGGCGGGGCTCTCGACGACCGACATGCGCACCTACCTCGAGTCGGTGGCGGATCGCCGGCTGGAGCAGCTGGGGCTCGAGCCGGAGTACGGCTCGAAGAACCCGTTGGCCTTCATGGAGCTGCAGGACGTGCAGGAGCTGTCGAACTTCTTCGAGCGTCGCGTCTCGGCCTACCAGGTCGGCGTGTCGGGATCCGTCGAGTTCGGTGAAGAGTTCTAGGGACGAGGACATCTAGGCGGGGGCCGAGCAGGTATGCCGGGTGGTCACCATGGGGGGCGACCGCCCGGCATACCCCTGTCGTCGCTCGCCGCCAGCTCACCACCAGCCCTGGCGGCGCGCCCAGCGCAGCAGCCACAGGCTGATCGACGCCATCACGGCGAGCACGATGATGAGCTGCACCCAGTGGGTGCTGCCGTTGACGATGACGTTCATGCCGTAGATCGACGCGATGGCGGTGACCGGCAGCGTGATCGCCGCGATGACGGCCAGCCGCTCCATCGCCACGGTCATCTTCGTGGTGACCCTGGTCTGGTAGAGCTCGATCACCCCGAAGAGGAACTGGCTCTCGCCGTCGGCGAGGCTGCGCACCCGGTCGAACTGCTCGGACAGGTCGCGGGCGTGGCGCTGCGACTCCTCGCTGGCGAACCGCTCGAGCGAGGCCAGCCGCCCGTAGATCTCGTGCGCCTGGCCGGCCTGGGTCCGCGAGATCAGCAGCTCGTGGCGCAGCAGGAAGAGCTCCTCGAGCAGCTCCTCGGGCTGGTGGAAGTCCGAGCCCATCACCCGCATCTCCAGCGCCGGGAGCCGGCTCGCGACGTCCTTGACTGCCGCACTCTGCCGTCGCGCCACGGCCGAGCCGATCGCGTAGGACAGCTCGCTCGGGGTCTTCGGCCGGAACCGACCGGCCCGCATCCGCTCCTGGACGGTGCGGGTCTCCTCGGTCGCGTCCGCGAGGGAGACGGCCGGGTTGCGCGGCCCGTGCACGGTCACGAGGTAGCGACCACCCACGAGCTGGTCGAGCTCGAGCATGTGGACGTGACCGCCCTCGCCGGCCAGCGGGGTGTGCACGATGACGAACGTGTGGTGCTCGTAGCCGTGCACGGACGGCACGAAGTTCCTTTCACGACAAGCCTTCACGACCATGGGGTGGGCGTGGAAGTGGTCGCGCAGGAGCGCCTCGGCGGCGTCGTCGAACTCGGGGATGTCGACCCAGACGAAGCCCTCGTCGCGGCGCAACAGGTCGTCGACCTGCCTGACGTCGTGCCCCTCGAGCCCGGCGTCGGACACCCACCAGGCGTCCATCACGGCTGTTCGCTCCAGCTCCGCGCTGGCCCGAGCTCCGGCCTCAGCCGGTGAAGCTCGTCTCCAGCGTGATCGGGATCTTGAGGGCCTGGCTCACCGGGCAGTTGGCCTTGGCGTCCTGCGCTGCCTCCTCGAACTGCTCGGCGGTGATGCCGGGGACGTTGCCGACGACCGACAGTGCGCTACCCGTGATGCCGGTGCCCGGCTGGAACGTCACCTTGGCGGTCGTGTCGAGAGAGGTCGGCGGGTGTCCCGCCTTGTCCAGCGCAAGGGACAGGGCCATCGAGAAGCAGCTCGAGTGGGCTGCCGCGATGAGCTCCTCGGGGCTGGTCTTGCCGTTCGGCTCCTCCGACCGCGCGACCCACGACACGTCATACGTGCCGATCCCCGAGGACTCGAGACTGACCTGGCCGGCGCCCTCGAAGAGGGAGCCCTCCCAGTGCGTGACGGCGGTGCGGGTGGTGGGCATGGGTTCTCCTTCGGGCGGCGGAACGGTCAGCCCCAATCTAGGCGCTCCGCCGACAACCGCAACGGACAGGACCAAGGACCCTGGTGGTGGGCTGCTGCGCGGGTCAGCGTGGGACGTGACGACCGGCACCCTGCCCGCCGTGATCGACGAGAGGAGCACCCATGCTGGTCCGTGAGCTGCTGACCCGCGACGTGGTCCAGGTGCGCGACACCTCGGCGCTGGACGCCGCCGTCCGGGTGCTGGCCGAGCAACGCGTGTCCGCCCTGCCCGTCGTGGACGCGACGGGCCGGCTGGTCGGCATCCTGAGCGAGGCCGATGTGCTGCGGCTCCACGTGTCCGCCGACCCACGGGCCCACCTCCGGCCGGTCGACGACGGCCCAGCCGAGCCGTGGCCCGCGACCGTCGGCGAGGTCATGAGTGCCGACCCCGTGGTCGCCCATGAGTCGAGCGACGTGGCGGACGTGGCGCGGATCCTCGCCGACATGGGATGGAAGAGCCTGCCGGTCGTCCGCGGCGACGGACGGCTCGCCGGGATGGTCAGCCGCAGTGACGTCATCAGGGCACTGTCCAGTCGTGACGCCGACATCTGGCTGCGGGTGGTCCGTGATTTCGCGGAGCTGGACCAGTCCACCTGGCGCGCCTCCGTGTCGCGTGGGGTGGTGACCGTCACCGGAGTGCGGCCGGGTGGGGATGCGCGACTCGCGGCTGCCCTCGTGGCAACCGCCCCAGGGGTGCGGGACGTGGTCATCGAGGCCGAGACCGACTAGGTCCGCAGCGGGCGAAGCAGGCTGGCGATCCCAGCACAGCGTGTCCCGCGACCTACGATGGGCACGTGGCAGACCAGGTGACACCGCCGGACCAAGGGCCTGGCAGCATCGCCCGACTCTCCGGGCTCGACCTTGACGACCTCCTTGAGGAGCTCCGATCCCGGGCCGGCAGTGCGCGAACGGCTCAGGCTCGGCTCGAGGCGCTTCTGGATGCCGTGGTGGTGGTGACCTCGGACCTGGAGCTCGCGGCCGTGCTGCGGCGAATCGTCGAGTCGGCCTGTCAGCTGGTCGACGCGACCTATGGCGCCCTGGGCGTGCTGGGCCCGAACGGGGAGGAGCTCATCGAGTTCGTGACGCACGGCATCTCGGACGAGGACCGAGCCGCCATCGGTCCTCTGCCGCACGGCCGTGGCCTGCTCGGGATGATCATCACCAGCCCGCACCCACAGCGGGTCGACCGCATCAGCGACCACCCGGACTCCTACGGGTTCCCCGCCAACCACCCCGAGATGACGAGCTTCCTCGGGGCGCCGGTGCGGATCCGCCGGGAGGTCTACGGCAACCTCTACCTCACCGACAAACGCAACGCGGAGCGCTTCAGCGAAGACGACGAGACGATCCTGACGGCGCTGGCCGCGGCCGCCGGGGTGGCCATCGACAACGCCCGGCTCTACCACCGCAGCGTCACCCAGCAGCACTGGGGCGAGGCCACGCGCGACCTCGTCTCGGCACTGCTGGTCGGGGGGTCCGAGGCGGAGGTCCTCTCGGACGCGGTCGACCGGGTCCTCTCCCTCACCGGTGCCGCGGGCGCCCACATCGCCCAGCCCAGGGGCCGGGACCTGGTCGTCGTGGCCGCGGCGGGACCCAGGGCCGCAGCCGTCGGCACGGTCCTGAGTGACGCAGAGACCAGGGCCACGCTGGCGGCCGCGCCCACCGAGCCCGATCCAGCAGCGAACCACGTGGTCGTCCCTCTGTCGGCTGGTGGCCACCAGGCCCTCGGCGTGATGGTCGTGACCGGCCTGCCGGCCGAGCTCGGCGGCATCTCCGCACCCCTACTCGACTTCGCCCAGCGCCTGGCCGTCGGGCTGACTGCCGCCAGCTCCCACCGTGAGCAGGCGCGCATCGACCTCCTCGAGGACCGCGACCGGATCGCGCGTGACATGCATGACCACGTGATCCAACGGTTGTTCGCCACCGGGCTCTCCCTGCAGTCCGCGAGTCGCCTGACCAGTGAGCCGACGGCCCGCGACCGCATCGAGACCGCCGTGGACGAGGTCGACGCGGTCATCAAGGACATCCGCCACACGATCTTCGCGCTCAACCGCGCACCTGATTCCCGCAGCCTCGCGGCCGAGGTCACGACGATCTGCGAGGGTGCAGTGGTGAGCCTGGGCTTCGCACCGTCCCTGACGATGCGCGGGAACGTCGCCGATGTCCCCGAGTACATCGCGGCGGACCTCTTGGCAGTCGTGCGGGAGGGGCTCAGCAACGTCGCGCGGCATGCAAGGGCCAGTCAGGCCGAGGTCGTCATCGAGGTGTCCGACTCCCGGGTGGTGGTGAAGGTCCGCGACGACGGCGTCGGTCTGCCCGCCGACGCCACCCGGTCCGGACTCGACAACCTCGCGCGACGGGCCAGCAGCCGGGGTGGTCGTTTCGAGCTCGCCGCGGCGACGGCCGGGGGCACGGTGCTCGACTGGCAGGTGCCGTTGGCGCCGCCCACCGACTAGCAGCCACGGGTCACAGGGACTTTCGACCCTGTCCGCCACGGCTCGCCCGGGGCAGGGTCAGGACATGACGTCGCGACCCCAGACCGAGTCGACCGCCGGTCACCGGCTGCCCTCGTCCGGCCTCGTGGGCGCACCCGTTGTCGTCGGGTTCGACGACAGTGCCGCCTCGGTCGCTGCGGTCCAGTGGGCTGCTGTGGAGGCCGCCCGACTCGGATCCGGGCTCACCGTCCTGAGCGCCTCGGACCCTCCCATCCAGACACCCTTGGGCGTCGGAGTGATCAGATCGGTTCCCGACCTGTGGAGCGTCAGTCGGGCCACGGCCGCTCGGGGTGTCGACCTGGCCCGCTCGTGCAGTCGCGAGCTCGCCGTCGGCCCCGTTGCCGTCGTCGGAGGACCTGCCGGCGAGCTCGTCGCCCGGTCGAGCGAGACCGGACTGGTGGTGGTCGGTCGCAGCCGTCGCAGCGCGTTGCAGACGGCCGTGTTGGGGTCGGTGTCCTTCGCCGTGGCCGCGCACGCGCGGTGCCCCGTCGTGGTCGTGAGTGAGGGGGCGGTCCGTCACCCCGGTCCGTCCTTGCCGGTGGTGGTGGGCATCGACGGGTCGCGGCCTGCGCTGGCGGCCGTCTCCCTCGCCCTCGCGTTCGCCCTCGCCTGGCAGGCGCCCCTCCGGATCGTGAGTGCCTGGCAGGCGCCGTCGCCCTCTTCGTATCCCGACACGTTCGATGAAGCCTTCTCCGCGGCGGTGTCGGACCAGCCGTGGGCTTCTGTCGCCCGCGCCGCCGTCGACCAGGCGGTCAGACAGGTCGAGGCGGGTGACACTGGTGTCACCGTCACCGGTGTCACCGAGCCCGGACGCGCCGAGGACGTCCTGGTCGAGGCCTCCCGGGACGCCGGCCTCGTCGTGGTCGGCAGTCGCGGCCAAGGCGGTTTCGCCGGGCTGATGCTCGGCTCGGTGAGCCACGGCGTGATGCGTCGTTCGGCCAGCCCTGTCGTGGTCGTGCGTCGCGGTTCCCTGTGAAGCTCACCAGAGCTCGGGCGGAGTGCCCGGTGTGCGTCGTTGCCCTAGGGCCGTCGCGTGGCTGGGTAGGCTCACACCGGAGAGGGAGTGATCGCTGGTGAGCATCACGGTGTACCTGCTGGACGACCACGAGGTGGTCCGGCGCGGACTGCGCGAGCTCCTCGAGGTCGAGGACGACCTGGAGGTGGTGGGTGAGTCGGGCTCGGCCAGCGAGGCGGCCCGGCGGATCCCCGCGTTGCGGCCCGACGTCATGGTGCTCGACGCGCGGCTCCCGGATGGTTCAGGGATCGATGTGTGCCGCGATGTCCGCTCGGTCGACCCGGGCATCCAGGGGATCATCCTGACGTCGTACGACGACGACCGGGCGCTCACCGCCGCCGTGGCGGCCGGAGCCGCCGGCTACGTCCTCAAGGACGTGCGGGGCTCGGACCTGGTGGCCTCCATCCGTCGGGTTGCCGCGGGGGAGTCGCTCCTGGCCCCTGAGGTGGTGCAGCGCCTGCGGCAAGCCTGGGGCCACGACCAGCCGACCGACCCCCGGCTGGCCTCGCTCACCCCGCAGGAGCGGCGCATCCTCGACTGCATCGCCCAGGGCCTGACCAACCGCCAGATCGGCGAGTCCCTGTCACTGGCGGAGAAGACGGTCAAGAACTACGTCACGTCGGTGCTGGCCAAGCTCGGCATGGAGCGGCGCACCCAGGCCGCCGTCTACGTCGCCGGCCAGGGAGTCAGACCAGCGCGCGACCGGTGATGCTCTGGGTGCGCACGCGCACCCACGTGCTCGGTCCGGGATGTGGTGGAACCCACGGCGCCCGCGCCGTCTGGTCGAGCCGGCGGACGTCCGAGTCGTCGTCGACGACCATCGCCGTCCCCTGGACCAGGACGCTCCAGCCGGTCCTCGTCGACGCGTCGAACTGGTCCACCTCGAACGCGACCGGGTCGCGGTCCACGGCAGCCTGGATCTTGGAGTCGCCCGTCGTCCGGAAGCACACGTCGACGCCGTCGACGGTGTGCACGACCGGCAGGATGGTCAGCTCCCCGTCGAGGTGGAAGGCGAGCCGGCCGACCGGGACCTCCACGAGCTTCGCCAGGCACTCGTCGAGGTCGAGGACCTCCAGACCGGTGTGGTCGGTGGGACGGACGACGTCGGCCATCACGCACCCCCACTCGACCGCACCACCATCACCGGGCAGTGCGCGTGGTGGAGCACACCTTGGCTGACCGACCCCAGGAGCATGCCGGTGAACCCGCCTAGACCGCGGCTGCCGACGACCAGCAGCTCGGCCCCACGCGAGTGGTCCACGAGGGCCTCGACGGGGTGGGCGTGCAGGATGCGCTGTCGCACCGTCACGTCGGGGTACTTCTCCGACCAGCCGGCGACTGCCTCGGACGAGACGGCCAGCTCCTCCTGGGTCACGACCAGCCGCACGTCGTCGGTCTCGAGCGCGGCCAGGCCGGTGCCCTGGTAGTCGAGGTACCAGGCGTGGACCACGGTCAATGGCAGCCCGAGACGGTCGGCCTGCTCGAAGCCGGCCGCGATGGCGGCCTCTGAGAGCTCGGAGCCATCGGACCCCACGACGACCCCGGGACGGTCGGGGAGCTGCTGCGGGAGCTCACGCACCACCACGACCGGGCAGGGTGCGTGGGCCGCGACGTCGAGCGAGGTCGAGCCCAGCAGGACGCTGCCCAGGGCGCTGTGGTGGCGGCCCCCCACGACGAGGCAGGTGGCGTCGCGGGCTTCGTCCACGAGTAGCGCGGCAGCGTTGCGGTAGGCGGCTGCGGTGGTCACGGCCAGGTCGGGCGCCAGGGCGTGGACCCGTTCGGTGGCAACGGCGAGGATCGCGTCGGACTCGGGCGTGTGCACACCCAACTCCGACTCGATGGTGGGGCCGCGTAGCGGCATCATCCGGGCGTGCACGACGTGCAGCGGCACGTTCGCGCGCTGGGCCTCGGCGATCGCCCAGTCCAGCGCGTGGGCAGCTGGTTCCTGGCCATCGACCCCGACGACGACGGGTCGGGTGGCGGTCGAGGCTCCGGTGTTGGACGACATGACTTCCTCCTCTGCTGACGGCCCGCGGTCCGGGCCCTGACCTCAGGGTCCGACTGCCGGGTCGCCGGGCACAGGGACCTTGGACCCTGATCTCCGGGCCGTCGCAGGGGAATCGTGGACGCATGGAAACGCAGACAGAGCTCACCGTCCCGCAGTGCTGGCAGTCCCTTCGGGAGGGCGTGGTCGGGCGCCTCGCCGTGGTCCACGACAGGCGTCCCGACATCTTCCCGATCAACTACGCCGTCGACCACGGGACGGTGGTCTTCCGGACCGGGTCGGGCACCCTCTTCACCTCCTCGGACGGCACCTTCGTCGCCTTCGAGGTGGACGGCTACGACGTCGAGCGGGCCGAGGCCTGGAGCGTCGTCGTCCGAGGCGTAGCCCACGAGGTCTACCAGCTCGACGACGCACTCGAGGCGATGCGACTGCCCGTGCACCCCTGGCACGACGCGCCCAAGCCCCGCATCATGCGCATCCACCCCGACTCGGTCACCGGCCGCCGGTTCGTCGTCAAGGGTGGCTACGTCAAGGGCGGCCACCAGTCCCGAAGTCGGGACCTTCGGCCCTGATCGCCCGGCTCTGTCGACGCCAGAGTTGAGGTGTCAGAACGGAATACAACGCGGGTGCCACGCACCCGAAGGAGGAACCACCACCATGCGACGACGCACCCTGGATGCCCTGCTCACGACCGGTGGCCTCATCGTCGCCGCAGTCCTGCTGGTGGTCGGGGGACTGATGACCTGGGCCAGCAGCTTCGTGGACAACGAGGTCCACTCCCAGCTCTCGGCCCAGCACATCACCTTCCCGGCGAAGGGCAGTGAGCAGCTCAACGACCCGCTCGTGAAGCCCTACCTCGAGCAGTACGCCGGACAGCAGCTCACCACGGGCGCACAGGCCAAGGCCTGGGCCGACCACTACATCAAGGTGCACCTCGACGAGTCGACCGGTGGGAAGACCTACTCCGAGCTGAGCGCCGCCGCCCGGGCCAACCCGGACGACCCGAAGGCCAAGGCCATGGTCGACCTCGCCTTCAAGGGCGAGACCCTGCGCGGCCTGCTGCTCAACGCCTACGCCTTCGGCACCATGGGCAAGATCGCGATGTATGCCGCGTGGGCCAGCTTCATCGGCGCGGCGGCGATGATCTTCCTGGCCCTGCTCGGTTTCCGGCACCTGCGCCGGGTGCCGGTCGAGGAAGAGGTCGCCATCGGTTCACGCCACACCGCGCCGAAGCCGGCGATCGCCTAGGCCGCACCGACCCCCGGACCAGAGCCCTCGCCCCCTGCGGCGGGGGCTCTGCCACGTCGTCCCAGAAGCACGTCTGGCTAGAAGGCGGTGTAGCCGCCGTCCGCCACGAGGACCGAGCCGGTGACGAACGAGGACGCGTCGCTGGCCAGGAAGATGACCGCCGGCGCGAGCTCCTCGACCGTGCCGTAGCGCTGCATGGGGGCGTCGTCGATCCAGTGCTGGCGGAACTTCGGGTCGTCGACGGGGGACATGTCCGTCTTGATGTAGCCCGGTGCCAGGGCGTTGACCCGCACCCCGTGCGGCGCCCATTCGGCGGCCAGGCTGCGGGTCAGGTGGTGCACGGCTGCCTTGGACGCGTTGTAGGCGGGTTGCCACTGGGGCCGGTTGACGATGAAGCCAGACATCGAGCCGATGTTGACGATCGACCCCGAGCCCTGTTCGACGAAGTGCCGGCCGAAGGTCTGCGAGCAGGTCCACACCGCGTCGACGTTGACGGCCATGACGGCACGCCAGTCCTCCGGGGTCACGTCGAGGGCAGGAGCGTGCACGCAGGCGCCGGCGTTGTTGACCAGTACGTCCACCCGGCCGTGCTGCGACAAGGTGGCCTCGAGCACGCGTTGCACGTCTGCGGCCACCGTGACGTCAGCCGCCACGAAGTCGGCCCGGATGTCGTTGTCGCGCAACGACCCGAGCACCTCCTCGGCAGCCTCCGGGTCGCGGCCCACGAGGACGACGGCTGCCCCCGCGTCACCGAGGGCGCGCGCGAAGCCGGCACCGAGCCCTCGGGTCCCGCCGGTGACGACGGCGACGCGGCCGGCCAGGGAGAAGCGCTCCAGTGCGTTCATCCGACCAATCTAGGGCTCGGGAAACCCGCACGACACCGGTGCCGACGCGGCATACCCACGTCACCGCGGTCGGCGACGGTGCGCCGAAAGTCGGCCAGTTGCCCGCTTTCCGGCGCGAAATGGGCACCTGGGCGCCGAAAGTCGGCCAATGGCCCGCTTTCCCCCTGCGAAATCGAGCTCGCACGTCGGAAGTCGGCCAATTGGTCGCTTCCCCGCCGGGACGGCCCCGGTCAGTGGCCGAGCAGCTGCTCGAACGGCACGGGGTCGGCGAACTCGTCCACCCGGTCTGTCCGCGGCGGGCGCCCGGTGAGGAGGTCGGCGAGCTCGCCGGCTGCCACGTCGATCCGGCCCGAGAGGCCGGTGTCGACCGTGCCGCCGCTGCCCCAGTCCTCCGACGCGGCGAACACGGCGGTCGGGACGGTGATCGCCTTCAGGTAGGCGAACATCGGCCGCATGGCGTGCTCGAGGACGAGCGAGTGACGGGCCGTCCCGGCAGTGGCCGCCATGAGCACCGGCGTGCCCCGCAGGGCGCCGTCGTCGAGGACGTCGACGAAGGTCTTGAAGAGCCCGCTGTAGGACGCCTGGAAGACCGGCGTGACGGCGATGACGGCGTCGGCGTCGCGCACCGCGTCGAGGGCGGCCCGGAGCTCACCGGTGGCGAACCCGGTGAGGAGGGCGTCGGCCATCGCGTGCGCGTGCTCGCGCAGGTCGACGGTGACGACCTCGGCCTCGTCGCCGCGCTCCAGGAGCGCGTCGCGGGTGGCGGTGGCCAGCCGGTCGGCGAGCAGCCGGCTGCTGCTCGGCTGGCCGAGACCGGCCTGCACCACCACGACTCGACGGGTGCTCATCGGGTGACCTCCAGGTCCTCGTGCTTCGTGGCGCCGGCGGCGAGCCGGCTGGCGTGGGTGGGGGCGTCGGGCACGTGGGCCGGCTTGCGAGCCGCGGCGATCTTGCGCAGCTCGGGCACGACCTGGGTGCCAAGCAGCTCGACCTGCTCCATGGCGGTCTTGTGCGGGAGCCCGGCGTGGTCGACGAGGAACAGCTGGCGCTGGTAGTCGCCCACCGCGTCGGCCATGCCGGCGTACCGCTCGATGACCTGCTCGGGCGAGCCCACGGTCAGCGGCGTCTCGCGGGTGAAGTCCTCGAGCGACGGCCCGTGCCCGTAGACCGGGGCGTTGTCGAAGTAGGGGCGGAACTCGCGGACCGCGTCCTGGCTGTTGGCCCGCATGAACACCTGTCCACCGAGGCCGACGATCGCCTGGTCGGCGGTCCCGTGGCCGTAGTGGGCGAACCGGCGCCGATAGAGCGCGACCATCTGCTTGGTGTGGCTCATCGGCCAGAAGATGTTGTTGTGGAAGAAGCCGTCACCGTAGTAGGCCGCCTGCTCGGCGATCTCGGGGCTGCGGATCGACCCGTGCCACACGAACGGCGCGATGCCGTCGAGGGGACGCGGCGTCGAGGTGAAGGACTGCAGCGGGCCGCGGTACTTGCCCTCCCAGGTGACGTTCTCCTCGGTCCAGAGCCGCCGCAGGAGGGCGTAGTTCTCGACCGCGAGCGGGATGCCGTCGCGGATGTCCTTGCCGAACCACGGGTAGACCGGGCCGGTGTTGCCGCGACCCATCATCAGGTCGATGCGACCGTCTGCGAGGTGCTGCAGGTAGGCGTAGTCCTCGGCCAGCCGCACCGGGTCGTTGGTGGTGATCAGCGTCGTGGAGGTGGAGAGCACCAGGCGCTCGGTGACGGCGGCGAGGTGGGCGAGGAGCACGGTCGGGTTGGCCGGGGCGGCGAACGGCGGGTTGTGGTGCTCGCCGGTGGCGAACACGTCGAGCCCGACCTGCTCAGCCAAGCGGGCCAGCTCCACGGTGTGCTTGATCCGCTCGTTCTCGCTGACCGTCGTCCCGGTGGTGGGGTCGGTGGTGACGTCGCCGACCGTGAAGATTCCGAACTGCATCTCGCTCGCGCTCCTGGCTAGGTAGTTTCAATTTCAACTATCGTAACGGTGCGACCGCCGCGCGCATTCCCGTGCGGCAGAGTGTGGCGCATGGCCGCCCCGTCCTCAGTCCCCGACCCCGCCCGCACCCGCTACGACCGGATGCGCTGGAACACGCCGCTGTCGCAGGACCACGCGGCCCTCTTGCTGGAACGCCTCGACGTGGGGGAGGGCGACCGGGTGACCGATCTGGGCTGTGGGTGGGGTGAGCTCCTGCTGCGGGCCGTGGAGCCGACCGGCGCCACGGGCATCGGGGTCGACACCGACGCCGACGGGCTGGAGCGGGGCCGTGCGCTGGCCGTGGCGCGCGGTCTCGAATCGCGGGTCAGGTTCGTCGATGCGGTGGCGGCCTCGTGGGACGAGCCTGCCGACCGGCTGTTGTGCATCGGGTCCAGCCACGTGCTCGGGGGCACCGGTCCTGCCCTCGCCCGGCTGGCCGAGCTGACCCCGCGCGGTGGACGGCTGCTCTTCGGCGACGCCTGCTGGACCGCCCCGCCCACTGCCGCGGCGGCCGAGATGTTCGAGGAGGTCGAGTCCCTGACCGACCTGCTCGAGCACGTGCACACCAGCGGGTGGCGGGTGCTGCACCTGTCGACCGCCGACCAGCGGGAGTGGGACGACTTCGAGTCGACCTGGCGCGCGGCCCGGCAGGAGTGGCTGATCCGCCACGGCGACGACGACCGGGCTCCGGAGGTGCGCAGCAGGCTCGACGCGCAGCTCGACGCCTACGTCCGCACCTACCGGGGCGTGCTCCAGTTCTGCTACCTCGTCCTCGGTCGCTGAGCGCAGCGGTGGAGGGTCACCGGGGACCGGTGGCGAGGTTCGCGCACTGGCCGGCCTGCTTCCAGAGCGCCAGGAGCCGAGCGCTGTCGGCAGCCGCCGGCGGCCTGGGTATGCCGTCCGCGCCGATCAGCATCGGCGTCCAGACTGCTTTGCGCACCGCACTGGTCGTGGTGCGCTTGGTGCCCTTGGCCGCCTTCACGTCGATGGACAGGGTGAGCACCCCCGACCGTGAGTCGGGCTCGTGGCTGCGCCACCAGACGAAGTTGCCGAAGCCGTAGTCGACGTAGGACCGGCCGAGCCATCCGGCTCCGTTGACCCGGTGGGAGTGCCCCCCGACGATGATGTCCGCGCCGGCCTGCTCGAGAGCCTGGGCGGTCTGCACCGAGAGCTGGTCAGGGCACTTCTGGTAGTCCAGGCCCCAGTGCAGGAAGACGACCACGACGTCGTAGCGCGCGGCTGCCCTGCTGACGGCGTTGCGGAGCCGGGTCACGGGTGAGGCGCTGGCGATGCCGCCCTTGCCCGGACCTGCCGAGTAGCGCGCCAAGGTCATCTCGAAGACCTCCGATGCGCCGAAGACCGCCACCTTCAGGCCCTTGGCCGACAGGATCGCGGGCGCGAAGGCCTCGTCCTCGTCCTTGCCGATGCCGACGATCGGCACGGGGCTGGCCTTCTTGGCCGCCAGCGTGTCCTGCAGCCCCACCGGTCCGTAGTCGACCCCGTGGTTGTTGGCCATGCTGACCGCGTCGATGCCGGCGCCCTTGATGGTCTCGAGGGCCGAGGCGGGAGCCCGGAAGTGGAACTCCTTGCCGATCTTGGTGCCGCGTTCGGTGATGGCGGTCTCGAGGTTCACCATCGCCAGGTCGGCGGCGCCGAGCGACGACTGCAGCTCGTCCAGCCCGTGGGGATCCCGGGCCAGCGGCGCCAGGTAGTCCTCGAAGTGCACGTCGCCGGCGAAGGCCATGGTCAGGGTGTCGGGGTCCGACGGGGGAGCCGTGGTGGTCGTGGTGGTCGACGCACTCGGCGCTGCGTCAGACGTCGACGGCGATGGAGCGGTCGTGGCCGTCGCAGGGCTGGTGCCGGCGGCAGGGGCCGGGGTCGCGGCCTGACAGCCCGTGAGGGCCACCACGACGGCCAGCACCAGGGTCGGGGCCAGCGTCGGGGTCAGTCTCGGGGCCGAGCGGGCGGCAGCCGCGGCAACGGCGAGAGGGCGCATGATCGGGAAGTCTAGGTCGGCCTAGGATCGCCCACGTGGAGGCGGCGACCGGACATGCGAGGTTCGGCTCGGTCCTGGCCACCCGACCCGTCGAGGTCCGCCACGACCTCGACTCCCTGGCGAGCGGCTTCTGGGCCGTCGTCGCCGAGTTCGAGGGCAAGGTCACGGCCGTCCGCTTCGCCCAGGTGGACCGGTCGGCACCCACCGGGCGGCCGACTCCCTGGGTGCCGCTGGAGGGCGAGTGGCACACGAGCCTGGACCACGCGGCATACCTCGCGGGGGTGGGCGAGATCCGCGAGCGGATCGCCGCGGGCACCGTCTACCAGGTGAACCTCTGTCGCGTGCTCTCGCACGAGCTGCCCGAGGAGGCCGATCTCGACGGGCTCGCGCTGCTGCTCGAGCGCGGCAACCCGGCACCGCACGCGGGGCGGGTGGTGGTGCCGTCCGCGGGGCTCGACGTCGTGTGCGCCAGCCCGGAGGCGTTCCTCCTGCGGGACGGCGACCGCCTCGAGTCGCGCCCGATCAAGGGGACGGCCACCAGCCTCGACGCGATGCTGCCCAAGGATTACGCGGAGAACGTCATGATCGTCGACCTCGTGCGCAACGACCTGTCGCACGTCTGCCGGGAGGGGACCGTGCAGGTCGACCACCTGTGTCGACCCGAGGAGCACCCCGGGATGGTGCACCTCGTGTCCGCCGTCTCGGGACGGCTGCGACCAGGTGTCGGCTGGGGCGAGGTGCTGGCGGCGACCTTCCCCCCGGGCTCGGTCTCCGGCGCGCCCAAGCACACCGCCCTGCAGGCCATCGTCGACCTGGAGCCGACCGCCCGTGGCCCGTACTGCGGCGCGATCGGCTGGGTCGACGCCGACCGCGGGACCGCGGAACTCGCCGTCGGCATCCGCTCGTTCTGGGCGCAGAGGGACGCCGACGGGCAGCGGTGGCTGCGGTTCGGCACCGGCGCGGGGATCACGTGGGGGTCCGACCCCGAGCAGGAATGGGTGGAGACTCAGGTGAAATCCCGACGTCTCGTGGGGCTGGCGTCTGGGAAGGTGGAGGCATGAGCAACGAGCCACGCGTGTGGGTCAACGGTCGGCTGACTGCGGTCGACGAACCGTCGATCACGGCGCTCGACCACGGGGTGACGGTCGGCGACGGCGCGTTCGAGACGGCCAAGATCGACCGTGGCCAGGTGTTCGCCGCGACCCGGCACGCCCGGCGGCTCGACCGCACCCTCGCCGGGCTCGGCCTGCCTGCCGCTGACCACGACTACATCGCCGAGGGTGCCAAGGCCGTCCTCGGCGCGGGGGAGCAGATCGAGTTCGGCCGGCTGCGCTACTCCGTGACCGGCGGGGCCGGCCCCCTCGGGTCGGACCGCGACGACAGCCCGCTCACCTACATCGTCACCGCCGGCGCCCAGCCGCGCCCGCCGCAGAGCGCGGCCGTCGCCGTCGTCCCCTGGACGCGCAACGAGCGGTCCGCCGTAGCCGGCCTCAAGACCACCTCGTATGCCGAGAACGTCGTCGCGCTCGCGTACGCCAAGGAGCGCGGGGCGATCGAGGCGGTCTTCGCCAACACCCGTGGCGAGCTGTGCGAGTGCACCGGGTCGAACATCTTCGTCGTCGTGGGTGGGGCGATCCTCACCCCGCCGCTGGACTCGGGCTGCCTGGCCGGGATCACCCGCGAGGTGACGATCGAGTGGTGCCGTGAGGACGGGCTGGAGGTGCGCGAGGAGGCCCTGCCGCTGGAGGTCCTGCGCGAGGCCGACGAGGTCTTCATCACCAGCAGCACCAAGGACGTCCTGGCCATCCACGGCGTCGACGACCGCGCCCTGGAGCCGGGGCCGGTCACGGCTCGGGCCGCGTCCGTGTTCGCCCGGCTCTGCGTCGAGCGGATGGACCCGTGAGCAGCGAGCGTCCCGGGCCGGTCACGCCGGGGGAGCCGGTCGTTGATGAGGTGGTCGACGAGGTGGTCGACGCGGTCGACGACGACTGGGAGTGGCGGCGCCGGATCCGCGCCAACCCGGCGGTGTACCCCGTCTACCGGGCTGCCGTCATCGTCCTCGGGCTCGTCATCGCGGTGGTCGGGCTCGCCCTGGTGCCGCTCCCTGGACCGGGGTGGCTGATCGTCTTCGCCGGGATCGCCATCCTGGGGTCGGAGTTCGAGCCGGCGCAGCGGCTGCTCGACTGGGCCAAGGCCAGGCTCAAGGACTGGAGCGAGTGGCTCGCCCCCAAACCCCTGTGGTTCAAGGGTCTGGTCGGGCTGGTGACGCTGGCGCTGGTGCTGGCGATCTTCTACGGGCTGTTCCTCCTGTCTGGCGTTCCCGGCTTCTTCCCCGACGCCATCGAGGACTGGATCGAGGGCCTGCCCGGGCTCTGACCGGGTTGGTCGCCGGGCGGGGGGCCGATTTCACCTCGCGCGCCCGATCCGGCTATTCTTCGGCAGGCCCGAAAGTCACCCTTGCGTGACGAGGGCGCTGGACGTGTAGCTCAGTTGGTTAGAGCGTTCGCTTCACACGCGAGAGGCCAGGGGTTCGAGTCCCTTCACGTCCACCAGCCCGAAACAGCCCCTGATCCGCGGTGAGGATCAGGGGCTGTTCTGCGTGGTGCCGACGTTCCGGTGGCGTCAGGGGCACGCCTGTCGGGTGCTCACGAGATCTGGCAGGTCTGGACCCAGAACGTCTTGTACTTCGTGTCGGAGCCGATCGAGCCGGGAGCCTTCACGGTGAGCTTGACGTGGTAGCCCTGCTGCGGGTGGGCCATGTAGGGCAACAGGTAGGGAGAGAGGTTGTAGGTCTCCTGGGCGTCGACGTCGGTGCCACCGCCCGCGTCGTCCTCACCGATGAAGATCTTGTCCTTCTCGAGCAGCACGTCACGCCCGGTGGGCGGTTGGGCTTCGAAGGTGACCGTGGCATTGAGGTTGCCCTTGTCGAAACCGTAGAAGTCGACCTGGAACACACAGCCGACGTGCGGCTGGTTGTCTGGGGCTTCGTCGAAGGGGACTCCGTCGATCTTGACGGTCCCGTTGTCGCCGGCGGGGCTGCCGCCGGCGTAGGCCATGCTGATCGGGACCAGCAGGGCAGTGGCGCTCGCGAGCCCCACCAAGAGGGTGCGACCGCGTCCGGTTCGAGTGACCATGTCCGCGCTCCTTGGTCAAGGACCCTTGGCTGCCCGCTGCATCCGCGTGGTCCAAGGGTCGCCAAGGTAGGCCCTGCGCGGAGAGCTCCACATCGCCCAACAGACCTACGCCGTTTGCGCTCGGGGTCGACCCTTTGGGGTCGCTCGAATGGCGGACGACGCGCGCTCGGGCGGCGTCTATCCTTACGTTCCGGCCAGCCCCCTGGAAGTGCACTGCACGGGCGCTGGCCGGCCCATTGGTGGGAGGGATGTACTCCCTCAAAGGGAGGAGCCTTTCGGTCAGGTGGTCTGCCACCCTCGGACCATCCGTTGGCACCCCATGAGGATGGAAGTCTCCAATGTCCAAGCACATCACCAAGTTCCGGGCCCTCCTGACCGAGCGCGGCGCCACCGCCGTCGAGTACGGCCTGATGGTCGCCCTCATCGCGCTCGTCATCATCGTGGCCGTCGCGTTGCTGGGTACGAACCTCTCGACCATCTTCCACGACGGCGCCACCAGCATCTGAGTCCTGCAATCCTCCGGGCCCCCTGACCCGGAGGGACTCAGCTGGTCGCGAGCCGAGAGTTGTCGATGTCGCTGTAGTACTTGCGGATCCGGACTTTCCGCTCCAGCTCGCCGATGATCACGTGCGCGAAGTTCACGTCGTACAACGCCTGAGCACTGCCGATGCCGCCCGGGCTGAAGACGTTGATCTCCATGAGCTTGTCACCGACTATGTCGAGGCCCACGAGGAACATGCCGTCGGAGACCAGTTTCGGCCGGACGATCTCGACCATTTCCAGCATCGTGTCAGTGACGGTGGCCTTCGCGACCTCGCCGCCGGCCGACATGTTGGAGCGCATGTCATTGGTCTTGTTCATACGTCGGAACGCGGCGTACTTGCCTTCGTGCTGGAGCGGCTCGCCGTTCATCACGAAGAGGCGGATGTCGCCGTTCTTGGCTTCCGGTAGGTACTCCTGCGCCACGACGTACCCGTCGCGCGAGATCGCCTCGATGATCTGGTTGAGATTGGGCCCTTCCTTGCGGTCGATCAGGAAGACGCCACTGCCACCAGAGCCTTGGAGCGGCTTGAGCACTGCCTTGCCTCCGAGGTCTTCGATGAAGCTGTTGATCAGTGCCGTGTCGCGCGAGATGAGCGTGCGTGGCCTGACGATCTCCGGGAAGTGCTGGAAGTACGCCTTGGACAGCGCATTGGCCAGGCTGGTGGGGTCGTTGACGACGAGTACCCCGCAGGTCGCAATCAGCTGGCCGAATGCCACTCCGGCGTTGTTGGCCCAAGGCGCCGACTCGGCGTCCTCGGCGGGGTCGTTGCGGAGCATGACCACGTCGAACTCCTCGAGCCCGATGAGCTGCTCGACGTCGGGCTTTTTCACGTCATTGAGGTGTCGCTCGAGTGAGCGGTAGTTCTTCGCGTGACCCATTCGGGCCTTGGCGCTCAGCGAGCCGTCGGGCTCGTAGGAGAAGTCACCGACGCCAACGAACCACGCCTCGTGGCCCATGCTCTTGGCGGCCATGGCGAGCCGGTTGGTGGTGTAGCGCGGGTCCTCGGTGTTGACGTCGTTGACGACGAAGGCGATCTTCACGACGCCCCTCCCAGGAGTGTGCTGAGCTCATTGGTCGTTGCGGCCAGTTCGATCCGGCGGACGGCCGCAGGGTCGGCGACATAGCGGGGTATGAGCCGAGCAGGCAAGAGCACGCCCTTGTCGTCCAGCTCGGCGATGAGGGGCAGATCATCGAGCGAGAACTTGCCACGCCAGAGCAGGTCGAGGGTCCCGCCCCCGCGCAGGTGCGCCAGCAGGTCGACCAGGCCCCGGAGATAGATGGCGTCCTTGGTCATCCCACCGGCGCGGTAGACCCGCATCACGGTGTTGAAGGCACTTCCCCGCGGGAATCCGGCCTCGAGCAACCCGCCGTGGGCCTGGGAGAAGCTCGCCCCCGCGACGAGCCGGTGCACCGTGACGACCCGACCGGCGAGCTGGCGCAGCCGGAACGCGGTGAGCCCGCCACAGGCGACCTCGGCCAGCACGGCCAGCCCCTCCTGCGTCTCGTCATAGCCCGCCAGGCCGGTGCCGAGAACTTTCACCGGCTGAGCGGCGCCGTTCACCTGGGTGACGAGGTGGGTGCCGACCTCATGGTGCAGCAGGCCCTCCGCCCGAGCCCGCTGCACGGAAGCCTCTCTGCCGATGAGCAGGGTGTCACCCGAGACCATGACCCCGTTGACGTCGGGCCTGATCTCCGCATGCATCTCGATCTCGGGGTCCTGCTCGCGGTAGTGCCCGATCTCGTCCAGCGCGAGTTCGAGGAACTCCTCAGCGTCGATCGACGCACCCCGGGTCTCTGCGGACGGCACGGCCTCCAGCACTGACTCGGCCTGCTCACGCAGCGCCGGCGACACCCCGCCGTACAGCTCGATGCTCAGGCCGAGGAAGTCGTCGGTATCGCGGGCGCGCAGCATCTCCAGCTGCAACTCCATCTCGCGATGCTTGGCGCGCAACAGGTGAGCAAGCGTGGTGTCCTCCACCGACCCGATGTCGATCGCGGCGAGCTGCTCCACCACGACCTCGGGCTCCACCTCGAGCTCCCGGTAGGTGAACACGGGCTCCGTGACGTCGCCGTCGAGGAACTCGGCGCGCACGTCCGCGGCATTGACGGGCGTGACCTCGAGCAGGAACTTTATGCTGGCCGAGAGCTGGGCCAGCGCATGATCGACGGCGCGGTCAGGCGCGCTCAGCGGAGATCTGGTCATCGGAGTCGATCCAGCTCCTCTCGCAAGCCGGGCAGGGCCGCCTCGAGGGCCACACTGGCACACTCGAGCGCAGGCTGGTTGAGCTCACCGGTCCACTCGTCCATGAAGGTCTTCTTGAATTCCAGGGCCAGCACACAACCGACCCGCGGATAGCGGTCGTGCACGAACCAGGCGATGTTGCGCCCCTCGAACGCGACGTTCTCGCGGGCGTCCATCGGTCCACAACCCAGATCCTTCGAACGCAGATCCCTCATGAACCGCTCGAGCAGTGGTTGGAACAGGTCGTGGTCGACGCTTCCGGTGCCGACGTTCACCTCCGGGTTCTCGTGCGCCGGGGCAGCCGGCTGGTCCTCGCCGTCGCGGCGATGGTTGTAGGAGTGCACGTCGAGCAGGACGAACGGTCCACGCTCGGCAACCCGGTCGAGGCGCGCACCGAGAGCGTCGAAGAACGCGTCATACGTCGCGAGGCTGCCTTGGAACTGTTCGTCCGGGAGCTCTCCGTCGCGCCACACCTGGAGCCCCCAGCAGTCGTCAGGCGTGCGATAGATCGCTTCGCGGCGCGGCCGATTGAGGTCGCACTCGAACCGGGACCGATGGGTCAGCACCCGGTCGGGCACGACCGCGGCGATCCGGTCCGTGTAGGGGTCTTCTTCCCGGAGGCGCTCGGCGTCGTCAAGCACCATCAGCTCGACGAGGTCGGGGCGCACATCGTGTCCGGCGTGGACGGAGGTGGCGACCACCGGGCCCGTCCAGTCACCGATGAACTCAACGATCTCGGGAGTAGCCATGTGCACGACTTACCCGCCCCGCGTCCTGTTCACACCCGCCCCGCGTCCTGTTCACGCTCGTCCTGCGCCGACCGGTCCGGGGAGGTGCACGGAGCAGAGACCTGACGCGCTTTCGTGCCAACTGCTTGACTGAACGGATCGTGCCAGGAGCAACGATGGAGTCCACTGGGGGACTTCGACCTCATCTTCGAGCGTGCGTAGGGAGTCCTGCGCGTCAGCGCTTGTCTCACGTAGCTGAGGGCTGGGCCGACAACGCGTGCAATGACGTGCTGGCTCCGCGCGCGCCGTCGAGTGCACCGCATGGTGACCCGACGGCGCACGACCGCGGTTTGACCGTGGAGTCAGACCAGCTCAGGCACGTGCAGGTGGGCCATGGCCACGTCCATCTCGGCCACGTCGTCGACCTTTGCGTCGAGCCGTTCGCTGGCCCGGTGGCGAAGGTCCTTGGCCGCCTCGCGCGTGGCCTCGAGCTGGGCCCGCGTCTCGAAGGTCACCGTGCCGACGATGCGGCCGGAGTCCCGGCTGATCATCAGGTTCGCGCTGCAGAACCCGTCCCACTCCTGCAGCGTCGGAAGGATGAGTGTCTTGTAGACGTCGGTGGCCCGGTCGGCAAGTCCCTGGTCCCCACTGAGCCACGTGATGCGAGCGCAGGCCCCATCAGGACTCGCGTGGTCGCGGTGCATCACGGCGACCTCCCAGGTCGCGACCTCGCTGGACGTCGCCCCAAGGGTGTCCTCCGCGTCGGATCGCAGGGGCTTCACCTGTTCGGCGCTGGCCTGCATGGCGGCCTCCGACTCCCACGAGGTCGTGGCGATGCAGCGGCCCGACTCGCGGTCGACGAGCAGCGACATGCCGGCACAGCCGTCTATGGCTGTCACGGCGGGGAAGACCTGGTCCCGGACGTGGGCGATCCCGTCCTCGACCTTGGAGCGATCCGCCTGGATCGTGGTGGTACGTGCGTACACGACGTGCTCCCTTGATCGGGGCAGCGCCCCGACGGCGCTGCCGTCACCGGTTGATCTTTCTCCTCCGGCGTGGGTCCGTCTAGGGACAATTGGGGCGGCCTCGGGATCCCCGCCGTGGGTTCGTAGGCTGAGCACCGTGAAGGGGTCACTGCTGGTCGCCGGGACGACGTCGGACGCCGGCAAGAGTGTGGTGACCACGGGGCTGTGCAGGCTGTTGGCCCGCCGCGGGGTCCGCGTGGCTCCGTTCAAGGCCCAGAACATGTCGAACAACTCGATGGTCGTCGCCGGCCCGGACGGGCTCGGCGCCGAGATCGGCCGCGCCCAGTGGATCCAGGCTGTGGCTGCGGGGGCCACGCCCGAGGTGGCGATGAACCCCGTCCTCCTCAAACCGGGGAGTGATCGGCGCAGCCACGTCATCCTCAACGGGCACCCTGCCGGCTCGATCTCCTCAGCCGAGTTCGCAGGGTCGCGAGGGTCGCTCGCGAAGGCGGCGTTCGCGGCATACGACGACTTGGTATGCCGTTTTGACGTGGTCGTCTGCGAAGGCGCCGGAAGCCCCACCGAGATCAACCTGCGGGAGCACGACTACATCAACATGGGGCTGGCGCGGCACGCCGACATGCCGGTGGTTGTCGTCGGAGACATCGACCGTGGCGGTGTGTATGCCGCGTTGCACGGCACCGTGGCGCTCCTGGAGCCAGCGGACCAGCGACTGGTGGCCGGGTTCGTCGTGAACAAGTTCCGGGGGGACGAGACCCTGCTCGCACCGGCCAACCGCGAGATCGAACGCATCACCGGTCGCCCGGTGCTCGGGGTGATCCCGTGGAGCCCAGTCGTGTGGTTGGACTCGGAGGACGGCCTCGACCTCGCGGGACGAGCGGCCGACGCCGAGCACCCGCTGGTGGTTGCGGTGGTGCGGTTCCCACGGATCAGCAACTTCACCGACCTGGACGCCCTGGGGCTGGAGCCCGACGTCGACGTGCGGTTCGCGTCCCGACCGCAGGACCTCGCGGACGCGGACCTCGTCGTGCTCCCCGGGACCCGGGCGACCATCGCGGACCTGGCCTGGCTGCGGCATCGTGGCCTCGACCGTGCCGTCGTCAAGCACGCCTCCGCCGGACGCCCTGTGCTCGGCATCTGCGGCGGGTTCCAGATGCTTGGACGCACGATCAGTGACCCGGATGGTGTCGAGGGCCCGGCCGGGACGGTGGTCGAAGGACTGGGGCTGCTCGACACCACGACCACGTTCGCGCGCGAGAAGGTCCTGCGCCTCTCGCAGGGAACGGCGTTGGGCGCAGCGGTGTCCGGCTACGAGATCCACCACGGGGTGATCACCACCGGTGGCGAGGAGGAGTTCTTCGGCGGCGCCCGCCGCCGGCACGTGCTCGGGACGATGGTGCACGGCAGCTTGGAGTCCGACGGCTTCCGGCAGGCGCTCCTGGGCGAGGTGGCCGCGCGAGTGGGGCGCCCTTTCGCCGCCAGTGGAGTCAGCTTCGAGGCGGCTCGGCAGGCCCGGCTCGATCTGTTGGCTGACCTGGTCGAGGGGTGCGTCGACATGGACGCGATCGACGCGCTGATCACCGCGGGAGCACCGGGAGGGCTGCCGGTTCTGCCGCCGGGGGACTCGCGGTGAGCGACCGCGCGACCCATCACTGAGAGCACCCCTGATCGCGTTGGTGGCCCAAGGGTTCTGGGGCTGATGCTGGCTGGCGGTCCAGCCTCCAGCCGTCGTGTTCTGGTCCACCGTCGTGTTCTGGTCCACAGTCGTGTTCTGGTCCACAACGGTGTCGGCCACGCGGCCACACGGATGGCCCCCGGCGCGGATGCGGACCGCTGATGCTGGTCGCCATGCTGCTGGGATCAACCACCCGAGCGACAAACGTGGAAGCCGAGGATCCGACCATGCAACGACCACTTGTCACACCCGTGGCCGCGCCCGCCGCCCCGGCCGTCGTGCCGCCGGTCGCCGCGCCCCCGACGGGGTCGTGCGCGCTCTTCGGCCACGAGATCGACAACCGAACGGTCGCCGCCGGCAACCCGCGGTGCCGACGGTGCGGCCAGCCGTTCCTGTTCGAGGACGGCAGGGTCAGCCACACCCGCCACGTGCTGGGCTGCTTCCTCCGCCATCACACCTACATCCGCATCGACCGACGCGCCGGACACAACGAGTACATGTGTGTTCGCTGCGGGCATCCGCTGCTCCTCGCCGTGGACGACGACCCCCACGAGCCCTTGGCGGCGTTTCCCAAGCGGGTCCGCTATCTGTGCGGCGTGTTCGGCCACGCCGTCCACGAGGTCACCGCCCGGAGCGGCTTCATCGAGTACGGCTGCGACTGCGGGCACAGCTTCCTGCTCGCGGAGCAGGGCCTCACCCGGGTCACGCACCCGTTCATCTGCCGGGTGTCGGGGCACCGGGTGGCCTTCGTGGAGCAACGCGGACGGTGCCACGAGCACCGTTGCCTCGACTGCGGGCACACGTTCGGATGGATGGACGCCGACGCGGGTTGACGAGACCCACCGGGTGATCCGTCACGCGGTTCTCGGAACGGTGAGTCGGCTGGCTACGGATGGTTGCGGTCGCCGACGAAAGCATGCGTCGTTCGATCCTTGAGGTTTTGGTGGGCCCGGTCGCGTTCCCCCTGCAAGCAACCGGACCCACCAAAGCCCTGCCCCTCCTTGCCGCTATCGACCTCCCCCGAAGTCGACCCGGCCCCCAACTCGGAGGTTAGGGCTAGGTCAAGAAAGAGTCATCACTTGGTATGAGAGAGGTATTGCCAGATCCGCTTCTGTCCCGGTTTGCCAGTAAATAGACTGACCGTTCGGTGGATCCGGCCTCAGCCGAACGGTGGACCCCGTCGCGGGGCCTCCATGGCGAGGGAGTCGGGCCTCCATGGCGAGGGAGTCAGCGCACCTGGACTAGGACCGCAAGAGGTCGCCGGCCTGATCGTGCTCGGTACCGTGATCACAGCGCGGTTGGGGCCTGCACCCCCACGTGCCCACGCCGCGTAGCCGCCCCGCCCACACCCCTGTAGGGAGGGGCGGCGCCCGAAGTCAGCGCGCGCCGCGCCGCATTGTCATTCTGGGCAGCGGGTCGCCTTGGTCTCATGACGGGTGTCAGGGCCGACGTTGAGCGCGAGGCATAGCATCCGAGACGTGAGCGACTCCCTCAGCGCGACCACCATCTTCCTGACCGGCGCCGACGACGCGGAGGTCGAGGCCTACCTCGCCCGTCCCGACGGCGAGCACACCCGCGGGGGAGTGGTCGTCATCCACCACCTGCCCGGCTACGACCGGGCCACCAAGGAGATGGTGCGCCGGTTCGCCGAGCTCGGCTACGACGCGATCTGCCCCAACCTCTACAGCCGCGAGGCCCCGGGAGCAGACCCGTCCGACGCAGCCGCGACAGCAAGGGCGCAGGGTGGCGTGCCCGACGCAAGGCTGGTCGACGACGTCGGTGCCGCCGCGGCATACCTGCGGGCACTGGCGACCAGCAACGGCTCTGTCGGCGTGATCGGGCACTGCTCCGGCGGCCGGCAGGCCGTGCTCGCCGCGTGCCATCTCGACCTCGATGCGGCGGTGGACTGCTACGGCGCCTTCGTCACGGGCGAGCCGCCGCAGGGCTACCCGCTGAAGGTCACCAACCTCGTCGACCAGCTGCCGGACCTCAGGGCGCCGCTGCTGGGACTCTTCGGCAAGGAGGACAAGACGCCGAGCCCAGAGCACGTCAAGGAGCTTGACGAGCGCCTCACCGAGCTCGACAAACCCCACGAGTTCCACTCCTACGACGAGGCCGGCCACGCGTTCTTCGCCACCGACCGCCCGAGCTACCGCGTCGCCGCGGCCAACGACGGCTGGGAGCGGATCGCGTCCTTCTTCGACACCCACCTCGCCGGACGGGACAGCTGAGATGTGCACCTACGCAACGGTTTCCGAGCAGGTCGAGGGCAGCGCCAAGGGTCCCGGGGGCCAGTGGTTCCACGTCACCGACGCCACTGTCTACTACGACCACCCTGCCCACGCGATGGCCGAGCACACCCTCAACATCGACCTCGCCGACCCCTCGCGCGGCCCGGGAGCCCGGCTGGCCGTCGAGCTGACCCGCGACTCGGCCACCCGGCTCGTCCGGGCCATCGAGGAAGCCCTCGCCTCCGCACCGGAAGGCATGTGACCGTGGCCGAGGTGACCGAGCTCCACGTCTATCCGGTCAGCGGCGAGCCCGGCCGTGACCTCGAGGAGGCCGCCGTCGACTCCGAGGGCCTGGCCGGCGACCGGCGCAAGAAGGCGGCGGTCCACGTCGTGGCGGCTGCCGACGTCGCGCCCGACACCCGGGCCAACCTCGTGGTGTCGCTCACCCCGGTCGAGCTGGAGGCAGCCATCGGTGGGCTCCTCGTCACCGGCGGCGTCGAGCTCGAGGTCACCGGCACCGCCCGCAACTGCCCGGGGGTGTATGCCGCCGTGCGTCACCCGGGCATCGTGCGCGTCGGCGACGAGGTGACGACAGTCGCTCCGGACGGCGCTGTCGATGCGGGCTGAGCCGCCCGGAGACCAGGTGCTGACAACCTGCGTGACGAGTGTCGGCACGGCGGCATAAGGTCAAGGTGTGCCGGACTTCGTCTCCGCTGGGACTGGGCGGATCATGAAGGCTCCCACGGACGCTCGTGCGCGCCACGACGCCGCCGTGGGTCGTCTTGCTGCCAGCTACGCGGCCATCCCGCTCGATGCCCCGGTGCGGCTGGCCAAGAAGACCTCCAACCTCTTCCGGGCCCGCGCGCGCACCGACGCGCCGGGGCTCGACGTCGCCCTGCTCGACCAGGTGATCGCGGTCGACGCGCAGGCCCGCACCGCTGACGTGCAGGGCATGTGCACCTACGAGCACCTCGTCGAGGCGACCCTGCCGCACGGCCTCGCGCCGCTCGTGGTGCCCCAGCTCAAGACGATCACCCTGGGTGGCGCCGTCACCGGGCTCGGCATCGAGTCGACCTCGTTCCGCAGCGGTCTCCCCCACGAGTCGGTGCTGGAGATGGACATCCTCACCGGGGCGGGCGAGATCGTCACCGCCCGACCGGAGGGGGAGCACGCCGACCTCTTCCACGGGTTTCCCAACTCCTACGGCACGCTCGGCTACGCCACCCGGCTGCGGATCGCGCTGGAGCCGGTCGACCCCTTCGTCGCCCTGCGCCACGTCCGCTTCCACGACGTCGAGTCGCTCGTCGCCACGATGGGCCGGATCTGCGACGCGGGGGAGCACGAGGGGGAGCGGGTCGACTACCTCGACGGCGTGGTGTTCTCCGCGACCGAGTCCTACCTCACCCTGGGCAGGAAGACGGCCCAACCCGGACCGGTCAGCGACTACACCGGCCAGCAGGTCTACTACCGCTCGATCCAGCACGACTCGCCGCTGCCCAAGGTCGACCGGCTCACGATCCACGACTACCTCTGGCGCTGGGACACCGACTGGTTCTGGTGCAGCCGGGCGTTCGGCGCGCAGAATCCTCGCGTGCGCCGGCTCTGGCCGCGTCGCTACCGGCGGAGCTCGTTCTACTGGAAGCTCATCGCGCTCGACCACCGGTTCGACGTCGCCGACCGGTTGGAGGCGCGCAAGGGCCGCCCGCCGCGCGAGCGCGTCGTGCAGGACATCGAGGTGCCGCTGGGGCGGACCGCCGAGTTCGTCCACTGGTTCCTGCGGGAGATCCCCATCGAGCCGATCTGGCTCTGCCCGGTGCGCAGCAAGGACCAGTGGCCGCTCTACCCGCTGAAGCCGGGCCAGACCTACGTCAACGTCGGCTTCTGGTCCAGCGTGCCCCGCGACCCGGCCGAGCCCGACGGTGCGGCCAACCGCCTCATCGAGGAGCAGGTCACCGCCCTCGACGGGCACAAGTCCCTCTACTCCGACGCCTACTACGACGAAGCCCAGTTCTGGCGCCTCTACGGCGGCGACACCTACGCCGACCTCAAGCGCCGCTACGACCCGAAGTCCCGACTGCTTGACCTCTACTCCAAGGCGGTGCAACGCAAGTGACGATTCTCAGGACCAACCGGACCGACCCCCAGCACAGCTCCCCGGGCCCCGAAAAGCTGTCGATGGCTGAGATCCTCGATGCCGTGACCGCCGACGACGTGCCGCTGCGGTTCACCGCCTTCGACGGCTCCGCCACCGGCCCAGAGGACGCTCCCTACGGCCTCGACCTCAAGTCACCGCGGGGCGCGAGCTACCTCGCCACCGCGCCCGGCGACCTCGGCATGGCGCGCGCCTACGTGGCCGGCGACCTCGACCTCACCGGGGTCCACCCCGGCGACCCCTACGAGCTCCTCGACGCGATGGGCAACCTGCACTTCCGGATGCCGCCGCCCAAGACCGCCGCGGCCATCGCCCGGTCGCTCGGTGTCGAGCTGCTCAAGCCGCCGCCGCCTCCCCCGCAGGAGGCGCTCCCGCGCTGGCGCCGGGTCGCCGAAGGCCTGCGGCACAGCAAGACCCGCGACGCCGAGGCGATCCACCACCACTACGACGTGTCCAACACGTTCTACGAGTACGTCCTCGGGCCGTCGATGACCTACACCTGCGCGTGCTATCCGCACGACGGCGCCACCCTCGAGGAGGCACAGGAGAACAAGTACCGCCTCGTCTTCGACAAGCTCCGGCTCAAGGAGGGCGACCGGCTCCTCGACATCGGCTGTGGCTGGGGCGGGATGGTCCGGTATGCCGCGCGGCGGGGCGTGCACGTCGTCGGCGCCACGCTCTCGGCCGAGCAGGCGAGCTGGGCGCAAGAGGCCATCCGCCGTGAGGGTCTGCAGGACCTGGCCGAAGTGCGTCACAGCGACTACCGCGACATCCACGAGACCGGGTTCGACGCGATCTCCTCGATCGGGCTGACCGAGCACATCGGGGTGCGCAACTACCCGGCCTACTTCGCCTTCATCAAGAACCACCTGCGCACCGGCGGGATGCTGCTCAACCACTGCATCACCCGTCCCGACAACAAGCGCACCTCCACCGGTGCCTTCATCGACCGCTACGTGTTCCCCGACGGCGAGCTGACCGGCTCGGGCACGATCATCGCCGCCGCCCAGGACGCCGGTCTCGAGGTCCGCCACGAGGAGAACCTCCGCGAGCACTACGCCCGCACCCTCGCCGGCTGGTGCGCCAACCTGGTCGACAACTGGGACGCCTGTGTCGACGAGGTGGGCGAGGCGACGGCTCGGGTGTGGGGCCTCTACATGGCCGGCTCGCGGGTGGGCTTCGAGCGCAACATCGTGCAGCTCCACCAGGTGCTGGCCGTCAAGCTCGACGACCGGGGCCAGTCTGACCTGCCCCTGCGACCGTGGTGGAACGCCTAGTGGAGCAACGACTCTCGCTGGTGACCCTCGGCGTTTCCGACCTCGACCGGGCCGAGCGCTTCTACACCGCCCTGGGCTGGGAGCGGGGCAACGACGACGACGAGGTCGCCTTCTTCCAGTGCGGAGGGATGGTGGTCGCGTTGTGGGACCGTGGCGCGCTGGCCGAGGACTCCGTCGTCGAGGACAACGGTGGGTGGGGCGGGGTGACCCTGGCCCTCAACCTCCGCGGTCCGGCGGAGGTCGACGAGGTGCTCGACCAGGCGGAGGCCGCCGGAGCCGTCATCGGTCGCCGCGGTGCCGAGACGTCGTGGGGTGGCTACACGGGGATCTTCATCGACCCCGACGGCCACCCGTGGGAGGTCGCCCACAACCCGTTCTGGACGGTCACCGACGACGGCCGCACCCTGCTCCGCGGCTGAGCCACGCGGCATACCCGGCACTTGTGGCCGCTGGTGTGGCACGCGGGCCCTGTTTCGGGGGTCCGGTGAGGGATGGGTGGCAAGAAGTGCGCGGGGCCCGGGACTTCGTGCCACTGGTGTGGCACGCGGGCGCTGCTTCGGGGGTCCGGTGAGAGATGGGTGGCCAGAAGCGCGGGCAGACGGGCCGGTCAGGCGAGGGGGGTCAGGAGCTCGGTGCCGAGCCAGGCCTTCGGGATCCCGAACGCGTCGACCAGCTCCTGGGCGTGCGGGCGCAGCGCCGCGCACAGGTCGTTGACCGCGGCGGTGACCTGCTTGCTGCGCGCCGGCGTGATCCGCCCGTGCTCAAGGAACCAGCCCTTGTCGGCCTCGATGCTGCTCAGCGCGTAGAGGTCGCAGACCCGCGACAGCGTCTGGGCGGCTGACGGGTCGTCACACCGGTCGATAGCCGCGACGAACGACTCGAGGATGGTGCGGTCGACGTGGGCGCGGGCCGCCTCGATCACGTGGTCCTGGGCGTCGTTGAAGACGTCGAACAGCTCGGCGCCGGGCTTGCCGGCCTTGCGCAGGCGCAGCGCCAGGGTCTCGAGCAGGTGCTTCTCGCGGTCCTCGAAGAGGTCGAGCTGCCAGCCGCGGTCGGTCGGGCCCTTCTCGCTGTCGCGGCCCGGTGCGGAGTCGATGAGGCGCTGGATGAGGCCCCGCGCGGAGGTGCGCTCGATGACGGCCCCGGCGAACTGCCGAGCCCCGAACCGCACCATGCCCAGGGTGTCGAGGTCGCCGAACGCGTCGCGGTAGTCGGTGAGCAGCCCCTTGGCGACGAGCTGCAGCAGGACGGTGTTGTCGCCCTCGAAGGTGGTGAAGACGTCGGTGTCGGCCTTGAGGGCGGGCAGTCGGTTGACCGCCAGGTAGCCGGCGCCGCCACAGGCCTCCCGGCACACCTGGATCGTCGCGGTCGCATGGGCCGTCGCGACCGCCTTGGTGCCCGCCGCCCGTGCCTCGAGCTCGCGCTGCTGGTGGTCGTCGGCGGCGTCACCGGCCGACTGCACGTCGTGCATGAGCCCGACCAGCTCGTTCTGGGCGAACTGCAACGCGTAGGACTTGGCGAGCGCGGGCAGGAGCTTGCGCTGGTGCACGCGGTAGTCGAGCAGGATCACCTCGTCGCTGCCGCCGGGAGGGGCGAACTGGCGGCGGTGACCGGCATACGTGATGGCCAGGGTCAGGGCGGTGCGGGTGGCCGCGCCGGCACCACCGGCCACGCTGATCCGTCCGCGCACCAGCGTTCCCAGCATGGTGAAGAACCGACGGGTCGGGTTGTCGATGGGTGAGGTGTAGGCGCCCTGCTCGTCGATGTCGCCGTAGCGGTTGAGCAGGTTGGTCCGCGGCACGCGCACCTGGTCGAACGACAGGCGGCCGTTGTCCACCCCCGGCAGCCCGGCCTTGGCGCCGCAGTCGCCGATCGTCACGCCCGGCATCGTGGCGCCGGACTCGTCGCGGATCGGCACCAGGACGCAGTGCACTCCGTGGCTCTCACCCTCGGTGACCAGCTGGGCGAACACGGCGGCCATCCGCCCGTCGCGCGCCGCGCCGCCGATGTAGTCCTTGCGGGCGCGCAGGTCGGGCGTGTGGACGACGAGCTCGTCGGTGGCCGGGTCGTAGGTGGCGGTGGTGCCCAGCGACTGGACGTCGGAGCCGTGCCCGGTCTCGGTCATCGCGAAGCAGCCCGGCAGCGTCGCGTCGATGATCGAGGGGAGGTATGCCGTGTGGTGGCGTTCGGTGCCGAGGTTCGCCACCGCCCCTCCGAACAGTCCCCAGTGCACCCCGGCCTTCACCATGAGCGACAGGTCGGCGTGGCCGAGCAGCTCGAAGGCGGTCACCGAGCCGCCCAGGTCACCGTTGCCGCCGATGGCCTGGGGGAAGCCGCGCTTGGCGTGGCCGGTGGCGGCCAGCGCCTGCACCTGGTCGGCGATCCGCGCCCGGTAGGACTCGAGGTCGAGCGGCTCGCTCGGAGGGGCGAAGCGCTCCGGGTCGAGGTCGGTCCTGACTTCGTCGCGGATCGCGGCCCAGCGACCGTCGAGGGTCTTCTGGAGGGCGGTGGCGAGAGTGGTCATGGGGAGCTCCTGGGTCGGTGCTGCACAGGTCAGGGGGTCTCGTCGGGCCAGGCAGCGGAGAGCCCGCCCCAGGCCAGGTCGGTCAGGTGTTGGGTCAGCTCGGGTCGGCTCATCGCATCGCTCTCGGCCAGCCACTGGTCGGCCGCGGCGCGCACCATCCCCACGAGACCGGCACCCCACACCTTCGCGGGCGCGGTGTCGCGTCCGGCGCGGGCCAGCGCCTCCGCGATCACGAGGGACATCTGTGCCGCGATGTGGCCGGTCACCGGCGCCGCCGGGTCTCCTGCCGGCTGGTCGAGCAGGGGAGCGGTCACCACGAACCGGTAGACCTCCGGGTCCTTCTCGACGAGCGTGAGGTAGGCGTCGATGGCCCCCGCAATCAGGCCTCGCGGCGTCGAGTCCGCGCTCGCGAGGTCGTCACCGGCCGCGCCGGTGGCCTGCGCGAGGTTGCGCAGGATCAGCGCGTCGACGCTCTCCGACACCGCGGCATACAGGCCCTGGCGGTCGGTGAAGTGGCGGTAGACGACGGTCTTCGAGGTGCCGGCCACGGCGGCGATGTCGTCCATCCCCACGCCTGCCCCGTGCTGGCGGATCGCGCGCAGGGTCGCGTCGACCAGCTCGCGGCGGCGGGCTGCCCGGTGCTGGTCCCACCGGGTGCTGCGGCCGTCGGGAGCCGGGCTCGCCGGCTGCGTGCTCGTGGTCACAACGCTGGACAGTAGCAGGTACTAGGTGTACCTGCTACTGTGCGTATCAGTTACCTGCCCCACAGCTCGACCCACCTCAGGAGCACCCCGTGTCCCCCTCAGCGTCGTCATCCCGATCCGCGTCCCGCACCTCCGGGCAGCCCCGTCGGGCCGCCGTCATCGGCGGCAACCGGATCCCCTTCGCGCGGCAGAACGCCGCCTACGCCAAGGCCTCGAACCAGGACATGCTGACCGCCGCCATCGAGGGCCTGGTGGCCCGGCACGGCCTGGCGGGGGAGCAGGTGGGCGAGGTCGCCGCCGGTGCGGTGCTCAAGCACGCCCGCGACTTCAACCTGACCCGCGAGTCGGTGCTGGGGTCGAGCCTCTCCGCGCGCACCCCTGCCTACGACGTGCAGCAGGCCTGTGGCACCGGACTCGAAGCGGCCATCCTGGTCGGCAACAAGATCGCGCTGGGCCAGATCGAGTCCGGCATCGCGGGTGGCACCGACACCGCCTCGGACGCGCCGATCGCCGTCAATGAGGGCCTGCGCGAGACGCTTCTGACGCTCAACCGCGCGAAGACCCCGGGGCAGCGCGTGAAGGCGCTCACCGGGCTGCGCCCCAGCCAGCTGGTGCCCGAGATCCCGCGCAACGTCGAGCCCCGCACCGGGCTGTCCATGGGCGAGCACATGGCCCAGACCGCCAAGCAGTGGGGCATCAGCCGCGAGGCCCAGGACGAGATCGCCGCCAGCTCGCACCACAACCTCGCCGCCGCCTACGACCGGGGCTTCTTCGACGACCTGATGACGCCGTTCCTCGGGCAGACGCGCGACCAGAACCTGCGCCCCGACTCCACCGTCGAGAAGCTCGCCACCCTGAAGCCCGTCTTCGGCAGGGGTGAGGGCGCGACCATGACGGCGGGCAACTCCACGCCGCTCACCGACGGTGCCTCTGCCGTGCTGCTCGGGTCGGACGAGTGGGCCCAGGAGCGCGGGCTGCCCGTGCTCGCGCACCTCGTCGACGCCCAGACCGCCGCCGTCGACTACGTGACCGGCAACGAGGGCCTGCTGATGGCCCCCGCCTACGCCCTGCCCCACCTGCTGGCCCGCCAGGGGATGAAGCTGCAGGACTTCGACCTGGTCGAGATCCACGAGGCCTTCGCCGCCACCGTGCTCACCACCTTGGCCGCTTGGGAGAGCGAGGAGTTCTGCCGCGACCGGCTGGGCCTCGACGCGCCGATCGGAGCGCTCGACCGCGACCGGCTCAACGTCAACGGGTCGTCCCTCGCGGCCGGTCACCCGTTCGCAGCGACGGGTGGCCGCATCGTCGCCTCGCTCGCAAAGATGTTGCACGAGAAGGGATCCGGTGCCCGTGGCCTGATCTCGATCTGCGCCGCGGGTGGCCAGGGCGTCATGGCGATCCTCGAGGCCGCGTGATGGCGGGTACCTACGCCGGCCTCGTCAACAGTCCGGTCGGCAGGAAGCTGGCGACCCAGCTGGGACTGCCTCGCCCCGCCACGCTGCGGAGGTATGCCGTGGGCGAGCCACTCGTGGAGGGGTCCGTCCTCGTCGGTGGGCTCGGCCCGGCACCCGTCGCGGAACGCGTGCGTGCCCTGCTGAAGAGCGAGGGGATCGACACGGTGGACGAGCTGGCTGACGGCGACCGGGTCGCGGCCGTCGTCGCCGACCTCACCGAGGCCGCAGAACCGAGCGACCTCGACGCCCTGCGGGCGCTCGTGGCGCCAGCCCTCAGGGGCCTGCGTCCCAGCGGTCGGGTCATCGTGGTGGGCCGGGAGCCCAGCAGTGCCAACGGTTTCGCGCAGGCGGCGACGCGACGGGCTCTCGAGGGCATCACCCGGTCCATCGGCAAGGAGCTCCGTGCGGGAGCCACCGCGAACCTCGTCCTCGTCGGTGACGGTGCGGAGGCCAATGCCGACGCGGCGGTGCGCTTCCTGCTGTCGGGCCGCGCGGCATACGTCGACGGTCAGGTGGTGCGCGTGGGGCCGGGCACGCCCACCGAGCCCGCCGACTGGGCAAAGCCGTTGGCCGGCAAGGTCGCTGTCGTGACCGGGGCCGCTCGGGGGATCGGTGCCTCGATCGCGGACGTGCTGGCCCGTGACGGTGCCACGGTCCTCTGCGTCGACATCCCTGCCGCCGGCGACTCGCTGGCCCGCACCGCGAACCGGGTCGGCGGCACGGCGCTGCAGCTCGACGTCACCGCTGACGACGCCGGACGCCAGATCCTCGACCACGCCACCGCCCGGCACGGCGGTCTCGACATCGTCGTGCACAACGCCGGCATCACCCGCGACAAGCTGCTCGCCAACATGGACCAGGCCCGCTGGTCGTCGGTGCTCGACGTCAACCTCGGGTCGATCCTGCGGATGAACGAGGTGCTGCTCGCCGACGGGGGCATCCGCGACGGCGGCCACGTCGTCCTCGTGTCGTCGATCGCCGGCATCGCGGGCAACCGCGGCCAGACCAACTACGGAGCGTCCAAGGCCGGGGTGATCGGACTGGTCGACGCGCTGGCGGCGGACGAGGGCCTCCGGGCTCGGGGCATCACGGTCAACGCCGTGGCGCCGGGTTTCATCGAGACCGAGATGACCGCCAAGGTCCCCTTCGCCACCCGCGAGGTCGGCCGCCTGCTCAACTCCCTCAACCAGGGCGGGCTGCCGGTCGACGTCGCCGAGACGATCGCGTGGTTCAGCCAGGACGCCAACGCAGGCGTGACCGGCAACGTCGTGCGGGTCTGCGGCCAGAGCCTGTTGGGCGCCTGACATGGTGATCCGCACGGTGAGTGAGTCGCCCTCCCTCGCACCGTTGTTCGCCAAGGCTGCGCTCACCCAGCGGGGTCGTCACGGCGACCTCCCGGACTCCGCACTGCGGCGCGAAGGCGTCGTCGTCGACCGCGACCACCTGCTCGGCTACGAGCGGGTCTGCGGCTTCGGCGGCGGCGACGTGCTCCCGCACACCTACCCGCACGTCCTCGGGTTCCCCCTCCAGGTCGCGCTGATGGCCGACCGGTCGTTCCCGCTGCCCTTGCCGGGGCTGGTCCACCTCGAGAACCAGATCACCGTGCACCGCCAGCTCACTGCCGACGACCGGCTCGACCTCACCGTCCACGCGGAGCACCTGCGCCCCCATCCGAAGGGCCGGCTCGTCGACCTGGTCACCGAGGTCGACGTCGACGGCGAGCGGGTCTGGGAGGGCCGCAGCACCTACCTGCGGCGCGGCCGCACGAACGCCGACGCCGACCGTGGCGGCCAGGCGCCACCGCTGCCGGATCGTCCGCCCGCTGGCGTCATCCGCGTGCCTGAGGGACAGGGCCGTGCGTATGCCGCGGTGTCGGGTGACGTGAACCCGATCCACCTGCACGCCATCACCGCCAAGGCGATGGGCTTCCCGCGCGCCATCGCGCACGGGATGTGGACGGCGGCCCGCACGCTCTCCGCCCTGGGACCGGGCACCGCCGGGCCGAGCACGTCGCACGTGTGGTTCGCCAAGCCGGTGCTGCTGCCCAGCACCGTCGAGCTCGTGGTGGACGACGCGGGTCCGATCACGGTGGCCGGGCTGCGATCGGCGAAGAACCCGACGACCACACACCTGACCCTGACGCTGGAGCACTGAGCCTCAGGCTGCGCAGCGGGTGCCGTCCGACGGGAGGCTGAGGGAGATCAGGTAGGCGTCGACGAGCGCGTCAATGCAGGGGTCGCGGGTGAAGGCGGCGTGGGCGAAGCCCTCCCAGGTGATCAACGTCGAACCGTTGCCGAGGACCCGTGTCATGCTCACCGCGCCGGCATACGGGGTGGCGGGGTCGTGGATCGTGCCGATCACCATCAGCGGTGGTGCGGCCTCGGCCACGGGTACCGGCAGGGTGTGCTTCGGTGCGGTCCAGAACGAGCAGCCGAAGAGCTGCCAGGTGCCCCACACCCCAAAGGTCGGGTAGGACTTCTTGAAGTGCGCGGCGAGCCTCCGGATCTCCGCCTCAGTCGGTGCGGCACCGCTGTCGGTGCAGTTGATGACGAACCGTCCGTCGCTCTCCGTGGTGTCGTCGGGGTCGTTGCCCGAGGCGTCGCGCAGGTCCCACAGGGTGCCGGAGTCGCCGTCGTCGGCCTCGATCAGCCCGGCGGCCAGGTCGGGCCACCGGTCGACGTCGTACAGCGACGAGGCGACGGCGTCGAGCACCTCGCTGCCGCGCATCGGTTCGTCGCCCTGGGGGCGCCCGCTCCGGATCGGCGAGCGGTCGGCCTCGGCCACCAGCGCGGCGATGAAGGCGCGGACGTCGGTCAGCCGAGGGCAGGACCGGTCGAGGCACCAGGCGATGAACTCGTCGAGCGAGTCCTCGAACCCTTTGACCTGGTGCTCTGCCGTGACGACCGCCGAGGTCTGCGGATCGGTGGGGGCGTCGAGCACGCCAGCGCGGATGGCGCCGGGGTAGAGCCGCGCGTACTCCGCCCCCAGCTTGGCTCCGTAGGACCCTCCGACGAAGGTGAGCTTCGTCTGTCCCAGCGCGGCGCGGATGGCGTCGATGTCCGCGGCCGCGGCGGTGGTGCCGAAGAGGGAGGCCCGGTCGCCGAGGCTGGTGAGGCACTCCTCGGTGAAGGTCCGAACGACCCGGGCCGCCGCGGCATACCCCGCGTCGGTCGACACGTCGGGCAGGGTGGCGGGACGCTTCACGTGCTCGCACCTGATCGGGTTGGAGTGCTTCACCCCACGAGGGTCGAAGCCCACCACGTCGAACTCGGCCAGCAGCCGGTCGGACAGCCGGCCGACGAGGAAGGCGTGGTTGTCGACCCCGGACGAGGCCGGCCCACCGGGCACCAGCAGCACGATCGGTCGCGTGGCGTCCAGGTCGTGGCCGGTCGTCGCCCTGATCAGCTGGAGGACGAGCGTCCCGGCCGCCGGGCGGGTGCGGTCGAGCGGCACAGTGAGCCTGCCGCAGCTGAAGCTGAGCCGGGCCAACCGCTCCGGCGGCACCGGCGGGGCCGACAGGTCGGTGACGCCCTGGCAAGAACCCCATCGGACACGGGTCGCGTCGGACTCGTCCGGCTCTCCCGAACACGAGGCCAGACTCAGGGCAACTGCCGCGACCGCGGCGGGCACACGGCGCCGCACGCGACCAGTACAGCAGCGGGCCGGGCCCAGCGCGATCACCCACCCGAGCCATCTTGGGGCGGACCCCAACTGTGCCATCGCGCGGTGGGGACGGAGCGGTCCGGTGGCCCTAGGGTCAGCAGCATGGAGTCCCCAGCCGACGGGCCGAAGCCGTCCCCGCGGTTCGGTGCCCTGCGCGAGTCGGCTCGGGGCGCGGCCCGCGCCGTGGGTGAGGCGGTCCGCCACGCCGGACCCGAGCGGGACGCTGCGCTGCTGATGGGCAAGGCGGCCCTCGCCACCGTCCTCGCGTGGCAGTTCGCGATGCGAGTGCTGCACAGCCCGGCACCCTTCTACGCGCCGATGGCGGCTCTGCTCGTGGTGGACCGCACGATGGTGCGCTCACTCTTCGCCAGCGCGCAGCGGCTGGTGGCGGTGATGGTCGGCATGAGCGCGGCGTGGCTGGTCGGCTCCACGCTCGGGGTGCACTGGTGGAGCATGTTGCCCGTCATGGCGCTCGCCCTGCTCGTCGGCCGGTGGCGCCGGCTGGGCGACCACGGCATCCAGGTCCCGACCATGGTGCTCCTGTCGCTCATCACCGTCGGTGGGACGGACACGGAGTTCACCTACCTCACGATCGTGGAGACCCTGGCCGGCGGCGTCATCGGGGTGCTGACCAACGCGATCGTGGTGGCACCACTGCACATCCAGCAGCCGCGTGACCAGATCCGCGCGTTGACACGACAGGTCTGCCTGCTGCTCAACGACATCGCGGCCGGCCTCCGCGAGGGCTGGGACGGCGACCAGGCCCGGGGGTGGTTCGACACCAGCACCGACCTCCTCAGGTCGGCCCCGGACATCCACGCCTCGATCGAGACCGGCCAGGAGAGCACCCGGTTCAACCCACGCGACAACGTGCGCCGGCTGCAGGTCGACTGGGAGGGGTACGCGCAGACGGTCGAGGCGATCCGGCGCGGTCAGTGGCAGGTGAGCGGGATCGCCCGGACCCTCGTGGACGCCGCCGATGACGAGGCGAACCAGCCGAGACCGACCCAGCGCTTCCTCGACAGCTATGCCGGTGCGCTCGACGAGATCGCCGGCGCCCTGAGCCACTTCGGGCTGGAGGGGGAGAAGGAGCAGGCCGTCGTCCGCGGCTACCTGCAGTCCGCCGAAGAGATCCTCACCGAGCTGGAGAACGTGGTCCGCACCACCGAGCTCGAGGACGAGCGGGCCTGGCCGGCCTACGGCGCCATGCTGCTCGACGCCCGGCGCCTGATCCGGGAGCTGGCGCTGCACTCGAGGACAGCAGTGATGCCCACTGACAGCGGCCCGATCCGCAAACCACCGGGCCGCATCGTCGGACGATGACGTCGGCGGGTCGTCAGCGGCCGTCGAGGCGCTTGGCGAAGTAGCGGGAGAGGTCGGAGTCGGCGTAGTGGCCGAACCGGATCGTCGGTTCGTACCCCTGCCCCTGGTAGAGCGCGATCGCCTCGGGCTGCATCATGCCGGTCTCCAGCGCCAGGACCTCCACGCCGGCCGTCCGGGCCGAGTCCTCGAGGGCGGCCAGCAGCCGTCGCGCGAGCCCTTGGCGGCGCACGGTGGGGGAGACGAACATCCGCTTCACCTCGGCGCAGCGGCCACCGATGGCGGCATCGAGCTCTGGCCGCAGCCGCCAGCCGCCCATCGCGACGGGCGACCCGTCCACCAGTCCCAGGAGGAAGCGGCCGCGCGGCTCGTCGAACTCCGTCGGGTCCACGGGGGAGTCGTCGGGTCCGCCATAGATCTGCACGTAGTAGCCCTGTACCTCGGCCACGAGGGCCTGCACCCGCGGGTCGGTGAACGCCACCTGCTGCACGGACCACGCCCGGGCAGGGTCAGGGGGTCGCGCGGTCACGAGCCGAGGGCCGCGACAGCCTGCTCGACGGGCACCTTGCCCGACACGAGGTCGACGGTGCGTCCCCGCCCCGCGCCCGTGACCAGCAGCTCGGCGAGCACGGCGGCGACGTCGCGCCGGGTGACCGAGCCCCGGTCGAGCCCCTCGCCGAGGGTCACCCGACCCGTGGGCTCGTCGTCCGTGAGCCGACCGGGCCGCACCACCGTCCACTCGAGCGCGGTGCGTGCACGGAGGTCGTCGTCGGCCGCCCCCTTGGCCCGCAGGTACACCTGGAACACGTCGTCACTGTCGGGGTCTGCTCGCTCCGTGCCCATCGCCGACACCATGAGGTAGCGGGTCACCCCGGCCTGCTCGGCGGCGTCGGCGAGCAGTGCCGCAGCGGCCCGGTCCACGGTCTCCTTGCGGTCCGCGCCACTGCCCGGACCGGCACCCGCGGCGAACACGACCGCGTCAGCGCCGGCCACGGCGGCGGCCAGCTGGTCGACGGTGGCCTTCTCGAGGTCGACCACCTCACCGCGAGCGCCCTGCTTGGCGAGGTCGGCGAGGTGGTCGGGGTTGCGCACCAGGCCCACGGGCTCGTGACCGGCGTCCGCCAGGAACCGCTCGAGGTGCAGGGCGATCTGGCCGTGGCCTCCGGCGATGACGACGATCATGGAGCCTGTCTACCACCACGTTGTGTGCCCTCGGGCACTGTCGAGGGCGCGGGCGTTTCCTACAGTGAGGACATGACGCGACGCCCGCTCACCGCCGAGTTCCTGCTCCTCGCCCTGGGCGACGAGGACGGCCGGCCGCGGATCGACAGCACCAAGCTCAAGGCGGCGGTCGCCGGCGCCGCGATCGTCGACCTGGCCCTCGACGGTGCCCTTCGGCTGAGTGAGCCCGGCGACCCCGAGCACAGGCCCGGACGGCTGGTCCGCACGACCCGCCACGTCGCCGACCCGTTGCTGGCCGAGGTGGCGCGGCTGTCGCACGACCGCAAGCCGAAGGACGCGGTCGGCCGGATCGGCGGCGTGAGCGCGTGGAAGGACCGGGCCGGCAGCCTCAAGGACGCCGTGCTCAGCGACCTCGCGGCCCAAGGAGTCCTGAGCCGCGAGCAGGGCAAGGTGCTGGGGCTCTTCCCGAGGACGTCCTGGCCACTCGCCGACCCGGCTGTCGAGCGCGAGGTGCTCGGCCGGGTCCGGGCCACGGTGGTGGGTGGTGTCGAGCCCGACGAGCGGACCGGCGCCTTGGTGGCCCTCCTGCACTCGGTCGACCTGCTGCCCAAGCTGTTCCCGGACGAGCCCAAGCGCGAGGTCCGGGCCCGCGGCAAGGCGGTCGCCGACGGTGACTGGGGTGCGGAGGCGGTGCGCAAGGCGGTCCAGGACGTGCAGACCGCCATCACGGCGTCCATCGTCGCCTCGACGGTCGTCGCCAGCGGCGGCAGCTGACCGGCCGCGCGCAACTCGCGCGCGAGGGTTGCGAGGCGGCCGATAGCATCGGTATGCCGCCTGCGGGCCTCCGCGCGCGGCATACCGACAGCCCCATCACCCGACCAGCAGGAGAAGCCACCACCATGTCTGCCCAGATCACCGTCAACGTCGCTGGAGACGAGCGATCGGTGCCGGAGCAGACGACCGCTGCCGAGCTGTTCGAGGGTGACCGCGCCGTCCTCGTCGCACGGGTCAACGGTGAGCTCCGCGACCTGGCCCACGTGCTGTCCGACGGCGACGCCGTCGAGCCGGTCACCGCCCAGGAGCAGGACGGCCTGGACGTCCTGCGGCACAGCGCTGCCCACGTGCTGGCGCAGGCCGTGCAGGAGGTCAACCCCAAGGCCAAGCTGGGCATCGGGCCGCCGGTGCGCGACGGCTTCTACTACGACTTCGACGTTGCCGAGCCGTTCACCCCCGAGGACCTCAAGGCGCTCGAGAAGGTCATGCAGCGCATCGTCAACGAGGGCCAGACCTTCGCCCGTCGCGAGGTCACCGACCAGGAGGCAGCCGCCGAGCTCGCCGACGAGCCCTACAAGATCGAGCTGATCGGGCTCAAGGGCGGCGCGGCCGGCGATGCTGCGGAGGGCGCTGACGTCGAGGTCGGTGGCGCCCAGCTCACCATCTACGACAACCTCAAGCGGGACGGCTCACGGGCGTGGGGCGACCTGTGCCGTGGCCCGCACGTGCCGTCGACCAAGGTGCTCGGCAACGCGTTCAAGCTGATGCGCAGCGGCGGCGCCTACTGGCGTGGCAGCGAGAAGAACCCGCAGCTCCAGCGGGTCTACGGCACCGCGTGGCCGACCAAGGACGAGCTCAAGGCCTACCTCGACCGGCTCGCCGAGGCCGAGAAGCGCGACCACCGCAAGCTCGGCGCCGAGCTCGACCTCTTCAGCTTCCCCGACGAGCTCGGCTCGGGTCTCGCGGTGTTCCACCCCAAGGGCGGGATCATCAAGCGCGAGATGGAGGACTACGTCCGCCGCCGCCACATCGAGGAGGGCTTCGAGTACGTCGGGACCCCCCACATCAGCAAGGACGGGCTGTTCCACACCTCGGGCCACCTGCCCTACTACGCCGACACCATGTTCCCGCCGATGGAGTTCGAGGGCACCGAGTACCGCCTCAAGGCGATGAACTGCCCGATGCACAACCTCATCTTCCGCTCGCGCGGGCGGTCCTACCGCGAGCTGCCGTTGCGGTTGTTCGAGTTCGGCTCGGTCTACCGGTTCGAGAAGTCCGGCGTGGTCCACGGTCTGACCCGGGTGCGCGGCATGACCCAGGACGACTCGCACTCCTACGTCACCGCCGAGCAGGCGCCGGGCGAGGTCAAGCACCTGCTCGACTTCTGCCTCGGCCTGTTCCGCGACTTCGGCCTCGACGACTTCTACCTCGAGCTGTCGACCCGCGACACCGAGGGCGACAAGAAGGACAAGTTCATCGGGTCCGACGAGGAGTGGGAGGTCGCGACCGCGGTGCTCGAGCAGGTGGCTGAGGAGTCCGGGCTCGAGCTGGTGCCCGACCCCGGTGGCGCGGCCTACTACGGCCCCAAGATCTCGGTGCAGGCGCGGGACGCCATCGGCCGCACCTGGCAGATGTCGACCATCCAGTACGACTTCAACCAGCCCGCGCGGTTCGGTCTCGAGTACCAGGCGTCGGACGGCACCCGCAAGCAGCCGGTGATGATCCACTCGGCGAAGTTCGGCTCGATCGAGCGCTTCATCGGCGTGCTCGTCGAGCACTACGCGGGCGCCTTCCCGGTCTGGCTGTCCCCGGTGCAGGTGGTGGGGATCCCGGTCGCCGAGGACTTCAACGACTACCTGTGGGACGTGCTCTCGCAGATGAAGGCCAAGGGCATCCGGGTCGAGCTCGACGAGAGCGACGACCGGTTCCCGAAGAAGATCCGCAACGCCTCGAAGTCGAAGGTGCCGTTCGTCCTCATCGCCGGTGAGGAGGACCGGGCCAAGAACGCCGTGTCCTTCCGCTACCGCAACGGCGAGCAGAAGAACGGGGTGCCGATCGCGGACGCGATCGCCGAGGTCCTCGAGGCCGTCGCCTCACGCCGTCAGGTGTAGTCGGGGCGGACCGGCGCCGTCAGGTGCCGTCGGGTGCTGTGGGAGACCACGTCATGAGCACGTCCGGGGCGTGCTCCTCGTTGTCACCGTCGGTCCACTCGACCGCGACGAACCCGTGTCGACGGTAGAAGCGCAGCGCGTCGTGGTTGTCCTGGAAGGCCCACAGCCGCAGCCCGTCCGGGAAGCGCTCCTTGGCGAGGTCGACGAGACGGCTGCCCAGGCCCTCCCCCGTGTGCGAGTGGTCGAGGTAGAGGTGGCCGAGCTGGTCGGGCGCCATGAGGGCGAGGAAGCCGATCATCCGTCCGTCGAGGACGGCGACGTGGACCTCGAAGTCGGGCAGCAGGACCTCGCGCACGAACGGCAGCACGGTCTCGCGGGGGTGGGCGATCATGGGGATCGCCGGCACCGACTGCTCCCGCACCCGCCAGAACAGCTCGGCCAGCTCGACGGCGTCGTCGGGTACGGCGCGACGGATGGTGGGCTCGGAGGCGGTCTCGGGCACGCCTCATAGGATCACGACATGACGGACGCGATGCAGCCCGACACGGAGTTCGCCGGTGCCAAGGACGGCTTCGAGCGCCTCTGGACCCCGCACCGGATGGCCTACGTCACGGGGGAGCGCCCCAGCGAGGACGCCGGTGACGGCTGCCCGTTCTGCGCAGCGCCGGACAAGGACGACCAGACCGGCCTCATCGTGCACCGCGGCAGCACCTGCTACGTCGTGATGAACCTGTTCCCCTACAACCCCGGCCACGTCCTGGTCTGCCCCTACCGCCACGTCTCGCTCTACGTCGAGCTGACCGACGAAGAGACCAGCGAGTTCACCCGGCTGACCAAGGAGGCCATCGCCGCGATCGACGCCGCGTCCGGGCCGCACGGTTACAACATCGGCATGAACCAGGGAGCCGTCGCCGGCGCGGGGGTGCAGGCCCACCTGCACCAGCACATCGTCCCGCGCTGGGGTGGTGACTCGAACTTCCTGCCGGTCATCGGACAGACGAAGGCGCTGCCGATGCTCCTCGAGGACGTGCGGTCACGGCTCGTCGCAGCGTGGCCGGGTGGGGCAGCCGCTCCAGTGGCAGGAAGCTGAGCAGGCAGACCACCAGCGGCAGGAAGTGGATCTTCAGCATCACGTAGGTGCTGAGGTGGAAACCGGCCCAGAAGAGCAACGCGGCATACAGCGCTCTTCCCTTGAGCCACAACAGGATCGGCGAGGTGAACTCGGCCACCAGGACGACCCACTGCAACGCATGGGTGAGCGCCGGGTGTGACCCGACCCAGGGCCCGATGCCGTTGGGACGACGGGTGAGCGCCCAGATGAGCGTCGCGCCGTTGGCCCAGCCCCAGCCACCGAAGCGCATCTTGGCGCTGGCCGACAGGAAGTAGATCGACACCGCGCTGATCTGCACCATGCGGATCGCCCAGCCGGCGGCCTGCGACTGCACGTCGACATCGGAGAGACGGGCCCGGCCGACGGTCGGCAGGACGAACAACGCCACCACGAGGGCGAAGTGGTCGTGGTCGACCTTGGAGTAGGCGAACGCGTTGCTCACCCAGTCGAGCATGCCGACGGCACACACCCACCCAGCGAGTCGTGGCAGGCGGCCGGTGACCGCGATGGCAGAGCTGACCAGCACCACGGCCAGCAGCACCCGGACGTAGTCGTGGGAGGGGGCCGGCAGGTGAAGCAGCGTGCGCACCTCCAGCCCGCGGTAGAGGCTCGGGGGCACGTCGCCGTGCGGGATCGGGTCGGTGACGATCCACAGCACGTCGAGCCACACGAAGGCGTAGACGAAGACCCGCAGCCAGGCCACCCGCGCGAGCGGGAGCTCCGGGGCGAAGAACCTCTCGACACGGTTCACCGCGCACCCCCTGGCAGGCCAGAGGGCTTGGGCTGCAACGGGTCACGGACCTGCCACGTCGCCAGCGTGTAGATGGTGGTCGCGCCGGTGCCGATCTGCGTGGACGTGTTGCGCAGGTAGATCACGACGTACGCGGGCTGGTGGGGGAGGCGGCGCGCGTGCAGCACGGCGATGTCCTGCAGCAGCTCGGGGTGGGCGATGATCCGCGGAGCCTGGCCCTCGATCTCGGCCCGCTCGATGCCGATCATCTCCTTGGACAGCGGCACCCGCACGACCTCGCCGTCCACGGTCAGGGCGTCCATCGTCAGGGAGTTGATGACCCCGTCGTTGCGCACCGAGAAGGCGTACTGCGACATCGGGGCGAACGGCCACCAGTCGTCGTCGCCCACCCACGTGCCGAGGCAGACCGTCGTCACCACCGCCGCGGTCACGGCGAGCCGCCACAACACGGCATACGGACCCAACGGCCTGGACGTCCCCCTCACGCGGTCATGCTCCCATGCGGGTGACAGACTGGAACCATGGACATGGAGCGGGGACTGCTCATCTTCGACGGCGACTGCGGGTTCTGCACGACCAGTGCGCGGTTCGCGACCCGGTGGGTCGACCGTCGCGACCGCTACGACATCAAACCCTGGCAGCAGGTCGACCTCGCCCGCTTCGGCCTGACCGAGGCCGACTGCATCGAGGCCGCCCAGTTCGTGCGCCCCGACGGCTCCGTCGCGGCGGCCCACCTCGCCATCGCCGAAGGGCTCAAGCACGGCGCCCCACCGTGGCGGCCGCTCGGCCACCTGGTCACGCTGCCGGGGGTGCGCTGGCTGGCCGGCCGCGTCTACACGTGGGTCGCCGACCACCGCTATGCCCTTCCGGGCGGGACGCCCGCGTGCGCACCGGCACACCTGCCGGACGGCACGGTGGCCGGGAAGTCGGGCTCAGCCTCAGTAGGCTGACCCCACCATGCTCAACAAGTACGCACGCGCCCTCTTCACGAAGATCTTCACCCCGGTCGCCCGGCTGCTCCTCAAGCTGGGCATCAGCCCTGACGTGGTGACCGTCGTCGGCACGCTCGGCGTGTGTGCCGGCGCGCTGGCGTTCTACCCGCGCCACGAGTTCTTCTGGGGCACCGTCGTCATCACGCTGTTCGTCTTCTCCGACACCGTCGACGGCGTCATGGCGCGGATGTCCGGCCGGTCCGGCAAGTGGGGCGCCTACCTCGACTCGACCCTCGACCGCGTGGGCGACTCGGCCATCTTCGGCGGGCTCGTGCTCTGGTATGCCGGGAAGGGCGACGACTTCCTGATGGCCGGTCTGGCGCTGGCCTGCCTCATCCTCGGCAGCGTCGTCTCCTACGCGAAGGCCCGGGCCGAGGGGCTCGGCTTCACCGCCAACGTCGGGATCGCCGAGCGCGCCGACCGCCTCGTGGCGGTCCTCGTGATCACCGGGCTCGTGGGACTGGGGCTGCCCGAGGTCGTCCTCACCATCGTGCTCGCCCTGCTCGCGGTCGCCAGTCTCGTCACCGTCTTCCAGCGGATGCTGCTCGTGCGCCAGCAGGCGCTCGGCCAGACCTCCTGACCGGGCTGGTGTCATGACCGGGCTGGGCGACCTCCTCGCCGTCAGCGGGTACCGCCTCGGGTGGGGCGCCGTCCGACGGCTCCCCGAGCGCACGGCATACACGGTCTTCGAGCAGCTCGCCGACCTCACCACCGCCCGTGGCGGCAAGGGCGTGCAACGGCTGCGGAGCAACTACGCGAGAGTGCGCCCCGACCTCGACGAGTCCGCGCTCGACAGCCTGGTGCGCGAGGGCATGCGGTCCTACCTGCGCTACTACTGCGAGGCGTTCCGACTGCCCGACCGCAGTGCGGAAGACGTGGCCGCGTCGGTGCGGGTCGAGGGCGACGGGCCGGTGCGAGCCGAGCTCGCCGCCGGGCGCCCCGTCGTGTGCTTCCTCGGTCACCTCGGCAACTGGGACCTCGCCGGCGCCTGGGGCACGACCGACCTCGCGCCGGTCGTGACCGTCGCCGAGCGCCTCGAGCCCGAGGAGGTGTATGCCGAGTTCCTCGCCTTCCGGGAGTCGCTCGGCATGACGATCCTGCCGCTGACCGGCGGTGGTGACGTCTTCGCCCAGCTCCGGGGTCACCTGACCAAGCCGGTGCTGATGCCCCTGCTGGCCGACCGCGACCTCACCGACCGCGGTGTCGAGGTGGACCTGTGCGGTCACCGCTCGAAGATGGCCGCGGGCCCGGCCGCCCTGGCCCTGGCGACGGGTGCGGCCCTGCACCCCGTGTCGATCCACTACGAGCGCCTCGACCGGCCGAGCTGGAAGCACCGCACCGTCATCACGTTCCACGACCGCGTCGAGGTGCCGACCACGGGGGCGACCCGCGCGAAGGCGGTGGCCATGACGCAGCAGTGCGCGGACGCGCTCGGCGCCGCCATCGTCGAGCACACGGCTGACTGGCACATGCTGCAGCGCGTGTTCCTCGACGACCTCACGCCGAGCGTCGACGAGTCCCCGCCGGCGGATCGCGTGACCAGGACGTGGCCATGAGGATCGGCATCGTCTGCCCCTACTCGTTCGACGTGCCGGGCGGGGTGCAGTTCCACGTCCGCGACCTCGCGGAGCACTTCCTCGGCCAGGGTCACCACGCCTCGGTGCTCGCCCCCGCCGACGAGGACACCCCATTGCCCGGCTACGTCGAGTCTGTCGGGCGGGCGGTCCCGGTGCGCTACAACGGCTCCGTCGCCAGGCTGAACTTCGGGCCGCTGACTGCCGCCAGGGTCGGTCGCTGGTTGGAGGCAGGCGACTTCGACGTCCTCCACATCCACGAGCCGGTCACGCCCAGCATCTCGTTGTTGGCGCTCTGGTCCGCCGAAGGCCCCGTCGTGGCGACCTTCCACACCTCGAACCTGCGGTCCAGGGCGATGCAGGCGGCCTACCCGTTGCTGCGCCCCAGCCTGGAGAAGATCAACGGGCGGATCGCCGTGTCCGAGGACGCTCGGCGCACCGTCACCACCCACCTGGGGGGCGACGCCGTCGTGATCCCCAACGGGGTCAACGTCGCTCGCTTCGCCGACGCCGTGCCGGCCGAACGCTGGACCGGCACCGACACCACCCCGACCATCGCTTTCCTCGGCCGGATCGACGAGCCCCGCAAGGGACTCCCGGTGCTGGCTGCCGCCATGCCCGCGGTGCTGGCGAAGCACCCCGGCGCCCGCGTCCTGGTCGCCGGGCCGGGTGACGTCGAGGCCGCCCGCGAACGCCTCGACCCGGCGGTCGCCGCGGCCACCGAGTTCCTGGGCATGGTCAGTGACGAGGACAAGGCGGCGCTGCTCTCGTCCGTCGACCTCTACGTGGCGCCCCACACCGGCGGCGAGAGCTTCGGCATCGTGCTGGTCGAGGCGATGAGCGCCGGGGCCCCCGTCGTGGCGAGCAACCTGCCGGCCTTCGTCCGCGTCCTGGACGGTGGGCAGGCCGGCTGCACCTTCGCCAACGAGGACAGCGCCGACCTCGCCCGCCACCTGGTGCGGCTCCTCGGTGACCGCACCGAACGCGAACGCCTGGGGGACGCCGGGCACCGGCGGGCCTGGGTCTTCGACTGGTCGGTCGTGGCCGAGGACGTCATGGCGGTCTACGACACCGTCACCCACGGGACCGACGAGCTGCGGGCCGAGGCCTCCGTGGACACCCGATGGACCCGGCTGCTGCGCGGCCGTCGAGGAGGCGAGGACTGATGGACTCACTCACCTGGGGTGTCGTCGTGGTGGCGGTGCTGCTCGGCGTCGCCTGGTACCTCTCCTACAGCGCAGCACGCCTGGACCGTCTCCACACCCGGGCCGAGGGTGCGCTGTCGGCGCTGGACGCCCAGCTCGTGCGTCGGGCCGAGGCCACCCTCGAGCTGGCCAACTCGGGAGCCGTCGACCCCGCCAGCGCCCTGATGCTGGCGGGGGCGGCCTCGGAGTCCTTGGAGGCGCACAACGAGCGGGCGCTCGAGGACGACCTGCTGGACGGCCAGAGCTTCGGGGCGCGCGAGGTCCTCGAGAGCGACCTCACCGAGGCGCTCCAGGCAGCCCTGACCGCGGAGGTCGTGGCCGACCTGCGGGCGGAGGGCACCGACGCCCTCGGGGCCAGCGCGCTCCAGCGGGTCGAGGCGGCCGGGGTGCGCGTCCAGCTGGCCCGGCGGTTCCTCAACGACGCGGTGACCGACGTGCGTCGGGTCCGCCGCAAGCCCGTGGTTCGGCTGTTCCGGCTGGCCGGGCACGCCGACCTGCCGCGCACCGTCGAGTTCGACGACGAGCTGCCCCCCGCCGTCCGCGACTGAGCGCACCCGCGTTCCCGGCCGCGCGGCATACCCGCCTGTCGTCCCGCCACTTCTGGCCACTGGTGCTGCTCCGCGGCTGCATTCCGGGCCCTGGTGCTGCATGGGTGGCCCGAAGTGCGAGACCGAGCCGGGGTCGGGGGTGCCGTCGGGACCCACTAAACTCGGGTGTGAAGCGCGTTCCCCGCGCTGCGCCCTGCACATTCTTGGAGTGACCCCATGTCCGCGGACACCAGCAGCCCCAGCCAGCCCACCACCGGCACGCCGCGCGTGAAGCGCGGCATGGCCGAGATGCTCAAGGGCGGCGTCATCATGGACGTCGTCAACGTCGAGCAGGCCAAGATCGCCGAGGACGCCGGAGCCGTCGCCGTGATGGCGCTCGAGCGCGTCCCGGCCGACATCCGCGCCCAGGGTGGCGTCTCGCGGATGTCCGACCCCGACATGATCGACGGCATCATCGAGGCCGTCTCGATCCCGGTCATGGCCAAGGCCCGCATCGGCCACTTCGTCGAGGCCCAGGTCCTGCAGTCCCTCGGGGTCGACTACATCGACGAGTCCGAGGTGCTGACCCCGGCCGACTACGCCAACCACATCGACAAGTGGAACTTCACGGTGCCCTTCGTCTGTGGTGCGACCAACCTGGGTGAGGCCCTGCGCCGGATCACCGAGGGCGCGGCGATGATCCGCTCCAAGGGTGAGGCCGGCACCGGCGACGTCTCCAACGCCACCACGCACATGCGCCAGATCCGCCAGCAGATCCGCAAGCTCCAGAATCTGCCCGAGGACGAGCTGTTCGTCGCGGCCAAGGAGCTCCAGGCGCCCTATGACCTGGTCAAGGAGGTCGCCGAGCTCGGCAAGCTCCCCGTCGTGCTGTTCACCGCCGGTGGCATCGCGACCCCGGCCGACGCGGCGATGATGATGCAGCTCGGCGCCGAGGGTGTCTTCGTCGGTTCCGGCATCTTCAAGTCCGGCAACCCGGCCCAGCGCGCCGAGGCGATCGTCAAGGCGACCACCTTCTTCGACGACCCCGACGTGATCGCCAAGGTCTCGCGCGGTCTGGGCGAGGCGATGGTCGGCATCAACGTCGACGAGATCCCCGAGCCGCACCGCCTCGCCGAGCGCGGCTGGTAGCCCACCCCCGACCCGCAGCTTTATCGGGTCTGGCAAGAACCTTGACCCTCACTCGGCTTCCGAAGTCGAGTGAGGGTCAACCTTGTCCCTTGACCCGATAAAGCTGGGCCGGGTGGGGTCAGGTGACGGTGCTGCGGGCGCGGAACTCGTCGCGCTCGTACTCGCGACCCTCCAGCACCGCCGCGACGTGCTCGGCGGCCGCGACCACGTCGGCGTGCGAGAGGTAGAGCGGGCTGAAGCCCAGCCGCACGATGTCGACCTCACGGAAGTCGCCGATGACGCCGCGCGCGATGAGCGCCTGCACCACGGCATACGCCTCCGGGTGTCGCAGGCTCACCTGCGAGCCGCGTCGCGCCCCGTCGCGGGGCGTCGCGAGGGGGAGCTCGACGCCCAGGGCGTCGAGCGCCTCGATGAACAGCCCCGTCAGCGAGAGCGACCGGGCCCGCACGTCCTCGATCGAGAGCCCGTCGTATGCCGTGAGCGCACCTTCCAGCGTGAGCAGGCTGAGCAGGGGAGCGGTGCCGACCCTGGCGCGGGTGATGCTGGCCGCGGGGGCGTAGTCGGTGGACATCCCGAACGGGTTGGCGTGGCCCTGCCACCCCGACAGCGGGTTGTCGAACGCGGCCAGGTGCTCGCGCCGGACGTAGATGAAGGCCGGCGCGCCCGGGCCACCGCTGAGGTACTTGTAGCCGCAGCCCACCGCCAGGTCGGCGCCGCCATCGTCCAGCCCCACCGGCATGGCGCCCGCGGAGTGGCACAGGTCCCAGCAGACCAGGGCGCCGACGGCGTGGGCGGCCCGGGTGAGGGCGGGTAGGTCCCACTGCTCGCCGGTGCGGTAGTCGACCTGCGAGTAGGCGGCCAGGGCCAGCGACTCGCCCAGCTCGGCGATCCGGGCCGGCGCCTCCGGGGTCGGCACGAGCTCGAGGGTCAGGCCGAGCAGGTCGCAGGCCGAGCGGGCGATGTAGACGTCGGTCGGGAACGAGTCCGGGTCGGTCAGCACCGTGCTGCGTCCCGGCCGCATCCGGGACGCGGCGACGATGGTCTTGAAGAGGTTGACCGAGGTCGAGTCGGTCACGACGACCTGGCCGGGAGCGGCGCCCACGAGCGAGCCGATGCGGTCACCCACGCGCTCGGGCGCACCCCACCAGTCGGACTCGTTCCAGGCCCGGATGAGCTGCTCGCCCCACTGCCGCGCCACCACGTCGGCGGCCGTCCGCTCGGCCTCGACCGACAGTGCCCCCAGCGAGTTGCCGTCGAGGTAGATCACGCCCTCGGGGATGCGGAAGGCGCTGCGTCGGTCAGTGGCTGAGTGCTGCGCGTCGAGGTCGCGAGCGCGGGCGGCGAGGTCGGTCATGTCCGCAACCTATCGGGGCGGTGGCCGGCGATGTCAGGGCCCCGAGGACCCCGGTTTCGAGGGGGGGTCCGGCGTACCCTGACGCTGGGAGGTGGACATGGCGGGCGCACTCACCATCGAGGAGCTGGAGCGCGAGGCCGACCAGGCCTGGTGGCGCGGCGACGGCGCCGCGTCGATGGCCGCGTCCGAGGAGGTCTACCGACGACGGGTGGATGCCGGTGACCCGGCGGGTGCCGCCCACCAGGCGCTCACGCTCACTCTCGAGTGGGTGACCCGCGGAGACATCGAGGTCGCCTCCGGCTGGCTCAACCGGGCCCGCAAGCTGCTCGCCGGCCTGGCCCCGTCCGCCGACCACGGCTACCTCGCCTATCTCGAGGCGACCATCGCGATGGACGCCGAGGGTGACTCCGGGCCGGCCCACGAGGCCGCCGCCATGCTGTCCAGCATGGCCGCGGCGTTCGACGACCCAGCGCTGGCCTGCTTCGCCCTCGTGCTGTCCGGGGTCGCGGCGGTGCGGGACGGGCACCCGAGGGAGGGCTTCGGCGACCTCGACGAGGCGATGCTCCCGGTGCTGGCCGGCCAGGTGCCCGCGCTCTGGTCCGGGGACATCTACTGCTCGGTGATCCACCTCTGCGAGGGCCTCGGTGACCTGGCCCGGGTGCGAGCCTGGACCGATGCGCTGGAACGCTGGGCGATCCCCCAGTCCCAGACCTTCATGTATGCAGGGGTGACCAGGATCCACCAGCTCCAGCTGATCGCCGCGGAGGGCGGCTGGGACGTCGTGGAGAGCGAGCTGGGGCAGCGCAGCGAGGGACTGATCGGGTCGCACGGCTGGCTCGCCGGTGCCGGGTACCACGAGCTCGGTGAGGTGCGACGGCTGCGTGGCCAGGTCGGCCCGGCGAGGGAGGCCTTCGACGCGGCACTCGCGCTGGGGGTCGACCCCCAGCCGGGCCTGGCGCTCCTGGCCCGCGCTGCCTCCGGTCCGTCGGCGGGACTGGCCTCCCTCCGGGCCAGCCTCGGTCAGCGCGGCCGACTCGAGCGCGCCCGCCTGCTCCCCGCGGCGGTGGGGCTGGCCCTGGAGGCCGGCGACGCGGCATACGCCCACTCGCTCGCCGAGGAGGCCGAGGCCACGGCCGAGCGCTACGGCACCCCTGGCATGCTGGCCGGGGCGGCCCGCGCGCGGGCCTCGGTGCTCCTGGCCGAGTCGCGTCCGGAGGAGGCGGTCCCGCACCTCGAGCTCGCGGCCCAGGTCTACCGCGACCAGCGCTACCGCTACGCGAGCGCCCAGGTCCACGAAGGGCTCGCGGAAGCACACCGGCTGCTCGGCCGTGACACCGCGGCCCGCGCCGAGCTCGCCTGCGCCCACGAGATCTACCGCCAGCTGGGCGCGGTGACCGACCTCGCGCGGTTGTCGCCGCCGACGCTGCCCGCCGGGCTCACGCCGCGCGAGGCCGAGGTGCTGGCCTGCGTCGCCTCCGGGGCGAGCAACCGCGAGGTGGCCAGGGCGCTGTTCATCAGCGACAAGACGGTCGGTCGGCACCTGGCGAACATCTACCTCAAGGCCGGGGTGAGCTCCCGCACCGCCGCCGCCGCGTGGGCTCGGACCCACGGCATCGCCACCCGCGAGCCGGTCTGACCCTGGACGAACGCTGGGTCTGCACCATCTGCACCACTGGTGGCGCAGCGACCTGCACGATCCGCCCGACGCGACGCCAGTGCCGCGGCTCCTAGCGTCGACGGCACGAGGTCGCACCCGCTGGAGGTCGACCCGGACCCGGAGGGAGCACACCATGACCACACTCGAGCAGCCGGCCGTCACGACGACCGAGGAGCAGGACACCCAGGACCCGCAGGCCGTGGCCGAGCGGATGGTCCAGGTCCTCAACGACGGCGCGATCACCGTCCTCGGGAGCATCGGGCACCAGCTCGGTCTCTTCGACGTCCTCACCACGCTCCCGTGGGCGACCAGCGAGCAGGTGGCCGATGCGGCCGGCCTGACCGAGCGGTACGTCCGCGAGTGGCTCGGCGGCGTCGTCACCGCCGGCTGGGTGGAGTACGAACCGGACGGGCGGCTCTACCGGATCCGCCCCGACCACGCGCCGTTCCTCTCCGGGACGGGCGTCGACAACATCGCCCGCACGATGAGCCTGGTCACCCTCATGGGAGAGGTCACGCCGAAGGTCCTCGAGACCTTCCGCACCGGCGGCGGGCTCGCCTACGCCGACTACCCGGGCTTCCACGACGGCCAGGCCGCCGACAGCGCCGCCGTCAACGACGCCTCCCTCATCGACGCCATCGTGCCGCTCACCGGCGTCGTGGACCGGTTGCGGGCCGGCATCGACGTCGCGGACATCGGCTGCGGCGAGGGACACGCGGTGAACCTGCTGGCGCGCGAGTTCCCGAACAGCCGGTTCTGGGGCTTCGACTTCAGCCCCGAGGCACTGGTCCCGGCCCGCGCCGAGGCCGCGGCCTGGGGCCTGACCAACGCGACGTTCGTCGAGTGCGACGTCGCCAACGAGGCCGAGGAGGAGGCCTACGACCTGGTGACGGCCTTCGACGCGATCCACGACCAGGCGCACCCGGCGACGGTGCTGTCCAACATCCAGCGCTCGCTACGTCCGGGTGGGACGTTCCTGATGGTCGACATCAAGGCCTCCAGCCACCTGGAGAACAACCTGGAGCTGCCGTGGGCCAGCTTCCTCTACGCGATCTCCACCGTGCACTGCATGTCGGTGTCACTCGGTCAGGACGGCGACGGGCTGGGGACGGTCTGGGGGACCGAGCTCGCGACCCAGATGCTGCGCGAGGCCGGGTTCGCCGAGGTGCACCAGTACGAGCTCGAGCAGGACCCGTTCAACGCCTACTTCGTTTCTCGGCGGTAGGGGTCGGGCGTCCACTGAGGTCAGTCCGGCAGCACCATGAACAGCACCGGGAGGTGGTCGTCGGGGAGCCACCAGGGACGCCCCTCGCCGACCACCTGCCAGCCGGTGCGCCGGTAGAGCTCGACGGCGGAGGCGGTCTCCTGCACGACGTCGAGCACCGGGGTCCGCCCCGACCCGCGGATCGCGTCGACCGCCGTCGCGAGCAGCGCGGTGCCGATGCCCCGGCCGACCACCGTGTGGTCGACGAACAGCACCGCGACCGCGGCGAGCTCCTCGCGCGGACGGCCGGCACCGGCAGTCCACAGGTCGGCCTCGAGCCCGGGCTCGACCCGCGACACGGCCACGTGGCCGACCACCCGGTCACCGAGCTCGGCGACCCACGCAGCGTCCTCGTCGGCGCGGGCGATGAACGACTCGACCGGGAACGGCAGCGGCCAGTTCTGGGGGTACCCGGAGTGCGGCTGCTGGGCGGCCAGCACGTCGGCCAGGGCCGGGATGTCATCCGCAGTGCGCTCGCGCACCACCACCTCGCTCATGGCGTCACTGTAGGGGGGCCAGTCCTGCGCAGTGACAGGCCGGGGCGTGGCCGCTGCCCCTGCGGCCGTAGCATTCCGGGCGTGACCGACCAGCCCACCATCGGAGTGCTCGCCGTCCAGGGTGACGTGCGAGAGCACCTGTATGCCGTGGAGCAGGCGGGCGCGCGCGCCACCACCGTGCGTCGCACGACCGAGCTCGACGGGGTCGACGCCCTCATCATCCCGGGGGGCGAGTCGACCACCATGGACAAGCTGGTCCGGGCCTTCGAGCTGCGCGACCCGCTGCGTGAGCGGCTGGGAGCGGGCATGCCGGCCTACGGCTCCTGCGCGGGCATGATCATGCTCGCCGACCGGATCGCCGACGCGCGTCCCGACCAGCAGACCCTCGGGGGGCTGGACATCACGGTGCGGCGCAACGCGTTCGGGCGGCAGGTCGACTCCTTCGAGGAGGACCTGCACATCCGCGCCATCGGCGGCGCTCCCATGCGTGCCGTGTTCATCCGCGCGCCATGGGTCGAGGAGGTGGGGGAGGGCGTCGACGTGTTGGCCCGCGTCGAGGACGGACCCGCCGCAGGTAGGATCGTCGCCGTTCGTCAGGGGTCGCTGATGGCCACCTCCTTCCACCCGGAAGTGACCGGTGACCACCGGTTCCACCAGTTGTTCGTCGAGATCGTGAGAGGCAAGGCATGAGCGGCCACAGCAAATGGGCAACCACGAAGCACAAGAAGGCTGCCATCGACGCGAAGCGGGGCAAGCTCTTCGCCAAGCTCATCAAGAACATCGAGGTCGCGGCCCGCACGGGCGGCGGTGACCCGACCGGCAACCCGACGCTCTACGACGCCATCCAGAAGGCCAAGAAGACCTCGGTCCCCAACACCAACATCGACAACGCGGTCAAGCGCGGGTCCGGTGCGACGGCTGGCGGCTCCGACTGGGAGACGATCACCTACGAGGGCTACGCGCCCGGCGGCGTCGCCGTGCTCATCGAGTGCCTGACCGACAACCGCAACCGCGCGGCGGCCGAGGTGCGCACTGCGCTGACCCGCAACGGTGGCCAGCTGGCCGACCCCGGCTCGGTGTCCTACGTCTTCGACCGCAAGGGCGTCGTCATCGTCCCCAAGGGCGACAAGACCGAGGACGACATCCTCGAGGTGGTGCTGGAGGCCGGCGCCGACGAGGTCAACGACCTCGGCGACTCCTACGAGATCATCTCCGAGGCCACCGACTTCGTGGCCGTCCGCAAGGCGGTCCAGGACGCCGGCATCGACTACGACTCCGCCGAGGCGTCGTGGGTCCCCAACCTCAAGGTGCCGCTCGACGCCGACGGCGCGCGCAAGATGATCCGCGTGATCGAGGCCCTCGAGGACTCCGACGACGTGCAGGACGTCTTCGCCAACGGCGACATCAGCGACGACGTGCTCGCCGAGATCGAGGACGACGAGGAGTAGAGGCGTGTTGCTGCGCTCGCAGGTGCGGGCCGGTGTGTAGCGTTTGACCGAACACCTGTTCGGACATGAGGGAGCTGCAGTCGTGCGCGTACTCGGGGTCGACCCCGGCCTGACCCGGTGTGGCATCGGGGTGGTCGAGGGAGGTCGTGGCCGACAGGTCCGGCTGGTGGCCGTCGGGGTCGTGCGCTCGCCGGCGACCGAGCCCGCCGCCGAGCGCCTGCTCTACCTCCAGACCGAGCTCGACACCTGGCTCGACCGGTTCCAGCCCGACGCGATCGCCGTCGAGCAGGTCTTCGCCGACGTCAACGTCGCCAGCGTCATGCACACCATGCAGGCCTCGGCCATCCCGCTGCTCGCCGCCGCCCGGCGCGGGCTGCCGGTCGAGCTCCACACGCCCACGTCGGTGAAGGCCGCGGTGACCGGCTCCGGCCGCGCCGACAAGGCGCAGGTCACCGCGATGGTCACCCGCATCCTGCGGATGGAGTCCGCCCCCAAGCCGGCCGACGCCGCCGACGCCCTCGCGATCGCGATCTGCCACCTGTGGCAGGGAGCCGCGTCCAGCCGCCTGCAGGACGCGGCCCGCGCGGAGCAGGCCCGGCTGCGGTCGGTGGGCCGAGCCGCGGTGGCCCGGTGATCGCCAGCGTCCGTGGCGCGGTGCGCCACGTCGGCCTCGACCGCGTCGTCGTCGAGGTCGGGGGAGTCGGCATGCTGCTGCACACCACCCCGGCGACCGCGTCGGCCCTGCACCTCGGTCAGGAGGCGCTGCTCGCCACGACGCTGGTCGTGCGCGAGGACTCGCTGACCCTCTACGCCTTCGGCTCCGACGACGAGCGCGACATCTTCGAGCAGGTGCAGACCGTGTCGGGGGTCGGGCCCCGGATCGCCCTCGCCATGCTGTCCGTGCTCGCGCCCGACCGGCTGCGCGCCGCCGTGACCAGCTCCGACCTCGCGACGCTCACCAAGGTGCCGGGCATCGGCAAGAAGGGCGCCGAGCGCATCGTGCTCGAGCTGCGTGACAAGCTCGGGATGCCGTCCGGCGCGGCCGCCGGCGCGACCGCGGCCCCGGCAAGCCCCACCGCCGCCTGGCGCGACCAGGTGGCCGAGGCCCTCGTCGGGCTCGGCTACTCCGCCAAGCAGGCCGAGGACGCGGTGTCCCGTGCCGCCGAGGCCGCGCCCGCGGGGGCCGACGTCTCGGCGATGCTCCGCGCCGCCCTCCGCGAGCTGGGGCGCTAGGCCATGGCTGACGGCTTCTCCTCCGAGATGTTCGAGGACTCCTCGATCGACGCCACGTCGCGCGTGGTCGACGCCGACAGCGAGGCCGACGAGCGCACTGTCGAGGCAGCCCTGCGACCCCGGCGCCTGAGCGAGTTCACAGGACAGACGCGGGTGCGCGACCAGCTCTCGCTGGTGCTCGAGGCGGCCCGTCGGCGCGGGACCCCACCCGACCACGTGCTGCTCTCCGGACCGCCGGGGCTGGGCAAGACCACCTTGGCGATGCTGATCGGCACCGAGCTGGAGCGCCCCATCCGCATCACGAGCGGCCCGGCGATCCAGCACGCCGGCGACCTGGCCGCGGTGCTCTCGTCGCTGATGGAGGGCGAGGTGCTCTTCCTCGACGAGATCCACCGGATGTCCCGGTCCGCCGAGGAGATGCTCTACCTCGCGATGGAGGACTTCCGGGTCGACGTGATCGTCGGCAAGGGTCCCGGCGCGACCGCGATCCCGCTCGAGCTCCCGGCCTTCACCGTCGTGGGGGCCACGACGCGGGCCGGCCTGCTCCCCGCCCCGCTGCGCGACCGGTTCGGGTTCACCGGCCACCTCGACTTCTACGCCGCCGAGGACCTCGTGACGATCCTCGAGCGGTCGGCCCGGTTGCTCGAGGTGTCGGCCGACACCGACGGCATCACCGAGATCGCCCGCCGCTCCCGGGGCACACCGCGGATCGCCAACCGCCTGCTCCGCCGCGTGCGGGACTGGGCGCAGGTGCACGGGCGGCAGGTCGTCGACGAGGAGGCGGCCCACGCGGCCCTCGCCCTCTTCGACGTGGACGACCGTGGCCTGGACCGGCTCGACCGCGCCGTGCTCGACTCCCTGTGCCGCCGCTTCGGCGGTGGCCCGGTGGGGCTGTCGACCCTGGCCGTGGGCGTGGGGGAGGAGGCCGACACGGTCGAGACGGTCGCCGAGCCGTTCCTCGTGCGCGAGGGCTTCATCACCCGCACCCCACGCGGACGGGCCGCCACGGCCCTGGCCTGGGAGCACCTCGGGCTCACCCCGCCGGCCGGGCAGGTCGCCCAGCCGAGCCTCCCGCTCGACACCGGCGAGGGCCGCTTCGGGAGCTGAGCACCGCCGCAGCAACACCCTTCAGCTTCGCCGCAGCAACACCCTTCAGCTTCGGCGCAGTAACACCCTTCAGCTTCGCCGCAGTAACACCCTTCAGCTTCGCCAAAGGTCACAATTGGAACGCGGCCACGGTGGGGCACGTTGGTCGGTATGCCGTGCGTCACCTACACTCGGGCGGTCCCCCGGCTGGAGTCGGGGACCTGCGTGTGCCCGACTGCGTGGCGCCGCACACCGACTGCCCCAACTCGAAGGGACTGCTCCATGACGTTAGGCATGCCGGCCACGCTGACGGCGGTCACGGCTTCCGGCGGGGGCTCGCCCGTCGCCAGCCTGCTGATCTTCGCGCTGCCCGTCCTGCTGATCGTCTTCATGGTGTTCAGCCAGCGGCGTCGCCAGCGCGAGGTCCAGTCGCTCCAGGCGGCGCTGGTCGTCGGTGACGAGGTCTGCACGACGTCCGGCCTGTTCGGCACCATCAAGTCCCTCGACGACAAGACCGCCACCCTGGAGATCAGCCCCGGGGTCACCGTCCGCTTCGACCGGCGAGCCATCGGCACCAAGACTGTGCCGACCGGCCCAGCTGACCCGGGCACACCCGGCACCACCGAGTAGAGGTCCCTGCACGTGGCAATCAACCCGTACAACCGCAAGCCGCTGAAGATCCTGTCAGCGCTGGCGGCCGTCACCCTCGGCCTCTACGGCCTCCTCTTCGCCGCGACCACCTGGGGTGACGCGCAATGGGCACCCAAGCTGGGGCTCGACCTCGACGGCGGCACGCAGCTGGTGCTCAAGCCGGTGCTCGTCGGGGCGAACAAGGTCACCAACGAGCAGCTGAGCCAGGCCCGCGACATCATCGTGCAGCGGGTCGACGCCAACGGTGTCGCCGGCGCCGAGGTGACCACGCGCAACAGCGAGGACATCGTGGTCAGCGTGCCGGGCAAGAGCCTCGACAAGACCACCGAGGACGCGATCCGCAAGTCCTCGCAGATGCGGTTCCGCCCGGTGCTGGCCACCGCCCCGGGCACCAACCAGCCGGTGCCCACCGGGACCTCGACCGGCACCGCGACCGGGACGGCCACCGGCACCGCGACCGGGACGGCGACCGGCACGGTGCCCAAGGCGACCGGCACGGCCACCACGGCCGGCTCCGGGGTGCCCGGTGCATTCGTCAAGAGCACCACCGAGCCGACGGGGTCCGCCACCGCCACCGGTAGCAGCACGACGGCACCGACCGGCTCGACGGCCAAGCCGGCCAACTCCAGTGACCTCGCCTGGATCACCGACGACATCTCCAAGGCCTACCAGGCGCTCGACTGCTCGGTCCCCGGTGTGACCGACAAGATCGTCGATGACCCCGCGAAGCCCCTCGTGACCTGCAGCGACGACGGGGCCGAGAAGTACGTGCTCGGCCCGGTGGTCGTCAACGGCGACCAGATCGCCGACGCCGCCGCCGGTTACCGACCGCTGTCCAACGGGCAGCCGTCCAGCACCGTCGAGATCAGCCTGACCTTCAAGTCCTCCGGCACCAAGGCCTACGGCGAGGCCAGCAAGCGGATGGTCTCGCTCGAGTCGCCGCGCAACCAGATGGCCGCCACCCTCGACTCGCGCGTCATCGTCGCGCCGTACTTCGAGGCGGCCATCCTCGACGGACGGGCCAGCATCTCGGGCTCGTTCACGATCGAGTCGGCCCGCGACCTCGCCAGCCAGCTGAAGTTCGGCGCCCTCCCACTGTCCTTCACGCTGCAGACCCGCGACCAGATCAGCCCCACGCTCGGCAGCGAGCAGCTCCGGATGGGCCTCATCGCGGGCATCATCGGCTTCGCGCTGGTGTTCCTCTACTCGCTCGCGCAGTACCGCGCCCTGGGCCTGGTCACCGTCGCGTCGATCATCATCGCGGCGTTGCTGACCTATGTCGCGATCGCCATCCTGGGGTGGTCGCACAACTTCCGCCTCGACATGGCGGGGGTGACCGGCCTGATCGTGGCCATCGGTGTGACCGCCGACTCGTTCATCGTCTACTTCGAACGCATCCGGGACGAGGTCCGCGAAGGACGGCCACTGCGGGCAGCCGTCGACACCGGTTGGCGCCGGGCCCGGCGCACCATCCTGGCCGCTGACGGGGTGAACTTCCTGGCCGCCTTCGTGCTCTACCTGCTGGCGTCGTCGAACGTGCGCGGGTTCGCCTTCACGCTCGGCCTCACCACGCTCATCGACCTGCTCATCGTGGTGCTCTTCACCCACCCGCTCGTCGCCCTGCTGGCGGGCACGAAGTTCTTCGGTGGCGGACACCGGTGGTCGGGTCTCGACCCCGAGCGTCTCGGCGCCAAGGCCCAGAAGCCCCGGTATGCCGGGCGCGGACGGGTCGCGATGCCCACCAACGCACGGACCGCGAGCGACGGGAGCGCGCTGTGATCAACTTCGCCGCACTGGGCAACGACCTCTACACCGGGAAGCGGTCGGTCGACTTCGTCGGCCGCTACAAGCGCTGGTACGCGCTCTCCGGCGTGTTCGTGCTGATCGCCGCCCTCGGCCTCGTCTGGCACGGGCTCAACCTGAGCCTCGAGTTCCGTGGCGGCTCGGAGTTCCGGGTCTCCAAGGTGGCCTCGGGCCAGGACTACGAGGCCAGGGCCAAGGATGCCGTGGGCACGGTGCCGAACGCGGGCGCCGCCGAGGTGACCAAGGTCGGCACCGGCACCATCCGCGTGCAGACCGAGAAGCTGGGCGAGAACGACATCCGCTCGGTGCAGTCGGCGCTGGCCAGCGAGTTCAAGACCGACCCGGGCAACGTCTCGGCCTCGTTCGTCGGACCCTCGTGGGGCGCCTCGGTCAGCCAGAAGGCGCTGAAGGCCCTGCTGGTCTTCCTCGGGCTCGTCTCCCTCGTCATGGCGGTCTACTTCCGCACCTGGAAGATGGCCGTCGCCGGGCTGGTCGCCCTGCTCCACGACCTGTTCATCACCGTGGGGATCTACGCGCTGGCCGGGTTCGAGGTCTCGCCGGCCACGATGATCGGCTTCCTGACGATCCTCGGCTACTCGCTCTACGACACGGTCGTGGTGTTCGACAAGGTCCGGGAGAACACCACCGAAGCCCTCGGCAACGGTCGGATGACCTACCAGCAGGCGGCGAACCTCGCGGTCAACCAGACGCTGGTGCGCTCGATCAACACCACCATCGTGGCCCTGCTGCCGATCGCGTCGATCCTGGTGATCGGCTTCGTCTTCCTCGGTCCGGGCACGCTGCTCGACCTCGCGCTGGCGCTGTTCGTCGGTATCGCGGTGGGCGCCTACTCGTCGATCTTCATCGCCACCCCGCTCCTGGTGCACCTGCGCCTGAAGGAGCCGGCGATCATCGACCTCGACAAGAAGGCGACGCGCTACCAGGCCCGCCACGGTGGCGTGGTCTCGTCCTCGGACGCCGCACCGGTGGAGCACGAGCCGGATGCCGAGGAGCTCGCCGAAGGCCGGGAGCCGGACCCGTCGGCGGCCCGCACCGGTGCCGTCCGCGAGACGCACAAGTACGCGACCAGCGGTCCCCGCAACCAGCCCAAGCGCCCCCCGAAGTCTCGTCGGTGAACAGCGGCACGTCGGTGAGCGAGTCGCTCGCCGCCCGGGTCACCGCGCGGCTGCGTGACATCCCGGACTTCCCGACGCCCGGGATCCTGTTCAAGGACGTCACGCCGGTGCTCGCCGACGGCGAGGTCTTCGGCGACATCATCCGCGACATGGCCGACCGCCGCCGCGGCAGCATCGACGTCGTCGTCGGCATCGAGGCCCGCGGCTTCATCTTCGGGGCAGCCCTGGCGCACGAGCTCGGCATCGGGTTCGTGCCGGTCCGCAAGGCGGGCAAGCTCCCCGGAGCCGTGCACGGCCTGACCTACGACCTCGAGTACGGCTCGGCCACCATCGAGATCCACCAGGACTCCTTCGTCGGTGGCGAGCGGGTGCTGGTCGTGGACGACGTCCTGGCCACCGGCGGCACCGCAGCAGCCGCGTGCGAGCTGCTCGACCGGGCCGGGGCCGAGGTGGTGGCGTTCGAGACCCTCGTCGAGCTGGCCTTCCTGCCCGGGCGCGAGCGGTTGTCCGGACGCGAGATCCACTCGACCGTGGTGGTCACGTAGGCTTCCGACATGACTGAGGACGTCGTCACCGGGCCGGTGCCCACCGGTGCGTCCTCGGCGAACCGCGTCCGCGCCCGACTGGCCAGGTTCGGCAGTCGCGGGGGCCCGACCAACCCGGTCCTCGAGCCGTTGCTCCAGACCGTGCGGGCCACCCATCCCAAGGCCGACCTGACCGTCATCGAGCGGGCCTACGTCGTCGCCGAGGAGGCCCACCGCGGCCAGAAGCGCAAGTCCGGTGACGCCTACATCACCCACCCGCTGGCGGTCACGACGATCCTCGCCGAGCTGGGCATGACGCCGGCCACGCTGGCAGCGGCGCTGCTGCACGACACGGTGGAGGACACGGCATACAGCCTCACGCAGCTCGAGAAGGACTTCGGGCGCGAGGTCGCGATGCTGGTCGACGGCGTCACCAAGCTCGACAAGGTGACCTACGGCGACGCGGCGCAGGCCGAGACGGTCCGCAAGATGGTCGTCGCCATGGCGCGCGACATCCGCGTCCTCGTCATCAAGCTCGCCGACCGCCTCCACAACGCCCGCACCTGGCGCTACGTCTCGGTCGAGTCCGCCCAGCGCAAGGCCCGCGAGACCCTCGAGATCTACGCCCCCCTGGCCCACCGGCTCGGCATGAACACCATCAAGTGGGAGCTCGAGGACCTGTCGTTCGCGACGCTCTACCCGAAGGTCTACGACGAGATCGTCCGCCTCGTGGCCGAGCGCGCGCCGGCCCGTGAGGAGTTCCTGTCGGGGGTGCGCGAGCAGGTCAGCGAGGACCTCAAGGGCGCCAAGATCAAGGCGACGGTCACCGGCCGCCCCAAGCACTACTACTCCGTCTACCAGAAGATGATCGTGCGCGGCCGCGACTTCGAGGACATCTACGACCTCGTCGCGGTCCGCGTGCTGGTCGACTCGGTGCGCGACTGCTACGCCGCGCTCGGTGCCCTGCACGCGCGGTGGAACCCCCTGCCCGGGCGGTTCAAGGACTACATCGCGATGCCGAAGTTCAACATGTACCAGTCGTTGCACACGACGGTCATCGGGCCCGAGGGCAAGGCCGTCGAGATCCAGATCCGCACGCACACGATGCACCGCAGGGCGGAGTACGGCGTCGCCGCGCACTGGAAGTACAAGGAGGACGGCACCGCGCCGAGCGCCAGCACCAAGGAAGGCGAGACCGGCCCCATCAACGACATGGCGTGGCTCCGCCAGCTGCTCGACTGGCAGAAGGAGACCGCCGACCCGGGGGAGTTCCTCGACTCGCTGCGGTTCGAGATCAACGCCCGCGAGGTCTACGTCTTCACCCCCAAGGGTGAGGTCGTGGCGCTGCCGGCCGGGGCGACGCCCGTCGACTTCGCCTATGCCGTGCACACCGAGGTCGGGCACCACTGCATCGGCGGCCGCGTCAACGGTCGCCTGGTCCCGCTGGAGTCCACCCTCGAGAACGGCGACGTCGTCGAGGTCCTCACCTCCAAGGCCGACGGCGCTGGCCCGTCCCGCGACTGGCTCACCTTCGTCAAGTCGCCGCGGGCCCGCAACAAGATCAAGCAGTGGTTCTCCAAGGAGCGCCGCGAGGAGGCGATCGAGACCGGCAAGGACGCGATCGCCCGCGCCATGCGCAAGGAGGGCCTCCCGCTCCAGCGGCTGCTCACCGTCGAGACCCTGACCGGGCTCGCCTCCGAGCTGCGCTACCAGGACATCGACGCCCTGTATGCCGCGGTGGGCGAGGGGCACGTGTCCGCCCAGCACGTGGTGGGCCGGCTCGTGGCCTCCCTGGGTGGCGAGGAGGGCGCGTCCGAGGACCTCGCCGAGGCGACCACCCCGACCCGGTCGATGCGCCGTCGCTCGGGCGACCCGGGCGTGGTCGTGGTCGGCACCGCTGACGTGTGGGTCAAGCTCGCGCGCTGCTGCACGCCCGTGCCCGGCGACCCGATCATGGGTTTCATCACCCGTGGCAACGGCGTGTCAGTCCACCGGACCGACTGCACCAACGCGGAGTCGCTGCTCTCGCAACCGGATCGGATGATCGAGGTCGAGTGGGCGCCGTCGTCGGCGTCGGTCTTCCTCGTGCAGCTCCAGGTCGAGGCGCTCGACCGCAACCGCTTGCTCTCGGACGTCACTCGGGTGCTGTCCGACCAGCACGTCAACATCCTGTCGGCGTCGGTGCAGACGTCGCGCGACCGCGTCGCGATCAGCAAGTTCACCTTCGAGATGGGCGACCCCAGCCACCTCGAGCACGTCATGAAGGCGGTCCGCAAGATCGACGGCGTCTTCGACGTCTACCGGATCACCGGCACCAAGGCCACGGCCGCGAAGGCCTAGCCGAACGGCATACCCCGCCTCGACGCGGCATACGAAAGCCGTTGTCTAGGAACCGAACTCGTCGACGTTCCCGCGAGCCTGGGCCAGCCACTGCTCCTGCGCCTCGAGCTTGGCCTGGGCGTCCTTGACCTTCTTCTCGTTGCCGGAGGCCTGCGCCTTGGCCAGGTCGTCCTTGAGCGAGGCGACCGAGGCCTCGAGCTGGTCGACCATGCTCTGGGCGCGAGCCGCGACCTCGGGGTTGGACTGCTTCCAGCGCTGGTCGTCGGCGTCGCGAACGGCCTGCTCGATGCGGCGCATCCCCTTCTCCATGCGGTCCACGTCCCCACGAGGCACCTTGCCGGCCGCGTCCCACTTGTCCTGCAGGGCGCGCAGCGCGGCCTTGGCCGTCTCGAGGTCGGTGACCGGCAGGATGGCCTGGCCCTCCTTGAGCAGCTCCTCCTTGACGGCGAGGTTGCCGCGGAACTCCTCGTCCTCCTTGGCCGAGATCTCGTCCTTGGCCGTGAAAAACGCGTCCTGGGCCGCCTTGAACCGCTCCCACAGCGCGTCGTCGTCGGCGCGGGAGGCGCGACCGGCCTGGCGCCAGCGGTCCATCAGTCGCTTGAAGGCGCCGGCGGTCTGGCCCCAGTCGGTGCTGGCGGACAGCGCCTCGGCCTCCTTGACCAGCTCCTGCTTGGCAGCCTTGGCCTCGGCCTGGGTGCCCTCGAGCTGGGCGAAGTGCACCCGGCGGGCCTTGTCGAAGGAGTTGCGGGCCTGGCTGAACCGCTGCCAGAGCGCACCCTCGGTCTCGCGGTCGAGGCGAGCGCCGCCACGCTGGTGCTTCTTCCACTCGTCGAGCAGCTCACGCATCCGCGCGCCGCTGCTCTTCCACTGGATCTTGTTCTCGGGCTGGCCGGCGATCTGCTCGGCCTCGGCGACGATCGCCTCGCGCTCGACGGCGGCTGCAGCCCGGGCGGCGCTGCGTTCGGCGGCCTCGGTCTCCTTGCGCGCCTTCACCAGGGTCTCGATCTCGGCAACCTTGGCGTCGAGGATGGCGAGGTCGCCCACGACGTTGGCCTCGGCGCAGTGCTCGCGCAGCTTGGCCAGGCCCTCGGTCGCGTCCTTGGACGAGAGCTCGGTGGTCGTCAGCCGCTGGTGCAGCAGCTCCGCCGAGGCGTAGAGCTCGTCGTACTTGCGGGCGAAGTAGTGCAGCGCCTCCTCGGAGGTCGCGCCGGGGTAGGCGCCGACCTCGCGCTCACCGTCGCCGGTCTGCACGAAGACGGTCCCGTCCTCGGCGACCCGACCGAACGTCTCCGACGGCGGCCCGGGCGGAGCCGCGACGGTCAGCGCCGCAGGCTGCGCGTGGGCGACCTTGCGGACCGCGGCCGGGGTCGGCACGGGGCCCGGCTTCGGAGTGGGGCGAGGCACCGGCTTGGCAGCGGGCGCTGCTGCCGGGGCGGCGGGCTCCGGGACGGCCTCGGCAGCAGGCTCGGCCACGACGGGTTCGGGCGTCACCTCCGGGGCGACCTCGACCTCAGGTGCAGCCTCGGGCTCGGGTGCAGCCTCGGGCTCGGGTGCTTGCTCGGGCTCGGGTGCTGCCTCGGCTGCGGGCTCCACCGCCGACTCGGGCTCGGGTGCCGCCTCGGCTACGGGCTCCACCGCCGACTCGGGCTCGGGTGCCGCCTCGGCTGCGGGCTCCACCGCCGACTCGGGCTCGGGTGCCGCCTCGGCTGCGGGCTCCACCGCCGACTCGGGCTGCGGTGCTGCGGTGTCGGGGGCCTGGCTGTCGTCGGGCTCGGGCGTGCTGCTGTTCGAGGTGGTGTCGGCCGGGGGAGTCTGCTCGGTCACGGTCAGGCCTTCTTCTCGGTCACAGCAACCTTGAGGATGCTGATGGGCGCGGCAGGGGCACCATCGGTGGCGCCTCCACTCACGCCTGCTGCGGCGATCTTCTCGACAATATCCATACCGCCGGTCACCGTGCCGAAGATGGAGTAGCCGCCACCCTCGGTCGGGAGCTTGGTGTCCTTGTAGACCAGGAAGAACTGGTCGGCGTTGCTGTTCGGGTCGCTGGTGCGGGCCATGGCCAGCGTGCCCTTGGGGTAGGTGCCGTCCTTGGGTGCATTCTCGATGCCGTAGGAGTACCCGGGACCGGAGCCGGTGCCCCCGAGCGGGTCACCGCACTGGAGCACGAAGATGCCCTCGGTGGTGACGCGGTGGCAGGGCGAGTCGGCGAAGTAGTTGGCCTTGGCGAGCGCGACGAACGAGGCGACCGTCTGCGGTGCCTTCGCGCCGTCGAGCTGGAGCGTGATGTCGCCGCAGTTGGTGGTGACGACGGCGGTGAACGTCTTGCCCGCAGCGGTCGCCTTGTCGGGCTTGGCGGCCTTGGGCACCTCGGACGGGGGAGCGGGCGCTGCGGTGCAGCCCTCGACGGCGGCGGTGGTGGCGCTGGTCGCGCTGGGGGTCGTGGGGGCCGCCTTGGGGGTCTTGGTGTCGTCACCGAGCTGGGTGGTCAGGAAGACGAACGCGGCCACGACCACGAGCACGGCCGCCACGACGACGGCCACCTGGCGGTTGCGAGCCGCCTCGCGCTCCTTGAGGGCCTGCTTGGCTTCGAACTTCTCCGCACGGCGGCGCGCCCTGGCGCGCTCCTGTTCCCTGGTCACGGCCGTCAGTCTAGGCAGGGACCCTCGGCGAGGTCGTCGTTGGGCACGGGCAAGAGGAGTCCCTGCAGCCACAGGGGTTGCTGGTCGTCGACGTGCGGCGACCCGGCCGAGCCGGCCGTGCCGTGGGGCACGACCCAGCGGCTCCGCGAGCGGTCGGCGAGGTCCCAGACGTAGCGCGCGGCGGGTGCCTGGACGAACAGGTCGTCCGAGTCGGGAAGGCTCGATGTCGCGAACACGCAGTCCCGGTCGCCGGAGGCACCGACCCGGTCCGGCGGCTGCTCTCCCGGTGGGCCGATCCGGATCGGCGCCAGCCGGTGGCGCTCGCCCCACCGGGCTTCAGGAGCTGCCGCCGCCTCCTCGAGGGCCGCGGCCAGCTCGGCGGCGGCGTCGAAACCCTCGGGCGGCTGGGCCAGGAACGCCTCCAGCCGCACCGACACCCGCAGCGCCAGCGACATCCACGGGTCGAAGATGCGCGGCAACCCGGACCCTGTCGCCAGGCCGTCGAAGACGTCGAGTCGACACAGGCGACCGACCAGCGCGGCCCGCAGCACGGCATACCGGTGCGCCAGTGCGCTGTCGGCGTCCATCCGGCAGTCCCACGCCAGCAGCTCGTCGCGCAGCGCGGCGGCCGCTTCGGTGAGCCCCGTCAGCCCGGCCAGCCTCGGCAGGATGCGCCGCGCGGGCGCGTGGAGGGTGTCGGTGTGGATGTGCTGGAGGGCGTCCGCGTCGAGACGCGGGGTCGCGGCCAGCAGGTCGGCGATGCGGTGGGCGCGGTCCGGGCTCGCGAAGTCACGCCCCAACGGCGCGGTGTGCCGCGTGGCGTGGTTCGCGTGCACCGCGACGTCGGTGACGGCGGCCTCGGCGTGGTCGAGGTAGCCGGTCCATGCGTGCCGGGGCTCCCATCCGGGCACCGGCCCCTCGCGGTTCGCGGCGGCGCGGTCCGGGACCAGGCCGGCGGTGAACTCCAGCACCGTGCCGTCCCGGTCGGCGGTGAGGACGGCGTTGACCGGCTCGACCCAGCCGCGCCAGGCCTCCCGGACGTCCTGCGCGGAGCGCGCCCGCAGGAGCGCGAGCGACGCGGCGAGTCCGGCATCGCCCTCCACCCGCGGGACCATCCGCACCGACAGGCACCGCGCGCCGACCTCCCCGACGACCACTGGTCCGCGCCCGGTCTCCACGACCTCCACGTCGACGGGATCGCCACCCAGCACGGACACCACCTCGTGGTGTGCGGTCACCGGGGCCCAGCCGTCCGCCTCACGCGACTCGACGCCGTCGGCGGACCGTCGCAGCTCCTCCTCGAAGACGTCGTGGCAGTCGGACATGGCGTTGGTGATGCCCCATGCCACCGGCCCGGCGTGCGCGAAGTGCGGCGTTCCGGGCACACCGACGAAGGCGATCCCGACGACGTCGAACTCGGGACAGGCGAGCCGGACCTGCTGGTAGACCCCGGGCAGCTCGAGCGACCGGTGCGGGTCACCGGCGACGAAGGGCCGGGACGTTGCAGAACGGGCGCCCGCGACGGCCCAGGCATTGCTGCCGCTGGCCGCCACCCCGTCCCAGTCCGCGACGGACGGGTGCCGTGGTCCGCACAGCAGCTCCCAGGCACCCGGCGCCTCTCGACGCACCCGGTCGCGCCAGAGCTTGTCGCCCAGCGTCCCGAAGAGGAGGTGCTGGGTGAGCAGGACGCCGATGGGGGTCCAAGGGTCCCAGTGCCCGGGCTCGAGGGCGCCGAGCTCCGGCGCGGCGCGGCGCGCCAGGGCGTCGCCCAGGCCGTCGTTGACGCCCTCGGCATAGGCGGCGACCCACGCGGCGGTCTCCTCGTCGAGGCGGTCGAAGCACCTGCGCGCCGTGTCCGTGATCCGCGCCCGGCGGGCGAACACGTCCCACTCGACCCAGGCGGCGCCGAGGTGCTCGGCCAACCGACCCTCCGAGCGCCGCCGCTGCACCTCGAGCTGCCAGGCCCGGTCGGTCGCGCAGACCTTGCCCTGCACCCGGGACAGGGCGACGACGTCCGGGGCCCACAGCTGGGGCACTCCCCACGCGTCCCGCCTGACCGTGCTCTCGCTCATGCCAGCCGACGCTAACCGACCGGGCCCACCGCGGTGGTGGGGGATCGCGGATACAGTGCGGCCGTGCTCACCGTCGCCTTTCCTGCCGCCGCCTTCGACACGAACTGCTACGTCCTTGCTCCGGCCGCGGGGGAGGAGTGCGTCATCGTCGACCCGGGCATCGGCGTCGAGGAGACCCTGCGGGAGGTGCTGGCCCAGCACCGGCTCCGGCCGGCTGCCGTCCTGCTCACCCACGGCCACGTCGACCACGTCTACTCGGTGACGCCGGTGTGCGGCGCCGACACCGCCGCGTACATCCACGGCGACGACCGCTACCGGCTCAAGGACCTGCTCTCGAACGTCGCCCCCGGGCTGCTCGGCATGCTCGAGCAGCAGTTCGGCCAGCGGGCGACGTGGACCGAGCCCACGAACGTCGTCGAGGTGACCGACCGCGCGACGCTCGACCTCGCCGGGCTGGGCTTCGAGGTGCTGCACGCCCCCGGACACACGGAGGGCTCGGTGATGTTCACCGTCGACGAGGTGCCCGACGGGATCGCCGACCAGGTCGACGTCGACCGCACCCTCCTCAGCGGCGACGTGCTGTTCGCCGGCTCGATCGGCCGCACCGACCTGCCGGGTGGTGACCCGGCGGCGATGGACCGGTCGCTGCGCGAGGTCGTCCTGCCTCTCCCGGACTCCACGCTGGTCCTGCCCGGTCACTACCAGGCGACCACGATGGACCGCGAGCGGGCGACCAACCCGTATTTGCAAGGATTGGCCCCGTGAAGATCACCCCGATCAGCGGCTTCCCCGAGTTCCTCCCGGCCCAGCGGATCGTCGAGCAGCACTTCCTCGACGTCATCCGCGAGACGTTCGAGCTGCACGGGTTCCCGTCGATCGAGACCCGGGCCGTCGAGCCGGTGGACCGGTTGGTCGGCAAGGGTGGCGACGCCGACAAGGAGATCTACGGGATCCACCGGCTGGCGCGGGACGACGACGGTCCGGAGGACCGCTCCGGTGAGCTCGGCCTGCACTTCGACCTCACCGTGCCGTTCGCCCGCTACGTGCTGGAGAACGCCGGCCACCTGTCGTTCCCGTTCCGGCGCCATCAGATCCAGAAGGTGTGGCGCGGCGAGCGACCCCAGGAGGGTCGCTACCGCGAGTTCACCCAGGCCGACATCGACGTGGTCGACGTCGGCGAGCTCGCCCCGCACTTCGAGGCCGAGATGCCGCTGGTCATCGCCGAGGTCTTCCGCAAGCTGCCCGTCGGCCGGATGGTCATCCAGGTCAACAACCGCAAGATCCCCGAAGGCTTCTACCTCGGCATCGGCATCGAGGACGTGGCCGGCACCCTGCGGATCGTCGACAAGCTCGACAAGATCGGCCCCGCCAAGGTCAAGGCCCAGCTGGTCGAGGCAGGGCAGACCGCCGAGCAGGCCGACCAGTGCCTGGCGCTCGCGGCGATCCGGTCCGAGGACCTGTCCTTCGTCGACCGGGTTCGGGCACTCGGGGTCCAGCACCCGACCCTCGACGACGGGCTCGACGCCCTGGCCGCGGTCATCCGGGCAGGTCTGGACAACGCCCCGGGCGCCCTGGTTGCCGACCTGAAGATCGCCCGCGGTCTCGACTACTACACCGGCACCGTCTACGAGACCCAGCTGGTCGGCTTCGAGTCGTGGGGCTCGTTCTGCTCCGGTGGCCGCTACGACTCGCTCGCCTCCGACGGGAAGACGACCTACCCGGGTGTGGGGATCTCGATCGGGGTCTCGCGGCTGCTCGGCCTGCTCATCGGCAAGGGGCTGCTGACGGCGAGCCGGTCCACGCCGGCGTGCGTCCTCGTCGCGGTCAACGACGAGGAGAGCCGGGCCCTCTCCACGCGCGTCGCGACCGAGCTGCGCGCCCGCGGCATACCGTGCGAGGTGGCGCCCAAGCCCGCCAAGTTCGGCAAGCAGATCAGGTATGCCGAGCGGCGCGGCATCCCGTACGTCTGGTTCCCCGGCGCAGCCGGCGACGACGGCGAGGGGGGCGACCAGGTCAAGGACATCCGCTCCGGCGACCAGGTCGACGCCGCAGCCACCACGTGGGAGCCTCCGGAGCAGGACCTCCGACCGCAGATCCTGCGCGTCGAGACCACCACCGACCAGAGCTGAGCCGCCATGGACGCCACCCGGCCCCTGACCGAGTCCCGCACGAGCGGGGTGCAGCTGCACGTCACCTCGCTGCCCGGTGGGCGGCTCGGCCAGCCGGCCCGTGACTTCGTGGACTGGCTGGTCGAGGCGGGGCAGTCGGTGTGGCAGGTGCTGCCCGTGTCGATCCCCGACCAGCATCGCTCGCCCTACAAGTCGCCGTCGGCGTTCGCCGCCTCTCCAGCGCTGCTGGAGCACCCGGACGCCCCGGTCACCGAGCAGGAGCTTTCCGACTTCGCCGAGCGAGAGGCCTACTGGGTCGACTCGTGGACGGCCTTCGGCGGTGACCTCGCCGACCAGGTGCGGTTCGACCGCGAGTGGTCGGCGCTGCGCGACTACGCGCACGAGCGCGGGATCCGCATCCTCGGTGACGTGCCGATCTACGTCGCCCCCGATGCCGCCGACGAACGGGCCTGGCCGCAGTTCTTCCGCTCCGACGCCGTGGCCGGCTGCCCGCCCGATGCGTATGCCGCGACCGGCCAGCTCTGGGGCAACCCGCTCTACCGCTGGGACGTCCTGCGCGACGACGGCTACCGCTGGTGGATCGAGCGGCTGCGGCGGACGTTCGCGCTCTTCGACCTGGTCCGCGTCGACCACTTCCGGGGCTTCGCGGCCTACTGGGCGATCCCGGCAGGTGACGACACGGCACTCAACGGCCAGTGGGAGCAGGGTCCGGGCCGGGAGGTCTTCGACGCGGCGCTCGGTGCGCTCGGCCCGCTGCCCGTCCTCGCCGAGGACCTCGGCGACATCGACCAGCCGGTGATCGACCTGCGCAAGGCGCTCGGCTTCCCGGGGATGGCGGTGCTGCAGTTCGCCTTCGAGCCGGCCTACCAGTACAACGCCCACGACCCGCAGAACCACGAGCCCAACCAGGTCGTGTACACCGGCACGCACGACAACGACACGGTCTGCGGCTGGTGGTGGGACCTGCCCGACCACCGTCGACAGCTGGCCCGCGAGGCCTGTCGTCAGGCGGGGGTCGGCGCCGACGTCGACGCCGAGCCGTCCTGGGGGTTCATCGAGCTCGCCCAGCGCGGGCCGTGTGGGTTGTCGATGATGCAGGCGCAGGACGTTCTCGCCCTCGGGTCGCAGGCCCGGATGAACGCGCCGGGCATCGAGGGCGGCTGGTCCTGGCAGATGGCTCCCGGAGCACTCACGGCCGAGCACGCCGCCCGGCTCCGGTCGCTCACCGAGGAGTCAGGCCGCCTTCCCGGCTGAGGCGGGCGGGCGCAGCCCGGTGTCGCGCAGCTCGAGCAGCGCCAGTGACCTGATCGTCTCCTCGTCGCCGCGACGCCAGGCGCCGGTCGGGTCGGCCGAGATCGCGGCCAGCTTGCGCATCGGCTGACCCGCCATCGCCCGCAGGGCGAAGAGGTCGAGGTCGGCGGCGTTGTCGATGAACCGCTGCGCGGCGCTCGCCCGGCGGACGAACCGGCCACGCAGCACGAGCCAGACCAGGCCCACGATGAGGATCGGCACCAGGGCCGTCACCCAGCCGAGGATGTTCGCGAGCCGGGTCACGGCGTCGACGAGGTCCGTGCCGGCCTGTTCGATGGTCGTGCCGGCGCCGCTGACCTGGCGGAACGGCGCGGCGATCCGGTCGCCGACGAGCGGCAGGTCCCGCATGGAGTCGCCGGCGCTGGTCATCTGGTCGCGGAACCCGGACCCGGCGCTCTGCAGCTGTCGCCCCGGCGCAGCGAGCTCCATCGTCGTGTCATGGACGAGTCGTCCGACCCATGCCCACAGGCACACCCAGGCGACGATTCCGACGTCGGCGAGGATCTGGAGCGTGCGGCGGCCCGGCAGGTCTGCATAGAGCTTCATGCCGCCTAGACTCCCATCCGTGCCACCCTCGAGCGCGGTCGAACGCGCGGCCCGCGGCTGGCTGAACCATCTCGACGTCGAGCGCGGCGTGGCCGCGAACACGCTGAAGTCCTACCGGCGCGACCTGGCCCGCTACGCGGCATACCTCGCCTCGAAGGGGGTCCACGACCCCACCGGCATCACCGAGGCGCACGTGAGCGACTTCCTCGCCACGCTGCGTGAGGGCAGCGCCGAGCACCCACCGCTGGCGGCGTCGTCCGCGGCGCGCACGCTCGTCGCGGTGCGCGGCTTCCACCGGTTCCTGGCCCTCGAGGGCGACGTCGACACCGACGCGGCCGGCGCGGTGAGCCCGCCGCGGCCACCGGCCAGGTTGCCCAAGGCGATCAGCATCGAGGACGTCGAGCGGCTGCTCCAGGCGGCCAGCGTCGGGGACACGCCCGCCTCGCTGCGCGACCGCGCGCTGCTGGAGGTGCTCTACGGCGCGGGGGCGCGCATCTCCGAGGCGGTCGGGCTCGACGTCGACGACATCGACCCGCGCGAGGGAGTGGTGCGGCTCTTCGGCAAGGGCAGCAAGGAGCGGATCGTCCCGCTCGGCTCGTATGCCGCGGACGCCCTCGGCGCGTACCTCGTCCGCGGGAGACCGACCTTCGCGGGGAAGGGCAAGGGGACGCCCGCGGTGTTCCTCAACCAGCGGGGCGGGCGGCTGTCGCGCCAGTCCGCGTGGGCCGTGCTGCGGGGAGCAGCGGAGCGCGCCGACCTCGGCGGGCACCTGTCACCCCACACGCTGCGGCACTCGTTCGCGACCCATCTGCTCGACGGCGGGGCAGACGTGCGGGTCGTGCAGGAGCTGCTGGGCCACGCGTCCGTGACCACCACCCAGATCTACACGCTCGTCACGGTGCAGAGACTGCGTGAGGTCTATGCCCAGAGCCACCCCCGTGCCCGCTGATAGGGTCGTGCCGATCAGCGCGAGGCTGACCGACGAACGCCAACTCACCGGGAGTGAAACGCCTGTGGAATCTGAGGTGACCACCCAGGAGCAGTCGCCGCCCACCCTTTCGGGCGCCACCTCCGAGTCGGCCCCCGACGGCGATGGTCGTGACCACGTGCACCTGCCCGGCACCGAAGCCGCCGGCGCCGGACAGCTGGGTCCGACCGGTCGACCGATGCCCGTCTTCCCCGATCCCGCGCCGCTGGCCGCCCACGGCCCGGCGCGGATCATCGCCATGTGCAACCAGAAGGGTGGCGTCGGCAAGACGACGACGACCATCAACCTCGGTGCCGCGCTGGCCGAGGTGGGGCGCCGGGTCCTGCTCGTCGACTTCGACCCGCAGGGCGCCCTGTCCGTCGGTCTCGGGGTGCGGGCCAACGAGCTCGACGTGACGATCTACAACCTGCTGGTCGAGCGCGGTCACGACGTCCGTGAGGTCATCCAGCAGACCTCGACCGAGAACCTCGACGTCATCCCGGCCAACATCGACCTGTCGGCCGCGGAGGTCCAGCTCGTCGGCGAGGTCGCCCGCGAACAGATCCTGGCCCGCGTGCTGCGCCCGGTCATGGACGACTACGACGTCATCATGATCGACTGCCAGCCCTCGCTGGGGCTGCTCACCGTCAACGCCCTCACCGCGGCCCACGGCGTCGTGATCCCGCTCGAGTGCGAGTTCTTCGCGATGCGCGGGGTCGCCCTGCTGGTCGAGACCATCGACAAGATCACCGACCGGCTCAACCCGCGGCTCCAGGTCGACGGCATCCTCGCCACGATGTACGACTCGCGCACCCTGCACAGCAAGGAGGTCGTGCGCAGCGTCGTGGACCACTTCGGTGACCAGGTGTTCCACACGGTGATCAGCCGCACGGTGAAGTTCCCCGACGCCACCCTGGCGGCCGAGCCGATCACGACCTACGCCTCGACGCACGGCTCCGCCGCGTCCTACCGACAACTCGCCCGAGAGCTGATCGCCCGTGGTGGGGCGGCCTGACGAGGTGAGTCAGGAGGTCATCGCCGCTGCGCCGGGAGGCGCGGTGCAGCCCAGTGACGCCCAGGCGGGAATGACCCCCGGTGGAGTCATCCACCGTCGCGGTGGGTCCACGCCGTTCGAGGTGCACCTGACCAACTTCTCGGGCCCGTTCGACCTGCTCCTCGGCCTGATCAGCAAGCACAAGCTCGACATCACCGAGATCGCCCTGGCGCAGGTGACCGACGAGTTCATCGCCCACATCAAGGCCGCCCAGAAGTCCGACACCGAGTGGGACCTCGGGCAGGCGTCGGAGTTCCTGCTGATCGCCGCGACCCTGCTCGACCTGAAGTCCGCGCGGCTGCTCCCGCAGACCGGCCCGCAGGACGAGGAGGACCTCGCCCTGATCGAGGCCCGCGACCTGCTGTTCGCCCGGCTGCTGCAGTACCGCGCGTTCAAGGACATCGCCTTCACCTTCGGCGAGCGGATGGCCACGGCCGGCCGGATGACCCCGCGCCAGGCCGGGCTCGAGCCGCAGTTCGCCAAGCTGCTGCCCGAGCTGGTCATGGGCATCACGCCCGAGCAGCTCGCGATGATCGCGGCCCGGGCGATGGTGCCGAAGATCGCCCCGAGCGTCGGTCTCGACCACCTCCACGCCCCGCAGGTGAGCGTGCGCGAACAGGCGGGCATCCTCGGTGCGCGACTGCGGTCGGAGCGGGTCTGCTCGTTCCGGGCGCTGGTGGCCGACGCGGACTCCACGCTGGTCATCGTGGCGCGCTTCCTGGCCCTGCTCGAGCTGTTCCGCGAGGCCGCGATCGCGTTCGAGCAGGCCGAGGCGCTCGGCGAGCTCACCGTGCGCTGGACCGGCGCCGACGATGGCGAGATCGAGGTCAGCGACGAGTTCGACGAGCCTGACGAGCCTGACGAGTCCGACGAACCGGACCAGCCGGGCGCGGACACACCACCAGGCACCACCGAGGACGACGGAGAGAACGATGAGTGACCTTGAGGTCGTGCCGGACCACGGGCCCGACGAAGGCGTCGAGGCGCCCGCCGACGAGCAGTTCGCGTTCGACGTCAGCGACTTCCCGGGCGGTGCCCGCAGCGCCATCGAGGCCGTCCTGATGGTCGTCGACCAGCCGATCACCGAGATCTCGCTGGCCTCCGCGCTCGAGCTCCCGGTCGACGACGTGCGGGCGCACCTCACGGCACTGGAGGAGGAGTATGCCGCGCAGCAGCGTGGCTTCACGCTGCGCTCGGTGGCCGGTGGCTGGCGGGTCTACAGCCGATCCGACTACGCGCCTGTGGTCGAGAAGTTCCTCCTCGACGGCCAGCAGGCCAAGCTCACCCAGGCGTCGCTCGAGACCCTGGCCGTGATCGCCTACCGACAGCCGATCTCCCGCTCGCGGGTCAGCGCGGTCCGCGGCGTCAACGTCGACGGCGTCGTCCGGACCCTCCTGAACCGCGGCCTGATCGAGGAGCTCGGCTCCGACGGTGACGGCGGGGCGATCCTCTACGGCACCACCGACTACTTCCTCCAGCGCCTGGGTCTCGGCAGCCTCGAGGAGCTGCCCGCCCTGGCGCCCTACCTCCCCGAAGTCGACGTGCTCGACGAGATCGCAGAACAAGGACGCGGATGACACCCCCACGCAGCAGAGACAGCGCCGGCAGAAGCAATACCGGCCGGCCCGGCGGCAGCCAGGGCCACGGCGGTCGCTCAGGCGGTCGTACCGGCGGACCACGAGGCGGTGGCCCGACGGCCTCCGAAGGAGGTCGCCCCGAGCGGCCGCAGCGCGGGAGCTCCGGCACGACCAAGAAGAGCCAGCCGACCCGGGTGCCCCGGGAGCGGGCCACCCCCGAGGTGGACGTGCACGACCCCGACGGCATCCGCCTGCAGAAGCTGCTGGCCGCCGCCGGGGTGGGCTCCCGCCGGGTCTGCGAGAACCTCATCTCCGACGGTCGCGTGGAGGTCGACGGTCACGTCGTGACCGAGCTCGGCGTGCGCATCCGACCCGACCAGACCGTCCACGTCGACGGGGTCAAGGTGCAGCTGGACGAGACCCGGGTCTACTTCGCGTTCAACAAGCCGCTCAACGTCGTCACGACGATGAATGACGAGCTCGGCCGGATCAGCATCGGCGACTACGTGGGTGACCGCCACGAGCGGCTGTTCCACGTCGGCCGCCTCGACGCCGACACCGAGGGCCTGCTGATCCTCACCAACGACGGGGAGCTGGCCCACCGGCTGCAGCACCCGCAGTACGGCGTCCTCAAGACCTACCTCGCCCAGATCCGTGGACCGGTGCCGCGGGACATCGGCAAGCAGCTGCGCGAGGGCGTCCAGCTCGAGGACGGTCCGGCTTCGGTCGACTCGTTCCGGGTCGTCGACTCCCAGCCGGGGAAGGCGCTGGTCGAGGTGATCCTCCACGAGGGACGCAAGCACATCGTGCGGCGCCTCCTCGACGCGGTGGGTCACCCCGTCCTCAGCCTGGTCCGCGTGCAGGTCGGTCCGATCAGCCTCGGCGACACCAAGCCGGGCAAGATGCGCAAGCTCACCAAGGAAGAGGTCGGCCGCCTCTACACCGCCGCTGGAATGTGAGCGCACGTCCTGCCGCCCGTCGGTAGCCTTCGCGTCGTGACCACCAGCGTCCGCATCGTCGGCACCGGCCTCATCGGCACCAGCCTGGGCATCGCCCTGTCGCGGGCCGGGTATGCCGTCGTGCTCGCCGACCCGTCGCCGACCGCGGTGTCGCTGGCGCGCGACCTGGGGGCCGGCGCCGTCGCCTCCGACGGCGACACGGCGCCCGACATCGTCGTGGTGGCCGCGCCGCCCGACGTCGCGGGGTCCGTCGTGGCCGACGAGCTGGCCGCGTGGCCGGAGGCCGTCGTCACCGACGTCGCCTCGGTCAAGGTCGCGGTGCTCGAGGACGTGCGGCGTCGCGGTGGCGACCTCACCCGGTATGCCGGGTCGCACCCGATGGCGGGCCGCGAGCGCTCCGGTGCGGTCGCCGCCCGCGGTGACCTCTTCGACGGCCGGGCCTGGGTGGTCGTGCCGAACGAGCAGTCGTCGCCGTCCTCGGTCGAGGCCGTGACCGCTCTCGCGACGGCGGCCGGCGGCACGGTCTCCACGATGGACCCGGCCGAGCACGACGCTGCCGTCGCGGTCGTCTCGCACGTGCCGCAGCTGGCCTCGTCGCTCGTGGCCGGGCGACTGCGCGACCTCACCGACCCGGCAGTGGCGTTGTCCGGTCAGGGGATCCGCGACGTCACCCGGGTCGCCGCGAGCGACCCCCAGCTGTGGACCCAGATCCTGGCCGGCAACGCCTCGGCCGTCCGCGAGGTCCTCGCCCACGTGCACGCCGAGCTGACCGAGGTGATCGGTGCGCTCGACGTCCTGACCGATGGTGACGGGGTGGGAGCCCGTGAGGTGCTCGCGCGGATCGTCGCGCAGGGCAACGCCGGTCACGCGCGGATCCCGGGCAAGCACGGTGCCGCCCCCACGGCATACAGCGTCGTCGTGGTGCTCGTGCCCGACCGGCCGGGCGAGCTGGCGCGGTTGCTGCACGACGTCGGCGACGCCGGCGTCAACCTCGAGGACCTGCACCTGGAGCACGGCCTCGGGCAGCCGTTCGGCCTGGCCGAGGTCTCCGTGCTCCCGGCCGTCGCGGAGCGCCTGGGCGACGAGCTGACCGCCCGCGGTTGGCGACTTCACGGCTGAGCTCCACCCGCCGTTAGTCTTGCCTGCCATGGAGAGCAAGCACCTCGTCGTGGCTGTCGACGGACCATCCGGCTCGGGCAAGTCCAGCGTCTCGCGCGCGGCCGCCTCGGCGCTCGGCATCGGCTACCTCGACACCGGCGCGATGTACCGCGCCGTGACGTGGTGGTGCCTCGAGCAGGGTGTGGACCTTGACGACCAGGGGGCGGTCGCGCAGGCCACCCGTGACATCCCGCTCGAGATGGGCACCGAGCCGACCACCCCGAGCGTGCGAGTCGGCGGTCGCGAGATCGAGGACGACATCCGCACCACGCGGGTGAGCGAGGTCGTCTCGAAGGTCGCGACCAACACGCTCGTGCGCCCGATCCTCCAGCAGCTCCAGCGCGAGCTCATCGACCGGATCGCCACCGAGACCGGGGGAGTGGTGGCCGAGGGCCGGGACATCACCACCGTCGTCGCCCCCGATGCCGACGTTCGGGTGCTGCTGACCGCCAGCGTCGAGGCCCGGCTGCGGCGCCGGTCCAAGGAGCTGCACGGCCACGACGCCGACCACGCGGTCGAGGCGACCCGTGACCAGATCGTGCGGCGCGACGCGGACGACTCGACCGTCTCGGAGTTCACCGAGGCCGCCGAAGGTGTGCACCTGGTCGACACCTCGGACCTCGACTTCGAGCAGAGCATCGACGCCCTCCTCGACGTCGTCCGACGTGAGGTGCCGCACAAGGTCCCTGCGTGACGGACGCCTCGGCGACCGGTCCGGGCGGCCTGACCCCCGTCTGGCGGGTCCGGATCAACACGGTCGTCGGCCGGATCCTGTTCGGCACGCTCTACCGGGTCGAGGTCATCGGTGGCAGCCGGGTGCCGCGGACCGGGCCGGTGGTCTTCGTCGCGAACCACGCCGGCTTCCTGAGTCGGCCTCCCTCCGTCGTTGTCATGGCCACCCTCAAATGTGCGCGACAATGGTGGGCGGCCCCGCGGCACACCTGTCCGCGACCACCCCCGAACCACGCAAGGAAACCCCGTGAGTGAGAACCTGACCGACGACTCGACTGTCGAGCGCGCCCTGCGCGTTGGGCTGGAGGAGTTCGACCTCAGTGAGGAGGACCGCTCCCTCATCGACGGCGAGTACGACGAGGACGGCTACGCGATCACCGACGGGCCGCTGCCCGTCGTCGCCGTCGTCGGGCGTCCCAACGTCGGCAAGTCCACCCTCGTCAACCGCATCCTCGGCCGCCGCGAGGCCGTCGTCGAGGACGTGCCCGGGGTCACCCGCGACCGGGTCGCCTACGACGGTGAGTGGACCGGTCGCCGGTTCACCCTCGTCGACACCGGCGGCTGGGAGATCGACGCGACTGGCATCCACCTGCGCGTCGCCGAGCAGGCCGAGGTGGCCGTTGACCTCGCCGACGTCGTGATGTTCGTCGTCGACGCCACGGTCGGCGCCACCGACGACGACGAAGCCGTCGTCAAGCTGCTGCGTCGCTCGGGCAAGCCCGTCATCCTCGTCGCCAACAAGGTCGACGACCAGCGCACCGAGGCGGATGCGGCAGCGCTCTGGAACCTCGGCCTCGGGCAGCCCTGGCCGGTCTCTGCCCTCCACGGCCGGGGGAGCGGTGACGTGCTCGACGCCGTCCTCGACGTCATGCCGTCGATCTCCGCCAACGCCGACGCCTACCAGCGTGGTGGCCCGCGCCGGGTCGCCCTCGTGGGTCGTCCCAACGTCGGCAAGTCCTCCCTGCTGAACAAGCTCGCCGGTGAGGACCGCGTCGTCGTCGACAACGTCGCAGGCACCACCCGTGACCCGGTCGACGAGTTCATCGAGCTGGGTGGCAAGACCTGGCGCTTCGTCGACACGGCCGGCATCCGCCGCCGGGTCCACCAGGCCCGCGGCGCCGACTTCTACGCCTCGCTGCGCACCCAGACCGCGCTGGAGAAGGCCGAGGTCGCCGTCGTCCTCATCGACGCCGAGCAGTCCATCGCCGAGCAGGACGTCCGCGTCGTGCAGCACGTCATCGACGCCGGCCGCGCCCTCGTCATCGCCTACAACAAGTGGGACCTGCTCGATGAGGAGCGGCGCCACTACCTCGAGCGCGAGATCGAGCGCGAGCTCGTGCAAGTGCCGTGGGCGCCGCGCGTCAACATCTCGGCCCGCACCGGTCGCTCGGTCGAGAAGCTCGTCCCCGCCCTGGAGCGGGCCCTCGACTCGTGGGACTACCGCGTCCCCACCGGTCGGCTCAACGCCTTCTTCGGCGAGATCGTCGCCGCCCACCCGCACCCGGTGCGCGGTGGCAAGCAGCCCCGCATCCTCTTCGCGACGCAGGCCTCAACCCGCCCGCCGCGGTTCGTGATCTTCGCCTCCGGCTTCATCGAGGCCGGTTACCGCCGCTTCCTCGAGCGCCGGTTGCGCGAGGAGTTCGGCTTCGAAGGGACGCCGATCGAGGTGTCCGTCCGGGTGCGCGAGAAGCGCAAGCGCCGCTAGCCGGCAGCACGGCATACCGATTTCAAGCGGAGGTATGCCGTGCGCTAAGGTTTCGTTCGCTCCCGCGGTCCTGCTTCGGCTGGATTTCGCGTGGGCAAGCCACGGGCTGTGGCGCAGCTTGGTAGCGCACTTGACTGGGGGTCAAGGGGTCGCAGGTTCAAATCCTGTCAGCCCGACTAGCGGGGTCCGACTTGTCCACACACTTCGGGCCCCGTTTTCATGCCCTGACCAAGGCGCCCGAGATCCCACCTCTCGGGCCTCAAGGGCCCTCGAAGGTCCGAGAGCTGGGATCTCGGAGGGTCAGAGGTCGCTCACGAGGCGTGTCCAGTGGCGAGCCAGGCGGAGGCGGTCAGGGTGAACGGACCGTCCGGGAGCCGGCTCGCGCACTCTGCCTTGAGGGCCTCCCGGCCCGCATCGTCGAGGTCGGCGACGTAGGCGCCGGCCGGCCCCACGCCATACGTGAACGGCTCCCACCACTCGTCGACACTGGCGAAGCCCACCTCCACCGACAGCATCCCCGAGCCGACGTCGGCCAGACCGGCCTCGGTGAACAGCTCCGCCAGGTGGCCCTCGCGGGCGCCGGCCAGTCCCCGCTCTCCTCCGGCCAGCGGATCGAGCTCGTGCACGGCGTCCCAGAACAGCGAGAGCGGGCCGCCCCCGCCCGCGTGGTCCCAGACGCACGCGGACACGGTGCCGCCCGGCCGGGTCACCCGACCCATCTCCCGCAGGCCGGCGACCGGGTCGCGCATGAAGTGCACGACGAGCTGGGCCAGCGCGGCATCGAACGACGCGTCATCCCACGGCAGGTCCTCGGCGTTGCCTGCACGGGCGTCGACCCCGGGCAGGCGGTCATGGAGTGCTGCGACGAACGACTGCGACGGGTCGATGGCGGCCACCCGGTCGGAGCCCGCCACCTCGACGAGGACCGCGGTCAGCGCTCCGGGGCCGGCGCCCACGTCGAGGACGCGCTGACCCGCCGACACCCCGGACGCCTTGACGAAGGCAGGCGCGAGTGGCTCGGAGAAGCGCCCCATGAAGCTGCCGTACGCCGCGGCCGTCACCTCGAAGCCCATTGTCCGACGCTACTCGTGCACGTGCTCGGTCATCCACTCCACGAGCGGACGAACCCGCCGCCACTCGGCCCGCACGTGGTCGACCGCCTGGGGCGTGGTCAGCCAGGACGGGGTGCCGACCCGCTGGATGGCCATCATCTCCTTGCGCCGCAGGAGCTCCAGCCGAGGGTGGTCGGCTGCGAAACCCTTCGGCCGCGTCTTGAGTGCCTCGCCCTCGAGGGCGAAGCCGGCCGTGGCCAGGTCCGTGGCCACCTGCTCGAGCCGGGCCCCGGACGCGGGAGCGTCCACCGCGGCACGGTAGCGGCCGGTCTCGGCGGGGGAGTGGGCGCGGAAGCCGCCACCCACGGCCAGGCCGTCACCACTGACCTGGACGTAGTAGCCGATCCCGGTGGCCACGCCGACGAACGCGCCCTGGTGGGTCTTGTACGGCGACTTGTCGTGGCTGAACCGGATGTCGCGGTTCGGGCGGAACAGTCGCGCCGGCCCAAACTCGTCCTCCAGCGCGTCGGCCAGCGCCAGCATCGGCTCCCGGACGTCGCGCTCCCACTGCACCTTGTGCCGGGCCCAGAACTCCTTGGTGTTGGTGTCCTCGAGCTCCTGGTAGAACGTCACGCCCCACGCCGGGAAGCCGCCAAACGCGCTGCTGTCAGCCATGCCCCACACTGTGGCACGCGGCATACTCGGGCGCATGAAGTTCACCACCGAGGTGCTGCAGACGGGGAAGATGACCACCGGCCTGGTCGTGCCGGACGAGGTCGTCGAGGCGCTCGGCGGCGGCAAGCGGCCGAAGGTCGCGGTGACCATCAAAGGCAAGACCTACCGCAGCAGCGTGGCGTCGATGGGTGGGCGCTACCTGGTCGGCGTCAGCGCCGAGAACCGTGCACTCACCGGGGTGTCCGGCGGCGAGGTCGTTGAGGTCACGCTCGAGCTCGACACGGCGCCGCGTGAGGTGGAGGTGCCTCCGGACTTCGCTGCGGCGCTCGAGGTCGTGCCCGATGCCAAGGCGGTCTTCGCGCGACAGTCCTACAGCCACCAGCGCGCCCACGTCGACGCGATCAACGGTGCCAAGGCTCCTGAGACCCGCCGTCGACGGATCGACAAGGCCATCGAGATGCTGCAGGCGCAGGCCGACAGCTAGAGCGCCGCGGCGATCCGGCCGACCGCCTCGCGCACGATGTCGGGTGAGGTCCCGAAGTTCAGCCGGGCGTGGCCCTTGCCACCCTGCCCGAAGCCCGGCCCGGGGTGGAGCGCCACGCGGGCGCGCTCACGCAGCACCGCCGCCGGGTCGTCACCGAGGTCGAGCGCCGTGAAGTCGAGCCACGCGAGGAACGTGCCGTCCGGCACGCGGTAGCCCACTTCGGGCAGCTGCTCCGCCAAGAGGGTCCCGAGGAGCTGCCGGTTCGAGTCCAGCCCCGCGAGGAGTGCGTCGAGCCAGGGCCCGCCGTCGAGGTAGGCCGCCCGGTGCGCGATGACGCCGAGGTGGCTCGCGCCGTGCGACACCTCCTCCGGCATGCGGGCCAGGTCGGCGACCGCCTCCGGGCCGGGCACCGCCATGGCCGCCTTGAGGCCGGCGAGGTTGAAGGCCTTCGACGCCGACATGAGCGCGATGGCCCGGGACCCCGCGGGCAGCGAGGCCACCGACGTGAAGGTCGCCGGGGCGTGGACGACTGGTGCATGGATCTCGTCGGCCACCACCCGCACGCCGGACGAGTGCGCGAGCCCCAGTGCCGCCGTGAGCTCCTCGGGCGTGTGCACCGCCCCCGTCGGGTTCTGCGGGTTGCACAGCAGGTATGCCGCGCGGGCGCCGTCGCTGGTCGCGTCGGCGAAGGCCCGCTCCAGCGCGGCGAGGTCGAGCCGACCGTCCTCACCCAGCGGTGCCTCGACGACCCGGTGACCGAGGTGGCTCACGAACTGGAAGAAGGGCGGGTAGACCGGGGAGTTGACGACCACCGCGGCACCGGGGTCGGCGACGAGCTTGAGGACCTCGACCACCCCGAGCATCACGTCGGGGACGATCTCCATCGTGGCGGGGTCGGGCTCCCAGCCCCATCGCTTCGCCGCGAACGTCGACAGAGCCTCCGCGTAGTCCGCCGCCCACGGGTAGCCGGTGTCGCCGCGCGTCATGGCATCCGCCACCGCCTGCTGGATGGGCTCGGCCGGCACGACGTCCATCTCGGCGACCCAGAGCGGCAGGATGTCCGGGTCGTAGAGCCGCCACTTGACGCTGCGGCGCTCGCGCAGCCGCTCCAGACCGGGGCCGACCAGCGGGTTGTCCATGCCTGCGAACTCTACGGGGGACTGGCCGTTAGGCTGCCAGCGTGTCAGCACCAGGAGAACGGGGGAGGGTCGTCGGCGAGCCCGCTGTGACCGACCGGGTGCTGACGCTGCCCAACGTGCTGTCGGTGCTGCGGCTGGTCGGCGTGCCGATCTTCCTCTGGGCGATCCTGTCCGAGCACGACGTGCTCGCGCTGGTCGTGCTCATGCTCTCCGGGGTCAGCGACTACCTCGACGGCAAGATCGCCCGACGGTTCGGCATGGAGTCCCGGCTCGGCCAGCTGCTGGACCCGTTCGCCGACCGCCTCTACATCGCGACGACGCTGTTCGGCCTCGCGTGGCGCGACATCATCCCGTGGTGGCTCGTCATCGCCCTCGTGGGGCGCGAGGTGCTGCTCGCGGGCGTGCTCTGGTGGATCAAGCGTTACGGCCAGACCGGGCTCCCCGTGCACTTCGTCGGCAAGGCCGCCACCTTCAACCTCCTCTACGCCTTCCCCCTCCTGCTGCTCGGTGAGGGCTCGAGCACCTTCGCCGCCTGGGCCCTGCCGATCGGCTGGGCGTTCGCGTGGTGGGGGACCGTCCTCTACTGGGTCGCCGGGGTCATGTACATCGTGCAGGCCCGCCAGGTGGTGGCCGCACACACGGTGCCGGCGACATGACCACGCCACACACCTCACACCGCGACGCCGGCCCGCCGTCCACCCCGCCGGGCCGCCGGCCCGACGAGTCGATGACGCTGCTCATCTCGATGATGGAGCGCCCCCTGGACCCGGGGTATGCCGCGGCCGCAGCCGAGCGCGAAGCCGCCGGCCTGCCGCCCAGCACCGGCACCCGCACCGTGACCGTCGCCGTGGCAGCCGTCGTCGCGGGCCTCCTGCTCACCCTCGGGGCGCTCGCCCTGCGCACCCCCTCGACCTCGGCCATCCGGGCGAAGGCCAACCTGGTCAGCCAGATCGAGAGTCGCCGGGCCGCGGTGGACCGGCAGGAGGCGCAGCTGCGTGCGGTGCAGGCCGAGGTGGACCGCCTGCAGGCGCAGGCGCTGGGCCAGGACGAGACGTCGCTCCAGACCCGGCTCGCGGCGCTCACCCTCGCCTCCGGAGCCGAGAAGGTGTCCGGTCCCGGCATCACGGTCGTGCTCGACAACGCCCCCGGCAGCGACGGCACCAGCGCCGACGGCAACCCGCGCACCGACGCGGACAAGGACGAGGGCAAGGTCTTCTCCAAGGACCTGCAGGTCGTCGTCAACGGGCTCTGGGAGGCCGGTGCCGAGGCGATCGCGGTGAACGGCCAGCGCCTGACGTCGAGGTCGGCCATCCGGTTCGCGGGTGAGGCCATCCTCGTCAACTACCGACCGCTGGCCAGGCCCTACCGGATCAGCGTCATCGGCGACCCCGAGGACCTGCAGGTCGAGTTCGCCGCCAACGACGGGGGCGCCTACGCACGTGCCCTGCAGGACAACTACGGCATCCGTGTTTCCATTGACGCGGCCAAGAGCCTGTCGCTGCCCGCGGCGACCTCGCTCACGGTCCGCGAGGCCATGGTGCCCAAGCCGAAGACCAGCGCGCCGGCCACCACCGGCACCACCACCCCGTCCACCACCCCGTCCACCACATCGTCCACGTCGGAGAGTTCACCGTGATACCCCTGCTCGGCCTGATCGGCGGCGTGCTGGTGGGACTCCTCTGGGGTCCCGACGTGCCCGTTGCGCTGCAGCCCTACCTGCCCATCGCCGTCATCGCCGCCCTCGACGCGGTGTTCGGCGCCGTCCGGGCCGTGCTCGACGGGATCTTCAACGACAAGGTCTTCGTCGTGTCGTTCCTCGCGAACGTCGTGGTGGCGGCCTTCATCGTCTTCCTCGGCGACCAGCTCGGTGTCGGGTCGCAGCTGAGCACCGGTGTCGTGGTCGTCCTCGGCGTGCGGATCTTCTCCAACGTGGCCTCGATCCGCCGGCACCTGTTCAAGGCATGAGCGGGGCAGCCATGGGCGAGGACGCGTGAGCACCGACGGCCCCGAGGACACCTCGGGCTCGTGGGGCAGGTTGCTGCGCATGGCGCGGCCCCGTGCGACGCGGGCGAACGCGTTCGCGGCCCTGCTGGCCATCGTGCTCGGCTTCGCCATCGCGACCCAGGTGCAGCAGACCAACCAGAGCGGGCTGGAGCAGCTGCGCGAGGACGAGCTCGTCCGCATCCTCGACGACGTCAGCCAGGAGCAGGACCGGCTCGCGTCCGACTCGCGCGAGCTGGAGACCAGCCGCGACCGGCTGGTGTCCGGTGTCGACTCCAGTGCCGAGGCCCTCAAGTCCGCCCAGGAGCGGCTCGACACCCTGGGGATCCTCACCGGCACCTCGCCGGCCACCGGACCGGGCATCGTGATCAACATCAACGACCCCGACCACAAGGTCACGGCAGCCCGTCTGCTCGACGCGCTCCAGGAGCTGCGCGACGCCGGCGCGGAGGCCGTGCAGATCGGTGACGTGCGTGTCGTGTCGGACACCTGGTTCGCCGACGTCGACGGCGCGATCGAGATCGGCGGCGAACGCGTCGAACCCCCCTACGTCATCACCGCCATCGGCGACAGCGCCACGATGGCATCCGCGATGGAGATCCCCGGTGGCGTCAGCGAGTCGGTCAGGGGTGACGGCGCGCTGCCCTCCGTGCGGCAGTCCGACGACCTCGCGATCACCGCGTTGCACAGTCTGAGCGAGCCTCGTTACGCTCGCCCCGTCCCGGCACCATCGCCCTGACCCGCCATCGCCGCGACGGCAGCGGCGTGCAGTTGTTCGAAGGCAGCCCCACCCCATCCACCGAGGAGCAGCATGAGCGAGCTGGACTACCCGCAGGACCTGCGTTACACGGCCGAGCACGAGTGGGTCCGGTCCGGTGACGACGGCACGGTGCGGATCGGGATCACCTCGTTCGCCCAGGACTCCCTGGGCGACGTCGTCTACGTCAGCCTCCCCGCGGTTGGCGACACCGTGTCCGCGGGCGACGCCTGCGGCGAGGTCGAGTCGACCAAGTCCGTGAGCGACCTCTACGCCCCCCTCTCCGGCGAGGTGACGGCCGTCAACGAGTCGCTCGACGCCACTCCCGAGCTCGTCAACACCGACCCGTACGGCGAGGGCTGGATGTACGAGCTGCGTCCCGCTGACGCCGCGGCCGTCGAGGCCCTGCTCGACCCGGCGGCATACCAGGCCCAGCTCGGCTGACCTGCGCGTCGCTCGTTCGCACAATTCGCTGCGGACGGGACCGGCGTCCCTTTAGGTTTGTGCTTTGCTAGGGGGGCGGACAGAACCACCACGAGGGAGTGCGGACCCATGAACGGCAGCGAGAACGACGAGCACACGTCCCGGCCCCACGAGCCGACGACGATGCGGCTGCCCGGGATCAACGACCTCGAGCAGGTCGACACCAGCGCCGAGGCCGAGGTCGCCCTCAGCAAGGCCGACCAGGCCACGGTCGACGCGCTGCGTCCGGGCACGGCACTCCTGGTGGTCCTGCGCGGACCCAACACCGGCGCGCGGTTCCTGCTCGACGACGACGAGGTCAACTCGGGGCGCCACCCCGACAGCGACATCTTCCTGGACGACGTCACCGTCTCCCGCAAGCACGCGACCTTCCGTCGGGTCGGCGACACCTTCGTGGTGCGTGACGTGGGTTCGCTCAACGGCACCTACGTCAACCGCGAGCGGATCGACGAGGTCACGCTCCAGACCGGCGACGAGGTCCAGATCGGCAAGTTCCGCCTGGTGTTCTACGCCGGCAGGGCCTGAGTCACCCACCGCTGGTGAGCCCTCGCACGACGCCGCAGTCCATGACGATCGGTGCGGTGCTCGCTGCCCTGACGACGGACTTCCCGGACGTCACCATCTCCAAGATCCGCTTCCTCGAGGCGGAGGGACTGGTGACGCCGGCCCGCACCGGCTCGGGCTACCGCACCTACTCCGGCGCTGACCTCGACCGGCTCCGCTACATCCTCACCGCCCAGCGCGACCACTTCTGGCCGCTCAAGGTGATCGCGTCGGCCCTCGACGCCATGGACCGTGGGCTGACCCCCGAGCGCCACGAGTCCGGTATGCCGCGGCCGTCGGTCCCGGCGCCGGTCACCGACCCCGAGGTGCCCACCGCTGCCGAGGTCACCCGCGGCGGGACGTTGCGGCTGACCAAGGCCGAGCTGGCCGCTTCGGCCGGCCTCGACGCCGGCACGGTGGACGCCCTGGAGACCTTCGGGCTCCTGCACGCCGACGCCACCGGGCACTTCGGTGACGCCGCGCTGACGGTGGCGCACACCGCCGCCGAGCTCGCGGCATACGGGCTCGAGCCGCGACACCTGCGGCCGTTCCGCACCGCGGCAGACCGCGAGATCGGCCTCGTCCAGCAGGTCGTCACGCCGCACCGCCCGACGTCTGGCAAGGGCGCCCGCGCAGGTCAGCCGAAGGATCCGACCGGTGACGTGCTGCGGCTGTGCATCGCGTTGCACACCGCCCTCGTGAGGGACGGGCTCCAGCGCGGCTGAACCGCGTTAAGGTGGGATGGTGAAGGTCCTCGAGGTCCTCGGTGTCCGCGTCGAGATGCCCACCAACCACCCCATCGTCCTGCTCCGCGAGCGAGACGGTGACCGCTACCTGCCGATCTGGATCGGCGCCGCGGAGGCGACGGCGATCGCGTACGCCCAGCAGGGCATCGAACCGCCCCGGCCGCTGACCCACGACCTGATGAAGAACGTCATCGAGGGCCTGGGCCACCGGCTCACCGAGGTGCGGATCGTCGAGCTGCGCGACGGCGTCTTCCACGCCGCCCTGATCCTCGACGGCACGACCGAGATCTCGTCGCGCTCGTCGGACGCGATCGCCCTCGCCCTGCGCACCGGCACGACCATCGTCGCGGGGGAGTCGTTGCTCGAGGAGGCCGGTGTCGCCATGTCCGGCGAGGAGGACAAGGACGACGAGGTGGAGAAGTTCCGGGAGTTCCTGGACCACGTCTCGGCCGAGGACTTCGAGACCAAACCCGACGAAACCGGGACATCCGGCTAGCGGTTCGTGCACAAAAGCGTGAACCTCAACTGAACATCGAGGGTTGGTCTCCACGGCGCGACACGCCGAAGCGCAAAGGTCGAGTGGTAGTTGACCTCCGGTTCTGCGCCACCGTACCTTCGGCACAGACCCGTAATGCGACCGGTGTAGTTACACCGTGCCACGTTGCGCAGAGACCACGACCCGAGCACGACCAAGCAGAAGTCTTCAGGAGGTGAGCGCTGTGAACCCGAGCAACGAGGCTCCGCACGGCCACACGAGCGTGCCGGTTGCGGCACAGGGGCTGTTGTTCACGGACGACCTCCCGGAGCTGAGCGACGACATCGGCTACCGCGGACCCACGGCGTGCAAGGCGGCCGGCATCACCTACCGCCAGCTCGACTACTGGGCCCGGACCGGCCTGGTCGAGCCGTCGGTGCGCGGCGCCACAGGCTCCGGCACGCAGCGGCTCTACGGCTTCCGCGACATCCTCGTCCTCAAGGTCGTCAAGCGCCTCCTCGACACCGGGGTCTCGCTGCAGCAGATCCGGGTGGCCATCACCCACCTGCGCGAGCGCGGCGTCGAGGACCTGGCCCAGATCACCCTGATGAGCGACGGTGCCTCGGTCTACGAGTGCACCTCGGCCGACGAGGTCATCGACCTGGTCCAGGGCGGCCAGGGAGTCTTCGGCATCGCCGTCGGTCGCGTCTGGCGCGAGGTCGAGGGCGAGCTGGCCCAGCTACCCAGCGAGCGCACCGACGACGAGGTGCCCGCTGAGCACCCCGGCGACGAGCTCCGCGAGCGTCGCGCGGCCAGGTTGGCCTGACCGCACGCCCGATTCGTCCCATCCGGCCCGTCGTCCTCTCGAGGACGGCGGGTCGTGTTGTAGATTGGCACCGCTGAACATCCCGCGCGGGAGAGTCCCCGCGTGCACCCGGACGGGTCGCACGGCGGGGCGCCGAAGGGGCAAACTCCCCGGAACCTCTCAGGCGCCAGGACTGCGTGGGACAGGCACCTCTGGAGCGGCCAGTGCGGCGTGACAGAAGGGGAGGCGATCCGAGCAATCCGACGTTCAGGAGCCTCATGTCCGCCCAGTTCACCACCGACCTGCCCGAGTTCGCCGGGCGCCACATCGGTCCGTCCGACTCCGACGTCGACGCGATGCTCGCCGCAGTCAAGCACTCGTCGCTCGAGGCCTTGGTCGACCACGCCCTCCCGGGCGCCATCCGCACCGACGGTCCGCTGCGGGTCGACCCCGCGGACTCCGAGGCGGCCGTCGTCGAGGAGCTGCGCGGGATCGCCCGGCGCAACCACGTGATGACCTCGATGATCGGGCTGGGCTACTACGGCACCATCACGCCCGCGGTGATCCAGCGCAACGTGCTCGAGAACCCCGCCTGGTACACCGCCTACACGCCCTACCAGCCGGAGATCTCGCAGGGCCGGCTCGAGGCGCTGCTCAACTTCCAGACCGTGGTCAGCGACCTGACCGGCCTGACCACCTCGGGGGCCTCGCTCCTCGACGAGGGGACCGCGGCCGCCGAGGCGATGACCCTGATGCGCCGCTCCAGCAAGGCCGCGGCCGAGGCCGTCCTGCTGGTCGACCGGCACGTCTTCCCCCAGACCCTGGCCGTGATGCAGACGCGGGCCAAGCCGCTCGGCCTGCCGGTCGTGGTGGCCGACCTCGACGGAGTCGACTCCGCCGACGCCCTGCGCGCCGCGGCCGGCGACCGCCCGGTGTTCGGCGTGCTCGTGCAGTACCCGGGGGCCGACGGCGAGCTGCGCGACTGGCGCGCGCTGGCCGCTGCTGCCCACGACGCGGGCGCCCTCGTCACCGCGGCGGCCGACCTGCTGGCCCTGACCCTGGCCACGGCGCCGGGGGAGTGGGGAGCGGACGTCGCGGTCGGCACCACCCAGCGCTTCGGCGTGCCGATGGGCTTCGGTGGGCCGCACGCGGGCTACATGAGCGTGCGCCAGGGCCTGGAGCGTTCCCTGCCCGGTCGCCTCGTCGGCGTCAGCGTCGACACCGAGGGAGCCCCGGCCTACCGCCTCGCCCTCCAGACGCGAGAGCAGCACATCCGTCGGGAGAAGGCGACGTCGAACATCTGCACCGCCCAGGTGCTCCTCGCCGTGATGGCCTCGATGTATGCCGTCTACCACGGCCCGAGCGGCCTCGCCGCGATCGCGCGGCGGGTCCACGGCCACGCCGTCACCCTCGCCGACGGCCTCACCGCCGCGGGAGCCGACGTGCAGACGTCGGTGTACTTCGACACGGTGACGGTGTCGGTGCCGGGACGGGCCGACGAGGTCCTCAGCCAGGCGGCGCAGCGCGGGGTCAACGTCTGGCGCGTGGACGCCGACCGCGTCTCGATCAGCGTCGACGAGACCACCGACCTGCGCGACCTCGAAGCCGTCTGGAGCGCGTTCGGGGCGACCGGCCCGAGCGAGGTCACGATCGGTGACCTCCAGTGGCCGTCGGAGCTGGTCCGCACCAGCGACTACCTCACCCACCCGGTGTTCAGCAGCCACCACAGCGAGACGTCGATGCTGCGCTACCTGCGCCGGCTCTCCGACCGCGACTTCGCGCTGGACCGCGGCATGATCCCGCTGGGGTCGTGCACCATGAAGCTCAACGCGACCACCGAGATGGTCGCGGTGACCTGGCCCGAGTTCGCCGAGCTGCACCCGTTCGCACCGGCCCACCAGACCGAGGGCATCCGCGGACTCATCGGCGAGCTGTCCGACTGGCTCTGCGAGATCACCGGCTACGACGCCGTGTCCCTCCAGCCGAACGCGGGTTCGCAGGGTGAGTTCGCGGGCCTGCTCGCCATCCACGCCTACCACGAGGCGAACGGCCAGTCGCAGCGCAACATCTGCCTGATCCCGGCCAGTGCCCACGGCACCAACGCCGCGTCCGCCGTGATGGCGGGCATGAAGGTGGTGGTCGTGAAGACCGCCGCCGGTGGCGACGTCGACATGGACGACCTCCGGGCCAAGATCGAGCAGCACCGCGACGACCTCGCCGCGATCATGGTCACCTACCCGTCCACGCACGGCGTCTTCGAGGACACCATCACCGAGCTGTGCGCCCTCGTGCACGACGCCGGTGGGCAGGTCTACGTCGACGGGGCCAACCTCAACGCCCTCGTCGGGTTGGCGCGTCCGGGCAAGTTCGGGGCGGACGTCTCGCACCTGAACCTGCACAAGACCTTCTGCATCCCGCACGGCGGCGGTGGCCCCGGGGTCGGCCCGGTCGCAGTGCGGTCGCACCTGGCCCCGCACCTGCCCAACCACCCGCTCGCCGCGGAGTCCGGTCCCGAGGGCGGTGTCGGACCCATCTCCGCCGCCCCCTACGGCTCGGCCAGCATCCTGCCGATCTCGTGGGCCTATGTGCGGCTGATGGGCGGCGCCGGCCTGACCCGGGCCACCCAGGTGGCGGTCCTCAACGCCAACTACATCGCCACCCGGCTGCGCGAGCACTACCCGGTGCTGTACTCCGGACACGACGGCGTGGTCGCGCACGAGTGCATCCTCGACCTGCGCGACCTCACCCGGCGCAGTGGCGTGACCGTCGACGACGTGGCCAAGCGGCTCATCGACTACGGCTTCCACGCCCCCACCATGTCCTTCCCGGTGGCGGGGACGCTGATGGTCGAACCGACCGAGAGCGAGGACCGCTACGAGATCGACCGGTTCTGCGATGCCATGATCGCCATCCGGCACGAGATCGCCGAGGTCGAGGCTGGTGAGGTCGCGGTCGCCGACAGCATGCTGCGCAACGCGCCCCACACCGCCAAGGCCCTGGCCGGCAAGTGGGAGTACCCCTACGAGCGCTCGGCCGCGGCCTTCCCGGTCGGCGTCGAGGCCGCGGACAAGTACTGGCCGCCGGTGGGTCGCATCGACGGCGCCTACGGCGACCGCAACCTGGTCTGCAGCTGCCCGCCGCCGGAGGCGTTCGAGAGCTGAGGTCAGGCCGCGGGGGCGGACTCGCCGATGCTGGTCTCGAAGGTGCTGGTCACCTGCACCGACGAGCCGCGCTCGGTCTTGCGGACCACGACCTGGCTCGGGATCCGGGTGCGCAGCTCGGCGACGTGGCTGACCACCCCGACGGCCCGTCCGCCCTCGCGGAGGTCGTCGAGCACGGCCATGACCTGCTCGAGGCTCTCGTCGTCGAGGGTGCCGAAACCCTCGTCGACGAACAGGGTCTGCAGGTCGAAGCCACCGGCCTCCTCGCGGACGGCGTCGGCGAGCCCCAGCGCGAGGGCGAGCGAGGCCATGAACGACTCGCCGCCGGACAAGGACGTCGTCGCCCTCGCCTGACCGGTCCACAGGTCGATGACCTCGAGGCCCAGACCGCTGCGGGCGCCGCGGGCGGCCAGCCCGTCGGTGTGGCGGAGCTGGTAGCGACCCTCACCCATGTGGGAGAGCCGCTCGTTGGCCAACGTCGCGACCTTCTCGAGCCGCGCGGCCAGCACGAACGCGGACAGGCGCATCCGCAGCTCGTTGCTCGGGCTCGTGCCGGCGACCGTGTCGGCGAGCTCGCGGATGACCCGGTGGTGCGCCTCTGCTTCGGTGATGCGCCCGCACCGGGCACTGATGCTGCCGCGGACGCGGTCGAGGCCGCTGATCGTGCGGCGCACCAGGGTGTCAGCGGCCACGGCAGCCGTGTGGGCGACGTGGGCGGCCTCGCGGGCGGCGGCCAGGCCCGCGAGGTCCACGTCGGCGGACTCGAGCGCCTTCTGGACCTCGGGCTCGGCCAGCGTGGTGCGGGCCACCACGGCCGCTTCGTCGTGGGCCGCGACGGCCGCACGGAGCCGGGCCACCTCGGCGAGCGGGAGCTGTCCGGCCCTGGCCTCCGCGGGGCCCGGAAAGCCTGCGGTGCGGAAGGAGTCGTCGGTCGCGGCGACCACCGTGGTCGCGTCACGCTCGGCGCGCTCGAGCTCACCGACCGCGGCGGCGTGGGCCGCGGCGGCCATGACAGCCTGGGCGTGGCGGGCGCTGGTGGCGGACAACCGGTCGGGATCTCGGAGCTGCACCGCGTCCGAGCTGTCCGGCGCGTCGCGGATGCCGGTCTCGGCGCACGGACAGTGCTCAGCGTGCTCGCCGAGCGCCTCGGTCAGGTCGGCGCGGTCGATCTCCAGCTGGCGACCGACGTCCTCGACCCGCGAGGCGAGCGTCGCGCAGGTCTGGCGGTCCTCCACGAGCGTGGTCGTCAGTGCCTCGACGGACGCAGTCAGGGTGGTCACCCGGCGGCGCGCCCGGTCCACGCCGCGCGCGCCCGCGGTGGCCTCGTCGAGGCGCTGGCGGGCCTGCGCGACGGCCGCTTCGAGGGCGACCTGGTCGCCCGACTCGTCGCCGAGCTGCTCGCGGAGCTGGACCAGGGTGGCCGCGAGGGCCGCTGCGGAGCGTTCGATCGCCGCCAGCTCCTCCGCGGCCCGCTGCCACGCGGCCTCCGCCTCGGAGACCTGCTCCGCCGTGACCAGGTCGGTCGAGGAGGCGAGGTGGGGGTGGTCCTGGGCGCCGCAGACCGGGCACGGCTGGTCGTCCTCGAGCCGGCTGGCCAGCTCGCCGGCCATGGCGTCGAGTCGAGCCTGGCGGCGGTCCTGGTAGAGGTCGCGCAGGTCCTGGGTCGTGGTGCGTTGCGCGGCCAGCGCGGTGTGGCAGGCCGTCTCGCGGTCGAGTGCCTGGTCGAGGCTGCGGCGGGCAGCGAGCAGCGCACCGGCGCGCTCCAGTCGGGTCGTCGAGGACTCCAGCTGCGCCGCGCCCTGCTCTGCGGCGGTCAAGGCGGTCGTCGCCTCGACCAGCTCCGTCCGCACCACGGCCAGACGCTCGGTGGACTGTGCGACGCTGCGGGTCGCGGTGGCCAGCTCGCCCTCGAGCAGCCTGGCAACCTGCTCCCGCTCGTGCACCGCTGACTGGGTGCGCTGCGCGGTCGCCAACGCCTCGGCGCCGGCGTCGAGCCGCCCGATGACCGCTTCGACGGCGGTCGAGCCGCGCCCGTCGAGGGCCCACCGGGCAACGTCGGGCCGGGTCGCGTCCATCCGGCCCCGTGCCGTCTGCAGGGCTGTGGTCACCCGGTCGAGGGCCTTGAGGTCACCTGCGACCGAGGCCGCGCGCTCGGCCAGCTCGATCCGGGCCGCGGCGGCGTCGCGGCGCTCGGCCCCGGCCTCGAGGGCAGACACGGCTGCCCGTGCGGCGAGTCCGCGCGACCGCCGGGCGACGGTCTCCTGGGCCAGGGCATGGGCCGTCGAGGCGGCTTCGTCAGCCAGGCGCGTCGCGTCGACCGCGGCCAGCCGAGCGGTGGATCCCTCGTCGAGCGCCTGCCGGGCCGCATCGAGGGCCGCCGGGAGCTCGTCGAGCGGCAGGTCGGACCAGTCGCGGGACCCGTCGCCGAGGTCGGGGGCATCGGCCAGCACGTCGGCGAGGACCGCCAGCTCGGCGTTGAGGGAGGCGCGCTCGTCAGCCACGAGGGCGGCAGTTTCCTTGCGCTGCAAGGCAAACCAGTCCTCGAGACCCGCGAACGACGACACGTCGAACAGCCGTTCAAGCAGCGACCGGCGCTCCTCGGGGGTGGCACGCAGGAAGGCGGCGAAGTCGCCCTGGGGGAGGAGCACGACCTTGCTGAACTGCTCGAGACCCATGCCGAGCACGTCCTTGACGACCTCGGCGATCTCGTCGTGACGGGTGCTCAGGGCCGCCCACTCGGTGCCACGTCGCTCCCAGAGCACCGCCCTGGCATGCACCTTGGTCTCTCCCTTGCCCCGGGCCCTGGGACGCAGGAACTCCGGCGAACGCTCGATCTTCAGGCGGCGCCCACTGGCGGTGAACTCGAGGCTCACCGACGGGACGGCCCCTCGCTCTGCGTGGTCGCTGTGCAGCTGCTTCTTCGAGCGAGCGCCGGGGACGTCGGCATACAGGGCGAACGCCACGGCGTCGAGCAGGCTGGTCTTGCCGGCGCCGGTCGCGCCGCGGATCAGGAAGAGTCCGCCGGCCGAGGCAGCGTCGAGGTCGACCTCGACGGTGGCCGCGAACGGACCGAAGGCGGTCACCTGGAGCCGGTGGAGCCTCACGCCACGCCCCGTTGCTGGGCGGGCAGCGTCAGCGGCAGCTGGCCCTCGTCGTCGGCACCGGCACGCTGCACCCGCACGGCCTCCACGCCGGCGGCGAGCACGGCGCGCTCCTCCTCGGAGGGTCCGTGGCCAGCACGGACGTGGCCGAGGAACGAGCAGCACACGTCGAGGTCGGACTCCGCGGCGGTGCGCTGGGTGTAGCTGCGCACGGGCACCGGGGCGCCCTGCGGGTCGAACTGCAGCACCAGGGTGTGGGGGAAGCGCCGTCTGAGCTGCTCCATCGCCCCCAGCGGACGCACCGGGTCGGTCAGGGTCACTTGGCACCAGGCGCGTTCGGCGGGGGTCAGCGCAGGGTCGGTGAGCAGCAGGTCGATGTCGCCGCGCAGGACGGCCAGCGGGCGCTCGACCGGGGCGTCCACGGCCTCGACGCTCACCCCGGACCCAGTGACGTCGACGAGCCAGGACCCCTTGGTGTGACCGGCCTCGCTGAAGGAGAGCGGCACCGGTGACCCGCTGTAGCGCACGGCCTCCCCGACCCGTTGGCGTCCGTGCAGGTGGCCGAGCGCCACGTAGTCGGCGCCGGCGAAGACCTTTGGGTGCACCGCGGAGACACCACCCACGGAGATGTCCCGTTCGGAGTCGCTGGTCGCCCCGCCGGTGACGAAGGCGTGCGCCATGACGACGGAGGGCCCGCCCCGGGCGGCGCGGTCCGCGTCGACCCTGGCCATCGCGGCGCGCAACACCCCGGCGTGCGAACGCTCGGAGGCCTCGAGGGGGTCGGCCGCGACCGCCGGCTCCAGGTAGGGCAGGGGGTAGACGGCGACACCGTCGACGACGACGGGCACACCGATGGACTCGGTCGAGGTGCGGATGTGCAGTCCGGCGCGGGACAGCAGCTCGCTGGCGAACCCGAGGCGGATCGCCGAGTCGTGGTTGCCGCTCGACAGGACCACCGCAGCCCCGGCGTCGATCAGGCGCGTGACGGCGATGGAGAGCAGCTCGACGGTGTCGGGGGAGGGCAGGGCGCGATCGTAGACATCACCCGAGACGAGGACGGCGTCCACACCCTCCGCCCTGACCGTCTCCACGAGGTGGTCGACGAACGCCGCCTGGGCGCCGAGCAGCCCCACCTGGTGGAAGGAACGCCCCAGGTGCCAGTCGGAGGTGTGGAGGAACCGCACGCCTGCAGGCTAGGAGAGCGGACCGACAGCCGTTGGCAGGCGCGCCCTGCGCATGGTTAGGTCGTCACACATCGACACATCCCGAGGCAAGGCGCCACACCGGTGTCACGACCAGGGCTCAACCGGAGGAGGTTCCGTGGGCGAAGAGGTCAACGCGCAGAGCTATACGCGCGAGCAACGCCAGCGGTACCGCGAGAAGGTCCGGCAGAACCTCGACGTCTTCGAGCGGATGCTGGCCCAGAGCCAGTTCGAGTTCGACCGGCCGATGACCGGCATGGAGATCGAGCTCAACCTGGTCGACGACGCCTACCAGCCCAAGTTCGCCAACGCCGAGGTCCTCGAGGCCATTGCCGACCCCGGCTACCAGACCGAGCTCGCCCAGTACAACATCGAGCTCAACGTCCCGCCCCGCCCGCTCCCGGGCGACTCGGCGATCGAGCTCGAGGACGAGATGCGCGCCTCGCTCAACGCCGCCAGCGCAGCCGCCGAGAAGCGGGGCGCCCACATCGTCGCGGTCGGGATCCTGCCGACGATCATGCCCGAGCACTTCGAGGGTGACTGGATCAGCGCGAACAACCGCTACACCGCGCTCAACGACTCGATCTTCTACGCGCGTGGCGAGGACATCTACCTCGACATCGAAGGGCCGACGGGGGAGCGCATCGCGACCTACTGCGACTCGATCGCCCCAGAGTCCGCCTGCACCAGCGTCCAGCTGCACCTCCAGGTCGCGCCGCAGGACTTCGCCGCACACTGGAACGCCGCGCAGGCGCTGGTCGCGCCGCAGATCGCCCTGGCGGCCAACTCGCCCTACTTCTTCGGCAAGCGGCTGCATGCCGAGACGCGGATCGAGCTGTTCAGCCAGGCCACCGACACCCGCAGCATCGAGCTGAAGAACCAGGGCGTCCGTCCCCGCGTGTTCTTCGGGGAGCGCTGGATCACCTCGATCTTCGACCTGTTCGAGGAGAACGTCCGCTACTTCCCGGCCCTGCTGGCCGAGGTCAGCGACGAGGACCCGGTGGCCATGCTCGACGCCGGTGAGGCTCCCTCGCTGCCCGAGCTGCGGCTGCACAACGGCACCGTCTACCGCTGGAACCGGCCGATCTACGACATCGTCGGCGGCACGCCCCACCTGCGCGTCGAGAACCGCGTCCTGCCGGCCGGCCCGACGCTCGTCGACGTGCTCGCCAACGCGGCCTTCTACTACGGCGTGATCCGCAAGCTCGCGTCCGACGACCGTCCGCTGTGGACGAAGATGAGCTTCGCCGCCGCGGAGCAGAACTTCCACAACGCCGCCCGCGACGGCATCGAGTCGCGGCTCTACTGGCCGGGGTTCGGCGAGGTGCGGGCCGAGGAGCTCGTGCTCCGCCACCTCCTGCCGATGGCTCACGAAGGCCTGGCCGACTGGGGCGTCTCGGAGGCCGTGCGAGACCGCTACCTGTCCGTCATCGAGGGCCGCTGCAAGACCACCACGAACGGCGCGACCTGGCAGACCGACACGGTCGACCGGCTCGAGGCCGGGGGTCTGGACCGCCAGAAGGCGCTGGCCGAGATGCTCAGGCTCTACGCCCAGCACATGCACAGCAACGAACCGGTGCACACCTGGCCACTGCCCTGACACCGGCCGTCGGTCGTGTCGGCGCGGCGCGCTACCCTGTCAGTACACCTTGACGCCCTTGACGCCCCCGAGGTCGCAGTGGCCGCGAGCAGCGGGGCGCGAGGCGGACCGGCAGGAGGACTGATGACGGCACGGATCCGCACCACCACGGCGGTCGACGCGCTCACCGAGGCGGTGCGCACCCGGGTGGAGCAGCGTGCCGCCGAGCTGGCGGCCCAGGGACGTCGGCTCGACCTCGGTGACGTCGAGGCGATCGCCGACCGCATGGTCGCCGCCCTGCCGACGGTGCACCCCCTTGACCAGCCGCTCGGCCCGTTCTACGACACGGCCGGCCTGGTCGCCTGGTTGGGCATCTCCCGTCAGGCGCTCTTCGACCGGGTGCGCCGAGGCACCGTGCTGGCCTGTCGCACCGCCGACGGGCACCTGCTCTACCCGTCGCTTCAGTTCGGCCGCAACGGTGCGGTCCGCCCGGGTGTGCAGGAGGCGGTGGGTGCCTTCGTCCGCAAGGGGGCCGACGGCTGGTCCATCGGTGCCTGGCTCACGACGCCGTCCGCGGTGTTCGACGGCCACAGTGCCGTCGACTACCTCGTGGTGCACCGTTCGTCCCCGACCTCGGTGGCGCGGGTCACGGCAGCCGCTGCCGCGGACGCCAGCCAGTGGGCCGCGTGACGGGCCGCGAGCGGACCGCCCTCGGTCCGCCGCCCGCCTCCGTGGCCGGCTTCCCGGCATACTCCGTCGACGAGGGCACCGACCTGTTCCGCGCCCACGGGCGCGGCCTGGGCCCGTGGTGGTTCGGGAACGACGGGACCGGTCGGTTCGACCTCCGGACGCCGCGGGGCACCTGCTACTTCGCGCTCGACCCGTTGAGTGCGTTGCGCGAGAGGCTGGGCCCGGTCCTCGGCGGCTCGCAGGCGGTCCCCGAGAGCCTGCTCGAGGAGTCGGTGGTCTCGCGCTTGCGGCTGTCCGCGGCGCGCGACGTCGCCAACACCCAGGACCGCGGTGCGGCAGTGTTCGGGGTGACCCGCGAGCTCGAGTCGACCGTGCCGTATGCCGTGCCGCAGGCCTGGGCGCGCGCCTTCGACGAGGCGGGGTTCGGGGGAGTGCGCTACGGCCCGCGGTTCACGCCGGGCGACTCGAGCGCACTGGCGCTGTTCGACGCCGAGGGAGCTGCGGACTGGCCGGTCGACCCCGATCCCGTTCCGGCGCAGCAGGTTCCGGGCGCTCCCGCGGCCCTGCCGAACCCTCGACGCAGCGACCTCACCGTGGTGCGACCGCCGCGCACGCGCGCCGTCCGCGAGGGCAGCTAGCCGGTGGCAAGGCCGTCGACGGCAAGGTTGTCGGCCTCCTCGGCCCGGTGACAGGCGACCTCGCGACCGTCGTAGGGGCGCAGCACCGGCGCCTCGGTCCGGCACCGGGCCACCGCCAGGGGGCAGCGGTCGACGTAAGCGCAGGCCGACGCCGCGCGGGCTCGCTCGGGGGCCCCCGAGCTGACGCGGGTCAGGGGGATGCGCTGGACGCCCAGCTCGGGGACCGCGGCCCGCAGGGCGCGGGTGTACGGGTGTCGCGGACTCGTGAGCACCCTGGCCGTGGGACCGCGCTCCATGACGACCCCGCCGTAGAGCACCACGCTGGTCTCGCACAGCCGGTCCACCACCGCGAGGTTGTGCGAGATCAGCAGGTACGCCAGCCCCCGCTGCTCACGCAGCCGCTCGACCAGGGCGAGCACCCGGTCCTGAACGGTCACGTCGAGGGCGCTGGTCGGCTCGTCCAGGATGAGGAGCCGTGGCTCGAGAGCCAGTGCGCGAGCGATGAGCACCCGCTGGCGCTGCCCTCCGGAGAGCTGGTGCCGGTAGTGCGTCATGACCTCCTCGGGAAGACCCACCTCGGCAAGCAGGGAGGCTGCTCGCTCCTGTCGCGCGCTGCGTGGGACGCTGCGGTGCACGGCCAGCGGCTCCACGACCTGCGCGAGCACCGGCATCCGCGGGTCGAGGGCGCCGTCACCGTCCTGGAAGACGATCTGCACCTCACGGCGATACCTGGCGAGGTCACGTCCTCGGAGGGCGAGGACGTCGCGGCCGTCGAACGTCACCGAGCCTGCGCTGGCCCGGTGGAGCCGGACGAGGGTGCGGGCGATGGTGGTCTTCCCCGACCCGGACTCGCCGATCAGCCCGACGCCGTAGGGACCGACCGGCACGTCGAGGTCGACGCCGTGGACCACGGGGGTCTGCCCGTACGCGATCCGGAGCCCCTCCACGGACAGCAGCGCGCTCATGTCGTCCTCCGTCCACCGATGACCGGGACTGCCGCCAACAGCTCGGCGGTGTAGGCAGCCTGCGGATCGTGCAGCACCTGGGCCGTGGGGCCGCTCTCCACGACCTGTCCCCGCCGCATCACGATCACGGCGTCGGCGAGCTCGCCGATCACGGCCAGGTCGTGCGAGATGAACATCAGGGCAGTTCCGTGCACGTCCCTGAGCCGACGCAGCACCTCGATGACCTCCGCCTGGACGGTGACGTCCAGGGCGCTGGTCGGCTCGTCCGCGATGACGACCTTCGCGCGAAGGGCCGACACGATGGCGATGGCGAAGCGCTGCGCCTGCCCACCGGACACCTGGTGGGGGTAGCGGCCCAGGATCGCGGGGCTGAGCACCACCTCCTCCAGCGCGGCGCTCATGCGTGCCGCCACCTCGCGGCGCGGCACGCCGTGCAGGCGCAGCGTCCGGGCGAACACCGTGCCCAGCCGCATCGTGGGGTTGAGTGCGGCCCGGGGGCTCTGCATGATCATGGCGACCCTGCGACCGCGGATCTGCCGCCACTGCCGTTCCGACTTCCCGAGCAGCTCCTCGCCGTCCAGCGTGATGCTGCCGCTGACCGTGGCACCGGCATACCGGCTCAGGCCCATGACGGCCAGCGCGGTCTGCGACTTGCCCGACCCGCTCTCGCCCGCGACACCGGTCACCGAGCCGGGCTCCAGGTCGAGCTCGGGGACGTGGGCGACGGTGCGGTCGCCGTACTCGACCCGCAGGTCCCTGATCCGGATCATCGGTGTCCTCGTTTCGGGTCCAGCACGGTCTGGAGGCCGTCGCCGATGAAGTTGAAGGCTGCTGCCAGCAGGAGGATGGCCAGACCGGGAAAGGTCACGACCCACCATGCGGTGGTGGCCATCCCTTGGCCCTGGCTCACCATCAGCCCCCACTCCGGGCTCGGGTCCTGGGCTCCGAGCCCGAGGTAGGACAGGGTGGCGGCCGTGAGGATGATGCCTGCCGCGTCGAGCGACATCTGCACGAACACCGACGTCGCGGCGTTGGGCAGCACGTGCCGGGCCAGCTGGCGGACCCAGCCGGCCCCGATGACGCGGGCTGCATCCGCGTAACCCTGGGTCCTGATCGACGCTGCCTGGGCTCGCGCAAGCCGGGCGTACCAGGGCCACCACGTCACGGAGATGGCGACCGCGGCGTGCGAGGCACTCGGGGTCAGCACGGCGGCCAGCGCGACAGCCAGGAGAAGGGCCGGGAACGCCAGGAAGACGTCGGTGACCCGCATGAGCAACGCGTCTGCCTTGCCCCCGACGTACCCGGCGACGAGGCCCACGGTCAGGCCGACCACGCCGGCGACCGTCACGACGAAGAGCGCGATCGCGAGCGAGATGCGACTTCCGTAGAGGACCCGGCTGAGGATGTCTCGACCGATCCCATCGGTGCCGAACCAGTGCTCCGAGCTCGGGGGCAGCAAGGCGGCGGAGGGGTGGGTCGCCGAGATCGCGTCGGCGGGGAAGGGCGCCAACCAGGGGGCCAGCAGGCCTGTGGCAACCATGATCGTCGCCATCACGAGGCCGATGGTCAGCAGGGGCTGCCGCTGGAGGCGGTGCAGCCTCGCGGTGAGGCGGCCCCGAGCCGGGCGGGAGGCGGTGGGCCGGCTCATGACCGCACCCGGGGGTCGACGTAGGCCTGGCACAGGTCGACCAGGAGGTTGAGGGCGACGTAGATGAGAGCGACGAAGAGGGTCACGCCGAGGATGGCGGGGACGTCCAGCGACTGGATGGAGTCGATGGCGTAGCTGCCGAGGCCGGGCCAGTTGAAGACGGACTCGACGATGAAGCTGTTCGTCAGGGAGTAGGCGAACACGAGCGCGACGATGGACAGGATGGGGCTCAGGGAGGGGCGCAGCGCGAACCGAGTGAGCACCGACCGCTCGGAGAAGCCCAGCGCCCGCACCATCCGGACGTGCTCCTCCGCGAGGTTGTCCAGCATGGCGGCCCGGGTCACCATGGCGCACGCACCGACCGGATAGGCCGCGAGCGTGGCCACCGGCAGCGCGAGGTGGTGCAGCCCGCTGAGGAGCACCGGCCAGTTGCCGGTCAGGAGGGCGTCCACCAGCGGGACCTTGACCACCGTGAACAGCGGGCTGGTCGCATCCAGCGCTGGGTCGTACTGACCGGCGACCGGGAACCAGCCGAGCCGCGAGAAGAAGAGCAGCTGGAGCAGCAGGGCCAGCCAGAACACCGGGAAGGAGACCGAGAGGATGGCCACGACCTTGGCGACGACGTCGCCGAGCCGACCCTGGGACCGCGCCGCGAAGATGCCCAGCGGGACCCCGACGAGCACTGCCACGACGATCGCGGCGGTGACGAGGACCAGGGTGGTCGGGACCACCCGGACCAGGTCGTCCAGGACCGGCGCCTTCGTGTGGAGGGACGTGCCCCAGTCGCCCCGCAGGACTCCACCGAGGTAGCGCAGGAGCTGTTGGGGCGGTGGGTCGTCCAGGCCGAACTGCCGACGCGCAGCGGCGAGCTCGGCCGGCGTCGCCTTCGGTCCCGCGTAGGCGATCGCCGGGTCGCCCGGCACCAGCCTGGCGATGAGGAAGGTCAGGACCATGACCCCGAAGACGACCGCCACCGCCTGGGCCAGCCGCCCGACCAGGAACTTGACCATGTCGTCACCCCCTCGTCATGACTGGGGGACCAGGTCGTGGACGAACACCACGTTGGCGTACGACGGGTTGTCCACGTAGCCGCCGACGGACGAGGAGTACGCCCGGTGGTAGGTCTCGACTCCGAGGACCGGGGAGACGGCCTGGTCGAGCAGCGTCTTCTGCAGGCGCAGGTACTCCTCCTGCGCCTTGTCGCGGTCGGTGGCCGTCAGCGCCTGGAGGCGGTCGATCGCGGCGTCCGCCGCGGGGTCCTTCCAGTACGCCAGGTTGAAGCTCACCGCAGGTGCGGACCGGTAGAGGTTGACGAACCAGGAGAACGGGTCCGCGTAGTCGGGGTACCAGTAGAAGAGGAAGATGTCCTGGCGCTTCGCCCGGTCGGCGGACTTGCCCAGGGCCCACTGCGTCTCCCACGCCAGGCCGCGTGCCCGCAGGGTGATCCCGACCTTCGCCAGGTCCGACTTGATGAGGGACACCGTCGTGGCCAGCTCAGGCGTGCCCGAGGCATAGGTGAGGTCGAGGGACAGGGGCCGGGTCCCGGGGCCGTAGCCGGCCTGCTGGAGCAGCTCCTTGGCGCCGGCCGGGTCCGTCACCTGGCGGACCTCTGGGCTGTGGCCGAGCAACCCCTCGGGGACGACCCCCTGCGCCGGGGCCACGCTGCCCTTGAGCGCGGTGACGATGCCCTCGTAGTCGATGGCCTTGGCGACCGCTCGACGCACCCGCACGTCCGCCAGGGGACCGCTGGCGGTGTTGAACATGGCGATCATGTTCTCGAACGAGGGCTGCATCGACGTGTGGACCCCCGTGGTCGACTTCAGGGACTGGAACAGCGGTGGCGACAGGCGCCCGACGAAGCTCACCTGACCGCTCTGGAGCAGCTGTGCTGCGGTGGTCTCCTGGGGAACGACCCGGAAGCGCAGCTGCTCGTAGTGCTCACCCTGCCAGCCTCGCCAGTACGTGGGGTTGGCCTTGAGGGCCAGCTCGTTCTCCTGGCCCTTGTGGTAGTCCTCGACGACGTAGGGTCCAGTGCCTGCCGTGTGCCCGGCCTCGAACCAGGCCGCCAGGTCTGCGGGAGCCGCTGCCGCCGTGTCGTAGATGAACGCGCCGTAGGCGGAGGAGGCGATGAGGTCCATGGGGGCTGCGTACTTCAGCTGGAGCTCCAGCGTGGTGGCGTTCGGTGCCGTGACCGTCTTGACCGGGTCCCACTCGTAGGACGCGCCGCCGGCGAGCTTGATGGTGCGCTCGATCGCGGTCTTCGCCGCGCGCGCGTCAGCCGGTCTGCCGGTGCTGAACGTGACGCCGGGGTGGAGCGTGAACGTCCAGGTCAGCCCATCCCGCGAGGAGGTCCACGAGTCGGCGAGCAGGGGCTTGACCGTGCGCGATGCACTGTCGTACCTCGTGAGCTGCTCGTAGATGTTGTTCATCGCGATGACCTCGTTGGAGTAGGCCGTCGCTGGATCCCAGCCGGTCATCACCTCGAGGTTGTTGGCATAGGTGAACGTGGTGCTTCCGCTGGCCTGCCCCTGGGGTGGAGTGCCGGTGCACGCGGCGAGGAGCAGGACCGCCGCAGAGGCGGTCGCAGTGAGGACGGTACGCATGACAGCTGCTCCTGACGCTCGATGAGGGTGGGGCCCCCGTGGTGGTGAGACGGGTGGGGAGGGATTCGGTGTCGTCATCACTGCCGCCCCAGGGGACCGACGGCCTTGACGCTGATCCGGGCAACCGGCTCCGTGAGGTAGGCCAGGGGGATCTCGTCGATCTCGACCACCTCGACGAACTCGGGGTCGGCGCCGGCGTGGATGGCGCGGGCGGTCGCCTGCGCGGACGCCGCGGAGATCGCCTCGGCCCGGCCGTTCGAGAGCGACACCACCTCGTCCCAGCGTCCACTCACCTGGGCGATGGCGGCGCCGATCGCGTTGGCGACGTCGTAGTGCTCCGGACGATGGATTCGTGACACTCCCTCCAGCGACTCCGGGATGAGCACGGAGCCACCGCCCACCACCACGAGGGGGGTGTCGCCGCGGCCGAGCTTCATCCGGTCGACCGCGTCCGCGAGCATCTCGTCGGCGGCCGCGAGGGCGGCCGCCAGGGTTGGTCGGTGCTCGTCAGGGACCGTGGTGGTTCCGAAGGCGGCCCGTCCGCCGAGCACCGCCGCGTCGCTCATCGTGGGCGTGTCGCCCCCGAACGCCAGCCCCTCCTGCGGCAGCCGGTAGCCGACGCTGTCCGGGCCGATCCCCACACCGTCGGAGTTGCTGTGCACGACCGTTCCGCCGCCGAGCGCGATCGCCAGGACATCCGGCATCCGGAAGTTGGTGCTCACGCCTCCGATGTCGACGCTCGCCGCCGACTCACGGGGGAAGCCGTTGACGAGCATGCCGAAGTCGGTCGAGGTGCCGCCGACATCGGCGACCAGGGCGTCGGTCAGCCCGGTGAGGAAGGCCGCCCCACGAATGGAGTTGGCCGGGCCCGAGCCGATGGTCAGGATGGGGAAACGCACGGCGTACTCGAGACCCATCAAGGTCCCGTCGTTCTGGGCGAACAGCACCGAGGCGTCGATCTCGTGCTCAGCCAGGGCCGTGGTCAGGGCGCTCGCCACCTCGCGGGCCACCCGCGTCAGCGCTGCGTTGAGCACCGTGGCGTTCTCGCGGGGCAGCAGTCCCAGCGTGCCGATCTCGTGGGACAGGGACACCACCACCTCGTCCCCGAGGACCTCGCGGGCGATGTCTGCGGCCGCGAGCTCGTGCTGGGCCGACATCGGGGAGAAGACCGCAGAGATGGCCACCGCGTCGACCAGACCGCGCACGGACTCGAAGAACACCCTGGTGGTGCCCGCGTCGAACGGGACGATCTCGCGGCCGTCGTACTCGAAGCCCCCCTCGACCACGACGGCGTGGCCGCCCACGGCGCGGACGAGGTCCTCGGGCCAGCCGAGGAACGGCGGTGCGCCCAGCGTGGACGGCGCGCCCACCCGGAGCACGGCGACGCTGTGCAACCGGCGCCGCTCGAGGACGGCGTTGGTGGCGTGGGTCGTGCCGAGCATCACGTGGCTGATCCGCTGTGGGTCGACCCCGGGCTGCGCAGTCACCGCTGCGATGGCGGCGCGGATGCCGGCGGTGACGTCCTTCGACGTCGGCTGTTTCGTCTTCGCGACGACCTGGTCGTCACGGTCGAGGACCACGGCGTCGGTGTGGGTCCCGCCCACGTCGATACCGAGGCGGAGATCAAGCGTGTGCGGCATGGGAACCCTCCACAGGGACGAAGTCGATGTCGTAGCCGAAGGCCCGCGGACCGGCGATCTCGATCCCGGCCGCCGTGCGCCAGATCGGCGCCGAGGGAAAGGCGATGACCACGACCCGCTGGCCGTAGCGCACCCGCTCGGTGGCGATCGCGTCGGCGGTCTGGCTGTCCACGAGCGTGATCAGGTCGGGCACGATCGCGAGCACGGTGCCGTCCTCGAGGGCCACCAGGTTCTCGTTCTGCACCTCGACCCGCACGTAGCGGCCGGCGTCGGCGCCGTAGCCCTCCACGACGATGCTTCCGCGCACGAACCCACCGGCGGTGTGCCGCTCGACGTCGACCACCTTTCCCTCCACGAGCCGGATGGCGCCGACGACGTCGACCAGAGCTGCCACCGGATCGGCCGCACCGTCCACCGCGCGCCCGATCTGCAGGGCTCGCGTCACGCTCCCCTCGATGACCGCGCCTCGGGCCTGCCCGACCGTCATGACGTAGTCGGCCATTGCCGCTGCCCCGCCGAAGACCTCCGCCGCCGCGCGCGCCAGCCGTTCGGCCCAGCGCCCGTCGACGGGACGCAGCAACACGACGTTGCGGCGCTCGTCGGCCACGACGATGAGCTCCGGCTGCAGCCCCGCGACGTTCATCGACACCATGTGCACCTCGGGGAAGGCACGGCCGATCGCGTCGGCGTCGACCACGGGTAGACCGGTCCGGGCCGCGGCGGCCAAGGGGAAGAGGCCGTTGCCGCCGCCGATCTCGCTGGCCATCAGCGCGACCACCGGCGCACCCAGCGCCTGCTCCACCGCGTCCCGAAGGTAGGTCACCTCTTGGCCGGACCCGAGCTTCTCCGCTCCCACCGACGGCGCACCGATGCCGCCGACCGGCATGAGGATGCCGTCGTCGGGCAGGTCGTCCAGGGTGACCAGCCGGACGGGGCCGAAGTCGCGCAACGCCTGCCGCGCGATGAGGGCGTCCGTCGCGACCTCCCCGCCACCGCCGGTGCCCAGCACCGCACACCCTCGGGCCAGGGCCTCTACATCCGTTGCCTCGATCATCATGGTGCCCGACGCTAGTGACGTTGACGGCGTTACTCTTGGTCCAGGGATACAGAGTCTTGAACGCCATTGGATCCGCAGTACAGATTACCGAGGAGTCGCAGGTGGACGTGAGCGTCGAGGACCTGCTCCGAGGCCCCGCCGGAGCCTGGCTCAGCCCGCGGGTGGTGCCCGACAGCCCTCGCGGGATCGACCAGGCCACCCTGCTCGAAGACGTCTCCTTCAGCGATGCGCTCCGCCCTGGTGCCGTGGCAGTGTTGAGCCGGGCCGCTGAACGCGGGGCCAGCGGCTACCGGTTCGACGTGCTCGTCCGCGACGCGGTCGCCATGGAGGTGGCGGCGCTCGTGGTCCGGGCGTCCACCCGCCGGTCGGTCACGGCCGAGAGCCTGGCGTTGCGTGGCCGGGTGGCCCTGCTGGAAGTGGCCGACACCGCCGACCCGCTCCAGGTGCTCGACTGGATCGGCGCCGTGGTCAGCGGGGACTCCCGGGCCGACCTCGCCAGGCTCGCCGCCGCGGCAGCATTCGAGCCGGACGAGTCGCAGCCCGTCGACGCCATCATCGAGGAGCTGACCCGGCTGACAGGGGTGACTCTCGCGCTCGGGTCCGAGGACCTCGGTGTCACGGGCGTCGGAGCGGAGATCGTCGTCGACGGCGTCGCGTCCGGCACGGTGGTCTCGACGGAGGACAGCCCCCGGGCGACGGTGGCCTGCCGGTTGGCCGCCGCCACGCTGTCCGCCGCGCTGACCGAGCGCGAGCACACGGTGATGCGGCCAGTGCGCTCCGCCTCGAGTGCCCTTGGCCAGCTGCTGCTGTGCTCGCAGGCCAGCCTCGCGACGGTGGCCGGCCGCGCGGTCGACGCCGGGCTGGCGGTGGACGGGTGGCACTGTGCCGTGCGGGTCACTGTGGACGGCGCCTCCGGCGAGCCCGACGAGGCGGTCCTCGCCGCCTTGGAGCAGCAGGTGGCCCAGGTGATCGCCCGCCGTGGCCGCGACCCCCGCGTCTCCTGGACGGTCGCCCGGCCCGACGTCTCGGTGGTCCTCGTGCGGACCACTCGGGCGGACCCTCGGCGTCGCAGCGAGCCGCTCGGCCGGGTCATGGTCGACGAGGTGCTGCGCGAGGTGTTTGACCGGGCTCCGGACGACCGGTTCCGGGTCGGGGTCGGCACCCCCCATGACGGCGCCAGCGGCCTGCGGATCTCGGTGGAGGAGGCGCGGATCGCCCTCGCGTCCGCCCAGCTGAAGGACGACGCCGTCAGCATCGCGACCTTCGACGCGCTGGGGCTGCGGCGGATGCTGGCGGAGTGGCTGGCCACCGACACCGCACGCGACACGGTGCGCGACCTGCTGGCGCCGCTCGACGCGCTGGGCCCTGAGAAGTCCGCCCTGGCGGTCGAGACGCTGCACGCCTACCTCGACGAGCGGGGTTCCCTCAAGCGTGCCGCCGCACGACTCAACGTGCACCGCAACGCAGTGGTCTACCGGATGGGGCAGATTGCCGACTGCCTGCCCTACGACCTGACGGACGCCGACGACCGCTTCACCCTGCAGCTGGCCTGCCGGGCGAGGCTCATGACGGCCAAGCCCTAGACCGGCACAGGTCAGTGGCCGGTGACGGCCGGCCCGTGGTTCCAGACCCGGATCGCGGGCTGCTCGCGCTCGAACTGCAGCACGCTGACCGACCCCGCGTCGAGCAGCAGCTGGGCGCCCAGGCGCGGCTCCTGGCGCAGGAAGACGCTGGTGAGGACCCGCAGGCAGTGGCCGTGCCCGACCAGTGCGACGTCCCCTTCGGCCATCGCGGCGAGGGCGCGCTTGACGACGCGCGAGGCGCGGGCCGCCACCTCCTCCACGGTCTCGCCGGGGGTGTCGCCCGGCGGCACGCCGTCACGGAACACGGTCCAGTCGTAGCCGAGCTCGTCCCGGATCTGCGGCGTGGTCAGGCCTTCGTAGCCGCCGTAGTCCCACTCGAGGAGGTCGTCGTCGACCTCGGGCGTCAGTCCCGCGAGCTCAGCGGTCCGTCGCGCGCGCTGCAGCGAGGAGCTGAGGGTGAGGACGAAGTCGTAGTCGGCGACCAGCCGACCGGCCTGACGGGCGAGCTCCTCACCGTGCTCGGTCAGCGGGACGTCGGTGCGCCCGGTGTGCCTCCCCGACCTCGACCACTCCGTCTCGCCGTGGCGCAGCAGCACGAGTCGGCCATCTGGTGTCGCGGGCGGCGAGGTCACGGCGCCAGTCTGACAGAGTGGGCGCATGCGCTTGAGGTACCGGCTGCTCAACGTCTTCGCGCACGCGGACGACCCGTTCTCGGGGAACCCACTGTGCGTCTTCGAGGACGGCTCGGCACTCTCCGACGGCCAGATGCTCGCGCTGGCACGGCAGTTCAACCTCTCCGAGACGACGTTCCTCGTGGCCCCGGCAGCGGGCGCCGACGCGGGGGTCCGGATCTTCACGACGTCCTTCGAGATGCCCTTCGCCGGGCACCCGACGCTCGGCACCGCCCACGTCGCCCGCGAGCTCCACGGGCTGGGTGACCGGCTCGGCCTGTCGATGCCGGCCGGCGTGGTCCCCGTGGCGGCGCAGGGAGACCGGTGGACCCTCACCGCCAACTCCGGCCACGTGGAAGCAGACCTGGCCGTCGACGACGCCGCGGCGGCCCTCGGGCTGGACCCCGAGGACCTCGTCGGTCCCGTGCAGCAGGTCAGCGTGGGCACCTCCCAGGTCATCGCCCAGGCCGCCTCCGTCGAGGCAGTGCGGCGCGCCCGAGCCAGGCCCGAGCTGCTCGGCGGGTATGCCGGCATGGGCGCCAGAGGTGGCGAGACGCTCGTCTACGTGTGGTCACCCTCGGGGGAGGGGCGGATCGAGGCGAGGGCCCTGGTCAGCGACGGCCAGGCCGTGTCGGAGGACCCTGCCACGGGATCGGCATGCTCGAACCTCGGTGCGTGGTTGGTGGCCCAGGGCCGGTCGGGTCGCTGGACGGTCAGCCAGGGGGAGCAGGTCTCGCGGCCCTCGTCCCTCGAGCTCGGCGTGACCGAGGAGGGGACGGTCACGGTCGGCGGGCTGGTCCGCGTCGTGGGGTCCGGAGAGGTCGTGCTCTGATGGCGGGCTACATCGTGTTCCTGCGGGCGGTCAACGTCGGGAAGCGCCAGCTGAAGATGGCCGACGCGCGAGAAGTCCTGTCGGACAACGGTTTCGGTGACGTCGAGTCCCACATCCAGACCGGCAACTTCTTCGTGTCCTCGCCGCTGCGCAGTGTGCCGAAGCTCGAGACCGAGGTGGGTCGGGTCCTCAGTGCCCATGCCGGCTTCGACATCGTGGCCATCGCCCGCAAGCCCGCCGAGCTGCCGGCCCTGCTCAAGGAGGTGGACGGCATACCGGAGCAGGTGAAGGGGGAGACGAGTCGCTACGTCAGCTTCTGCACGACCGCACCGTCCGCGGCCGCGACCAAGGAGCTGCACGCGCAGGAGGCCGCGCGCGAGCGCGCCACCGTCATCGGGAAGGATGTCCTCATGGAGTTCGCGGTGCCGTTCAACGAGGCCAAGCTCACCGGCGCGCGCATCGAGAAGATCCTTGGTGTCCCGGGGACGGCCCGGAACATCACCGTCGTCCGCGCGCTGGCGCAGAAGTGGGGTGCCTGATGGCAGAAGAGACCGGCGGCACGGGTACCGGCCACCGCTCGATCAGCATGACCCGGGTCGAGAAGGGGCTGTACGAGGTCACCAACGCCAGGGGCGGCACGATGCTCCTGGGCGGGGGAGGGGACTCCACCGACTTCACCCCCGTGGAGCTGTTGCTCGCCGCGATCGCCGGCTGCAGTGCCACCGACGTCGACTTCATCACGACCAAGCGGGTCCAGCCGACGTCATTCACGGTGACGGGGGCGGGGGAGAAGCTGCGGGACGACGACGGCAACCGGATGGGCGACCTCCGGGTGGAGTTCTCGGTGACCTACCCCGAGGGCGCTGACGGTGACCGAGCCCGGGAGATGCTGCCCAAGGCGATCGCGATGTCCCACGACCGGCTCTGCACGGTCACCCGCACGGTGGTGCTGGGCACCCCCATCGTCAGTGGGATGGCGCAGGACTAGGGGCGGTCGACCAGGTAGCGCAGGAACACCACTCCGTCGCCGAAGGTGTGCTGCTCGGCCAGCCGCAGGGCGACGGTGGCGTCACGGGGCAGGGCTGGAGTTCCACCACCGACCGAGACCGGGTGCAGGTAGAGGGAGACCTCGTCGACCAGGCCGGCCCGGAAGGCCTCGGCCGCCAGGGTCGGGCCACCGATGCCGAGGTCGGCCGGCGACGTGGCCTTGCGCTGCGCGAGGCCGGCGGCGCCGAGGTCGTGCACGAGCTCGGTCCGTGGGCTGTCCACCTCCGTCAGGGTGCTGGAGACGACGACCTTGTCGGCGGCCTGCCAGATCCGCCGGTAGTCGGCAGACACCGAGGATCGGTCCGACCCATTGTCGTCGCTCGCCCAGTAGCGCATCACCTCCCACATGCGACGGCCGTAGACATAGGTGCCGACGGTGCGCTCACGGTCGTTGACGAAGGCGTGCACCTCCTCGCTCGGCACTGCCCAGGCGAAGCTCCCTGAGGCATCGACGGTGTAGCCATCGAGCGAGGCGATCGCGGAGTAGAGGAGCCGGGCCACGGTCCCGCCTCAGGCGACCCGGTCGCGAGCGGCCACGAAGGCGGCGACGCAGGCCCGCACGTCGTCCTCGGAGTGGCCCGCGGACAGCTGCACGCGGATGCGCGCCTTGCCCTGGGGCACCACGGGATACGAGAACGCGATGACGTAGACGCCCTGCTCGAGCATCGCGTCGGCGACCTGGGCGGCCAGCCGCGCGCCGTCGTCGCCGGGGAACATGACCGGGGTGATGGCGTGCTCGCCGGGCAGGAGCGTGAAGCCGGCATCGGTCATCAGCTCGCGGAACAGCACCGAGTTGGCCTGCAGCCGGGCCCGCGCGTCCTGCGAGCCGGCGGCGATCTCGAGGGCCTTGAGGGAGCCGGCTGCCACGCTCGGGGCGACCGCGTTGGAGAAGAGGTAGGGACGGGACCGCTGCCGGAGCAGGTCGACGATCTCGCGGTGCGCACTGACATAGCCTCCGGAGGCGCCTCCGAGGGCCTTGCCCAGGGTGCCGGTGACGATGTCGACCCGATCCATGACCCCGAACCGTTCGGGGGTCCCGCGACCGCCAGCACCCACGAACCCGACGGCATGGCTGTCGTCGACGAGCACCATCGCCCCGAACTCGTCGGCGAGGTCGCAGATCTGGTCGAGCGGGGCCAGGAACCCATCCATCGAGAACACCCCGTCGGTCACGACTACCTTGCGTCGCGCGCCGCCCTCCGTGGCTGCCTCGAGCTGCGTGCGCAGGTCGGCCATGTCCGCGTTCTTGTAGCGGAACCGCCTGGCCTTGGACAGCCGGATGCCGTCGATGATCGAGGCGTGGTTCAGCTCGTCCGAGATGATCGCGTCCTCCGCCCCGAACAGCACCTCGAACACACCACCGTTGGCGTCGAAGCAGGACGAGTAGAGGATGGTGTCCTCCATCTGCAGGAAGTCGGACAGCGCCCCCTCCAGCTGCTTGTGCAGCTCCTGCGTGCCACAGATGAAGCGCACGCTCGCCATGCCGAACCCCCAGTCCTGCAACGCCTTTGCCGCGGCGGCCTCGACGTCCGGGTGGTCGGCCAGACCCAGGTAGTTGTTGGCGCAGAAGTTGAGCGCCTCCGCCCGGACGCCATCGGCGCGGGCGGTGGTGATGTGGGACGACTGCGGCGAGGACAGCTCGCGCTCACGCTTGTAGAGGCCGGCTTCCTCGATCTCACGCAGGGTCGCGGCCAGCTCGTCCTTGACGGTGCCGTACATCGCTCAGCTCCAATCCATGATGACCTTGCCGCACTGCCCTGACCGGGCCGCGGCGAAGGCGTCCGGCCACTGCTCGGCAGGGAGGCGGTGGGTGATGACCGACGCGATCCGGTCGCGCAGGACGGGTGAGTTCCCGAGCATCGAGCTCATCGCGTACCAGGTGTCGTACATCTCGCGGCCGTAGATGCCCTTGATCGTGATCATGTGCGTGATGACCCGGCCCCAGTCGATGGGGAAGGGGTCCTTGGGCAGGCCGAGCATGGCGACCCGCCCGCCGTGGTTCATGTGGGCGAGCATGTCCTCCACGGCGCTGGGCACCCCGGACATCTCCAGGCCGACGTCGAAGCCCTCCTTCATGCCTAGGGTCTGCATCGCCTCTCCGAGGTCTGAGGTGCGCACGTTGACGACGAGGTCCGCGCCGGCGTCCTTGGCCAGCGCCAGGCGGTAGTCGCTGAGGTCGGTGACGACGACGTGCCGGGCCCCGACGTGGCGGGCCAGCGCGGCGGCCATCACGCCGATCGGTCCTGCTCCGGTGATGACGACGTCCTCGCCCGCCATCGGGAACGAGAGTGCCGTGTGGGTGGCGTTGCCCAGGGGGTCGAAGACCGCACCGAGGTCGGGGTCGAGGTCGTCGGGCTGGACCCAGACGTTCGAGGCAGGGATCACGACGAAGTCGGCGAAGGCTCCGTCCCGGTTCACCCCGATCCCCTTGGTGTGGATGCACATGTGACGTCGGCCGGCCCGGCAGTTGCGACACGTCCCGCAGACGATGTGCCCCTCGCCGGAGGCGCGCTGGCCGACCTTCACCGAGTCGACGTCCTCGCCCACCTCGACCACCTCGCCGTAGAACTCGTGGCCGATGGTCATCGGCGCCTTGACGGTCGAGGCCGCCCAGTCGTCCCACTGCTCGAGGTGGAGGTCGGTGCCGCAGAGGCCGGCCCGCAGGACGCGGATCTTGACGTCGTTGGGGCCGGGTTGCGGTTCGGGGACGTCCACCATCTCCAGTCCGGGGCCGGCGTGGGTCTTCACGAGTGCTCGCACGCCGAACAACATAGCCGTCCGTTCCCGGCCCGCGTATGCCGTGGGGTCACCACCGCGGCCCAGCCATGCGCACCTGCCGTGACCACGCGGCATACAGTCACTGCATGGCCCGCTATCTCGACGTGCACCCGGTGGACCCGCAGCCGCGGGCGATCGGCCAGGCGGTCCAGCTGATCCGCGACGGGGGGCTGGTCGCGTACCCGACCGACTCCGGCTACGCGCTGGGCTGCGCCCTGGGCAACCAGGAGGGCAAGGAGCGGATCGTGCGGATCCGGCACCTCGACGACAAGCACCACTTCACGCTCGTCTGTGCCGACTTCGCCCAGCTCGGCCAGCTGGTGCACATCGACAACCGGGTGTTCCGCGCGATCAAGGCGGCCACGCCGGGTCCGTACACGTTCATCCTGCCGGCCACCAAGGACGTGCCCCGCCGGCTGCTGCACCCGAAGAAGAAGACCGTGGGTGTCAGGATCCCCGACAACCGCGTGGTGCAGGCGCTGCTGGCCGAGCTCGGGGAGCCGATGCTGTCGAGCACGCTGATCCTGCCCGAGGAGACGGCGCCGATGACCGAGGGCTGGTTGGTCAAGGAGGAGCTGGACCACCAGGTCGACGCGGTCATCGACGCGGGGGAGTGTGGCACCGATCCCACGACGGTGGTCGACTACTCCGACGGCACTCCGGAGGTCACCCGAGTCGGTGCGGGAGACCCGTCGCCGTTCGAGTGAGGGCTACATCTCCTCGTGGGTGTCGGGGTCGCCCCCGAACAACCGCCCGTCGGGGCGACCGAGCGCGGTGATCGCCGCCATCTCGGGCTCGGTCAGCTCGAACCCGAAGACGTCGAGGTTCTGCCGCTGACGCTCTGGGGTCGCCGACTTGGGCAGGGCGAGGGAGCCGAGCTGGACGTGCCAGCGCAGGATGACCTGCCCGGGCGTGACCTGGTGGGCGGCGGCAGCCTCGGCCACCGCGGGCTCGTCGAAGGGCGCCTGTCGCTTGCCCATGGGACTCCAGGCCTGGGTGCGGATCCCCAGCTCCTCGTGGACCGCTCGCATCTCGGGCTGCGGGAAGTAGGGGTGCAGCTCGATCTGGTTGACGGCCGGGGTCACGCCCGACTCGTCGATGATCCGCCGCAGGTGCGCTGGCGTGAAGTTGCTGACCCCGATGGTGCGCACCAGCCCGTCGCGCTGGGCCTCGACCAGGGCCTGCCACGCCTGCGGGTAGCGGTCCTGGCTCGGGTTGGGCCAGTGGATCAGGGCCACGTCGAGCTGCTCCACCTGGAAACGACCGGCCGAGTCACGAAGTGACTGCAGCGCCAGCTCTTTCGCGTGGAAGCGACCCGGGATCTTGGTGGTCAGGGCCACCTCGTCGCGCGGGAGGCCGGAGCGGCGCAGCGCCTCGCCGACCTCGGTCTCGTTGCCGTAGTTGACGGCCGTGTCGAGCAGTCGGTAGCCCGCCTGCAGCGCGGAGACCAGCGCCACGATGCCGTCCTCGCCCGTGAGCGGGTAGGTGCCGAAGCCGATCGCCGGCAGCGTGGTGCCGTCGTTCAGCTGGTATGCCGTGGTGTCGGCGCTGCCCATGGTCAGCGGGACACGGCCGGGACCGGTGCGCCGAACCGCAGTCCGTCATAGACGAGGTCGACCAGGGCCAGGGTGGACGACGGCGGCGTGCTCTTGGGGTCGCTGGTGAGGCAGATGCCACCCAGGGCCCGGATCAGCTCCGGAGCCGCGACGTCCTGGCGGATGACGCCGGCCTCGGTCGCGGGAACCAGCACCCGCTCGGCCGCCGCGCGCATGGTGGCCCGGGTCTGCTCGAACTGGCCGGCCCGGCTGCCGTTCATCATGGTGCGCAGCAGCGTCACCATGCCCTGCTTGACGGCGTAGAAGTCGACGAAGCCGCGCATCCACTCGCGCAGCGCCTCGCCGGGGTCGTCGCTGGTGGCCAGCTCCCGCGACCGCTGGTCGAGGGCGTCGATCTGCGCGCCGTAGACCGCGAGCACGAGGTCCTCGCGGGTGGGGAAGTGGCGGTAGAGCGTGCCGATGCCCAGGCCGGCGGCCTTGGCGATGTCGTCGAGCGAGGCGTCCGCGCCGCGGTCGGCAAAGGCGGCCGTGGCGGCGTCGAGGAGTCGCGACCGGTTGCGGGCGGCGTCCGCGCGCATCGCTTTGCCCTCGTCAGGGGACATCCAGGCCACCACCTTGCATAACCGGAGGGATCCTCCGTATAGTTTCAGAAGCGGAGTGAATCTCCGCTTCCATCCTTCGCAACGACGCGGAGGGATCCTCCGCTTCAAGGCCATCATAGCTCGCGCTGCCTGGAAGGACCTCCATCCATGAGCTCCACTGTTGCCCCGGCCACGTCCGCCCGGACCTGGCTCACTCTCACCGTCGTGCTGACGACCCAGATGATGATCGTGCTCGACGCAGCCATCGTGAACATCGCGTTGCCCGACATGCAGCAGGCGCTGCACATCGAGCCGGCCAACCTGTCCTGGGTCGTCAACGCCTACACCCTCGCCTTCGGGGGACTGCTCCTGCTCGGCGCCCGCGCGGGTGACCTGTTCGGTCGCCGTGCCGTGTTCGCCGTCGGCATGGCGCTGTTCACCGTCGCCTCACTAATCGGCGGTTTCGCCGACGCGGGAGCCCACCTGTTCCTGGCCCGCGCCGCCCAAGGGGTCGGCGCCGCCCTCGCGGCACCGTCCGCCCTGGCGATCCTGATGGGTCTCTACCCGCGCGTCGAGGACCGCACCCGCGCGATCGGGTACTACACGATCGTGTCGGCGAGCGGTGCAGCCATCGGCCTCATCGCCGGGGGACTGCTCACCAACTACGCCTCGTGGCGCTGGGTGATGTTCGTCAACGTCCCGATCGGCCTCGTGGTGCTCGCGCTGTCCCGCACCGCCCTGCCGAACACCCGCGCCCACCACGGCCGGATCGACTACGCCGGCAGCCTGCTCTCCACGGCCGGGATGACCGCGTTGGTCTACGGCTTCATCCGGGCGGCCGCCGACGGCTGGGGGAGTGCCACTGCGCTTGCCTCGTTCGCCGTCGCCGTTGCCCTCCTGGCCGGCTTCGTCGCCGTCGAGCGCGCCGTGGAGCACCCCATCACGCCGCTCCACCTGTTCGCCGACCGCGAGCGGGCCAGCGCCTACGTGGCCCGGATGTTGTTGGTGGCAGGGAGCATGGGCGCGTTCTTCTTCCTCAGCCAGTACTTCCAGCTCGTCCTGGGTTGGTCGCCGGTGCGCACCGGGCTGGCGTTCGTGCCCTTCCCGGTCTCGGTCTTCGTGAGCTCCCAGCTGGCCACCCGGGTGTTCGTCCCGAGGTTCGGGGGCCGGAGCGTGATACTCGTGGGGATGGTCCTGTCGGCCATCGGCCTGGTCATGCTCACGCGCCTGGGTGTCGACACCACCTACCCGCAGCTGATCGGCTCCATGGTGGTCTTCGCCGTCGGCAACGGGACGGCCTTCGTGCCGCTCACCGCCGCGGGGATGGCCCGCGTGGCGCCCCAGGAAGCCGGGGTGGCCTCTGGGCTGGTCAACGTGACCCAGCAGGTCGGGGGAGCGGTCGGCCTGGCGATCCTGGTCACGGTGTTCGCCACTGCCGGCCCCGGAGCCGCCTCAGGTCCGTCGGCCAGTGCCCACGCCAAGGACCTGTTCGTCCTCGGCGCTGACCGAGGGTTCGGCGTCGCCGCGGCGCTGATCGCCGTGGCGGTGGTCCTAGTGCTGGCCGTCACACGGCCACGGCGCCGCACGCGGGTGGTCGCGCCGAATGAGGCACTGGCGCTGGAGCCTGCGGCCTGACCAGCAGACCGTCGGTGCGCCCACCCCAGCTCGACCGGGGTGGGCGCACCGTCACGTCTCTGGGTGTGCGGGGAGGGGCAAGATGGAGTTACTTGACATAATGTCGATTATCGGCGTTCTACTGTGAACCCAAGACAGCGCAGCAACCGCCGTGCCGTCAGCGCCGCTCCTGGATCCGGATCAGGTTGCCTGCGGGGTCCCGGATCGCACAGTCGCGCACCCCGTAGGGCTGTTCGGTCGGTTCCTGGACGACCTCGGTGCCGCTGGCCTGGACGCGCTCGAACGTGTCGTCCAGGTCAGCCGTGGCCAACAGGATCCCGCCGTAGGTGCCCTTGGCCATCATCTCGACGATCGTCCGGCGTTCCTCGTCGGTGATGCCGGGGTCCACGGCTGGCGGGTGCAGCACGATGGACGTGCCGGGCTGGCCGGTCGGGCCGACCGTGATCCACCGCATGCCCTGGTAACCGACGTCACCGCGGACCTCGAACCCGAGGATGTCGCGATAGAAGCCGAGCGCGGCCTCCGGGTCGTCGTGCGGCAGGAAGCTCGAGTGAATGGTGATGTCCATGGCGGTCACGCTAGCTGTGGCTCGACGGCTGGCGCTTCTCGATTCCTGACCGGTCGGGTGACCTGTTTGGCCACGCAGGACGGGATCCCCGCGACCGACTCAGCCGCCTCGCGTCGGTAGGTGCTCGGCGGCATCCCGACCAGCTCCGTGAAGCGGGTGCTGAAGGTGCCGAGCGACTGGCAGCCGACCGCGAAACACACGTCGGTGACGCTCAGGTCGCCGCGACGAAGCAGGGCCATCGCGCGCTCGATCCGCCGGGTCATGACATAGCCGTAGGGCGACTCGCCGTAGGCCTTGCGGAACTCACGACTCAGGTGTCCGGCCGACATGTGCGCACCCCTGGCCAGGGCCTCGACGTCGAGCGGCTGCGCGTACTCCCGGTCGATCCGGTCGCGGACCCGCCGCAGCACCGCCAGGTCACGCAGCTGCTGGGGGCGTGGGGCATCGGCGGGCACACGGGTCGTCACACACCGATCGTGCCACGAGGTGCCGGGTGGGACCATGGGCGGACTGTCTGGCCAAGAGGACGTCATGGACCTGTCGAGCTTCTATGCCTTCCTGTCCGCCAGCTGCTTCACGCTGGTCGGACTGTGGTGGAACGTGCTCGAGCGACGGCCCCAGCTGTTGTCCACGCCCGAGGTGCGCAAGCTCGCCGGTGGCATCTACCTGTCGTTCCTCCTGCCGGCCCTGATGGGCCTCTTCGCCCAGGTCGCTCCGGACCGACCGTTCATGTGGCGCACCACGTTCGGGCTGGTGTCCGTCGTCGGGATCGTCTCGACCTGGCGCCTGATCCAGCTCGACGGTCGGGTCCCCCACCCGGGGCCGTTCCGCCGTCACCGGTGGGTCGTGGTCGTCCTCTACACCGCGATCCTCGTGCTGGGGCTGGTGCCGTCGCTGGCTGGCTCGATCGGGCTGACGCCGATCCAGCTCGCGGCCATCGCCCTCATCTGCCTGGTCGTCATCGCCCACGGGCTGACCTGGGAGTTCCTGACGCAGGACGAATCCGCTTCAGCGACAGCGCTTCCACCTCGTAGCGACTGACCGTCACCGTGCCCGTGCGGAAGAACCGCCGCCGCAGGGCACCGACCACCTCGACGAGGTCCTGCGCCTTCAGGCCGCGGGCGCTGCGCCGGGTGCGCGCCGACCAGCACGCCACGTCGATGGCGTCGACGCGCCCGGCGCCGGTGTCCGTCGAGCGCGGTACCACCACCCGCAGCTGGGCCACCCGGTCCCCGCTCGGCAGCTCGCGCTCCTGCACGTCCACGCTGATCCGACCGACCAGCCTGACCTCGTTCGTCCACTCCCCGGAGTCATCCATGGGGTCAACCGTGCTGCCCCTCCCCCGCTTCTCCCAGCGCCACAGCCAAGACCTGGGGACAAGTCCGTCGCTACCCGCGGTCTGTGGACAACGTGGTCCGTGGACGACTCGGCCTGTGGGCAGCTCAGCCCCACCAGAACGAGGTGGCGATCACGGCATACACCGCGATCAGGGCGGCACCCTCGATCCAGGTGGACTCACCGTCGAAGGTGATGAACGCCGTGAGGATCACGGCGATCACGACCGACACCACCAGCATCGGCGCGAAGACCAGGGTGAGGGACGCGAACCCGAAGACCGCGGAGAGGACCACGAGGAGCGGCGCGAGGACGAGGGCGATCTGGATCGGGGAGTTGATGACGATCGAGAACGCGTACTCGGACCGGTTCTGGGCAGCCAGCTGCACCCCCACGACGTTCTCGATCGCGTTGCCGGCGATCGCGACGATGACCAGGCCTGCGAAGGCGTCCGAGATGTTGAGCGCGTCCATGGCCGGCTCGAGCGCCACGACGAACCAGTCGGAGACGAAGGCAGCGGCGGCCGCAGCGGCGGCGAGCAGGCCGACCGCGAGCCACACCGGCCACCGCGGCGCCTCGGCGTGCCCAGCGCCCGGGTCCGCCTCGCCACCCGACTGCTTCCGCAGCGACGCGGGGAGGGTGAGGGCGAAGAGCACGAGCAGCACGACCGACACGATCAGGGAGAGCGTCTTCTCGTGCGCCGCGGCCGGGGTGTGGACGTAGTGGGCCAGCGATGGCACGACCATCGCCGCCACCGAGAGCACCATCAGGACGATGATGCTGCGAGCCCGCTCGGAGTTGAGCTGCTGGGTGCCGTGCTTCAGCCCGCCGACGAGGAAGGCCAGCCCGAGCACGAGGAGCAGGTTGGCCAGGATCGAGCCGATCAGGGCTGCCTGCACCACCCCGACCAGCCCGGCCTTGAGCGCGAACAACGCGATGAACAGCTCGGGCAGGTTGCCCAGCGCCGACTGCAGCACGCCGGTGGCCCCCGGGCCGAACCGGTCGCCGAGCTGCTCCACCGACCGTCCCACCAGCGAGGCCAGGAGGGTCACCGCGACCGCTGAGGCCACGAAGGGCAGCACCGCTCCCCCGCCGGCGAACCGCGTCACGGCCGCGGCGAGCACGGCCAGCCCGCCGGCGCCGAGGATGACGTGGTCGGAGCGGACGAAGGTGGGCTGGGTGGTCGTCCGGTCGGTCGAGGTGGGCACGGCGGTGGACGTGCTCAGGGCAGGTAGTACATCGGGTTCGGCAGCTTGACCACGCGGTCGGCACTGCCGCCGACCAGGTCGCTGTACTGGTCGCCGAAGTTGGCCACCACGTCGTACCCGAGGTCACGCTCCACGTGCTTGCGCACCGTGGACTTGTACTCGACCGTGCTGCACGTCGGGTACTTCACGCAGTCGGCCGGGGTTACGTACGCCGGCGGCGTCGTGCCGGTGACCCACTTGGTGAAGTAGTTGTCGGAGGTGAACCCGGTGTAGCCGACCTTGGCGAGGTTGCCGAGCGTCGCCGCCTTCTGGTTGTCGTTGCGCCCGGTCAGGCCGACCAGGGTGCAGCCGGCCGCCGACGCATCGTTGGCGAGCGAGACCATCCCCGGCGTGGCGAGGAACCTCTGGGGCTGGACCCACTGGGTGTCCTGGACGGTCGGGTTGAAGACGAACTTCATCGCCCCGACTTCCATCTCGTAGCCCCACAGGGTGGTGTCGTCGGCGTCGAGCACGACCGCCGGGTGCTGACCCCGACGAGCCTCGGTGGCGCAGGTCTGCAGCAGCCGGCTGCGCTGCTGCCCCACGATCTTGGTCAGCTCCGAGATGTACGGCGACGAGGTGGTGTTGGCGGCGCCGGAGCCCGTCGGGTCGCCGTAGTAGGCGTAGATCGTCTTCTTCACCGAGTCGATGTTGGGGATGCCCTCTCCCCCGGCGGTCAGCCCGCTCGACCCGTCCGGAGCCATCGTGAAGTGGGTCCGGGGAGCCAGCCAGGGCTCGTCGACCCCGGGCAGGTCCGGCGACGGCAGGTAGTAGGTGGGGTTGGGCAGCTTGAGGCTGTGGTCGGCATACCCGCCCCGCAGGTCGGAGAACTGGTCGCCGACGTTGAGGACGATGTCGTACCCGAGGTCCTGCTCGATGTGCTTGCGGGTGCCGGCCTTGTACTCCACGGTGGTGCAGGTCGGGGCGGCGACGCAGGTGAGGTAGGCCGGCGGCGTGGTGCCCGAGTTGTACTTGGTGAAGTAGTGGTCGGACGTGAAGGCCGTGTAGCCGACCTTGGCCAGGTTGTTGACCGTGTGGGTCTTCTGGCTGTCGCTGCGTCCGGTCAGCCCGAAGATCGTGAAGCCCATCGCCTGGGCGTCGTTGACGAAGTCGACCATGCCCGGGGTGGCCGGGAAGCGCTCGCCGTCGACCCACGGCGCCTGGGCGGCGGGGGTGAAGACGAACTTCATGTCGCCGACCTCCATCTGGTAGGTCCAGAGGGTGGTGTCGTCGGCGTCGAAGACGATCGCGGGCTGCTGGTGGTGACGCTTGGCGTCGGCCAGCAACCGAGGCAGCGCACGGCGCTCCTTGGCGATGATCGCGCTCAGCTCACGGATGTAGGGCGAGTCGGTGGGGTTGGCCTGACCGGTGCCGGTGGGGTCGCCGTAGTAGGCGTAGATCGTCTTCTTGACCGAGTCGATGTTGGGGATCCCCTCTCCCCCGACCCGCGTCCCGCTCGACCCGTCGGCCGCCATCGTGAAGTGGGTGCGCGGGGTCAGGCGGTGGTCGGGGCCGGGCGACCCGTGCGCACTCGCCGCACCGGCACCGGCGACCGTGGCAGCGGCGAGCGCGACCACGGCGGAGCCGGCCAGCACCCCCGTCCGCCTGCTGTGGGAGGAAATGGGCATGGACGCACGCTCCTGGAACTTGTGGTTGGCGTTGGGGTGGGGAGACCGCGGTGGCCGGGGATGACCGGAATGTCACCGCGCTGACGCCCGGAGGCTATGCAGGGGCTGACCTGCGCGGAAGTGACATACGTCATGGGTGGCAGACTCGGATCATGGAGGCCCACGACGTGCTGCGTCCGATGACCGACGCCGACGTACCCGACGTGCTGCAGCTCAACGCCGACCACGTGGAGCTCCTCTCCCCCATGGACGGCGCACGCCTCGCGCGGCTGCGTGGCTGGGCCACCCGCGCAGACCTCATCCAGTGCGACGGCGAGACGGCGGGGTTCGTCCTCGTGTTCGGCCCGGGCACCGACTACGACTCCGACAACTACCGCTGGTTCACGGAGCGGTTCGGTGACCGCTTCGACTACCTCGACCGGATCGTCATCGACGACCGGTTCCGGCGCCGGGGCCTGGCCTCCGCGGTCTACGACGCGGTCGAGGCGGCTGGGGAGCCCAGGGGCCGCTTGGTCCTCGAGGTCAACGTCGACCCCCCGAACGAGCCCTCCCTGGCCTTCCACCGGCGACGGGGGTTCGTGGAGGTCGGTCAGCTCGGTCCTGCCGGGCACCGGGTCAGCCTGATGGCCAGGAGTTCTCCGCCGAAAGCAGGAGACGGACCGTGACCTTCCGGGGTTACCCTGCGTTGAGGTAGCAGAGCCGCCCGAGGGGGGTGGCGGACGAGGGAGTGGCAATCGTGGTCGGGCTCGGAATGCGAGCCAGTGTGGTCGCAGGCGCTTTTGCTGTGGTGACGCTGGCAGGTTTCTCCCCGACCTACGCCTCGAACACGACCCCACCCGTCACATCGTCCACAAGCACCACAACGACCCCGCCCCCTGCGTCCACCGTCGCAAGCCACACACCCGCGACCGGCAGCGTGACCACCGGGAGCGGCACCACCTCCGCAGGCGCGACGGCCACCCCGGGCGCCGGTGGCGAGAACACCCTCAGCCCGGCGGAGCTGGCCGCGCAGATCGCCGCGGCGGACGCCCTCACCGAGGACCTGACCGCCTCCAACGCTGGGATCGCCGCGGCCGCCACCAAGCTCGACCGGCTCGCCCTCGAGGCCAACGAGCTCCTGCAGAAGTACGCCGCCGCGCGGGACGCCGAACGCGCTGCCCGCGAGGAGGCCAACCGCAACGTCCTGCTCTACCAGCAGCTGAGCACCCGACTGGGCGAGGACCGCCGGGCCCTGGGCCAGTGGGCCTACCTCGCCTACGCCGGCACGGGCGGCAGCATCAGTGACATGGGCACGCTGCTCGACACGCTGGCCAAGCCGGCGGCGGAGGCGAGCGACACCGCCGCCCAGCTCTCCTACCTCAGTGACCAGCGCAGCTGGCAGATCGAGCGCGTCCAGAACCAGACCCAGCTGCAGCGCGCCATCGCGCTCAAGGCGGTCGAGGCGAGCACCCGTGCGACGGAGGCCGCCACCGCAGCCGCCGACGCGAAGAAGAAGCTCGACGTGGTCGTCAAGGAGCAGAAGGCCCAGCTCGACGCCACCCGGCAGCTGCACGCCGAGCAGGTCGCCAAGGCCGGACCGGTCGCCGGGCTGCTCCTGGGCAGCGGCGACCCGGCCGCGATCGAGGCCACGAAGCGACTGCGCGCCGCGCTGGTCGTCCCCGGCGTGCTCGCCGACGGCTCGGTGAAGGCGTGCAGCACCAACGAGGGCGAGTACCCCAACGGCAAGATCCCCGTGGCCGCCCTGTGCCCGCTGTTCGGAGCCGCCGGCCAGAGCCTCCGCCCGGGCGCCGCAGCGGCGTTCAACGCCATGAGCATCGCCTACCAGAAGGACACCGGCTCCCCCATCTGCGTCACCGACTCCTACCGCTCCTACGCCGAGCAGGTGTCCGTCAAGGCAGTCAAGGGCAAGTGGGCTGCCACCCCCGGGCGCAGCGAGCACGGCATGGGTCGCGCCGTGGACCTGTGCGGCGGGATCAACAACTTCGGCACCCCCGCCCACCTCTGGATGAAGCAGAACGCCCCGCTCTACGGGTGGTTCCACCCTGACTGGGCCGAGCCGTCCGGCTCGCTGCCCGAGCCGTGGCACTGGGAGTATGCCGGCTAGTCACCGCACCACCCCGACTCGCCGTCGCTTCTGGGTACGAATACCCATCTGGCGGACCGGCCGCTGTGCCACCCTTCACGCATGACAACAGAGGCGGCACCGTCACGGTCGACGACGTCCGAGCACCAGGCTCACCGCAGGGCCTGGTACTGGTACGACTGGGCCAACTCCGCCTTCGTCACGACGGTGGGGACCGTCCTCTTCGCGCCCTACCTGACCACCGTCGCCAAGGAGGCCGCCTGCCCGGGCCAGGACAGCGACGCGGCCTGCCACGTCGACCTCCACGTCATCCCGGCCGCGGCCGACCTGCCCAGCGGGGTCTGGCAGGTCGGGCTGGCGCTGACGCTCCTGGGGCTCGCCGCCCTCGTGCTCACCGTGGTCCAGATGATCCGCAACCGGCCGACCCTGCTGCCGACCGGTATCCCGTTGGCCGTCGCCGGGGCGGGTGGTCTCCTGCTCGTCCTGACCGCACCCCTCGACCCGGGTTCGGTCGCCTCCTACACCGTGACGCTGTCGACGATCATCAGCGCGGTCCTGCTCGTCTTCGTCGGGGCCATCGCCGACCGCACCCCGCGTCCGGCGCGGCTGCTCGGGGGCTTCGCCTGGGCCGGGGCCGTGGCCGCCTCGCTCCTGTTCTTCCTCCGCGGCGAGAACTGGCGCTTCGGGTCGGTGATGATGATCCTGGCCACCATCGCGCTCGGTTCGTCGCTGGTCGTCTACGACGCGATCCTCTGCCGGATCGCCTCCCCCGACGAGCGTGACGACGTCTCGTCGCGGGGCTGGGCGCTGGGCTACCTCGGAGGTGGCCTGCTCCTCGCGATCAACCTCGTCATCGTCTCCAAGCCCGACCTGGTCGGGGTCGACAAGGGCATGGCCGTCCGGATCAGCATGCTGTCAGCCGGCCTGTGGTGGGGCCTGTTCACGCTCATCCCGGTGCGTGGCCTGTGGAACCTGCGTGGCGGCGAGATCGCCCGGGTCGAGGAACCCTCCGCCGGGATCGTGCGGGGCAGCTATGCCCAGCTCGGCCACACGTTCCGCGACCTGCGGACCTACCCCCACACCCTGATGTTCCTGCTCGCCTACCTGTTCTTCAACGACGGCATCCAGACCGTCATCTCCTCGAGCAGCCTCTACGGCGCCGAGGAGCTCAAGTTCGCCCAGGAGCAGCTCATCGCGCTCATCCTGCTGGTGCAGTTCGTGGCCTTCGGAGGAGCCCTGCTGTTCGGCCGGTTCGCCCGGCGGTACGGCGCGTGGCGCACGATCCTCGGGTCCCTCGTCGCGTGGTCCGGCATCGTCATCGCGGCGTTCTTCGTGCCGGAGAAGGCGTTCATCCCCTTCGTCGCCCTCGGCGTGCTCATCGGCATCGTCCTGGGTGGCAGCCAGGCACTCAGCCGCTCGCTGTTCAGCCAGCTCGTCCCCAAGAGCCGCGAGGCAGAGTTCTTCGCCTTCTACCAGGCCATGGAGCGCGGCACGTCGTGGTTCGGCACGCTGCTCTTCGGACTGGTCCACCAGCTGACCGACTCCTACCGCCCGGCCATCGTGGCGCTCATCGTCTTCTTCGTGCTGGGCTTCCTCCTGCTCCGCAAGGTCGACGTGCGCCAAGGCATCGTCGACGCCGGCAACGAGGTGCCCGCCGTGGTCTGAGGTGTGACTTGCGTCACATCGGCCAACGCTGGGGCGTGTTGGTTCGTCATCACGGGTACATACCTCGCGGATTCGGAACATTGAACCCATCCGCGGCGTTGGCAGTAACGAATCCCTTTCGCCCCCACCCGAGCGGGCAGGGTACCAAGCACGTTGGGAGAACCCCGTCATGGCAGAACGCACCCTCCGGGGCAGCCGAATGGTTTCGCACAGCTTGGAGACCGACGACCACGTCGTTCCGAGCGAGCGCCAGATCACCGCGTACGTGTGCCCCCTGGGCCACCGCACCGAGCTGCCCTTCTCCATCGAGGCCGAGATCCCGCCCACATGGGAATGCCGCTGCGGCGAAGAGGCCCGGCTGGTCGACGGGCCCGAGCCCGTGGCCAAGCAGGTCAAGCACGTCCGCACCCACTGGGACATGCTGCTCGAGCGTCGCTCCATCCCGGAGCTGGAGGAGCTGCTCGAGGAGCGCCTGACCCTCCTGCGGGAGTCGCGGGGCGAGAAGCCGCGCCGCAAGCGCACCGCCTGACTCACCGCGACCACCCATGAGCACGACGAAGGCCACGCCCACCAGGGCGTGGCCTTCGTCATTCCGGTATGCCGCGTGGCCGGCTAGAGGACCTCGCCCTCGATGATGTCCGGTCCCGACGGCGGCTGGCCGCCGGCTCCCCCACGCCCGGTGCCGAAGATCCCCCCGAGGAGCCGCTTGGCCACGACGGCCTCGAGCGCGGTCCGGGCGATCGGGCGGGTCAGCGGCAGGATGAAGAAGAAGCCGACGATGTCGGTCAGGAAACCCGGAGCGAGCAGCAGCGTGCCGCCGACGAGGACCAGGGCGGCGTCCGCGAGCTGACGGCTGGGCATCTGCCCCGTGTTGAGGGCGGTGGTCAGCGCCTTCCAGGCCCGCGCACCCTCGCGCCGGACCAGCCAGGCTCCCAGCGCGGACTCGACGAGCAGCAGCACCAGGGTCTGCCAGCCGCCGATCGCCTTGCCGACGGCGATGATGGCGGCGATCTCCAGGACCGGGACGACGAGCAGCAGGACGAACACCACCGCCAGCCAGCGCGGCCGGCGTCGGCGGGCGAAGGGGGTGCGACCTACAGCCGGTGCCATGTGGGCTCCCGACGGCCCAGTCGCCGCACCTGGTCGGCGCGGTGCGACAGGCCCCATGCGGTGATCCGCTGGAGTGACTCGCGCATGATGTCGCCGCTCATCTTGGAGTCACCGATCTCGCGCTCGACGAAGGTGATCGGCACCTCGACGACCCGGAGCCCGAGCCGCACGGCCCGCTGCGTGAGGTCGACCTGGAAGCAGTAGCCCTGCGACGCCACGTGGTCGAGCCCGATGGTCTCGAGCGCGCTCGCGCGGTAGACGCGGTAACCGGCCGTCGCGTCGTGCACCGGCATCCCCAGGAGGGCCCGCGTGTAGATGTTGGCCCCGACGCTGAGCGCCTTGCGGTGCAGCGGCCAGTTGACGACGCTGCCGCCGCGCACCCAACGGGCGCCGATGACGAGGTCGGCATCGGGCAGCGCAGCGAGGAGGGCCGGGAGCTGCTCGGGCTGGTGGGAGCCGTCGGCGTCCATCTCCACGATGGCGCCGTAGCCCTGGTCCAGACCCCACGCGAAGCCCGCCAGGTAGGCGTTGCCCAGCCCCTGCTTGCCCGGCCGGTGCAGCACGTGCACCTGCGGGTCCGCGGCGACCAGCTCGTCGGCCACGGCACCCGTGCCGTCCGGCGAGTTGTCGTCGAGGACGAGGACGTCCGCGGAGGGCACTGCCGCACGCACCCGTTCGACGATGCGGGGCAGGTTCTCGCGCTCGTTGTAGGTCGGGATGCAGACGAGCACCCGGTCGATCTGGTCAGACAACGACGCGGTCCCTTCGTTGGTGAGCCGGTGCGGACGGTCCGTCAGCGGCGCGCTCGACCCTAGCGGTCCTGCGCCGCAGCCACAGGCCGAGTGCCAGGAGTCCGACGAAGGCCAAGCCCGCGGCATACTCCGGCAGGGGGCCCAGCCGGTCGGACGGGGTGACCTCGGTGCGGACCACCGGCGACCCGTAGCGGGCTGCTGCGGTGAACAACGACGTCTTGTCCACGTACGTTCCGTCGGGGTTGATGAAGCCGCTGACGCCGACCGTCGAGACGTGCACGACCGAGCGTCCGTGCTCGATGGCGCGCAGCCGGCTGATCGCGAACTGCTGCTCGGACTCGGCCGTGTAGCCGAACGTCGCGTTGTTGGTCTGCACCGCGAGGATGCTGGCGTCGCGCCCCGGTTGGAGGGTGGAGTCGCGCATCAAGCCGTCGTAGGCCACCTCGAAGCAGATGGTGGGGATGATCCAGTAGGGCCGCTCCCCCGCCACCGGCACCTCGAACCCACCGGGCCGGTCACCGCGGGTGAAGTCCTTGGTGACCAGGTCGACCTTGTCGCTGAAGTTCCGGAAGAAGCTGCGGTACGGGATGTACTCGGCGAACGGCACGGGGTGCTGCTTGACGTACGGCTGCGGGGCGCCCCCACCCGGCCGGTAGAACAGGCTGGCGTTCGAGATGTAGGGATCCGGTCCCTGCAGGACCGCTCCGACCAGCAGTGGCGCCTTGACCGTCTGCAGCGCGAGCTGGATGTCGGCGGCCGCGTCGTCGTTGAGCAGCGGGTCGATGTCGGACGAGTTCTCCGGCCACACGACGAGCGTGGGCGCGGGGTGGCCCGTCGAGACCGCCTGGAGGGTCCCCTGGACGTGGTTGTCGAGGACCTTGCGGCGTTCGGCGTTGAAGTCCAGGCCCGGCTTGGGCACGTTGCCCTGCACGAAGAGCACCGACACCGCCCGCCCGTCCGTGGGCGGGGTCGTGGCCACGGCGAGCCCGAGTGGTGCCAGCGCGAGGACGACCAGCGCGGCACCCAGGGACCGGTATGCCGCGGGGAGGCTGCGGCGCGGACGCCCGACGCGGTGCGTCAGCTCACGCCCCACGACGTGGAACAGCACCCCGAGCGCCGCGACCGCGAAGGTCAGGCCGGGCGCGCCGGCAAAGCGCGCCAGTGGTGCCAGCGGGCTGTCGGCCTGGCTGAACGCGAGCCGGGCCCACGGGAAGCCCCCGAACGGTGTCGTGCCACGCGCCCACTCCTGCAGCACCCACGCCAGCGGCACCGCGGCATATGCGAGGGGTCGGAGCCGCGAGCCGAGGAGGGGACGCTGGACGGCGGCGGTGACGGCGCACATCACCGCGATGTACAGCGCCTCGAGGGTGCACAGGGCGATCCACGGGAGGTTGCCCACGTAGACGCCTGACCACGACAGGGTCGGCAGGAAGAAGCCGAGACCGTGGGCGAGGCCGAGCAGGAGCGCGAACCGCCACCGGGCGCCGAGCGCGGCGGCGGAGAGCAGGCCGACGCCGACGGGCGCGAGCCACCAGACGTCGTGCTGGGGGAAGGCCTGCGCGGTCAGGAGTCCGGAAGCCGTGGCGACGACGAGGCGGGTCCCCGCTCGCAGGCTCAGGGTCGACGGGGTTTGGGTCGACAGGGGCACGGGACCACGGTAGGACACGGAACGGCCCGCGCTGCCGTTGGGACCAGCAAGGGGCCGACTGGGTGCCGACATCCTGCTGTTGTCTACTGAGCGCGCGGGCCGTACCGTCGTCCACCACCGCCTCGAGCGGGGCACCAGTTCGGGGTCACACGTCACTGCTGGCAGGGCGGTGGCTGCGCGCGCTAGCCACCGGGCAATGCATGCTTCTCCGGTCTGGCTTCCCCCTGGTCGACGGTCCATCAGTGAACAACCGTGGGCCAACTTACCGCCGCGACGGCGGGTGTCAACCCGGAGCTCACCCAGGGGAACGCGCATTTGCGCAGGTCATGCGGGCCGTCCAAAACCGTTGTGCTGCAAGGAATCTGTGGGCAATCGACGAACGGTCGGCGTGTCGCGTGCGACACGCCGGGATCCGCCTCAGGGAGTCGGCGTCGGTGGCGGAACCACGACAACACCGCGGGCTGTCGTGGCCACGACGGGAGGGTCCAGGAGATCGGCCGCGGACTCGCCGCGATCGGGCGCGCCCCGTCCCACCACTCGGACCTCGAACTCCATCTCGCGGCTGCGGGTCCCTGCCCGCACGAGCCGGGCCTCGATCTCGATGACGTCACCGGCCCGGACGGGCGCCTTGAACTGGACGTCGGAGTAGGACGCGAACAGGCCCTCGTCGCCGTCGGTGCGGATGCACATCTCGGTGGCCACGTCACCGAAGGCCGCGAGCGAGTAGGCGCCGTCGACGAGGTTGCCGGCGTAGTGCGCGTGGCTGTACGGGACGTAGCGGCGATGCGTGACGGTGAGGCCGACGGTCGCTCCGGTGGGGGCGGTCATCACTTCTCCTTCGAGCGGGGGTCCGAGGGGGCGAGCGCGTGCACGAGGTAGCTGGCCACCTCGCCGGGGGTGGTGCCACGTCCGAAGATCCGGTCGACCCCGAGCTTGGGGGCCGACCCCTCCTCGAACCGTGGACCGCCGACGACGAGCAGCGGCACCTGACCGGCAGGGTAGGCCTCGCGGAAGGCCGCACTCATGGTGGTGGTGTTGTGGATGTGGGCGTCGCGCTGGGTGACGACCTGGCTGACCATCACGGCGTCGGCCTTCTCGGCCCGGGCCCGGGCGACGAGCTCGGGCACCAGCACCTGGGCGCCGAGGTTCACGACCTTGATCTCGCGGTAGTACTCCAGGCCCTTCTCCCCCGCGAACCCCTTGATGTTGAGGATCGCGTCGATCCCGACCGTGTGGGCGTCGGTGCCGATGCAGGCGCCGACCACGACGAGCTTGCGCCGCAGCCGGCCCTTGATCGCCTTGTTGACCTCCGTCGGGCTGAGCAGCGGGAACTCCCGCTCCACGACGGTGACCTCCCGGAGGTCGACCAGGTGGGTCGCGCTGCCGTAGACGACGAAGAAGGTGAAGTCGGGCCCCATCGGCTTGGCGTGCACGAGCAGCGCCGGCTCGAGGCCCATCTTGGCGGCGAGCTGGAGGGCGGCACCCTCGGCCCGCTTGTCGTGCGGGACGGGCAGCGTGAACGACACCTGCACCATGCCGTCGCCGGTGGTGTCGCCGTAGGGCCGGACGATGTCGGGCGTCTTGCGCGCGGCCTTGGCCCCCTTGGTGGTGGCCTTGGCGGGCATCGGGTCGAGCGGCATCGCCTTGTCGGTGGTGCGCGGGTCCTGGGCCGGGGTCATCGGGTCTCCCCCGTCTCGAGGAGGGTCGTCGCGGGGTTGTCGTAGCCCTCGGCGCGGACCACCACACCGTCGAGTCCCTTGCCGGCGTTCGCGGGGCGCTTCATCAGGCCGAAGGTGCCATCGGCGATCGCCTCGAGCAGCGGCGCCTTCCCGGGCTCCTCGGTGATGGTCGTCAGCAGGTCGATGGCCTCGGACAGCACTCCCCTGGCCCGGGTCTGGATGAACCCGTCGCGGGGCGGGTGGAAGTCCTCGGTGAGGCCGCCGGCGGCGTTGAGCACGTACCGCACGTTCTGCAGGGCCAGGTCGCGGTCGGACAGGAACGGCGTCACGACCGCCTCGGTCATCATGCCGACCAGGAGGATCCCCTGACCGGTCATGGCTCCGACCAGGTTGAAGAACCCGTCGAGGAGGTAGCCGCGGAAGACGTCGCCGGTCATGTGCTTGGTCGGCGGCATCCACTTCAGCGGCGCGTCGGGGAAGAGCTGCCGGGCCAGCAGGGCGTGGGCCAGCTCCATCCGGAACGAGTCGGGGATCTCGGGGTTGATCTCGAAGGCGTGGCCCAGGCCGAGCTGCCAGTCCTCCAGCCCGGCCTCCTTGGCGAAGTACTCGTTGAGCAGCTGGCTCACCGTGACCGTGTGCGCTGCCTCGACGGCGTCGGCGGTGGTGAGGTAGTTGTCCTCGCCGGTGTTGATGATGATCCCGGCGCGGGCGTGGATCTGGCGGCTGAACCGCTGGTCGACGAACGTCCGGATCGGGTTGATGTCGCGGAAGAGGATCCCGTACATCGAGTCGTTGAGCATCATGTCGAGCCGCTCGAGTCCGGCCAGGGTGGCGATCTCGGGCATGCACAGGCCGGATGCGTAGTTGGTCAGCCGGATGTAGCGACCCAGCTCCTTGGACGTCTCGTCCAGGGCCGCACGCATCAGGCGGAAGTTCTCCTTCGTGGCGTACGTGCCGGCATACCCCTCCCGGGTGGCGCCCTCGGGCACGTAGTCGAGCAGCGACTGACCGGTGGAGCGGATCACGGCGATGATGTCGGCGCCCTCGCGGGCGGCGTTCTGCGCCTGCGGGATGTCCTCGTAGATGTCGCCGGTGGCGACGATGAGGTAGATCCAGGGGCGCTGCTCCGGGTCACCGTGCCGCTTGATGAGGCGGTCGCGGGCGGCCCGCTGCTTGTCGATGGTCCGGATGCCCCGGCTCACCTCGCGACGCGCGTCCTTGGCCGCTGCGGTGGCGGCCCTGCCCTCCGGGAGCCGGAACTGGACCGAGCCGCTGGCGGCCTTCTGCGCCAGGGTCAGCAGGTCGGGGGCCTCTCCCCTGCGCAGCGCGTCGAAGACCGGGTTGGTGATGCCGTGCTCGAGCCCCACCTCCGCGCGGACGGCGTCGACGAGGTGGTTGACCCACGGCACCCGCTCGTGGTCGGCGCCGCCGAGTCCGGCGAGGCGCAGGGTGGCCCGCTCGACGCTCACGGTGGTGTGGCTCTGGGCCAGCTTCACCACGGGCCGGCCGGCCTTGCGGGCCAGGGTGCGGGCCCGGCGGACATCGGCCGGGTCGAGGTCGAGGAGAGGTTTCACACGCGAAGACACGCGGCAAATCTAGCAGTGGGAGAGAGGATTTGCGGTCAAGGGTGGAGTGGGCCGCAAATCATCCGGCCTCGAACACGGGGCGACCTCGCACCACGGTGCGCAGGCAGGTCGGGGCCGGCTCCCCCGGGGACAGGTCCGGCAGCCCCGGCGTCCCCGAGCGGGGGTCGGTCGACCAGGTCTGGATCCGGTCGTCCGGCGCCTGCACCACGAGGTCGCCCACCTCCCAGACGGCGAACGTGGCGGGCAGCCCGAGGTCGAGGTAGCCCCGGTCGTCGAACCCTGCGGCCCGCCAGCCCCCGCGGGTGTGGGCGAGGAAGGCCGACCGGGCGGACACCCGCTGGCTCTCGTCGTGGTGGAACGCCGCGGCCCGGACGGCTTCCCACGGGGCGAACGGGGTCACCGGGGAGTCGGACCCGAAGGCGACCGTCATCCCCGCCGCCATCATCGACGCGAACGCGTTCATCGGCGCGCTGTCGCCACCGGCGCGACCGTGCACGCGGTCGGCACCCAGCCGCGCGGCATACATGCCCTGGTCGCCGCCCCAGAACGCGTCGAAGGCCGGCTGCACGCTGGCGCCGACGCCGAGGCGCACCAGCCGCTCGATCCCGTCGCGGGAGACCATCTCGAGGTGCTCCAGCCGGTGCCGCGACCGGGTGACGACCGGGGCGCCCACCAGCTCGGCGGCGGCCTCGAAGCCGGCCACGGCGGTGTCGACCCCGGCGTCGCCGATGACGTGGAACCCCGCCTGCAGCCCGGCCAGGGAGCACGCCGCGACGTGGTCGCGGACCTGCTCGACGGTGAGGTAGGCGTTGCCGGTGTGCCCCGCGGCGTCGGCGTACGGCGCCCGCAGGTGGGCGGTGCGGGAGCCCACCGAGCCGTCGATGTTGAGGTCTCCCGCCAGTCCCCGGGCGCCGCGCAAGGTGGCCACGTCGCGGGCCTCCGCCTCGTCGGCGACCAGCTGGGCCCAGTAGCCGAGGGTCTGGGGGCCGTCGCCCCGCTCCCCCGCTGCCAGCACCTCGGCGAAGTCGTCGGTGCCCGAGAGCGTCCGGCCGCCGTTCTCCTGCACCAGCCCGATCCCCGCGGCGGCGGCCGACTGGAGGGCGAAGTCGATGTCGGCCTGCCGCTGGGCCGGGGTGACGGCGCCGTTGAAGGCCTCGCGGGCGGCGTGGTGGGCGTCGCGCGTCACCAGGCCGTCACCTTCCCAGCCGGGCAGCCCACGGGCTCCCGAAGCGGCGGCCAGGGCAGAGGAGATGACGGCGGAGTGACCGTCCACACGGGGCGAGTAGACGACCCCGCCGTAGGTGGCCCGGTCGAGCTCGGCCCCGGTGTGCGGTCGGTGCTCGGCCCAGTGGTCCTGGTCCCAGTTCGGGGCGTAGACCGGTCGTCCCTGGCTGCGACGGGCGGCGTCCTCGATGCGGCTCAGCGCCTCGGCCACGGAACGGGTCGTGCCCAGGTCCACGCCGCGCAGCCCGGCGCCGGTCTGTGACACGTGCGCGTGCGCGTCGACGAAGGCCGGGGTGACCAGGGCGCCGTCGAGCTCGACCACCTCGTCCACGGCATCGACGTGCACGGCGGCAGCGTCGTCGCCGCCGATCCACGCGATCGTGCCGGTTGCCTCGTCGACGACCATGGCGTTCGCGAACGGGTCGATCGGGGTGTAGACGAAGCCGCCGCGGTAGAGGGTGCTCACGTCCAGCACCCTAGACGGGGGCGTCCTCCCCCAGGACGGCGAGGCAGGCCCGCGCGATCTCCAGCTCCTCGTTGGTGGGCACGACGTACGCGGGGATCCGGCTGTCCGGTGCCGTGACCAGCCGTTCCGGGTCGCCGGCGACGTTGGCGAGCGGGTCCACCTCGACTCCGAGTGCGGCCAACCCGCTGAGGACGGCGTGCCTGACCTCGGTGCTGTTCTCGCCGATGCCCCCCGTGAACGCGATGGCGTCCACGCGTCCCAGCGCCACGGCATACGCCCCGACGTACTTGCGCAGCCGGTAGACCATCACGTCGAACGCCAGCGCTGCGTCGGCGTCGCCATCGGCGCGCCGGCCTTCGAGCTCGCGCAGGTCGGAGACGCCCGCGAGGCCGAGGAGGCCGCTGGCCTTGTTGAGCGCCTCGTCGTATGCCGTGGCGTCCAGGTCGGCGACCCGGGCCAGGTAGGCGCCCAAAGCCGGGTCGACGTCACCCGAGCGGGTGCCCATGACGAGGCCCTCGAGCGGCGACAGCCCCATCGAGGTGTCGATGCTCCGCCCACCCTGCACGGCACAGGCGCTGGCGCCGTTGCCGAGGTGGAGCACGATGACGTTGCTGTCGCCCGGGTCGCGGCCGAGCAGCTCCGCCGTGCGTCGGGACACGAAGCGGTGCGAGGTGCCGTGGAAGCCGTAGCGCCGCACCTGGTGACGCTCCCGCCACTCCAGCGGCACGGCATACGTGTGGGCGTGTGCGGGGAGGCTCTGGTGGAAGGCGGTGTCGAAGACCGCCACCTGCGGTACGTCAGGAAAGGACACCCGGGCGCTGAGGATCCCCTCGAGGTTGGCGGGGTTGTGCAGCGGCGCCAGCGGCACGAGCTCGCGGATCGCCGCGATGACACCGTCGTCGACGACCACGGGTTCGGTGAAGCGGGGTCCGCCGTGGACCACGCGGTGACCCACCGCGAAGGGCGGGCTCGCCACCAGGTCTGGTCCGTGCTCGCGCAGTGCCGAGCGGGCCGCCTCGAGCGCGGCGCGGTGGTCCGGGCAGCTCACGTCGACCTCGTGCGTGCGGCCCTGGCTGGTGTGGCGCAGGTGGCCGGCGCCACCGATCTGCTCGACGATGCCGGTCGCCGCGGTCGCACCGGTCGTCGTGTCGAGGACCTGGTACTTCAGCGACGACGAGCCCGCGTTGACGACCAGCACCGTCCGCGCGGCCATCAGGCGCCGGCCTGGACGGCGGTGATCGCGATGGTGTTGACGATGTCGCGGACCAGCGCCCCGCGGGACAGGTCGTTGACGGGTCGGTTGAGCCCCTGGAGGACGGGGCCGATGGCCACCGCCGAGGCGCTGCGCTGCACCGCCTTGTAGGTGTTGTTGCCGGTGTTGAGGTCGGGGAACACCAGCACCGTGGCGCGCCCGGCGACCGGGCTGTCCTTGAGCTTGGTCGCCGCCACGTGCGGGTCGACGGCGGCGTCGTACTGGATGGGGCCCTCGACGAGCAGCTCGGGAGCCCGCTGGTGGACCAGCGCGGTGGCCGTGCGCACCTTGTCGACGTCGGCGCCACTGCCCGACTCCCCCGTCGAGTAGGACAGCATCGCCACGCGCGGCTCGATGCCGAACTGCTGGGCCGTGCGCGCCGAGGAGATCGCGATGTCGGCCAGCTGCTCGGCGGTGGGGTCGGGGTTGACGGCGCAGTCGCCGTAGACGAGGACCCGGTCGGCGAGGCACATCAGGAAGACACTGGAGACCACGGAGACGTCCGGCGCGGTGCGCACGATCTCGAGGGCCGGCCGGATGGTGTGGGCCGTCGTGGTGATGCACCCCGAGACCATGCCGTCGGCCAGTCCCTGGTGCACCATCATCGTGCCGAAGTACGACGGGTCGACCACCCGGTCGCGGGCCTGGTCGAGGGTGACGCCCTTGTGGGCGCGCAGGGCGGCGTAGTCGCTGGCAAAGGTCTCGCGCAGCGCGCTGGTGGCCGGGTCGACGACTGCGGCCGCGGAGATGTCCACACCCAGGCGCGCGGCGTTCGCGCGGATCGTCTCCTCCGGGCCCAGGAGGGTGAGCCTGGCGATGCCCCTGGCCAGGACCGTGTCGGCCGCGAGCAGGATGCGGTCCTCCGCACCCTCGGGCAGCACGACGTGGGCACCGGACGCGCGGGCGTCCTCGACGAGGCGGTGCTCGAACATCAGGGGCGTGACCGCGCCCCCGCCGGCCGCCGCGACCGGACCCAGCAGGGCCTCGGCGTCCAGCCCGCGCTCGACCATGGCGACGGCGGCTTCGAGCTTGCGGGTCGAGTCGGGGGTGAGCCGGCCCCGGGCCGCCCCGAGCCGCGACGCGGTGGTCATGGTGCCGCTGTCCGTGGCGATCACCGGCAGCACGACGTCGAGTCCCTCGATCAGCCGCTCCACCTGCGGCGGCAGGGGGAACCCGCCGTTGAGGACGATCCCCGCGAGGTTCGGGAAGGTCTTGGAGCGGTGGGCCAGCAGCACCCCCAGCACGACGTCCTCCCGGTCGCCGGGCACGATCACCACCCCGCCGTCGATCAGCCGGTCGAGGACGTGCGGCATCGTCATGGCGGCAACGACCAGGCCCATGCACTCGCGGTCGAGCCAGGCGGGGTCGCCGTGGACGAGCCGACCGCCACACGCGTCGAGGAGGTCCTGGATGGTCGGCGCCCTGAGCAGGGGTGTCTCGGGCAGGGCCTGCACGGGCACCTGCACCCGGCCGGACACGGCCTGCTGGGTCTGGGTGAGCCGGTCCGGGGACACCTGGTTGGCCACCACCCCCGTGACGTGGGCGTGGGCCTCCCGCGCCGCCTGCACGGCCATCTCGGCGGTCGTGGCCACGTCGACCGGGTCGCGGCCCTGGGCCGGGACGACGAGCAGGAGACGCGACCCCAGGTTGGCGGCCACGGCGGCGTTGACCGAGAACTCCGTGGGGGCCGCGACGTCGGTGAAGTCCGATCCCACCACGAGGACCACGTCGTGGGCCCGCGCGACCTCGTGGAACCGATCCACGATCGACCCCATCGCCCGCTCGGGGTCCGCGTGCAGGTCGTCGTAGGTGACGCCGCACGCCTGGTCGACGGTCAGGTCGCCGGGCAGCTGCGACAGCAGCGTGCGGACCAGCTCGTCGGGCACCCCGGCGCGCACGATGGGCCGGTAGACCCCCACCCGTCCCGCGCGCCGGGACAGCTGGTCGAGCAGCCCGACGGCCACCGCCGACTTGCCGGACTGCGCCTCGGTGCCGGCGATGTAGATGCTGGTGGTGGCCACGGGGTCGAAACTACCGGCCCGGCCCATCCGTCGCCGCGTGGCCAGCGAGGCCACGCCAGGTCCACTCGGCGACGTCGGGCAGGTCCTCGAGGTGCTCTTCGATGTAGGGGCGGTGCTCGGACAGCCTGCGCTCGCAGAGCTCCGTCAGGGCGTCCGAGCCGGCCACCTGCCGCTCGACCCTGCGGAGCACCTCCAGGGCGAGGTGGAACCGGCTCATCCGGTTCAGCACGACCATGTCGAACGGCGTCGTCGTGGTGCCCTGCTCGTTGAACCCCCGGACGTGGAAGCGCCCGGGCTCACTGCGCCCGTGGATGAGCTGGTGGACGGCGCGGGGGTAGCCGTGGAACGCGAAGACCACGTGCTTGTCGGGGGTGAACAACCCGTCGAACGTGGCGTCCGGGTAACCGTGGGGATGGTCGTTCTCGGGCAGGAGGGCCATCAGGTCGACCACGTTGACGAACCGCACTCGGAGGTCGGGCACGTGCTCGGCGAGCAGCTCGACGGCCGCGAGGGCCTCCTGGGTCGGGACGTCCCCTGCACAGGCCAGCACGATGTCGGGCTCGTCGTCCGGACCACAGGTGCTGGCCCAGTCCCACACGCCCGCGCCCGCCGCGCAGTGCGCGTGGGCCTCGTCGAGGGTGAGGTACTGCAGGTGCTTCTGCTTGTCCACGACGATGAGGTTGACGTGGTTCGTGCTGCGCAGGCAGTGGTCGGTGATCGACAGGGTGGTGTTGGCGTCCGGCGGGAGGAAGACCCGCACCACCTCCGGGGACAGCGGGATCAGGCAGTCGATCAGGCCCGGGCCCTGGTGGGAGAAGCCGTTGTGGTCGTTGCGCCAGCAGGTCGACGTGAGCAGCACGTTGAGCGACGACACGTCTGCGCGCCACGGCAGCTCCTGGGCGTGCTGGAGCCACTTCACGTGCTGGACCGCCATCGACGCCGACACCATCGCGAACGCCTCGTACGTCGCGAAGACCCCGTGTCGGCCGCTGAGCAGGTAGCCCTCGAGCCAGCCCTGGCAGAGGTGCTCGCTCAGCACCTCCATGACCCGGCCATCCGGCCCCAGCTGCTCGTCCGTGTCCCGCAGTGGACCGAGGAAGCAGCGGTCGGTCACCTCGAACACCGGCTGCAGCCGGTTGCTTGCCGTTTCGTCCGGGGAGAACAGCCGGAAGGTGCCGCCACCGTCGGGACGGGCCGTCGCGGCATACAGGTCACGCATGAGGCGACCCGAGGTGATGGTGTTCTCGAGCGAGAGCTGACCCCGGGTGGCCGGCGTGACCGTGAACTCGTGGGCGGAGAGGTCCACCGTGGGCAGGTCCTCCCGCAGGCGCCCGCCGTTCGCATAGGGAGTCGCCGACATCCGCCGGTCGCCCTCCGGGGCGAGGGCCCGCAGCTCGGGCACGAGCCGCCCGTCGGCGTCGAAGAGGTCCTCGGGTCGGTAGGTCCGCAGCCACTCCTCGAGCATCCTCAGGTGCGCGGGGTCCTTCGAGAGCCCGGACAACGGCACCTGGTGGGCCAGGTTCGTGCCCTCGACCTGCTTGCCGTCCACCACGTCCGGCCCGGTCCAGCCCTTGGGGGTGCGGAGCACGATGGCCGGCCACGCGTGCCGCACGCTCGCGGCCGGTCCGGCGCCGTCGCGAGCCTCGGCCTGGATGGCGCGGATCCGGTCGTGGGCGGCGGCCAGGGCCGAGCGGAGGGCCGGGAACACCGCCCGCGGGTCGTCGCCGCTGACGGTCACGGGCTCCCACCCCTGGCTGCGCAGGTAGGCCTCCACGTCCTCGTCGGAGGTGCGCCCGAGCACGGTCGGGCCGGCGATCTTGTAGCCGTTGAGGTGCAGGATCGGCAGGACGGCTCCGTCGCGCCGGGGGTTGAGGAAGTTCGGCAGGCGCCACGACGCGGCCAACGGACCGGTCTCGGCTTCCCCGTCGCCGACCACGCAGGCGACGACGAGGTCGGGGTGGTCGAACGCTGCACCGGCGGCGTGCACCAACGCGTAGCCGAGCTCGCCTCCTTCGTGGATCGAGCCCGGGGTCTGCACGCTGACGTGGCTGGGCACTCCCCCTGGTGACGAGAACTGGCGGAACAGCCTCAGCACCCCCTCGGCGTCGTCGCCGACCTGGGGATAGACCTCGGTGTACGTCCCCTCGAGCCAGGCCGCCGCCACGAGGGCGGGGCCACCGTGCCCGGGCCCGGTCACGTAGAGCCAGTCCGTGTCGGTCTCGCGGATCCGCCGGTTGAGCAGCGCGTAGATCATCGACAGGCCCGGGCTGGTACCCCAGTGGCCGAGCAGCCGCGGCTTGGTGTGCGCCAGGGTCAGGGGCTCGCGCAGCAACGCGTTGTCCCTCAGGTAGATCTGCCCGACGGTCAGGTAGTTGGCCGCAGCCCACCACCGCAGGTCGAGCTCGAGGTCCTCCGCGGCGTAGGCCAGGGTTTCGGGCACAGCGGTTCTCTCGGGCATGGGCCCACCCCACCACGCTGCCCTGCGGGAGCGATAGGCCCTTGGTCCTGCTACTCCTGCAGGCGTCCCTCGAACAGGCCGCGGACCGCGGCGTTGCGCCGGATCAGCTCGAGCGCGTATGCCGCGTGGCCGGGGACGTAGCCGTTGCCCACCAGCATCCGCACGTCGGCCGCCACGCCTTCGGCGCCGAGGGCGGCGGCCGCGAAGTGCGTCGCCATGGAGAAGTAGATGATCGTGCCGCCCTGTGCGGTCGACAGGATCGCGGGCTGCTCACACCCGGGCACGTCGACGCAGACGACGGTGACGTCGGCCGGACCGCCGGCTGCCGTCACGGCCTCCGAGAGGCCCAGCGGGCTGCGTGCGTCGGCGATGACGACCTCGTCGGCCAGCCCGGTGCCGGCCAGCAGGTCGGCCTCGCGCTGGAACGGCACCACCGCGATGCGTCGGCCCGCACCGGCGTCGGCCGCAGCCGCCAGCGAGAGGGAGCCGGACTTCCCGGCCCCGCCGAGGACTGCCACGGTCGGCGCGAGGCCGCGCTCGGCATACTCCCGCACCACCCTGGCCACGAGCGCAGGTGCGCCGCACACGTCCATGACCATCAGCGCGAGGTCGGGGTCGAGGTCCTCGGGCAGCTGCGCAGCGATCGAGCGCCCGAAGAGGATGGCGTGGCCCTGTGCCGGGACCCGTTCGGAGCGTCCGTCCCAGCCGGCCAGCTCGTCGGTGATGACCAGTGGCGTCAGGGACAGCGAGACGAGGGTGGCGACCCGGTCTCCGACGGACAGCCCGAGGGTGGACTTCGGTCCGACCTCCTCGACGGTGCCGATGAGCATGCCGCCCGAGCCGGTCACGGGGTTCTGCATCTTGCCGCGGGTGGCGACGATGTCGAGCACCTCGGCTCGGACCGCGGCGCCGTCTCCCCCGTGCTTCTCGGTGAGCTGGCGGAACGACGCGGCGTCGAGGTTGAGCGTCTCGATCGCGATGCGCACCTCGTCGGGCCACAGCTCGGGTGAGGCATCCAACCGGGTTGCGGCCTGCGGCAGGCAGGCACCGGCCGGCTCGACCACGCGGTGCAGACCCACCGGCGAGGACGGCGTGGATCGGCTTTCGATCGACGCAGACACAGAATCTCCCCTCAATAGCGACACTCACCGCAAAAGTTGCGGTGGTTGGTCGATTTCATCGGAACCTGTCCCGTATCCTGCCATGTATGAGCACCGCGATCGAGCAGCCCTACGTCTACCGGCACCGCGAGCTGGTCGAGCCCGACTGGACCCGTTTCCCCGGCTGGCGCGACGTGACCGCCACCGACTGGGCCAGCGCCCAGTGGCAGCGGGCGCACTGCGTCAAGAACATCAAGCAGCTGCGCGAGCTCATGGGCGACCTGCTCACCGACACCTTCTATGCCGACCTCGAGCGCGACCAGGCCGAGCGGGCCACGATGTCGATGCTCGTCCCGCCGCAGATGATGAACACCATGGTCAGCGAGCTGACCTGGGCCGACGGCACGATGCCCGCCGCGGGCGCCGAGTTCACCCGAGCGTTCTACGCCGACCCGATCCGGCGCTACATGCTCCCGGTGTTCTCCGACCGTCGCACTGACTGGCCCTCGCACCCGCACGCCACCCGCGACAGCCTGCACGAGCACGACATGTGGGCCGTCGAGGGCCTCACCCACCGTTACCCGACCAAGGTGCTGGCGGAGATGCTGCCGACCTGCCCGCAGTACTGCGGCCACTGCACCCGGATGGACCTGGTCGGCAACTCCACCGCGGTCATCGACAAGCTCAAGCTGACCGGCAAGCCGGTCGACCGGTATGCCGCGATGCTCGACTACCTGCAGCGCACGCCCCAGGTGCGCGACGTCGTGGTGTCCGGCGGCGACGTGGCCAACATGCCGTGGAAGAACCTCGAGGGCTTCCTCGACAAGCTGCTCGACGTCGACAACATCCGCGACATCCGGCTCGCCACGAAGGCGCTGATGGGTCTGCCGCAGCACTGGCTCCAGCCTGACGTCGTCGAGGGCGTTGCCCGGGTCTCCGCCAAGGCGCGCTCGCGTGGTGTCTCCATCGCGATCCACACCCACGTCAACAACGCCCAGTCCGTGACGCCGCTCGTGGCCGACGCCAGCAAGGCGATGCTCGAGGCCGGCGTCCGCGACGTGCGCAACCAGGGCGTCCTCATGCGCGGGGTCAACGACACCACCGAGCAGCTGCTCGACCTCTGCTTCGCCCTCCAGGACGACGCGATGATCACGCCGTACTACTTCTACATGTGCGACATGATCCCGTTCTCCGAGCACTGGCGGCTCTCGCTCGCCGAGGCTCAGCACCTGCAGCACTCGATGATGGGCTACCTGCCGGGCTTCGCCACTCCGCGCATCGTCTGCGACGTGCCCTTCGTCGGCAAGCGCTGGGTGCACCAGGTCGACAGCTACGACACCGAGCGCGGGATGTCGTTCTGGCGCAAGAACTACCGCACCTCGATCGAGGGTGCGGACACCGACGCGCTGTCCCGTGACTACGTCTACTACGACCCGATCTACACCCTCCCGGAGGCCGGTCAGCAGTGGTGGCGCGAGGAGGGCGACCACGAGGCCGCCCACGCCGTGGCCGTCGAGCGGGCCGCCGCCAGCCGTGAGGCGTCGCTGGTCTGAGCTGGTGGCGCTGGTCTGAGCTGGTGGCGCGGACGGTGTGACGTGGCCGACGTGGGACCTGCGTGTGCCGCGTGGTCGGCTTTCGCTAGGTTGCTCCCGTGACTGCTATCGCCCTCCCCCACAAGCGCGTCCTCGCCGACTACGTCCCTGCCGTCGCCGGTGTCCCGGCCTCGGTCGGTGCCCGGGTCCGCGACCTCGCCCTCGTCGCCGCAGGAGCCGGTTTCATCGGTCTGCTCTCCCAGTGGAGCATCCCCCTGCCCGGCACGCCGGTGCCCCTGACGCTCGGCACGTTCGCCGTCCTCCTGACCGGTGCCTCGCTCGGTGGCCTCCGGGCCCTGCTGAGTGTCGGCACCTACCTCGTGGCCGGCGGCCTCGGGGTGAACTGGTTCGCCGGTCACCGGGACGGCTGGGGCGGCGTCACCTTCGGTTACATCATCGGCTACGTCATCGCGGCGACGCTCGTGGGCTGGCTCGCCCAGCGTGGCGGTGACCGGACGGTCGCCAAGACGGTCGTCACCATGGCCGTGGGCAACCTCATCATCTACGCGGTGGGTGTGTCCTGGCTGATGAACTCCACCGGCATGGACCTGTCGGCCGGACTCAAGGCGGGCATGACCCCGTTCCTCATCGGTGACGCCATCAAGATCGCGGCGGCAGCCGGTCTGCTCCCGGCCGCCTGGTCGCTGGTCAAGCGCGTCGAGAAGCGCTGAGGTTGGCCTCAGGCACTCCTGCCACGACGGCCCTGACCCGACTCGGGCTGGCCTTCGAGCTGCACCCCTACGACCACGACCCCGCGGCGGCTTCCTACGGACTGGAAGCCGCGGCGGCGTTGTCGGTGCCGCCGGCCCAGGTCTTCAAGACGCTCCTCGTCGTCGGGGACTCGGGACTCGCCGTCGGTGTCGTGCCGGTCGACCGGCAGCTCGACCTCAAGGCGGTCGCCGCGGCCCTCAGCCTGAAGAAGGTGACCATGGCCCAGCCCGCCGATGCCGAGCGCTCCACCGGCTACGTCGTCGGTGGCATCTCCCCCATCGGCCAGCGCAAGGTACTGCCGACCGTCGTGGACGAGTCGGCCTTGGGTTTCGCGCGGGTCTACGTCTCGGGTGGGCGCCGTGGCCTGGACATCTCGTTGGCACCGGCCGATCTGGTCGCCGCGACGAAGGCCACGGTGGCGTCGATCGCCCGCTGAGGGGTCTACTCCCAGGGCGTTGAGAGCACCACGGTGGTGCGCGTCGCCACGTTCGCAGCAGCCCGGATCCTGGCCAGCAAGGTCTCGAGGTCTCCCGGCGTGTGCACCCTGGCCTTGAGGATGTAGTTCTCCTCCCCCGCCACGGAGTGGCAGGCCTCGAGCTCGGTGATGTCGCGCAGCCGGTCCGGGATGTCGTCTGGCGCAGCGGGGTCCAGCGGCGAGATGGAGATGAAGGCCGTGAGCGGCAGGTCGAGGGCGGTGAAGTCCACGAGCGCGGCATACCCCTTGACGACGCCCCGCTCCTCGAGGCGGCGGACCCGCTGGTGCACCGCCGACGTGGACAGGCCCATGGCCTTGCCCAGGTCGGTGTAGCTCATCCGGCCGTCGGCGCGAAGCAGGTCGACGATGCGTCGATCGAGGTCTTCCACGCCCACACCCTACTGAGGTCGCGGCCGTCAGGTGGGAGCATGTCCGCCATGACCTCGCCCGCCGGCACCGGCCGTCTCATGCTGCTCGACAGCGCTTCCCTCTACTTCCGGGCGTTCTTCGGCGTGCCCGACCAGCGCAGCGACGCCTCGCAGCCCCCTACCAACGCGATCCGAGGGTTCCTCGACATGATCGCCTCGCTGGTCACCACCCACCAGCCGACGCACCTCGTGGCGTGCTGGGACAACGACTGGCGGCCGCAGTGGCGGGTGGACCTGCTGCCCAGCTACAAGGCACACCGGGTGACCCAGGAGTCGCCCGCGCCGGCGCCGAGCGACGTGCCGGACCAGGCCCACCCGGCTTCGGACGACACCGTGGCCGAAGAGGTCCCGGACGACCTGGCCCCCCAGGTGCCGGTGATCGTCGACGCGCTGGCAGCGCTGGGGATCGCCCGGCTGGGGGCGGACGGCTTCGAGGCCGACGACGTGATCGGCACGCTGGCCACCCGCTGGGGCGGCACGATGGAGGTCGACATCGTCACGGGGGATCGCGACCTCCTGCAGCTCGTCGACGACGCCCGACGTGTGCGCGTCCTCTACACCGGGAAGGGCGGGGTGCGTGAGCCCGACCTCGCCACCCAGGACTACCTGCGGGCGAAGTATGCGGTGGACACTGGTGACGCCTACCTGGACATGTCGGTCCTCCGCGGCGACACCAGCGACGGCCTTCCCGGAGTCAAGGGAATCGGCGACAAGACGGCGGCCCAGCTCATCGCCGAGTACGGCTCGCTGGCCGGCCTCCGTGCGGCGGTGGATGGTGGGGCCCCGGCGATCAAGGGAGCCCGGCGGGTCAACCTCGAGGCGGCAGCGGCGTACCTCGACGTGGCCCCCACGGTGGTGCGGGTGACCCGCGATGCGCCCGTCGACGAGGTGGACATGGCGCTGCCGCGCGAGGTCGCCGATGCCGCGCTGATGAGCAAGATCGCCAGTGAGTTCGGCGTGACGAGCTCGTTCAACCGCGTGCTCTCCGCCCTGCGCATCGAGTAGCGGGGCGAGGAAATCGGCCAATTGCCCGAGATCCCGTGCGGCAGAGGGCGAATCCCTCAGGAAGTCGGCCAATTGCCCGACAATCTGGCCTGGGGCGCGCGCCAGAGCGAGGAAGTCGGCCCATTGGCCGAGAACAGCTTGGCTGGTGCCCTCAGTCGAGGCGGTCGGCGGCGACCACGCCACGCATCACGGCGTCGATGGCCTTGCGCGACGTGGCGCGCAGCGTCGGCTCGGGCGCCGCGTCACCGATCTGGCCGAGCAGGTCCACCACCTGCTTGCACCGCCGCACGAAGTCGCCGGCCGCCATGTCGGACCCCCGCAGCACCTCCTCGAGCTGGCGCCCACTCGCCCAGCGGTGCATCATCCAGGCCATCCCGGCGTCGGGGTCGCCGGTGAGCGGCAGGCCCAGCTCGCGCTCCCGGTCCTCGAGCACCGACCACAGCCGGTTCATCTCGCGAACCGCCTCGGCCACGTCCTCGTTCGGCATCCGCGGCGACGGGTCGGTCTCGTCCCTGCGGGGCTCGTGGATGAGGGCCGACACGACCGAGGCGAGCCCGGCCGGGTCGAGCCGCTTCCAGACCCCCAGCCGCAGGCACTCGGCGGCGAGCAGGTCCTTCTCGGTGTAGAGCCGGCGCAGGTTCTCGCCCTGGGGGGTGACGAGGTCACCGCTGTCGGACAGGTAGCCCATCTCGCCGAGCAGCGTGCAGATCCGGTCGAAGGTCCTGGCGACCGAGTTGGTCCGACCCTCCACCTTGCGCTGGAGCCCGACGGTCTCGCGCTTGAGCCGCCACCACCGCTCGGCCCAGCGAGCGTGGTCCTCGCGGTCGGGGCACTGGTGGCACGGGTGTGCCTTGAGCTGGCGGCGCAGCTCGGCGATGCGTCCGTCCTCGGCGCTGCCCGCGTATGCCGCGGAGCCGCGTGAGCGGGACGGCGGCGGGTCGTGGGGCACCGCGATGCGCAACGACGTGGCGAGGTCACGCCGGGCCTTGGGGCTCTTGGCGTTGAAGTGTGGCGGCACCTTGACGTGCCCGATCGCCTCGACCGGGGTGGGGACGTCGACGAGGGTCAGCTTGAGCAGCTGCTTGTCCTCGGTGACCACGGTCGGCGCCGGCGTCTCGCCCCGGTAGGACTTGGACGGCTGCACGACGACCGCGTAGCCGGCGCGACGACCCGACGGGATCTTGATGACGTCACCGATCCGCAACGTCTCCAGCGAGACCGCGGCCTCGGCGCGCCGGCTGGCCGACCGCTCCCGCGCCCCGTCCTTCTCGAGCCGCGCGATCTCGTGGCGCAGCGCGGCATACTCCGCGAAGTCGCCGAGGTGGCACGCCATCCCCTCGGCGTACCCCTCGAGGCCCTCCTCGTTCTTGCGCACGGCGCGGGCCATGCCGACGACGGCCCGGTCGGCCTGGAACTGGGCGAACGACGTCTCGAGGATCTCGCGGGACGTCTCGCGGCCCACCTGGGCCACGAGGTTGACCGCCATGTTGTAGGTCGGGCGGAACGACGAGCGGAGGGGGTAGGTGCGCGTGGAGGCAAGGCCGGCGACGGCGAGCGGGTCCATGCCGCGGTTCCACTGCACCAGGGCGTGGCCCTCGATGTCGATGCCGCGACGGCCGGCCCGACCGGTCAGCTGGGTGTACTCGGCGGGGGTGATGTCGGCGTGGGTCTCGCCGTTGAACTTCACGAGCTTCTCGATGACCACGGTGCGCGCCGGCATGTTGATGCCGAGGGCCAGCGTCTCGGTGGCGAACACCGCGCGGATCCGCCCGGCGGTGAACAGCTCCTCGACGATCTCGCGGAAGGTCGGCAGCATGCCGGCGTGGTGGGCGGCGAACCCCCGGGTCAGGCCGTCGACGAAGTCCCAGTAGCCGAGCACACCGAGGTCCTCGTCGGCCAGCGACGAGACCCGCTCCTCGACGGTGCGCCGGATCTTGTCGCCCTCGGCCTCGGGGATCAGCCGCAGGCCGTCGCGCAACAGCTGACCCACGGCCGCCTCGCAGCCGACCCGGCTGAAGATGAAGGTGATGGCGGGCAGGAGCCCTTCGCGCTCGAGCCGCTGGACGACCTCCGAGCGGGTCGCTCCCCCGCCGGGACGCCCCCCAGAGGTGCGGGCCATGCCCCGGCCGCCGTGACCACCGCCCGGCCCACGCGGACCCTTGCCCCGGCCACCGCGGCTGTGCCGGTCGGAGTGCGAGCCGTGGCGGGCGCCCTCGTCCCACCGGCCGCGCTGTTCCGACTGGCGGATCGCCTGCAGCAGCTCGGGGTTCACCCGCGTGGCGTCGATGCCGGTGACGGGAGCGGACGCCTCGTCGACGAACAGGTCGTACATCGACTGCGAGACCATCATGTGCTGCCACAGCGGCACCGGCCGGTGCTCGGAGACGATGATGTCGACCCCGCCGCGCACCTCGGAGAGCCACGCCCCGAACTCCTCCGCGTTGCTGACCGTGGCCGACAGCGACACGACCTGCACGTCCTGCGGGAGGTGGATGATGACCTCTTCCCACACCGCGCCGCGGAACCGGTCGGCGAGGTAGTGCACCTCGTCCATCACCACGAAGCCGAGCCCGTGCAGGGTGGACGACCCGGCATACATCATGTTGCGGAGCACCTCGGTCGTCATGACGACGACGGGTGCCTCACCGTTGATCGAGGAGTCACCGGTGAGCAGCCCGACGTTCTTCGCGCCGTGGCGGCGTACGAGGTCGTTGTACTTCTGGTTCGAGAGCGCCTTGATCGGGGTGGTGTAGAACGCCTTGCGGCCGCTGGCCAGGGCCAGGTGCACCGCGAACTCGCCGACGATGGTCTTGCCCGCACCGGTCGGAGCCGCGACGAGGACACCCCGACCGGCCTCCACGGCCTGGCAGGCCTGCACCTGGAAGTCGTCGAGGGGGAACCCGACCGTGGCCGCGAAGGCGGCCAGCTGCGACTTCTCGTATGCCGCGCGGCTGGCGCTTGCGGCGAATCGCTCAGCGGGCGTCGACATGCTCCCGAGCCTACGGTGCGGCAGGCGCCAGCACCGTCACCGCGCCGGGGACCACCTCGACGGTCAGCGGGAGCGGGGCGAACCGCTCCCCGTCGGCGTAGGCCACGATGCCCGCGGCCTCGAGCGTGACCGACCGTCCACGGATGATCTCGACGGCAGGGTGACCCACGTGGGCACCCTTGAACACCTTGGGGAAGACCTTGAGGAACTCCACCGTGCTGATCTCGTGGAGCAGGAGCACGTCGAGCAGGCCGTCGTCGAACTGCGCGTCCGGGAGCACCTGCATGCCTCCCCCGTAGCTGGGTCCGTTGCCGACCACGACCAGCATCGCCTTGGTCTCGTGCCGGATCCCGTCGACGGTCACGACGTAGGGAATCGCCTTGAAGAGCGGGAGCTCGCGCAGGATGGCGAGGTTGTAGCGCATCTGCCCCTTGGGCCACGGCCAGGTGTTGGCGCGCTCGTTGACGAGTGAGTCGAAGCCGGCGCCGAGCACCCCGACGTACCAGTGCCGGACCCCGTGGGCGTCGACGTGCTGCACTGCGTCGATGGTGCGCGGCACGCCGGTGGTCACGAGGTCGGCCGCCCGCACCGGGTCGTGGACCGGCAGGCCCAGGCCGCGGGCGACGTCGTTCCCGGTGCCGGCGGCGATGATGGCCAGCGTCGTCCCGGTCTCCGCCGCGAGGTCGACTCCGAGGTGCACCATGCCGTCGCCACCCACCACCGCCAGCACGTCCAGACCCTGCGCGATGGCGCCGAGCGCGCGGTCGCGAGCGGCGGCATACGTCTCGTCGGAGAGGTCGACGACGTCGTGCCCGGCCGCCCGCATCCGCTGGGCCACCTCGATGCCGAGCGACATGCCGCGGTTCTTGCCCGACGTGGGATTCACGACGAGCCCGACCCGCTTGCTCACAACGACGATGCCTCGTCGTCGGGCACCTCGACCCAGGCGGGACGGTTCTTGCGCCGCCCCCGCTCGATGAGCTTGCTGACGAGGATGGCTGCGACGTAGAGGATGCACAGCGGGACGGCGAGCAGGAACATCGTGAACGCGTCGGGAGTCGGCGTGGCGATGGCCGAGATCACGAAGATCCCGAAGATCGCCGGGCGCCAGGCCTTGATCATCGCCGAGGCGGGCAGGATGCCGATGGCGTTGAGCGCCACCAGGAAGACCGGCATCAGGAACGCGCAGCCGAAGGCCAGGATGAACCGGGTGACGAACGAGAAGTAGTCGCTGACCTGCTGGATGTTCGACGCGCCCGCCGGCGTGAAGCCGTAGAGCACCTCCAGCACCTTGGGCAGCACGTAGTACGCCAGGGCGCAGCCGGCCAGGAACAGCGGGACGGTGGCCGCGATGAACGCCAGCGAGACCCGCCGCTCCTTCTTCGTGAGGCCCGGCACGATGAACGCCCACAGCTGGTAGAGCCACACCGGGCTGGAGAGCAGCACCCCGACGAAGATCGACAGGCTGACCTGCTGCGAGAACGCCGCCGTGGCGTTGCCGAAGTTCAGGCTGATGACGCTCGTGGGGTTCTGGTCCTTGTACTCGTTGAACGGTGCCGCCAGCTGGTCGTAGACCCGCTCGTAGAAGATCCAGCCGAGCACCGCACCCGCGAGGAGGGTGATCGCCGAGATCAGGAACCGTCGGCGGAGCTCGCGCAGGTGGTCACCGAGGGACATCCGCCCCTCAGGGTTGCGGGCACGCCGGAAGGCCATGGTCGTGGGTGGGAAAGGAGCTGGCGACTCTAGGAGGCGCCGGAGCTGTTGTCCGTGCGCGGGGTGTTGTCCTCGCGGATCGGGTTGGTGCCCTCGGTGCCGGGGCTCGCGCCGGCGTCCTTGACGGTCTCGCCCTTGACGGTGTCAGCGCTCGCCGCCGACTTGCCGTCGTTCTTCATCTCGTCGACCTCGGACTTGAAGATGCGCATCGACCGACCGATGGAGCGCGCGGCATCCGGAAGGCGCTTGAAGCCGAAGAGCACGACCAGGAGGACGAGCAAGATGATGAGGTGCCAGCCCTCGAACAGTCCGCGCATGGTACTCAATTCCTCTCGGTCACCAGGTGACCATGATGTCGATCGTGCCGTGGGTGCGGCACTGCAGTCAGTCTAGGTGTCGGGCCCAGCTGGGACGCCGCGCGGCCAGTCGGGCGCGCCGCTGCTGCTTCAACGAGGCGCGGGTGGCGTCGCGTTCCCGGCGCAGCTGACGGGGGTCACCGAAGATGTCGGGCTGGGGCGGCGGCGGTCGCTCACCGAGGCGGTCGGTCTCGGCCTGCAGCGCGGCGACCGTCTGGGACGAGCGGCTGACCTCGGCCGTGAGCTCCTTGAACTGGCCCCAGACGCCCCAGGCGCGGGTCGCCAGGTAGGCCAGCGCGATCAGCACCAGCAGCGCCCAGATCAGGATCCACCACCACACGGGACGACCCTACTCGTAGGCCTGCAGGGCCTCCTGTGCACCCTCGCGCACCGAGGCCGCAACCTCGGCCGGTGCGAGGACGGTCCCGCGGCCCCCGAGCCGCCAGACCAGCCGGCGCAGCCAGAGTGTGTCGGCCGTGCGCAGGGTGACGGTCTGCGACCCGTCAGGGTCGGTCTGCACCGAGTCGACCGGGTAGTAGTCGCTGACCCAGGTGGCCCCCGGCTGCAGGCGCAGTGTGACGGGGGTGTCGTCGGGGCGCGGGGTGAAGGCACCGAGGTCGAGGTCCCGCAGCTGCGCATCCGGCGGTGGCGTGCCGTCCTCGTCCAGCACGTCGAGGCGGGCGATCCGGTCCATCCGGAAGGTGCGGGTGTCCTGAGCCAGGTGGCACCAGCCCTCGAGGTACCACCGGGAGTCGAGGTTGACCACGCGCATGGGGTCGACGTCGCGCTCGGTGGCCTCGTCACGGCTCGGCACCAGATAGCGCAGATGCACCCGGCGGTGGCCCTCGACGGCGCGGCGGGCGTCGGACAGCAGGCCTGCCTCGACCCCCTCGCTGATCGCGACCTCGACCCGGGCCGCGGCCGCTGCGCTCGCCCCGGTGGCCTGCTCCAGCTTGGCCATCGCCCGCTCGATGGCGTCCCGCTCCCCCAGGCCGGGCACGGAGGCCAGCGCCCGCAGCCCGACCATGAGGGTCAGGGCCTCGTCACGACCGAGCCGCAACGGCCGCGCGATGGTGTCGGCGTTGGTCACGAAGACCCGGCCGTTCTCCCACTGGGCGTCGATCAGCTCGTCGGGCATCTGTCCGTAGCCACAGAGGTAGAGCAGGCGCAGGTCGGTCTCGAGCTGCTCGACCGTGATGCCGAGCTCGGCGGCCGCCTGGTCGAGGTCGATCCCCTGTCGGGCGACCAGCCACGGCACCATGGTCAGGAGCCGGGCCAGCCGGTCGGTGGCCGTCTCCTGGACGGTCCTGGCCTTCTTCGGCGGCGGAGTCACGCCGCACCGCCCGAGTGCGCAGCCAGCGCCCCGCGCAGTCGCTGGACCACCAACTCGCGCACCTCCGGCGGAGACGTGACGACGACATCGGCGCCGTAGCCGCACACCTCGTCGGCCAGCGCGTCGTCGTCGCCGAAGGGCACCACCAGCTCGCTCCACTCCCCCAGGTCGGTCGTGCTCGTGGCCCGGCGACGCAGGGTGTTGCCCCGGTCGGCCCGGACCCGGACGACCGCATCACGGGTCCGCTGCTCCCCCACTGTGGTGCTGATCATCTCCTGCGCGCGGTGGTCGGCGGGCACGGCATACGGCTCCGCGTTCTTGACCTCGGTGACGTCGCCGTCGATGCGCGAGAGCCGGAAGACCCGCGCCGCATCCCGGTCCAGGTCGAAACCCGTGAGGTACCAGCGACCGTGCCACGACGCGAGGCCCCAGGGCTGCACGACGCGGGTCATCACCTCGCCCTCGCCACCCGTGCGGTAGCCGAAGGAGATCGTGCGCTGACCGACGACGGCGTTCTTGACCGGCTCGAAGGCCGGCTCGCTGGTGCCGAGGCGCGGCTCGATGCCGATCAGCGAGTCACCGTCGCGTTCGATGCCGGCCGCCTTGAGCTTGCGCAGCGCCTGCGCCGCGGGACCGGCGAGTGAGGCGTGCGCCCAGGTGCGGCTGGCCAGGCCCAGCACGGCCAGCTCGTCGGCCTCGAAGGAGATGTCCGGGAGGGCGTACTCGCGCTGGTCGATCCGGTAGCCCACCTCGTCGTCCCACGCCCCGCCGATGTCCTCGGTCACGAGGGGGATGCCGAGCTCGCGGAGCTCGTCCTTGTCGCGCTCGAACATCCGGTCGAAGGCCTCGTCGCTCGTGGCGTCGCCGTACTGCGGGACGACGGCACGGATCCGCGACTTGGGCAGGGGGCGGCGGGTGTAGAGCAGGCAGAGCACGAGGTTGAGCAGGCGCTCGGTCTTGGCCGCCGGCCCGGTGGGGGAACTCACCCGCCCGACGCTACCCGAGTGGGACCCGCCCCTCGTGGCTAGTCTGCGTGTCGTGATGCAGTGGCGCGAGGGAACGGTCGAGCAGGTGCGGGGCCGGTGGCCGGGCGCCGTGGAGTATGCCGTGCGGCTGGCTCCCGACGGAGCCGAGCTGGTCCGGGCGCTCGCCTACACCGCCCTTGTCGGTGAGCCACAGGTCGGTGACCGGGTGCTGCTCAACGCCTCCGCCCTGCTCCGTGGTCTCGGCACCGGTGGGCTGGCCTTCATCGTGGCCGCGCCCGACCGGCTGCCGGCCGACCCCGAGGCGCCCGAGGGGCACATCGTCAAGGCGCGGTACACGCCGCAGCAGCAGATGTTCATGGCCGTGGACGAGCAGGACAGCCCCCACCACGACGTCATGACCGGACCGCTGGCCGCCTCCGGTGACCTGCAGGGCATGCCGGTCGTCGTGGCCGACCTGCACTCCGCCCTGCCCGCAGTGCTCGCCGGGATCCGGCTGGACCGACCGCAGGCGCGGGTGGTCTACCTCATGACGGACGGTGGCGCCCTGCCCCTGGCGTTCTCGCGCAACGTGGCGACCCTCGCCGAACAGGGCTGGCTAGCCGGCACCGTCACCGTGGGGCAGGCCTACGGCGGCCAGCACGAGGCGGTCACCCTGCACTCCGGTCTGCTGGCCGCCCGACACGTCCTCGCAGCAGACATCGCCATCGTCATCCAGGGACCGGGCAACGTCGGCACCGGCACCGCCTGGGGCTACACCGGCGTCGCCGCCGGCGAGGCGCTCAACGCGGTCGGCACGCTGGGTGGTCGAGGCATCGCGGCGCTGCGGGTGTCGGACGCCGACGCACGTGAGCGGCACCGCGGGATCTCCCACCACAGCACCACCGCCTACGGCCGGATCTGCCTGGTGTCAGCGGACGTCCCGCTGCCCGCGGACCGGTCGGAGTTCGGGCTGCTGGTCGCCGAGCAGGCGCACGCCATGGTGCGCAGCGCCCAGGGAGCGCTGCGGGTGCGCGAGGTCGACGCCGATGGGCTCGACCCGGCCCTGCGCGCCGTGCCGGTCCGACTGTCGACCATGGGTCGCTCCCTCGACGAGGACCACGCGGCCTTCCTCTACAGCGCAGCAGCCGGGCGGTATGCCGCCCGGCTGCTGGAGAGCTGACCGCTCAGGTCGTGCTGCTGGTGGTCAGCGCACGTCCACGAGGTCGACCACGAAGATCAGGGTCTCGCCCGGCTTGATCGCGCCACCGGCGCCACGGTCGCCGTAGCCCAGGTGCGGGGGGATGACCAGCTTGCGCCGGCCGCCGACCTTCATGCCGACGATGCCGTCATCCCAGCCGCGGATGACCTGGCCGACGCCGAGCCGGAAGTCGAGGGGCGCACCGCGGTTCCACGAGGCGTCGAACTCCTCGCCGGTGGAGTGGGCGACCCCGACGTAGTGCGCCGAGATGGTGTCACCGGCTCCGGCCTCCTGGCCGTCACCCTCGGTGAGGTCCTCGATGACCAGCTCCGCGGGCGCCGCGTCGCCGGGGAAGTCGATCTCGGGCTTGGTGGTGTTGGGGTCGAAACCCATGGGGTGCTCCTTCGCAGGGGGGAATGGTCGGGATGGGGTGTGAGGGGGTGGAGCTGGGGCGGGGTCAGTAGGCCGCGAGGATGTCGACGACGAACACCAGGGTGTCCGTGCCCTTGATCTTCGGGGGACTGCCGGCGGCGCCGTAGCCGTCGGCCGGCGGGACCACCATGAGGACCCGGCTGCCGACGGTCTTGCCGACCAGCTGGGCGTCCCAGGCCTTGATGACCTGCTGCTTGCCGATCACGGTCTCGAAGTACTTGTCGGGGCTGTTGGCGGAGGAGTCGAAGATCGACCCGTCCTTCCAGAGCGCACCGGTGTAGGTGACCCGGATGGTCTGCCCGGCCTCGACCTTCGCGCCGGCGCCCTCGATCAGGGCCTGGCCGACGGTCTTGGTCGGCGGCTTGGCGCCCTTGGGGATGGTGATGGTGGCGGCCTTGCCGGTCTCCACCTTCACTGCGGGCAGGCCCTTGGCCGGCGCGACCTCCTTGCCCTCGGCCGAGGCCAGCGGCTTGGTCGCCCCCAGCACGTCCATGAGGAACACGACCGTGTCGGTGCCGGCGACCTTGATCTCGGCGTTGCCCTGGGTGCCGAAGGCGTCCTTGGGCGGCATGGCCACCAGCACGCGCGAGCCGATCTTCTGGTTCAGCAGGCCCTTCTTGAGTCCGGGGAGCAGGTCGCTGGCGCCGAGGTTCAGGCCGAGGTTCTGCTTGCCGAAGTTGCTGTCGAGGACCGAGGAGTCCTTGCCGTTGACCAGGACGTACTTGAGGCTGACGATCTCGTCACCCGTGACCGTCGCGCCGGTGCCGGCCTTGACGACCTTGGTCGTCGTCTCGGTCACGGTGAGCGGCTTGGGGTTGACCGTCACGGTCGGGGCGGTGGTGTCGCTGCCCCCGGTCACGGTGATCTTGTCGAGCGCGGAGCCCTTGGTCTCCTTGGTGTCACCGCAGCCGGTGAGCGCCAGGGCTGCCGCCAGAGCGGCGGCAGTGAGGGCAGGAAAACGTCGCAGATGCACGGTGAAGGACCTTCGCTGGGGGTGGGGAACCAGCGCCCACCATAACCTTCACGGCTGGCAAAGCCCGATTCGTCCCGGTATCGCGGCCACGCGGCATACCGATCCGGCGACTCAGCCGCGCATGCCCTCGATGAGGCGGTCCACGCGGGCGTCCACGGCGGCGAACGGGTCCTTGCACAGCACTGTGCGCTGCGCCTGGTCGTTGAGCTTGAGGTGCACCCAGTCGACGGTGAAGTCACGACGGTGCTCCTGGGCGGCCTTGATGAAGTCACCGCGCAGCTTGGCCCGGGTGGTCTGCGGCGGCACCGTCTTGGCCTCGAACACCTCGGGATCGGTGGTGATGCGGGCCGCCCGCCCGTGCTTCTGGAGCAGGTAGAACACCCCGCGCTCGCGGTTGACGTCGTGGTACGCGAGGTCGAGCTGGGCGATCCGGGCGTGCTCCATCGGCAGGTCGTGCTTGGCCATGTAGCCGGTGATCAGCTTGTGCTTGATGACCCAGTCGATCTCGGTGTCGACCAGCGACAGGTCGCCGGTGTCGACCGCGTGGATGGTGCGCTCCCACAGGTCGAGGACCTGCTTGTGGATCGGGTCCTCGAGACCCTCGCGGTCGGCGAAGGCCTGGGCGCGCTCCAGGTACTCCGACTGGATCTGCAGCGCGGACAGCTCGCGCCCGTTGCTGAGCCGGACCGTCTTGCGGCCGGTCATGTCGTGGCTCATCTCGCGGATCGCCCGGATCGGGTTCTCCAGCGTCAGGTCGCGCACGACCATGCCGGCCTCGATCATCCGGAGCACGAGGTCGGCCGACCCGACCTTGAGCATCGTGGTCGTCTCGCTCATGTTCGAGTCGCCGACGATCACGTGCAGCCGCCGGTAGCGCTCGGCATCCGCGTGGGGCTCGTCGCGGGTGTTGATGATCGGGCGGCTGCGGGTGGTCGCGGACGAGACGCCCTCCCAGATGTGGTCGGCCCGCTGGCTCACGCAGTAGGTGGCGCCCTTGGAGGTGGTGACGACCTTGCCCGCGCCGCAGGTGATCTGGCGGCTGACCAGGAAGGGGATGAGCACGTCGGACAGCTGCTGGAACTCCCCCGCGCGGCCCACCAGGAAGTTCTCGTGGCAGCCGTAGGAGTTGCCGGCCGAGTCGGTGTTGTTCTTGAAGACGTAGATCTCGCCCTCGATGCCCTCCTCGGCGAGGCGCTCCTGGGCATCGGCCACGAGGCCCTCGATGATCCGCTCCCCCGCCTTGTCGTGGACCACGAGCTGGCGGACGTGGTCGCACTCAGGCGTGGCGTACTCGGGGTGGGAGCCGACATCGAGGTAGAGCCGGCTGCCGTTGGAGAGGAACACGTTGGATGAGCGGCCCCACGAGACCACCTTGCGGAAGAGGTAGCGGGCCACCTCGTCGGGGGTCAGCCGTCGCTGCCCCTCGAACGTGCACGTGATGCCGTACTCGTTCTCGATCCCGAAGATCCGCCGGTCCATGCTCACACTCTAGGCTTTACGTGCCTTTGGTCCGCGAGGTTGACGCACCGTGGAATCATGGGCGGCATGCCCGACGCCCACGCAGCGGACGGGGGAAGCCGTAGCCCAGGCTCGACCACCACCCAGGTGGGCGACCTGACGCGGCACACCCAGTCCATCCTCGAACGCGCACAGGCCTACGCCGATGCCATGCGCGCCGAGACCGACCAGGTCCTGGCCTCGGCGCGCGCGGACGCCTCCCGCATCCGGGAGGAGGTCCAGACGCTGCTCGACGACGCCCAGCGCCAGCACGCCGACGCGGTCCGCGATCGCGAGCAGGCCGGGCGGGCACTGGAGGAGGCGACCCGTGAGGCGGAGTCGCTCGTCTCCGACGCTGCCGAGCAGGCCTCGATGCTCAACGAGTCGGCGAGCCGCACGAGCGAGGAGGCGGTCACCGCCGCGCGCGCAGAGGCAACCGCCCTCGTCGACGAGGCGAGCGCCCGGGCCGAGTCCCTGCGCGCCGCTGCCCAGAGCGACTACGACGCCGCGATGGCCCGGTATGCCGCGCACGAGGCCGAGCGCGACGCCGACTTCCGTGCCGGTGTCGAGAAGATGGACCTCCACTTCGCCGAGCGCGACGAGCAGGAGCAGGCCGCGCGGGCCGCCCTGCTGGAGGAAGCCACCGCCGCGGCTGCCAAGCACCGCGAGGAGGCGCAGATCGAGGCCGAGCGGATGATCGGTGCGGCCGCGATCCACGAGCAGGAGACGGCCGCGAAGGCGGCAGCCCTGCTGGAGCAGGCGCGGACCGATGCCCAGGAGCGCATCGACCGGGCCCACGCGGAAGCCGGCGAGATCATGACGCAGGCCGAGGAGCACCTGAAGTGGGGCCAGGACACCGTGCGCCGCATCCTCGACGAGGGTGACGCCGAGGTGCGCCGGATGCGCAAGGAGACCCACCGGGAGCTGTCGGCCAGGGTGCGCTCGCGCCGCCAGCTGATCCAGACCGCGCTCGCCCAGACGGCGCACCGGGCCCGCTCGGACCGCGAGTCGGCCCGACTGGAGTCCGACCGGCTCAGGGCCCAGGCCGAGGCCGTGATGGCCGCCGCGCAGGCCCAGGCCGAGCGCACCACCGCCGCCGCGGCAGCCGAGGCCGAGCGGGTGCGCTGGACCGCTGCCGAGACCGAGCGGGCAGCGGACGAACGCGCCGCCCGGCGGCTCGAGGAAGCCGAGAAGGCTGCCCGTCTGGTGCGGGAGCGGACCGCCCAGGAGATCGAACGCCTCCAGCGCGAGACCCACGAGTCGCACCGCCAGGCCCGCGAGGAGCTGGTCACCACGACCGCCCAGGCCCGTGCGGATGCCGACCGGGTCCGCGACGAGGCGCGTGCCATGCTCGAACGCGCACGGTCCGAGGTGGCCGCCCTCGCCTCGCGGCGCGAGGACATCACCACCCAGCTGGGCCACCTCTCGGGCGTGATCAACGCGCTCGCCGTGCCCGACAAGGCGGCCGTGACCCCGACCGACGACACCCCCGACACCCCCGACCCCATCCCCCATGAAGAACGGAACGACCATGAGTGACACGACCTCCTTCCGCAGCGTCCTGCGCGGCTACGACCCGGCGCAGGTCGACCAGTGGCGTGCGGAGCACGCGGGTGCCCTCGAGCAGGCGCGCCAGGAGGCAGCTGAACGCACTGTCGAGGTCAGCGAGCTGCGCGCCGCGCTGGCCCGGGCCCAGGACGAGCAGACCGGCACCGCCCAGGCGCTCGCCAGCCTGCGCGAGGAGCAGAGCAAGGCCGCCGCCCCCACCTACGCCAACCTCGGCGAGCGGATCGGCACCATCCTCGGCCTCGCCGACGAGGAGGCCGACGAGATCAGGACCAACGCGCGAGCCGACGCCGAGACCCTGAAGGGCACCACCACGCTGGAGGCCGACCGGCTCCGCGCGGAGGCCGACCGCTACGCCGAGGACGTCCGCACCAAGGCCGACGCCCAGGCGACCCAGGTCGTCGAGAAGGCCAAGCAGCAGGCTGACGCGATCCTCGACGACGCCGACCGTGAGGCCTCCGCCCGCCGCGAGGAGGCCGAGGCCTTCTACGAGCACCAGCGGGCCCGGGCCGCCTCGGCTGCTGCCGACTTCGAGGCCACCCTCGGTCAGCGACGCGACAAGGCCGCCGCCGAGTTCTCCGCGCAGATGGCCGCCCACGAGGACGCCCTCACCCAGGCGCAGGAGCGCGCCTCCACGCTGTCGGCCGACAGCGAGCGAGCCCACGCGGAGGCGCACGCCGAGGCCCAGCGCGCGCTCGAGGCCGCCAAGGCAGAGGCCGAGCAGCTGGTCACCGCCGCGCGCGAGCAGGCCGAGCGGATCCGCCGCGACTCCGAGCGTGAGCTGTCCGCGGCGACGCAGCGCCGTGACAGCATCACCGCGCAGCTGAGCAACGTCCGGCAGATGCTCGCGACCCTCGGCGGTGCCGCCATGGTCGACGGCCTCGACGACCACGAGGACGCCCCGGCCGAGCCGGCTGCGGCTGCGGCTGCGGCAGCGGAGCCGGTCGAGGAGACCGACACCGACTCCGACGTCGAGGACGAGGCGGTCCCGGTCGACGGAGCCACCTCCGACGACCTCGACGACGTCGCGGACGACGAGGATGACGACGCGGACGACGACGAGCTCGAGGACGACGAGGACGACGAGGCCGAGGTCGACGAGAAGGCCGGCACGCGGGCCTGAGTCCCCGTGTCGCTGCTCGTCCTCGGCGGGACCGCCTGGCTCGGCCGTGCGGTCGCTGCCGCCGGCGTGGCGCTGGGCCAGGAGGTCACGATCCTGGCCCGGGGCCAGTCCGGTGCACCCCCGGACGACGTCGAGGTGGTCCGCGCGGACCGCGGTGCACCCGGCGCCTACGACGTGGTGCGCGACCGGGACTGGGACGTCGTCATCGACGTCGCCCGTCAGCCGAGCCACGTGGCCGGGGCGCTGGAGGCGGTGGGCGATCGCGCCGCGTCCTGGGTCTTCGTCTCCTCCGCCTCGGTCTACGCCGCCGGAGAGGTCCCGGGCGCGGACGAGACCGCAGCGCTGCTGCCCGCCCACGAGGCCGACGACGAGGGCTGGGAGACCTACGGCGCCCGCAAGGTGGCGGGTGAGCGTCTCGTCCTCGACGCCGTGGGCGAGCGTGCCCTGGTGGCTCGCTCCGGGCTGATCGCCGGGCCCGGCGACCACACCGACCGCACCGGCTACTGGCCGCTGCGCTTTGCCCACCCGGCCAGCCCTGACGACGCGGTGCTCGTGCCCGACAGTCCCCTGCTGACCCAGGTGCTCGACGTGCGGGACCTCGCGCAGTGGCTGGTCTCGGCTGGCCTCTCCCGGGCCGGTGGGGTGGTCAACGCGAGCGGTCCGACGATCCCCTTGGCCGACCACCTCGCGGCGGCCCGGTCGGTCGCCGGCCACAGCGGGCCGGTCGTGCCCGTCGACCAGGACTGGCTGGCTGCCCACGAGGTCGCCCCGTGGTCCGGCGAGCGCAGCCTCCCGCTGTGGCTGCCGCTGCCGGAGTACGCCGGGTTCATGGCCCGCAGCACCGCCGCGGCCGAGGCGCTCGGGCTCGTCGCCCGACCGCTCGAGCAGACCCTGGCCGACACCCTCGCGTGGGAGGTGTCGGCCGGGCCGGGCCGGGCCCGCAAGGCCGGCCTGTCCCCCTCCGACGAGCTCGCGCTGATCGCCGCCGCCCGGAGCTAGGTCGGCGCCACACCCGGCGGCATCGCCGCGGCTGCCGACGTACCAACATCCGGACAGGTCATCCACTCCTCGGGCAGATAACGGCATGTTTGGTCACGACAAACATCGCGTTACCTTCGAGAGGACCGTCATGGCCACCCTGCGACTGGGCGACGACGCCCCCGACTTCACCGCCCAGACGACCGAGGGCGAGCTGACCTTCCACGACTGGAAGGGCGACGGCTGGGCCGTGCTGTTCAGCCACCCCGCCGACTTCACGCCGGTCTGCACCACCGAGCTCGGGCGGGTCGCGCAGCTCAAGGACGAGTGGGCCGCGCGCAACACCAAGGTGCTCGCCGTCTCCGTGGACGCGCTCGAGGACCACACCGCATGGAAGTCCGACATCGAGGAGGTGTCCGGCGCCGCCGTGACCTACCCGATCGTCGCCGACAAGGACCGCGAGGTCGCCGAGCTCTACGACATGATCCACCCCGGCGCCGGCGACACGTCGCCCGTCCGCTCGGTCTTCCTCATCGACCCGGCCGGCAAGGTGCGCCTGTCCCTGACCTACCCCAAGAGCGCCGGCCGCAACTTCGACGAGATCCTGCGGGCCCTGGACGCGTTGCAGGTCAACGACTCCGGCCCGTTCTCGACCCCGGCCGACTGGAAGGCGGGCGAGCGGATCATCGTCGCCCCGACCGTCACCACCGAGGACGCCCAGGCCCGGTTCAAGGGCGTCGAGGTGGTCAAGCCGTACCTGCGCTTCGCCGACGCCCCGAGCGCCTGACCGCCGCGCGGCCTACGTTGGGGGCATGACCCCAGCCAGCGCCTTCGCCAGCCACCCCGTCTCCGTCACCGACGGTGAGGTCCCCGCGGACCTCTACCTGCCCGAGGCCGGCACGGGCCCTGGCGTCGTGCTCTTCCAGGAGATCTTCGGCGTCACCGACTACGTCCGAAGCCGGGCCCAGGACCTCGCCGACCTCGGTTACGTCGTGCTGGTGCCGCACCTCTACTGGCGGATCGGTGACGAGGTGGTCAGCGAGGCCGCCGAGGGGCTCCCCCGCGCGATGGAGCTGGTCGGCAAGCTCGACTGGGACGCCGCCGTCGGCGACGGTGCCGCCACCCTCGACGCGCTGCAGGACCTCCCGTCGGTCGACGGGCCGGTCGGCGTGCTCGGGTTCTGCTTCGGCGGCGGGCTGGCCTTCAACGTCGCGGCGGTCACCGGCGCCGCGGGAGCCGGCCCCGATGCGCTGGTCAGCTACTACGGCTCGGCCCTGCCCGACCTGCTCGGCCTCGCCCCGCAGGTGAGCGCGCCCAGCCTGCACCACTTCGGGCTCGACGACGACTACATCCCGGTGGACACCGTGCGCGAGATCGAGGCCGTGGTCACGGCCGGCAACGACGACGTGACGTTCCTGACCTACCCCGGTGCCGGCCACGCGTTCGACAACCCGTCGCCGGTGTTCCACCACGACGGCGCGTCGCAGGAGGCCTGGGCGGCCACCACGGCCTGGCTGTCCGAGAAGCTACCCGTCTGAGTCGCTCGCCGGACCCTGCTCCTGACGCTGGGTCTGCGGGTTGCTCGCCTCGTCGCGGGGCGACCCCTCGCCGGTGAGGGTGTCGTGCCGACCCGGGGTCGGGTCGTCCTCGGCGGGGGCGTCGCTGGTCGGGTCGTCGGTGCTGAGCAGCGCGTCGAGCAGGCCGCCGCCGATGCGTCGGAAGGTCCGGCGCGGGCGTTCGCGGTCGAGCACGGCCACCTCGAGCTGGGCAGCCGTGAGCGTGCGCGGAGCACTGCCGGCGGCTGCGGCTGGGTCCTGACCCAGCAACCCCACGGCGAGGCTGAGCGCGTCGCCGAGGCTGAGACCCGGGCTCCAGCGGTCCTTCAGCCCGGTCTCGATCGTCTCGGCGGCACCGCCCATCGCCACGAAGCCCAGCTCGTCGGCCACCGAGCCGTCATAGGTGAGGCGGTAGATCTGGTCCTCATCGGCCGTGAAGCCGACCTCGGCGACGACGATCTCGACCTCGTAGGGCTTGGACTCCTGCGTGAAGACGGTCCCGAGCGTCTGGGCGTAGGCGTTGGCCAGACCGCGCGCGGTCACGTCGGTGCGGTCGTAGGAGTAGCCGCGCAGGTCGGCATACCGGACGCCCGCGACCCGCAGGTTCTCGAACTCGTTGTACTTGCCGACTGCCGCGAACGCGATGCGGTCGTAGATCTCGGAGACCTTGTGCAGCGCCCGCGAGGGGTTCTCGGCGACGAAGGCGATGCCCTTGTCGTAGCCCAGCACCACCACGGAGCGGCCGCGGGCAATTCCCTTGCGGGCGTAGTCGGCCCGGTCCTTCATGAGCTGCTCGGGCGAGACGTAGAACGGCATGCTCGTCATCGCGCACCTCCCGGGTTGCCCTGTCGTGCGGCGATGACGGCCTCGACCACCTCGCGCAGCTCGTCGTCGGACACGAAGCGCACGCCGTCGACGCCGACCACGGCGACGGTGGGCCAGATCCGGCGTCCCACGTCGGGGCCGCCGGTGGCGGAGTCGTCGTCGGCCGCGTCGTAGAGGGCCTCCACGACGACGCTGACGACCTCGTCGGCGGTCAGGCCGGGACGCCAGACCTTCTTGAGCGCACCCCGCGCGAACAGCGAGCCGGAGCCGACGCTGTGGTGGTCGTGCTCCTCGTAGCACCCGCCGGTGACGTCGTAGGAGAAGATCCGGCCGAGCTGGCGGTCGAGGTCGTAGCCGGCGAAGAGCGGCACGACCGACAGGCCCTGCATGGCCATCCCGAGGTTCGACCTGATCATCGAGGCGAGCCGGTTCGCCTTGCCCTCCAACGAAAGCAGCGTGCCCTCGATCTTCTCGTAGTGCTCGAGCTCGACCTGGAACAGCTTGACGAGCTCGATGGCGATCCCGGCGGTGCCGGCGATCCCTACGGCGGAGTACTCGTCGCCCGCGAAGACCTTCTCCATGTCGCGGTTGGCGATGATGTTGCCCATCGTGGCGCGGCGGTCACCGGCCATCACCACCCCGCCGGTGAAGGTCGCGGTGACGATCGTCGTGCCGTGCGGCGCCTCGAGCATGCTGCCCGGGGGCAGCACCCGCCGGGACGGCAGCAGGGAGGGGGCGTGGGCGCCGACGAACTCGGTGAACGAGGACGACCCAGCCGAGAGGTATGCCGCGGGGAGCTTGCCCGCGTCGGCTCCAGTGGTCACTGGCCGCCCTTCTGGACGAAGCCGCGGACGAACTCCTCCGCGTTGGACTCGAGCACGCCGTCGATCTCGTCGAGGACGCTGTCGATGTCGGAGTCGAGGTTCTCCTTGCGGGCCGTGGCCTCCGGCGCCGCGGGAGTGGGCTCGGGCGCCTCGTCGGGGGCGTCGTCGCGACGTTGTGGCCGGCTCTGCTCTTGGCTGGGCATTGGTGGGACCTCTCACTCGCGGGGCTTGCCCTCAACCTATCCCGATGCGGACGCCAACTCACGCAACAACGTGGCTGCGTCCGGACTGCGGTCGAGCAGGGGTCCGACCGTCGCCTTGGTGCCGCGCAACGGTTCGAGCATCGGCACGCGCTGCAGGGACGGCTGTCCGGGGATGTCGAAGATGACCGAGTCCCAGGACGCGGCCGCGATCTGGTCGGGGTACTTCTCCAGGCACTTGCCCCGGAAGTAGGCCCTGGTGTCGGCGGGTGGCTCGTGGACGGCCTCGAGGACGGTCTCCTCGGTGACCAGCTCCTCGAACCGCCCGGCCGCCCGGAGCTTGTGGAAGATGCCGCGGTCGGGACGCACGTCGGACCACTGGATGTCGATCGCCCGCAGCCGCGAGTCGGACCAGTCGAGCCCGTCGCGCTCGATGTAGCCCTGCATCACCTGCTGCTTGGCCACCCAGTCCAGCTCACGGGACGCCTCCATCGGGTCGCGCTCGAGCCGGTCGAGGATGACCGCCCACCAGCGCATCACCTCGGCCGTGTCGTCGTCGAGCTCACCGGCATACCGCCTCGTCAGGTAGCGCTCGGCCAGGCCGTGGTAGCGCCACAACAGCTGCACCGCCGTGAGCTTCGTGCCGTCGCGCAGCTCGAGCAGGGCGCGGCAGGTGGGGTCGTGGCTGACCGCCTGGAGCGTGGCGACCGGGCGGGCCACGGTCAGGTCGACGTCGATGGCGCGGTCCTCGATCATGGCCAGCACCAACGACGTCATGCCGAGCTTGAGCAGGTTGGCGACGTCGCAGTGGTTGGCGTCACCGATGATGACGTGCAGCCGCCGGTAGAGGTCGGCCACCGCGTGCGGCTCGTCGCGGGTGTTGATGATCGGGCGTTTGAGCGTCGTCTCGAGACCCACCTCGACCTCGAAGAAGTCGCTGCGCTGGCTCAGTTGGTAGCCGGCGGTGCGGGAGTCCATCCCGATGCCCACCCGGCCCGACCCGGTGACGACCTGCCGGGCGACGAAGAACGGCACCAGGTGGCGCACGATGTCGGTGAACGGCGTCTCGCGGCGCATCAGGTAGTTCTCGTGCGTGCCGTAGGACTGGCCCTTGCCGTCGGTGTTGTTCTTGTAGAGGTTGACCCCGGGCGGGACCTGGGAGAGGCGTCGGACCGACTCGGCCATGATCGCCTCACCGGCCCGGTCGAAGGCGAGGGCGGCGCGCGGCGAGGTCACCTCCGGAGAGGAGTACTCGGGGTGCGCGTGGTCGACGTAGAGGCGGGCGCCGTTGGTGAGGACGACGTTGGCGAGGGTCGGGTCCTCCTCGTCGGTCAGCTGGCTCGGGTCGGCGAGGCTGCGGCCCATCTCAAACCCGCGGGCGTCGCGCAGGGGCGCCTCGTCGGCGTAGTCCCAGGAGGCGTGGGCGGCCCGGATGCCCTGCGCCGACGCATAGGCGTTGACCACCTGTCCCGACAGGATCATGGGGTTGGCTGCGGGGTCGCCCGGCACAGAGATGCCGTACTCGGTCTCGATGCCCATCACCCTGCGGACGGTCATGCCACTCCCGCGCTCATGGGCTCACCCTAGGTGAGAGAGTGACAGACCATGCGGTACTCCCCCTTCGCCCTCTATCCACGGACCGCCCTGATCAGCGCCGTCCTGGACCACGGGCTGCGCAAGCCGATCGAGCGGCAGTCCCTCGAGGAGATCCAGGCCGACCGCGGGACGGTCACTCCGGACCGCCCGCCGTTCTCGTGGGTGACGGGTCGGGTCGACCGGTCGGTCGGCATCACCTACGGCACCGCGCAGACCCGCGACGGCTACGAGCTCCCGTTGCGGATCTACCGTCCCCGAGGCGTCCGCGACACCGACGTGGACGTGCCGGTCGTGGTCTTCGTCCATGGCGGTGGCTTCGTGCGGGGCAACGTGGTGATGTACGACCCGCTCTGCACGCTGCTGGCGGCCCGCGTGCGGGCCGTGGTGGTGAGCGTTGACTACCGGCTCGCACCGGAGCACCGGGGACCCACCGCGGCCTTCGACGTGACCGATGCCATCGCGTGGGTGGCCGACCACGGTGCCGAGCTGCGCGCCGACACCCGCAGGATCGCGCTCTGCGGCGACAGCGCCGGCGGCAACCTCTCCGCCGTGGCTGCCCAGCTGCTGCGCGACCGCGGCGACTCTCCGGTGGTGCACCAAGCGCTGCTGTACCCCGCGACCGACATGACCCTGGCGTCGCCGTCCATCGCCGCGAACGCCGACGCGCCCCTGCTCACCCGGGCCAGCATCGTGGCCTTCCGCGAGCTCTACGCGCCGACCGGGTCGGACTGGCGGGACCCCCTCCTGTCGCCGCTGTTCGGCGACCTCGCGGGTCTGCCGCCGGCGCTGGTCCAGACCGCCGACCTCGACCCGCTCCGTGATGACGGGGTCCGCTACGCCGAGGCCCTGGAGGTCGCGGGGGTGCCGGTCCGGCTGACCAACTACGTCCGGGTGCCGCACGGGTTCGTGTCGATCCCCGGGATGGTCCCCACCTCGGCCCAGCACCGCGCCGAGCTCGTCGGCGAGCTCCGCAGGCACCTGTATGCCGCCGGCGCGCCAGAGCGCGGGCCGGCGGGTTAGGCTCGTCCCAGACGTTCGGTCGGTGAGCAACCAACCAGTCCGGCCACCCACCCACCAGGAGTGCCATTGCGGGACATCGTGGTCTTCAGCGGGAGCGCGCACCGCGCCCTGGCCCGTCGCATCTGTGAGGCGCTCGGGGTGGACCTGTCCCCCGCCGAGATCAAACGCTTCAGCAACGACTGCCTGCAGGCCCAGCTGCTGGCGAACTGCCGCCAGCGCGACGTCTACATCGTGCAGCCCCTCGTGCCCCCGACCCAGGAGCACCTGATGGAGCTGCTCCTCATGATCGACGCGGCGCGGGGTGCCTCGGCCGCCCAGATCACCGCGGTCATCCCCCACTACGCCTATGCCCGCTCCGACAAGAAGGACGCCTCGCGGATCTCGCTGGGTGGCCGGCTGGTCGCCGACATGCTCGTGGCAGCCGGGGTGGACCGGGTGCTGACCATGACCCTGCACGCCCCGCAGGTCCACGGGTTCTTCTCGGTGCCGGTCGACCACCTGACCGCGATCGGCGTGCTGGCCGACCACTTCCGCGGCGGTGACCTCCAGAACTCGGTGGTGGTCTCCCCCGACCTGGGCAACGCCAAGACCGCCACCCAGTTCGCCCGGCTGCTGGGTCTGCCCGTGGCCGCCGGCTCGAAGCAGCGACTGGCCGACGACCAGGTCATCATCGACTCGATCGTCGGTGACGTGACCGGCAAGCGCGCCATCATCCTCGACGACGAGATCGCCACCGGCGGGTCGATCGTCGAGCTGCTCGACCGGCTCGCCGACCTCGGCTGCACCCGCGCCGACGTCGCGTGCACGCACGGGCTCTTCGCCGGCAAGGCCGTCGAACGGCTCCGGGACCACCCGATGATCGGCGAGGTCATCACGACCGACACCGTGCCGGCGCCGGGACACTGGCCCGAGCTGCGGGTCCGGTCGGTGGCGCAGCTCTTCGCCGAGGCGATCAAGCGGATCCACGCGGGCGAGTCGGTGAGCAGCCTGTTCGACGGCGTCGACCCGACCCATGCCCCGCCCCAGGCCAGCCTGTTCGACAAGGTCCATGTCTGAGCCGACCGGACCGCGACCCGTCGTCATCGTCGCCCTCGTGGTCGACCTCGCCTTCGTGCTGCTCTTCGCGACGATCGGACGTCTCAGCCACGAGGAAGGCGCCTCGGTCGCCGGCGTCCTCAGCGTCGCCTGGCCCTTCGCGGTGGCCCTGCTGGTCGGCTGGCTGGTGGCCCACCGTCGCTTGGGCTGGCCGGTGCGGATACCCGGCTCGGCGACCGTGTGGCTGGTGACCGCGGTGCTGGGCCTGGTGCTCCGCGTCGCCACCGGTGGCGGCTTCGCCTGGAGCTTCGGGGTGGTCACCCTGGTCGTGCTGGGGCTGTTCCTCGTCGGCTGGCGCTGCGCCGTCGAGGTGCTGCGCTTCGCGGGTACGGGTCTGGCCCGCTGGGCCGACCGGGCGGCGTCCCGCCGCTGAGTCAGGGCTCGGGTGACCAGCCGGGTGGCGCGAAGAGGTAGCCGAGCCGGTCCCGCCAGTGCCGCGCATGTCGGACCTGTCGGACCATGAGGGCGAACTCGGCGTACTGCAACCGGAACGGGTTGAAGGTCGTCACGGGATGGGTCAGGCCGTAGGTCGGCCGCTGCTGCTCCTCGCGGAAGGTGCCGAACAGCCGGTCCCAGACGATCAGGATGCCGCCGTAGTTGCGGTCGAGGTACTCGGCGTCGCTGGCGTGGTGCACGCGGTGGTGGGACGGCGTGTTGAAGACCAGCTCGACCGGTCGCCAGAGCTTGGGGATCGTCTCGGTGTGCACCCAGAACTGGTAGGTCAGGTTGAGGGAGAAGACGAAGAAGATCATCCACGGCGGCAGGCCGACCAGGGGCAGGGGCACCCAGAAGAGCAGCTCACCCCAAGGGTTCCACTTCTGCCGCAGCGCCGTCGTGTAGTTGAAGTGCACGCTGCTGTGGTGGGCCTGGTGCATCGCCCACAGCAGCCGGATCCGGTGGCTGCTGCGGTGGTAGGCGTACCAGAGCAGGTCGACGAGGAGCAGCGCGATCACCCACGTCCACCAGTCGTGCGGGTCGAGGCGAAGGGGCGTCACGGCATACAGCGCGGCGTAGCCGAGCAGCGCCAGCGCTCGGGCCCCGAGGTTCACCACGACGGAGCCCACCCCCATCGACAGGCTGGCCGCCGAGTCCTGACGGGTGTAGCCGGCCAGGGGCGCGCCCTCATCTGTCTCCAGCACGCGCAGGGCCACCAGCTCCAGCGCGATGAACAGGACGAAGAACGGCACGGCCAGGAGCGCAGGGTCGCGCATCAGGTGGTCCACGCCCGCTACCTTACCGAGAGTAAGTTAGCGCTACAAGTACTGCCCCGTGTTCGCGACGTTGTCGATCGACCGGCCCGGCTCGGTGCCGCTCTTGCCGGTGACCAGCGTGCGGATGTAGACGATCCGCTCGCCCTTCTTGCCGGAGATGCGGGCCCAGTCGTCCGGGTTGGTGGTGTTGGGGAGGTCCTCGTTCTCCTTGAACTCGTCGACACAGGAGGCCAGCAGGTGGTCGACCCGGATGCCCTTGGCCCCGATGGTGAGGAAGTCCTTGATCGCCATCTTCTTGGCCCGGTCGACGATGTTCTGGATCATGGCGCCGCTGTTGAAGTCCTTGAAGTAGAGGACCTCCTTGTCGCCGTTGCCGTAGGTCACCTCGAGGAAGCGGTTCTCCTCGATCTCGGAGTACATCCGCTCGACCGTCGCGGTGATCATGGCGTCGACGGTGGCCTGCGGCGACCCGCCGTGCTCGGCCAGGTCGTGCTCGTGCAGAGGCAGGTCGGCGACGAGGTACTTGGTGAAGATGTCGCGGGCGCTCTCGGCGTCGGGGCGCTCGATCTTGATCTTCACGTCGAGTCGGCCCGGGCGCAGGATCGCCGGGTCGATCATGTCCTCGCGGTTGGACGCGCCGATCACGATGACGTTCTCGAGCCGTTCGACGCCGTCGATCTCGGACAGCAGCTGGGGCACGATGGTGGTCTCGACGTCGCTGGAGACGCCCGAGCCGCGGGTGCGGAACAGGCTGTCCATCTCGTCGAAGAACACCACCACGGGCGTGCCGTCGGACGCCTTCTCACGGGCCCGCTGGAAGATCAGCCGGATGTGCCGCTCGGTCTCGCCGACGTACTTGTTGAGCAGCTCGGGGCCCTTGATGTTGAGGAAGAACGACTTGCCGACCGGCTTGCCCTCCTTCTCGGCGACCTTCCTGGCCAGCGACGCGGCCACGGCCTTGGCGATCAGCGTCTTGCCACATCCGGGCGGGCCGTAGAGCAGCACACCCTTGGGCGGCTTGAGCTTGTGCTCGGTGAACAGGTCGGGGTGCAGGTAGGGCAGCTCCACGGCGTCGCGGATCGCCTCGATCTGGCCGGCCAGCCCGCCGATGTCCTCGTAGTCGATGTCGGGGACCTCTTCGAGGACGAGCTCGGAGACCTCGGCCTTGGGGATCCGCTCGTAGACGAACCCCGAGCGCGACTCGAGCATGAGGGCGTCGCCCACGCGGATCGGCTCGCCCTCGAGCGACTCGGCCATCCGCACGACGCGCTCCTCGTCGGCGTGCGCGACCACGAGCACCCGGCCCTCGCCGAGCAGCTCCTTGATCATCACCACCTCGCCGATGCGCTCGTAGCCGCAGGTCGCCACGACGTTCATCGCCTCGTTGAGCCGCACCTCGCGCCCGCTGGACAGCTCGGCGGGGTCGACGGCCGGGCTGACGGCCACGTGCATCTTGCGTCCGCCGGTGAGGATGTCGACGGTGGCGTCGTCGTAGGACTCGAGGATCACGCCGTAGGCGGCCGGCGGCTGGGCCAGCCGGTCGACCTCGGACTTCAGGGTGACGATCTGCTCGCGGGCCTCCTTGAGGGTGCGCACGAGCCGCTCGTTCTGTGACGAGACGGTGGCCAGGTTGGACTGGAGCTGGAGCACCTTGGTCTCGAGCTCGCGCGACCGGACGGGGGCGTCGGCGAGGCGCTGGCGCAGGGCGGCGACCTCCTCGGCGAGGAGCTCTGCCTGGCGGCGCTCCTCGGAGTGGTCACCCGGGGTGGCGTGATCGGTCATGTCGGCTCCCTCAAGACCTCAGAGTGGCTAACGACTGCTACCGACCGTCGACTGCCCGGCCGATGACCCAACCTAACCCCGATCTACTCCGCTGTCGGGGAGGTTTGCGTCACAGAACGGCGAAGCCGACGGATCTTCTTGTCTGATGGGACGCGCTCGCCCATCTCCTCGGCAGTGAAGTCGCTCTCGGCCCCGAAGGCCAGGCCGCTCTCGAGAGCGCCCTCCTCGTCGGTGGAGCCCTTCGCCGGGCGGCGCTTGCGCAGCGGAGGGGTGACGCCGGGAGCCAGCCGGCGGCTGGTGATGAGGAACCCGGTGTGCCCGTGCATGCGGTGCTGCGGCCGGACCGCCAGACCCTCCAGGTGCCAGCCCCGGACCATCGACTCCCAGGCCTCCGGCTCGGTGTAGCCGCCGTGGTCGCGCAGCGCCTCGGCCACCCGCGAGAGCTGGGTGGCGGTGGCGACGTAGCAGATGATGACGCCACCGGGAGCGAGGGCGTCGGCCACGACGTCGAGGCACTCCCAGGGGGCCAGCATGTCGAGCACGACGCGGTCGACCGACCCGGGCTGCTCGGCCGTGGGCAGCGACTCGACGAGGTCGCCGACGGTCACCTGCCAGGCCGGGTGGTCCTGTCCGAAGAAGGTGCGGGCGTTGCCCTTGGCGATGGCGGCGAAGTCCTCGCGGCGCTCGAACGAGTGCACGTGGCCGTGCTCCCCCACCGCGCGCAGCAGCGACATCGACAGGGCGCCCGAGCCCACGCCGGCCTCCACCACCCGCGCGCCCGGGAAGACGTCGGCCATGGTGATGATCTGGCCGGCGTCCTTGGGGTAGACGACCGCCGCACCGCGGGGCATCGACATGACGTAGTCGGACAGCAACGGCCGCAGTGCGAGGTACTCGACCCCAGCAGTGTTCTTCACCACCGACCCGTCCGGTGCCCCGATGAGGTCGTCGTGGGCGAGCCGCCCACGGTGGGTGTGGAACTCGCGCCCGGCCTCGAGGCTGATCGTGTGCAGGCGACCCTTGGGATCGGTCAGCTGGACCCGCTCCCCGACGGCGAACGGTCCCCGCCGCAGGTCGGCTCCGACGGCGGTGACAGGGCTGTCGTCAGGGCTCAGGTCGGGGGCGTCGCTCATGACCGGCGAGTCTAGTTGTGGCCGAAGGCCGCGCTGAGCGCCGGACCGTCGACGAAGGCGTAGGCCCGCCCCCCATTCGTCAGGACCACGGTGCCGACACCGGTCTCCTGCATGGCGACCACGACCGCCTCGACGTCGTCGTCCGGCGACGCCTCGACGACGTTCTGGTCCGGCAGCCGGGTGACGACCGAGCTCAGCGGCGCCCACGCAGGAAGCTCCTGCCCGGTGTCGAGGAGCATGAGGCAGGGCACGCCGCGGTCGTCCAGGGTGACGACGTGGGTCTCGAGGTCGATGGCCACCTGGACCGGCGTCGCGCCGGGAAGCACGGTCAGCGGCTTGGCCACCGACCCCAGCCGGACGCGTTGGATCGTCGACAGCGCCTGGCCGCGGCGGATCGACTGCGTTGCGCCGGTCCACAGCACCGACCCGATGAGCAGCACCCAGATGGTGTCGAACCCGAGCTGCTGCCCCTGGGCGAGCGGCCGGACGCAGAACCAGAGCACCAGGAGCACGGTCAGGACCCGCCCGCACCACCCGGCGACGACGGAGCCCCGGTTGCGGTTGCCGGTGGCCTTCCAGACCAGGCTCTCGACGACCTGGCCGCCGTCCAGCGGCAGGCCCGGGAGGAAGTTCAGCACCGCGAGGGAGCCGTTGATGATCACGAGGCCCGACAGCAGCGCGCTCGTGAGGTGACCGGACGCGCCCAGCAGGAACAGCCAGGCCGCCACGGCCAGTGCGGCGTTCGCCGCGGGGCCGGCAGCCGCGATCGCCGCCAGCCGCCCGGGGGTGCTGCGTCCGGCCTCGAACGACGTGTGGCCACCCCACACGTTGGCGACGATGCGGATCACCGGCATCCTGAACGCCCGCGCGGTCACGGCGTGGGCGGCCTCGTGGACCAGCACGCTGACGAGCAGCAGGAGCGCCTGGGTGACGCCGATGGCGATCCCGGCGCCGGGCCGCTCCGGGAAGTAGGGAGGGGCCACGATCGCCACGATCACGGCGGCGATGAGGAACCAGCTGGGGGCCAGGTAGACGGGCACCCCGCCCACCCGGGCGATGCGCACCCCGTGGCCGGACTCCTCCGGTTGGTGCTCAGGAGCCCGCGTCGTCATGCGCAGACCCTACGTGACCGGCCACGACCCTCCGGGCGCCACTAGGCCATACTTGTGCGGTGCCCGACTCCCCCACGCTGCAGCCCGACGCCACCGACCAGCTGAAGACCGCTCTGACCGAGCGGATCCTCGTGATGGACGGCGCCATGGGCACGATGATCCAGCGTGAGGGGCTGGGCGAGGACGACTACCGGGGCGAGCGGTTCGCCGACTGGGAGAGCGACCTCAAGGGCAACAACGACCTGCTGAGCCTCACCCAGCCGGAGATCATCCGCGGCATCCACACGGCATACCTCGAAGCGGGCGCCGACCTGATCGAGACCAACACGTTCAACGCGCAGCGGATCTCCCTCGCCGACTACGGCATGGAGGACCTCGCCTACGAGTTCAACCTCGAGTCCGCGCGGCTGGCCCGCCAGGCCTGCGACGCGATGACCGAGCAGACCCCGGACCGGCCGCGGTGGGTGCTCGGCGCCCTCGGCCCGACCAACCGCACCGCCTCGATCTCGCCCGACGTCAACGACCCCGGCAAGCGCAACGTCACCTTCGACGAGCTGGTCGAGGCCTACGTCGAGCAGGCCCGTGGCCTCGTCGACGGGGGCGCCGACCTGCTCATCGTCGAGACGATCTTCGACACGCTCAACGCCAAGGCCGCGATCTTCGCCCTCGAGACCCTGTTCGAGGAGCACGAGCGCCGCTGGCCCGTGATCATCTCGGGCACCATCACCGACGCGTCGGGGCGCACCCTCTCTGGTCAGGTCACCGAGGCGTTCTGGAACTCGGTGCGGCACGCCCGGCCCCTCGCCGTGGGCCTCAACTGCGCCCTCGGCGCCGCCGAGATGCGTCCGTATGCCGCGGAGCTGGCCCGCGTGGCCGACACCTTCGTCTCGTGCTACCCCAACGCCGGCCTGCCCAACGCGTTCGGTGAGTACGACGAGACCCCGGACGCGATGGCGGGTGTCGTGGGCGAGTTCGCGGAATCCGGGCTGGTCAACCTGCTCGGAGGCTGCTGCGGCACCACGCCCGACCACATCGCGGCGATCGCCAAGGCCGCCGCGGGCCAGAAGCCCCGCGTGCCGGCCGAGGTGGCCCCGGCGCTGCGGCTCTCCGGCCTGGAGCCGCTGACCGTCACCGAGGAGTCGTTGTTCGTCAACGTCGGCGAGCGGACCAACATCACCGGGTCGGCGCGGTTCCGCAAGCTCATCCAGGCCGAGGACTACGGCACCGCGCTCAACGTCGCGCGCCAGCAGGTCGAGTCGGGCGCGCAGGTCATCGACATCAACATGGACGAGGGGATGATCGACGGCGTCGCCGCGATGGACCGCTTCGTCAAGCTGGTCGCCACGGAGCCCGACATCTCGCGGGTCCCCCTGATGGTCGACTCCTCGAAGTGGGACGTCATCGAGGCCGGGCTCAAGTGCGTCCAGGGCAAGTCGATCGTCAACTCCATCTCGATGAAGGAGGGCGTCGAGCCGTTCATCGAGCACGCCCGGCTCTGCCGCAAGTACGGCGCCGCGGTCGTCGTGATGGCCTTCGACGAGGACGGCCAGGCCGACTCGCTCCAGCGGCGCAAGGAGATCTGCCAGCGGGCCTACGACATCCTCACCCAGGAGGTCGGGTTCCCGGCCGAGGACATCATCTTCGACCCCAACATCTTCGCGGTGGCGACGGGCATCGAGGAGCACGCGGCCTACGGCACCGACTTCATCGACGCGACCCGCTGGATCAAGGAGAACCTGCCGGGTGCCCTCGTCTCTGGAGGCGTCTCCAACGTCTCGTTCTCGTTCCGCGGCAACAACGCCGTCCGCGAGGCGATCCACGCCGTGTTCCTCTACCACGCCATCCAGGCCGGGATGGACATGGGCATCGTCAACGCCGGCGCCCTGGTCGTCTACGACCAGGTCGACCCCGAGCTGCGCGAACGCATCGAGGACGTCGTGCTCAACCGGCGACCCGACTCCACCGAGCGGCTGCTCGAGATCGCCGACTCGTTCAACACCGGCGACACCAAGCAGGAGGCGATCGCCGAGGAGTGGCGCTCCCTGCCGGTCGGCGAACGCATCACCTACGCGCTGGTCAAGGGTCTGGACGAGCACGCCGAGACCGACACCGAGGAGCTCCGCCAGGAGATCTCGGCGCGGGGCGGTCGCCCGATCGAGGTCATCGAGGGCCCGCTGATGGACGGCATGAACGTCGTCGGCGACCTCTTCGGCGCCGGCAAGATGTTCCTCCCGCAGGTGGTGAAGTCGGCGCGGGTCATGAAGAAGGCCGTCGCCTACCTGATCCCCTTCATCGAGGCCGAGAAGACCGAGGCCGAGGTCGCCGAGAACCGGGCCAAGGGCAAGGTCGTCATGGCCACCGTCAAGGGCGACGTGCACGACATCGGCAAGAACATCGTCGGCGTCGTCCTCCAGTGCAACAACTACGACGTCGTCGACCTCGGGGTGATGGTGCCGGCGCAGAAGATCCTCGACGCCGCCAGGGCCGAGAAGGCCGACGTCATCGGGCTGTCCGGGCTGATCACCCCGAGCCTCGACGAGATGGTGAACTTCGCCACCGAGATGGAGCGCCAGGGCTTCGACCTGCCCCTGCTCATCGGCGGCGCCACCACCTCAAGGGCCCACACCGCCGTCAAGGTCGACCAGAAGTACCACGGCCCGGTCGTGTGGGTGAAGGACGCCTCGCGCTCCGTGCCGGTGGTCGCCCAGCTGCTGTCCGACGAGCTGCGCCCCAAGCTGATGGCCGAGGTCAAGGCCGACTTCGACTCGCTGCGCGCGCGGCACGCGGCCAAGACCACCGAGCGACCGTTGGTGTCGATCGAGAAGGCCCGCGAGATGGCCACGCCGATCGACTGGAGCGGCTACCGCCCGCCCGTGCCGCACCTCGTAGCCGCGCAGGAGAAGGAGCTGCTCAGGCGCCAGTCGGGCACCGACCGCCGCACCCTGACGCAGTTCGTGCGCACCTTCAAGGACTACCCGATCGCCGAGCTGCGCGACTACATCGACTGGGGTCCCTTCTTCCTGGCCTGGGAGATGAAGGGTCGGTTCCCGGACATCCTCAACAACCCGGCGACGGGCGAGGCCGCGACCAAGCTCTACCAGGACGCGCAGACGATGCTCGACCAGATCATCGAGCACAAGTGGCTGCGCGCCAACGGCGTGATCGGTCTCTTCCCGGCCAACTCGGTCGGCGACGACATCGAGGTCTACACCGACGAGTCGCGCGAGACCGTGGCCACCACCCTGCACACGCTGCGCCAGCAGGGACAGCACCGGGAGGGCATCCCCAACCGGGCGATGTCCGACTTCGTCGCGCCCAAGGAGAGCGGACGGCCCGACCACGTCGGCGCCTTCGCCGTCACCGCCGGTCTCGGGTCGCACGACAAGGTCAACGAGTTCAAGGCCGCGATGGACGACTACAACGCGATCCTCCTCGAGGCCCTGGCCGACCGGCTGGCCGAGGCGTTCGCGGAGCGGATGCACGAGCGGGTGCGGCACGACTTCTGGGGCTATGCCCCCGACGAGCACCTCAAGAACCCCGACCTGATCGCCGAGAAGTACGTCGGCATCCGGCCCGCGCCGGGCTACCCCGCCTGCCCCGACCACACCGAGAAGGCCCTGCTCTGGGACCTGCTCCAGGTCGAGGAGAACACCGGGATGGAGCTGACCGAGTCGATGGCCATGTGGCCGGGCGCCTCGGTGTCCGGGTGGTACTTCTCGCACCCGCAGTCCCAGTACTTCGTGGTGGGCCGCCTCGGCCGGGACCAGATCGAGGACTACGCGAAGCGCAAGGGCTGGACGGTGGCCGAGGCCGAGCGCTGGCTGGCCCCCAACCTCGGGTACCTGCCCGAGGACTGACCGCCGCACCGGTGCGGTCCCAGCGCGCCCCCTTTGGTGCTCAGTGCCACTGTGGAGCTGCTCAGTGCCGCTGTGGGATGCCGAGCGGGGCTGACACCCCCGCGCCCGAGAGGTTGTCGCACCGGACGATCTGGGTGTCGATGCGCTCCACGGGACAGCGGAACGGGCTCGAGTCCCAGCCCACCACCGTGCCACGGGGTGGCCCGGGGTCCTGCCGTGCTGCGGCGGGTGAGGAGACCGAGACGGTCACCGCTGACGCCAGCAGTGCAACGATCCACATCACGTGACGAATCTGCCTGTGCTGCATGGTGTTTGGTTTCATGAGGGGTAGTCGTCGGGAGGGACCCAGAGGTTGACGACCGCGCCCGCGAAATTTCTTGGCAGCTGGTGTCAACCTCGAGCACGCTCTGGCGACTACATCGCAGGAGACTGGTGCCGGGAGGTCGGAGTGAACGGTGGCGAGGAGTCAGCGGTCGTACTGGCTTTCGCGACGCCCACGTCGCGCGACAAGGACGCCGTGGTCGAGGCGTTGTTCCGCGAGCACTACGGCACCATGGTGCGTCTCGCGTACTGCCTGCTCGGCGACCGTGCCGCCGCCGAGAACGTCGCACAGGAGGCGTTCGTCTCCCTGCACCTGCACTGGAGCAGCCTGCGAGACCGCGGCGCACTGCTGCCCTATGTCCGGTCCGTGGTCTTCAACCAGTGCAGGTCGCGGCAGCGATGGCTCATCCGCGGTCGGAGGGCGATGACCCAGCTGGGATCGCCCGACCTGGTGCCGAGCTCGGAGGACGCGGCGCTCGGGCTCGACGAGACGCACCGTCTCGGCCAGGCCATTCGCGAGCTCCCGCGCCGCCAGCGCGAAGTCGTCGTGTGCCGGTTCCTGCTGGGACTCAGCGAGTCCGAGACCTCCACCGAGCTGGACATCAGCATGGGCAGTGTCAAGCAGCACACGCACCGGGCGCGGGCAACCCTCCAGGCAGCGATGGGAGCAGGGCAATGACACTGCAGGACCGTGACCTCGAGCGCGCACTCGCTCGCCTTGCCGACGACGTCGTGCTGACGGCGACCGACGTGGACACGGCGTTCACGGAGTTCGCGGATCGGTCGACCGTCGCAGCGCAGCGCCGACGCACGCAGCGCCTGGCTGCGGCGTGCGCTGCCGCAGTCCTCCTGCTGGGTGGCGCGGCTGCCTACTGGGCCGGGGCCGGGCGCACCATGGACCGGCTGCAGCCCGCGACGCCGACCGTCACCCAGCCCTCGGTCATCTCGGCAGCGGACATGGTCGGCGTCTGGACGGGAATGGGGCTCTGGACCTTCTACGCGGACGGGTCGGGCGGGTACAGCAACAACGCGGACACCCTCGAGACCCCCTTCTACTACACCCTCAAGGGCGCCAAGCTCGGCGTGCACGACGGCTCAGGATGCGACTTCTCCTTCCGGCTGACGAGCTACCGGGAGGGCAAGCTCACGGGCGATGTCCTGGACTTCTGCGGGAACAACGCACCCCCGGTGTCCCTCGTGCGGCTGTCCCCGGCCAGCCCCGCCGGCACGGAGATCCCGATGTTCTCGATGGCGGGTTCCACACCCGTCCGACGTGTCGCGCAGGTGGGTGGCGTGTGGCTCATGCCCGGCACCGGCATGCTCCTCGCGATCGACGCCAGCGATCCAAGCCGCGTCACCTACGCGCTGGACGACCAGGGGAACCTGGCCAAGAGCCCTCGCGATGCGGGCGCCGTCACGGTCTCGTCGGACGGCACGGTCACCCTGACCAGTTCGCAGGCTCCCACGTTCGGGTGCAGTGCCCCGGAAGGCCCTCGAACGGTCCTGCGCGACGTGCGGGTGGTGGCGGCCCAGAGCCTCGAGGCCAGCGGCGGTGTGACGTCGACGTGTGCCTGGGCCACCGTCCCGGCCGGCTGGGTCATGGTGAGCGATCGCTGACCGCCACGCACGGCGAGGCACGGGCTGAGCCACCGGGTTCGCACGGTATGCCGTGGCGCACCGCCGGTGCGCCACGGCAGCGTTGTCGGCGCCGCGGCATACCGTGGGGTCCATGGTTCCCGCCCTCTCCCCGAGCCGGGCCTCGGACTTCAAGCAGTGTCCGTTGCTCTACCGGTTCCGCACGATCGACAAGCTGCCCTCCCCGCCCAGCCCTGCTGCGGCGCGGGGCACGCTCGTGCACGCCGTGCTGGAGCGGTTGTTCGACCTCCCCGCCGACGAGCGCACCCCGGCAGCGGCACAGGCGTTGCTGGGCCCGCAGTGGGAGGCGCTGGTCGAGCAGGAGCCCGAGCTCGCGGCCATGATCGCCGACGACGACAAGCTGACCGAGGCCGGCTGGTTCGGCGACGCGCAGGCCCTGATCGAGACCTGGTTCACCCTCGAGGACCCGACCCGCCTCGAGCCTGCGGAGCGCGAGCTCTACGTCGAGACCGATGTCGACGGGCTGGTCCTGCGTGGCTACGTCGACCGCCTCGACGTGGCGGCCGATGGCGCGATGCGGGTCGTCGACTACAAGACCGGGCGTTCCCCGAGCGAGCTGTTCGAGGGCAAGGCGCTGTTCCAGATGAAGTTCTACGCCCTGGTGCTGTGGCGGCTGCGTGGTGAGATCCCGCGGCTCCTCCAGCTCGTCTACCTCGGCAACGGCGAGGTGGTCCGCTACACCCCCGACGAGCACGACCTGCTCAGTCTCGAGCGCAACCTCAAGGCGGTCTGGACCGCGATCGAGCGGGCCGCGACCACCGGCGACTGGCGACCGAAGACGTCGCGGCTCTGCGACTGGTGCGACTACCGCGAGTTCTGCCCGGCCTGGGGCGGCACTCCCCCGCCGCTGCCGCCCGACGCCGCCCTGATCGCCCTCAACCCGGCGATCTCGGGTCAGGTCACGCCGACGGACGAGTGAGCCGGCCGGTCACCCGAAGAGCCTGTGGAGGTCGGCTGGGGTGAGCCCGCGCAGGCTCGGGGCCTGCACGGCCCCGGCGATGATCGGCACCGGCACGACGTGCGGCACCGCGAGCGTGGGGACGCCGGCGGCCACCGCGGACCGGACTCCGGTGGGTGAGTCCTCGATGGCGACGCAGTCGGTCACCTCGACGCCGAGTGCCCGGGCCGCCGCGAGGTAGGGCTCCGGGTGCGGCTTGCCGTGCTCCACCTCGTCGCCGGTGATCACCGCGGCGAAGGTGCCCTCGGGGAGGGCCGCGAGGACGCTGTCGGCCAACGACCGCCACGACATGGTCACCAGGGCGTTGGGCACGCCGGCCTCGCGGAGGGCGGTGAGCAGCTCGATGGCGCCGGGACGCCACGGCACGTGCTCGGTGACCTGGGCGATGACGCGCCGCAGGAGGTCCTCGACGATCTCCACCGGTTCGAGCGTGATCGGGCTGTTGTCGCGGATGAACTCGGCCGACACCATGAGGTCGTTGCCGACCAGCTGGTGGGCGTACTCGTCGTTCCAGACCCCTCCGGCCTCCTCGACGATGGCGTGCTCGGCGTTGATCCAGTACGGCTCGGTGTCGACCAGGGTGCCGTCCATGTCCCAGAAGACCGCGGCCGGCAGGTCTGCTGCGGGGGTGGTCGTGAGCTCGCTGGGGAGCGGTTGCTGAGACGGCATTCCAGAGGGGCCTTCGTGGTGCGGGAGGGGCGGCGCGCCCGACTATACGCAGCCGGGCATCTGCGTCCGTGCCGTGGACCGTAGGCTGGGCGGGAGTGGTGCCGCCTGCCCAGACTGGGTGTGGTGGAGGCTGTGTCCGACCAAGACCGTGTTTTCCCGCAGAAGGAGCGATGGTGATCGAACTCGAAGACGTCCCGGAGCTCAACAACCCCGTGGTGATCGCTGCCTTCGAGGGCTGGAACGACGCGGGTGAGGCGGCCACGGCCGTGATCGACCACCTCATCGACGTCTGGGACGCCGACGCCATCGCGGCGCTCGACCCCGAGGACTACTACGACTTCCAGGTCAACCGTCCGCGCGTCGTCCTCGAGGACGGCCGTCGCCGGATCCACTGGCGCACCACGCGGATCCTCGTGGCCCGGTCCGCGGGGCTGGACCGCGACGTCGTGCTCATCCAGGGCATCGAGCCGTCGTTCCGCTGGCGGGCCTTCACGATCGAGCTGATGGAGTTCGCGCAGGAGGTCGGCGCGAGCACCGTGTTCACGCTCGGCGCGCTGATGGCCGACGTCGCCCACACCCGGCCGATCCCGGTCACCGCCACCTCCGACGACGACGACGTGATCCACCGGTTCGACCTCGAGCCGAGCCGCTACGAGGGACCCACCGGGATCGTCGGTGTGCTCGCCGACGCAGCCACCCAGTCGGGCATGCAGTCACTCTCCTGCTGGGCCGCCGTGCCCCACTACGCAGGTCACTCCCCCTCGCCGAAGGCAACCCTGGCGCTGGTCTCCCGGCTCGAGGAGCTGCTCGACGCCACCATCCCCCACGGCGACCTCGCCGAGGGGGCCAAGGCGTGGGAACGGGGCATCAACGAGCTCGCCGACACCGACGAGGAGGTCGCCGAGTACGTCCAGTCCCTCGAGGAGGCGCAGGACACCGCCGACCTGCCGGAGGCGAGCGGTGACGCCATCGCCAGGGAGTTCGAGCGTTACCTGCGTCGGCGCGGCCAGGAAGGGCCCGGCTGAGGGCTCAGACCCGGACGCCGAGGATGGCGTCCAGCGCGCGCGCGAGGACGCCGGCCGAGGTGCCGTCGGCCCCACCGCGGGTGAGGGTCTGCTTCGCCCAGGCGTCGACGGCCGCCAGCGCCCCCGGGGTGTCCAGGTCGTCCGCGACCCGCGCCCGGATCGCCTCGACGGCCTGGGCCGAGTCGGGGGCGGAGTTGACCGACAGCGCCGCGCGCCAGGTGTCGAGCCGGGCCTGGGCCTGCTCGAGCACGGCGTCGGTCCAGGACCAGTCGGTGCGGTAGTGCTGCCCGAGCAGGGCGAGCCGGATCGCCATCGGGTCGACCCCGTCGGCCCGCAGCTTGGAGACCAGGACGAGGTTGCCCTTGGACTTGCTCATCTTCTCGCCGTGCAGGCCCACCATCGCCTGGTGCGTGTAGGTCCGGGCGAACGGCCGCTGGTCGGTCAGCACGACCGCCTGGGTGGCACTCATTTCGTGGTGCGGGAAGACCAGGTCGGTGCCGCCACCCTGGACGTCGAACGACATGCCCAGGTGGTCCAGCGCGATCGCGGTGCACTCGATGTGCCAGCCGGGGCGGCCCTGCGGGAGGCCGTCGACGGCCCACGAGGGCTCGCCGTCGCGAGCGGCCCGCCACAGCAGCGGGTCGAGCCGGTCGCGCTTGCCGGCCCGGTCTGGGTCGCCACCGCGGTCGGCGAAGACGGCCAGCATCTGCTCGCGGGTCCAGTTCGAGACCGCGCCGAAGCCCGCGTCGGTGGAGATGTCGAGGTAGAGGTCGTCGCCGTCGGAGTCCGGGGTGTCGACCGAGTAGGCGGCACCGCGTTCGAGCAGGGCCCGGACTGCGGCACCCACCGGCTCGATGCTCTCGACGACCCCCACGTAGTGGTCGGGCGGGATCACGGCCAGCGCGGTCATGTCCTCACGGAAGAGGGCGATCTCCTCCGCGGCCAGGTCCTCCCAGTCGATGCCGTCACGGTTGGCGCGCTCGAGGAGCGGGTCGTCGACGTCGGTGATGTTCTGCACGTACTCGACGTCGTGGCCGGCGTCGCGCAGGGCCCGCCCCAGGACGTCGAACGTCACGTAGGTCGCGGCGTGCCCCATGTGCGTCGCGTCGTAGGGCGTGATCCCACAGACGTACATCCGCGCGGTCGGTCCGGGCGTGATCGCGCGGACCGCTCCGGTCGCCGAGTCGAAGACCTGCACGGGGTGGCCGGTGCCGGGCACGGCGGGACGGAACGGGGTGGGCCAGGAGATCACAGCGGAAGCCTACGGGGAGGGCTCAGAGCGGCGGCCACGGGATGGCCGGCCAGTCACCGGAGGGCACCGGGTATGCCGCGTGGTCGAGCAACGCGGCGCACCTGGCCGCCAGGGCGGTCACCTCGACCGGGGTGAGCAAGGGGGCGAGCTCGGTCCGCAGGGTCGACCCACCGTCGGCGAGGGCGTCACCGACCCGGGTGATCCGGACGACGTCGTCGTCCGGGAGCGGCTGCCCGGCGAAGCCCCACAGGACGGTGCGCAGCTTGGGGTCCTCGTGCAGGCTCACCCCGTGGTCGAAGCCGCGGAGCCGGTCGCCCTCGCGGACGAGGTGCGACCCCTTGCGGTCGGAGTTGTTGATGACCGCGTCGAACGCGGCGACGGCGCGGACCACGGGGCTGTCCTCGTGGACCACGACGACCGGACGGCCCCGCTCGTCCTCGCCCCGCAGTACCGCCAGCCACCCCGGCGGCACCTCGTCGGGGGTGACCAGGTCGACCACGTAGTCGGGGGCCGTCTCCGGGTCACCGACCCAGCGCTGCACCGAGCCCGGACCCCGTGGTCCGTCACGCAGCACCGTCTCGGGCACGACGTCCCACCCGCCCGTCGAGCTGATCAGGTGGGCGGCGACCTCCCGGGCGGCCAACGACCCGTCCGGGAAGTCCCAGAGCGGCCGTTCGCCCCGGATCGGCTTGTAGATCGCCAGCGGTCCCTCGTCGTCCTCGAGCCGCACCAGCAGCGCGAGGTTCGAGGCGTCGGCCAGCGCTCCCAGCACCACCAGGTCTGCGCGCGCCAGGAGGTCGAGGGAGACCGACGGGCCACCTGCGGGCTGGGTCAGCGCTTGTACCCGTTCGAGCGGGGGCAGATGTGCCCCTCGGGTTCGAGCGGACCGCCGCAGAACGGGCAGGGCGGTCGACCCGCGGACACCACGGACTGGGCGCGCCGCGCGAACGCGCGCGCCCGGGACGGTGGCAGCACGACCCGCATCTGCCGCGGTTCCTCGGCGAGGACCTCCGGGTCGACCCCGGCCTCCGGGTCGTCGGGGTCGCGGTCGAGCGCCTCGATGATGATCACCTGGCGGTCCTCGTCCCAGGCCAGGCTCAGCGTGGTGACGCGGAAGTCGTCCTCGATGGGGGTGTCGAGGGGCGCGTTGTCGACCACCTCGGCGGCCGCGTGGTCGGCTCCCTCGCCCCCGGCGTAGCTGTCCAGCAGGTCGTTGATCCGGTCGGCGAGGACCGAGACCTGCTGCTTCTCCAGCGAGACGCTGGTCAGCCGGCGCCCCTCACTGGCCTGGAGGAAGAAGGTCCGCTGCCCCGGCGGACCGACGGTGCCGGCGACGAACCGGTCCGGTGGATCAAACTCGACGAGCCCCATGGCAAAACTCTAACCGGCTCCCCCACCGACGGTTGCGTCGCCCGACCCGGGCACCTCCGCCGGAGCCTGGAAACGCGTGAGGTCGGGTGCGAGGTCGTTGGCGGCCAGGAGGAAGGTGTGCCGGCTGCCGTAGCGCACGACGGACACCGAGGCGGGGTCAGCGGTGTAGCGCTGGAAGCGGGCCAGACCCGACCCGGTCGCCTCGGCCAGGGTGGCCTTGAGGAGGTCGCCGTGCGTGACCGCCACCCACAGCGCGAACTCCCCGGACGCGGCCGAGACCTCCGCGTCGTGGCGCCGCACTGCCGCGACGACGCGGTCACTCATCTCCCGGAGGCTCTCCGCGGCATACCGGTCGTCGTCGGGGAAGCGCGCAGCCTCGGGGTCGTCCTGGACGGTCCGCCAGAGCGGCTCCTTGGCCAGGTCCTTGAGCGCCCGGCCGGTCCACGCGCCGTAGGCGCACTCCTGCAGGTCGTCGTCCACCGTGACCTCCACGCCGGCTGCGGCGGCCAGGGGCGCGGCCGTCTCGAGGCAGCGTTCGAGGGGGCTGCTCACCACGCGGACCACCGGGAGGTCGCGGAACCGTTCGGCCAGCTGGTCGGCCTGCTCCCGACCCCGATCGGTGAGGTGTATGCCGGGGAGCCGGCCCGCGAGGACACCGTCGCCGTTGGCGCTCGAGTGGCCGTGGCGGACCAGCAGGACGGTGGGCACGTGCGCACTCTACGGCGCGGCATCGATTTTCGGGCACGGTCTCGCGGGACCGTCGGGGACGTGGTGGAGTAGCCCCGTGATCGTGGACCAGGCCATCTACCGCCAAGGCCAGCGGCTCCCCTGCGGCGACCTCAGCGACGCCCTCGAGGACCTGCGCGGCGGCGACGACCCACACGCCTTCCTCTGGATCGGGCTCAAGAACCCCACCGACGCCGAGTTCGACCTGGTCAACGACGAGCTCAAGCTCCACCCGCTCGCCGTCGAGGACGCCGTCAAGGGCAACCAGCGACCCAAGGTCGAGCTCTACGACAACACCATCTTCGTCGTGATGAAGACGTTGCGGTACATCGAGGAGACCTCGGACGTCGAGACCGGTGAGGTGATGCTCTTCGTCGGCGACCGGTTCGTCGTGACCGTCCGACGGGGCGAGGCGAACCCGCTCGCGGGGGTGCGGCACAACCTCGAGGGCAACGTCGACACCCTCCGCCACGGCGCCATCGCCGTCGTCCACGCAGTGATGGACAGCATCGTCGACAACTACGTCTCCATCGATGCCGAGCTCCAGAAGGACCTCGAGGACATCGAGGCGTCGGTCTTCACGGGAGCGAACCGGGTCAGCTCGGCCACGATCTACCGGCTCAAGCGCGAGGTCCTGGAGTTTCGTCGGGCCGCCGTGCCGCTGGCGGCGCCGCTGAAGATGCTGCACGACGGCTCGCGGTCACCGTTGCCGCAGAAGGAGGTCCGGCTGCTCTTCCGGGACGTGGCCGACCACCTCCTGCGGGTGATCGACCACGTGGAGTCGTACGACCGGCTCCTGACCGACATCCTCAACGCCCACCTCGCCCAGATCTCGGTCCAGCAGAACTCCGACATGCGAAAGATCTCGGCCTGGGTCGCGATCGCCGCCGTGCCGACGATGATCGCGGGGATCTACGGCATGAACTTCGAGAACATGCCCGAGCTCAAGTGGCACTACGGCTACTACCTCGTCGTCGCCATCATGGCGGCCGCGTGCCTGGGGCTCTACCGGGCGTTCCGGAAGTCCGGGTGGCTGTAGGAGGTCCGCCTAGGTGGCGGTCATCCAGCCGGCCGCCAGCACCACGAGCAGCACCAGCCCCAGCGCGACCCGGTACCAGACGAACGCCGTGATCTTGTTGCTGCTCACGAACTTCAGCAGCCAGGCGATCGACGCGTAGGCCACCACGAAGGACACGATGACGCCGACGATGATCGGCCCCACGCCCAGCAGCTCGAGGTGGTCGGACTCGCTGAGCATCTCGAAGACGCCGGCCGCCGTCAGGGCCGGGATCGCCATGAAGAAGGACAGCCGGGTCGCGGTCAGCCGGTCGAGGCCACGGAACAGGCCGGCCGAGATGGTCGCACCCGAGCGGGAGACGCCGGGCACCAGCGAGGCGCACTGGACCAGCCCGATGACGAGTCCGTCGGTGAGGGTCACCTGTCCCTCACCGCGCTCCTCGCCCCGCGTCGCCAGCATCGCGTGGCGGCTCTCGGCGAGCCACATCACGGCACTCCAGGCGATGAGGGCGGCGGCGACGACCCACAGGCTGCGCAGGCCCCCGCTGATCAGGTCCTTGGCCGCGAAGCCCACGATCCCCACCGGGATCGAGCCCACGATGACCGCCCACGCGAGCTGGTAGTCGTGGTGGGTCCGCGCCTGCGCGCTGCCGAGACCGGCGAACCAGGCACCGAGCAGCCGGGCGATGTCCTTGCGGAAGTAGAGCAGGGTGGCGAGGATCGCGCCCAGCTGGATGACGGCCGTGTAGGCGGTGACCCCGGGGGCGTCGACCTTGAGGCCGAGCAGCTTCTCCGTGATGGTCAGGTGGCCCGTGGAGGAGACCGGGAGGAACTCGGTCAGGCCTTCCACGATGCCGAGGATCAGGGCGTCGAGATAGCTCAGGGTCAACGGTCTGCTTTCCGTTCAGTCGGGTGTGGCCGGGAGCGGTGCGGCGCCAAGGTCAGAGGCCAGTCTCCCCCATGAGCTCGGCCATGGTTCGCACGACATGCAGCCGCTCCTCTAGCCCGCCGGCGAAGGGTGCCACCGACAGGGTGCCGGTCCCGGCCTCGGCGTACCTCGACATCCGGTCGCGGATCCGGTCCCTGGGCCCGATCAGTGAGGTGGCGTCGATGAACTCGAACGGCACGGCGGCGGCCGCATCTCGGTGCTGCCTGGCGAGGAAGAGGTCCTGCACCTGCGCCGCCGCCTCCTCGAAGCCCATTCGGACCGCGAGCTGGTTGTAGAAGTTCTGCTCGCGCGACCCCATGCCGCCGATGTAGAGCGCCGCATACGGGCGGATGGCGTCAGCGGCGGCCTGCACGTCGTCGGCGATCACGACCGGCACCGACGGGGCGAGGTCGAACCCGTCGAGCGGGTCCTCCTCGGTCCCTTTCCCCGCGCGACGTCGGCCGGACACCACCGACTCGACGAGGTCGCCCGAGTGCTCCGGGCTGAAGAAGATCGCGTGCCACCCGTCAGCCACCTCACCGGTCAGCTCGAGGTTCTTCGGCCCCACCGCCGCGAGGTAGATCGGCAGGTCGGGGCGCGGTGGGTGGACGGTGAGCTTGAGCGCCTTGCCGGGACCGTCGGGCAGTGGCAGCGTGAAGTGCCGCCCGGCATACGCGAGGGTCTCGCGCCGCAGCGCCATGCGCACGATCTCGACGTACTCGCGGGTGCGGCCCAGGGGGGCCGTGAACGGGACGCCGTGCCACCCCTCGCTCACCTGCGGACCACTGACCCCGAGCCCCAGCCGGAAGCGCCCCTTCGACAGGGTGTCGAGGGTCGCGGCGGTCATCGCCGTCATCGCGGGCGTGCGCGCCGGGATCTGCATGACCGCGGCCCCGAGGTCGATCCGCTCGGTCAGCGCCCCGATCCAGGAGAGCACGGTGGGCACGTCCGAGCCGTACGCCTCGGCAGCCCACGCCACGGCATACCCGAGCCGGTCGGCCTCCTGCGCGACGGCGACGTTGTCCTGGTCCACGCCCATGCCGAAGTAGCCGAGGTTCACTCCGAGTTCCATGGGTGCGAGGTTAGCGGCGGGTGCACCACGGGAACGCGGCGTGGGCCGACTACCGTACGGAACCATGCGTCAGCGACGAATGGGGAGCTCTGGCCTGTCGGTCTCCCGCCTTGCCCTCGGCACGATGACCTGGGGCCGCACGACCGACGAGGCGGGCGCCCGCGAGCAGCTGCGCACGTTCCTCGACGCGGGTGGCACCCTGGTCGACACCGCCCACGGCTACTCCGACGGCACCTCCGAGGAGATCATCGGCCGGCTGATCGACGACGACGTGCCGCGCGAGGATCTCGTCATCTGCACCAAGTCGGGGATCTCCCGTCGATCTGGGCACCGGGTCGTCGACACCTCACGACACAGCCTGCTGAGCCAGCTCGACACCTCGCTCGAACGACTCGGCACCGATCACGTCGACCTGTGGCTGGTGCACACCTGGTCGGACGAGGCCCCGCTGACCGAGACGCTGTCGGCCCTCGAGTGGGCCGTCAGCACCGGTCGGGCGCGCTACGTCGGGGTCTCGAACTTCAGTGGCTGGCAGGTCGCGCGGGCCATGTCGCTGCTCGAGCAGGCGCGGGTCCCGTTGGTGGCCAACGAGGTCGAGTACTCCCTCACCAACCGCACGGCCGAGCCGGACCTGCTCGCCGCTGCCCAGGCCCTCGGGTTCGGGCTGCTTCCCTGGTCTCCGCTGGGGCGTGGGGTCCTGACCGGCAAGTACCGCAACGGGATCCCTGCTGACTCCCGTGCCGCGTCCCGCGACTTCCCGCGCTTCACCGCCCGCTACCTCGACGACCGCAGCACCGGCATCGTCGAGGCGCTCGCGATCGCGGCCAAGGGACTCGACGTCAGCCCTGCCGAGGTGGCCCTGGCCTGGGTGCGCGACCGCCCGGGCGTCGTCAGCCCGGTGGTCGGGGCGCGCACCACCGCACAGTTGCGGACCTCACTGGCGAGCGAGTCGCTGGAGCTGCCCGAGGAGCTGGTGGCCGCCCTCGACGAGGTGTCTGCCTGAGCCGGCTGACCGCTCAGCGCTCGCTCTCGACCTCGTAGTCCGCGTCGTCGAGCCCGGAGTAGACACTGCCGTCGCCGTCCTCGTCACCGTGGTCGTCGAGCTCGTCGTCGTCCTCGTCGTCGTCGTCCTGGTCGTCGTCGTCGTCGTCTTCGTCGTCGTCGTCACCGTCGTAGATGTCGAGCGGCGTCATCTCGCCGTAGGCCTGGAGGAGGGCGTCGTCGTACGACGCGAAGGCGTCAGCCAGGTCGTCGTAGGCCGCGATCACGGTCGGGTCTTCCTCGCCCCGCTTGGAGGCCGATGCCTCGAGGTGCCGCTCGAACGCGGTCATGAGGTTGGCCAGCGCGCCACGCGGGTCTGCGGTCATGGCTCGACGGTATCGGGTTCTGGGGCAAAATGGCGCACGATGGTTGAGTACGAGTACCGCGTGGTGAGCTTCACCCGAACCGATTCACGATCCGACATCCGGCGGACGTTGACCGAGCATGCCGAGTACGGCCACTGGGAGCTGCACCGCACCCGGATCTACCTGGGTGGCCAGCAGCGGACCTGGTTGCGCCGCAAGATCATCCGCGTGCCTCGCCCGCACTGACAGTCGTCAGCGCGGGCGAGTCCCACAGCGGTCCTCGGCGCGCGCTCACCGGACGACTGCGAGCAGGTGGGCCTTGCGCAGGCACGCGAGGCCGAGGGCGAGCAACCCTCCCGCCAGCAGGAGGGTCGGGGCGACGTCGGTCCCGGTGAAGGCCAGCGAGGTCGGCAGGCCGGACCGCGGGTCGGCGGTCGGCCCGGGGCGCGAGGCATCCTGGGGCGCGGCCGGCGACTGCGGCGCGGCCGGGCTCGCGGCGGCGGCCTTCGGGCACGGGACGACGAGCGGCTGCAACGGCACCCCGGCGTCCACCAGCTCGGCGATGACGTCACGGTCGAGCACCACGATGGTCGCCTGCACCGGCACCACGTCATGTGGGACGCGGGCACAGACGCCCAGGAACTCCGCCACGGCCGCGTCCACTGCCGCACGGTCGTCGCCAGCCGGAGCCTGCACCTCGGCGCTGGCGCCGGGTGCGTCCTGCTGTTCGTCGGACGGGTTCTCGCCTGGGAGCCCGGGTAGGGCAGGTGGCGCCGGCGCCGACGGCACCGACGGGAGTGCCGGGGCGTTCGGGGGCGGGGGCGGCAGGGTAGGAGTGGCGGAGCCACCGAGCAGCTGGGTGACAGCCGCCGTCACCGGGTCGGGCAGGGTCGCGGCCTCAGCCGCTCCCCCCGACGACAACCAGACGAGGCCGCCCACTGCCAGCGCCCCTGCGAGCCGGGCCAGGTTCGTGCCCGGGGACTTGTGTGCCATCCGCTGCTCCTCCGTCGTCGATCTCTCATGAGTTCAAACGACGGGCTCGGCCCGCAGGCTACGCCCACGGAGGGGCAAAGTTTTCGGTATGCCGCGTGGCCAGCCACGCGGCATACCGCTCAGCAGGTGGCGATGAAGCGCTGGAGGACCCGCGTGCCGAACTCCAGTGCAGCCACCGGCACCCGCTCGTCGATGCCGTGGAACATCGGCGCGAAGTCGAGGTCGGCCGGGAGCTGGAGCGGGGCGAACCCGTAGCCGGTGATGCCCAGCTTGCTCAGGGCCTTGTTGTCGGTGCCTCCGGACAGGCAGTACGGCAGCACCTCGGCGCCGGGGTCCTCGGCCAGCAGGGCGGCCTTCATGGCGTCGACGAGCGGACCCTCGAACGGCGCGTCCAGCGCGATGTCGCGGTGCACGATGTCGACGGTGACGTGCTCGCCCGCGAGCTCGCGGATCGTGTCGAGGAGCTCGTCGTCGTGGCCGGGCAGGAACCGGCAGTCGAGCGAGGCCGAGGCACTCTGCGGGATCACGTTGTGCTTGTAGCCGGCCTCGGCCATGGTGAAGTTCGCGGTGTCCTGGAGCGTCCCGCGCACGAACCCCTGGGCGCCACCGAGGTGGTCGAGCAGCTCGTCGAGGTCCTCGTCGGAGTAGGACGTGCCGGTGAGCTCGGACAGCCCGTCGAGCAGCTCGCGGACCGAGGCGAGGTACTCGCGCGGCCACTTGTGCTCGTTGACCCGGGTGATCGCCTCGGCGAGGCGGACCAGGGCGTTCTCGTCGTTGGGCACCGAGCCGTGGCCGGCGCGGCCGTGGGCCGTCAGGCGCAGCCAGAGGATGCCCTTCTCGGCGGTCTGCACCAGGTAGGCGCGGGTCTCGCCGTCGGGGGTCGGGACGGTGACGCTGTAGCCGCCGACCTCGGAGACAGCCTCGGTGACACCCTCGAAGAGCTCGGGGTGGTGGTCGACGACGTGGTGGCTGCCCTTGACCCCGCCGGCCTCCTCGTCGGCGAAGAACGCGAACACGATGTCGCGCGGCGGCTTGGCGCCACGACGGGCGAGGTCGCGGATGTTGGCCAGGATCATCGCGTCCATGTCCTTCATGTCCACCGCGCCGCGACCCCAGATGCAGCCGTCCTTCAGCTCCGCGGACAACGGGTCCACCTGCCAGTCATCCGCATTGGCGGGCACGACATCGAGGTGTCCGTGGATGCAGAGGGCCGGTCGCGCACGGTCCTCGCCCTCGAACCGCACCACCACGCTGGTCCGGCCGGGGTCGCTCTCGACCACCGTGGGCTCCAGCCCGACCTCGCGCAGCTGGGCCACGACGTAGTCGGCCGCCTCGCGCTCCCCCGGCCCGCTGCCGTCGCCGTAGTTGGTGCTGTCGATGCGGATCAGGTCGCGGCACAGGCGCACGACCTCGTCGACGGGGCTGGTGGGCTGGCTGCTGGGCTCGGTGACCTCGCTCATGCCATCCAGACTAGGCGCGTCGGGTATGCCGTGCCCGTGGCGGTTCGCCCGGGTTCCGTTGAGGGCTGGGCCGTTTGGGAGTTGGGGTGGCCTGCGTGCTATCGTTCCGGGTCGCAGCAGGCGCTCCCCAAGAGGCCTGCGAAGCACCTTGTCCGGGTGGCGGAATGGCAGACGCGCTAGCTTGAGGTGCTAGTGCCCTTTATCGGGCGTGGGGGTTCAAGTCCCCCTCCGGACACCAACGCGAAGGACCCCGACACACACCGTGTCGGGGTCCTTCTGCGTGGGCCTCCTGCGGGTCAGCCGGCGGAGAAGACGTTCGGGACGGCCCGTTGCCACTCGGTGCCGGCCCGGTCCAGGCGGATGACCTTGCCACTGGAGGTGCGCGCCACCATGGTCGTCGAGCCGCCACCGTCGAGGTTGGTGGCGTCCCACGAGCCGAGCTTGGCCATGTAGTCGGCCATCTGGTGGATGGTGGCGCCCCCGTAGCGCACGCCGTCGACCGTGGCCCGACCCGAGGCGGTGACGAAGAGCAGGTCCCCGCTCTTGGTCCACCCGATGGCGGTGCGGGGCCGCAGCAGCTCGTCGCGGCTCGTGCAGGTGCCGCCGTTCTTGACGCCCTGGTTCAGGAACCGGGCTCCGCGGCCGACGGCCTCGTAGACCGGGAACGGGGCATCGGTGGAGGCGTGGTAGCTGATGGACACGCTGGTGCCGATCCGGAACGAGGCCAGCCAGCTCCCGGCCGTGCCGGTCGCTGTCAGGATGGTCTGCCCGGAGGCGGCGGTCTGGCCGCGCGTCGTGCCGGTGCGCACCGCGACGACCTTGCCTCCCGCGACGACGACGTCGGCGGTGCCGTACGGCCGACGGGCCTTGCCCCAGGACGGCGTGTAGGCGTTGATGCCACTGCCCGACAGGCTCTGCCAGTTGAGCCCGGTCACGGCCTTGTAGCCATGGCCGGTGGCGCTGACGCTGCCCGTGATCCACAGCCGCGACGGGAGGGAGCGGCCGTCCTTGGCGGTCACGATGGCCGGGTCGTGCGTCGATCGCGCCTTCCGGAGCCAGCCGGAGGTCATCTGCGGCAGGTCGGGCATGGCTCCCACGGTCGGGTTGAACACCCCGCCGTTGACCATCACGACGGCGGTCGGTGCGTCGAGGAAGTACGCCGACGGGATGCGTGCCGTGTTGAGGTTGGCCGCAGCGCGCACCCGGGGGTTCGCCGCCGACGCCGCCGGCACGGTCACGGCCACGATGCGGGTGGATGCCTGCGGGTTGCTCGGAGTGGGCCCGGTGTCCCAGATCCGGGCTGTCGCGCCACCGGCGAGCTGGGTCACGGTGGGCATGCGTGAGAGCAGGGTGGGCGTGGCCCGGCAGGTCGCGGCGTCCGCGGTCTGCGGGGTGGCCAGGGTGACGGTGCCGGTCAGGGTGGCCGCCAGGGCCACGGAGGCGCTCAGCGCCACAGCGGCGCGCCGCGTGGGTGCAGTCATCGGTACGGGTCCTTCGTCGTGCGCAGCCCGGGGGTCGGCTGCCTCACCCGGAAGCGTGCCGCATCCGGTGACCGTGCAGCGGGGGTTCCGGCGAACGGTGGCCGAACACCCGATAGGGCCGGGCCTGCGACTGGCTAGGGTCGCAGGGTGCTCGAGGCCCTGCTGCTCGTCGTCGCGGCGCTGCTGATCGGGTACGCCAAGACCGCGATCGGCGGCCTCGCGAGCATCAGCGTCGCCATCTTCGCGAGCGTGATGCCGGCGCGGGAGTCGACCGCGGCGATCCTGCTCCTCCTGATCATCGGCGACGTGGTGGCCGTGTGGCACTACCGGAGCGAGGCCGACTGGGGCCTGTTGCGCCGCCTCATCCCGGCCGTGCTCCCGGGGCTCGCCCTGGGCGCGGTGTTCCTCGCCGTGGTCGACGACACCGTCCTGCGCCGCTCCATCGGGGTGCTCCTGCTCGTCCTGGCCGCCCTCCAGCTGGCCCTGCGCTGGCGGTCGCCCGATGTCGGGAGGGTCGGCAGGTCCCGGAGCGCCGCGATCGGGACCGGGATCGCCGCCGGGTTCACGACCATGACCGCCAACGCGGCGGGTCCGGTGACGACGCTCTACCTCGTGGCGCAGGGGGTCGAGAAGCTGCGGTTCCTCGGGACCAGCGCACTGCTCTTCTTCGGGGTGAACCTCTGCAAGCTGCCCTTCAGCTTCGGGCTCGGCCTGTTCGGTGCCCACACCGTGCAACGCACCCTCCTGCTGGCGCCGTTCGTGCTGCTCGGCGCCTGGGCAGGGCTCCGGACGGTGCGGCGGCTGAGCCAGGCGCGGTTCGACCAGTCCGTGCTCGTCGCGTCTGCCGTGGCCGCCGTCGCCCTCATCGTCCGCTGAGACTGACTAGTCCTCACCCGTTCGGCCATTCCCGGTCGTGAACTCGGCCGACCCCCGGCGCGTCCGCGCACGGCGCTCTCATCCGGCTCCTACCGTCGAAGACGTGAGCACGCAGACCATCCACCGCACCACCAGCCACCACCCGCGCGTCCTGCGCGGGGCGCGGGGCTGGCTGTGGGTGTGCGACTGCGGCAGCGCGTCGTGCCGGACCCCCGCCCAGGCCCCGTTGCCCTGGCGCTCGGCCCTGATCGGTGCGCTCCTGCACTCGTCCACCATCGCGCCCTGACCGAGGGCTCCCCCGACACCTGGCGCTGCTAGAGCCAGGTGTGCACCCGCACCGTGGTGCCCGCCGCGGACGACCGCAGCTGCACGAGGTCGCACAGCTGGTTGACCATCCACAGCCCCCGGCCGTCCAGCTCCTCGGTCCCCGGCGCGAGCCGGCCCGCCAGCGGGTCCGCCACGACCCCTTGGTCGGTGACCTCGCAGACCAGCGCCTGGCTCGTCCTCCAGAGCCGCAGGGTGCCCCTCCCCCGACCGTGCAGGACCGAGTTCACCCCCAGCTCGTGCAGGGCCAGCCCGAGGTCGGCTGCGCGGTCGTCGGTGATGCCGCAGGCCCGGGCCACCTGCAACGCGAGGTCTCGGACCGCCCGGATCGTGGACGGTGTGATGGCCCGCACGATGGTGGCCGCCGGGGCCGCGGGCAGTGGGGACGCGAACGCGGCGGCGCCCAGGTCGTGGCCGCCGAACAAGGCGTTGGTGCGGGCCAGGCCGTCGCTGTCCGCCACCCACGGGTGCGTGTGCAGGGCCTCCTCGACCACCTCGTCGGTGAGGGCGCCGACCTCGTAGGGGCAGCGCAGCCACAGGGGTGCCGTCGCGGGGATCGCGTCGTTGAGCAACGCCTCGTGCAGCTGGCACTCGGTCACCTCGACACCGGTGCGACCCGCCCAGAGCGGCTCGCCCACACCGCGTGAGGGCCGGTCACCCGCCTCCGCGACGAAGTCCACCCAGGCCTGGATGAGGCACGCCGGGTTGGCACCCAGCGTCTCCATCTCCGCGAACCGCACCTGTGCGGCGGCCTCCCCCAGGGCGGCCCGCACCGCCCGGAGGCGCACGGCGGGAAGGGCCACCAGGGCGAGCTCACCCGCCACGACCCCCTGCCGCACGAAGTCCGCGGCGGCCCTGACGAAGGACCGCTGCCCGGACCACAGCATCACGTCGTGCACGTAGCCTTCGTGGGCGCGCCCCATCATCGGGCGGGGTGTGCTCGTCATGCTCATGATGACTCCGTGCGCGGGGGCGCCGGGCGACACCTCCCGGACTCCCGTCAGGGTACGCCCGTGCGAGCCGGCCCGAAGGGGAAATGGGAGGGCAGGAATCCGCCTCTCGCGCGCCTGCCGTCTGGGAGGCTGAGGTTGGCAGCGTGGCGCATCTCCGCCATTGTTCGAGGACCACTGCAACCCAGGAGGCTTTTGATGAAGGTCGGCATTCCGCGCGAGGTCAAGAACAACGAGTACCGCGTCGCGATCACCCCGTCGGGCGTGCACGAGCTCGTCGTCCACGGCCACGAGGTCTTCGTCGAGAAGGACGCCGGCGTCGGGTCGTCCATCCTCGACGCCGACTACACGGCTGCCGGCGCCACGATCCTCGACACCGCCGACGACGTCTGGGGCACCGGCGACCTGATCCTCAAGGTCAAGGAGCCGATCGAGCCCGAGTACCACCGGATGCGCGAGGGCCAGACCCTCTTCACCTACCTGCACCTCGCGGCCGACAAGCCGCTCACCGAGGAGCTCGTGAAGCGCAAGGTCACCGGGATCGCCTACGAGACCGTCGAGCTCCCCGACCGCTCGCTGCCGCTGCTGGCCCCCATGTCCGAGGTCGCCGGGCGGCTCGCGCCGCAGGTCGGCGCCCACACGCTGATGCGGGCCCAGGGTGGCCGGGGAGTGCTCATGGGAGGCGTGAGCGGGGTGTATGCCGCGAAGGTCGTCGTCATCGGCGCCGGCGTCTCCGGCATGAACGCCGCGGCCATCGCGCTCGGCATGCAGGCCGAGGTGCTCCTGCTCGACCGCGACATCGCCAAGCTCCGCCACGCTGACGCGATCTACCAGGGGCACTGCCAGACGGTGGCCTCCAACACCTACGAGATCGAGCGGGCCATCGAGGACGCCGACCTGGTCATCGGCGCCGTCCTCGTGCCGGGCGCCAAGGCCCCCAAGCTCGTGACCAACGAGCAGGTCTCGCGGATGAAGCCCGGCTCGGTGCTGGTCGACATCTCGATCGACCAGGGCGGCTGCTTCGAGGACTCGCGCCCGACGACGCATGCCGACCCGACCTACCAGGTGCACAACTCGGTGTTCTACTGCGTCGCGAACATGCCGGGCGCCGTGCCGCACACCAGCACCTACGCGCTCACCAACGTGACCCTCCCGTATGCCGTGCAGCTCGCCAACCAGGGCTGGCGCGACGCCCTCTCGGCGAACCGTCCGCTGGCGCTGGGCCTCAACACCCATGACGGCGCGGTCACCTATGCCCCGGTGGCTGAGGCGCACGGGTTCGAGTCGACCGACCTGCAGACCATCCTCGGGAAGGCCTGACACCCGGCTGTCCCCGTCCCTGTCACCCGCCCCGGCTAGCCTCGAACCGTGCTCTTCGCCGACGTCGTCGCCGCCTCGGCGGCAGCCACCGCCACCCGGTCACGGTTGGCCAAGACTGCTGCCGTGGCCGACGCGCTGCGTGCGGCCGGAGCCGACGATGCGGCGACGGTCGCGGCATACCTCTCCGGGGTGCTGCCGCAGCGACGCATCGGCGTGAGCTGGCGTGGCCTGTCCACCCTCCCCGCCCCCGCGGCGGAGGCGAGCGTGACCGTCGCCGAGGTCGACGCGGCGCTGGGCGAGATCGCGGTGATCGCCGGCAGCGGCTCCGCGGCCACCCGCACCGCGGCCGTGACAGCGCTGTTCGCCCGGCTCACGGAGCCGGAGCAGGACTACCTCCGGGCGTTGGTGACAGGTCAGGTGCGGCAGGGCGCGCTCGACGGCGTCATGCTCGCGGCCATCGCGCAGGCGGCCGACGTGCCCGAGGCCGCCGTGCGTCGAGCCACCATGCTGGCCGGGTATGCCGCGCCCGTGGCCGTCGCCGCCCTGACCGGCGGTGTCGCAGCGCTCGACGACATCCACCTCGAGGTGGGTCGGCCGATGCGCCCGATGCTGGCCGCGTCCGCGCCCGACGTCACGGCGGCCTGGGAGCAGGTCGGTGACACCTCCGAGGGAGTGGTGGTCGACGGCAAGCTCGACGGCATCCGGCTCCAGGCCCACCGGGACGGCGACGACGTGCGCCTGTTCACCCGGTCGCTCGACGACATCACCGACCGGCTGCCCGAGGTCGTCGAGGCGGTCCTGGCGCTGCCGGTCACCACGCTCGTCGTCGACGGCGAGGCCATCGCCCTCGACGAGACCGGCCGTCCGCTGCCGTTCCAGCAGACCGCTTCTCGCACCATGAGCAGCACCGGTGTCGACGAGCTCCGGGCCGCCGTGCCGGTGACCCCCTACTTCTTCGACCTGCTCCACGTCGACGGCGACGACCTGCTCGAGCTTCCCGCGTCCGAGCGCTTCGGCCGGCTCGCCGCGCTGGTCCCGCAGGCCAGCCTCGTGCCGCGCATCACCGCGGCCAGCCCGGCTGAGGCGACGGCGTTCTTCGACCAGCTCGTCCGCGACGGTCACGAGGGTGTCGTGGTCAAGTCGCCGAGCGCCCCCTACGCCGCCGGTCGCCGCGGTGCCGGGTGGGTGAAGGTGAAGCCACGGCACACCCTCGACCTCGTCGTGCTGGCGATCGAGTGGGGCAGCGGCCGCCGCAAGGGCTGGCTCTCCAACATCCACCTCGGCGCCCGGGATCCGGAGACCGGCGGCTTCGTCATGCTCGGGAAGACGTTCAAGGGCATGACCGACGAGATGCTGCAGTGGCAGACCGAGCGCTTCACCGAGCTGGCCACCGATGGCACCGACGGCTACGTCGTGCCGGTGCGGCCCGAGCAGGTCGTGGAGATCGCGTTCGACGGCATCCAGACCTCGTCGCGTTACCCCGGTGGGATGGCGCTGCGGTTCGCCCGGGTGCTGCGCTACCGCGACGACAAGACGGCCGAGGAGGCCGACACCATCGACACGGTGCGCGCGCTGCGCTGAGTGCGAGTCGGAGGGCGGGCGCACGTATCAGGCGCGACCTCACCAGCCTCCTTGAGTCAGGACGTGCCGCGGGGGGCGGCACGGACGAGGGGGACAGAACCATGCGGACACACCACATCACCAGGGGCGACACCGCCCACCACCACCCGCACGTGCTGCGGGTCAACACCGGCACGTGGCGCTGGCAGTGCGACTGCGGGGGTGCCTCGTGCCGCAGCAGCGTCGTGCAGCTGAGCTGGCGCGAGGCCGTCATCGGGGCGCTCAACCACGCCACCTGCCTGGCTGCCTGACCCAGGAGTGCACGGCGCGACGTGCATTACATAGGTTTCCTATGTAATGTGGGAGCCATGACCGATCGCGACGAGCTGGGCAACAGCGTCCTGCGTTCCGCGGCCCGGCTGACCCGCTGGGCATCGCGCAACGCGTCGTTCGACGTGCCGATGGCCCAGACCCGGCTGCTGGCCCTGGTCGAGGAGCTCGAGCCGGCCCGCATCAGCACGCTGGCCACCGCCGACCACACCAGCCAGCCGACGATGAGCCTGCAGGTGCAACGGCTCGAGGCGGAGGGCTGGACCGAGCGCGTGCCCGACCCGGCCGACGCCCGCGCCAGCCTCGTCTCGCTCACCGCCGCCGGGAGCGCGGCGCTCGGACGGGCCCGGCGGGCCCGGCTCGAGGCCCTCTCCCCCGTGTTCGAGCAGCTCGACGCCGAGGCCATCGCGCGGCTCGAGGTCGCCGTGGCGGCGCTCGACGACCTGCTGGCCCGGGCCGCCAACACCACCTCCTGAGCCCACTCCCCCAGAGAAAGAAGCTTGCACCCACCATGTGGCGCCAACCCAAGACCGTCTGGTCCGTCGCCTTCGCCTGTGTCATCGCGTTCATGGGCATCGGCCTCGTCGACCCCATCCTCAAGCCGATCGCCGACGACCTCGGCGCCAGCGCGTCGCAGGTCTCGCTGCTCTTCACCAGCTACATGGCGGTGATGGGGGTCGCGATGCTGGTGACCGGCTGGGTGTCCAGCCGGACCGGCGCCAAGCGGACCCTCCTGCTGGGGCTCGTGGTCATCATCATCGGCGCGGGCCTGGCCGGAGCCCAGGACTCGATCGGCGGGATCGTCGCGTTCCGCGCGGTCTGGGGCCTCGGCAACGCGCTGTTCATCGCCACCGCGCTAGCCACCATCGTCAGCGCCGCCCGCGGCTCGGTGGGCCAGGCGATCGTCCTCTACGAGGCGGCCCTCGGCGTCGGCATCGCGACCGGCCCGCTGCTCGGCGGGTGGCTGGGCGGACACTCGTGGCGCTGGCCGTTCTGGGGCGTCTCCGCCCTGATGGCCGTGGCCCTGGTCGCGATCCTGACCACCCTGCCGGCGACGCCGCCGACCGGCCCCCGGAGCAGCATCTCGGCACCGCTCAGGGCGCTCTCGCACCGCGGTCTGCTGACCGTCGGGATCACCGCACTGCTCTACAACTTCGGCTTCTTCACCTTGCTCGCCTTCACGCCCTTCCCGCTCGCCATGGGCGCCCACCAGGTCGGGCTCATCTTCTTCGGCTGGGGCCTGCTGCTCGCGTTCACCTCGGTGGTCGTGGCCCCACGGCTGCAGCGCCGGTTCGGGACACTGCCCGGCGTGATCGGCGCCCTGGTCGGGTTCGCCCTCATCCTGGCGGCGATGGCCATCGGCACCGACCACAAGCCGGTGCTGGTCGTCGGGGTGGTCCTCGCGGGTGCCTTCCTCGGCATCAACAACACCCTGATCACCGAGACCGTCATGAAGGTCTCGCCGGTGGAGCGCGGGGTGGCCTCGGCGGCCTACAGCTTCGTGCGGTTCGGCGGTGGCGCGATCGCCCCGTGGCTGGCCGGCAAGCTCGGCGAACGCTCGGTGCACGTGCCCTTCTGGGTCGGCTCGGGCGCGGTGCTGCTCGGCGTGGCCGTCCTGGTCACCGCACGACGGGAGATCACCGCCGTCGACCGGGAGCACGTCGACGAGACGGTCGAGCAGGGGCGGCCGCTCGAGGCCGCGGCGCTCACGGTCGGCGACGCCTGAGTCCGCTGCTTCCCCATAGGCTGGGCATCGTGCTCGACCAGGTCACCGCCACGCGCTACGTCACGCCCCTCAAGGAGGGCGGGTCGCTGCCGGGCATCGTCGAGGCCGACGACCTGGGCACCTACGTGCTGAAGTTCCGTGGCGCCGGCCAGGGCCCGAAGGTCCTCGTCGCCGAGGTGGTTGTCGGCGAGCTGGCCCGCGCGCTGGGGCTGAGCGTGCCCCGCCTCGCCGTCGTCGACCTCCAGGCCCCGATCGCCAAGTACGAGGCGGACGAGGAGGTCCAGGACCTCCTCACGGCCAGCATCGGACCGAACCTCGGGATCGACTTCCTCCCCGGCTCGTTCGGCTACGACGGCTCCCGGCCGCCGGCACCCGACACCGCCGCCGACATCCTCTGGCTCGACGCGCTCACGGCCAACGTCGACCGCACCTGGAGCAACCCCAACCTCCTCGTCTGGCACCGCGACCCGTGGCTGATCGACCACGGTGCCGCGCTCTACTTCCACCACGGCTGGCCCAGCCGCGGTGCCGACCCGGAGCGCTTCGCGGCCCAGCCGTTCGACGCCAGCACGCACGTGCTGCGCGACGTCGCCTCCAGCCCGGCCGCCGCCCACGAGCGGCACGCCCCCGCGCTCACCCGGGAGCTCCTGACCGAGGTGGTCGCGGGCGTGCCCGAGGTGTGGCTGGAGCAGGCGCCCGGCCTCGACACGGTCGACGCCGTGCGCGCGGCCTACGTCGACCACCTGGTGGCCCGCGTCGCGCAGCCACAGGCCTGGCTCCCGGGCGAGGCGTCATGACCCGCCACGGCTACCAGTACGTCGTCCTGCGCTGCGTGCCACGCGTGGAGCGCGAGGAGTTCCTCAACGTCGGCGTGGTGCTCTACAGCCAGTCCGCCGACTTCCTCGAGGCCGCCTACCGCGTCGACGAGGCGCGCCTGCACGCCTTCGCCCCCCACGTCAGCGTCGAGGACGTGGACCAGGCCCTCGAGACGATCTGCCAGGTATGCCGTGGGGTCACCGGCGGCGGGCTGCCCACCCTCGGCGGGCTGGGCCGCCGGTTCGGCTGGCTCAGCGCCCCGCGGAGCACCGTCGTGCAGCCCGGGCCGGTGCACGGCGGCCTCACCGAGGACCCGGCCGCAGAGCTGGCCGAGCTGCTGCGGCGACTCGTCGACCAGGCCCAGCCGTCCTGACCTAGCGCTTCGGGCGCAGCGCCCAGGCGGCCACGGCGCCCGCCGCGGCGACGTTGAGGGAGTCCACTCCCCCGGCCATCGGGATGGTGACAGTCAGGTCGGCTGCCTCGAGCGTGTGGTGCGACAGCCCGTCGCCCTCCGTGCCGAGCACGAGGGCCAGTCGCTCCGGTGGGTCAGCAGCCAGCTGGTCGAGGCTCACCGCGTCGTCGGCGAGGGCCAGGGTCGCCACCGTGAACCCGGCGGCCTGCAGCTCGGTGATGCCACCCGGCCACGGGTCGATCCGGGTCCACGGGACCTGGAACACGGTGCCCATGGAGACCCGGATCGCCCTGCGGTACAACGGGTCTGCGCACCGCGGAGTCACGAGCACCGCGTCCACGCCGAGCGCTGCAGCCGAGCGGAACACGGCGCCGACGTTGGTGTGGTCGACGATGTCCTCGAGCACCAGCACCCGACGGGCGCCGGCCACCAGCTCCCCGACGCCGGGCAGCTCGGGCCGTTGCATCGAGGCCAGCGCGCCCCGGTGCAGGTGGAATCCGGTGAGCTGCTCGATGACGTCGTGCTCGCCCACGAAGACCGGCACGCCGTCGGCCTCGGCCTCGGCCACGAGGTCGGCGAGGTCGGTCAGCCAGCGCTCCGCCATCAGGTAGCTGCGCGGTCGGTGCCCGGCTCGCAGCGCCCGGCGGATGACCTTCTCCGACTCGGCGATGTAGAGGCCGCGCTCCGGCTCGGTCCGGCGGCGCAGCGCGACGTCGGTGAGCGAGACGTAGTCGGCCAGCCGGGGGTCGGCAGGGTCGGTGATGGCGAGGGGCACGGCGAGCAGGCTAGGCCACCGCCGATTTCCGCGAAAAGCCTGCTGACGGCTGGGCCATCGGTCTACCGTTTGCGCAGCACAGCTGCGCCCGATGCAGGGTCGGTGACCGCGGTTGGGACGAGGGGGCTCGCGATGAGTGGACGTGGAATCTGGGCGCGGCTGGTGACCGGTGCGGTCGTGGTCGCGCCCCTCGCCGTGGTGGCCACCACGGCACCGGCCCTGGCCGCCGCGGAGAGCGAGACGTACCTGTCGTACGTCAGCGCCCCCGGCGACTACATCGGGCAGGGTCGGAGCGGCACCCTCGTCGCGCCCACGCAGTTCCGGATCAGCGGCACCGCTGGCTCGGTCACGGTCTCGGCCGACACCGGGTCGGAGTGGTGGGACGTCACGCTCGCCGCCCCCAAGGGCCAGCAGCTGACGACCGGGTCCTACGAGAACGCCACCCGCGCGCTGTTCAACAGCACGTCCGGCGGCCTCTCGGTCACGTCGACGGGGCGTGGCTGCAACCAGGTCAATGGTCGCTTCACGATCTTCGCCATCAGTGCGGACACCGCCGGGCGCATCACCTCCCTCGACGCGACGCTGACCCAGGTCTGCGACAACAGCACCGGAAGCCTGTCCGCCACCGTCAAGTACGCGGCGCCCTACGTCATCACCCCGGTGCTCACGTCCTCCAACCCCAGCGTCGTGGCCGACCAACCGGTCACGCTGACCGCGAGGACCTCGCCCGGCACGGCCGGGGGTGTCGTCTTCTACGACGCCACGACCCCCATCGGCCAGGGCTCCTTCGACACCAACGGCACCGCACGACTCACGACGTCCCGGCTCACCCCGGGCACGCACTCGCTCTACGCGAAGGTCGGGACCCTCACCTCCGCCCGGCTGGTCCAGGAGGTCGCCGTCCCGGACACCTCGCTGTGGTTCGGGAGCCTGGCCGGGGACTACATCGGGCAGGGGGCGTCGGCCAGCTACGTGCCGCCGACAGCCGCCATCACCGCACGAGGCACCGCCGGGCACGCCACCGTCTCGGTGGACTCGCCCGGCACCGACCAGTGGTGGACCCTCGACGTCGCGGCGCCCCCGGGCCAGACCTTGCAGGTCGGTTCCTACACCGGCGCGGTGCGGGCCCCGTTCCGTGGGGCAGGTCAGCCCGGACTGGACTTCTCGGGCACGGGGCGTGGCTGCAACACCCTCACCGGCGACTTCACCGTGAACAGCATCGCGACCGACCCCGCCGGGGCGATCACCAGCCTCGACGTGACGTTCCGGCAGTTCTGCGACAACGCCGTCGCCGCGATCTCCGGGCGGGCGCGGTACAACACCGTCGCGGCTGACCCGCGGGTGGCCTCCACGACCACCGTGACCGGTGGCGCGACCAGTGACGGCGGGGTCGCCCTCACCGCCACCGTGCAGGGCGGGACCGCGGTCCCGACCGGCCAGGTGACCTTCCGCGAGGGGTCGACGACGCTCGGGACGGTAGCCCTCGACGGCAGCGGCAAGGCCTACCTCCTCGTCCCCGGGCTACCTCGCGGCAGTCACACCCTCACCGGCGACTACGTCGGGAGCGCGACGCTCCTGCCGAGCAGCGGGGCGACGACAGTCGTCGTCCCGGGCGTCGCCACCACGACCTCGACCTCCGTCGCCAAGACCGGGAAGACCGGCAAGCCCCTGCCCGTGGCGGTCACGGTGACCGCAGCCTCCGGCCCCCGCCCCACGGGCTCCGTGCAGCTCTACGACGGCGCCGAGCCGGTCGGGACCGCCGCCACCCTCACCGACGGCAAGGCCACGATCGCCTGGACACCGGTCGCCAGGGGCAACCACAGCCTGACGGCGCGCTACCTCGGGAGCTCCGCGCATGCCGAGTCGGTCTCGGCGGTCACGGTGGTCAAGGTCACCTGACCGCAGCGTGGGCGTCGGCAGCCCTCAGCTGAACCACACGATCTTGATGATCCCGACCACCCCGATGACGACGATGAACCCGCGCAACACCACCGGTGGCAGTCGGCGGCCGACGGTCGAGCCGACCACCCCGCCGAGCAGCGACCCGACCGCGATGAGCAGGACGACCAGCCAGTCGATCAGCTCGTGGGCGACGACGACGAAGACGAGCGCTGCCACGGTGTTGACGACCAGGGCGAGCACGTTCTTGTAGCCGTTGAGGCGTTGCAGCGGCTCACTGCTGAGGACGCTGAGGACGCCCATGAGGATGACGCCCTGCGCGGCTCCGAAGTACCCGCCGTACACACCGGCCACGAACACCGCCGCCATGAGCAGGACCGTCGTGGCGCCACCGCGGTGAACCGGGTGGACCTCGTCCTCGCCCTCGCGCCGCGCGGCCGCTCGACGCTGGATCGCCGGACCGAGGACCACGAGCAGCACCCCGATCGCGATCAGCACGGGGACGATGGCCGCGAAGGCCGAGGCCGGCAGCACGCGCAGCAGGACGGCGCCGGTGATGCCACCAGCGAGGGACATCGGAACGAGTCGCCGGATGGCCGGGCCTGCGCCCCCGAGCTCGTGGCGGTACCCCCACGACCCGGTCACGCCGCCGCCGACCAGTCCGATGTTGTTCGAGATGTTGGCCGTAAGCGGCGGGTAGCCGAAGAACAACAGCGTGGGGAAGGTGATCAGGGTGCCCGAGCCGACCACGGTGTTGATGGTCCCCGCCGCGAGCCCCGCGAGGAAGATCCCGAGGGCTTCGAAGACGGACACCACGTCACCCTAGCGACGCCTCTCCCCCGCCCGGACACAGGTGTGCCGCCCGCGCACCTGCGCGGGCGGCATACCGAGGTGGGGTGGAGGTCAGGCCGGCGGCGGCTTGGGGTCCTCGTCGGTCTCCACGGGCGGGACCGCCGGCGGGGTCGGCGGCTCGAAGTCGGGCACCGCGTCGGCCGGCGGCTGCACCGGCGGCTGGACGCGCCGGACCGGGGCCGCGTGCTCGGTGGCCTCCTGGCTGGCCTTGCCGGCCAGCCCGCGGGCCTCGGCGAGGGCCTGCATCGGGTCCTCGAGCACCGTCTCGTCGAAGGCGTCGGCGAGCTGGCCGGGGTCGACCCACTCCTCGTCGCCCCCGTCGTCGGGGCCGTGCGGCTTGTCCGAGGCGCCGAGTGCTCCGCCGATGCCGCGAAGGGCGTCGGTCAGCTCGCTGGGGATGATCCACATCTTGTTGGAGTCACCGCGCGCGATCTGCGGGAGCACCTGGAGGTACTGGTAGGCCAGCAGCTTCTGGGTGGGCTTGCCGCGGTGGATGGCGTCGAAGACCTGCTGGATCGCGCGGGCCTGGCCCTGGGCCTCGAGGATGCGGGCCTGGGCGGAACCCTCGGCGCGCAGGATCTGGCTCTGCTTCTCACCCTCGGCGGTGAGGATCGCGGACTGCTTGGTGCCCTCGGCGTAGAGGATCTGGGCACGGCGCTCGCGCTCGGCCTTCATCTGCTTCTCCATCGACTCCTGCACGGAGTGCGGCGGGTCGATGGCCTTGAGCTCGACGCGGTTCACGCGGATGCCCCACTTGCCGGTGGCCTCGTCGAGGACCCCCCGGAGCTGGGCGTTGATCTGGTCGCGGCTGGTCAGCGTCTGCTCGAGGTCGAGCGAGCCGATGACGTTGCGCAAGGTGGTGACCGTGAGCTGCTCGATGCCCTGGATGAAGTTGGCGATCTCGTACACGGCCGACTTGGCGTCGATGACCGAGTAGTAGATGACCGTGTCGATGTTGACCACCAGGTTGTCGCTGGTGATCACGGGCTGGGGCGGGAAGGACACGACCTGCTCCCGCAGGTCGACGTTCGCGCGCACCTTGTCGACGAAGGGCACCAGGAAGTGGATGCCTCCCTCGAGGGTGCGCGCGTAGCGTCCCAGCCGCTCGATGATCAGGGCAGTCTGCTGGGGCACGATGCGGACCGTGCGGAAGAGCACGATCAGCGCAAAGGCGACCAGGATCAGCAGGACGATGAAGCCTGCTCCGATGCCGTCCACGTCTACTCCGTTTTCTGACCCGCCGTGACGCCGGTGACGATCACGGTGGCCCCCTCGATTGATACAACCCGGACCTCTTGGCCGGGCTGGCATGTGGCATCCCCCTGCGGGGTGCGGGCGGACCAGGTCTCGCCGCCCACCTTCACGCGACCGTCGGTCGCGGTGACGGCTTGCAGCACGCGGCCGCTGCGGCCCACGAGCCCGTGGGCTCCGATGCCGTGGCTCGCCTCGGCCACCATGAACTTGCGGGTGATGACCGGCCGCACCAGGAGGAGCAGCAGACCGGCCACGACGACGGCGACCACGACCTGGGCCGGGAAGGGCACCCCGACCGCGGAGGCCGCGGCGCCGGCCGCGGCACCGCCGGCCAGCATGAGGAACACGAAGTCGACGGTGGCAGCCTCGATGGCCGCCAGGATCAGTGCCAGACCGAGCCATGCCAGCCACGGGTTGTCCGCGAACCAGTCCATGACACCCCTCCCTCTCAGCAGTTCCACCACTCAGTGGTCCAGCAACTCTAGGACGAAGGAGGGGCCTCTGACGTTCCTTCGGCGACCTTCAGTCGGGCCGTCCACCGGTCGCCGCGGCGCTCCAGTTCGAGCGGCATCCCGAAGGTCTCGGAGAGGTTCGCCTCCGTGAGGGTGATCTCGAGCGGCCCCTGGGCCACGATGCGCCCGTCGCGCAGCAGCAGGACGTCGGTGAAGTGGGGCGGGATCTCCTCGACGTGGTGGGTGACGAGGATCAGTGCGGGTGCCTCGACGTCTGCGGCCAGCACACCCAGCCGGCGCACGAGGTCCTCGCGACCACCGAGGTCGAGGCCTGCGGCGGGCTCGTCGAGCAGCATCAGCTCGGGGTCGGTCATCAGCGCCCGGGCGATCTGGACCCGCTTGCGCTCCCCTTCGGACAGGGTGCCGTAGGTGCGGTCGGCCAGGTGGTCCGCCCCGAGCGCGGCGAGCAGCTCGGAGGCTCGGGCGTGGTCGAACGTCTCGTAGCTCTCGCGCCAGCGACCGACGACTCCGTAGGAGGCGGTCACCACGACGTTGTGGACCACCTCGTCGAACGGGATGCGCTCGGCCAGGGCGGCCGAGGCGAGCCCGATCCGCGGCCGGAGCTCGAAGACGTCGACCGCTCCCAGCACCTCGCCCAGCACGCCGGCCACGCCACGCGTGGGGTGCATCCGTCCGGCAGCCAGCTGGAGCAGCGTCGTCTTGCCGGCGCCGTTCGGGCCGAGGATGACCCAGCGCTGTCCCTCCTCGACCTCCCAGGAGACGTCGTCGAGCAGGGTCGCCTGACCCCGGACGACAGTCACTCCTGCGAACTCAAGGACGTCACTCATGTCACGGGACCCTATCGGCTTAGCATGACGGGATGCCCGAACTCCCTGCGTCCGTGCGGCTTTCGCTGTGGACCACCCACGCCTGGGCGACAGGGACCCCACTCGAGGACGCCCTCGCCCGCGCCCTGCCCGACATCGACCACGTGGCTGGCGACCTCGACCGCCTCGCGCTGTGGCACGACCTCGGGGAACAGGCCCTCCTCGTGGCGCTCCCGGCGCCGGGCGACCTCGTCGGCCTCCCGGGCGCGTCGGTCGAGGCCCAGGGTGCCGCGGCCGTGGGGGGCGAGTGCGTGTTCGTCCCCGGCCTCGGCGGGATGCTCGTGCCCACGATCTCGACGTACGGTGCCGGTCCCGAGGGTGGGCTGGACGTCGGCACCCGGGTGGACTGGACGGCATACGACGCGCAACCGGTGCCCCGGCACCGCGTGGAGGCGCTCGAGCCGTCACAGCTCGAGCGGCACCTGCGCGACGAGATCCGCACCGCCACCGAGGCCATCGACGCGGTCGGCGGCCAGCCGTTCGGCGCCACCGCTGCCCGCGAGCTCGCCGATGCCGCCATGGGTGGTCGCTGGGGGCTGCCGACCGGGCTGCCGGGCCGGGCCGCTCGCGTCATCGCCCTGGCCGGCACGATCGACACCGTCGTCGACGTGGCCCTGGCGGCGGGCGACGGCGCCCTCACGGCGGCGGAGGCAGGCGCCCGGCACCGCCTGCTGCTGCGCCTCCAGCGGGCCTCGGAGCGCGCGCTGGCCGATGCCACGAACGCGGCCTGCGCGGTGCTGGCGGGCTGGCGACCGGCCTGAACTCGCGCCCGGCGGATTAGGCTTGGACACCATGGCGGACCCCGCAATCATCCTGGTGTCGGAACACCACGCCGACACGCTGCTCGAGGAGTTCCAGAGCAGGTACGCGCGCGACTACGACCTGCGCACGGCCGGCTCCTGCACGGAGGCCGAGTCGATCGCCCGCGAGATCCGTGACCGCGGCGACCACGTCGCCCTCTTCGTCACCGACTCACGGCTGCCCGACGTCGAGAGCGTCCACTACGCGTTCCACCGCTGGCGCCTGGTCGTCGCGACCGCTCGCCGGGTCGTGGCCGCCCACTGGGACTACTTCCTCGCCGACGCGCCCGACCTGCGGGTCGGCATGGCCAAGGGCAAGTTCGACGCCTACCTCCTCATGCCGCGTGGGCGGCGCGACGAGGAGTTCCACAACGCCATCACCGACCTGCTGTCGGAGTGGACCTCCACGATCCCCCAGCCCGAGGTCGTCGTCGCCAAGGTCATCTCGCCGACCCATGACGCGCTCACGATGGCGATCCGCGACTTCCTCGACCGGATGGGCATGCAGAACCGGCTCTGGCACCCCGACACCCTGGAGCTGCAGGACTACCTCGCGGGGATCCGCGAGCAGCTCGGGGTCGACGAGCTCCGCTGGCCGCTGGTCGTGGCAGCCAACCGGGTGCCCGTCCAGGCGACCAGCGTCCGCGACGTCGCGATCGCGATCAACGGCGCCCCGCGCAACTTCGAGCTCGACGGTGTCGTCGACCTCGCGGTCGTGGGTGGCGGACCCGCCGGACTCGCCGCGGCCGTCTACGGCGCGTCCGAGGGCCTCTCCGTGGTCGTGCTGGAGGCCGAGGCGATCGGCGGCCAGGCCGGCACGAGCTCCATGATCCGCAACTACCTCGGCTTCCCCCGGGGCATCTCGGGCATGCGGCTGGCCCAGCGTGCGCGCAACCAGGCGCTGCGCTTCGGGACCGACTTCCTCACCGGGTGGGAAGTCACCGCGCTCGAGCCGGGCACCGACCAGGCCCCACACCTGCTGCGCACGGACGGCGGCGAGGTACGGGCCAGGACCGTGCTGATCTCCAGTGGCGTGGCCTACCGCAAGCTCGGGGTGCCCCCGCTCGAGGCCCTCGTCGGGGCCGGCGTCAACTACGGCGCCGCCATGACCGCAGCCCGCGAGATGGAGGGTTACGACGTCGTGGTGGTCGGGGGCGGCAACTCCGCCGGCCAGGCCGCGCTGCACCTGGCGCGGTTCGCGAGCTCGGTGACGATCGTGGTCCGCCGCGGCGGGCTCGAGGAGACCATGTCGCAGTACCTGATCGACGAGATCGGCTACAACGAGCGCATCTCCGTGCTGCCCTGCACCAGGGTGGTCGACGGTGGCGGCGAGGGTCAGCTCGAGTGGGTGTGTCTCGAGGACACCACCACGGGTCGGCGCACGACGAAGCAGGCGCGGGGACTGTTCCTGCTGCTCGGCGCCGCGCCCCGGTGCGACTGGCTGCCACCCCAGCTGGCCCGGGACAAGCACAGCTTCGTGCTCACCGGACGCGACGTGCCGCGTGACCAGTGGACCGACGACGTGCCCCCTGCCAACCTGGCCACGACGGTGCCCGGCATCTTCGCCGCCGGCGACATCAGGGCAGGGTCGATGAAGCGGGTCGCTGCCGCCAGCGGGGAGGGCGCCTCGGTGGTGCCCCTCGTGCACGCCTACCTCGCGCCCGCGACCGAGGACGAGCTGGCCTCGGCGCCGGTGTCGTAGCCGGGCCGAGGGTCGGCTCAGCCGAGCACGTCGCGGTAGACCTGGATGGTGCGGTCGCCGATGGTGGCCCACGAGAACGCGTCGACCGCGCGGGTGCGCCCGGCCAGCCCCATGGCGCTGGCGCGCGCCGGGTCACTGACCGCGTCGTTGAGCGCGTGCGCCAGGTCGGCGACGAACCGGTCGGCGTCGAGGGGTATGCCGCTGCCGTCCTGCTTCTGCTCGATCGGCACCAACCAGCCGGTCTCGCCGTCCACGACGACCTCGGGGATGCCGCCGGTGGCCGTGGCCACGACAGCCAGCTCGCAGGCCATCGCCTCGAGGTTGACGATGCCCAGGGGCTCGTAGATCGAGGGGCAGGCGAAGACGGTCGCGGCCGAGAGCAGGGCGACCACCTCGGCGCGCGGCAGCATCTCGGGGATCCACACGACGCCCTTGCGGGTGGCGCGCAGCTCCTCCATGAGGCCCTGCACCTCGGCCATGATCTCGGGGGTGTCCGGCGAGCCGGCGCACAGGACGAGCTGCACGTCGGGCGGCAGCTGCGCGGCAGCTCGCAGGAGGTAGGGGAGCCCCTTCTGGCGGGTGATCCGTCCGACGAAGATGACGGACTTGCCGTCCGGGTCGACACCGTGCCGCCGGACGGTGTCGTCGTCGCGGTGCCGCTGCCACAGCTGCGAGTCGATGCCGTTGTGGACGACCTTCACCCGCTCGGGGTCGATCGAGGGGTAGCTGCGCAGGACGTCCTGGCGCATGCCCTCGCTCACCGCGATGACCGCGGCGGCGGCCTCGTAGGCGGTGCGCTCGACGAACGACGAGACCCGGTAGCCGCCGCCGAGCTGCTCGGCCTTCCAGGGCCGCATCGGTTCCAGGCTGTGGGCGCTCACCACGTGCGGCATGCCGCCGAGCAGCGACCCGACGTGCCCGGCGAAGTTGGCGTACCAGGTGTGGGAGTGGACCAGGTCGGCCCCGACGCAGTCGCCCGCCATCGCCAGGTCGACCCCCATCGTGCGGATCGCGGCGTTCGCGCCCGCGAGGTCCGGCAGGTCGGCATACCCGGTCGTCCCCTCCTCGACCACGGGCACGCCGAACGCGCGCACCCGCGCATCGACATCGCCCCTGTCGCGCAACGCGCGGACGAGCTCGGCGACGTGGACCCCCGCTCCGCCGTAGATGTTGGGCGGGTACTCCTTGGTCAGGATGTCGACTCTCACGCTCGCGAGCGTAGCCGCGTCGGCTCATCTGCGGACAGGGGTCGCCGCGCGGCGTCACAGTCCCTAGGGTCGACCCATGGCGTACAAGTCTGGTGGACCCAAGGTGCTGGCCATCGTCCTCGCGGGTGGGGAGGGGAAGCGGCTGATGCCGCTGACCGCCGACCGAGCCAAACCAGCGGTGCCGTTCGGGGGGATCTACCGGCTGATCGACTTCGCGCTGAGCAACATCGTGAACAGCGGCTACCTCAAGGTGGTCGTCCTCACCCAGTACAAGTCGCACAGCCTCGACCGCCACGTCACCAAGACCTGGCGGATGTCGACGATGCTCGGCAACTACGTGGCCCCGGTCCCGGCGCAGCAGCGCATCGACAAGAACTGGTACCTCGGCTCGGCGAACGCGATCTTCCAGAGCCTCAACCTGATCCACGACGAGAAGCCCGACATCGTCGTGGTGGTCGGCGCCGACCACGTCTACCGGATGGACTTCTCGCAGATGGTCGCCCAGCACATCGAGACCAAGGCAGGCGTGACGGTCGCGGCCATCCGCCAACCGATCTCGCTGGCCGACCAGTTCGGGGTGATCGAGGTCGACGACGGCGACCACCGCAAGATCGGGGCGTTCAAGGAGAAGCCCAAGGACGCCAAGGGCCTGCCCGACTCCCCCGACGAGGTGCTCGCGTCCATGGGCAACTACGTCTTCGACGCGGACGTGCTGATCGACGCCGTGACCCGCGACAACGACCGCGAGGGCAGCAAGCACGACATGGGCGGCGACATCGTCCCCGACTTCGTGGACAACGGTGCCGGCTACGTCTACGACTTCAAGGACAACGTCATCCCGGGCGCGACGCCCCGTGACCAGGCCTACTGGCGCGATGTCGGGACGATGGACTCCTACTGGGAGGCGCACATGGACCTCGTGTCCATCCACCCGGTCTTCAACCTCTACAACTACGACTGGCCGATCTACACCGACTACGGGCCGCTCGCGCCCGCGAAGCTCGTCCACGGCGCGGCCGGCAAGTTCGGCGAGGCGCACAACTCGGCGGTCTCCCCCGGTGTCGTCATCTCCGGCGCGACGGTCACCAACTCGGTGCTCTCCCCGCGGTGCCACATCCACAGCGGCACGACGATCGACGACAGCGTGCTGCTCGACGGCGTCGAGGTCGGACGGGGCTGCGTCATCAAGCGGGCCATCATCGACAAGGGGGTGCAGGTTCCCGAGGACACCACCATCGGCGTCGACCACGACCACGACCGCGCCCGCGGGTTCATGGTGACCGAGTCGGGCCTGACCGTCATCGCCAAGTTCCAGGAGGTCACTGCGTGACGGGCGACCGGCCGATCCGGATCGGGGTCCAGCTCCAACCGCAGCACGCCGAGTACGCCGCGATCCGTCGCGCCGCGGCCGAGGCGGAGGAGATCGGTGTCGACATCGTCTTCAACTGGGACCACTTCTACCCGCTCTACGGCCAGCCCGACGGGGCGCACTTCGAATGCTGGACGATGCTCGGCGCCTGGGCCGAGGCCACTTCGCGCGTCGAGATCGGCGCGCTGGTCACGTGCAACAGCTACCGCAACCCGCAGCTGCTGGCCGACATGGCGCGGACCGTCGACCACATCAGTGGTGGCCGGCTCATCCTCGGCATCGGGTCGGGCTGGTTCGAGCGCGACTACGACGAGTACGGCTACGAGTTCGGCACAGCGGGCAGGCGGCTGGACAACCTCGCCCGCGACCTGCCGCTCATCAAGCAGCGCTGGGCCAAGCTCAATCCCCCGCCGACCCGCGACATCCCCGTCCTCATCGGCGGCGGCGGCGAACGCAAGACGCTCAGGATCGTGGCCGAGCACGCCACCATCTGGCACGGTTTCGGCAGCGCGGAGACCATCGCTCACAAGCACGCCGTCCTCGACGAGTGGTGCGCGAAGCTGGGGCGCGACCCGGCCGAGATCGAGCGCTCCTCGGGTGTCTCCCCCAAGCCCGGTCGCCTCCCCGAGGACGTCAGGGACTACGTGGCCGGCGCCGAGGCCTTGTATGCCGTGGGCACGCGACTCTTCACCGTCGGTATCGGGGGCCCCAGGTACGACCTCGGCCCGATCCGCGACCTCGTCGCCTGGCGCGACGCGCGCCAGGCGACCTAGCGGTCAGTCGTCCACTCGCCAACTCGGCGTGGACCCTCGCGACCCCTGTCCGTTCTTGACGTAGCGGCTCCGTCCCAGCCAGAGCCCCACCGCACAGAAAAGAACCGATGCCGGGACGTAGACCGCGATGGTGCGCCCAGGGTTGTGAGTGGTCGACAACGACGCCACAAGGCCCACGAACATCACGATCGCCACTGCGAAGGCGTCCTTGCGCAGCGAGGCCTCCTTGCTGTGCGTTCTCATGCTCATGAGTGTCTCTCAGACCCTGCAGGTGACGAGATCAAAACGCACCAGGCTGATGTCTGCCAGCGGCGGGGCAGGAATCCGGAAGCGCAGGCACTTCTTTGCTGAGATTCCTTGGTTGATGACGGACTGCATCTTGGCGAAGTAGGCCTTGACCATGAACACGCATGCCGCGACGGTCGTAGCACCGGCCTTGATAAGCAGGCCACACGCAGCCTGGGACAGGTCGTTGATGGTGCCCATGTGCTGCTTGAGATACCACATCCACGACCACGAATAGCGCAGGTAGATGACGGTTTTCGGCTGTCCCAGCGAGTTGAACGCCACGCCGTACCAGTAGTCCGAACCTTTGGCTGCCGAAACGATGACGCTGGATGCGGCCAGCGCCTCCGGAGAGCTCGCGTCCAACAACATGACGCCCTCCTGAGCCGGTGTGTGTTGCGTGTCCAGGCGGTCGTTCGATCCGACTCCCGCCTCGACGGGTGTCCCAGCCGGGGGGCCTGAGTGGTGCACCCCACGAGGCCTGGCAGCCTCGATGGATGACGTCGAAGTCGCGGTTGCCGGCAAAAGCCAGCCCCAGCACCATTGCGATGAGTGTCGTCACGACGTAAGGCAGTCTTTTCATGTAGTCCCCCGAGTCGTTCGTAGGCTCGCGGTTCGAGCTCGACACTGAAGCGAAGATAGAAAGTTAGGGATATACATGCACGTGACTGCCTGTGACTACGTGGATTCATACAGATTCTTTACCCATCGCCTTGCGTGAGGTAGTAGGCCCTTCGGTGTCCGAACGGGTCGGATGGCGAGACTCCCGGAGGGGGCTTCGACCTCCGTCGATAGTGTGATGAGGTGCCCGACCTGACCGCGCAGACGCTCCTGGTGACCATCTCCGGTGAGGACCGTCCGGGCGTCACCAGCACGTTCTTCGACGCCATCGCCGACGTGGGTGCCGAGGTGCTCGACCTCGAGCAGGTCGTCGTCCGTGGCCACCTCACCCTCGCGATGCTGCTCACCGCCGGCGAGGCCCACGAGCGGCTGCGCAGCGTGCTGACGAACGTCGGTCGCGACCTCGACCTCAAGGTGAAGATCAAGTCCGGCACCGGCGACAGCCGCAAGCGACGCGGCGGCCGGGCCGCGGTCGTCGTCCTCGGGGCCCCGCTGCGCGCCAGCGGCGTCGCGGCGATCACGGCCCGCATCGCCTCCCACGGCGCCAACATCGACCGCATCCGACGGTTGTCGCGCTACCCCGTCACCACGGTCGAGTTCGACGTCTCCGGCGCTGACGTGGACCGACTCCGTCGCGAGCTGGCCATGGAGTCGAGTGTCCACGGGCTCGACATCGCGGTCGCCGCCGGCGGCCTGGCCCGGCGCGGTCGCCGGCTGGTCGTCATGGACGTCGACTCCACGCTCATCCAGGATGAGGTCATCGAGTTGCTCGCCAGCCACGCCGGCCGGGAGGCCGAGGTGGCCGCCGTGACTGCAGCCGCAATGCGGGGCGAGCTCGACTTCGCCGACAGCCTGCGCGAGCGGGTCGCGGCACTCGAAGGTCTCCCCGTCTCGGTGCTCGACGACGTGCGCGCCGCCGTCCAGTTCACCCCGGGGGCACGGACTCTCGTCCGCACCCTCAAGCGCCTCGGCTTCACCGTGGCCATCGTGTCGGGGGGCTTCATCGAGATCGTCGAGGACCTCGCCCGCGAGCTGGGCATCGACCACGCCCACGCCAACCGCCTCGAGGTGCGCGACGGCATACTCACCGGACGCCTGGTCGGGGACATCGTGGACCGGGCCGGAAAGGCAGCCGCTCTGCGCCGGTTCGCCGCCGAGGCCGGCCTCCCGCTGTCGCGCACCGTCGCCATCGGCGACGGTGCCAACGACCTCGACATGCTGGAGGCGGCCGGGCTCGGGGTGGCCTTCAACGCCAAGCCGGTGGTGCGCGAGCAGGCCGACACCGCGGTGAACGTGCCCTACCTCGACGCGGTGCTCTACCTCCTGGGGATCACCCGCGAGGAGATCGAGGAGGCGGACGAGGCAGACGGCACGCCGACCCCCGCTCCGCCGATCCCCACCCCCTGACTCCTAGGCTGACGCAATGGCAAGCACGCAGGGCCGCAAGGGTCGCAAGGTTCCGACACTGTTCATCATCGGCGGAGCAGAGGACCGGGTCGGCAAGGCGACCGTGCTCCGCCGCTTCGTGCGGCTCGCGGGTGGCAAGCGCTCGCGGATCGTCCTCATCCCCACGGCGTCGTCGTTCGAGAACGAGGTCGTCGAGTCCTACCGCGAGGTCTTCACCCGCCTGGGCGCCCCCGAGATCGCGGTGGTGAACCCGCCGAACCGCGTCTCGGCCCACGACCAGGAGCTCGTCGCCCTGCTCGACCAGGCGACCGGCATCTTCATGAGTGGCGGCAGCCAGCTGAAGCTCAGCCAGCGGTTCCCGGGCACCCCGCTCGGTGATGCCCTGAACCGCGCCCATGAGCGCGGCACCGTCATCGGCGGGACCTCGGCCGGCGCCTCGATCATGAGCCAGTTCATGATCTCGATGGGCGAGGAGGGCGTCACGCCCCGACAGCGCTACGGCCAGCTCACCGCAGGGCTGGGGCTGATCGACGGAGTGATCATCGACCAGCACTTCGCGCAGCGGTCCCGCTACGGCCGGCTCATGTCGATGGTCGCGGCCTCCCCCAACCTGATCGGCGTCGGCATCGACGAGGACACCGCCATCGAGGTGCGGGACCGACGTTTCTTCACGGTGCACGGGAGCGGGGTCGCCTTCGTCCTCGACTGCCGCAGCGCCGACTCCGACGCACCCGACGCCCGGCGGGGTGCACCCCTCATGGTCTCCGGCGCAGTCGTGCACTCGCTGCCCGCAGGCGCTACGTTCGACCTCTCCGAGGTTCGCCTCGTCGACTTCGTCGAGAAGCACCCCGATGTCGCGGTGGCCCTCGCAACGGCCAAGGCCTGACCCACCGCCTCGCACTGCCCGACCCGCAAGGAGATCCCATGGCAGATCGCCCCACCCCCACCGGTCCCGCTGCACCCGAGCTCTCGATCGTGGAGTCGCGGGTCTATCGCGGTGGGAACATCTGGTCGTACAGTCCGGCGATCCACCTCGTGGTCGACCTCGGCGTGCTCGAGGCGTATCCCACTGACACCATCGACGGGTTCACCGACCGGCTGGTCGAGCTGCTGCCGAACCTGCAGAACCACACCTGCTCGCGGGGAGTGAAGGGTGGCTTCATCGAGCGGATGCGCGAGGGCACCTGGCTCGGCCACGTCGCCGAGCACGTCGCCCTGCAGCTCCAGCAGGAGGCCGGGCACGACCTGCGACGCGGCAAGACGCGGGCCGTCAAGGGCCAGACCGGTGTCTACAACGTCATCTACGACTACGCCGACGAGGCCGTGGGCCTCGCCGCCGGCACGCTCGCCGTCCGGCTCGTCAACCACCTCGTGCAGGCCGAGGAGGGCTTCGACTTCTCCGAGGAGCTCGACGTGTTCCTGCGTCGCGCGCAGCGCACGGCGTTCGGGCCGTCCACCGGCGCCATCCTCGAGGAGGCTATCTCCCGCGACATCCCCTACATCCGCCTCAACTCGGCCTCCCTCGTGCAGCTCGGCCAGGGGGTCCACGCCCAGCGCATCCGCGCGACGATGACCTCGAAGACCGGCGCCCTCGCCGTCGACATCGCCAGCGACAAGGACATGACGACGCGACTGCTGGGCTCGGCGGGTCTGCCCGTCCCCAAGCAGGAGACCGTGCGCACCGCCGACGGAGCTGTGGCCGCCGCGAAGCGGATCGGCTACCCCGTCGTGGTCAAGCCGCTCGACGGCAACCACGGGCGAGGGGTCTGCCTCGACCTCACGACCGAGGAAGCCGTCCGGGCGAGCTTCGTCATCGCCGAGGGCGAGTCGCGGCGGGGCTACGTCATCGTGGAGTCCCACGTCACCGGTCGCGACTACCGCTGCCTCATCGTGGGTGGCCGGATGCAGGCCATCGCGGAGCGCGTCCCGGCCCACGTGGTCGGCGACGGCAGCCACACCGTCTCCGAGCTGGTCGAGATCACCAACGCCGACCCGCGGCGCGGGGTCGGGCACGAGAAGGTGCTCACCCGCATCAAGGTCGACGACGCGGCGATCGGGCTGGTGCGCGACCAGGGCTTCGAGCTCGACGACGTGCCGCCCAAGGACCAGATGGTCAAGCTCGCCCTGACCGGCAACATGTCCACCGGTGGCATCTCGGTGGACCGGACCTTCGACGCCCACCCCGACAACGTGGAGATCGCCGAGGAAGCGGCCCGGATGATCGGGCTCGACGTCGCCGGCATCGACTTCATCTGTCCTGACATCGCCTCCCCCGTCCGCGAGACGGGTGGCGCGATCTGCGAGGTCAACGCTGCCCCTGGGTTCCGGATGCACACCCACCCCACCGTCGGTGAGCCGCAGTTCATCGCCAAGCCTGTCGTCGACCTGCTGTTCCCGCCCGGCTCCCCGTCGCGCGTGCCGATCGTCGCCGTCACCGGCACGAACGGCAAGACCACGACGTCGCGGATGATCGCCCACATCTTCAAGGGAATCGGCCACAAGGTCGGCATGACGTCGACCGACGGCATCGTCATCGACGAGCGCCTGGTCTACAAGGCCGACGCCTCGGGACCGCGGTCGGCGCGGATGGTCCTGCAGAACCCGCGCGTCGACTTCGCGGTGATGGAGGTGGCTCGCGGCGGCATCCTCCGCGAGGGCCTGGGCTACGACCGCAACGACGTCGCCGTCGTCACGAACGTCGCGCCCGACCACCTCGGCATGAAGGGCATCGACACCCTCGCGCAGCTGGCTGACGTCAAGGCCGTCGTCGTGGAAGCGGTGCCACGCAACGGTTTCGCGGTGCTCAACGCCGACGACGACCTCGTCCGCAAGATGCGTCGCCGCTGCTCGGGCGGGATCGTCTGGTTCTCATTGCAGCCACCCGGAAGCAAGGTCCGCGAGTTCGTCGAGGACTACTGCCGGCGCGGCGGACGCGCCGTCGTCCTCGACCACACCGACCGCGGCGACATGATCGTCATCAAGCACGGCCGCCGCTCGATGCAGCTCGCGTGGACCCACCTCCTGCCGTCGACCTTCGGTGGCACGGCGAAGTTCAACGTCGCCAACGCCATGGCCGCCGCGGGTGCGGCGTTCGCCGCGGGCGCCGGTCTGCACGAGATCCGGCAGGGCCTGCGCACCTTCACGACGAGCTACTACCTCTCCCCCGGCCGCATGAACCTCGTCAACGTGCACAACGTCGACGTCTTCGTCGACTACTGCCACAACGCCCCCGGCATGCGGGTGCTCGGGGAGTTCGTGGAGTCGTATGCCGACCAGAAGGCCGGTCAGTCCGACCTCGGCAAGGTCTCGCGGATCGGCATGATCTCCACCGCCGGCGACCGGCGGGACGACGACATGCGCGAGCTCGGGTCGCTGGCAGCCCGCCACTTCGACGTCGTCGTGGTGCGTGAGGACGAGCGCAAGCGCGGTCGTCCGGCCGGCCAGACCGCCGACCTCATCGCCGAGGGGGCCAAGGGCGAGATCGGCAAGGAGGGCGTGCGCTGCCGACAGGTCGAGATCGTCCTCAACGAGGTCGACGCGGTCCGGCACTGCATGGCGCGCGCCAACCCCGGCGACGTCGTGGTGCTCTGCGTCGACCAGCACGCCGAGGTGCTCGGCGAGCTCGAGCAGATGACCAAGCACGCCCAGGCCGGTGCCCACAACAAGGAGGGCATCGGCGACCCCGACCTCGATCCGGTCGAGATGCAGTCAGAGGCGCAGCAGTCCGGTGACGACGCCGCGGCGTCCGAGGCAGCCGAGGTCGAGCCGGCCACCACCTGAGCTGCCGCTAGCGGTCGCGCAGCTCCGCGGCATACCCCGACAGGGCACGCTGGTAGGCGAGGGCGTCCTCGTCGCCGGCGTGGTGCAGCAGCACCTCGATCAGGTCGGCGACGGACGACTCGGCGTGCCCGCTGTCGACGCCCGCCAGGGCGCGGAAGGCCTCCACGGCGACGCTGCCGGGCCGTTCGGTGCTGAGCTCGGTCAGGAGCGAGTAGGCCAGCTCGGGCTGTCCCGCGACCCGCAGGCTGGAGGCCAGCTGGATCCGGGCACGGTGCCGCTGCGGCTCGCGCAGACCGGCTGCCAGGCAGTCACGGTAGAGCGGGATGGCGTCCTGCTCCTTGCCCGCCGCGTCGAGCGCACTCGCGTGCTCGAACACCAGGCGCGGGTCGGCCGGCCGCTGGCTGCGCAGCCGGGCCACTGCGTCGATCCGCTCCTGGTCGTCGGCCAGCTCCCACAGCTCGGCGATCTGGGCCTCGAACTCGTGCTCACCCCGCGCGGCCACCACCTTCCGGCGGATGTCGTCGGGGGTGTCGGCCCGGGCGCCCTGCTCGGCCAGCCAGGACGCCACCTGGGAGCGCTCGGCGTGGCACATCAGCGCCACGACGTCGCCGTCGGCGGCGCCGGGCACGAGCGCCTGCAGCCCGCCCAGCTCGGTCTCGTAGGACTCGATGTCGGACACCCCGGCCCGGGCGAGCCCGGTCCGCAGGTGCGACTCCAGCTCCTCCATCGTGCGCCCGCGCAGGTAGTGCGCCTTGTGGGCGGCCACGATCCGGTCGGCCCGCAGCCCCGCCACCTCGCCGATCGACTCGAGCAGGTCGTCAGTGCGGTCACCGGCCAGGCCGAGGCCCAGGTGCACCTGCCCGCCGGGCACCTTGAGCCCGTGCGCGACGTCCATCAGCGCCTCGAGCCCCGCCTCGTTGTGGGCGAGGTCGACGATGACCGTGATCGCCGACCCGTCCTCGCGCCGCAGCGTGTAGGTGTTCATCCGGCCCGGGTTCAGCTTGTCGTCGGGAGCGAAGGTGCGCAGCCCCTCGACGACGGCCGCACGAGGCAACCCGAGCCCGAGGGCAGCCGCGGCGCCGGCGAGGGCGTTGGCGATGTTGTGGTGCGACAGGCCCGACAGCGTGGCCGGCACGTCGAGGATGCTGATCAGGCGGTCAGGGTCCTGCCCGTTCTGGAGGACGGTGACCGACCCGTCGAGCACGGTGATCGCCCGGCCGCCCAGGTCGAGGGACTCACGGATCGCCGGGGCATCGGACCGCAGGGTGAAGACCCACGGCTTGCCCTTGATGCCGTTGCGCATGGCCCACACCCGGGGGTCCTCGCCGTTGAGCACGACCCAGCCGCCAGGCCTGGTGGCCTTGGTGATGATGGCCTTGACCTCGGCCAGCTGGTCGACGGTGTCGATCCCCTGCAGGCCCAGGTGGTCGGCCGAGACGTTGGTGACGACGCTGACGTCGTTGGAGGTCACGCCCATCCCCTTCAGGAGCATGCCGCCACGGGCGGTCTCGAGGATGCCCAGCTGGACGCCGGGGGCGGTCAGCACGCCGCGGGCACCAGCCGGCCCCGAGTAGTCCCCCGCCTCGATCACCTCGCCCTGGACCACCACTCCGTCGGTCGAGGACCAGGCCGTCCGGAGTCCGGCGGTCATCCCGATGTGGCCGAGCAGGCGGGTCGTCGTGGTCTTGCCGTTGGTGCCGGTGATCGACGCGACCGGGATCTGCGGCTTGAGGATCGACGGACGGTCACCGGGCTCGGTGCGCCCGACGACCAGCCCCTCCTCCTCGATCACGTCGCCACCGTCGAGCCAGGCCTGGAGGACCGGGCCGACACCGTGCCCGAGCGCGCGCGCCCGGGTGCGGCGACGCCATACGAAGGCCATCACGACCGCCTCGGGGGCACTCCCTGGACGGACCCGCACACCGAGACGCGTGGTGCCGCTCGCGGCGGCCAGCCGGCGGACCGCCCGCTCGACGAGCCGCATGACGAAGCGCTGGCGCTGCTCGGTGCCGGGCGCTCCCGGGCGCGCGCTGCGCATGCCCACCCTGGTGGCCAGGTCGGTGAGGGTCCGCTCGTCGGCCGCGAGGTAGCCCGGCAGCTCGAGGCTCACCTTGATCGCCGGCTTGGCGAAGTAGAGGTTGGGCCCCTCCAGGACCCGGACCTCCGTCACCGCCACGGCGGGCGGGGTGAGGGATCCGGGCTCGGAGACGGCGGGGGAAGACGTCATGCGGCGAGCCTAGTTGTGGCTGCGCTGGCGGGCAGCGGTGGTCACTGCCCCATTGCGTGGACGCCGCCGTCGACGTGGACGATCTCACCCGTCGTGGCCGGGAACCAGTCGGAGAGCAGCACGGCGCACGCCTGGGCGGCGGGGACGGCGTTGTTGACGTCCCAGCCGAGGGGCGCCCGCTCGTTCCAGGTGTCCTCGAAGGTCTGGAAGCCGGGGATCGACTTGGCGGCCGTGGTGCGGATCGGTCCCGCGGCCACGAGATTGCACCGCACGCCCTTCGGCCCGAGGTCGCGGGCCAGGTAGCGGTTGGTCGACTCGAAGGCGGCCTTGGCCACGCCCATCCAGTCGTAGACCGGCCAGGCGAACTTCGCGTCGAAGGTGAGGCCCACGATGCTGCCGCCGTCCTTCATCAGGGGGAGCGCCGCGACCCCGAGCGACTTCAGCGAGTACGCCGAGGCGTGCATTGCCGTCGAGACGTCCTCGAAGGTGCCCTCGAGGAAGTTGAACGCACCCTGGGGGGCGAACCCGATGGAGTGCAGGACGCCGTCGAGGTGGTCGACGTGCTCCCCGAGCCGCTCTGACAGGCTGTCGAGGTCGTCCTGGTTGGTGACGTCCAGCTCGATCACCGGCGGGGTGGTCGGCAGCCGCTTGGCGATGGTCTGGGTGATCTTGAACGTGCGACCGAACGACGTGAGCACCACCTCCGCCCCCTGCTCCTGCGCGATCTTCGCGACGTGGAAGGCGATCGAGGAGTCCATCAGGACGCCGGTGATCAGGAGCTTCTTACCCTCGAGCAGCATGTGGGGTGCCTTTCGCTGTTGGAAGTGATGGCGTCTTCGTCTTGTGTGGTTGCCGACTGGGGCTCAGTGGCCCATACCGAGCCCGCCGTCGACGGGGAGCACCGCACCGGTGATGTATGCCGCGTCGTCACCGGCGAGGAAGCGCACCGCTGCCGCGACCTCCTCGGGCTGGGCGAACCGTCCGGCGGGGATGGTGGCCAGGTAGGTCTTCTTGCGGTCCTCGGGCAGCTCCGCCGTCATGTCGGTCTCGATGAAGCCCGGCGCGACGACGTTGGCGGTGATGCCACGGCCGCCCAGCTCACGGGAGATGGACCGGGCCAGCCCGACGAGTCCGGCCTTGCTGGCGGAGTAGTTGGTCTGGCCGGGCGAGCCGTAGAGGCCCACGACGCTGGAGATGAAGATGATCCGGCCCTTGCGCTGCTTGATCATCCCCTTCACCGCGCGACGCGCGCACCGGAAGGCCCCGGCGAGGTTGGTGTCGATGACCACGTCGAAGTCCTCGTCGGACATCCGCATCAGCAGGGTGTCCCGGGTGACGCCGGCATTGGCCACGAGGACCTCCACCGGACCACCGAGGATCTCCTCGGCCTCCGTGAAGGCCTGGTCGACCGACGCCGAGTCGGTCACCTCGCAGCGCACGCCGCGCAGGCCCTCCGGGGGCTCCCCCGAGCGGTGGGTGATGACGACGTTGTCGCCGGCCTCCACCAGGGCGGTGGCGATGCTGAGACCGATGCCGCGGTTGCCGCCGGTGACCAGCACGTTGCGACCTGCCATGGATGTCCTCCGGGGGTTCTCGACGATGCTCCGGGCCGGGCGCTCACGCACGCTGCGCCTTCGCCGCGACCTTATCGACTACCCATGGGTACACCGCATCCGAGGACGCCTATCGTGGACATGTGCCCCGCCACCACCGCCACCACCACGACGAGCCCGTCGTCCAGTCGGTGACGTCGGTGCCGGAGTCGCTGGCCGAGGAGCAGGCCGGCCGAATCCGCCGCTACCTGGTGACCATGGGCATCCGCACGGTGTGCTTCGTCCTCGCCGCCGTGACCGCCACCCAGGGTGCCCCGTGGTGGCTCTGGGGCAGCTTCGCGGTGGCCGCCATCGTGCTCCCCTACGTGGCCGTCGTGCTGGCCAACGCCGTGCGCCCCCGGCTGCCGGGCTCCTCGGCGCCGGTGACCCCGCGCGGCGACGGTCCTGACCAGATCGGTCGCTGATGGAGTCCTTGGTCTGCAGCGCGAAGGCGTGCCGCAACTCAGCCACCTGGGCGCACCTCTGGAACAACCCGAAGCTGCACACCCCCGATCGTCGCAAGGTCTGGTTGGCCTGCGACGACCACCGCACGTCGCTCGGCGAGTTCCTGTCGATCCGCGGCTTCCTGGTCGAGACGGTGGCCGCGGACGCGATCCCCGAGACCGCCGGCTGAGCCGTCGGACCGAGCCTTCGAGAGGGGTCGGTCAGCCGCCGATGGCTGACATCGGCCGGTCGGGCTGGACGAAGTCGGCCGTCCCGATGCCGTGGCCGGGGAGCTTGCGCCACATCTCGCCCTGGATGAGGGCGCCGAGCTCCTCGTCGCTGGCTCCGTCGCGCAGCGGTCCGAGCAGGTCGGTCTCCTTCTGCGAGAACAGGCAGTTGCGCACCTGGCCGTCCGCGGTGAGCCGGGTGCGGTCGCAGGCCGCGCAGAACGGCGCACTCACGCTCGCGATGATGCCGACCGTCACGGGACCACCGTTGACGAGGAACCGCTCGGCCGGCGCGCTCCCCCGGTCGGCGGCCGGCAGCGGGGTCAGCTCGAACCGCTCCTCGAGGCGTTCGTGGATCTCCTGGGCGCTGATCATCGTCGAGGCGTCCCAGCCGTGTTGGGCGTCCAGCGGCATCTGCTCGATGAACCGCAGCTCGTAGCCGCGGTCGAGGCACCACTGCAGGAGGTCAGCCACCGAGTGGTCGTTGATCCCCCGCATCGCGACGGCGTTGACCTTGACCGGTGTCAGCCCGGCCGCGGCCGCGGCCTTGAGCCCCAGCTCGACGTCGTGGAGCCGGTCGCGACGGGTGAGGTCGGCGAACTCCTGGGGGTCGATCGTGTCGAGGCTGACGTTGACCCGGTCGAGTCCGGCGTCGGCCAGCGGCTGGGCCAGCCGGTCGAGCCCGATCCCGTTGGTGGTCATGGCGATCCGCGGGCGCGGCTCGAGGCGGGCGACCCGTCGGACGACGTCGACCAGCGAACGGCGCAGCAGGGGCTCGCCACCGGTGAGCCGGATCTGCTGGACACCCAGCCCGACGAAGACCCCGATGACGCGGACCAGCTCGTCGTCGGTCAGCATCTCGGGCTTGGCCAGCCACGGGAGCCCCTCGGCCGGCATGCAGTAGCGGCAGCGCAGGTTGCACCGGTCCGTCACCGAGACGCGCAGGTCGCGCGCCACCCGGCCGAGCTGGTCGGGCAGGCCCACGGTCCCCGCAGGAGCGCGCGAGTCAGCGCGCACGCTCGGGAAGGGAAGGCCGGTCATGACCCCTAGCCTAAGCCGGGTACCGTGAAGCAGTGGTCAAGGTGCTCACATCGCGTCGGTGGCTGGGTGCCTTCGGGGTCGCCCTGGCCTTCGCGGTGGCCGCGTTCTTCCTCGGCCAGTGGCAGTGGCACCGCTACGAGGCCAAGGCGGCACGGGCCGACCGCATCCACAGCCACTACGACGCCAAGCCCCAGCCGGTCGCCGGCGTGCTCGGTGCCGACCCCATGCCGCTGTCGCGCGAGTGGACCCGCGTCACCATGCAGGGCCGGTATGCCGCGGACGCCACCCTGCTCGTCCGGAACCGCCCGTTCGAGGGCACCTACGGCTACGAGGTGCTGGTGCCGTTCCGGGACGCAGCAGGTGGCACGGTGCTCGTGGACCGCGGCTGGGTGCAGAACGCCCAGACCGCCGAGACGCTGCCCGATGTCGTCCCGGCGCCGACCGGGGACGTGACGGTGACCGGGTGGCTGCGTCGCTCCGAGCCGTCCTTGGGCAAGTCACTCCCCCGCGGCCAGCTGGCCAGCATCAACCTCGCGGAGGCCAGCAGCCAGGTCGGCAGCCCACTGCTCGGCGCCTACGTCATCCTCGAGGTCGAGCGGCTCCCCGACGGGACCGCTCCCCCACGACCGACTGCCCTGGAGGCCCCCGACACCGACCTCGGCCCGCACCAGGCCTACGCGTTCCAGTGGTGGCTGGGCATGGTGGCGGGGTTCGTGCTGGTCTGGTTCGGGGCGCGGCGGGAGTACCGAGAGGGGCTCGAGCTGGCCGCCCCCGAGGGCACCCCGAGGCCCGTCAAGAAGGTGCGGATCTGGGACGAGGAGGACGCCTGAGCGGCTGGTTCCCTCAGGCGGGGACGTCGGTGCTGCGACTCTCCTGGTCGGCGAACTGGGTGGTGTAGAGGTCGTTGTAGAGCCCGCCGCGTTCGAGCAGCTCGCGATGCGTGCCGCGTTCGACGATCCGGCCCTGGTCGACGACGAGGATCTGGTCGGCCCCGCGCACGGTCGAGAGCCGGTGGGCGATGACGATCGCCGTCCGACCTTCGAGGGCGGTGTCGAGGGCTCGCTGCACCGCGGCCTCCGACTCGCTGTCGAGGTGAGCGGTGGCTTCGTCGAGGACCACCAGGCCCGGCCCCTTGAGCAGCAGCCGCGCGAGGGCCAGTCGCTGCTTCTCGCCGCCGGACAGGCGGTGTCCGCGGTCGCCCACGACGGTGTCGAGCCCCTCGGGGAGCGACCCCACCAGTGACCAGACCTGCGCGGCCTTGAGGGCCTCGACGAACTGGTCGTCGGTGGCGTCCGGAGCGGCATAGCGCAGGTTGGCGCGGATGGTGTCGTGGAACAGGTGCGCCTCCTGGGTGACCATGCCGACGGTACGGGTCACGGACTCCAACGTCGCGTCGCGGAGGTCGACCCCGTTGAGCCGCACCGATCCGGTCGACGGGTCGTAGAGCCGCGCCAGGAGCGAGGTGATGGTCGTCTTGCCGGCCCCGCTCGGGCCGACCAGCGCCACGAGCTGGCCCGGCTCGGCGACGAACCCGACGTCCCTGAGCACGACTCCCCCGCCCTTGCGGTCGCCGGTCGCGACGCTCTCCAAGGAAGCCAGCGACACCTCGTCGGCCGAGGGGTAGCGGAACGCGACCCCGGACAGCTCGACCCGCACCGGGGCAGTGGGGATCGGCTGGGCGTCGGCGCGCTCGGTGACGAGCGGCTGGAGGTCGAGCACCTCGAAGACCCGCTCGAACGACACGAGCGCGGTCATCACGTCGACGCGCACGTTGGACAGCGAGGTCAGCGGCCCGTAGAGCCGCGCCAGGAGGGCGGTGAGGGCGAGCAGGGTGCCGACGGTGAGCGATCCGCTGACCGCCATCAGCCCCCCGAAGCCGTAGACCATGGCGGTTGCCAGCGAGGCCACCAGCGTGAGGGCGACGAAGAAGATGCTGCGGTTGAGCGCGATCCGGACCCCCATGTCGCGCACCCCGGCCGCCTGCTCGGCATACTCTCGGTCCTCGCGGCGGGGCTCCCCGAAGAGCTTGACGAGCAGCGCGCCGGCGACGTTGAACCGCTCGGTCATGCGTGAGCCGAGGTCGGCGTTGAGCCCCATCTGGGCGTGGGTCAGCCCGGCGAGACGCCGGCCCATCAGCCGCGCCGGCAGCAGGAAGAACGGCACGAGGGCCAGCGAGGCGAGCGTGAGCTGCCAGGACAGCGTCGCCATCGTGACGATGATCAGCACCAGCGACACGACGTTGCTCACGACGCTGGACAGCACCGACGTGAACGCCTGCTGCGCACCGATGACGTCGCTGTTGAGCCGGCTCACCAGGGCTCCGGTCTGCGCCCGGGTGAAGAACGCGATCGGCTGGCGCAGCACGTGGGAGAAGACCTCCGTGCGCAGCGAGTAGATCAGCCCCTCACCGATGCGGCTGGAGAACCAGCGCTCGACCAGGGTGAGGAGGCCGCTGACGACAGCCAGGGCAGCCACCACGAGCGCGAGCTCGATGACGACGCCGCGGTCGCGGGGCGTGATGCCCTTGTCGATGAGCTCCTTGAGCAGGAGCGGGGTGGCGACGACCAGGGCCGAGTCGATGATGACCAGCACGAGGAACAGCCCGATCTCGCGCCGGAACGGCTGGGCGTAGGACGCGACGCGGCGCGCGGTGCCCGGCGCGAGCTTGCGGTCCTTGACCGAGTCGTCGCGGGTCAGGGACCGCATGGCCATCCAGCCGGCATGGCTCACAGGGCTTCTCCTCTACTCACGGCCGTGGAACGCCGCCCGGGCGACGGCTCATTCCCCATGATGGGGCCGGGCACTGACATTGCGCCCAGCGCGCAACCGCGGATCGCCAGCGCGGCCCCACCCGACAAGGGTCGGCTCCACCCCGGAACCGTTTCGGGGTGAAGCCGACCTTTGTCCCTAGACCCGATAAAGGTGGGACGCGAGGGAGTGCAGGAGTCGACCCTGCGCCTCGCGCTCGAGCCGCAGCTGGGTCTCCCGCTCCGCCCCCACCGCGCTGCGCAGCAGGGGCTTGAGCTCGCGCAGCGCCGCCTCCGGGGCGGCGAGCAGGGCCGCGACGAGGTCGTCCGTGGTCTCCCGGAGCGCGTCCACCGGCACCGCGACGTTGGCCAGCCCGATGGCGACGGCCTCGGACGCGCCGACGAACCGCCCGGTGGCGCAGATCTCGAGGGCCCGGGCCACCCCGACCAGGGCGACGAGCGGACCCGTGCCACCCAGGTCGGGCACCAGCCCGAGCGAGGTCTCCCGCATCGCGAACTGCACGTCGTCGGCCACCACGCGCAGGTCAGCGGCGAGGGCGAGCTGGAAGCCGGCGCCGATCGCGTGGCCCTGCACCGCGGCCACGACCACGGCCGGCACCTCGGCCCAGGCGGAGAAGCCGCGCTGGAAGGACTCGATGGTCTCCGCGGCTCCTTCGGCGCTCTCGGCTGCCATCGCGATCATGTCGGTCTCGCCGGGCACACCACCGGGCGCCAGCATCGCCCGGTCGAGACCGGCCGAGAAGGACGGGCCCTCGCCCCGCAGCACGACGACCCTCACGTCGGGGTCGAGGCTCGTGGCGAGGTCCGCGAGGGTCAGCCACAGGCTCGGCGTCTGGGCGTTGCGGCGGTCCGGGTGGTCGAGGCTGACCGTGAGGACGGCTCCCTCGCGGACGACGGACAGGTGCGGGTGGTGCTGGGCTGCGTCGGTCACGCAGGCAGGCTATCCGCCCGTTCGAGGACGAGGTGGGCGACCGCCGACGTGCGGGCCAGGGCTCCGGGAACCATCGACACCCCGGCGCGACCACACTGCTGGGCCATCCGGTCGCGGAGGACCCCCTCGGCCACCATGAACGACACGGCCACCGTGCGCTCGACCTCGTCGGGCAGCCGCCGCAGCACCTGGTCGAGCGTGGACCCGCCGTCGAGGGCGGCCACGCCCCACGGGCCCCACCCCTCGCGGGGGTGCTCGTCGAGGGTGTGGCCGACGGTCGCGACGGCTTCGCTGTCGCTGGACCCGGCGGCATAGAGGAGGACGGCGGTGGTGGGGTCGGGCGTGATGCCCTCGGCGGCGAGCAGCTCCTCGGCGGCCTCCAGCAGCAGCTCGTGCGGCCCCAGCGGAGGGGCCAGGGAGACCGAGGAGCCGGACGCGGCGGCGAGCTCGTCGACCGCGGCGGGGACGTCGACCTTGGCGTGGTAGGCGGGCGTGACCAGCACGGGCACGACCACCACGTGCTCACCGAGGTCGGCACCGGCCTCGGTCGCGTTGGGACCGTGGTGGTCGAGGTATGCCGTGTGGACCGTCCGGTGCGGAGCCAGCTCGCGCACGTGGGTGGCCAGGGTCTCGACGCCCTGGGCGTGCCGGGGGTCCGGCGAGCCGTGGGCGAGCAGCACGATGTCGGTGTCGGTGGTCACGCCGTGACGTTACTCCCGGAGAGGTCGCCGAGGTGCTCTCGCAGGGCCACGACCTGGCCGACGACGACGACCGCCGGCGCACGCACGCCGGCCGCCACCGCGTCTGCCGCCGCAGCGGCCAGCGTGGTGGTCGTCGTGCGCTGCTCGGGAGTCCAGCCGCGCTCGACGAGGGCCACCGGCGTGTCGGACGGGCGCCCGGCAGCAATGAGCGCCGCGGCGGTCTCCGCGAGCCGGGTGATCCCCATCAGGAGCACGAGCGTGGCGTCGGGGGCCGCGTCCGCCGCTGCCGCGAGGACGTGGTCGGCGCCCTCGTGCGCGGACGCGACGACGAACGACGCCGCCACCCCACGGTGGGTCACCGGGATGCCTGCCGCCGCGGGGACGGAGACGGCCGAGGTCACGCCGGGCACGACCTCGACGGGCACGCCGTGCGCGAGGCAGTGCAGGGCCTCCTCGCCACCGCGACCGAGGACGAAGGGGTCACCGCCCTTGAGCCGGACCACCCGCTTCCCGAGCCGGGCGTGGTGCACCAGGAGCTCGTTGATGCGCTCCTGGCTGACCGGGTGGTTCCCAGGGGTTTTGCCGACGTCGACGACCTCGACCTCGGAGGAGAGCGTCCGCAGCAGCCCCCGCGGGCCGAGCCGGTCGGTGACGACGACGTCGGCAGCGGCCAGGAGGGCTCGCCCCCGCACCGTGATCAGGTCCTCGGCACCGGGGCCACCACCCACCAGCGCGACCCGACCGACGCTGACAGGTGCGTCCTGCGCACCGGCTGCCTCGGGGCGTCGCACCCGGCGGACGGGCAGGGTGCCGCTGTCGAGGGCCGCGAGGACGGCGTCGCGGACGGCAGTGGCGCGGCGCGGGTCGGCACCGGCACTCACCGCCACGGTGAGTCCCTCACTGGCCGTGCCGACTGACCCCCGCGCCACCGCAGGGGTCCACGCGGTCGAGGCCGTGGCGTCATCGGCCCGGACGCACCAGATGCGGGCGGCCTCGGCCTCCCGCGCGACCTGGGCGTCGACCTGCGCCTCTCCGGTGGCGGTGTGCACCAGCCACGCCGGAGCCGACAACGCCTCCGCCCACGACTCTGAAGGATCGTGGGCGTCAGAATCCGGACGATCCTTCAAAGTCAGGTCGCCGCGGAGGTAGTCGCGGGCCACCCAGGTGACCCTGCGCTCCGCGGCCAGCTCAGCCAGCTCCTCGCAGACGAAGGGGGCGATGACGTCGACCAGCGCGCCGGCCTCGACGAGTGCCGCGGCCTTCCGGGCCGCGACCGGCCCTCCCCCGACCACGACGACCCTGCGACCGGTGAGGTCGAGGGTCAGCGGGTAGGACGGCGAGCCCATCAGATGCCCTCACCGATGCTGCGGTCCGGCGCGTCGGCCATGCCCGCAGCCAGGGTCGAGCCGTCGGCGTCGTCGATGAGCAGGAAGGCGCCGGTCCGGCGCAGTGCGCGGTAGTCGTCGATGGCGATGTCGTCCGCGAGGCGGATGCGCACGCGGCCGATCGCGTTGAGCGCCAAGCCATCCGGGGCGGTCTGCTGCTCCATCGTCGCGATGTCGAGCTGGTCCACGACGTCGTCGACCAGGGCCCGGACGGTGCGCGTGCCGACCCTCAGCAGCACCCGGTCACGCTGGCGCAGCGGACGCTCCGACAGCACGGCGACGGTGCCGGAGAGGTTGCGGGTCGTCAGGCTCGGCTCGTCGGCCGCGGCCAACAGGTCGCCCCGCGACACGTCGAGGTCGTCGGTCAGCCGGAGCACCACCGACTGCGGCGCGAAGGCCACGTCGAGTGACTCCAGCGAGCCGTCGGCCCTGGCGCGGTCGATGCCGGCGACAGTGGTGCGCGCACCACCGGGCAGGACGGTGACCTCGTCGCCGGGGCGCACCACCCCGGAAGCCAGCCGACCGGCATACCCGCGGTAGTCCCGGTGCTCGGCACTCTGCGGACGGATGACGTACTGCACCGGCATGCGCAGGGGCTGGGCCGACGGGTCGGTGCCGACGGGCACGGACTCGAGGTGCTCGAGCAGGGTGGGCCCGGTGTACCAGCCGGCCCGGTCGGTGCGGTCCACCACGTTGTCGCCGAAGAGCGCGGACACCGGCACGGCCACGACGTCGTCGATGCCGAACCGCGTTGCGTGGCGGGAGAACTCGGCCACGATCTCGCTGAACCGCTCCTGCGACCAGTCGACCAGGTCCATCTTGTTGACGGCCACCGCGACGTGGCGCACGCCGAGCAGACCGGTGACCGCGAGGTGGCGGCGGGTCTGCTCGACGACCCCGTGACGCGCGTCGATGAGGATCAGGGCGAGCTCGGCCGTGGAGGCACCGGTGACCATGTTGCGGGTGTACTGGACGTGGCCGGGGGTGTCGGCCAGCACGTAGGAGCGGGTCGCCGTCGAGAAGTAGCGGTAGGCGACGTCGATGGTGATCCCCTGCTCGCGCTCGGCCCGGAGGCCGTCGGTCAGCAGGGCGAGGTCGGCGGCGTCCAGCCCGCGCTCCCGGCTGACCCGCTCGACCGCGTCGAGCTGGTCGGCGAGGACCGACTTGGTGTCGTAGAGGAGCCGGCCCACCAGGGTGGACTTGCCGTCGTCGACCGAGCCCGCCGTCGCCAGCCTGAGCAGCTCGTGCCGGTGCGCGGGTGCCGGGTCGTCGGAGGTGGCGAGGGTCACGGCAGCATCCGCCTCATGGGTCGCAGTCATCAGAAGTACCCCTGCTTCTTCCGGTCCTCCATGGCGGCCTCGGACATCCGGTCGTCCGCTCGGGTCGCACCGCGCTCGGTGAGGCGGGAGGCCGCGAGCTCGAGGATCACCCCGGCGACGTCGGTCGCGGCGGAGTCGACGGCACCGGTGCAGCTCATGTCGCCGACGGTGCGGTAGCGGACCATCCGGGTCTCAACCCGCTCGGTGTCCTTGGGTCCACCCCAGTCTCCGGCGGACAGCCACATGCCGTCACGGGCGAAGACCTCGCGCTCGTGGGCGTAGTAGAGGTCGGGCAGGGCGATCCCCTCCCGCTCGATGTAGCGCCAGACGTCGAGCTCGGTCCAGTTCGAGAGCGGGAAGACCCGCACGTGCTCGCCTGGCGCGTGCTTGCCGTTGTAGAGGTCCCAGAGCTCCGGTCGCTGCCGGCGCGGGTCCCAGGCCCCGAACGAGTCGCGGAGGCTGAAGACGCGCTCCTTGGCGCGGGCCTTCTCCTCGTCGCGACGGCCGCCACCGAAGACGGCGTCGAACTTCCCGGCCTCGATGGCGTCGAGCAGCGGCACGGTCTGGAGCGGGTTGCGGGTGCCGTCGGGGCGCTCGCGCAGCCGGCCGTCGTCGATGTAGTCCTGCACGTGGGCGACGACGAGCCGCACCCCCAGGCGCTCCACGGTGGCGTCGCGGTAGTCGAGCACCTCCGGGAAGTTGTGACCGGTGTCGACGTGCAGGAGCGCGAACGGCAGCTGCCCCGGCGCGAACGCCTTGAGCGCCAGGTGCACCATGACGACCGAGTCCTTGCCCCCCGAGAACAGGATGACCGGTCGCTCAAACTCCCCTGCCACCTCCCGGAAGATGTGGATCGCCTCGGACTCGAGGTGGTCGAGGTGGTCGAGGGTGAACTCGTCGGGCAGCGCCCGCGCGGCGGTCGTCGTCATGTGTGCAGCCCGCATTCGGTCTTGTCCTGGCCGGCCCAGCGGCCGGCCCTGGCGTCCTCGCCCTCGGCGACGGGGCGGGTGCAAGGGGCGCAGCCGATCGACGCGTAGCCCTCCTGCCGCAGCGGGTTGAGGAAGACCCCGTGCTCGGCCACGTAGCGGTCGACGTCGTCGTCGGACCAGCCGGCGATCGGGTTGAGCTTGACCATCTCGCGCTTCTCGTCCCAGCCGACGATGCCGATGTCGGTGCGGGTCGGCGCGTCGACGCGACGCATGCCGGTGACCCAGGCCTGGTGGGTCGACAGCGCGCGGTTGAGCGGCTCCACCTTGCGCATCGCGCAGCACGCGTTCGGGTCGCGGTCGTGCAGCTTGGCGCCGTACTTCTCGTCCTGCTGCGGGACGGTCAGCAGCGGCAGGATGGTCCGGATGTTCAGGGGCAGCATGGCCGCGTAGGCGTCTCGGGTGCCCAGCGTCTCGACGAAGTGGTAGCCGGTGTCGAGGAAGAACACGTCGGCCCCGGGGATGGTCGTCCCGACGAGGTGCACGAGCACCTCGTCACCCATCGACGACGCCACTGTGAGGTGCTCGCCGAAGGTCTCCTGCGCCCAGCGCAGCGCGTCCCGCGCCAGCTCCACCCGCTGTTCGTAGGCCGCGGCGTCGCCCTGCGCCTCCAGCGCACCGAAGCGCTCCTCGGCGGCCGCAGCCAGGGCCTTCAGCTCCTCGCCGGAGCGGGTGCCTGCGGTGGTGTCGGTGTCGGTCGGGCTCATGCTGGTCCTCCTCCTCGGAGCTCGGCTTCCTCGCGGAGACGACCCGGGATGCGGGTCGTGTCGAGGGCGGCCATCTGCACGGTGAAGACGCGGGCGCAGGCGTTGCAGCGCCATCCACCCCGGGGCTCCTCCACCGGCCGGAGGTCCTCCTCGGCGCAGAACGGGCAGTAGTAGATGATGCTGGCGCGGGGGCTGTCGCTCATCGCAGGTCGTCCTCCTCGGCGCGGTGCGCCCAGTGCGCGAACGACTCCTCGCCCTCGCGCTGCGCGACGAACCGGCCGGCGAGCCGCTCGACGTAGTCGGGCAGGTCCTCGGCACGGACCTTGAGCGCGCGGGTCTTGCGCGCGAGCTGCGGCTCGGTGCCCAGCCCACCGCCCAGGTGCACCTGGAAGATCTCGACGAGGTTGCCGTCGTCGTCGGTCTGCACCATGCCCTTGAGGCCCACGTCGGCGACCTGGGTGCGGGCGCACGAGTTGGGGCAGCCGTTGATGTGGATCGAGAACGGCACGTCCCACTCCGGCAGGCGGCGCTCCATCTCGGCGATCACGGTGTGCGCCCGCGCCTTCGTCTCGACGAGGGCCAGCTTGCAGAACTCGATCCCGGTGCACGCCATGAGACCGCGCCGCCACTCGCTCGGGGCAGCCGGGAGACCGATCTCGTCCAGGGCCGCCGTGAGGGCTGCGACCTGCTTCTGGGGCACGTCCAGCACGAGCAGCTTCTGGTGGGCGGTGAGGCGCACCCGGCCCGAGCCGTGCTTCGCAGCCAGCTCCGCGACGGCAGCCAGGGTCGTGCCGCTCACGCGGCCGGCGATCGGGGCGACGCCGACCCAGAAGTTGCCGTCCTGCTGGGGGTGCACGCCCACGTGGTCGCGGCGGTGGGCACTCGGGGCGGGCGGCGCGGGTCCGTCGAGGAGCACCCGCTTGAGGTACTCGTTCTGGAGCACGTCGCGGAACTTCTCGGCTCCCCAGTCGGCCATCAGGAACTTCAGGCGGGCGCGGTTGCGCAGCCGGCGGTAGCCGTAGTCACGGAAGATCGAGACGACGCCCTTCCAGACGTCAGGGACCTCCTCGAGCGGCACCCAGGCCCCCAGGCGCTGCGCGAACATCGGGTTGGTGGACAGGCCCCCGCCGACCCACAGGTCGAACCCCGGGCCGTGCTCGGGGTGCTCCACCCCGACGAACGAGATGTCGTTGACCTCGTGCGCGACGTCGAGGCTGGGGCTGCCCGAGATCGCGGTCTTGAACTTCCGGGGCAGGTTGGAGAACTCCGGGCTGCCGATGTAGCGGTCGAGGATCTGGCGCACCGCCGGCGTGCCGTCGAGCACCTCGTCGGCCGCGATGCCCGCGACCGGCGAGCCCAGGATGACGCGCGGGGTGTCGCCGCAGGCCTCGGCCGTGGTCAGGCCGACCGCCTCCAGGCGCTGCCAGATCTCGGGCACGTCCTCCACCCGGATCCAGTGCAGCTGGATGTTCTGCCGGTCGGTGACGTCAGCGGTGTCACGGGCGAACTCCCGGCTGATCTCGGCGACCGTGCGCAGCTGGTCGGCGTCGAGCGCCCCGCCGTCGCTGCGGACCCGCAGCATGAAGAACTCCGCGTCGAGCTCGCTGGGGTCGAGGGTGGCGGTCTTGCCGCCGTCGATGCCGGGCTTGCGCTGCGTGTAGAGACCCCACCAGCGCATCCGACCCCGCAGGTCCTCCCCCGGGATGCTGGCGAAGCCCTCCTTGGAGTAGACCTCCTCGATGCGGGCCCGCACGTTGAGGCCGTCATCGGCCTGCTTGAACTCCTCGTTGGCGTTCAGGGGGGTGCGATCGCCGTCGGCCCAGGCGCCGGTGGCCTTGCCTGCCTGCCGCTGGGGACGGATGGGGGTCTGCGTCACCCCACCATTCTGCCCGTTCGCTTATGCATTGCATAACCGTCCATTATCCGACCGCAATCCCCACCAAACCGGTGGGTATGCCGTGCCGCCGGGGACGAGGGGTCAGGCCAGTGAGATGAGGTCCAGGTAGTCCTGGCCCCAGTGGTCCTCGACGCCGTCGGGCAGCAGCAGGATCCGCTCCGGCTCCAGTGCCTCGACCGCACCCTCGTCGTGCGTCACGAGGACGACCGCGCCCTTGTAGGTGCGCAGGGCGCCGAGGATCTCCTCGCGCGACGCGGGGTCGAGGTTGTTGGTGGGCTCGTCGAGCAGCAGCACGTTGGCACTGGAGACGACCAGCATGGCCAGCGAGAGCCGGGTCTTCTCGCCACCGGACAGCACGCTGGCCGGCTTGTCGACGTCGTCACCGCTGAACAGGAACGACCCCAGCACCTTGCGCACCTCGGTCTCGCCGAACGAGGCGGGCGCGGCCGACTTCATGTTGGCCAGCACGCTGCGGGACACGTCGAGGTTCTCGTGCTCCTGCGCGTAGTAGCCGAGCTTGAGCCCGTGCCCCGGCTCGACCTGGCCGGTGTCGGGCTGGTCGGCCCCGGCGAGCATCCGGAGCAGGGTGGTCTTGCCCGCACCGTTGAGCCCGAGCACGACGACCCGCGAACCGCGGTCGATGGCCAGGTCGACGTCGGTGAAGACCTCCTGGCTGCCGTAGGACCGCGACAGGCCGGAGGCGCGCAGCGGCGTCCGGCCGCACGGTGCGGGGTCGGGGAACCGCAGCTTGGCGACCTTGTCGCTGGTCCGCTCCCCCTCGACTCCCGCGAGCATCCGCTCGGCGCGCTTGATCATGTTCTGGGCGGCCACCGCCTTGGTCGCCTTGGCCCGCATCTTCTCGGCCTGCTCCATCAGCGCGGCGGCCTTCTTGGTCGCGTTGGCATACTCCCGCTTGCGGGCCCGCTCGTCGGTCTCGCGCTGCTGGAGGTAGGGCTTCCAGCCGACGTTGTAGAGGTCCAGCTCGGCGCGGTTGGCATCGAGGTGGAACACCCGGTTGACGACGGAGTCGAGCAGCTCGACGTCGTGGCTGATCACGACCAGCCCGCCCTGGTAGCCCTTGAGGTAGTCGCGCAGCCAGCCGATCGAGTCGGCGTCGAGGTGGTTGGTCGGCTCGTCGAGCAGCAGCGTGGCCGCCCCCGAGAAGAGGATCCGCGACAGCTCGACCCGGCGACGCTGACCACCGGACAGCGTCCCCAGGGGCTGGCCGAGCACCCGCTCCTCGAGCGACAGCGCGCTGGCGATGGTCGCGGCCTCGGACTCCGCGGCATAGCCGCCCTCGGCGGTGAACTCGGCCTCGAGCCGCGAGTAGCGACGCATCGCCTTGTCCCGGGTCTCGTCGTCGGCGCTCGCCATCGCGCCCTCGGCCTCGCGCATCTGCGTGATGATCCGGTCGAGGCCGCGGGCCGACAGGATGCGGTCGCGGGCCAGGACGTGCAGGTCGCCGGTGCGCGGGTCCTGGGGCAGGTAGCCGACCTCGCCGGTGGCGGTCACCGAGCCGGCAGCAGGCTGACCCTGACCGGCGAGCACCTTGGTGAGCGTGGTCTTGCCGGCACCGTTGCGGCCCACCAGCCCGACGCGGTCTCCGGCGGCGATCCGGAAGGTCGCACCGTCGAGCAGGAGCCTGGACCCAGCACGCAGCTCGATCCCACTGGCGGCAATCACGACGGAACTCCAGACATCACAGGCGAGGGGTGGGGCGCTCCGACGAGTTGCGGATGCGCCGCTCAGAGGCTGAGATCATTAGTCTAACTTGCAAGGCTGACCACTCAGGACAGCTGCACCGGGCAGCACCCGCCCACGACCGCGGAGGCCAGATGAGCTTCAACGACGACGTCAACATCGGCGGCTCACAAGTCGGGTCCGGCGGCAGCGGCGGCGGCCCCGGCGGCGCGGTCGTCGGGGGCGGCATCGGCGGCATCATCCTGCTGATCATCGCGCTCATCTTCGGCATCAACCCCAGCGACCTGCCGACGAACCCCGGCGGCGGCGGCAGCGACCAGGGCCAGGTCCAGCCGGGCGGCACCGAGCAGGACTCGGAGCTGGCCAACTGCAAGACCGGGGCCGACGCCAACAAGAACGACGCCTGCCGCGTCAAGGCCACCGTCCTGGCCGTCAACACGTTCTGGTCGCAGGAGCTGCCGAAGTACAAGCGGGAGTACACCCCCGCGACGACGATCCTCTACAACGGCTCGACGCAGTCGGCGTGCGGCACCGCGAGCAACCAGGTCGGCCCGTTCTACTGCCCGCTCGACAAGCAGGTCTACATCGACGCGAGCTTCTTCCAGATCCTCAGCGACCAGTTCGGCTCGAGCAGCGGCCCGCTGGCCCAGGAGTACGTCGTCGCCCACGAGTACGGCCACCACGTCCAGGACCTGCTCGGCCTGCTCGACGAGGCGCAGAAGGACCCCAAGGGCGAGCAGAGCGGCGGGGTGCGCATCGAGCTCATGGCCGACTGCCTCGCCGGCGTCTGGGCCAACCACGCCACCGAGACCAAGGGTGAGAGCACCAGCGGTGGCGAGGTCGCCTTCCTCAAGCCGCTGACCGACCAGGACATCAAGGACGCCCTCTCGGCGGCCTCCTCGGTGGGTGACGACCGGATCCAGGAGAAGACCCAGGGCCGGGTCAGCCCCGAGTCGTGGACCCACGGCTCCGCTGCCGCACGCCAGAAGTGGTTCACCACCGGCTACAAGTCGGGCGACCTCAACCAGTGCGACACCCTGAGCCCGGACACCGTCGAGTAGGCGCGGCCGCGCGCGGGTCGCTGCGACTCAGTCGTCCTTGGCGCCGGGATGCGCCTTGTCGAGCTCCTGCAGCAGGCGGTGTGCCGCCAGCTCGACGTCCTTGTGGCGCCACTCGGCGGCCCGGTAGACGCAGGCGATGAGCCCGCTGCGGTGGACCTTGGTGAAGTCCCCGTAGGCAAAGGCGTGCCGCGCCTTGGTCTCGTCGTTGGCGCCCTCGGTGAGCCCGAGGAACCACTTCGGGTAGTCGTCCCAGCCGTGCTCCTCGAGGAACGCGTTCTCGCTGTCCGCATCGGGCTGCACCGCGCCCCACTCGCTGTCGAGCACGACCTGGCCGGCCCTGATTAGCTCGCGGCAGTGCCGCACGGCGGCCCGGTTGACCTTGTACTTCGCCATGTCGCCATCATGCGACAGGTCCGTCCTCGATGGTCACCCGAACCGCCCGGCCCCGGCGCAGGGCGTCCTCCAGGACATCCCGTCGGGGGTCCGGCAGGTCGTAGAGCTCGCGTCGCGGGAGCGCGTCGAGGTGCGCCAGCCGCGGGTCGTCGAGGACCGCGCGCACCAGCGCCTTGTCGCCGCCGACGACCAGACCACGGGGTATGCCGCGGGGCAGGATCCGCAGCGTGTGCTCGGTGACGGCGCGCACCAGCTCGTCGGCCTGGTTGCCCCGGCGCCGCGCGAAGCGCTGCTGTGACCAACCGCCGGCGGCGGTCCGGGACTGGACGTGCCGCTTGCCCACCTTGGACTCGGTGAACGCCGGGCCGTCGGCCAGCCCCACGGCATACCCACCGCGCCGGATGAGGAGGACCCCGACCGGGTCGTGCGGGAACTCCTCGCGCGCCGTGACCCGTTGCGGCGACTCGCGCTCGGCGTTGTTGGCGGCGAACCGCTCCAGCCAGCCGCCGATCCGCTCGGGAGCGACCTCGACGACGCGCGGCCGGGAGTCAGCCGGGGAAGGGCTCAGAGGTTGAACCCGAGGGCCCGCAGCTGCTCGCGGCCGTCCTCGGTGATCTTGTCGGGGCCCCACGGCGGCATCCACACCCAGTTGACGCGGTAGGACGCGACCAGGCCCTCGAGCGCCTGGGCGGTCTGGTCCTCGATCACGTCGGTCAGCGGGCAGGCCGCCGAGGTGAGCGTCATGTCGAGGACGGCGTGCTTCTGGGCGTCGACCGTGATGCCGTAGACCAGACCGAGGTCGACGACGTTGATGCCGAGCTCGGGGTCGACCACGTCGCGCATGGCCTCTTCGACGTCGGCGACGTTGGGGGTGGCGGTGGTGGTGTCACTCATGACTCGTCCTTGCTGCTGCGTTCGATGATGGTGGAGTCGTTGCTGGTGCTGTCGGTGGTCGTGGTGTCGATGCCTGCTTGGTGCAACGCGTCGGTGAAGGCCATCCATCCCAGCAGAGCACACTTCACGCGCGCTGGGTACCTGCTCACGCCGGCGAAGGCCACGCCGTCACCGATCAGCTCCTCGTCGCCGGCGTCGGCGCCCTTGGAGGTGAGCATGGTGCGCATCGCCTCGTGGGTGGTCATCGCCTCGGCCACGGTGTGCCCGATGACCTCCTCGGCCAGCACGCTGGTGGAAGCCATCGAGATCGAGCAGCCGAGCGCGTCGTAGGAGATGTCGCGGACCACCGCATCGGCGCCGGTGCCCTCGACGTGCACGCGCAGGGTCACCTCGTCACCGCAGGTGGGGTTGACGTGGTGCACCTCGGCGCCGAACGGTTCGCGCAGCCCGGCGTGGTGCGGTCGCTTGGAGTGCTCGAGGATGAGCTCCTGGTAGAGGTCCATCAGCTGGCCACCCCGAAGATCGCGGGCACCCGGTCGAGGGCGTCGAGCATGGTGTCGAGCTCGCTGGGCGAGTTGTAGGCGGCGAGGGTGGCCCGCGTCGTGGCGGTCACGCCCATCCGGCGGTGCAGCGGCCAGGCGCAGTGGTGGCCCACCCGGACGGCAACGCCCTGGTCGTCGAGCACCTGCCCGACGTCGTGGGCGTGCACCCCCTGCACGTCGAAGGCGACGGCGCCGACCCGGTCGACCGCGTCGGCGGGACCGACGACCCGGACCCAGGGGCGCTGCGCCAGGCCGGCGAGCAGTCGCTCGGTGAGGGCGTGCTCGTGGGCGGCGATGCGGTCGAGGCCGAGCTCGTCGAGGTAGTCGATGGCGGCACCGAGACCCACGACCTGCGCCGAGTTGGGCGACCCGGCCTCGAAGCGCTGCGGCGGCGGGGCATAGGTGGTCGCCTCCATCCGGACCGTCTCGATCATCGAGCCACCGGTGATGAACGGCGGCATGGCGTGCAGCAGCTCGCTGCGACCCCAGAGCGCGCCGACACCGGTGGGCCCGAACATCTTGTGGCCGGAGAACGCCACGAAGTCGACCCCGAGGTCAGCCACGTCGAGCCGCAGGTGCGGCGCCGACTGGCAGGCGTCGAGGACGGTGAGTGCGCCCACCGCCCGGGCCGCGGCGGTGAGCTCGCGGACCGGGTTGATGGTGCCGAGCACGTTGGACACGTGGGTGAAGGCGAAGACCTTGGTGCGCTCGGTCAGCAGCTCGCCGAGGGCAGGTCCGTGCACGCCCTCGAGGTCGAGCCGGCCCTCGTCGGTGACACCGATCCAGCGCAGCGTCGCGCCGGTGCGGCGGGCCAGCTCCTGCCAGGGCACGAGGTTGGCGTGGTGCTCCATCTCGGTGATGAGGATCTCGTCGCCGACACCGAGGTCGAGCCGAGGGTCCTTGGCCTGGCCCGCCACGGAGTTCGAGAACGCGTAGGCCACCAGGTTGAGCGACTCGGTGGCGTTCTTGGTGAACACCACCTCCTCGTCCGCTCCCCCGACGAACCGCGCGACCGTGGCGCGAGCACCCTCGTAGGCGTCGGTGGCTTCCTCGCTGAGCTGGTGGGCCCCGCGGTGCACGGCACTGTTGACCTGCTCGCTGAAGGCGCGCTCGGCATCCAGGGCACCGGCATACCGCTGCGACGTCGCCCCGGAGTCCAGGTAGACCAGCGGCTTCCCGTCACGCACTGTGCGCGACAGGATCGGGAACCCGGCCCGGATCCGGGCCAGCTCCGCGTCGGTGAAGGTCGTGGCGCTCATGTCAGGTGCCGGCCGGCTCGTGGTCGGCTCTCAGGCCTGGGTGGCGAGGTAGCGGTCGTAGCCCTCGGCCTCGAGGCGGTCGGCCAGCTCGGGGCCGCCCTCCTCGACGATCTTGCCGTCGACGAAGACGTGCACGAAGTCGGGCCGGATGTAGCGCAGGATGCGCGTGTAGTGCGTGATCAGCAGGACGCCGATGTCGGTGCCCTCCTTGGCGCGGTTGACGCCCTCGGAGACGATGCGCAGCGCGTCGACGTCGAGGCCGGAGTCGGTCTCGTCGAGGATCGCGACCTTCGGCTTGAGCAGCTCCATCTGGAGGATCTCGTGGCGCTTCTTCTCGCCACCGGAGAAGCCCTCGTTGACGTTGCGCTCGGCGAACGCGGGGTCCATGCGCAGGGCGTCCATCGAGGCCTTGACGTCCTTGACCCAGGTGCGCAGCTTGGGCGCCTGGCCGTCGATCGCCGTCTTGGCGGTGCGCAGGAAGTTGCTCACCGTCACGCCGGGGACCTCGACGGGGTACTGCATCGCGAGGAACAGGCCGGCGCGGGCGCGCTCGTCGACCTTCATGGCCAGCACGTCCTCACCGTCGAGGGTGACCGTGCCACCGGTGACGGTGTACTTCGGGTGCCCGGCGATGGAGTAGGCGAGGGTCGACTTGCCCGAGCCGTTGGGACCCATGATCGCGTGGGTCTCCCCCGACTTCACGGTCAGGTCGACGCCGCGCAGGATCTCCTTGGTGCCCTCCTCCACGTCGACGGTGACGGTCAGGCCGCGGATCTCAAGTGTTGCCATGGTGATTCGTTTCCTCAATCTGTTTCAGGACACTGCTCGGCAGTCAGTGCAGGTCGTTCAGGCGTTCAGCGGGGTCGTGCCGACGAAGACCTCGTCGTTCTCGACCCGCACCGGGTAGACGTTGATGGGGATGATCGCGGGCGGGCCCGACGGCTCACCCGTGCGGATGTCGAACCGCGAGCCGTGCAGCCAGCACTCCAGCGTGCAGCCGTCGAGCTCACCCTCGGAGAGGGAGACGTTCGCGTGGCTGCAGGTGTCGTCCACGGCGTGGATGTCACCCGCCGCGGTGCGCACGATCGCGACGATGGTGCCGTTGATGTCGGCCGCGGCCACGCCCACCTCGGGCAGCTCGTCCACGCGGCAGACCCGCACGAAGTCGCCGTCGTCGGTGACCAGCTCGGGGGCGGCGCTCACGCGACGTCCTCGGTGGCGATGCCGGGCACCGCACCGAGCTCGGCGTCGATGACCTCCATCAGGTGCTCGGAGATCTCGGGAACGCCGATCCGCGCGACGATGCTCGCGAAGAAGCCACGCACGACCAGGCGGCGGGCGACGTCCTCGGGGATGCCACGGGCCTGCAGGTAGAACAGCTGCTCGTCGTCGAACCGACCGGTGGCCGACGCGTGTCCGGCACCGACGATCTCACCGGTCTCGATCTCGAGGTTCGGGATCGAGTCGGCGCGACCACCCTCGGTGAGGACCAGGTTGCGGTTCAGCTCGTAGGTGTCGGTGCCCTCGGCGCTGGCGCGGATGAGGACGTCGCCGACCCAGACGGTGTGGGCGGTGTCGCCCTGGAGGGCGCCCTTGTACTCGACGTTCGAGTGGCAGTGCGGCGCCTCGTGGTCGACGAAGAGGCGGTGCTCCTGGTGCTGACCGGCGTCGGCGAAGTAGACGCCGAGGCCCTCGAAGGAACCGCCCGGCCCGGAGTAGCGCGCGTTGGTGGAGACGCGGACGATCTCGCCACCCAGCGTGACGGCGATGTGGCGCAGCCGGGCGTCCCGGCCGATGAGCGCGTCGTTCTGGGTGACGTGCAGCGCGTCGTCGTCCCACTCCTGCACGGTGACGAAGGTGAGGTCCGCGCCGTCGCCGACCTTGATCTCGACGTTGGCACCGCACTCGGCGGAGCCGCGGTGCGTCAGCACGACGGTGGCCTTGCTGTGGTGGCCGGCGTCGACGACCAGGTGGCCGTTGACCCGCGCGAGGTCGGTCGCGGTGACCGTGATGCGCACGGGCTCGGTGAGCTCGGCCTCGGCCGCGATGCTCACCCGGGTGGCCTGCGCCTCGCCGGCGAAGGCGACGACTGACGCGCGGTCGGCGGGCACGAGCACGCCGGCGGACCGGGGGTCGACCTGCGACACGGTCACGCCGTCGGGCGACTGCACGTCGACCGTCAGCTTGCCGGTGTCGGTCGGCGCGACCTGGAACAGCGACGCGAGCCGGTCGACCGGCGTGAAGCGCCACTCCTCCTCTCGGCCACCGGGTACGGCGAAGTCGTCCACGGCATACGAGGTCCTGCGCTCGGCGCGCGACTGGTCGGGGACGAACGCGGCGGCAGAGTCCTCGTGGGACCCCGCCGTCGCTTCGGGGGTCTTCTGGGCCAGAAGGCTCATCAGCCGACGGCTCCTTCCATCTGAAGCTCGATCAGGCGGTTCAGCTCGAGGGCGTACTCCATGGGCAGCTCACGCGCGATGGGCTCGACGAACCCGCGCACGATCATGGCCATGGCCTCTTCCTCGGTCATCCCGCGGGACATGAGGTAGAACATCTGGTCCTCGGACACCTTGGAGACGGTCGCCTCGTGGCCCATCGTCACGTCGTCCTCGCGGATGTCGACGTAGGGATAGGTGTCGGAGCGGCTGATGGTGTCGACCAGCAGGGCGTCGCAGACCACGCTCGAACGCGAGCCGTGCGCGCCCTCGAGGATCTGCACCAGACCCCGGTAGGACGTGCGGCCACCACCACGGGCCACCGACTTGGAGACGATGGTGCTCGAGGTGTTCGGGGCAGCGTGGACCATCTTGGCCCCGGCGTCCTGGTGCTGGCCCTCGCCCGCGAAGGCGATCGACAGCGTCTCGCCCTTGGCGTGCTCGCCGAGGAGGAAGACGGCCGGGTACTTCATGGTGACCTTGGAGCCGATGTTGCCGTCGATCCACTCCATCGTCGCGCCCTCGGCGGCGGTGGCCCGCTTGGTGACGAGGTTGTAGACGTTGTTGGACCAGTTCTGGATGGTCGTGTAGCGCACGCGGGCGTTCTTCTTCACGATGATCTCGACGACCGCGGAGTGCAGCGAGTCGGACTTGTAGATCGGCGCGGTGCAGCCCTCGACGTAGTGCACGTAGGAGCCCTCGTCAGCGATGATCAGGGTGCGCTCGAACTGGCCCATGTTCTCGGTGTTGATCCGGAAGTAGGCCTGCAGCGGGATGTCGACGTGGACGCCCGGCGGCACGTAGATGAACGAGCCACCCGACCAGACCGCGGTGTTGAGCGCGGCGAACTTGTTGTCACCGGCGGGGATGACCGACGCGAAGTACTCGCGGAACAGGTCCTCGTGCTCACGCAGACCGGTGTCGGTGTCGACGAAGATGACGCCCTTCTCCTCCAGGTCCTCGCGGATCTGGTGGTAGACGACCTCCGACTCGTACTGGGCCGCGACGCCGGAGACCAGGCGCTGCTTCTCGGCCTCGGGGATGCCGAGCCGGTCGTAGGTGTTCTTGATGTCCTCGGGCAGCTCGTCCCAGGTGGTCGCCTGCTTCTCGGTGGACTTCACGAAGTACTTGATGTTCTGGAAGTCGATGCCGGTGAGGTCGCTGCCCCAGTTGGGCATCGGCTTCTTGCCGAACAGCCGCAGTGACTTCAGGCGCAGGTCGAGCATCCACTGGGGCTCGCTCTTGCGACCCGAGATGTCGCGCACGACGTCCTCGTTGAGGCCACGCCTGGCGGTCGCGCCAGCGGTGTCGCTGTCGGCCCAGCCGTACTCGTAGCGGCCCAGGTCCTTCAGACCCGGGTTCAGCTCCTCGATGTGGGTGCTCATCGCGTGGACGACCCTTCTGTTGGGTGTGTGTGGGTGATGGCGGGGGTGGTGTCGGGGGTGGTGTGGTGCGTCGGCGCCGACACGGCACCGGTGGGGATGAAGGTGGTGCACACGTGCTCGCCGTGCGCCAGCGTCGCGAGGCGCTGCACGTGCACGCCCAGCAACCGCGAGAACGCATCAGTCTCAGCGTCACAGATCTCGGGAAATTCCCGAGCCGCGTCCTGCACGGGGCAGTGCCCCTGGCAGAGCTGTATGCCGGTGAACGGGCTCGCGGAGCCCGGATCGCCGACCGGCCGGGCCGAGGCGGCGAACCCGTCGCGGGTCAGCGCGGCGACGAGGGCGTCGACCCGGGCGGCGCGGTCGGTGCCCGCGGCGGCGAGCTGCGCGGCATACCGGGTCTCGACCTCGGCGACGCGGCTCTCGGCGAAGCGGCGCACGGCCCCTTCGCCGGCCTCCTGCGCCAGGAAGCGCAGCGCCTCGGTGGCGAGGTGGTCGTAGTCGGACTCGAGCGCGTGGTGGCCCGCGTCGCTGAGCACGAAGGCCCGGGCCGGACGGCCGCGACCACGGATGCCGGGGGCCGGCTCGCGCTCGGTGATCAGGCCGGCCTCCTCGAGGTTCTCGAGGTGCCGCCGCACGGCCGGTGCGGTGAGGCCGAGGTCGAGTGCCAGCGTGGCCGCCGTGATCGGACCCCGCTCACTGATCGCCTGGAGCACCCGGTCGCGGGTGCGCGACTCGAGCACCAGTGGCACATCGTGAGCCCGCGAGTCCGTCGCACGGGGCGACACGGAGGCGGACGGGATATTCACAACACCAATGTTACGTAAATGCCCGGCCCCCTGCCTAGCAAGGTCTACCTAACCTCGCCAGCGCCCCCACCGACCGGGTCAGTCGAGCAGTCCGCGGTCGCGGGCCACCGCCACCGCCTCGCCGCGCCCGGTGACCCCGAGCTTGGCGATGATGTTGGAGACGTGCACGCTCGCGGTCTTGGCGCTGATGAACAGCTGGGTGCCGATCTGGCGGTTGCTGCGGCCCAGCGCGACCAGCGCGAGGATCTCCGCCTCCCGCGCGGTCAAGGACTCGCCCTGCCGGGAGGCGGCCTTCGAGGTGGCCCGTGCTCCCCCGCCCTGCCGGATCTCGGCCCGGAGCGGGTCGGCCCCCAGTCGCTGGGCGACCTCGAGGGCGGCGGTGAGCTCCTCGGACCCGCGCGGGTCGCCGACGGACTTGAGGAAGGCGCCGAGCCGCGCCCTCGACCGGGCCGTCTCGTAGGGGTGCCCGTAGGCCTCGAACGCGTCGACCGCGGCCTGCCAGGCGGCGACGAGCCGAGTCGGGTCGACGTCGGCCCCGCCGAGCCACTGCAGGCGCAGCGCCTCCGCGGCGGCCCGGGCGAGCCAGGCCGTCGACTCGGGGCCGTCGTTGCCCGGCCGCGCGGTGGCGCGGTCCCAGACCTGGGTGGCCGACTCGGCCAGCTCGACTCCCCGGGCCAGCAGGGCCGGCCGCTCGGAGCTCGGCACCCGCTGGATGTGGCTGCCGAGCTGGCCGAGCAGGAGCGCGTCGAGCCGCAGCTGACCCTGGAACAACGGGTACCAGACCCGGTTCAGCACCTCGACGACCTCGTCGTGGACGGCGATGGCCTGGTCGAGGTCGTCGGCGTGGCCGTGCAGGTCGATGGCGGCGCTGCCGGTGAGCAGCGGGACGAGTCCTTCGCTCTCCCACCAGGGGCGGGACACCTCGTAGCCGGACACGGCGGAGTAGTCGCCCTGCGCAGCCGCGATGTACATCCGGGCCCCGAGCAGGAGCGAGCGGGCCGGCTCGGGCGGCACCTCGTGGGACACGTCGAGGATGTCGAGCGCCTCGGGCCAGCGACCCCGCTCGTAGGCGGCGATGCCGGCCAGCAGCCGGCCGTCGAACGCGTAGGGCGCCCACGGGCGGCCGGCCCCCCTGGCTCGCTCGACCCCGCGTCGGTAGACGTCGACGGCCTCGTCGAGCCGTCCGGCGCGGTGGTGCAGCCAGCCGAGGTGGTGGTAGGCCCGGACCTCGGCCGGGTCACCCGGTGCCCTGGAGTCGGCGATGATCCGCTCGAGGCGGCGGCGCGAGGTCTCGGGATCGCCGGCGCGCTCGAGGATGCGGGCCTCGACGACGCGCACCTCGTCGGCCACGTCGCGCAGCCCGGCGGCCAGGGCCGCCTCGACGGACTCCTCCACCGCGGCGAGGGCTTCGCCGTCGCGACCACGGTCGGCCAGCGCCTGGACCTTGGCGGCGAGCAGCCGGGCCCGGGTCTGCGGGTGGTCGAGGTCGACGGTGTCGAGCAGTCCGAGCCCCTCCTTGGTGGCGGCCAGGGTGTCGAGGGTGCTCTCGGTGATGCGGGCGGTGGTCGCCAGCGCTGCCAGCAGCTCGGCCCGACCAGCCGGGTCGGAGCCGGGCGTGCGACGCGCGAGCCGGTCCTCGAGCAGCTCGAGCGCCTTGAGCGTCTGGCCGACGGCAGTGGCCGCAGCGGCGGCCCGCAGGGTGACGGCGTCGACGTCGGCGTCGGTCTCGGACATCAGGGCCAGGGCGTTCTTGAAGTGGCGGAAGCCCTCCTCCGGACCGGCCATCCGCATCGCGGACTCGCCGGCCTGGACGCTGGCCTCGCGGGCCTGCTCGCGGAGCCCGGCTGCCGTGGCGTGCCGGGCCAGCTCGGCCCAGGTGCCGAGCGTGCGGTCGTCGGCCAGCGCCGCGGCATACCGCTCGTGCGCCCTGACCCGCTCTCCCGGCAGGAGGTCGTCGTAGACCGTCTCGCCGAGCAGCGCATGGCGGAAGGCGTAGCCACCGCTGTCGGTGGGCACGAGGACGTGGTGCTCGACGGCGTCGCGCAGCCCGGCGTCGAGCTCGGCCTCGCCGAGCCCGGCCACTGCGGCCAGCAGCCGGTGGGAGACGTGGCGCCCCGCGGCGGAGGCCACCCTGACCACGTGCTGGCCGGCGGTGTCCAGCTGGTCGAAGCGGACCAGGAGCAGCCGCGAGAGGTCCTCGGCCAGCCCGGAGCCGCCCAGGGCCGTGGCGGCGACGAGCTCCTCGGCGAAGAACGCGTTGCCCTCGGCCCGGGCGACCACCTGGCGCACCTGGGCCTCGGGCAGGGGCTGGGACTGCAGGCCGCGCACCAGCTCGCGCACGGCCCGGTCGGGCAGGGGTGCCAGGTCGAGGCGCTCGACGTCACCGAGCCGGGCCCAGTGGGCCAGCGTGGTGCGGAGCGGGTGGCGCCGGTGGAGGTCGTCGCTGCGGTAGGAGGCGACGATGCTGACGCGGCGCGAGAAGCCGCGGGTGAAGAGCAGGGTGAGCAGGTCACGGGAGGACTGGTCGGCCCAGTGCACGTCCTCGACCACGAGCAGGAGCGGTGCGTCGCTGGCGAGGTCGTCGAGGGCCGCGTGGACCGCCTCGACGAGGTCACCGCGGTCGACCACCTCGTCGGTGGGGTCGTCGGGGTTCGGCTCGTGCCGGCGCGACGGGACCAGCCGGGTGAGTCCGGGGTGGGCCGACAGGACCCGGTCGAGCAGCTCGGGCGAGGTGTTCTCGAGCCGGCCGAGGACCTCGATGAACGGGAGGTAGGGCAGCGCCTGACCGGCCTCGCCCAGGCAGTGCCCGGTCAGGACCGCCCAGCCGGCCTCGCGGGCTCGTCCGGCGACCTCGGCCAGGATGCGGGTCTTGCCGATGCCGGCGTCTCCGGACAGCAGCACCAGGCCGGTGCCGTCGGGGTCGGAGATGCCCAACAGCCGGGCGAGCTGGGCCGCCTCGTCGTCACGTCCGACGAACAACCCGGCTGCCGAACGCTCGAAACCCACGGCACCGATTATGTCGGAGTGGTCCGACACGGTGTCGTGGGTTTCGGTGTGGAGCGCGGTCGCCATCGGGGTATGGAGCGCGGTCGCCATCGCGGCGGCCGGCTCAGGCGACGCGAGCCGCGGGCTGACCGGCGGCGTGCCGGCCGGCTCCGTGCGGGTGGCGCACCCGCTGGATCGCGGCGCGGATCGCGTGACCGTGGTGCCGGCCCGACGAGGCGTGGGCCAGTCCGGCCGAGAGGTTCTCGGTGCGCCACTGGACCTCGGCGGCGACGAACAGCGGGTCTGCGTTGATGCTCATGGTGTGCTCCTTCTGGTGGTCTCTCGTGACGTCTCAAACCTGATGCCCTGAGGTGGGCGCCCACATGGGGCGAGTGCCTTATCTCTGTCCGGCCGCCCTCCAGGGGGGGCCTTAGACGGGCCGCGGCGTGTGCCGGGTCAGCGCTCCCAGCGGCCGGGGCAGGTGCCAGTCGGTGCGGGGACGACGGGCCCGGCGACGCCGGCTGGACCGCTGCGCGGCGAGGTTCGCGCCGGAGAGGCTCTCCTGCTTCCACTGCTGCTCGGCGAGGACGACGTAGGGGTGTGCGGTGAGGCTCATTGCTCTGCTCCTTCGGGTGGTGCTGGTCGGGTCGTGCGGATGACTCCACAGTTCGCTCCTGAGGTACCCCCCGGCATGGGGAAGTCGCCCATGACTGCCGCGCGGTCGGGGCGTCTGAGGCCCCCGGGCCCGCGACCGGTGCACGGGGCGCCGCGACCTACACTCAGTGCGTGCCACCCGCCGTCCACGTCTCCGGTCTCGCCAAGCGCTACGGCGGTGTGGTGGCCCTCGACGGCGCCACCTGGCAGGCCTCGGCCGGAGCCGTCACGGCCGTGCTCGGACCCAACGGCGCCGGCAAGACGACGATGGTCGAGTGCTGCGAGGGCCTGCGACGCCCCGACGGCGGCCAGGTCCGCGTCCTCGGCACCGACCCCTGGAACGCGTTACCCGAGCACCGGGCCAGGGTCGGCGTGATGCTCCAGGACGGCGGCCTGCCCGCGTCCGCGCGGCCCCTCCGGCTGCTGCGCCACCTGAGCGCGATGTATGCCGCCCCCGCGCCGCTCGACCCGATCGTCCAGCGGCTCGGGATCGACCGGTTCGCCGACACGACGGTGCGTCGGCTGTCCGGTGGGCAGCGCCAGCGGGTGGCGCTCGCGGCCGCGTTGGTCGGTCGCCCCGAGGTGGCCTTCCTCGACGAGCCCAGTGCCGGCCTCGACCCCCACGCCCGGCTCGACGTCTGGGAGCTGGTGCGGTCGCTGGCGGACGACGGGGTCGCGGTCGTGCTGACCACGCACTCCTTCGAGGAGGCCGAGCGGCTGGCCGACCACATCGTCGTCGTCGCGGGCGGGGCGGTCGTCGCCGAGGGGTCGCTCGCCGACGTCACCGAGGGCGACCGGCTCGAGGACCGCTACTTCGCGCTCACCCGCAGGTCGGTCGCATGACGACCGCCGACCCGGCCGTGACCTCGACCGGCCCCGCGTCTCCCGCCGCACGGGTGCTGGCCCAGGCGCGCTTCGAGGCGACGACCCTGCTGCGCAACGGCGAACAGCTCCTCGTCGCCGTCCTGCTCCCCGCTGCGGTGCTGGTGGCCCTGGTGCACGCCGAGTCGATCTCGCTGGGCGCCGGGCGCCGGGTCGACGTTGCCGTGCCGGGGGTCCTCGCCCTGTGCGTCATCTCCTCGGCCTTCACCGGCCAGGCCATCTCGACCGGCTTCGACCGCCGCTACGGCGTCCTGCGACTGCTCGGCGTCACGCCGCTGGGGCGCACCGGGCTGGTGCTCGCCAAGGCGGTGGCGGTGTTGGCCGTGATCGCCGTGCAGGTCGCGCTGATCGGCGCCCTCGGGGCGACGCTCGGCTGGGAGCCGGCGCTGCGCGGCATACCGGCTGCGGTCGTCGCCCTCGTCCTCGGGACATGGGCGTTCACGGCCCTGGCCCTGCTGCTCGGCGGCACCCTGCGCGCCGAGGGCGTGCTCGCGGTGGCCAACCTGGTCTGGGTCGCCCTGCTGGGCCTGGGTGGGGTCGTCGTCGCCGGCACCGAGCTGCCCGACGGGTTCGCGGCGGTGCTCAGGGTGCTGCCGTCGGCGGCGCTCGGTGACAGCCTGCGCGCGGCCCTGGTCGACGGCCAGGCCGCGCCCGGGGCGTGGCTCGTCCTGACCGGCTGGGCAGTGGTGGCCACGCTCGCGGCCCGCCGGTTCTTCCGCTGGAGCGACTGACCCGGCTCGCGGGCACTGGCCCAGCAGGCGGTGGCCGCGACAGCGAGGCCGGTCACGAGCCAGCCGGGGCGAGCCGTCAGGGCAGCCACCGCGAACAACGCCGCGTAGCCGACCGCGACCCCCGCCCGCCACGTGTTCGTCACCATGGGTCCAGTCAGCCAGCGAGCCGGCCCGCGCACCATGAGGGGACTCCCCCAACCGCGTCAGGGTCCACCCTGAGCCGTACCCTCGTGCCGTGACCGCAGCACCCGTCCCGACGTCAGCCCCGGCCGTCGCAGAGCCCACCACCGGCGCCGCCTGGCTCCCGAGGATCCTGCTGGCGAACCTCGTCGTCGAGGTGCTCATCGTCGTCACCGGCGGCCTCGTCAGGCTGACCGGCAGCGGACTCGGGTGCCCCAGCTGGCCGGAGTGCGTGCCCGGCTCCTACACGCCGGTCCCCCACCAGGCCGAGGGCTGGCACCGCTACATCGAGTTCGGCAACCGCACCCTCACCAGCGTGGTGAGCATCGCCGCGATCGCGACCGTGTATGCCGTGTGGCGCTGGGCCGCCGGTCGTCGCGACCTGCTCGTCCCCGCCGTCGGCGTGCTCGTCGGGGTGGGCGTCCAGGCCGTCCTCGGGGGCATCACGGTCCGCACGGGGCTCAACCCGGTCACCGTCGCCGCGCACTTCCTGGTGTCCATGTGCCTCGTCTCGACCGCGGCCTACCTCGTCTTCCGGGCGCAGGAGCCGGTCGGTCCACGGCGGCTCGTGGTGCACCCCCTGGTCGAACGGCTCGGCTGGGCCACCTGCGTGGTGGCGGCCGTCGTGCTGCTGCTCGGCACCGTCGTGACCGGCTCCGGGCCGCACTCGGGCGACGCCGACGAGCCGGCCCGGTTCGGCTTCGACCCGCGCACCATCTCGTGGCTGCACGCCGACGCGGTGATGCTGTTCGTCGGCCTCGTGGTCGCCGTCTGGGTCGCCAGCCGGCTCACCACCGAGGCCGCCCTGCCCGGCCAGGCCTGGGCGGCCGTGTTCGTGGTGACCCTCGCGCAGGGCGTCGTGGGCTACACCCAGTACGTCACCGGGCTGCCGTGGGTGGTCGTGCTGGTGCACATGTTCCTCGCGACCCTCCTCGTCGTGGCACTGACCCGCGCCATGGTGCGGCTCCGCGCCACCTCCTGACGAAACCGGCCAACTGCCCGCTTCCACGCGGCATACCTCGCCCTCAGGGCGGGAAACCGGCCTAGTGGCCGTCTTCATCGTTGCCTCATCTACAAGAACTCTTGTGCAATTCTACTTGTGCAACTAGTCTTGTGGGTATGAAGCCTGTAGACAGACCCGGAATCAGGACGGTCACCGACGCCAAGGCCCTGTCGGCCATGGCGAACCCGTTCCGCTCGCGGATGATGGACGCCCTGAAGGTCGACGGCCCGTCGACCGCGTCGGCCCTGGCCACCCGCACCGGCCAGGCGGTCGGGAGTGCGAGCCACCACCTCAAGGTGCTGCACGAGGCCGGCCTGGTCGAGGAGGCGCCCGAGCTCGCCAAGGACCGCCGTGAGCGCTGGTGGCGCCTGGTCGACGCCGGCACCAGGTGGTCGCGTGCCGACTTCGCCGACGACACGGCCGCGGTGACGGCGGCGTATGCCGCAGAGGCCCTGGGGCTGCAGCGCCAGTTCGAGCGCACCCAGGAGTGGAACGCGAACGCGTCGTCGGCACCCGATTGGGACGCCGCCGCGTTCGCCACCCAGAACTGGATGCGGCTGTCGCCGGACGAGCTCACCGACGTGGCGAACGAGATCGTCGACGTGCTCCTGCGCTGGTCGAGCCGACCGGTGCCCGACGACGGCGTCGAACGCGAGTCCGTGTACGTCTTCGCGCGAGGGTTCCCGGCCCAGCCATGACGACCCACACCGCACCGGTTGCCCCGCCTCCCCCACTGGCCCGCAACCGGAACTTCGCCCTGCTCTGGTTCGGCGAGGGCGTCAGCGTCCTCGGCAACGCCACCACGTCGGTGCTGCTCCCGCTGCTCGCCGTCGTCGGCTTCGACGCCGGCGCCGGGTGGATGGGCGCCCTCACGGCCGCGGCCTGGGTGCCGTGGCTGCTCATCGGGCTGCCGGCCGGCGCCTGGGTCGACCGCCTCCCCGCCCGCAGGGTCATGGTCGCCAGCGACCTCGTCGCCGCGCTCACCCTCGCCAGCGTGCCGGTTGCGTGGCTGCTCGACGTCCTCACGCTCCCCCACCTCGCCGTCGCCGCCTTCTGCAACGGCGTGTGCACCGTGTTCTTCCGCGCGGCCTACCCCGCCCTCGTGCGTCAGGTGGCACCGCGCGAGCAGCAGGAGCAGGCGTTCGCGCGGCTGTTCGGCACCGAGTCGGCCATGCAGGTCGCCGGCCCCGGCGTCGGGGGCCTGCTCGCCCAGGCGATCTCCACGGCCGGAGGGCTGCTCGTCGACGCGGTCAGCTTCCTCGTGTCGGCGGTCTGCCTGTGGCGGCTCAAGCTCCCGGCTGCCGAGCCGCACCTGACGGACGGCGCGGAGGTCGCCTCACTGGGCCAGCGCATCCGTGAGGGCATCGACTACATCCGCCACGACCGGATCCTGCGCTTCTTCACGGTGATGGGCGGCCTGAGCAACTTCGGACTCACCGGGTACGCGGCCCTCCTCGTCCTGTTCCTCGTCCGCGAGGTGCACCTGGGCTCCGGGGCGGTCGGGCTGGTGATGGCCGTCGGCTCGCTCGGCGGTGTCATCGGCGCGACCATCGCGACCCGCGTCTCGCGCCGGCTCGGCTCGGCGCGCGCCCTGCTGGCCCTCCAGGTCCTGGCCGGCCCGCCGGCCCTGTTGGTGCCACTCGGCGCACCGGGCGCCGGCCTGGTCGCCATGGTGGCCGGCATGCTCCTCGTCGGCACCGGCGTCGTCGCCGGCAACGTCGTGCGCGGCGCCTGGCGCAACCGCTACGTCCCCGAGCACATGGTGGCCAGGCAGGTCACCACGGTCCAGGTGATCAACTACGGGACCATGCCGCTGGCCGGCCTCATGGCCGGCGCGATGGGCAGCACCCTCGGGCTGCGACCCACCATCGCGGTGATGGCGGCGATCCACGTGGTCGCGTGCCTGTCGATGTACTGGAGCCCGCTGCGTGGACTGCGGGACATGCCGGTGGGTGGCGACGCCGGGGTCAGCGCGAGATGACGGGCAGGTAGACCAGCGGGTCGATCGCGACGCCCAGGAACAGGATCCCGACGTAGGTGATCGAGAAGTGGAACAGCCGCATCGGCCTGAGCACCTTGGGTGCGGCACCGTTCTTCGCGGCCCGGTGGAGGCGGTGCGCCTCGGCGAGGAACAGCACGCCGGTGACGACGGCGGTGCCCAGGTAGATCCAGCCCATCGGGTTGACCCAGACCAGTGCCAGCGACACGACGACCATCGCCCACGAGTAGGCCACGATCTGCCGGGCGACGACGACGAACTCCTCGACGACCGGCAGCATCGGCACGTGGGCCGCGGCGTAGTCGTCCTTGAACTTCATCGACAGCGGCCAGTAGTGCGGGGGCGTCCAGAAGAAGATGACGAGGAAGAGCATCACGGCCGACCACGACAGGGAGTTGGCGACCGCGGACCAGCCGATGAGGACCGGCATGCACCCGGCCGCGCCACCCCAGACGATGTTCTGCGCGGTGCGGCGCTTGAGGATCATCGTGTAACCCACGGCATACATGACGATCGCGCCCAGCGAGAGGGCCGCCGACAGCCAGTTGGTGAACACCGCGAACCACACCGTCGAGGCGACGGCGAGGACGACCCCGAACACGAGGCCCTCGCGCGGGGTGATCTCGCCAGTGACCATCGGCCGGTTGCTCGTGCGGTGCATCTCCGCGTCGATGTCGCGGTCGTAGACACAGTTGAACGTGTTGGCCGCGCCGGCGCTCAGCGCGCCGCCGACCAGCGTCGCGACGATCAGCCAGAGCGACGGAATCCCCTTGTGCGCCAAGAACATCACCGGAATCGTCGTCACGAGCAGCAGCTCGATGATCCGCGGCTTGGTGAGCGCGAGGTATGCCGCAGCCTTGCTTCGGCTCCCGGCAGACGGGGACGCGGAGATCCGGGCAGACGGATCGAGTGCGGTCACGGCGTCCTTCACGGGTGGTGCAGGGGCGGGCGGGCTTGGAGCAGCGGCCAGTCTATCCCCGCCCGTCACCTGTCTGGTGGACGGGACTGGATGCGACGCGGGTCACCCTCGGGACTAGTCTCGGATCGTTGCCGTGCGACGCCTGTTCAGCTCAGTGTGAGGAGACCCATCCGTGCCCACCTCGACCCGCTCCGCCAAGTCAACGCCAGCGCGGAAACGCAGCAGCTCGCTGCGGCCGCCGGTGGCGCGCAAGGCCGGCTGGACCGACCTGGATGTTCGTGCCGTGGACACCGTCCGGGTGCTCGCCGCCGACGCCGTGCAGAAGGTCGGCAACGGCCACCCGGGCACGGCCATGAGCCTGGCTCCCGCGGCATACCTGCTCTACCAGAACGTGATGCGCCACGACCCGTCCGACTCCCACTGGCTGGGGCGCGACCGGTTCGTGCTGTCCTGCGGCCACTCCAGCCTCACCCAGTACATCCAGCTCTACCTGTCCGGCTACGGCCTCGAGCTCGACGACCTCAAGGCGCTGCGCACGTGGGGATCCCTCACCCCGGGCCACCCCGAGGTCCACCACACCAACGGTGTCGAGATCACCACGGGTCCGCTCGGCTCCGGCCTGGCCTCCGCGGTCGGCATGGCGATGGCCCAGCGGCGCCAGCGTGGTCTCTTCGACCCCGACGCGAAGCCGGGCACCAGCCCCTTCGACCACCACGTCTGGGTGCTCGCATCGGACGGCGACATCATGGAGGGCGTCTCGCACGAGGCCTCCGCCCTGGCCGGTCACCAGGAGCTCGGCAACCTCACCGTCATCTACGACCAGAACACCATCTCGATCGAGGACAAGACCGAGATCTCGTTCTCCGAGGACGTGGGCAAGCGCTACGAGGCCTACGGCTGGAACGTCGTCACGATCGACTGGCGGGGCGACGGCACGAGCGGTGGCTACGTCGAGAACGTCGACCAGCTGCTGGCCGCGCTCGAGAAGAGCCGCACCTCGCGCAAGCCCACCTTCGTCGTGCTCCGCACCATCATCGCGTGGCCGGCACCCACCAAGCAGGACACCGGCAAGTCGCACGGCTCGGCCCTCGGTGACGCCGAGATCGCCGCCACCAAGGAGCTCCTCGGCTTCGACCCGAAGAAGTCCTTCGAGGTCCCGCGGCCGCTGCTGAGCCACACCCGCAAGGTCGTGGCGCGCGGCAAGGCCGCCCACAAGTCGTGGGACAAGACGTATGCCGCGTGGCGCCGGGCCCAGCCCGAGCGCGCCGCCCTGCTCGACCGCCTCCTCGCCGGCAAGCTGCCCGACGGGCTCGACAAGGCGGTCCCGACCTTCGCGGCCGATGCCAAGGGCATCGCGACCCGCGCGGCCTCGGGCAAGGTCCTCGGGGCCCTCGCCGACATCGCCCCGGAGCTGTGGGGCGGCTCGGCCGACCTCGCCGAGTCCAACAACACCACCATGGAGGGCCAGCCCTCCTTCATCCCGAAGTCCAAGCAGACCCGTGAGTGGTCGGGCGGCCCCTACGGCCGCACCCTCCACTTCGGCATCCGCGAGTTCGGGATGGGCCTGATCCTCAACGGCATCGCCCTCGAAGGACTGACCCGTCCCTACGGTGGCACGTTCCTCGTGTTCTCCGACTACATGCGTCCCGCCGTGCGCCTCGCCGCCATCCAGCAGGCACCGGTGACCTTCGTGTGGACGCACGACTCCATCGGGCTCGGCGAGGACGGGCCCACCCACCAGCCGATCGAGCACCTCGCCGCGCTCCGGGCGATCCCGTCGTTCGACGTGGTGCGACCGGCCGACGCCAACGAGACCGGCGCGGCCTGGCTGGCCATCCTGCGCAACCGCCGTCCGGCAGGTCTGGCCCTCAGCCGCCAGAACCTGCCCATCGTCGACCGCTCCGGCGCCGACGCGGCGGGCAAGGTCAGCGGGGTCGCCAAGGGCGCCTACGTCCTCTACGACTCCAGCAAGGCGACCCCCGACGTGATCCTCGTGGCCACCGGCTCCGAGGTGCAGCTCGCCGTCGCGGCCCGCGAGACGCTCGAGAAGTCGGGTGTCGCGACCCGGGTCGTCTCGATGCCGTGCCGCGAGTGGTTCGAGGAGCAGACCCCGGCCTACCGCGAGAAGGTCCTGCCGGCGGCCGTCAAGGCCCGCGTCTCGGTCGAGGCCGGGGTGCCCCAGGGCTGGCGCGACATCGTCGGCGACGCCGGCGAGATCATCGCGATCGACCACTTCGGCGCGTCGGCCGACGCCGCCACGCTCTTCCGCGAGTTCGGTTTCACCGCAGCGGCCGTCGTGGCCGCGGCCAAGAAGTCCCTCAAGACCGTCAAGGGAAAGTGAACTGCCATGACTGACAATGCAGCCCTCAAGGCACTCGCCGACAACGGCGTCTCCGTCTGGCTGGACGACCTGTCGCGTGAGCGCATCGAGACCGGCAACCTGCAGGAGCTCATCGACACCAAGGGTGTCGTGGGCGTGACCACCAACCCGTCGATCTTCCAGGCCGCGCTGGCGAAGGGTGAGCGCTACGACGCCGACCTGCGCAGGTTCGCCGCCAACGGGAAGAGCGTCGACGAGACGGTCTTCGGCCTCACGACCGAGGACGTCCGCAACGCGTGCGACATCCTCAAGCCGGTGTTCGACGCCACCAACGGCGTCGACGGCCGCGTCTCCATCGAGGTCGACCCCCGGCTCGCCCACGAGACCGGCAAGACGGTCGAGCAGGCCAAGGAGCTCGCCGCCGCCGTCGACCGCGACAACGTCCTCATCAAGATCCCCGCCACCGTCGAGGGGCTCCCCGCCATCTCGCAGGTGCTGGCCGAGGGGATCAGCGTCAACGTCACGCTGATCTTCTCCCTCGACCGCTACCGCGGCGTGATGAACGCGTTCCTCACCGGTCTGGAGCAGGCTCGGGAGAAGGGCGAGGACCTCTCCAAGATCCACTCGGTGGCGTCCTTCTTCGTCTCGCGCGTCGACACCGAGATCGACAAGCGGCTCGACGCGATCGGCACCGACGAGGCGAAGGCCCTCAAGGGCAAGGCAGCCGTGGCCAACGCCCGGCTGGCCTACCAGGCCTACGAGGAGGTCTTCGCGACCCCGCGCTGGAAGAACCTCGAGGACGACGGCGCCAACGCGCAGCGTCCGCTGTGGGCCTCGACCGGCGTCAAGGACCCGAACTACTCCGACACGCTCTACGTCACCGAGCTGGTCGCCCCGAACACCGTCAACACGATGCCGGAGAAGACGCTCGACGCCGTCGCCGACCACGGCGAAGTCACCGGTGACACCATCGCCGGCACCTACGAGGAGGCCGGTGGCGTGCTCGACGCGCTCGAGGGCCTCGGCATCTCGTACGCCGACGTCACGGCGCTGCTCGAGCGCGAGGGCGTCGAGAAGTTCGAGGCCGCGTGGGGCGAGCTCCTCGACGAGGCGCAGCACGACCTCGACCTGGCCCGCGCCGACGTGGCCGAGGCTGGCGACAAGTGAGCTCTCTCGGCGTGGTGGCATCCGGCGCGGCAGCCGATGCCATCGCCATGAAGGTGCCCGACCTCGTCGAGTCGCAGTTCGCCAGCAAGCTCTTCGCCCAGGACGCCACGCTGTGGGGTCCGGACGCCGAGTCCGAGTCGGCCATCCGGCTGTCCTGGGTGAACCTGCCGCGCGCGTCGCGACCGCTCCTCGGGGAGATCGCGGCGCTGCGCGAGCAGCTCAAGGAGGAGGGTGTCGACCGGGTCGTGCTCTGCGGCATGGGTGGCTCGTCATTGGCCCCTGAGGTCATCTGCGGCACTGCTGGGGTCGACCTCGTCGTGCTCGACTCCTCGCAGCCCGACATGGTGCGCGCTGCCATCACCGACCTCGACCGCACCGTGGTCGTCGTCTCGAGCAAGTCCGGCTCCACGGTGGAGACCGACTCACAGCGGCGCGCCTTCCAGGCCGCCTTCTCCGAGGCCGGCATCGACCCCACGGCCAGGATCGTCATCGTCACCGACCCGGGAAGCCCGCTCGACGAGGAGTCCCGCGCAGGGGGCTACCGCGTCATCAACGCCGACCCGAACGTCGGCGGTCGCTACTCGGCCCTGACCGCCTTCGGGCTGGTGCCCTCGGGTCTGGCCGGCGCCGACATCGAGGCGCTGCTCGACGACGCCGAGGCCGTGGCCGACGTGCTGAGCGCCGACGACGACGGCAACCCGGGTCTGCGCCTCGGCGCGGCCATGGCGGGCACCGACCCGCTGCGGGACAAGTTCGTCATCGTCGACGACGGGTCAGGCATCGTCGGGTTCGCCGACTGGGCCGAGCAGCTCATCGCCGAGAGCACCGGCAAGCAGGGCACCGGCGTCCTGCCGGTGGTCGTCGGCGGCGACTCCGACCCCGAGGTCCGGTGGCCGGCTGCCGACGTCACCGTCGCCCGGCTCGTTGGCGACTCCGACGACGACGTCGACCTCGACGCCCTCGGCTCCGGCCCCGACGGCCAGGTCGACGGCAGCCGCTCCGAGGTGGCCGTCAGTGGCACCCTCGGTGCCCAGCTGCTCCTCTGGGAGGTGGCCACCGCCGCGGCGGGTCGCCTCCTCGACATCAACCCGTTCGACCAGCCTGACGTCGAGAGCGCCAAGAAGGCCGCTCGGGCGTTGCTGGACAAGGGAATCGGCGATTCCGAGGCACCCGCCGCCACGGACGGGGCGGTCGAGATCCGCTCCCTGGGTGGTGACTGGCTCGGCGACGCCAGCACCGTCTCGGACGCGCTGGCAGCACTGTTCGCCCAGCTCGACCCAGCGCGTGGCTACGTGTCCGTGATGGCCTACCTCGACCGGATCACCGACGCGGCCCTGGCCGACGTGCGGCCCGGGCTGGCGCGGCATACCGAACGCCCCACCACCTTCGGCTGGGGGCCGCGGTTCCTGCACTCGACCGGACAGTTCCACAAGGGCGGTCCGGCCACCGGCGTCTACCTGCAGATCACGACGGCGCCCCACGAGGACCTCGCGATCCCGGGTCGCGAGTTCACCTTCGGTGACTTCATCGCCTCGCAGGCCGCGGGTGACGCGCAGGTGCTGGCCGAGCACCAGCGTCCGGTGCTGCAGCTGCACCTGACCGACCACGACGCCGGGCTGGCGCAGGTCACCCGGGCGCTGACCGACCTGTCCCCCACGGAAGGCGACGCATGAGTCCGACGCGGGTGACGCAGGACAGCAACCCACTTCGCGACCCTCGCGACAAGCGGCTCCCCCGGATCGCCGGCCCCTGCGGCCTGGTCCTGTTCGGGGTAACCGGCGACCTCGCGCGCAAGAAGCTGATGCCGGCGATCTACGACCTGGCCAACCGTGGCCTCCTCCCACCGGGCTTCTCACTGGTGGGGTTCGCCCGCCGCGACTGGGCCGACCAGGACTTCGGCAAGATCGTCTACGACGCGGTCAAGCAGTACGCCCGCACGCCGTTCCGGGAGAGCGTCTGGCGCAACCTGGCGGAGGGCTTCCGGTTCGTGCCGGGCACGTTCGACGACCCGACGTCCTTCGACCTGCTCGCCGAGACGGTCAAGAACCTCGAGACCGAGCGCGGTACCGGCGGCAACCTCGCCTTCTACCTGTCGATCCCGCCGTCCTCCTTCTCGGTGGTCTGCGAGCAGCTCGAGCGCTCCGGGCTGAGCAAGCCCGACGACAACGCGTGGCGCCGGGTCGTCATCGAGAAGCCGTTCGGGCACGACCTCAAGAGCGCCCGCGAGCTCAACGACATCGTCGAGGGGGTCTTCCCGGCCGACGCCGTCTTCCGCATCGACCACTACCTCGGCAAGGAGACCGTCCAGAACCTGTTGGCCCTGCGTTTCGCCAACCAGATGTTCGAGCCGGTCTGGAACGCCAACTACGTCGACCACGTGCAGATCACCATGGCCGAGGACATCGGCATCGGCGGGCGCGCCGGCTACTACGACGGCATCGGGGCGGCTCGCGACGTCATCCAGAACCACCTGCTCCAGCTCCTCGCCCTCACCGCGATGGAGGAGCCGGTCTCGTTCGCGGCGGAGCACCTGCGCGCCGAGAAGGAGAAGGTGCTCTCGGCGGTCCGGCACCCCAAGGACCTCGGCAAGTCCACGGCCCGCGGGCAGTACGCCGCCGGCTGGCAGGGCGGCGAGCAGGTCGGGGGCTACCTCGACGAGGACGGCGTGGCCAAGGGCTCGCGCACCGAGACGTATGCCGCGATGAAGCTCGAGATCGACTCGCGCCGCTGGGCGGGCGTCCCCTTCTACCTGCGCACCGGCAAGCGTCTGGGCAAGCGGGTCACCGAGATCGCCGTGGTCTTCAAGAAGGCTCCCCACCTGCCGTTCAACGACACCGCCACCGAGGAGCTCGGACAGAACGCCATCGTCATCCGGGTACAGCCCGACGAGGGCATCACCATGCGGTTCGGGGCCAAGGTGCCGGGTGCCCAGATGGAGGTGCGCGACGTGACGATGGACTTCGGCTACGGCCGGGCCTTCACCGAGTCGAGCCCCGAGGCCTACGAGCGGCTCATCCTCGACGTGCTGCTGGGTGACCCGCCGCTGTTCCCGCGGCACGAGGAGGTCGAGCTGTCCTGGGAGATCCTCGACCCGGTCGAGGACTACTGGTCCAAGTCGCGTGCCAAGCTCGAGCCCTATGTCGCCGGCGGCTGGGGACCGGCCGGGGCCGACGAGATGATGCGCCGTGACGGCCGGGTCTGGAGGATGCCTTGATCGTCGACCTGCCCAGCACCTCGACCGTGGCGATCAGCAAGAAGCTGGTCGCGCTCCGCCAGGACACCGGGGCGATGGCCCTCGGCCGGGTCCTCACCCTGCTGATCGTCGTCGACGAGCAGGACGCGGAGGAGGCGATCCAGGCGGCCAACGACGCCAGCCGTCAGCACCCCTGCCGCATCATCGCCGTCGTCATCGGCAACAAGCGCGGACAGTCGCGGATCGACGCGCAGATCCGGGTCGGCGGCGACGCCGGAGCCAGCGAGGTGGTCGTGCTGCGGCTCTACGGCGCGCTGACCGACCACGGGCGCAGCGTCGTCATCCCGCTCCTCCTGCCCGACTCCCCCGTCGTCGCGTGGTGGCCCACCGACGCCCCGGTGCACGTCGCTCAGGACCCGATCGGCTCGATGGCCCAGCGGCGGATCACCGATGCCGCCGAGTCCAAGAGCCCGCGGGCCACGCTCAAGTCGCGCGCCGAGGCCTACACCCGTGGTGACACGGACCTGGCCTGGACGCGGGTCACCCTGTGGCGGGGGCTGCTCGCCGCCGCCCTCGACCAGCCGCCCTTCGAGCCCGTCATCGAGGCGACCGTCACGGGCGGCTCGGACTCCCCGTCGACCGACCTGCTGGCAGCCTGGCTGGCCCTGACCCTGCGGTGCCCGGTGCGCCGCGCCCGGTCCCGCACCGGGACCGGCATGGTCAGCGTGCGGCTGGAACGCCGCAGCGGTGCCATCGACCTGGTCCGCCCGGACGGCTCGATCGCGACCCTCAGCCAGCCCGGACAGCCGGTCCGCCGGATCTCCCTGGCCCGCCGTGCGACGGCCGAGTGCCTGGCCGACGAGCTGCGCCGGCTCGACCCGGACGAGATCTACGAGGAGACCATCCGCAGTGGGCTGGCGAAGGTGGGCACCAAGACGGTGACCGCCAGCGAGGCCGTCCGCGAGGGCGAGGCGCCGTCGGTCAAGGAGGCCGAGCGCGCCTCCCGCCGGCTCGCCCGGAGCGCGTCGAAGGCCAGCAGTGCCGAGATGGTGCAGGTGCCGGCACCGACACCGAAGGCCGACACCGCGGTCGTCAAGAAGGCCGCGGCCCGCAAGCTGGCCAAGACCAAGGCCACGGGCACCACGGCGAAGGCCAAGGCGGCCACGAAGCGGGCGCCGAAGGGTGGCAAGGCATGAGCGCCGCCCCGGTCGTCGTGGTGCACCCCGACAAGCAGTCCGTGGCTGACGGCGGCGCCGCCCGGCTGGTGACGACACTGCTCGACCTGCAGGCCGCGGGACGGGCCCCGCACGTGTCGCTGACGGGTGGCTCGCTCGGCTCGGCGATCATCGCCTCGATCCTCGAGGTGCCGGCCCACACGGCCGTCGACTGGTCGAAGGTCTCGCTGTGGTGGGGCGACGAGCGCTACCTCCCGGCCGGGGACGCCGACCGCAACGACACCCAGAACGACGCCGCCGGGCTCGACCGCCTCGGGCTCGACCAAGCCAACGTGCACCGCGTCGCCGGCCCCGACACCAGCGCCTCGGCCGAGGACAGCGCCGAGCTCTACTCGGCGGCGGTCCGTGCCAGCGGCGGGGGCGAGTTCGACGTCATGATCCTGGGCGTCGGTCCCGACGGCCACGTCGCTTCACTCTTCCCGGGACACCCGGCGCAGCTGACGACCGACGCGATCGCCGTGGCCGTGCACGACTCCCCCAAGCCTCCGCCGGACCGCGTGTCACTCACCTTCGAGTGCCTCAGCCGCTCCGACCGGGTCTGGTTCCTGGTCGCCGGGGCGGACAAGGCCGAAGCCGTCCGCAACGGTGTGGAGGGCGCCGGGCCGGAGCTGTCCAGCGCGGCGCAGGTCCGCGGCATCCGCGAGACGATCTGGCTCGTCGACGCGGACTCCGCGACCGACCTGCCGAGCTGACCCAGAGCACTCCGCACGTGTTGCCGGGAGCTCATCACCGGCGCCCGATCTGCGGCTTCCGTGACCATCAGGGCGCAACACGTGGTGAGGACCGGCGAAGCCCCGCTCGGGTGGACCGGGCGGGGCTTCGTGTCGTGCCGGGGTGTGGCTGCCGCTACTGGATGAGCTTGCGCTCGCGCAGCGTGGCCAGGGCCTCGTCGAGGATGGCCTTGCCGTCGGCGTCGGAGCGACGCTCCTTCACGTAGGCCAGGTGGGTCTTGTAGGGCTCCACCTTCGGTGGGGCCGGCGGGTTGGCCTCGTCCTGCCCGGCGGGGAACCCGCAGCGGGGGCAGTCCCAGGTCTCGGGGACGGCCAGACCGGGCTCCTCGGCGAACGAGGGGCGCGTCTGGTGGCCGTTGGCGCACCAGTACGAGATGAACACCCGGGGGGCCGCCTCACCGCGCTCGGCCTCGCCCATCGGGCCTGCGCCGACTCGGCTACCTCGGATTGCGTTGCCACCTGCCATGTGCGAATGGTCCTTATCTGGTCAGGGAAGTGAGGGTTGGGTTCGGTCGTCGTGCTGGCTGCGTCAGCTGGAGAACCGGTCGATCAGACCGATCCCCACGATGCACGCGAACCAGATGATGCCCACCGCGACGGTGAACCGGTCGAGGTTGCGCTCTGCGACCGACGACGAGCCCAGCGAGGTGGACATGCCGCCACCGAACATGTCGGACAGGCCGCCGCCCTTGCCCTTGTGGAGCAGGACCAGCAGCGTCAGGAACAGACCACCGATGACCAGCAGGACCTGCAGGCCAATGCGTACGGCTTCCACGGAGCACCCATCTCGAGTCGACGTCAGTTGTCGCTGCGAAAACGCAGCAGGGGTCAGGATACCTGTTCGATGCTCAGGAGGTCGCCAGGTGGTCCCGGTAGCGGCAGATCGAGGCGAACTCCGCCGGGTCGATCGACGCGCCACCGACGAGGGCGCCGTCGACGTCCTCCTGCGCCATGATCGCCGCCACGTTGCTGGCCTTGACCGACCCGCCGTAGAGCACCCGCACGCCGTCGGCCAGGTCCCCGGAGTAGAGCTCGGCCAGCTTGGTGCGGATGGCGGCGCAGACCTCCTGGGCGTCCTGCGGGGTGGCGACCTCGCCGGTGCCGATGGCCCAGACCGGCTCGTACGCGATGACGATCGTGGCGGCCTGTGCGGCGGTGACGTCGACCAGCCCGGCCTCGAGCTGCGTGAGCACGTGGTCGAGGTGGGTGCCGGCCTGGCGCACCTCCAGGTGCTCCCCCACGCAGAAGATCGGGGTCAGGCCGTGCCGGAACGCCGCCTTCACCTTGGAGTTCACGACCTCATCGGTCTCGCGGTGGTACTCGCGCCGCTCGCTGTGGCCGGCCAGCACGTAGGTGCAGCCGAGCTTGGCGAGGAAGGCACCCGAGATCTCACCGGTGTAGGCGCCGCTGTCGTGGGCCGAGAGGTCCTGGGCGCCGTGCCGCAGGTCGAGCCGGTCGCCGTCGATGAGGGTCTGCACCGAGCGCAGGTCGGTGAACGGCGGCAGCACCGCCACCTCGACCGCGCCGAAGTCGTGGCGTCCGTCGCGCAGGGTCCAGTCAAGCTTCTGGACCAGGTGGGTGGCCTGCAGGTGGTCGAGGTTCATCTTCCAGTTGCCCGCCATGAGGGGCGTGCGGCCGGAGGTCTTGGCTGCCATCAGGTGTCGTCCTTGGGGGTATGCCGGTGGGCCGGGCAGTGCGCCCGGCCCACCGGAGGGTACGTGGTCGGCGGTGGTTTCAGGCGCTCGGCTCGTCGAGCACGGTCAGGCCCGGGAGCTGCTTGCCCTCGAGGTACTCCAGGCTCGCGCCGCCACCGGTGGAGATGTGACCGAACTGGTCGTCGGCGAACCCCAGCTGGCGGACCGCTGCCGCGGAGTCGCCGCCACCGATCACGGTGAGCGCCCCCTTCTCGGTGACCTCCACGAGGGCCTCGGCGACGGCAGCCGTGCCCGCGGCATACGGGGCCATCTCGAACGCCCCCATCGGGCCGTTCCAGAACACGGTCTTGCAGTCCTTGAGCTTCTCGGCGAACAGCACGCCGGACTCGGGACCGATGTCGAGCCCCATCCGGTCGGCCGGGATCGCGCCAGCCGGCACGACCTCGTGGTCCGCGTCGGCCGAGAACGCCGTGGCCGCGACGATGTCGACGGGCAGGACGATCTCGACGCCCCGCTCCTCGGCCTGGGCGAGGTAGCCCTTGACCTGCTCGACCTGGTCGGCCTCGAGCAGGCTAGAGCCCACCTCGTAGTCCTTGGCGGCGAGGAAGGTGAAGACCATGCCGCCGCCGATCAGCAGGCGGTCGGCGGTCTGGAGCAGGTTGTCGATCACGCCGAGCTTGTCGGAGACCTTCGCACCGCCGAGCACCACGGCATACGGGCGCTCGGGGTCCTCGGTGAGGCGCTTGAGCACGCCGACCTCGGTCTCGACCAGCCCGCCGACGGCGGACGGCAGCAGCCTGGCGACGTCGTAGACGCTGGCCTGCTTGCGGTGCACCACCCCGAACCCGTCGGACACGAACACGTCCGCCAGCCCGGCGAGCTGGGCCGCGAACTCGGCCCGCTCCTCGTCGGTCTTGGCCGTCTCTCCCGGGTTGAACCGCAGGTTCTCGAGCAGCACGACGTCGCCGTCCTGCGCCGCCTCCACCGCGGCCCGGGCGCTCTCCCCCACCGTGTCGGTGGCGAAGGTGACGTCCCGGCCCAGCAGCTCGCCCAGCCGGGCCGCGACCGGGGCCAACGAGTACTTGTCCTCGGGTGCACCCTTGGGGCGACCGAGGTGGGCGCACACGACGACGCGCGCCCCCGCCTCGGACAGCGCCGCGATGGTGGGCGCGGACGCGCGGATCCGCCCGTCATCGGTGATCGTGCTCCCGTCGAGGGGCACGTTGAGGTCGGACCGGACGAGGACGCGCTTGCCACGCAGGTCGCCCAGCTCGGAGATGGTCTGCATCAGGAGTGGCCCGGACCGGGTCAGAGGGTCTGGCCGACGAGGACGACGAGGTCGGCGAGGCGGTTGGAGTAGCCCCACTCGTTGTCGTACCAGCCGATCACCTTCACCTGGTTGCCGATCACCTTGGTCAGGCCGGCGTCGAAGATGCAGGAGGCCGGGTCGGTCTCGATGTCCTTGGAGACGATGGCGTCCTCGGTGTAGACGAGGATGCCCTTGAGCGGGCCCTCGGCAGCAGCCTTGACCGCGGCGTTGACCTCCTCGGCGGTGACCTCGCGGCCCGCCTCGAAGGTGAGGTCGGTGGCCGAGCCGGTGGCGATCGGGACCCGCAGCGCGAAGCCGTCGAGCTTGCCCTTGAGCTCGGGCAGCACGAGGCCGATCGCCTTGGCCGCACCGGTGGAGGTGGGCACGATGTTGAGGGCGGCGGCCCGGGCGCGACGCAGGTCCTTGTGCGGGGCGTCCTGGAGGTTCTGGTCCTGGGTGTAGGCGTGGATGGTCGTCATCAGGCCCTTGACGATGCCGAACTCGTCGTTGAGGACCTTGGCCATCGGGCCGAGGCAGTTCGTGGTGCAGGACGCGTTGGAGATGATCGTGTGCTTCGCGGCGTCGTAGGCGTCGTCGTTGACACCCATCACGATGGTGATGTCCTCGTTGGACGCCGGCGCGGAGATGATGACCTTCTTGGCCCCACCGTCGATGTGCGCCCTGGCCTTGGTCGCATCGGTGAAGAAGCCGGTCGACTCCACGACGATGTCGGCGCCGACGGACGCCCAGTCGATCTTCGCCGGGTCGCGCTCCTCGAAGACCTTGAAGGTCTTGCCACCGGCGGTGATCGAGGTGTCGTCGTAGGTCACCTCACCGGGGAAGCGGCCGAGGATCGAGTCGTACTTCAGCAGGTGGGCCAGCGTCTTGTTGTCCATCAGGTCGTTGGTGGCGACGACCTCGATGTCGGCGCCCGACGCCTCGATGGCGCGGAAGAAGTTGCGGCCGATGCGGCCGAAGCCGTTGATACCTACGCGAACAGTCACGATGCCAAGTCCTTCTGAGATGGGGACGGTATGCCGCGTGCTCGCGGCACGGTGTTGCTCAGCGGTGAGCCTATTGGATGGGTTGGGGCCTCAGGCAGGGCGGTCCGGCGTACGGGCGGGTAACCCGGTGGCTCCCACCCGGTCAGGAGTCCCCGCCGAAGAGGTCGCGGGTGTAGACCTTCTCCGCCACCGGTTCGAGCTCGGCCACCATCCGGTTGGCCACGATCACGTCGGAGAGCTCGGAGAACTCGTCGAGGTCGCGGATCACCCGTGAGCCGAAGAAGGTGTCGTCCGCCAGGGCGGGTTCGTAGACGACGACCTGGACACCCTTGGCCTTGATCCGCTTCATGATCCCCTGGACGCTGCTGGACCGGAAGTTGTCGGAGCCGGACTTCATGATCAACCGGTGGATGCCCACGACCTGGGGCTTGCGGCGCAGGATGTCGGTCGCCACGAAGTCCTTGCGCGTCGTGTTCGCCGTGACGATCGCCTCGATGAGCGACTGCGGCACGTCCTGGTAGTTGGCCAGGAGCTGTTTGGTGTCCTTGGGCAGGCAGTAGCCGCCGTAGCCGAACGACGGGTTGTTGTAGCCCGGCCCGATCCGCGGGTCGAGGCCCACGCCCTCGATGATCTGGCGCGGGTCGAGGTCGTGGGTCAGTGCGAAGGTGTCGAGCTCGTTGAAGAACGCCACCCGCATGGCCAGGTAGGTGTTGGCGAACAGCTTGACCGCCTCGGCCTCGGTGCTGTCGGTGAGGAGCACCGGCACGTCCGGCTCGAGCGAGCCCTCGACGAGCAGGTCGGCGAAGGCACGCCCCCGATCCCCCAGGTCGCCGACCACGATCCGGGAGGGGTGCAGGCTGTCCCAGAGCGCCCGTCCCTCGCGGAGGAACTCCGGGCTGAAGATGAGCTGGTCGGTGCCCAGCCGCTGGGCCAGGCCCCGGGTGAAACCGACCGGAACGGTCGACTTGACCACCATCACCGCGGCCGGGTTGGCCGCGGCCACGTCGGCGGCGACCTTCTCGACGGTCGAGGTGTTGAAGTAGTTGGTCACCGGGTCGTAGTCGGTCGGGGTGGCGATGACGACGAAGTCGGCGCCGGAGTAGGCCTCGTCGGAGTCGTCGGTGAAGGTGAGCCGCAGCTCGCGGTGGGCGAGGAAGTCCTCGATCTCGGCGTCCTTGATGGGGCTGCGACCCTCGCGGAGTCCCGCGACCCGCTCACGGTCGATGTCGAACGCGACGACGTCATGGTGCTGCGAGAGCAGCACGGCCATCGACAGTCCGACGTACCCCGTGCCGACGACGGCGATCCTCGTCATGCTGGCTCCTCGTGGGTGCGTCGTGCAGCTGGCTCAGGCGTCGAGCATGTCGGGCGTGAGGTTGGCCTCCGTGCCCGGGATGCCGAGGTCCTGCGCGCGCTTGTCGGCCATCGCCAGCAGCCGCCGGATCCGGCCGGCCACGGCGTCCTTGGTCATCGGCGGCTGGGCCAGCTGGCCCAGCTCCTCGAGCGAGGCCTGCTTGTGCTCCAGCCGCAACGCCCCGGCTTCCTTGAGGTGGTCCGGGATGTCGTCGCCGAGGATCTCCATGGCCCGGTGCACGCGGGCCCCGGCGGCGACGGCGGCGCGGGCCGACCGGCGCAGGTTGGCGTCGTCGAAGTTCGCCAGCCGGTTGGCCGTGGCACGGACCTCGCGGCGCATCCGCCGCTCCTCCCACGCCATCACGGCGTCGTGGGCCCCGAGTCGGGTGAGCATGGCCCCGATGGCGTCGCCGTCGCGGATGACGACGCGGTCGACGCCACGCACCTCGCGGGCCTTGGCCTGGATGCCGAGCCGACGGGCCGCGCCCACGAGGGCCAGCGCCGCCTCCGGTCCGGGGCAGGTCACCTCGAGGGCGGACGACCGGCCCGGCTCGGTGAGCGAGCCGTGCGCGATGAACGCCCCTCGCCACGCGGCCTCGGCGTCGCAGGCCGAGGCGCTGACGACCTTGGGCGGCAGGCCCCGCACCGGGCGGCCCCGGGCGTCGATCAGCCCGGTCTGGCGGGCCAGCGCCTCGCCGTCCTGGACCACGCGCACGACGTAGCGGCTGCCCTTGCGCAGCCCGCCGGCGGCGAGGACGAGCACCTCGGAGGGGTGGCCGTAGAGGTCACTGATGTTCTTGCGGAGCCGACGAGCGGCGTTGGCGGTGTCGAGCTCGGCCTCGACCACGATCCGGCCCCCGACGATGTGCAGCCCGCCCGCGAAGCGCAGGGTCGCGGCCACCTCGGACTTGCGGCAGCACGGCTTCGTGACGTCGAGTCTGCTGAGCTCGTCCTTGACCCGCGCCGTCATCGCCATTGGTTCATCCTGCCATCTCGCTGTCGTCCCATGGTCCCGTCCCTCGTCCCCGACCTGCTCGTCCGACTCAACCACGTCCGTCAAGCATGTCGGCCGACGGCCCCCCTGACCCCGCTACCCGAAGAGGTCACGGTATGCCGCGGCGAGCCGCAGCGAGTCATGGTGCCCCGGCGCACTGCGTTGCGCCACCGGGGCGAGGACGAGGTCGGCGCCGAGCCGTCCGGCGGCAGCCCGCAACCCCGCCTCGTCGTCGACGGCGGAGGGGTCAGCCAGCACGGCGTCGAGACGCATCCGGGGGGCGTGGTCGACCAGGGCCTCGACCTGTTGCGCCGCGGTGAAGCCGGCCGTCTCACCGGAGTGCTCGAGGTTGAGCGTCAGCAGTCGGCGGGCCGTGGTGTCGTGCAGCGCCTCGCGCAGGGCCGGGACCATCAGGTGCGGCATGACGGAGGTGAACCACGAGCCCGGTCCCAGGATGAGCCAGTCGGCCTCGAGGACCGCGGCGATCGTCTCGGGTGCGGACGGGGGGTCCTGCGGCTCGAGCGCGATGCTCACCACGGTGCCCCTGGTCGTGGCCACCGCGACCTGGCCGCGCAAGGTGGTCAGGGTGTCCGGGTCGCCGGCGTCGAGGCCGTGCACCCGCGCGGTGATCTCCAGCGGCACGGCGGCCATCGGGAGCACCCGACCGCGCGCGTTCAGGAGCCGCCCGACGAGGTCCAGCCCGACGACCGGGTCCTGGTGCACGTCCCACAGGGCGGTGATGAGGAGGTTGCCGAGTGCGTGACCCGCAAGCGGCCCCTCGCCCCGGAACCGGTGCTGCAGGACGTCCCGCCAGGTGTGTCCCCACTCGGTGTCGTCGCACAGCGCGGTCAGCGCCATCCGGAGGTCACCCGGGGGCAGCACGTCGAACTCGTCGCGCAGCCGGCCGGACGACCCGCCGTTGTCGGCCACCGTGACCACGGCGGTGATGTCGTCGGTGACGAGCTTGAGCGCCTCGAGCGAGGCCGCGAGACCGTGGCCACCCCCGAGGGCGACGACCGCCGGCCCGCTCACTCCTGCCCCAGGTCGCGGTGCACGACGAAGGTGGCGATGTCGTCGCTGCTCAGCCGGGCGCGCAGCGCCTCGGCCACCGCGACCGAACGGTGCTTGCCGCCCGTGCAGCCGACCGCGAGCGTGACGTAGCGACGGCCCTCCCTGATGTAGCCGGCGGTCACCGGCTCCATCAGGTCGACGACGCGGTCGACGAACTCGGGAGCGCCCTCCTGGGCCATCACGAACTCGGCCACCGGGGCATCGCGACCGGTGAAGTTGCGCAGCTCGGGGATCCAGAACGGGTTCGGGAGGAAGCGCATGTCGAAGACGAAGTCGGCGTCGAGGGGCACGCCGTACTTGAAGCCGAAGGACATCACCGCGATCCGCACCTTGTGCCCGGAGTCGCCGGAGAAGACCGGGTGGACCTTCTTGGCGAGCTGGTGGACGTTGAGGCCCGAGGTGTCGATGACGACGTCGGCCCGGGCCCGCAGGTCGGCGAGCATGGCCCGCTCGCGGATGATCCCGTCGAGCAGCCGGCCGTCGCCCTGCAGCGGGTGGGGTCGGCGGACCGACTCGAAGCGCCGCACGATCGCCTCGTCGGTGGCGTCGAGGAAGACCAGGTTGGGCCGCCAGCCGCGGGCCCGCAGCTCGTCGAGCGCCGTCTGCAGGTGGTCGAAGAAGCCTCGGGCCCGCACGTCGACGACGGCGGCCAGGCGCGGGAGGTCGGCCCGCCGCGGTGCCTCGTTGGCCAGGTCGGCCAGGGAGACCAGCAGGTGCGGGGGCAGGTTGTCGATGACGTACCAGCCGGAGTCCTCGAGGACGTTCGCTGTGGTCGACCGGCCCGCGCCGCTCATGCCGGTGACGATCACGAGCTCGGCGGGGTCGTGCCCGGCCTGCTCCTCCTCGCTCATCCCTGCTCCGTCTCCTGGTTCGTGGCGGTCAGTCATCGTCGAGGATCTCCCCGGTCATCAGGTTGACCGCCGGGGCGGGCGCGCCCGCCGAGACCAACTCTGCCGCAATCGTGGCCGCCAGTGCAGGTCCGATCCCGGAAACCTCCTGCAGCTCCTCGACCGAGGCGGCCCGCACCTTCTTCACCGACCCGAAGTGCCGGAGCAGCGCCTTGCGCCGCGTCTCGCCCAGCCCGGGGATGCCGTCGAGGACACTGCTCGTCATCGCCTTGGACCGCCGTTGCCGGTGGAACGTGATGGCGAAGCGGTGCGCCTCGTCACGCACCCGCTGGAGCAGGTAGAGGCCCTCGCTGGTGCGGGGCAGGATCACCGGGTAGTCCTGGCCCGGCACCCAGACCTCCTCCAGCCGCTTGGCCAGCCCGACCACGGCGACGTCGTCGATGCCGAGCGCGGTGAGGGCGGCCTGGGCCGCGTTGACCTGCGGCAGCCCACCGTCGACCACGACGAGGTTGGGCGGGTAGGCGAACTTCTTCGGCTTGCCGGTGTCGGGGTCGATCCGCTCCGGTCCCGCCTCCGGGTCGGGCCCGAGCTCGACGTCGGAGGCCTGGTCACGCTCCTCGAGGTAGCGCTGGAACCGTCGGGTCAGCACCTCGTCCATCGCCGCGGTGTCGTCGACCTGCTCGCCGCGGATGACGAACCGGCGGTACTCGGACTTGCGGGCCACGCCGTCCTCGAACACGACCATCGACCCGACCACCTGGGAGCCCTGGATGTGGCTGATGTCGTAGCACTCCACCCGCAGCGGCGCGTCCGCCAGGTCGAGGCTGGTCTGCAGCTCCTGCAGGGCCTGGCTGCGCGCGGTGAGGTCACCGGCGCGGGCCAGCTTGTGCCGCGCGAGCGACTGCTTGGCGTTGCGGTGCACCGTCTCGAGGAGGGTGCGCTTGTCGCCCCGCTGGGGCACCCGCAGGTCGACCGCGGAGCCGCGCAGCGAGCCGAGCCAGACGGCCACGGCGTCGGCCTCGTCGGGGAGCACCGGCACGAGGACCTCGCGCGGGACGCTGTCGCCGGACTCGCCACCGTAGACCTGCTGCATGAGGTGGCCGACGATCTCCGGGACCGTCTCGGCGTCCATCTCGGCCACCCAGCCGCGCTGCCCGCGGACCCGGCCACCGCGGACGTGGAAGACCTGGACCGCGACCTCGAGCCCGTCCTCCTCGAGCGCGAACACGTCGGCGTCCGTGCCGTCGCCCAGCACGACGGCCGACTTCTCCAGCGCCTTGCCCAGCGCCACGAGGTCGTCGCGCAGCCGGGCCGCCTGCTCGAACTCCAGGGACTTCGACGCGGCCGCCATGTCGCGCTCGAGGCGCTTGACGAAGCGGGTGGTGTTGCCGGCCATGAAGTCGCAGAAGTCCTCCGCGATCGCGCGGTGCTCCTCGGGCGAGACCCGGCCGACGCAGGGCGCCGAGCACTTGTCGATGTAGCCGAGCAGACAGGGTCGTCCGACCTGACCGGCCCGCTTGAACACCCCCGAGGAGCAGGTGCGCAGCGGGAAGACGCGCAGCAGCAGGTCGAGCGTCTCGCGGATCGCCCAGGCGTGGGCGTAGGGCCCGAAGTAGCGCGTGCCCTTGCGCTTGGCGCCCCGCATCACCTGCGCCCGCGGGAACTCCTCACCGAGCGTCACGGCGAGGTAGGGGTACGACTTGTCGTCGCGGTACTTGACGTTGAACCGCGGGTCGTACTCCTTGATCCAGGAGTACTCCAGCTGGAGCGCCTCGACCTCGGTGGACACCACGGTCCACTCGACGCTCGCCGCACTCGTGACCATCGTCGCAGTGCGGGGGTGGAGGGCGGCGATGTCCTGGAAGTAGGAGGACAGCCGGGGCCGCAGCGACTTGGCCTTGCCGACGTAGATGACCCGCTTGGCCGAGTCGCGGAACCGGTAGACCCCCGGGTCGACGGGGATCTCCCCCGGCGCCGGGCGGTAGGTCGACGGGTCAGCCACGGCTCCACTCTATGGAGGGTCACCGACGGCCCGCCCCGCGACCCAGCGGTATGCCGCGTGGTGACCACGCGGCATACCTCCCCCTGCGCGCGGGGTGGGCGGGTGGGTCAGGTGACGCTGATCCCGTCGCCGCTCACGGAGACCGTCTTCTCGGGCAGTGCCGTGGTGGCCGGGCCCTGCTTCACGGCGCCGGTGGCGATGTCGTACTTGCTGCCGTGGCAGGCGCAGTTGATCGTCCCGTCGGCGACGCCGCTCACCAGGCAGGCCTGGTGCGTGCAGACCGCGCTGAACGCCTTGAAGTCACCGGACGTGGGCTGCGTGACGACGACCTTCTGGCCGGAGAAGACCTTGCCGCCGCCGACCGGGATGGTCGCCTTGGAGATGGCTTCCTTCGCCGCGTCGGTGGCCGAGCCGGCGGCGTCGTTCGCCGCGTCCTCCGCGGCGCCGCACGCGGCCAGGGCCGTCGCGCCGACCCCGGCGAGGCCGACGGACGCCAGCACGGTGCGCCGCGAGGGGCCGGACGCGGGCCGGGCGCCCGGAGCCGTGACCGGCTCGACGGCCGGCTCGACGGCCGGCTCGACGACGTGGGTGGGGGTCGGGGTGTCGTGGGGGGTGGTCATGCGCGCGCCTTTCGGTGGAGGTGCCCCTGCCGAGGGACTGACCAAGGGGGCCCAGTGTGTGGGCCGGACATGGGTACGACGTGTGACGCTGCCATGACGTTCATGTGGATATGACGGGCGGGGTGATAACGACACGGTCACGCATGGGCTCGATGTGCCCACATCCACGGGGAACGGCGGCATAGTCTGCACACACCCCAACCGGGGTGACCCGCGGGCGCAGGCTGTCCCGCGTGCTCCAGATGACTTCAGGAGGAGTCTTGCGTTCCGTGTTCAAGATTGGCGCGCCACTCGTGGCCGCTGCCCTCGCTCTGTCTGCCTGTGGTGGGACCACCGGCGACGGTGACTCCGCCTCTGGCGACAAGGCGTGTGACCTCAAGATCGGCTACTTCGGCCCGCTGACCGGAGATGCCGCCAACCTCGGTATCAACATCAAGAACGGCGCCGAGCTCGCCGTCAACGAGTACAACGCCAAGAACGCCGACTGCAAGGTCACCCTGGTGTCCTTCGACAGCCAGGGCGACCCGTCGATCGCTCCCGGACTGGCCCAGAAGGCCGTCACCGACAAGAAGCTCGTCGGCATCGTCGGCCCCGCGTTCTCCGGTGAGTCCAAGGCAGCCGGCCCGATCTTCGCCCAGGCCGGCCTCAACACCATCACCGCTTCGGCGACCAACCCGGCACTGTCCGAGAACGGCTGGAAGACCTTCCACCGCATCCTCGGCAACGACGCCACCCAGGGTCCCGCCGCCGCGAAGTACATCAAGGACATCCTCAAGGCCGACAAGGTCTTCGTCTCCGATGACACCTCCGAGTACGGCAAGGGCCTCGCGGACATCGTCAAGAAGGACCTCGGCTCCGCCGTGGTCGCGACCGACCAGACCGCAGCCGACGGCAAGCAGGACGACTTCTCGCCGACCGTGACCAAGGCCAAGGCCTCGGGCGCGACCGTGTTCTTCTACGGCGGCTACTACTCGAACGCCAGCAAGCTGGTCAAGCAGCTCAAGAGCGGTGGCTTCACCGGTCAGTTCGTCAGCGCCGACGGCGTCAAGGACGACGGGTTCATCAAGGGCGCCGGTGCGGCGTCCGAGGGCACCATCGTGACCTGTCCGTGCCTCCCCCCGGACCAGGCCCCCGAGTTCGCTGCGGCGTTCAAGAAGGCCTACAACTCCGACCCGGCCACCTACTCGGCTGAGGCCTACGACGCCGCGAACGTGTTCCTGGCCGCCATCAAGGACGGCAAGACGTCCTCCGCGGACATGATGTCGTTCATCAGCTCGTACAGCGCCAAGGGCGTGACCAAGACGGTCAAGTTCGACGCCAAGGGCGAGCCGGCCGAGGTCTCCGTGTGGGCCTACAAGGTCACCGGCGGCAAGATCGTTCCGGACCAGGAAATCAAGTAGTTAGACCGGATTGCGGCCAGGGCTCTCGGCAACGGGGGTCCTGGCCGCTACCGTGTTCCCGTCCGGACCAGGGCCCCGTCGAAATGACGCGGCGGTCCCCCACCACGGAGGCCCGATGGATCTTCTCCTCAGCAACTTCTGGGCGTACACGATCGGCGGGCTGGCCTTCGGGGCCATCTACGCGCTGATCGCGCTCGGCTACACCCTTGTCTACGGCGTACTGCGACTGATCAACTTCGCGCACTCCGAGGTCTTCATGTGGGGCAGCTTCGCCGCTGTCTGGGTGCTCCTCGCCCTCGGCGCGAAGGGCGCGACCGGGCTCGGCCTGGTCGCGTTCCTGATCATCGGCTTCGCGGCGGCCATGGCCGTCTCAGCAGCCGTGGCCCTGGGGCTCGAGTTCGTCGCCTACCGCCCACTGCGCAAGCGCAACTCACCACCCCTCATCGCGCTCATCTCCGCGATCGGCGCCTCGTACGTGCTCTCGGAGGCGATGGGCCTGCGCGACAAGCCGTTCAAGTGGTTCGGTGCCGACGACAACCTGGCCGACTACGTCGGTCGGCCGCGTGAGGCCTCGCCGCTGCCGCTCGACGTCCCGACCGTGCGGCTCTTCTACATCTTCGACTACCACGTGTCGAACATCGACCTGATCGTGCTCGGGTCGGCGATCGTCATGATGGTCGTGCTCGACCAGTTCGTGCAGCGGTCCCGGCTCGGCCGAGGCATCCGGGCCGTCGCCCAGGACGCCGAGGCCGCCGCCCTGATGGGTGTGAACCGCGACCGGGTGATCCGCCTGACCTTCGTCATCGGCGGGGCGATGGCAGGCGCCGCGGCGATGATGTACCTCCTGAAGATCGGGGTGACGCGCTACAACGCGGGCTTCCTGCTCGGTGTGAAGGCGTTCACGGCCGCGGTCCTCGGTGGCATCGGCAACCTGCGCGGAGCCCTCCTCGGCGGTTTCGTGCTCGGCGTCGCGGAGAGCTACGGCTCGGCGTTGTTCGGCTCGAACTGGAAGGACGTCGTCGCGTTCACGCTGCTCGTCGTCATCCTGCTGTTCCGACCCACCGGCCTGCTCGGTGAGTCCCTCGGAAAGGCGCGCGCATGAACCCCGTCTCGTCCTTCTTCCACGGTGTGGCCGACCGGTTCCGTGCCCTGCCCCGCTGGGGCCGGCTCGTGGTTCTGGCCGTCGTGGTCGTGCTCGTCTACTTCCTGCCCATCCTCAACCCGCCGGTGATCACGACGCCCGACTCCGACTTCGGCGCGGTGCTGTTCCTCTGTGCCATGTACGCCCTCGTGGCCATCGGGCTGAACATCGTGATCGGGTATGCCGGGTTGCTCGACCTCGGCTACATCGGCTTCTTCGCGATCGGCGCCTACACCGTCGGTGTGCTGGGTTCGGCCCATGCGAAGGTGCCGCTGCTGCTGTGCATCCCCGCCGCGATGGCGGTGACGTTGATCTCCGGTGTCGTGCTCGGCGCGCCCACCCTGCGCGTGCGTGGCGACTACCTCGCCATCGTGACGCTCGGGTTCGGTGAGATCGTGCGGCTCATCCTGGTCAACGCCGACAAGCTGACCAATGGCAACCGCGGTATCTCCGGCATCCCGACGCCGCCCAGCCTCGACCTGTTCGGGGTCCCTCACCTCGTGTGGGACGGCTTCGTCGCCAGGGTCGACCTCGACAACCAGACCCGCTTCATCAAGTTCTCGGTGGTCGACTCGATCCCCTACTACTGGCTGGCGCTGACCCTGGTCTTCTTCGTGCTCTTCCTCGACTGGCGGATGCAGAACTCCCGCGTCGGCCGGGCCTGGGAAGCCACTCGTGAGGACGAGGACGCCGCCGAGCTGATGGGTGTGCCGACCTTCCGGTTCAAGCTGCTGGCCTTTGCCACCGGCGCGGCCATCGGTGGCCTGTCTGGGGCGCTGTTCGCCACGAAGCAGCAGTTCATCAACCCCGACAACTTCACCATCCTCTACTCCGTGCTGTTCGTCGCCATGGTCGTCGTCGGTGGTCAGGGCAACCGCTGGGGCGTCGTCGTCGCAGCCGCGTTGCTGACCTACCTGCCGGAGCGGTTCCGGGACCTGTCCGACGCCCGGTTCCTGCTCTTCGGCCTGGCCCTGATGGCGCTGGCCATCTTCCGCCCGCAGGGCCTGATGCCCGCGCGAAGGAACGTCCGGGCGAAACGGGCCGACGAGGAAACCGAAGTTCTCGAGGAAGGAGCGGCGCATGCCTGACGCCACCAAGGGTCCCGCCGGCGACAGCCGCCCCGACGCCAACGAGCCCCCCAAGGACCTCGCCGACGAGGCCAGCGTCACCAAGGCGGACGAGCACCGCGGCACCCGCGTCGACGACGACTCGGTGCTGCCCCCCGACGAGGAGGCCGTGCCCGACACCTCCGTCGACATCTCCGTGGAGGAGGTGGCGCACCTGCCCAAGGGCAAGATGCTCGAGGTCGACGACGTCACCCTCCGGTTCGGTGGTGTCACGGCGCTCGACGGGGTCTCGTTCCACATCAACACCGGCGAGATCCTCGGACTCATCGGGCCGAACGGTGCGGGCAAGACCACCTGCTTCAACGTGATGACCGGCGTCTACCAGCCCACCTCCGGCCAGGCCCGGTTCATGGGCGAGCCGCTCGGCAAGCGCCAGAAGTTCCAGATCACCAAGCTGGGGATCGCGCGGACCTTCCAGAACATCCGCCTGTTCCACAACATGACCGCCATGGAGAACGTCCTCGTCGGAGCCGACGCGCACCACTCCACCGGCATGGGCTCGGCGCTGCTGCGGCTCCCGAAGCACAAGGCCGAGGAGGCCGAGGGCAACGACCGGGCCTACGAGCTGCTCCGGTTCATGGGGCTGGAGAAGCGGGCCGACGAGCTCGCCCGCAACCTCCCCTACGGCGACCAGCGCCGTCTGGAGATCGCCCGCGCGCTGGCGACCAACCCCAAGCTGCTCTGCCTCGACGAGCCGGCCGCCGGGTTCAACCCGGCGGAGAAGGCCCGTCTGATGGAGCTGATCCAGACGATCCGTGAACAGGGCTACACCGTGCTGCTGATCGAGCACGACATGAAGCTCGTCATGGGCGTCACCGACCGCATCGTCGTGCTGGAGTTCGGCAAGAAGATCGCCGAGGGCCTCCCCGCGGAGATCCAGGACAACCCTGCCGTCATCGCGGCCTATCTGGGAGTTGATGAAGATGCTTCTTGAGGTCGAGAACCTCTGCGTCAACTACGGACGCATCGAGGCGATCCGCAACATCTCGTTCACGGTCGACGAGGGCGAGGTGGTCACGCTGATCGGCGCCAACGGGGCCGGGAAGACCACCACCATGAAGACGGTCTCCGGGTTGCGGCCGGTCCGCCAGGGCACGGTCCGGTTCGAGGGCCAGGACATCACCTCGACCCCCGCGCACGAGCGGCCGGTGCTCGGCATCGCGCAGTCCCCCGAAGGTCGTGGCTGCTTCGTCGGCATGACCGTGCTCGAGAACCTCGACATGGGGGCCTACGCCCGGGCCGACCGCAAGACCCCGAAGATCAAGGAGGACCGGGACCGCGTGTTCGGGCTCTTCCCGCGTCTCGCGGAGCGCCGTAGCCAGGTCGCCGGCACGATGTCCGGTGGGGAGCAGCAGATGCTCGCCATCGGCCGAGCGCTGATGGCCAACCCGAAGCTGCTGCTGCTCGACGAGCCGTCGATGGGTCTGGCGCCCAAGCTGATCCAGCAGATCTTCGACATCATCACCGAGATCAACAAGCAGGGCACCACGGTGCTGCTCGTGGAGCAGAACGCCGCCCAGGCCCTGAAGCGCGCCCACCGCGCGTACATCCTCGAGACCGGTGAGATCGTCCGCGAGGGCACCGGCCAGGAGCTGGCGAACGACCCCGCGGTCAAGGCGGCCTACCTCGGTGGCGACGTCTAGGAGCTCCCTCCGTGCCGCTCGTCCGGCACACCCCGAACGGCCCCCCGGTGTGTACCGGGGGGCCGTTCGCACGGGGTGGCTAGGCCTTCTTGGCGACCTTGCGGGCCGGCGACTTCGCGGCCGCCTTGGTGGTCACCTTGGTGGTCACCTTGGTCGTCGCCTTGCGGGCGGGGGCCTTGGCGGCTGACTTGGTCGCGGGCGTGGTCGCCTTGGCCGCGACCTTGCGGGCTGGGGCCTTGGCAGCCGACGTGGTCGCCGTCTTCTTCGTGGCGGCCGCCGCTGCGGTGCGCTTGGCCCCGGTCGCCCGCTGCGGGGTGCGGGCACTGCGGGCCAGGATCGGCGCAAGGAACTGCCCGGTGTAGCTGTCCTCCACCCGGGCGACCTGCTCCGGGGTGCCCTCGGCGACGACCCGGCCGCCGCCGTTGCCACCCTCGGGACCCATGTCGACGATCCAGTCGGCGTTCTTGATCACGTCGAGGTTGTGCTCGATGACGATCACCGTGTTGCCCTTGTCGACCAGGCCCTGCAACACCATGAGCAGCTTGCGGATGTCCTCGAAGTGCAGCCCCGTGGTGGGCTCGTCGAGCACGTAGATGGTGCGCCCGGTGGAGCGCTTCTGCAGCTCCGCGGCCAGCTTGACCCGCTGGGCCTCACCACCCGAGAGAGTGGGGGCCGGCTGGCCGAGCCGGACGTAGCCGAGCCCGACCTCGTTGAGTGTCTTCATGTGCCGCGCGATCCCGGGGACCGCGGCGAAGAAGTCGGCGGCCTCCTCGATCGGCATGTCGAGCACGTCGGCGATGGTCTTGCCCTTGAAGTGCACCTCGAGCGTCTCGCGGTTGTAGCGCGCCCCGTGGCAGACCTCGCACGGCACGTAGACGTCGGGGAGGAAGTTCATCTCGATCTTGATGGTGCCGTCGCCGGAGCAGGCGTCGCAGCGCCCGCCCTTGACGTTGAACGAGAACCGGCCCGGCTGGTAGCCGCGGATCTTCGCCTCAGTCGTGGTGGCGAACAGCTTGCGGATCGCGTCGAACACTCCCGTGTAGGTCGCCGGGTTGGACCGCGGGGTGCGGCCGATCGGGCTCTGGTCGACGTGGACGACCTTGTCGAGGTTGTCGAGGCCCTTGACCGTCTTGTGTCGCCCGGGCACGTGGCGGGCGCCGTTGAGCTTGTTGGCCAGGACGTTGTAGAGGATGTCGTTGACGAGGGTCGACTTGCCCGAGCCGGAGACGCCCGTGACGGCCACGAGGTTGCCGAGCGGGAACGACACGTCGACCCCGTGCAGGTTGTGCTCGCGGGCCCCGACGACGGTGACCTCGCGGCCCTTCTCCTGGGGACGGCGCACGGCCGGCATCGGGATCTCGAGGCGCCCGGAGAGGTACTTGCCGGTGATCGAGTCAGGGTGCTCGAGGAGCCCTTGCACCGGCCCGGAGTGCACGACGACCCCGCCGTGCTCCCCCGCGCCCGGACCGATGTCGACGACCCAGTCGGCGGTGGCGATGGTGTCCTCGTCGTGCTCGACGACGATCAGCGTGTTGCCCAGGTCGCGCAGCCGGGTCAGCGTCTCGATGAGTCGGTGGTTGTCACGCTGGTGCAGCCCGATGCTGGGCTCGTCGAGGACGTAGAGGACGCCGACCAGCCCCGACCCGATCTGGGTCGCGAGCCGGATGCGCTGGGCCTCGCCGCCCGACAGGGTGCCGGCCGGCCGGTCGAGGGAGAGGTAGTCGAGCCCGACGTCGAGCAGGAAGCCGAGCCGCGCGTCGATCTCCTTGATGACCCGCTCCGCGATCTGGCGCTCCCGCGTGGTGAAGTCGACCTCCTTGAGGAACTTCGCGCAGTCCGCGATCGCCAGCGCGCAGATGGCCGAGATGCTGCGACCGCCGATGTGCACGGCCAGCGACTCGGGCTTGAGTCGGGCCCCACCGCACTCGGGGCACGGCACCTCGCGCATGAACCCCTCGTAGCGCTCCCGGCTCCACTCGGAGTCGGTCTCGGAGTGCCTCCGCTTGACGAACGGCACGACGCCCTCGAAGCCGGTGGTGTAGGACCGCTCACGGCCGTAGCGGTTCTTGTAGCGGACGTGCACCTTGTAGTTCTGGCCGTGCAGCAGCGCCTCCCTGGCGCGCGCCGGCAACGCCTTCCACGGGGTGTCCATGCCGAACTTGAGGTCCTCGCCGAGGGCGGTCATGACCCGCTGGAAGTACTCGGCCGACCCGCTGGTCGAGGCCCAGGGGGCGATCGCCCCCTCGGCCAGGGTCAGGTCCTCGTCGGGCACCAGGAGCTCGGGGTCGACCTCGAGCTCGGTGCCGAGACCGGTGCACTTGGGGCAGGCGCCGAACGGGCTGTTGAACGAGAACGACCGCGGCTCGACCTCGTCCATCGACAGCGGGTGGTCGTTGGGGCAGGCCATCCGCTCGGAGAAGCGCCGCTCGCGCTCGGGGTCCTTGGGGTCCTTGTCGACGAACTCGACGACCAGGACACCGCCGGCCAGCCCCAGCGCGGTCTCGACGGAGTCGGTGAGCCGCCGCTTGGCCCCGGTGTCGTCACCCTTGGCCACCAACCGGTCGACCACGACGTCGATGGTGTGCTTGACCTGCTTCTCCAGCTTGGGCGGCTCGGTCAGCGATACGACCTCGCCGTCGACCCTGGCCCGCGAGAAGCCCTTGCTCTGCAGCTCGCCGAACAGGTCGACGTACTCCCCCTTGCGAGCCCGGACGACCGGGGCGAGCACCTGGAACCGGGTCTTCTCGGGCAGCTCGAGGAGGCGGTCGACGATCTGCTGGGGGCTCTGCCGGGTGATCGGCTCGCCACAGACCGGGCAGTGCGGGCGACCGGCCCGCGCGAACAGCAGGCGGAGGTAGTCGTAGACCTCGGTGATCGTGCCGACGGTCGAGCGCGGGTTGCGGTTGGTCGACTTCTGGTCGATCGACACCGCCGGGGACAGCCCCTCGATGAAGTCGACGTCGGGCTTGTCCATCTGGCCGAGGAACTGGCGGGCGTAGGCCGACAGCGACTCGACGTAGCGACGCTGACCCTCGGCGAAGATGGTGTCGAACGCCAGCGAGGACTTGCCCGACCCGGACAGCCCGGTGAAGACGATCAACGAGTCGCGCGGGAGCTCGACCGAGACGTCGCGGAGGTTGTGCTCACGGGCCCCCCGGACGATGAGCTGGTCGTGCTGGTGGCGGCGGGCAGGTACGGCTGAAGTCACGCGCCCCATCGTAGGTGGCCGCACCGACAACGCTCGCCGGAGCCCGTGGGCGCACGCCCACCCCGCGGCATACAGTCGGCGCATGGCCACCCACGCCCACACTCCCATCGAGGAGTACGCCGTGCTCGGCGACACCGAGACCGCCGCCCTGGTCAGCCGGGCCGGGTCGATCGACTGGCTCTGCCTGCCACGCTTCGACTCCACGGCGTGCTTCGCGGCCCTGCTGGGCACCCCCGAGCACGGCCGGTGGCTGCTCGGCCCGGTCGGGGAGGCCAGGAGCACCCGGCGCTACCTCGAGAACTCGTTCGTCCTGGAGACCGTCCACGAGACCGAGACGGGGGCCGTCAAGGTCCTCGACCTCATGCCGCTCGGTGACGGGCGGGCCGACATCATCCGCAGCGTCGAGGGACTGCGCGGCACCGTGACCATGCGGCACGAGTGGATCGTCCGGTTCGACTACGGCAAGGTGCGCCCGTGGGTGTCCCACAGCGTGGGCCACCGGCTCGACGGCGACGTGATCACCGCCGTGGCCGGGCCCGACATGCTGGTGCTGCGCGGCAGCCGGCTCCCCCAGGCCCACGACGGGCACCACGAGGACGAGTTCGAGGTGGCCGCCGGGGAGACGCACACCTTCTCGACGACGTGGTTCCCCTCGTTCGAGCAGGTCCCGCCGCCACTGGACATCGACTCGCGGATCGCGGAGACCATCCGGGTCTCGAACGAGTGGGCCGAGCGCTGCGACTACGAGGGCCCCTACCGCGAGCTGGTGGTGCGGTCGCTGCTGACCCTGCGCGGCATGACCCACTCGCGGTACGGCGGTATCGTCGCCGCGCCCACGACCAGCCTCCCCGAGGACTTCGGGGGCGAGCGCAACTGGGACTACCGCTACTGCTGGCTGCGCGATGCCTCCCTGACCCTCGAGGCGCTGCTCGCCTCGGGCTACGTCGACGAGGCCCGGCTGTGGCGCAACTGGCTGCTGCGCGCCGTGGCCGGTGACCCGGAGGACCTCCAGATCATGTACGCCATCAACGGGTCGCGACGGCTGCCCGAGCGCACCCTCGACCACCTGCCCGGATATGCCGGCTCCACACCGGTGCGGATCGGCAACGGTGCGGTCGACCAGCGCCAGTCCGACGTCCTCGGCGAGGTCATGATCGCGCTGGACGAGGCCCGGGCCAAGGGTCTCGAGGTGTCCACCCAGAGCTGGGCCATGCAGCGCGCGCTGGTGCAGAACCTCGCCCGGCACTGGCAGGAGCCCGACAACGGCCTCTGGGAGATCCGCGGGCCGCTGCGCCACTTCACCCACTCCCGGGTGATGGTGTGGGCCGCGTTCGACCGCGCCGTCCGGGGTGTCGAGAAGTGGGGTCTCGAGGGTCCGGTCGAGCAGTGGCGCGAGCTGCGCGACCAGGTCCGCGAGGAGATCCTCTCGAAGGGCTTCGACGCCGAGCGCAACACCTTCACGCAGCACTACGACACCACCGAGGTGGACGCCTCGCTGCTGCTGATCCCCCTCGTGGCGTTCCTGCCGCCCGACGACCCGCGGGTCCTCGGCACGGTCGCCGCGATCGAGCGGGACCTCATGCGGGCCGGCTTCCTGCTGCGCTACCGCACCGAGACCGGCGTGGACGGCCTCGCCGGTGACGAGCACCCGTTCCTGGCCTGCTCGTGGTGGCTGGTGAGTGCGTATGCCGTGTGCGGCCAGGTCGCGAAGGCCCGGGACCTGATGGACCGGCTGGTGGCCCTGTTCAACGACGTGGGGCTGATCTCGGAGGAGTACGACCCCCACGAGAAGCGGATGGTCGGCAACTTCCCGCAGGCCTTCTCGCACCTCACCTTCATCGGCGCCGCCCACGCCCTCGCGGAGGCGGAGGCGAAGGGCGCCGCCGAGCCCGGCGGTCAGCTGCCGTGAGGGCCGACCCGGGCCACCTCGAGGCCGACCTCGCGGCCGTGCGACGCCACACCGCCCTGCTCGTCGAGCACACCGCGACGCTGGCCGACGTGCGGGCACCCTCGCTGTGCGAGGGCTGGAGCCGGGCGCACGTGCTGGCCCACGTGGCCCGCAACGCCGAGGCCATCCAGCGGCTGGCGCAGTGGGCCGTCGACGGTGCGCCGAGGCCGATGTACCCCGGCGGCACCAAGGGTCGCGATGCCGCGATCGAGGAGGGCGCCGCGAAGCCCGGACCGGCCTCCCCCGACGACCCCCGCCCGGCCGGAGCCTTCCTGGACGACCTGGCCGGCACGGCTGCCGCGCTGGAGCCCCACCTGGCCGCCCTCGCTGGTCCGCTGGCCGTCGCCGAGGTCGAGATGCGGGGTGGCCTGATGGTCCCTCCGCTCGTGCTGCCGAGGCTGCGGCTGCGCGAAGTGGTCTTCCACCACGTCGACCTCGCCGACGGGTTCACCTTCGGGGACGTGGAGCCCGAGCTGGTGCTCGGCTTCGTCGACGACGCGGTAGGTCGGCTGGCAACGACCGAGGGCGCACCCGGCCTGAGGGTCGTCAGCGACGAGGGTGACGAGTGGGTGGTGGCTGACGGAGCGGTCACGGTGCGGGGGCCGCGGGCCGGCCTGCTGCTCTGGTTGGCGCGACGGGACGCCCGCGAGGTCAGCCCGGAGGGCGACCTTCCCCATCTCCCCCGCGGGTCCTAGCCCCGCGCGGAGCCGGTGCCCTTCAACCGGCTGGGACCGTCGCTCCGGTGATGCCTGCGCGGCGTGCGATCGCGACGGCGGCCAGGGCCGAGTGGACCTTGAGCTTGTGCAGGATGCTCTGCACGTGGGTGCGCACGGTGTTGGGCGAGACGTGCAGCAGGAGCCCGATCTCGGTGCGGCTCATGCCCTCGACGAGGCAGGCCAGCACCTCCAGCTCCCGGCTGGTCAGCTCGCGGATGCCCTGGACGTGCTCGACGGTCGTGTGCTGGCCCCGCGAGAGCGACACCAGCACCTCGGCGAGGAGGTCGGCCGGGATGCGGGTCTCGCCGCGGGCCACGCCGCGGATCGCGTCGACGAGGGCATCGGCGGTCTCGGTCTTGGTGACCCAGCCGCGCACGCCCAGCTGGACGGCCTCGACGATCTGGTCGCCGGCCTCGGCTCCGGTCGCGATGACGATGCCGAGCGTCGGGTCCTCGGCCAGGGCCTCGCGCGCCAGCGTCAGGCCGTCCTCACCCGCGAGGGCGAGGTCCAGGACGACGACGTCGCACGGGGACTCCCGGAGGCGCCGGAGGCCCTGCGCGACACTGGTCGCAGACCCCTGGACCACGATGTCCGGGTAGTCCCCCAGGCAGAGGGCCAAGGCGTCCACGAACACCTCATGGTCATCCACGAGCAAGACGCGCACAGGGGCTGGCATGTACCCCAGCGTCGCGCACCCCGTCGGTCCGCAGAACACGCGAGTGCGGGAGTGGCGCCTACGTCAAAAGGGTGATGGGACTAGTCCCGTCCCTCGTGACGCAGGCGTCACACCCAACCCCCGACCAGACGGTCAGTGCGGCGCAGCGTGCCGTCTGCGCAGGTGGTCAGCGCAGGTGGACCGGCCACGACTCGTGCGAGCCGTGGGCCGACATCAGCGCTGCCGCCTGGAGCCTGGAGTGCACCCCGAGCTTGGTGAGCAGGTTCTGGACGTGCGTCCTGGCCGTGCTCCGCTGCACCCCCAACGAGGACGCCATCTCCTCGGTGGTCTGGCCGTCCATGATGCAGCGCATCACCTGCCACTCACGGTCGGTCAGGAACTGCAGCGCCCACAGCGGGTCGTCGGTCGACTTCTGCGGGCGCAGCGCGCGCTGGAGCAGCGACGGCTCGACCGCGAGCTGACCACGCACGGCGCGGTCCAGCATCTCGACGATCTCGACGATCGGCTTCTCCTTGCCGACGTAGCCCGACGCACCCTCCGCGATGGCCCGGCCGACGATGCCGTGGTCCGCCTCGGCGGAGAGCATCACGACCTTCGTCTGCGGGGAGATCTCCCGGATCTCGTGGATCGCCGAGACCGACGTCCCACCGGGGAAGTTCACGTCGAGCAGGCACACGTCGGGACGGTGCATCGCGACCGCGCTGACGGCCTCCTCGGGCGTGCCCGCCAGGGCGACGACCTCGTGACCACGGGCGCCCAGCGCGAGGCCCAGGGCCTCGAGCAGGAGCAGGTGGTCGTCGCAGACGACGATCCTCATGACGCCACCCGCCGGAGCTCGGCCTGGGCGAGGCAGATGTCGGCCACGGTTCCCCTGTCTTCACCGGCGTGCAGCCGGAACGACCCGTGGCAGGCCGCAACCATCGCCCGGGTGGTGGTCAGCCCGAGCGACGTGCGGGGGCTGACCTTGCCGAGCCCCGGTCCGTCGTCGGTGACCGTGAGGTGGACACCTTCACGGTCGGTGTAGGTGTCGACCCGCACGTGACCACCGTCGCCGGCGGCGCGCACGGCGTTGTCGAGCACGCAGGCCAGCGCCCGGCTCAACGCCACCGGACGGGCCCAGGCCTCGAGGCCCTCGACCACGTTGATGCTGATGACACAGTGCGCGGTGGCCCGGGCCCGGACCACCGCCCGGTGGGCGATGGCGCCCACGTCGGTGGTGGTCACCTCGTCGGCAGCGGCCTCGCTGAGGCTCGTCTCCACGAGCTCGGCGAGCCACCGTGCCTGACCGGCGATGCCGTCCATCTTTCGACCGACGTCACCGCCTTCGGTGCCGGCAAGCAGGAGAATCGCAGCCAGCGGTTGCCGCAAGTCATGCAGCAACGCGCGAACCGTGTCGATCTCCCCACCAGCGACTGGGCGCTGGATATCTTCGAACAAAGCAGCCATGTATGTCCCTCACAACCCCGCAGACCGGAGACCAGCACCCCCTGTGAGGTCTCCTTGTGGTTCGCGACTGGTCAAAGGTATGAGTTCAAAAAGACGGGCAGCAATAGTCATTAGGGACTAGGTGACCTCACCAATACATGCCGGTTGCCTGCTCTCACCATGGGGTGCTTCACGTGCCGTGCGACGGCGCAGCGAATGTGAACGGTCTAAGTGAAAATCGGTGGGTGGACGTTCTCAGTATTTGGATGACTTGTGTCTGACAGCTGGTCAACAACGCATATCTTTCGTTCGGAGGTGGTATAGAAGGACGCTGCCCGCCGCACGGCTGGCTAGAGTCGCCCACCATGACCACGAGGACGCCGGCCCGGCCGCTGCTCCTCGTCCTGACCGCCATCGTCTCGGTGCAGTTCGGGGGCGCCCTCGCGGCCACCCTGGTCCCCGAGATCGGCGCCGGCGGGTCGGTCACCCTGCGACTCGTCTTCGCGACGGCCATCCTCTGGGCCATCGCCCGCCCCCGGGTCCGCGGCCACCGCCGGGCCGCCTGGCTGACCGTGCTCGGGTTCGGCGCGGCGCTCGGCCTGATGAACCTGGCCTTCTACTCCTCGCTCGCCCACCTGCCGATCGGGGTGGCCGTCACGGTCGAGTTCCTCGGCCCGCTGGCCCTCGCCACCGCCCTGTCGAGGCGACTCCGTGACCTGGCTGCGGTGGTGGCGGCCGCGGTCGGGGTGGTGCTGATCTCCGAGGCGCTCGACACCCCCTTCGCGGACGTGGAGTGGACCGGGCTGGGACTGGCCGCGCTCGCGGGCGCCTGCTGGGCGGCATACATCCTCGCGAGCGGTCGCGCCGGGCGCGAGTTCCCGAAGCTCGAGGGCCTCGCCCTGGCGATGGCTGTCGCGCTGGTCGTGACCCTGCCGTTCGGCGTGACGAGCCTCCCGGACTGGACCGGCGAGTCGGTGGCCAAGGGCCTCGGCATCGCCGTGCTGTCGTCGGTGCTGCCCTACTCGCTGGAGCTGGCCGCCCTCCGCACGCTCAGCCCCCGCGTCTTCGGCATCCTGCTCAGCCTCGAGCCCGCGGCCGCCGCCCTGGCCGGGCTCGTGGTCCTCGGCCAGCGGCTGGGCCACCTGCAGCTCCTGGGCATGGCCCTGGTGGTGCTGGCCAGCGCCCTGGTGATGGGCGCCGGCCAGCGCCGTGCGGGTCAGGGTGACGAGCGCCCCGACCCCGCCCTGTCAGGAGGCTGAGAGCCGCTCGCGCTCGTCCTTGCGGGACTTCCACAGGCTCGCGACGGTGGTGACGCCGAGGATGACCACGATGGCGCCCAGCGAGACCGAGATCGGGATGTCGGGGGCCGAGTGGACGTTCTCGCCGCCGTTGATGAACGGCAGCTCGTTCTCGTGCAGGGCGTGCAGCACGAGCTTGACGCCGATGAAGGCGAGCAGCACGGCGAGGCCCAGGCTCAGGTAGACCAGCTTCTTGAGCAGGCCGCCGATGAGGAAGTAGAGCTGGCGCAGGCCCATCAGCGCGAACAGGTTGGCCGTGAGCACCAGGTAGGGCTCCTTGGTCAGTCCGTAGATCGCGGGGATCGAGTCGAGGGCGAAGAGCAGGTCGGTGGTGCCCAGCGCCATGATGACGATGAACATCGGGGTGGCGAGCTTCTTGCCGTCGATGTGGGTGAACAGCTTGGCGCCGTCGTACCGGTCGGTGGCCGGGAAGCGCTGCTCCACCCACTTCATGAAGCGGTTCTCCTCGTACTCCTCGTCGTCGGTCTCGCCCTCCTTGCCGAGCTTGACCGCGGTGTAGATGAGGAACGCGCCGAAGATGTAGAAGACCCACGAGAACCGGTTGATCGCGGCGGCACCGGCGGCGATGAAGACCCCTCGCAGGGCGATCGCGATGATGATGCCGATGAGCAGGGCCGACTGCTGGAGCTTCTCCGGCACCCCGAACCTGGCCATGATCAGCAGGAAGATGAAGAGGTTGTCGACCGACAGCGAGTACTCGGTCAGCCAGCCGGCGTAGTACTCGGTGGCGAACTTGCCACCCGCCTGATCGTGGGTGAAGTACCAGATGCCGAGGCCGAACAGCAGCGCGGCACCGATGTAGAAGGCCAGCGAGATGCTGACCTCCTTGGTCGACGGCACGTGCGGACGGCGCGCGATGATGAAGACGTCGAACAGCAGGACCGCGGCCATCAGGCCGACGGTGAGGTACCAGACCCAGGTGGGGACTTCCATCTGGGTGGCGGTGGTCGCCACGAATGCGGTCACAGGGGGAACCTTCCGGTCACAACGAGGTGGCCGGAGGTCTCTCCCGCCCCATGAGGTGCGGACCGGCTCCCCGGGTCGGTATGCCGCGCGGCTGGATCAGCCCGTGCGACAAGCGGCCGTGATGACGAGGACACCGCGTGTGGGGATACTCCCCTCCGATGGTCAGCAGTAGTCTCCCAGACTCGCGCCAGTCCCCCAACTCGGGTGCGTGGCGCGAGACGGCGAGGTGCGGCGCCTGCTGGTCAGTCCTGAACCGGTCGGCGGCTCTTGGGGAGCTTGGCGACGACGGTGTCGTAGGAGGCGTCGACCGCCTCGCGGAGCTCGTCGTCGGGGATCGCGCCACCGAGGCGCAGGGTGTTCCAGCCGGATCGGCCGATGTAGGCCATCACCGAGGCGTCGTCGGGGTACTGCAGGAGCCACTCGTCCGCCTCGGTGCGGGTGGCGCCGCACTTCAGGCCGACCGACTCGGTGCCCATGAAGGCGAAGATCTTGTCCCCCACCTTGGCGACGAAGTCGCCCTCCCAGGGCTGGTCCGCCCAGGCGCCGGGCTTGGCCAGGCAGTAGTCACGCAGGGCTTCGGCGTCGAACGTGGTCACAGCAGCGACGGTAGTCCCGACTCGGCCGAACCGGGCCGAACGAGGACGAAGCGCGCCCGATGGCGGCAGGGGGCTAGGACAAGTGAGGTAGGACGCACCGGCCGAGCCGGGCCACGATGGGAAGCCCACGTCCACCTGCCGAACCGAGGTCTGTCATGTCCGTTCGCCGACTCCGCCCGCGTCCCGTCCCGGTGGTGGCCGTGGTGGCCATGCTCTGGGCCGCGGCTCTCCTGCTCGTGGCGCCGTCGGCCTCGATGGCAGGGCCCGTGAAGGGGTCACTGGCGGTCATCTCGGTCGGCGACCAGGGCACCGGACTGGTCGGTGCCGTGGCCGGTCGCCCGTTCACCGTCGTCGTGGAGGCGAGGGACCCCTTGGGCGTTCCCCTCGCGCCCAGCCAGAGCACCACGGTCCGGCTCAGCCTGGTCACCGGCTCGGGCACCCTGGCCGGCGTGCTCGAGGGCACCATTGCCAAGGGCACCACCCGCGGCACCATCGCCGGCGCGACCTACGCCCCGTTCGGGAACGCGGTCAAGCTCGGCGTCGCGGTCGTCTCTGGGACGGCCCTGAGCAGCACGACCACGACGATCAACGTGGCCGCAACCGCCGTCAAGGCCCAGGCCTCACCGCGCAGCAACCTCAACGTCACCGACCCCGGGTGCCCGGCGCCCACGCCCAGCTCGCCGGTGTGCGGCTTCCTCCAGCTCCCCAACGGCGGAAACGGCACGGTGCTGATGTCGGTCGGGTCCTGCGACACCATCCTCAGCTGCCGCACCAAGTCGGGCACCACCGCTCGACTGGTCACCGCCGAGGTCTCGCTCAAGGACGAGAACGGCGCGCCGCTCTACACGCCGTCTGCTCCGGCCACCTTCGTCCTGGCCTGCGACAAGACGCTCTGCGGTCAGGGCGGCGTCAGCTCGTTCCCCGTCACCATCGACGTCACGAACACGGGGGCCTTCACCCAGGTGCCGGACTGCCCGTCCAAGGGTGTGCTGGGCACCGGGCAGACCGCCTGCCGCGACACCGTGCAGTCCACCCGCGACAACGCCGGTGACGTCTACAGCGTCATCCTCTTCACCTACGACATCCGGGGCAGCTACCCGTGACCCGGCTGGTCCTGACTGGCCGGCGTCAGCCACGGTAGCGGCGCCCGCAGCACCCCCAGCCGTTCGAGGACGGCGAACGCCTCGTGGTCGGCCAGGTCCACCGTCTCCAGGTGGGCCTGGACCGCCAGGAGGAACCCGCGCTCGTGGGCAAGGTCGGGTGCCGCGCTCACGGCCAGACCTTCGCGCAGCGACGCCCACGCACCGGCCACGTCACCCAGCACCGACTGCGCGCTCGCGCGGACGCGCAGGGCCGACGGCAGCAGGGTCGCTGCCCTCAGCGCGGTGATGGTCGTCAGGACGCTCTGGGTCGCCGCGAGCGCCTCGGCGGACCGCCCGGCGAGCAGGTGTCCCTCGGCGACGGCGATGTCGGTCTCGCAGACCTCGTGGGGCTCGTGCAGGGAGTGGAAGAGGGCCCGCGCCTCCTCGAGCAGCCGACCACCCTCGTCCGGGCGCCCCGCGCGGTGGTGGGCCCGGCCCTGTTCGCGCAGCACCAGCGCACGCAGCTCCTCGTCGTCGACCGCCTTCGCGATCCGCAGCACCCCGGCCAGGACGTCCAGGGCCGCCTGGGGCCGGCCCTGCCGGTTCAGCAGGTCGGCGCTGTTGTATGCCGCGTTGGCGGCGTTGGGCGCGTCGCCCACCTTCTCGAAGCTGGCCGCGGCGCGCTGGAAGCCTTCGAGCGCCTCGGTCCAGCGACCCTGGAGCAGCAACCGCATGGCGATGTTGTTGTGCGCGTGCGCCTGGCCGCTCAGGTCGCCGAGCTCGGTGTAGAGAGCCAGGGCCGTCTCCCCGTGGTCGACGCCCGAGCTGGAGCCCGTGAAGACCTCCACACCGTGCAGCACGAGGTGGGCCTGCGCCAGCGCGTCGTCCTGACCGGCCTGCTCGGCGGTCTGCACCGCCTCCAGCGCGCACCGGGCAGCCTGGGCGTAGCGCCCCTGGCTCATCAGCACCACGCTCCTGCGGGAGAGCAGCCGGGCCCGGGCCGCGAGTGCGTCGGGACCGTCGGCTCCGGCCAGGATCCGCAACCCCGTGGCCGTCCGCCGGAGCGCCACGGGGTGGCGGCCCTGGCGCTGGGCGACCTTGGCCGCCTTGAGCGAGAGCGCTGCCGACCGCACCGGCTCCCCGACCCAGAGCCGCCTGGCCTGGGCGTAGGCGTGGTCTGCGGCGCCGGAGCGGCCAGCGAGGAAGAGCGCGTCACCCCACGACTCGAGGTCGGCCGCCCGCTCCTCCGTGGGCACCGACCCCGACCGCAGGGCGGCCTCGGCCGCTTGGGCGTAGGCATGGGCAGCCGCCTCGGGGGCGGCCGCGGCCAGCGCCTTGGCACCCGCCCGCCGGGCGCACTCCCACGCGTCCGCGAACCGTCCCGCGGCGAAGAAGTGGTGCGCCAGCACCTCCGGTCGGCGGCGCCGGGCGCGCGGGGAGCGCGACAGCACCTCGCCCACCGTCGCGTGCAGCCGGGTGCGCACCCTGATGGGCAACCCGGCATACGCGGTCTCCCGGTGCACCGCGTGCCGGAACTGCCACCGCCGGCTCCCGGCCGGCTCGAGGAAGGCCGACAGCTCCGCGACGTCGTCGCGCAGGGTCCGCCCGTCGGGGAGGTCGGCCACCAGCTCGGCCAGGAGGGCGAGGGTGAACGAGTCCCCGAGGACGGCAGCCCGCCGCAACAGCGACCGCTGGCGGGGGGCCAGGGAGTCGATCTGCACCGCCACCAGCTCCTCCACCGACAGGGGGAGGTCGTCGATCCGGTCGCCCCGCGCGGCGGCCAGCACCAGCTCGCGGATGAACAGCGGGTGCCCGCCCGCCCGGGCCACCAGCGCGCGCGCCGCGTCCGGTGGGAGCGGACGTTCGGGGTCGACCAGCTCGGTCATCAGCTCGCTGGCGCCCGCACCCAACGGGCCGAGCTCGACCACGACCCCGTCGGCGGGTGTGCGGTCGTCGAGCTCGCGGCGGGTCGTGAGGAGCAGCCAGGGTCGTTCGTCGCAGCGGGCCGCCAGCTGCTCGAGCACGCGCGCACTGTCGCCGTCCATGAGGTGGGCGTCCTCGACCACGATCAGCGTCGGGGTCTGGAGCGCCGCCTCCATCACGGCCACCACCAACCGGTGCAGCACGTCGGAGCGGAACTCCTCCCCCAGCTCGGCCTCGTCGAGCGGGAGCTCGAGCGGGAGGTCGAGCGGGAGGTCCAGCGGGACGTCGAACACCAGGCCGAGCATCGGCAGCTGCCCCAGGAGCTGTGGGTCGCGGGTCGCGACCAGTGTGGCGGCCCGCCGGAAACCCTCCTGCGGGTCGACCTCGGAGGACAGCCCGAGGGCTGCGGCGAGCAGGAGCCGCACGGTCGCGTAGGGCGCCGTGGCACCGCTGTGCCCGCACTCGGCCTTGAGCACCTCGAAGTCCTCGGCACCCGCGAGCACCTCCGCGACGAGGCGGGTCTTGCCCATGCCGGGTTGGCCGATCACCGTGACGATGCCGCCCGCTCCGTCGCCGAGGCGGTCGAGGGCGGTCCTGATCACCCCGAGCTCGAGCTCGCGTCCGACCATCGCCGTCTCGACCTGGTCGACCACCCGCGAGGTCGGCCGGCCGAGGGTCACACTGGCCACCGGTTCGGCCAGGCCCTTGAGCCGCAGCGAGCTCGTCGACTCCACCTCCCACGGGGTGCGGCTGTGCTCGAGCAGCTCGGCCGGCAGGCTGATGGTCCCGGGGGTGGCGCGCGCGGCGAGGCGGGCCGCGAGGTTCACGGCACCCCCCTTCACCGAGTAGGTCCGGCGACTGGCCGGGCCCAGGTCTCCGGTGAAGACCCGTCCCTGCGCGACGCCCACCCGCACCGGTAGGCGACCCGGCCGGTCGACCACGTGGCGCACCGCGGCCAGCAGGTGGTCGACGTCGTCGCCGGTGCTCTGCGGGGCGCCGGCGACCAGCATCACCTTGCCGCCGTCGACGTCGATGTCGGTCTCGTGGAACGACACCCCGTGCCGGGTCGTCGCCTCCTGGATGGTGCGCACCAGCTCGTCGATCGCGCTCGTGAGGGCTTGCGGTCCGTCCTGCTCCAACAGGGCGTCGGTGCCGGAGAAGCGGACGAACGCCGCTGCGGCGACGCGGTGCTCGGGTTCGCGGTTCCCGTGTGCGACGTGGGCGCGCAGCTGGCTGGGCACCAGTCGGGCCCGGTCCGTGGTCGGTCCGCCCGAGGGCTGGGGCAGGACCCTCGTCAGGTCCGGAGTCACCTCGGGACCCCGGGTCACGGGGGGCGGGAGGCCGCGCAGGAGGAAGCCCGGCCCGGTCGCCTCCCCCACGAACCGTTCCGGCAGGAGCTCAGCCGTCGCCGCGTCCACGAGCACCTGCCCCGCCGCGGCGGCTGCCTCGGTCGCCGTCACCCGGCTGGCCAGGTGTCCGAGCACCATCAGCTCCCGGTGGGCACCCGGGTCTCCGGCGAGGACGAGGTGCACGTCACCGGTGGCCACGCCCGTGGAGGCGCGCAGGACCACCGCCCCCACCGAGGTGCGCAGGTGCCCCACCCGGGACAGCACGGCGCGCATCCTCGCGCCGGCCCGGGTGGCGCGGACGGCCGAGCCCTCGCCGGTGGCGAGCAACAGCACCGCGTCGCCGCCCCACTTGAGGAGGTCGCACCCTTCGGCCAGCGCCACCTCGACGAGTGGCCCGAACACGTCGTCGAGGACGTCGCTGAGCTCCTCGGCGCCCGCTCGTCCCCGCGCGGCCAACCGCTCGGTGAGCCGGGTGAAACCGCTGATGTCGAGGACCACGAGGCTGCCGGACAACGCCCAGTGCGCCGGGGTGGGGTCGGCCGCCATGGGCCCGCGCAGGAGGGCAGGGAGGTAGGGCTCGAGCCGGGTGTCGAGGTCGTCCACCGTCACCCCGCGAGGATCCGGCGGGCCATGACGGTCTCGGCAGCTGTCACCGCCTCGACGTTCCCCAGCACGGCGTCGAGGAAGGCCCGGCGCCCCAGCCCGCGGAGAACGGTCGGCTCGACGGCGCGCACCTGGGCGGTCCGTGGCACCTGGCGCAGCAGGGCGATCTCGCCGAAGTAGTCACCGGCGTACTCGGTGCGCAGCAGCACACCGTCGTGCCAGATCTGCACGGCGCCCGACTCGATGATAAAGAACTGGTCGCCCTCGTCGCCCTCGTCGAAGACGACCGCACCCGCGGCCACCTCCACCCGGGTGAGCTGCCTGGCCAGGCCCTCCAGGGCGGTGCGGTCCAGCGGCGCGAACATCGGCACCGACTCGACCAGCGGCAGTCCCTCCGGCGCACGGAGGGTGAGGTCGAGCCGACGCATCCGTGGGACCGCGGGGATGACCATCGCGGTCACGAGCAGTCCGAGCAGGGCCATCCCCCACTGGAGCCCGACGAGGGCGATCAGCACCGGCATCACGCCTGCGCCGACCGCCATCGAGCCGATGTAGGCGGAGTCGAGGGTGCCGAAGACGCGACCGAGCAGGTGGTCGGGGGTGAGCCGTTGCAGCAACGTGTCGAGGTTGACGTCCACGAGCGGGTTGGCCAGCCCGAGCAGGAGCATGACGAGCACGGCGACCGCCACGGTCGGCCACACCAGGACCAGCACCAGCGGGAGCGACCAGAGGACGACTCCCACGCAGAAGTCGAGACCGAGCTGTTGGCGCGACGCCCGCGACAGGGCCACGAAGCCGCCCACCAGGGCGCCCACTCCGAGCATGGAGTCGAGGAAGCCGACCCCGGGCGGGCCCAGGTCGACGAGGTCGAAGGCCATCGAGACGACGAAGACTGCCGACGCGCCGGCGACGAGGGTCTGCGCGCAGGTGAGCGCGATGAGGACCCGCAGGTCGCGGTTGCGCCAGATGTAGGTGAAGCCCTCACCCGTCTCGCGCAGGAAGGCGAACCGCTTGCTGTCCTCGGCCGCGGCCTCGGAAGCGGATTCGGCCTCGGTCGCGGCTCCGGCTCCGGCTTCGGCGGCCTGCGGGACCGCCGCCGGTTCCGCGGCCGCGGCCAGCGGGTGCACGCCGTAGACCAGGGCAGCGGACCAGAGGAACGTCGCCGCATCGAACACGAGGACGACCTCGACCGACGTCGACGCCAGCAGGCCGGCAGCCAGGGCCGGTCCGACGAAGAAGGCCAGGCTCTCCAGTGTGCTGGACGTGCCGTTGACCGCGGTGAGCTCCTCGGGCCGGGAGACCAACGACGGCATCATCGCGCGCTGTGCGGGGCGGAACGGGGTGCCCAGGACGGAGGCGAGACCAGCCAGCACGAAGACGACCAGCGGGTCCACGGTCGCCATGATCGCGGCGATCACCAGCAGCAGGACGCAGCGGGCCAGATCGACGCCGATCATGATTCCCTTGCGGGAGTAGCGGTCGACAAAGGTCGAGGCGAACGGCGTGCAGACCGCCATCAGGATGAACCGCACCACCGCCCAGACCGCGAGCACCTTGGCCCCGCCCACGCTGTACGCCCAGACGGAGATCGCGGTCGCGTAGGCCCAGTCGCCGATCAGCGACCCCCCGAAGGCGAGCATGATGCGGCGCAGGTTGCGGTTGCCGAAGACCGTCCGTACCGCGGTCGACGACTCGCGGACGGCCTGGCCCAGCACACTCACTGGGCCATCACGCTCATGAAGCTGTTGGCGCGGCAGGGTCCTGCAGCCATGGTGCACCTCCACCCTCAGGCTGTCAGGGACCCACCCGCGGTGTCTTCACGCAAATGACGCACACCACGCGTCATGTGCCTCAGGAGCCCTCGTCAGGCGCCAAACGACACCTACTGGGTCGCAGCGGACATTTGCCGCAGTTCCTTCTTCAGGTCACCGATCTCGTCACGCAGCCGGGCTGCCAGCTCGAAGTGCAGGTCCGCGGCGGCCTGGTGCATCTGGGCGGAGAGCTCCTGGATGAGGTTGGCGAGGTCGTTGGCCGGCAGGTTGCGCAACCGGTCGGCGGCGACGCCGGCATCGGCCTGGAGGGCGCCACGCCCTCCCCGGTTGGCGTTCTTGCCGCGCGACTGGCTGCGACCCGACCCGAGCAGCGCCTCGGTGTCGGCGTCCTCGCGGTTGAGGAGGTCGGTGATGTCCGCGATCTTCTTGCGCAGTGGCTGAGGGTCGACGCCGGCCTCGAGGTTGTAGGCGATCTGGATCTCACGGCGGCGCTGCGTCTCGTCGATCGCCTCCTGCATCGACGGCGTGACCTTGTCGGCGTACATGTGCACCTGGCCGGACACGTTGCGGGCCGCCCGACCGATGGTCTGGATCAGCGAACGGGCCGACCGCAGGAAGCCCTCCTTGTCGGCGTCGAGGATGCTGACCAGCGACACCTCGGGCAGGTCGAGTCCCTCGCGGAGCAGGTTGATGCCGACCAGGACGTCGTACTCCCCCATCCGCAGCTCTCGCAGCAGCTCCACCCGGCGCAGGGTGTCGACCTCGCTGTGCAGGTAGCGGACCCGCACCCCCTTGTCGAGCAGGTAGTCGGTGAGGTCCTCGGCCATCTTCTTCGTCAGCGTCGTCACGAGCACCCGCTCGTTGACCTTGACGCGCTCGCCGATCTCGTGGAGCAGGTCGTCGATCTGACCCTTCGTCGGCTTGAGCACCACCTCGGGGTCGATCAGCCCGGTCGGGCGGATGATCTGCTCGACGATCCCCTCGCTCTGCGCGAGCTCGTAGGGGCCGGGCGTGGCCGACAGGTAGACGGTCTGGCCGATCCGGTCGAGGAACTCCTCCCACCGCAGGGGTCGGTTGTCCATCGCGGAGGGCAGCCGGAAGCCGTGGTCGACGAGCTGGCGCTTGCGCGACATGTCGCCCTCGTACATCGCGCCGATCTGGGGCACGGTGACGTGCGACTCGTCGATGACCAGGAGGAAGTCCTCCGGGAAGTAGTCGAGCAGGGTGTTCGGGGCGGTCCCGCGGCCCCGGCCGTCGATGTGCATCGAGTAGTTCTCGATGCCCGAGCACGACCCGACCTGGCGCATCATCTCGATGTCGTAGGTGGTGCGCATGCGCAGCCGCTGGGCCTCGAGCAGCTTGCCCTGCTTCTCGAACGCGGCGAGCTGGTCGGCCAGCTCGAGCTCGATCCCCCGGATCGCCCGCTCCATCCGCTCGGGACCGGCGACGTAGTGCGTCGCCGGGAAGACGTACATCTCCTGCTCCTCGTGCATGATCTCGCCACTGACCGGGTGGAGGGTGTAGATCCGCTCGATCTCGTCGCCGAAGAACTCGATCCGGACGGCGAGCTCCTCGTAGACGGGGATGATCTCGACCGTGTCGCCCCGCACCCGGAAGGTGCCGCGGGTGAAGGCCAGGTCGTTGCGGGTGTACTGCATCTGGACGAAGCGCCTCAGCAGGTCGTCGCGGTTGACCTCCTGGCCGACCCGCAGCCGGGCCATCCGGTCGACGTACTCCTGGGGGGTGCCCAGACCGTAGATGCAGGAGACCGAGGCGACGACGATGACGTCCCGACGGGTGAGCAACGAGTTGGTGGCGCTGTGGCGCAGCCGCTCGACCTCGTCGTTGATCGAGGAGTCCTTCTCGATGTAGGTGTCCGTCTGCGGGATGTAGGCCTCGGGCTGGTAGTAGTCGTAGTAGGAGACGAAGTACTCGACGGCGTTGTTGGGCAGCAGCTCACGGAACTCGTTGGCCAGCTGGGCCGCCAGCGTCTTGTTGGGCGCCATCACCAGGGTCGGGCGCTGCACCTGCTCGACCAGCCACGCGGTGGTCGCGGACTTGCCGGTGCCGGTCGCACCCAGCAGCACGGTGTTCTTCTCCCCCGCCCGGATCCGCGTCGCGAGGTCGGCGATGGCGGTGGGCTGGTCTCCGGCCGGCTGGAAGTCGGAGATCACCTCGAACGGGGCGACCGTGCGCTGCAGGTCTGTCGTGGGACGCATGCGTCCAGCGTAGGCCGACCCTCCGACAGTGCCCGTCTCAGGATGCGGTGAGACGGCCTGCACGGCCGACCGCGCGAGGCGTAGGACTGGAGCGTGGCCACCGCGACGAGCTCCCACGGAAGGACCGCCTCACCGTCCTCGGACGTGGGAGCCGGCCGTCGGTGGGCGATGCTCGCGGTGAGCACGCTCGCCCAGACCGCGTCAGCGGTCGCCCTGCACGGCCCCGCCTTCCTCATCCCCGTCCTGCACACCCGCGAAGGGCTCTCGCTGGCCACGGCCGGACTCGTCAGCGCCGCGCCCATGGTGGGCGTCATGCTCACGCTCGTCGCGTGGGGCGTGGTCGTCGACCGCGGGGGCGAGCGACTGGCCCTCGTCACCGGCCTCGGGGTCACCGCCCTCGCCGCCCTCGCGAGCACGACGGCGCACGGGCCGGTGGGCTGGTGCGGCTGGCTGTTCGTCGCGGGCGCTGCAGCCGCCAGCGCGAACGCCGCCAGCGGGCGGGTCGTGGTCGGCTGGTTCCCGGCGGGCCGGCGAGGGCTCGCGATGGGCATCCGCCAGATGGCGCAACCACTCGGGGTGGCGGTCGCCGCGGTGACCATGCCGGTGCTGGCCGAGCACCACGGCATCCGCGTGGCCCTGGCGGTGCCGGCTGCGGCCGCCGCGCTCGCGTGCGTCGCTGTGGCGGTCGTCGTCAAGGACCCGCCGCGTCCCCGACGCACGGTCGACACGGCCCGCAACCCCTACCGCAGTGACCACACGCTGGCGCGGGTGCACGGCGTCTCGATGCTGCTGGTCGTGCCGCAGTTCCTCGTGTGGACCTACTCGCTCGCCTGGCTGGTCACCGACCGTGGCTGGTCGGCGGCCTCCGCGGGCGCCCTGGTCGCCGTCACCCAGGTCTGCGGAGCCCTGGGCCGGATCGGTGTGGGCGACCTGTCCGACCGGGTCGGGAGCCGGATGCGCCCGTTGCGGTGGGTTGCCGTCGCCGTCGTCGTGACGATGGGCCTACTCGGCGCCGCGGCCCACGAGGAGTGGGGCGTCGCCGTGCTCCTGCTCGTCGTCGCCTCGACGGTCACCGTGGCCGACAACGGCCTCGCCTTCACCGCCGTCGCCGAGCGCGCGGGGCCGTTCTGGTCAGGGCGGGCGCTCGGCGTCCAGAACACCGGCCAGTTCCTCACCGCTGCTGCGGTGCCCCCGCTCGCGGGTGCCCTCGTGAGCTGGACCGGGTATGCCGTGACGTTCGCCTCCGCGTCCGTCTTCGCCCTGGTCGCGCTGCCGCTGGTCCCGGTGCGGGACGAGCACGACCTCCGCGATCGCTGACGACTGCGCACCGACCGACGACTCCCCAGGCACCCCTGCGTCACGGATGGCGGGCTGGGTTGTCTCACAGGAGGACCGGGCAGGGAAACAACCGGTCCCTGAGGCGCCCGCCGGCGACGGAGACACCCCTGTCGCCGGTGGGTCCTCGGACCCGGGCGCCCGGTCGCCCAACGGTCCTCCAGGCCTGGTCAGCCCAGCCAGGCGGTGACGCCGAGCACGACGCCCCCCACGCCGGCGAGCACGGTCACGACGGCGACCTCGACCATCGGCTGGAACGGCGAGTAGCCACGGGTGTCGTCCAGGAGCTGGACGAAGCGGCGGCGCACCGACCCGACCAGCACGACGCTGATCCCCATCGCCACGGCACCGGCCACAGCCTGGAGCGGTCGGTCGGTCCGCAGTGCCACGAGCACCAGCGGCACCAGGGCCACCAGCGCGGTGACCGCCGTGCGCTGCCAGGCCAGGGCGGTGCGCTCGGGCTGGAGCGCAGCACGGTCCGGGAAGTCGCTCACCGCCCGGCGACCTCCACCAGCGCCAGGACCAGGGTGAGGCCACCCAGGACGACGACGCCTCCCGCGAGGATGACGAGGGCCCGCGGTGCGGGCAACGGTCGGCCCAGCCGCAGCGCGCGCTCGACCCGCGCCCAGGCGGTGACGGCCCGGACGGCCAGGGCGGCTCCGCCGATGCAGGCCGCGGCACCCACGAGGGCGGCCCAGGCGGGGAGCGTCGACAGGCTCGCCAGCGACACGAAAGCGATGCCGCCACCGACCAGGGCCAGCGCCGTGCGCATCCATGCCAGGGCGGTCCGCTCGTTGGACAGGGACGCCCGCGGGTCCGGCTCCTCGCCGACCCCGTAGACACTCGCGGGCCGGCGCTGCTCAGTCACCTGACGGGTCCCAGGCTGTCTCCGCCGCCCACGCCTCGGCCCGGTCGTGCGCGGCGTCGAACCACGGCTCCTTGGCTTCGGCGTACTCGGTCACGGTCGCCCCGCCGGCCGCAATCCGCCGCTTCTGCGCGGCATACTCCTGGCGCGCCTCGGGAACCGCGCGCATCCAGTCGCGGAACATCAGGGCCCAGCGCCACCCCGGGCTGCCGACATCGCGCACGTGCACGTGGGCCGGGCGACCGGGGTCGCTGCTGCCGTGGAACCGTTTCGGCCAGGGCACGCCGTCCTTGGAGCTGTCGTGGGCCACCGCCTCCGAGCGCGGGAAGCCTGCCGCCGCCAGCCGCGCGACCAGGGCCCCGTCGTCGGCGTCGGTGAGCGAGCGCACCCCGACCTGGAGGTCGATGACGTCCTTGGCGATGAGCCCTGGCACCGCGGTGCTGCCCACGTGGTCGACGGTCAGGGCGAGCTCGCCGAAGGCCAGCCGCAGCCGCTCGGCCACGCGGGCCGCCTGCGCCGGCCACGTCGGGTCAGTCTCCACCAGCGTCACCTGCTCGGGTCGGCGCGACCGTGTGCCGCGCCGAACGTTCTCCTCGAACGGCACGAGTCGCGACTCCCAGAGGTCGTCGACAGCTGCGAGGAGCTCGTCCTTGGGGCCGTCGTTCCGCAGCCACACGTCCGCCGCAGCGCGGCGCTGCTCGTCGGTCGCCTGCGCGGCGATCCGGCTGCGGGCGTCGGCCTCGGTCATGCCGCGGGTCTGCCTGAGGCGCTTCACCCGGGTCTCCTCGTCGGCACCCACGACGACGACCAGGTGGTAGCCGGGCCCGTAGTGCTTCTCGACGAGCAGCGGGACGTCGTGGACCACCACCGCGTCCGGAGGAGCAGCGGCGACCAGCTCCCGGGTGCGCTCGGCAATCAGGGGGTGCGTGATCGCCTCGAGGTCACGGCGCGAGGCCTCGTCGGCGAAGACCAGCGCTCCGAGGGCGGGGCGGTTCAGGGCGTCCTCGTCGTCGAGCACGGCGTCGCCGAACCGCTCGACGATGGCGGCCAGGCCACGACTCCCCGGGGAGACGACCTCCCGCGCCAGGAGGTCAGCATCGATGACAATGGCTCCGTGCGACGAAAGCCGTTGTGCCACAGTCGATTTCCCGGATCCGATGCCTCCCGTGAGGCCGACGCGCAGCATGGCCACCACCCTATCCGCATGGCGGTCGCGAGGCAGGGTCAGTCAGCGAGGCGAGGCGGGAAGCCGCCGGTGGCGACCGGGCCCCAGCGGGTCGGGGTGATCCGCAGGATCGACTTGTCCTGGTCGACCATCGCCCGGCGGTACTCGTCCCAGTCGGGGTGCTCACCGGAGATGTTGCGGAAGTACTCGACCAGTGGTTCGACCGACTCGGGAGCGTCGATCACCTCGCACTCCCCGTCGACCTGCACCCACGCGCCACCGAAGTCGTCGGAGAGCACGACCACGGACACGTCCGGACGCTTGCGCGCGTTGACGGTCTTGGCCCGGTCCCGGTAGCTGGAGACGACGATGCGTCCGCTGTCGTCGACCCCACCGGTCACCGGGGACGCCTGTGGTCGTCCGTCGGCCCGGCTGGTGATGACGAGCATGTGGTGACGGGGCCGGATGAAGTCGAGGAGCCCGTCGAGGTCGACATGGGTGTTGGTCGCGATCGTGCGTGCCATCCCCCGAGCCTAGACACCCTCAGGTGCCACCACCCCGCGACGGCGCACGCCGCGAGGCGAGCCCGCTGACGCCACGGACCACGCCGATGTGGAGCACCAGCTCGGTCTGCGACCCGACCACCCACGCAGGCAGCGCGAAGGTGTCGCGGGGTCCGGCCCGACGTCCGAGGACCGGGCAGCGCGGGTCAGGATGCCGCCGGCGCGGCGACGGCGTCCGACCGCGGACCCTCGACGCCGTGCTCGCGGACGCTGCTCACGGCATACCGGGGTGTCCCGGCGCCCGGCTCCGCATCCGTGAAGGTGAGGGTCGCGCTGGTGCCCACGAGGCGCTCGGGGCCACCGTCGACGGTGCGGTAGATGCGGTACTCCACCACGGCGTCCGAGTAGGTGTGCGGCACGGTCACCGCCGGCGGCGGCGACCAGGTCAGCTTCACGGCAGCGCCGTCCCGGCTGACGGAGACCCGCTGCGGTGGTGGCGGGTTCACCCGCAGCTGCTCCTCGGCGGTGAGCTCCTGGGGCACCGACGTCGGAGCAGCATTCGCCGACGTGGACACCCTGGGTGCCGAAGCGCTCGTCGGGGCCGAGACCTCGGGCTGGTGGTCTTCGGCCACCGTCGAGCCGCACCCGGCGAGGGCCAGCACCGTGACGGTCGCGCTGACCGTGGTCAGCTGTCGGAACAGGTTGGTGCTCATGAAACTTCGACGCCTCCCCTCGGACCGTGGTTCCCCCCGGTCGCCCGACTGGCGGGGAGCCGAAGCTCCCCGCCAGCCGTGCAGGTGGTGCTCCTTCGCCTCCTGGTAGGTGAGCTCGTGCGGAGCCTTCTCCGTCGCGCTCAGCCCAGCGGAGACCCCGCCACCGACCGTGCCGCCGCCGTAGGTCAGGTTCGCCCAGTTGTTCTGGGTGCCCAGGACCGACAGGCCGCCGGCGTTGTTGATGTCGGATGCGACGACCCCACCGGTGACACCGTCACAGTTCCAGTTGATCGGCAGGTTCGCCCCACCGACGGTGGTGCGCTGCGTGCCGTTCGGGCAGAACCAGCGGGTGCGGTAGGTCGCGGCACTGGCGCTCCCGAGCCCCGCGTTCTCGTTCAGGGCCGCCTCGTTGAGGTTCGGCAGGGTGAACGATGAGTAGGTGAAGCTCGGCGGGATGGTTCCCGTGCGCGGGATGCCGGTCACCTGGAACGCGTAGTTCATCACGCTCAGGTAGTTCGGCTCGAAGTTGGCGTGGTCGTCACCGCCGTGGCGGAGTCCGAGGTCGTGCCCGAACTCGTGGATGAACGTGCCCACCTTGGCGTCAGAGCTGCCGCCGCCACCCCAGAGCCCGAGCGTCACGACGAAGCTGTCGTTCGGGATGTTGAAGGCGTTGCCACTGCTGCTGCCACCGTCGTAGCCGTGGGCCCAGATCATGTAGTAGTAGACCTTGGCCCGAGCGGCGTTGAAGTTGGCGGACTTGATCGCGTTGAACTGAGCGGCGACCGGGTTGAGGTCCGCGTCGAACGGCACCAGGTTGCCTCCACCGAGGTTGAACGCAGCACCACGCGCCGCACCGGCGTCGAGGTGCAACCGGATGCCTGTGAGCCCGTCAGGGTTGTTGGCATACGGGGCAGCTGCGTAGGCAGCCACGATGCGGTTCAGGTCTGCGGCGAGCGGCAGGTGGCACGGGCAGACAGCCTCGGCCCCCATGTAGTCCATCTCGACGTAGAGGTCCTTGTGGACCGGCGTCGCACCCGGGAGCGCGACGTCGAAGGTGCCGTTGCCGTCGGAGTCGAGACCGTTGGCCTCCCACCCGTCGAGCAGCTTGTCGCCGTCGGTGTCGATCTGGCCGTAGTAGCGCGCCGACATCACCTGGGCCACCCAGGCAAGGCAGTCCGGACCACCGTCGACCGTGAACCTCGCACTGGTGTCACCCGGGTGGACCAGGCGGCCGAACGAGATGCTGTCGGTGTCCCACAGGTTGCCCGCGCTGTAGCGCGGGACCGGCCGGTCGGTGCCGTCCCAGTCCGGCGGGAAGACGTCGACGCCGTTGACCTTGCTGAACGGCTCGCTGGCGTTGGACTGTCCGTCCCCACCGATGAAGGTGGTGCGGAACTCACCGACCGGGTTCGATGCCGAGAAGCCGAAGGGCAGCGACGTGGTCATGGCGCCACCTGAGGTCATGCCGTAGCCGTTGGCGACGACGACCTGGGTCAGCGGGTAGCTGGGCTTGTCGTAGACGACGACGAGCGATGCGCCCTCGGCGAGCGGAGCCGCCGCAGAGGTCTTGAACGGGTCGGCGCCGTCGTGCCGGCTGGAGGCGAACCCCTTGAGGGAGTACCAGCCGTTGCCGGTCACGTAGCTGCCGACGTTGGCCCGGTACGCGTACCCGGTCGTCGTGCCGGCCCAACAGGGGCTGGCCCCCTGGCCGACCTTGATGCCCCGGATGGGCACACCCTTGAACGTCCCTGCCGAGAACGACGAGGACTCGCGGTTGCCGAGGATGCTCCAGTAGAGATAGGCCTCCACGACCTTGGCGCCGGCCGGAACGCCGGACACGTAGATCGACCCGGCACCCCGGTTGCGCAGGCCGACGCCCGAGGCGGTGTAGCCGCCGTGGACCGTCAGCTGTGCATAGGTCGATGGCGCTGCTCCGGAGACGCCGCCCACGCCCGAGGTCTTCGAGCCGGTGGCGACGCCCTTGCCGGGTGACACCTTCGCAGCGATGGCCGTCGCGGCCGACGGTGCGGATGCATCGACCACGGCCGCCGCGACGGGCGCCTTCTGGATGGTGATCGATGGTGCCGCCGAAGCGGCTGTCTGTGCCGTCGCGGCGGCAGCAGCAAAAGCTGCCCCGGCCGTGACGAGCACGGTGGCGAACCGCGCCGAACGGCGCAGCCCAGTGGTGGTTGATTTCATGCCGAGTCCTCCCCAAGACTCTTGTGTGCCGCCCGCCTGCGACCCGCATCTGTCCCCCGGTCGTCACCGCGCCCCCTGCGCTGGTGGACGGCCGCGGACCGCGACGTCACGTGCACACATCCCCTGTGCTGCGCCAGGATCCGACGGTGTCGGCCCCCCCTGCTGTCGCAGCAGCATCAGGTATAGGGCCACTGGCGTGCGTTCGCCATCAGTAGAATGACGTAGATCGTGGATAGATCCTTCAACTTCCACTCCTCGTGATTCACGACGTGAAGACAGCACTGCTCGTGATTCACGACGTGAAGACATCCCGCCGCGGGCCACCGCGCGGGCCACGAGCACGACCGGGCTGTTAGCCCGGCGGGTTGTATGCCGCGTAGTCCACTCGCGTGACCGGCCTCGTCACGAGCTGTCCGCTGGGGTCCGGCATCGGCAGTGAGCGGCTGCCCTGCACCAGCTGGACGCTCTGCGCCAGGCTGTTCGCCGTCACGGTGAACACCAGCTGGGCCATGGCGAGCGACTGCTCGTGCACGGAGATCCGCTCGAAGCCGGGCGGCAGGGTGATCCGGGCCACGCCGTCCTCGTCGACGACTCCACGCAGCGGGGTGCTGGCGATCGGCAGGGCGCTGCGGATGCCGGCTGCCGCCATCGCCGGTGTGACCGGCACGGCCAGCCCGACGAAGGACGGCTCGAGGCCGGCTCCGGGCGGCACGGTGCGGGTCAGCCGGGCCAGGTGGTCGCCCTGCACGAAGTAGACCGCCACCGTCAGCGGCACTCCCTGACGGCTGGGACCCGACGACGTCGCGGTCGTGGTCGGGGCCGAGGCGGGGACCGGACCGGCCTGGGTGCCGATCGAACACGCCGACAGCCCCAGTGCCACGGCGACCACGATGCCGGCCACGCGGCATACCGGGCTAGGACGAGATGGTGGGCAGCTCCACGACAAAGCGAGCACCTCCTCCCGGCCGCTCCTCGACGAGCACCTGACCCTCGTGCAGGGCCACGTGCCGCTGCACGATGGACAGCCCCAGGCCGACACCGGTGCGCTCACTCGACCCTCCCCGTGCGAAGCGCTCGAACACGCGCGCGCGGCGTTCGGGCACGATGCCGGGGCCGGCGTCCTCCACCACGATCCGCAGCCGGTGGGCGCCGGGCTCGACGCGGACGGCGGTGCACCCACCTCCGTGGGTCTCGGCGTTGCCGACGAGGTTGGCGACGACCCGCTCGAGGCGCCGCTTGTCGACCTCCATGGTCAGGGTGGCGACGGCGGGGTCCACCGTGGTGACGACCCGGCCGGCCGCGGCGTCAGCGGCGCGGCGCACCAGGTCTCCCACCCGGACCGTCTCCCGGACCACCTGGTCGCCGGCGTCGTGGCGGGAGATCTCGAGCAGGTCCACGACCAGGGCCCGGAACCGCTCCAGCTCGTCGGCCAGCAGGTCGACCGGCTCCCGCACCGACTCCGGCAGCTGCTCGCGGCGGTTCTGGATGACCTGCATCGAGTTGAGCATGGTCGTCATCGGCGTGCGCAGCTCGTGGCTCACGTCGACCGCGAACCGGGCATCGGCCACGACGTGGCGCTGGAGGTCCTCGACGGTGCGGTTGAAGGAGCCGGCCAGCTCCTCGAGGTCGGGGTCCCCGTCCGCGTCGAGGCGCGCCGAGAGCTGACCCGCCGCGACGTCGGCGGCCACGCGGTTGAGCTCGGTCAGCGGGCGCAGGGCCAACCGGCTCGCGAACCGTCCGACGCCCAGACCGATCAGCACGGTGACGACGGCGGCCGCGACCAGGCCCAGCGACAGGGCGCGGGCGGTCCGCTGCATCTCGTCGAGGGAGTAGATCTCGAAGTAGCTCCCTCGTCCCCCGTCCAACGGCAGGCCCACCGCGAGGTGCAGCGTCCCGTCGACCCGGATCCGCTGGGTGGCCTCCTGCCCGCCGCCCACCAGCGTCACCAGCGAGGTCGGCAGGCTGGCCGGGCCGAGGCTCGGCGAGGTGGCGTACCACCGCCCGTCCACGTGGGCGAGCACCGCGGCCGAGTCGGTGCCGGGCACTCCCTCGAGCACGGTCGGCAGGTCGGCGACGCCGGTCGAGAGGGCGGTCTCCACCTCACCCCGGTCGAGCGAGGTCTCGACGAGCGCGGTCTGTTCCGTCTGCGACACCATCGTGCGCGTCACGAGCGTCCAGGCCAGCCCGGACAGCAACGCCGAGAGCCCGAGCGCCAGCAGCCCGAACCCGAGGGTCACCCGCCCCCGGACCCCGAACCTGCGCGCGGGAAGAAACCGACGCAGGCCCCGCGCACCAGCGCCCGCTCCCCCGCCGGCCACTAGCCCGCCAGCCGGTAGCCCAGCCCCCGGGCCGTGACCACGTAGCGAGGGCTGGCGGGGTCGCGCTCGACCTTGGTCCGCAGCCGGCGGATGTGCACGTCGACGATCCGCGAGTCGCCGAAGTAGCCGTAGCCCCAGACCTTGTCGAGCAGGTCCTCACGGCTCAGGATCCGCCCCTCGGCGACGGCGAGCTCGGCCAGGAGACGAAACTCCGTGCGGGTCAAGGCAACTGGCTCCCCGTCACGGAGCACCACGCCGTCGTCGAGGCCGATCGACAGGTCGCCCACCGTGGGTCGTCGGGGGCGGTGGTCGACGGCGGGCTCGACCCGTCGCAGGAGCGCGCGGATCCGCGCCGAGAGCTCCTTGGCGACGAGCGGCTTGGTCACGTAGTCATCGGCACCGGCCTCCAACCCGGCGACCACGTCGTGGCTGTCGGAGCGGGCGGTGACCATGATGACCGGGACGGTGCTGCGATGCCTGATCTCACGGCACACCGAGAAGCCGTCGGTGTCCGGGAGCATCACGTCGAGCAGCACGACATCGGGCTCCTCGCGCGGCAGGTCGGCCAGACCCTGCTCCCCCGTGGCCGCCTCGGACACGTGGTAGCCCTCGTCCTCCAGGGCCAGGCGGAGCACCCGCCTGACCCGGGGGTCGTCCTCAACCAGCAGCACGCGCCGCGTCACGTCGTCAGTATCACACCGCCCGCGTGAGCCGTCCGGAAGTTCTGTCGCTCATGGCGTTCCGTCACGCAATCGTCATGAAGCCACGGGCCGTGTGACAGCGCATTTGCGGTCCCATGACGCTTCCCGGCGCGCCCTCCCACGGCTGCGGTGCGGTGCCTAGGTTCGCAGTCGACCTGCCCTGCACGACCGGGCAGCTCCTCCTTCAACCCAGCTCCGTCCACCCACCCGAGGAGAACGAGATGACCCCCAGGAAACGTCGGCTCGCAGCGGTGGCCACCGCCTGCACTGCGAGTCTCGGACTGGCTGCCTGCGCCAGCAGCACCGGCACCACGACCGGCTCGTCGGCCACCAGCGGCACCGCCGTCAAGGGCGGCACCCTCAACATGCTGGGTGTCGGCGACGTCGACTACATGGACCCGAACATCAGCTACTACTCGGGTGGCTACGTGGCCCTACGACTGTGGAGCCGCCAGCTCTTCACCTATCCCGCCATCAAGGACCAGACCACCAAGGCCGCCCCTGACCTGGCGACCGCGATCCCGACCGAGGGCAACGGCATCAGTGCCGACGGCAAGACCTACACCATCGCCATCCGCCAGGGCGCGAAGTGGGACACCAGCCCGGCGCGGCAGGTGACGGCACAGGACATGGTGCGAGGCGTCAAGCGCACCTGCAACCCGGTCCAGCCGTTCGGCGGCCTGCCGGACTACGCCGACCTCATCGTCGGCTTCCAGTCGTTCTGCGACGGCTTCGCCAAGGTGGCCAAGACGCCCGCCGCCCTGGCGGCATACGTGGACAAGACCCCGGTGGCCGGTCTCCAGGCGAAGGACGACCAGACGGTGGTCTTCCAGCTCACCCACCCGGCCAGCTACTTCGTCGACATGCTCACCCTGCCGTCCTTCTCCCCGGCCCCCAAGGAGTACGACGCCTACCTGCCGGCCAGCCCCGAGCTGGCCGCGCACACCATCTCCGACGGCCCCTACAAGGTCGACTCCTACACCCCGACGAAGAACATCACCTTCAGCCGCAACCCAGCCTGGGACGGCGCCACGGACCCGATCCGCAAGGCGTACGTCGACAAGGTCGTCATCAACGAGACGGTCAGCCAGGACTCGGTCCAGCAGCAGCTCCAGACCGGCACCCCGAGCGCCGACATGGCCTTCGACACGTTCCCGCCGCCGTCGCAGCTGTCGGCCCTGATCGCGAAGAAGGACCCGCTGCTCAACCTCGGGGAGGGCTCGTCGAACAACCCGTACCTCGTCTACAACACCGTCTCGCCGAGCAACAACAAGGCGTTGCAGAAGAAGGAGGTGCGGCAGGCGCTGTCCTACGCGCTCAACCGCACCAACATCATCCAGGTGCTCGGTGGACCCAAGGTCAACCCGCCACTCACCCACGTCCTGCCGAGCAACGTCGTCGGTGGGGAGCAGAACTTCGACCCGTACCCGAACGACCCGGCCAAGGCCAAGTCGATGCTGGCAGCAGCCGGCTACCCCAACGGCCTGACGCTGAAGATGTTGTACCGCAACGCCTCCGAGGGTCAGAGCAAGTCCTTCCAGACCGTGCAGCAGGACCTGTCGAAGATCGGCATCAAGGTCGTCGGCGTCCCGTCGCCCAGCGCAGACTTCTACACGAAGTACCTGCAGGTGCCGACCGTCGCCCAGCGCGGCGTGTGGGACATCGCGATCGCCGGGTGGGGAGCCGACTGGTACGGCAACGCCGCGCTGTCGTTCTTCAAGCCGCTCTACTTCGGCAAGGCGGCCTTCCCGCCGGTCGGCAGCAACTTCGGCTTCTACGACAGCCCGACCACCAACGCGCTGATCGACCAGGCCTCGACGGCCAAGACCGAGGACGAGGCCAGGGTCCTGTGGGCCAAGGCCGACCACCAGGTGATGGACGACGCGATCTTCTTCCCGATCACCAACCCGATCACCGCGAACTACCGGGCGGCCCAGGTGAACAACGCGGTCTTCATCCCCGCCTTCCAGCAGTTCGACCCCGCGAACGTGTGGCTCGCCGCGGGCAAGCAGGGTGGCTGAGGAGACCGCCATGGCACTGCTGGAGGTTCGTGACCTCGAGGTCGCCTTCAACACCGCCGACGGTGTCGTCCAGGCCGTGCGCGGACTCTCCTTCGATGTCGAGCGTGGCAGCACGCTCGCCATCGTCGGGGAGTCCGGCTCGGGCAAGAGCGTGGCGACCCAGACCATCGCCGGCCTGACCCGCGGCGCCCGCGTGAGCGGCACCGCACGGTTCGACGGCATCGACCTCATCGGGGCCGACCCGGAGGTCCTGCGCCGGGTGCGGGGCGCGCAGATCGGCATGATCTTCCAGGACCCGCTGTCGAGCCTGCACCCCTACTACACCGTCGGCTGGCAGATCGTCGAGATGATCAGGGCGCACCGCAAGGTCACCAAAGCCGTTGCGCAGCAACGGGCCGCAGAGCTGCTGTCCATCGTCGGGATCCCCCGCGCCGAGCAACGGATCCACGACTACCCGCACCAGTTCTCGGGCGGGATGCGGCAGCGCGTCATGATCGCCATGGCGATGGCCCTCGACCCGGCGCTGCTCATCGCGGACGAGCCGACGACGGCCTTGGACGTGACCGTCCAGGCACAGGTGCTCGACGTGATGCGTAGCCTCCAGGAACGGTTCGGGACGGCCATCATCCTCATCACCCACGACCTCGGCGTGGTCGCCGAGATGGCCGACGAGGTGGTGGTCATGTACGCCGGGGCGGTGATGGAGCGGGCCCCGCGCCGGACGCTGTTCTACCGGAACCACCACCCGTACACCGAGGGACTGCTTGCGTCCCTGCCGTCCCAAGGCGGCACCGGCCAGCGGCTCACCCCGATCCCGGGGTCGCCGCCCTCGCTGATCAGCCTGCCGGCCGGGTGCCCGTTCGCACCGCGCTGCCGCTACGCGTTCGACCGGTGCTGGAGCGTCGCGCCGCCCCTGGACATGGTCCACGACGACCCCGCGCACCGCTCCGCCTGCTGGCTCGCGGACGACGCCCAGGGACGCAGGGACAACCAGGCCCGCAACGCAGCCGAGGCGGCAGCAGCTGGCTCAAGCGACCGCACGCCGACCCCGGCTGGAGTCGGGCCATGAGGTCCGAGGTCCTGCTGCGCGCCGAGGAGGTCGTCAAGTCGTTCCCCGTGCGCTCGTCGGGGCTGCGCCGCACGCACGACGTGGTGCAGGCCGTGGCGGGGGTCAGCCTCGAGGTCCGGCGCGGTGAGACCCTCGGCCTCGTGGGCGAGACCGGGTGCGGGAAGTCCACCCTCGCGCGCTGCCTGGCGCGGCTCTACGACCTGACGTCGGGCACGGTGACCTTCGAGGACCGCGACATCAGCACGCTGTCGGGTCGCGAGATGCGGCCCCTGCGCCAGGACATCCAGGTGATCTTCCAGGACCCGTACGGCTCGCTGAACCCCCGGCGGCGGGTGGGCTCGATCATCGGCGACCCCTTCGTCATCCACGGGATCGGCTCGGCCGCCGACCGCAAGCGCACCGTGCAGGAGCTGATGGAGCGGGTCGGGCTGAACCCCGAGCACTACAACCGGTTCCCGGCCGAGTTCTCCGGCGGCCAGCGACAACGGATCGGGGTCGCCCGTGCGCTGGCGCTGCGGCCCAAGCTCGTGATCTGCGACGAGCCGGTGTCGGCACTGGACGTGTCGATCCAGGCGCAGATCATCAACCTGCTGGTCGACCTCCAGGACGACTTCGGGCTGACCTACCTTTTCATCTCGCACGACCTCTCGGTGATCCGTCACGTGAGCGACCGCATCGCGGTGATGCACCTGGGCAAGATCGCCGAGCTCGCCCCCGCGGCCCAGCTGTTCGACCACACCCGCCACCCGTACACCCGGTCGCTGCTCTCCGCGCTGCCGCACGCCGACCCGGACGTGGCCGACAGCCGGGAGCGGATCGTGCTCGTGGGCGACCTGCCCACGCCGACCAACCCCCCGTCGGGGTGCCGGTTCCACACGCGGTGCCCCAAGGCGCGCGAGGACTGTGCCGTCACCGACCCGCGGCTGGTGCCGGTGCTCGGGGACGGGCCGGTGCACCTGACGGCCTGCCTGCACCCGCTGGCCGTGGGCGAGGACCTCTCGCTGGCCAGGCCGCGGGTGAGTGACACCGAGATCGACACCCGGCCGCGCCGGGCCGAGGAGGCTGAGTCCGCATGAGCGACACCGCAGATGTCGTGGCCGTGATGAGCCCATCGGGCCCCGAGTCCGACCCGCATGCCACCACCCGACCCACCGCGGCCAAGGGCATCGAGGGCCGCACGCCGTGGCAGCTGGCGTGGCAACGGCTGCGCCGCGACCGCGTGGCGATGGTGTCGCTCGTCGTCATCGGCCTCATCGTCCTGATGGCCATCGCGGCGCCCCTGGCCGCGCTGGTCACCGGTCACCCGGTCAACGAGCAGTACCGCACCATCGGGCTCACCCCGGACGGCCTCCCCCGCGGCCCGTCGAGCGAGTTCTGGCTCGGGACCGACGACCTCGGCCGCGACATCCTCGTCCGCATCGCGTACGGCGCCCGCATCTCGCTGCTCGTCGGTGTGGCCTCGACGATCCTCACCGTCGTGATCGGCGTGGTGATCGGCCTGGCCGCCGGCTTCCTCGGCGGCGCCGTCGACACGGTGCTGGCCCGCCTCATCGACGTGGTCCTGTCGGTGCCGTTCCTGCTGGTCGCGATCGCCCTGGTCTCGATCACCGGGCCGAGCCTCATCGTGACGGTCCTGGTCATCGGGTTCTTCAGCTGGGCGTCGGTCGCCCGCATCGTGCGGGGGCAGGTGCTGTCGATGCGGGAGCGCGAGTTCGTGGAGGCCGCCCGGTCCCTGGGCGCCTCCAACTCGCGGATCATGTTCGTCGACATCCTGCCCAACGTCCTTGCGCCGGTGATCGTCTACGCGTCACTGCTGATCCCCGTGGTCATCGTGGTCGAGGCGACCCTGTCGTTCCTCGGGCTCGGCCTCGCCCCGCCCACGGCCGACTGGGGCGGGATGATCAGCGAGGCCCAGACCTACTACACGACCTCGTGGTGGTTCGTCGTCTTCCCCGGAGCCGCGCTGCTCATCACGACGCTGGCCTTCAACCTGCTCGGCGACGGCATCCGCGACGCCTTCGACCCGCGCTCCGAGCGCCTGATGGCGAAGTGAGGACCTCATGGTGCGCTTCCTGATCCGGCGCGTGGCGCTGGGCTTCCTCGTCCTGTGGCTGATCACCGTGGCGGTCTTCGGCCTGTTCTTCGTCGCCCCCAACAACGTCGCCCGCACGCTGGCCGGCCGACAGGCCACGCCCGAGACCGTCGCGGCGATCTCCCACCGGCTCGGGCTGGACCAGCCGTTGTGGAAGCAGTACCTCGACTTCGTCGGCAACGCGCTGCACGGGGACCTCGGCTACGACTACTACCACCAGGTGCCGGTCACGACGATCCTCGGCTCGGCGCTGCCGATCACCCTGTCGCTGGTGTTCGGGGCCGCCTTCCTGTGGCTCGGCCTGGGTGTCTTCAACGGCGTCATCTCGGCCACCCACCCACGCTCGTTCACCGACCGGTCACTGACCGCGCTCAGCCTGTTCTTCTACTCCACGCCGACGTTCCTGCTCGGCATCCTCCTGCTCTACGTCCTCTACTTCCGGCTCACCCTCGCCGGGCACACGGCCTTCCCTGCTGGGGGCTACGCGCCCTTCGGCGGTGGCCTCGGGCCCTGGGCGCAGCACCTGGTCCTGCCCTGGTTCACGCTGGCGCTGGTGTCGGCCGCGACCTACACGCGACTGACCCGGGCGTCGATGCTCGACGTGCTCGGCGAGGACTACGTGCGCACCGCCCGGTCCAAGGGGATCGGCGAGCGACGCGTGGTCCTGCGCCACGGGCTGCGGGCCGCGCTCACCCCCATCGTCACGCAGTTCGGGATCGACGTCGGGTCGCTGCTCGGCGGGGTGGTCGTCACCGAGACCGTGTTCAGCCTCCCCGGGCTGGGCAAGACCGCGATCGACGCGATCAACCAGCAGGACCTCCCGGTGATCATCGGGATCGTCCTCTTCGCGGCCGCAGCGGTCGTGGTCGCCAACATCCTGGTCGACCTCGCGTACGCCGTGCTCGACCCGCGCGTCCGCCTGCACTGAGGCACGGCGAGAGGCCCGGCCCCCAGACGGGGACCGGGCCTCTCGCTACGTCACAGACCGAGCCGGCCACGCGGCACACGAGGTATGCCGCGTGGCGTGGGCTCAGTTGCCGGTGAGCTTCTCGCGCAGTGCGGCGAGGGCCTCGTCAGAGGCCAGGGTGCCCTCGGACGCCGGGACGGCCGGGCGGCTGCTGCTGCTGCTGCCCGAGTCGCTGTCGGAGTCGGCTGCTGCGGAAGAACCCGAGTCGGACGAGTAGGACGTCGCGGCACCAGCGTTGGCGGCTGCCTCGGCGTCGGCCTTGGTGGCCTCCTCGACCTGGGTCTTGTGAGCCTCCCAGCGGGTGTGGGCCTCGGCGTACTGCTTCTCCCACTTCTCACGCTGGGTGTCGAAGCCCTCGAGCCACTCGTTGGTCTCCGGGTCGAAGCCCTCCGGGTACTTGTAGTTGCCGGCCTCGTCGTACTCCGCGGCCATGCCGTAGAGGGTCGGGTCGAACTCGGCGACGGGCGCGCTGTCGTCGTTGGCCTGTTTGAGGCTCAGCGAGATCCGGCGACGCTCGAGGTCGATGTCGATGACCTTGACGAAGATGTCGGAACCGACCGTGACGACCTGCTCCGGCAGCTCCACGTGGCGCTCGGCCAGCTCGGAGATGTGGACCAGGCCCTCGATGCCGTCGTCCACGCGGACGAACGCACCGAACGGGACCAGCTTGGTGACCTTGCCCGGCACGACCTGACCGATCGCGTGGGTGCGGGCGAAGTGCTGCCACGGGTCTTCCTGGGTCGCCTTGAGCGACAGGGAGACACGCTCGCGGTCCATGTCGACGTCGAGGACCTCGACGGTGACCTCCTGGCCGACCTCGACAACCTCGGACGGGTGGTCGATGTGCTTCCAGGACAGCTCGGACACGTGGACGAGACCGTCGACGCCGCCGAGGTCCACGAACGCACCGAAGTTGACGATGGAGGACACGACGCCGGAGCGGACCTGCCCCTTCTGGAGCTCCTTGAGGAACGTGGTGCGCACCTCGGACTGGGTCTGCTCGAGCCACGCACGGCGCGACAGGACCACGTTGTTGCGGTTCTTGTCGAGCTCGATGATCTTGGCCTCGATCTCCTTGCCCACGTAGGGCTGGAGGTCGCGGACGCGACGCATCTCCACGAGCGAGGCGGGGAGGAAGCCGCGCAGGCCGATGTCGAGGATGAGTCCACCCTTGACGACCTCGATGACGGTGCCGGTGACGACGCCGTCCTCTTCCTTGATCTTCTCGATCGTGCCCCAGGCGCGCTCGTACTGCGCACGCTTCTTGGACAGGATCAGCCGACCTTCCTTGTCCTCCTTCTGGAGGACCAGGGCCTCGACCTCGTCGCCGACCTTGACGACCTCAGAGGGGTCGACGTCGTGCTTGATCGAGAGCTCGCGGGAGGGGATGACACCCTCGGTCTTGTAGCCGATGTCGAGCAGGACCTCGTCCCGGTCGACCTTGACGATGACACCCTCGACGATGTCTCCGTCATTGAAATCCTTGATCGTCGCGTCGATCGCGGCGAGCAGTTCTTCCTCGGTGCCGATGTCGTTGATGGCAACCTGAGGGGCGGTCTTTTCGACCGTGCTGGCAGTCATGTAGTAGGAACTCCGATGGTGGACAGTGAATAGAAGGTGTTGGTTGTGCTCACGCGAACCGGGCCGCCGGACGGCGGCACGACGAAGCGCGCACACGGAAGTGCCTCCCTACCCTACCGACGCCGTCCCTGCAGGGTCAAAACGCGAGAGGTATGCCGTTGAGTGAGTATGCGCAGGTCAGCCGTCGCGAGGCGGGTCCGGAGGAGACCGCTGCCGCGAACCGGTCGTGGTGGGACGCGGAGGCCGGCGACTACTACGCCGAGCACGGCACCTTCCTGGGTGACGCGGACTTCGTCTGGGGGCCCGAGGGCTGGCGGGAGGACGAGCTCCGGCTGCTGGGCGACCTGGCCGGTCGCCGCGTGCTCGAGATCGGGGCCGGCGCCGGGCAGTGCGCCCGCTGGGTGTCCGCCGCCGGAGCAGAGGTCGTCGCCACCGACCTGTCGGCCGGGATGGTCCGGCAGGGTCTCGACCTGAACCGCACGGTCACACCCCCGGCCGAGCCGGTGCCGTTCGCCCAGTGCGACGCGGTCGAGCTGCCGTTCGCCGACGGCAGCTTCGACACGGTCTTCACCGCCTATGGCGCCGTCCCCTTCGTGGCGGACACCGCGCGCCTGATGCGCGAGGTCGCGCGGGTGCTGCGGCCCGGCGGCCGGTTCGTGTTCTCGACCACGCACCCCTTCCGGTGGGCCTTCCCCGACGACCCCGGTGCCGGCGGCCTGACGCTGACCCAGTCCTACTTCGACCGCACCCCGTACGTCGAGGCCGACTCCGACGGCGAGGCCACCTACGTCGAGCACCACCGCACCGTGGGCGACCGGGTGCGTGAGCTGGTGGCCGCCGGGCTGGTCCTCGTCGACCTCGTCGAGCCCGAGTGGCCGGAGCGCAACCAGGCGGCCTGGGGCGGCTGGTCACCCCTGCGCGGCGGCTACTTCCCCGGCACCGCCATCTTCGTCTGCCTGCGGGCCTGACGGACGTTTCGACCTCGACAGGCCTCGAGGGCCGACCGGATCGCTCCGGTCGGCCCTCGATGGACGTGCTGGGTGGTGCCTCAGACTGCTTCGCGACGTCCTCGGGGGGCGCTGCCGCGGACGGCGAGGAAGCCCACGAGGATCAGGATGACGCCGAGGATGAGGAAGGTCAGCGGGAGCGTGCTGTGCACGAGCGCGAGCTTCGACCCCTTGTCGCCGGCGTCCTCCGCGTTGGCCTTCACGGTCGCGTCGTCGTACTTGATCGTGCCCTTCTGCAAGGTGACGATGTCCGCGCCGTCCTTCTGGAAGCGGGTGTTGAGCACTTCCTCACCCTTGACGACGATGCCGGTGTTGGGCTCGACCCAGATGGTGCGGGTGTTCTCGTAGACGCGGTCGACCGTGACGTTGCCGGTGGCCTTGGGGTCACCCGCCAGCGAGGCCGGGATGTCCTGCTGGGTGTACGGCGTGGCCGGGATGACCATGCGGTAGACGTAGACGTCGGTGCCGAACAGGTTCTCGGTGCGGACGAACTTGGCGTCGACCGGCTTCAGCAGGGTGTTGTCCCACCACTGGTAGGTCTGCTTCTGCGCGTTGAAGGGCATCTTGAAGATGAGTCCCTTGTAGGCGGTCGCGGTCCGGTCGGCGGGGTCCTCGGTGGCGGAGTTGTACGTGTCGCAGCACTGGACGGCCTGACCGGTGGTGCGGTCCATGGCGACCCGCTGCAGACCAGCGGAGAGCACCACGCCGTTCTGGTCGGTCGAGCGCACGAAGCTGTCCCAGACGGCGACGTTGCCACCCTGCTTCGTCTGGGCGGCCTGGTCGGCCTTGACGAAGCGGGTCGAGGTGAGGGTCAGGCCGGTCTTGGTCTCCAGGTCGGCGACGTAGAACGCCTCCATGTTCTGACCCTGGGAGACGGACTTGGAGTACTGGTCCAGCGGCACCTTCGCCAGCGCCGGGTAGGCGTAGACCTTGAGCATCAGTGCCGAGACGAGGAGAAAAGCTCCCAGCCCCAACCCGATGAGACCAGCGACCTTGCGCATCCAGAAACCTTTCGTTGCGGTCCGACGGCGACCGCGCAGCGCAGGTGCTGGCGCGGCTGGACCCCGGCGGCCAGCTGACTGATGACTATCCTGCGGGCATGGCCGAAGCCGACCCGACTGGCGGGACTCTACCAGCGAGTAGGGCGGCGACGAGCGCACCTTCGACGAACCCGCCGAGCGTGTCCCCTGACCTGCAACGACTCGGCCCGCTGGACGGTCTGAGGGCCGTCGCAGCGGGTCTGGTGGTGCTCACCCACGTCGGTTTCCTGACCGGCGCAGTGTCCTTCGGGGTGGTGGGTCGCCTCCTCGGCCGCGGTGACCTGGGAGTCTCGATCTTCTTCGCCCTGTCGGGCTTCCTCCTGTATGCCGCGATGGGCCGCGAGTGGGCCAGGTCGGGCCGGGTGGACCTGCCGGGCTATTACGCCCGCCGGGCGGTCCGGGTGCTGCCGGCCTTCTGGGTGGGCCTGCTGGTCGTCGGCGTCGCGGTGCGCCCGCCCGCGCGGGTCTGGCTGGCCAACGCGTCCCTCACCCAGATCTACCTCCCCGACGCGCTGCTCGACGGCTACACGCAGACCTGGAGCCTGGCGACTGAGGTCGCGTTCTACCTCGTCCTCCCCTTCGCCTTCCTCGCCCTGCGACGTCGCACCGCGCGCCCGTCGGTCGTCCTGCGCGTCCTCGCGGCCAGCTGGGTGCTCGGGCTCGCCGCAGCCGTCGTGTCCGGGCTGGTGCAGATCGGGGGCGACAGCCTCGCAGGGCGCTGGCTGCCGGCACACTGGCCGGAGTTCGCGCTCGGGATGGCGCTGTCCGTGGTGCGCGCCGCCCCTGCCCTGCGGGCGCACCGCGTGCTGCGCGACCTGGCCGCCTACCCGGGCACCTGCCTGGCGCTGGCCTGCGGCGCATACCTGCTCGCCACCACCACCGTCGCCGGGCCACTCACCCTGGGTCCGGTCGCCGGCATCCAGCTCGCGGGCAAGGGGGTGCTGGGCTCGGTCGTGACGGCGGGTCTCATGGTTCCGCTGCTGTTCGGCGGCGGGAGCGACGCGTTCAGCCGCGCGCTGGGGTCGGCGCCGGCGCGCTACCTCGGGCGGATCTCCTACGGCGTGTTCCTGTGGCACCTGCCGGTGTTCGAGGCGATCTACGCCGTGACGGGGATCAACTACTTCACCGGTGGCGCGCTCGCCCTCCTGGCCGTGGGCGTGCCGGTCACCCTGGGGCTGGCCGCGCTCAGCGAGCGTCTGGTCGAGCGTCCGCTGATGGACCGGGTGCACGCCAGGACCCGCTGACGACCAGGGCCAGGGCCGCGACGCACAGCAGCCGAAGGGTGCCCTCGACGCCCGCCCCGCCCAGCCGCCCCGGGGCCCACCAGGCCTGGATGACCCCGGCGACCGTGACCAGCCCGACCACCAGACCGCCGACCAGCAGGGGTCGCAGTCGGCGCGGCACGCGCGGAAGGGGTCCGCTGGTCAGCAGGACGCAGGGCCCGGCGGTGACAGCGCCCCACCAGCCGGCGAGCAGGAAGCCCACGAGCAGCGCCACGACCGGCCCGGCCCACGCCCGGACCAGCATGGCCGCCGACCTTCGCACCGACCCCCGCGGCGCAGCCGGCCCCGCGGAAACCGCCGCTGGATCGGCACCGGCTCGACGCCTCGAGGGCGTGAGGGCGCTGGCGCCGACGAGCAGCACCAGCACGAGGCCCAGCAGCAGTCCCCAGCGGTAGGGGCCGTCCGGACCGAAGCTCACCGCCACCGTCCCGCCGGCCCCCTCCGGCACCACGAACCCCTGCTTCCAGCCGTCCACGGTGACGGGGTCGAGCCGTCGACCGTCGAGGGTCGCGCGCCAGCCCGGGTTGGCGTTCTGGGGCAGGGTGAGGAGCCCGGCCGCACCCGGACCCACCTCGGCCGACACCTGACCCACCGCCGTGGCCCCCACCCGGACCGACCGCGCCGGGGTCGCCGTCGGCGGGGCCTGGTCGCTGCGCGTCAGGACCAGCCGGTCGGGGACGAACCCACCCCACGACTCCACCACCACTCGCCCCTCGGGTGCACTCATCCGCACCGGTTCGCAGGCCTCGTAGTCGAGCTCGCCGACCCCGAAGGCGGCCGCACGTGGACCACTGACCCGCGTCGGCACCGACACGCCCTCGACCAGCAGCTGGGGGCCGGTGCCGCACTCCGCCGCGACCTGCTCCCGGGCGGGCGTGGGCTGCACGCCGTCGATGACCAGCTCGCTGACCTGCATGCCCGCGGCGGGCTTGGCGTCGCGCTCGGCGTCCTGTCGCGTGGCGGCGAGCAGGAGCCGTATGCGGAGGCTGCGACCCGTGGCCGGGCGGATGGCGAAGCTGCCGTCCTGGCCTACCTCGGCCAGCTGCACGGTGCCGCCGACGGTGACCTGGGCGGTCACGTCGCGCCCGGTCAGCCACTCGCCGCGGGTCTGCAGCCGGAGGTGGGAGACCGTCGCGGTCCGGGCGAGCTCCACCGACAGGGTGGGCGTGGCGTCCGCCGGGTCGGGCGCCCAGGCGGTCGCCGGGTCGCCGTCGAGCACGGCACCGGGACGAGCCTGCGGAGCCCGCGACAGCCGGCTGCTCGCGGTCACCGTGCCGGGCGCACCGAGGTCGAGCACCGCGTCGAGTCCCGGACCGGGGACGGCACCCAGGGTGCCGCGCACGGCATACGCGACTCCGTCGGTGACCGGGACGGTGCGGTCGAGTCCCGCCGCGTCCTCGGGAGCACGTTGCTCGCCGCCGCAGACGAACTCGTCGCGGACCTCGACGCAGCCGTCGGTGCCGCGGTACTGCTCGGACAGCACGAAGGCGTCGGCGGGCGCCGGACCCGGGTGGGCCACGACGACGCTCTCCCTGGCCACGAGCCCCGGCACCCGCACCTCCGTGAGGCCGGTGACCAGCGCGTCGGCGCCCCGGTCGGTCCCGAGGATCTCGATCCGCAGTCGCGTCGTGCTGCCCGAGGGCAGCCCGGTCACCACCTGCGACCGACCGGTGGCGGCCAGTGGGACGACGGTGTCGCCCGAGTCGGTGGTCACCTTCAGTCGCGTGGGTATGCCGAGGAAGTCACCGAAGCGGGCCTTGTCGGCGAGCGCCGAGACCTCGAGACCGTCGACCGACCGCGGCCGGTCGAACGTCACCGTCAGCGAGGGCCGCCCGTCGGCGGCGACCACCCAGGCCGTGGTGGCGAGACCGTCGACGGCGGAGAACGGCCGGTCGGCCGGGTCGAGCCCACCGGGACCGGCGTCGGTGGCCAGCGACCCGGACGCCTCGAGGTCCCGAAGCCCCGTCCACGCGACAGTGGTGCGCAGTCGTGGGTCGCTCCACGGCAGGTAGTCGTGGGCCCCGGACAGGTGGTCGGCCGACAGGGTCTGGCTGACGTCCCTGCCCCGGGTCGCGCCGAACGCGCGGTCGCGAGCCCGCAGGCCGTCGGTGACCACCCGGCGTCCACCGACCGAGGCGTCGTGCGCGACCCGAGCCGCCGCCGCGCTCGAGGAGGCGTCGCCGTCGAAGACCACCGGCCCGTCGATGCCCGCGTCGCGCAGGTCGGGCAGGCTCTCGCTCGCCCCGGACGCCGACTGCACCTCCGAGAGTGGGGTGAGCTCTGCGGCGGGGGCGGACGAGCCGTCGACCGCGTAGATCTCCACGGGCCGGAGGCGCTGGCCGGTGCCGTCGACGTAGGTGTTGCCGAAGGCCGCCACCTGGGTCAGCGCGGGCGTCCGGGCGATGGCCGAGCGCGCCACCGACACCGGGACCCCGCCGGTCGAGGAGGTGTCGAGGTCGTTGCGGAGCACCACGTGGCGCACCCCGGCCGAGCGGAGCACGTCGACGACGCCACCGAGGTCACGTCCGGTCTGCAGCCGGGTCTCGACCGAGTCGAGCAGTCGCACCGTGTTGGCGGGCGTCAGCGGCACGGCGTCGCGGACGGCGGTGTCGGTCGAGGTCTGGGTGCGCAGGACGAGGTCGAGCGGCCGGCCCCAGGTGTACTCGTCGAAGTTGGACGCAGGGACGACGAGCGCGGTCCCCCCACCGGGTTGGCGGTCGAGCCACCGGCCGGCCTGGCGCCACTCCTGCGGCACCGCGACGAAGGAGCCACGGGAGGCCAGCTGGCCCGCGAGACCGGGCAGCACCGGGCTCAGCGCGGCGACGCAGGCGATCAGCGCGGCGAGGACGACCGCCGGCCGAGCGGCCCGAGCGGGCACGTGAGGCACCCGACGGTCGCGCTGGGCCAGCCGGCCGACGACGTGGGCCAAGGCGGTCGCCAGCGGCAGCCGGAGCAACGGGTCGGCCTTGTGCACGTTGCGCAACGGCGCGAGTGGGCCGTCGAGCAGGTCCTGGACGAACGGTCGCAGCGGGCTGTCCAGGGGGCCACTGTGCGGCAGCGCCAGGACGAGCACCCCCACCAGGGCGAGACCGACGAGGTAGTCGCGGTGCGGCAACCCGTGCAAGGTCAGGCCGGCGAGACCGACCGCGGCGGCCAGAGCGGTCCCGATCACCAGCCCCGGCGAGGCGACGAGGTCGTACCCGGCGTTCCACCAGGGCCCGGCCTGCGTGACCAGGTGGCCGAGCCAGTGGGAGGTCCCGCGCAGGTCGTCGAGCAGGCTGATGGTGCGGGTCACCGCGTCGGACGACTCGATCCAGTCGAGGAACGGCGGCGAGTAGCGCCCCAGGACCACGAGCGGCACGGCCCACCACGCCGACGCCGCCGCCACCGACCCGGCCCACCACCAGGTCAGCGGCGTGCGCCACCACGCTCGTCGCGTGACCAACCACAGGCCGGCCGGGACGACCGCGAACGCCGTGGCCGTCGCGTTGACCCCGCCGCAGCAGAGCACGGCGAGCGCCGACAGCGCGGCCGCCCGACGCTGGCCGAGTCGGCCCTCGCCGGCGAGCACCAGGGGCAGGAGGATCGCGGGCGCGAGCAGTGCCGGAGCCGACTCCGACGAGATCGGCCCCAGCGTGCTGACGACCCGGGGCGACAGGGCGAACGCGACGGCGGCGACCTGTCGGGTGACCGGGTCGGCGACCCGCCAGGCAGCCAGGAGGCCCCGCATCGCGAGGAAGCCCGCGGTCAGCAGGGCCGCCCACCAGAGCCGCTGCACCACCCACGGGGCCGCGACCAGCTGGCCCACGGCCGCGAACGGGCCCATGGGGAAGAGGTAGCCGTAGCCCTGGTTCTGCAGCACGCCGAAGGTCGTGCTCGGGTCCCACAGGTGCAGCGCGCGGGACATCAGTCCCCACGGGTCGAGGGCGAGGTCGATCTTGGTGTCGGCCACCACCTTGCCGGGCTGCTGGGCGAAGGCGACGGTCCAGAGCACCAGCAGGCAGGTGAGGGTGCGGACCCGGTCCACCAGCGAGGGCACCGTCGGGTCCGGGGCCGCCCGGACACCGGCGGGTCGGCGACCTGCGGACAGGGGGGAAGCGGTCACCGGCGCCGCAGCACCATCATGAGGTTCCAGGTCGCGACCTCGCGCAGCACCGGCACCTCGACGACCGCGCGCGCCCAGTCGGGGTGGTAGCGCGGCGAGAGCTCCTCGACGACGAGGTCGTCCTGCGAGCGGGCCCACCGGACTCCGTCGCCGACCCTGGCCGCGAACATGGACGTCCCGAACCGGTTCTTGGGCGGGCGGCCGTTGACCCGCTCGTAGCGCCGCGCGGCATACTCCCCGCCGAAGACGTGCCACGGCGAGGTCTCGTGGCCGCCCCAGGGCGACGCCCACGCGGTGTAGGAGATGAACACCAGCCCACCCGGGCGCACGACGCGCACCATCTCGCGGGCCACCACCCCGGGCCTCGGGACGTGCTCCATGACGTTGCTCGACAGGACGACGTCGAGGCTCGCGTCGGCGAACGGCAGCCGCTCCCCCACGCCCACCACGTCAGGGGCCGCGGCGTCGGCGAGGTCGCCGACCGCGACGTCCAGGCCCACGTAGCGCGCCCCGGCACCGGCGAAGGCGGCCGCGAACTGCCGGGGACCGGCGCCCACGTCGAGGACGGCCGCCCCCGCGAGGTCGGTGTGCCCGGACAGCAGCGCGACCGTGTCGTCGGCGAGGTCGCCGTAGAAACGGTCGGGGTCGCTCTGCTCCACGAGGAAGGACCGGAAGAGGCGGAGCGACCGACCAGCGGTGCGATACCGTCGCGTCGGTCGCTGATCCACCCGTGCATGCTAGCCAGCCGGACCGCGTGGTCCGTTCGGGCGTGCCCACACCACCAAGGATTTCTGAGTGCGCAAGCCGTTGTCCGTCCTGCTGCTCAACTGGCGGGACATGAACCACCCTGAGGCCGGCGGCTCCGAGAAGTACCTGAGCGAGGTCGCGACCGGGCTGGCCGGCCGCGGTCACCGCGTCACCGTCCGCACCGCCGCCTACCCGGGAGCGCTGCCGCGCGAGACCGTCGACGGCGTGCGGTACCTGCGCCGGGGCGGGCGCTACGGCGTCTACCTGCGCTCCCTGGCTGCCCTCGCCCTGGGCCGGCACCGGGCCGACGTGGTCGTCGACGTGCAGAACGGCGTGCCCTTCCTCAGCCCCCTCGTCCGGTCCGGCAGCCCGGTCGTCAACCTCGTCCACCACGTCCACCGCGAGCAGTGGGGCGTGGTGTTCGGGCCGACCGTCGCGCGGGCCGGGTGGTTCCTCGAGTCGAAGGTGGCGCCCCGCGTGTACGGCCACAGCCGCTACGTCGCCGTGTCGGAGTCGACCCGCGACGAGCTGGGTGGGCTCGGCGTGGAGCCGTCGCGGGTGACGGTGATCCACAACGGCACCGACGCCGTCGCGGACGAGCACGTGAGCCGGGCCGACCACCCGGTCGTGGTGGTCCTCGGCCGGCTCGTCCCGCAGAAGCGCGTCGAGATCGCCATGCAGGCCGTGCGTGAGCTCGCCGTCGACCGACCGGACCTCGAGCTGTGGGTGGTCGGCTCCGGCTACTGGGACACCGAGCTGCACCGAGTCGCCGACGAGCTCGGCATCCGGGACCGCACCACCTTCACCGGCCACGTCTCGGAGGCAGAGAAGCACCGGCTCCTCGCCGAGGCCTGGGTGCTGGCCCTGCCCAGCCTCAAGGAGGGCTGGGGCCTGGTGGTCGTGGAGGCCGGGGTGCACGGCACGCCCACCGTGGCGTTCGCCGACGTCGGCGGCCTCAACGACTCGGTCCGCGACGGCGAGACCGGGGTGCTCGTCCACGGCGGACCGCGCGAGTTCACCGCCGCGCTGGGTGCGCTGCTCGACGACGCCGCGGCCAGGAGCGCGATGAGTGAGCGCGTCGTGCAGTGGGTGACGAGGTTCCGCTGGTCGGAGACGGTCAGCCGGTGGGAGTCACTGCTGTATGCCGCGGCGGCGCCAGAGCTCGATCCCCCGAGCGAGCCCGACCAGGTCGCGGACAGCGAAACGGACCACTGACCGAGGTCAGCAGCCCGCCAGCGAAGAAGGTGCGGTCAGTTGCCGTCGTAGTTGACGACCGGCGAGTTGTTCGCCGCGACGGACGGGGTCAGCGCCGCGGTGCCGCCGAAGATGGCCAGCAGGGCCAGCACGGCACCGGTCACGAGGGCGGCGATGCCGCTAACAGCATTGGTCATGGGCGGAACCCTACCAGCGAGTTCGGTTCGCTCAGCCATTTCTGCGCAGGACCCGCCGGGTCGCCAGGACAAGCCACGCGGCGAGTGTTGCGAGCGTCACACCCCAGCCCGTGGCCGAGCCGGCCCGACCACCCTGACCGGTCGCTCCCGTGGTCGCCCCCGTCGTCGCGCCGGACGACCCGGCCACCTCGACGACCTGCAGGTGAGCCGTGTCCGCGAGGACTCGGCCGGCACCGGCGGGCAGGTCCGGGGTCGGGAGCCCGGTGTCCTTCTCGACGACGACGTAGCGAACGCCCTGCGCCACCAGCGCATCCCACGCGTCGGCGCCGCCGTCGACCGCGGCGGTGACGGCCGCGGACCGTGGGCTCTCCCCCGCGATCCGGCCCGAGCTCAGCGGCAACGAGTCGTCGTAGACCACCCGCTGGTCGACCATCCGCGGCACCAGGCTCAGGCTCACCCGGGCGTCGTTCCAGCCGTAGCGGCGGTACTGCCGCCAGGGCAGGAGGCCGACCTCTCCCGCCGGGGCACTGGACAGCTCGGCCGCGGCAGCGCGCAGGTCCGCGGGCACCGTGACCGCCTCGATCCGGCTCCGCTCACCCCAGGCCAGGGTGGGCAGCACCAGTGGTGCCACGACGGCCAGGCCGATGGCCGGGACGAGCGCGGCGGCTCGGTGGTGGACCAGCCCGTCGACGAGGAGGCCCACGCCGGCCGCCCCGAGGACGACCCAGAGCGCGACGACCTTCTGGCTGTCCCGCAGCAGCGCGCCGCCCGGGACCTCGGCCAGCCGCGCCCAGGCGTCGGCCGACCACGCGGTGCCGCTGGCGACGGCCAGCAGCAGGCCCAGCAACGCCACCGCGACCAGCACGGGGACGCCGCTGCCCACGCGCTGGCCGGCGTGGTCGGCCGGTCCGGGCCGCTCCCGGTCCCGGGCTCGGTGGGCCCGGCGGGACTGCCGGGCCTGCCGGGCCACGGCCACGACACCTGCCGTGGTCAGCACGGCGGCAGCCACGGCGAGCGCGGCGACCCGCCGTTCGGCTGGGTAGGACGCGGGGTTCCAGAAGCCGCCGCCCCCGGCCAGCGAGACCACCAGTCCCATCGGGCCGTCGGAGCGGGCCGCGAAGACCGTGAAGCCGGCGGGGTCCGAGGCCAGGCCACCCCACAGGGCGGGCACCGCCCAGGCTCCCGCGCCCCCGGCGACGACCGCGAGCCAGGCGAGGACCGCGCGCCACACCGGCTGCGGGAGGAGGAGCAGCACCAGGACCGGCGGACCGACCAGCACGAGGGAGTTCGCGCCGCCGACGGAGGCGAGCACCGCCCACCCGCACAGGGCTGTCACCGTGCCGCGCCCGGCTCGGACGCGAAGTGCGGCGCGCACCGCCCAGGGCAGCACGGCATACCCGAGCAGGACGGTCCACTGACCGATCACCAGGCGTTCGGCCACGAACGGGTTCCACACGGCCGCCACCGCGGCGGCGCAGGCCGCGAGGCGGCCCGCAGTCGGACGCAGCACCCGGACCAGGCCGGTGGCACCGAGGCCGGCCAGCACGAGCACTCCCCCGAGGACGAGCTTCTGCGCCACGCCCGGCGTGACCAGCAGCCCGAGCAGCCAGGTCGCCGCGTCGCTCGGGACGGCGCGCGGAGCCGGGGTGTCGACACCGGTGGCGAAGGGCGTGAGCCGCGCATCGGGAGACCAGGCGAGGTCGTACGTGAGGACGACGCCGGGACGCAGCGCCGGCCCCAGCACCACGGCAGCCGTGACGACGGTGACGACCACCGGCACGAGAGCCTCGCGCCACCCTGGTCTCGCAGGCGCCTGGCCCGTCGTCATCCGCACCCCGTCCTCCGGTCGCGCAGAACCTACCAGCGGCACCGTGGGGCGGCCGTGGCGATTCGGGACAACTCCACCCAACGGATACCGTGCGTGCCATGGAAACGCAGTCGACCCGCCCGGGCTCACGGGTTGCTGCGCTCGACGGCCTGCGCGGCCTCACGATCATCCTGGTGCTGCTGACGCACTCCTGGATCATCTATCCCAAGGAGACCATCGAGGCGATCCCCGTGGTGCGCGGGCTCTTCCACGGCGGCTCCGTCACCGTCTTCTTCGTGGTCGGTGGCTTCATCGTCACGCACAACCTGCTGCGCGAGCGCGAGCGCGGTGTGCTCGACCCGTTCCGGTTCTACCTGCGGCGCATCGTCCGCATCGGCGTGCAGCTCGTGCCGATGGCCGCCGCGGTCCTCCTCATGAACCGGTTCGACCCCACCGACGCGACCTCGGACACGACCACCCAGCGCTCGCTGGTGAGCGTGCTGACATACACGTGGAACACCTACCTGGTCGACCACGCGCTGGAGGCCCGCGCAGACCTCGGCCACCTCTGGTACCTCAGCGTCCAGCAGCAGGTCTACCTCGTCCTCCCCCTGGCGGTCATCCTGCTCGCCGGGTTCCGGCGGGTCTTCGCGGTCGGGCTGGGGGTGGCTGCCGTCCTGGTCGTCGTGAACCGCTACGTCGTGCTCCACGACGGGGGCACCTGGCCCGCGTCCCTGCTCGTCACGACCCGCGCCGACGGGCTGCTGCTCGGCGCCCTCATCGCGGTGCTGCTGCCCGGGCTCGGGCTCCTCGAGCGGCGCGACCGCTGGCTGGTCCCCGGGTGCCTGGCCGCCCTCGGCGGGCTCGTGCTGCTCTCCCCCGAGCTCCCCCAGGACCAGTACCTGCGCGAGTGGGGCCTGGCGTTCACGCTCGTGTCGGCGCTGCTCGTCGCGACGCTGGTGCAGGGACTGGACGGCCACTCCTCCGTGCCGCCCCCAACGCCGGCTCGTGGCTTTCTCGAGCACCCGGCTCTGCAGTGGCTCGGCAACGCCTCGCTGGCCATCTACGTCTGGCACTACCCCCTCTTCTGGGCGGTGTCACGGCACACCCAGGACTGGTCACCGGGGTCGCGGACCGTCCTTGCCGTCGCCCTCCTCGCTGTCATCGTGTATGCCGCCCAGCGGTTCATCGAAGAGCCCACCCGCCGCTGGCTGAGCAGGTCGACGTTGTTCCGCAGCCCGCCCAGGCCAACCGGTTCCGAGGAGCCGCGAGGGGCACGGCACGCGTCGTGACCCGGCCCTGCCGGACCGGGACCCGGACAGCTCCCGTGTCGTCCTCGCAGGGTGGCTTCCAGCGCGTGGCCGGTGGGATACCGTGACCGGCGTGTCAGGATCACACCGCCAGGTCGAGGCGCGGAACGGGACCTTCGACGGGTTGCGTGGGCTCGCGATCCTGGTCGTCGTCCTCTCGCACGCGTGGGTGGTCTACCCCTTCACCAACCTGTCCGACATCGCACCGTTCGACGGATGGTTCAAGGCCGGGAGCATCGGGGTCTCGATGTTCCTCGTGCTGAGCGGCTTCCTCGTCACGCGCAGCATGCTCGGAGGGCTGGCCCGGGCCGGACAGCGCGCGCCGTTCACGACACTGGTGCGCCGGTTCATCAGGATCAGCGCGCAGGTCTACCTGCTGGTCGCGGTCATCCTCATCGTGGCGCAGGTCGACGACACCGACACCGCCACCTCGTCGGCCACGACCAACTCCGTGCGGGCGATCGTGACCTACACGTGGAACTGGTACGTGCGGGACAACGCACTCGACGCCAGGGGCGACCTCGGCCACCTCTGGTACCTCAGTGTGGAGATGCAGTTCTTCGTGGTGCTCGCCGTGGTGCTCGCCCTCTGGGGTCGGCACCGGCTGAAGATCGCTGCCGGCGTGGCCATCCTGCTGGTTGCCGCCACCTGGTGGCGGTGGCACGTCTACCAGACCGAGGGCTGGTACAGCGCGTCGCTGCGCACCTCGACCCGGGTCGACGCCGCGCTCTGGGGAGTGTTGGCGGCGCTGCTGTGGGATCGGCTCGACATGGTCAGGCGGGACGCGACGGCCATCATCGGCGCGTCGGCCCTGGTCATCATCGGTGTCATCTTCAGCGCCTCCCGGCTCGGGATCGATGCCTACTTCGGGTGGCAGGGCATCGCCATCGCCGCGGCCACCACGCTCTTCGTCGTGGCAGCCTCGGCCGACCAGGTCCGGGACAACCCGGCAGTGCGGCTCTTCAACCTCAAACCGTTGCGGGTCCTGGGCGGCTCGTCGCTCACCCTCTACGTGTGGCACCTGCCGCTGTTCTACGCCATCACCCGCCACACCCCGTCCTGGGACGCCTCGGCGCGGGCCATCCTGGCGGTGGTCCTGCTCGCGGCGATCACCGTGGTGCTGCACCGCGGGGTCGACGAGCCGCTCAAGCGGTGGACCGCCCGCATCGGGCGCCCCCGGCCCGCGGTCACGACCGACGCCTGACACCCGCCTCGTGGGTGGCTGCCGCTCGGGCGGCGCCGGCGACTCAGCCCTTGCGGCGCAGCTTGTTGACGCGCTCGAGCACGCCACTCACCCGCTCGTCCGAGATGCCGAGCTTGCGCTTGGCGCGGTCGTAGAGGTCGACGGCGCCGCGGTCCACGGCGATCGCGGCCCGCTTGATGCCGGCCTCGTCGGGGCGGGCCCGGTAGTTGGTGGACTTGCGGACCGCGTTCTCCTCCTCGGTGAAGTAGTAGAGCGCCATCGAGCGGCGGGCCACGTCCTCCGGGCAGGTGAGGGCGTCCGGGTGGCCGTGGAAGCTGTCCTCGCTCGTGGTGAAGATGAGCATCCGGTTGCCGGCGGGCTGGACCTTCGCCTGGGCCGCGGTCATCTCCTTGTCCCAGAGCTCGAGCTCGCCGCCCCACTCCTCGCGCCATTCCTCGTTGAGGTAGAGCAGGATGTTGACCCGCCGGCTCCACTGCTCGTTGACGTGGTGGGTCGTGAAGTCGGCGTGGATGTTGAGGTGCCCGCCGCGGAGCGTCTGGTGCAGGCCGCCGCCGTCCATGCTCCAGTCGGGCAGCAGGTCGCTGATGCCGGTCAGCTCCTCGAGGAAGCCGACGAACTCGGGTGACACGAACTCCTTGGCGACCTCGGTCAGCGTCGGCCCCCAGGTGTCGGGCTGGGTGTTGCCGTACTTCGTCTCGTTGACGTGCAGGTAGCCCTTCCAGAACGGGTCCCGCATGGCCGGGAACTCCTGCGCGGCACGGGTGAAGGCGTCCGCGAAGAGCACGTCGTCGAGCACGATGTGGGGGAACGGCTGGGCGGAGCGGTACTGCTCCGCGAGCTCGGGCAAGCGGGCCTGCAGCGTGCCGAGGTCGACGAGGGCGGCGGTCATGGCGCGGAGTATGCCAGAACGTCCTGCCGCCTCATTACCAACGGGTAAGATTCCCCGAGCCCATCGAAGTGCGAGGCGAGTCGGGACTCCACGGGGCAGCACGAGAGGGATGACAGTGACGTCAGAAGGCGTGGGCTCGGCCGAGCCGGCCGCAGTCCGGATCGGTGTCCTGGTGGTCGCCTACAACGCGGCCACCACCCTCCGCCAGACCCTGGACCGCATCCCGTCCGACTTCCGCGACCAGCTCGACCACGTGCTGGTCTGCGACGACGCGAGCGTCGACGAGACCTACGAGATCGGCCTCGAGTACAAGTCCGGCTCGACCCTCCCCCTGACCGTGATCAAGCACGTCGAGAACCTGCGCTACGGCGGCAACCAGAAGTTCGGGTACCGCTGGGCGATCGAGGAAGGGCTCGACATCGTCGTGCTGCTGCACGGTGACGGCCAGTACGCCCCGGAGGTCATGGAGCAGATCGTCTCGCCGCTGATGACCGGCGAGGCCGACGTCGTGATGGGCTCGCGGATGATGAAGCGTGGGTCGGCCCTCAAGGGCGGTATGCCGCTCTACAAGTACGTGGGCAACCGCATCCTCACGCGCTTCCAGAACGCCGTGACGGGTGCCTCCCTCACCGAGTGGCACAGCGGCTACCGCGCCTACCGCACCGACGCGCTGCGCGACGTGCCCTTCGCCGACTACTCCAACGACTTCGACTTCGACACCGAGATCATCCTGGGCATGCTCGCCGCCCGGAAGCGGATCGTCGAGGTGCCGATCCCCACCTACTACGGCGACGAGATCTGCTACGTCAACGGGATGTCCTACGCCCGCGACGTCGCCGTCGACGTGCTGCGCCACCGGGCCCACCAGATGGGGTTCGGGGGGTCCACCGGTGGCGGCGGGGTGGACACCGCGGCCTACGAGGTCAAGCACAGCCCGCACTCCTCGCACGGCCAGCTGCTCACCTGGCTGACCGGGATCCCGTCGGCCTCGGTGCTCGACGTGGGTTGCTCCGACGGCCTCTTCGCCGGGCTCGTCCGCTCGATGGGCCACCACGTGGTGGGCGTCGACCTGGTCAAGCACGAAGGCATCGGCCAGCGGATCGACGCGTTCGTCGAGGCCGACCTCAACCAGGGGCTCCCGACCGAGGCCGGCTCCGGCTACGACGTGATCGTGGCCGGTGACGTCCTCGAGCACGTCATCGACCCCGACTCGCTGATGGCCGACCTGGTCTCGCGGCTCGGCGACGACGGCACGATCCTGGTGAGCATCCCCAACTTCGGGCACTGGTACCCGCGCCTGCGCACCGCCTCCGGCAACTTCGACTACGACCAGCGTGGCCCGCTCGACCGGGGCCACGTGCGGTTCTTCACCCGCCGCAGCTTCGAGCGCCTCATCGCGGGCGCGGGCCTGCGGATCGTGGAGCGCCGGACCGTGGGCTCGCCGCTGGACGTGCTCGAGCGAGGGGGCAACCCCGTCATCGGCCGGGTCGCCCGGGCTGCCTCGGCCGTCGACCGGGCCGCCGTGCGGGTCTGGCCGACGCTCTTCGGCTACCAGTTCCTCTACAAGCTGGAGCGCGTTTGAGCTCCGCCCCTCGGTCACGACGAGTCGTGGTCGCCTCCATCGCAGGACTGGTCCTCGGTGGCATCCCGTTCTTCCTCGTGCTGCTCAACTTCCGCACGGACGCCCTGCGCACCGCCGTCGCCCAACGGTTCGCCTCCAACTTCTTCGACCTGCAGGCCACCGCCTTCCTCCATGGGCGGCTGGCGGTCCCCAACGGGTCGTTGGGGATCGAGGGCTTCATCATCGACGGCAAGACCTACATGTACTTCCCGCCCTTCCCTGCCCTGCTGCGCATCCCCGTGCAGCTGCTCACCCACGAGTTCGACGGCCGCCTCACCCTGCCGTCGATGGTGCTCGCCTGGGTGGTGCTCGCAGTCATGACGACGCGGATGGTCTGGCTCGTCAGGGACTGCCTGCGGCCGGGCGAGGCCGTCAGCCGCACCGACGGGCTCGTCGCGGCCATCCTGTTGGCCGCAGCCACCGGAGGGACGGTTCTCACCTTCGACGCCGCGCTGCCGTGGGTCTACCACGAGGTCTACCTCTGGGCGTCGGCCCTCGCCGTGGGCTGCGCCTACTGGCTGTTGCGGGTCGCCCTCGACCCCTCACGCACGGCGATCCTGTGGCTCGGCGGCTTCACGCTGGCGACGGCACTGACGCGCACGCCGGGTGGGTGGGCGATGAGTGGGGCGGCGATGGCCCTGGCCGGCTGGATGCTCCTCACGGCGCTGCGGCGTCGGCGGCCGAACCGCGGTCGACTGGTGTTGCTCAGACCGCTGGCCGTCCTCAGTGCCGGGCTGGTCCCCTTGGGTGCCTCGATCACCTACAACTGGGTGAAGTTCGGCCACCCCTACCTCTTCCCCCTGGAGTCCCAGGTCTGGACGCAGGTGAACGCCCACCGGCGCCAGGCCCTGGCGGCCAACGGCGGCACCATCACCGGGCCACAGTTCTTCGAGACGTCGCTGGTCAACTACTTCCGGCCGGACGGCATCCGGTTCGTGGACTACTTCCCGTGGGTCACGCTGCCCGCGGAGCCGGCCCGCGCCTACGCCGGCGCCTTCCTCGACCAGTCCTACCGCACCGGCAGCGTCACGGCGTTCATGCCGTTGCTGCTCCTGCTCGCGCTGGCCGCGCTCCCCGTGCTGCTCGACCGTCGGGCCAAGGGCCCGGTGGCCGCGCTGCGGTGGCCGGCCCTCGGCACGATCCTCGTCGGTGGCGGCGTGATGGGCTACGGCTACCTCGCGAACCGCTACACCAGCGACTTCGTGCCGGCGCTGGTCGTCGTGGGGACCATCGGCCTCTGGTCGACCTCCCGCCGGCGCCTCCCGCGCGCCGCCCTGCTCCGCCCGGTCCTCGTGGTCGCGATGGCCACGCTGTGTGCCTTCAGCGTGGTGGCACAGGTGGCCACCGGGTCCCTCATCGCGGCGCAGACCCACCGCGGCGACGAGCTGACCTCCTACCTGTCGCTGCAGGAACGCCTGAGTGGCGGGCCGGGCTCCTCCTTCGCCAGGCTGGTGTCGCAGTCCGACGAGCTGCCCGGTGCCGGCACGGCAGACGACCTGCACGTGACCGGCGACTGCGCGTCGCTCTACGTCAACACCGGCGACCAGTACGAACCATGGAACCTCGTCGAGCAGCGGGACATGGTCGTCGACGTCACGCCGGTCTCCGTCCACTACCGCCCCGGCACCCTGCGCCTGCTCGAGCAGGACGGTGTGGAGATGCGTTACGTCTCGCTGGAGTTCGACAAGGACACCCCCCAGGCTCGGCTCGTCGTCGAGGACAAGGACGGCAACTTCTACTCACCGTGGTTCGAGGTCGCGCGTGGCCACAGCATCCGGGTCACGGCCCACGCGGTCACCGAGGTCTTCCAGACCCGGATCCGGGTCGACGACAACCCTGACTACGACCTCTACGTCCCGGTCGGCGAATGGAACACGGACTGGTACAACGACCTGACCCGGCTGACGTTCATGACCGGGCACGATGGCGGCCGCACCGACCACGTGCGCGTCAGCAACAGCTGGGGTCGCGAGCCCGCCCTGTGTCAACGGCTCCTGCAGGACGCCAAGAGCTCGGCCACCCGCTGAGCCGAGCGGGTGCCACCCTCGCGGCCCCTGACGGTCAGTGCGCCGCGTCGAACCAGGAGCGTCCGACGCCGACGCTGACGTCGAGCGGCACGTCCATCTCGATGGCCCCGCCCATCTCCTTGCGGACCAGCGCCTCGACGTCGGCTGCCTCACCTGGGGCGATCTCGAGCACCAGCTCGTCGTGCACCTGGAGCAGCTGACGGGAGCGGGCACCGGACTCGGCCAGCGCCTTCTCGACCCGCAGCATCGCGAGCTTGATGATGTCGGCCGCTGACCCCTGGATCGGCGCGTTGAGAGCCATCCGCTCGGCCATCTCGCGACGCTGTCGGTTGTCGGAGGTGAGGTCGGGCAGGTAGCGCCGCCGCCCCAGCATGGTCTCGGTGTAGCCGGTCCCCCGCGCCTCGGCGACGACCGAGTCGAGGTAGTCCTTGACCCCGCCGAACCGCGCGAAGTACTCGTCCATCAGGCCCTGGGCCTCGCCGGTCGAGATGGTCAGCTGCTTGGACAGCCCGAACGCCGACAAGCCGTAGGCCAGGCCGTAGGACATCGCCTTGACCTTGGAGCGCATCGCCGCCGTGACGTCCTCGGGCTCGACCGAGAACACCCGCGACCCGACGAACCGGTGCAGGTCCTCCCCCGACCGGAAAGCCTCGATCAGGCCCTCGTCGCCGGACAGGTGCGCCATGATCCGCATCTCGATCTGGCTGTAGTCGGCGGACATCAGCGACTCGTAGCCCTCGCCCACGATGAACACCTCGCGGATCCGGCGTCCTTCGTCGGTACGGATCGGGATGTTCTGGAGGTTGGGATCGGTCGAGGAGAGCCGGCCGGTCGCCGCGATGGTCTGCTGGTAGGTGGTGTGGATGCGCCCGTCGTCGGCCACGGACTTGAGCAGGCCCTCGACGGTGACCCGCAGCCGGGACGAGTCACGGTGCCGCAGCAGCGCCTCGAGGAACGGGTGCTCGGTCTTGGTGAACAGGTCGTTGAGCGCGTCGGCGTCGGTGGTGTAGCCGGTCTTGGTGCGTCGGGTCTTGGGCAGCCCGAGCGTGTCGAAGAGCACGACCTGGAGCTGCTTGGGCGACCCGAGGTTGATCTGGTCGCCACCGAGCGCGTCGTAGGCGTCCTGCTGGGCCTCGCGCACCTTGGCCGCGAAGTCGGCCTCCAGCCCCGTCATCACGTCGACGTCGGCCGCGATGCCGGTGCGCTCCATGCCCGCCAGCACCTGCTCGAGCGGCAGCTCGAGGTCCTGCTGCAGGGAGGTGCCGCCGGTGGCCTCCAGCTGCTCGGCCAGCGAACCGGCCAGGTCGAGGACTGCGCGGGCCCGGACCATCGCGTCCTGCGCGCCGGCGTCGCCCTCGTCGCCGAAGTCGAGCAGGCCCTGGCCCGAGCTGTCGGCCTCGGCCCGCAGCTCACGGCCGAGCTGGCGGAGCACGAGGTCAGCCAGGTCGTAGGACCGCTGGTCGGGGCGCACGAGGTAGGCCGCCAGGGCCGTGTCGGTCGCGATGCCGTGGACGTGCCAGCCACGGGCTGCCAGCGCGAGCAACGGCCCCTTGGCGTCGTGGAGCACCTTGGGACGCTCGGGGTCGGCCAGCCACGCGCCGACGGCGGCCTCGCCGGCCGGGTCGAGCGCCGTGAGGTCGAGGTATGCCGCGGCGTCACCGTCGGTGGCCAGCGCCAGGGCGGTGGCGTCGCCGGTCCCCCGGCCCCACTGTCCCACCAGGTGCACACCCACGGTGGTGCCGGGCGCGGCATACTCCTCCAGCCAGCCGGCCACCTCGTCAGGAGCGAGCACCGTGCCGTCGAGCTCGAAGCCGTGGTCGGCTTCTTCCTGGGGTGCCTCGAGGTACTCGAAGAGCCGGTCGCGCAGCACCCGGAACTCGAGGCTGTCGAACACGGTGTGGACCAGCTCGCGGTCCCAGTTCTGGCGCTCGAGCTCGGGGACCGTCACCGGCAGCGGCAGGTCACGCACGAGCTGGTTGAGCCGCCGGTTGCGCAGCACGTCGTTGAGGTGCTCGCGCAGCGACTCGCCCGCCTTGCCCTTGATCTCGTCGGCGTGGGCCACGACCCCGGTGAGGTCGCCGTACTGGCCGAGCCACTTCGCCGCGGTCTTCGGACCGACCCCCGGCACGCCGGGCAGGTTGTCGGACGTCTCGCCCACGAGGGCTGCGAGGTCGCTGTAGCGCTCCGGGGCGACGAGGTACTTCTCCTCCACCGCGGCCGGGGTCATCCGCCAGACCTCGGACACCCCACGCACGGGGTAGAGCAGCGTGACCCGGTCGGTGACGAGCTGGAAGGCGTCGCGGTCGCCGGTGCAGATGACGACGTCCATGTCCTGCGCGGTCGCCTCCGTGACCAGCGTGGCGATCACGTCGTCGGCCTCGTAGCCGTCGACCTCCACCCACCGGATCTTGAGGGCGTCCAGCACCTCGCGCACCAACGGGATCTGGCCGGAGAACTCGCTGGGTGTGGCAGAGCGACCCGCCTTGTAGTCGGCGTACTCGGCCAGGCGGAAGGTCTGCCGGGACACGTCGAACGCGACCGCCACGTGGGTCGGCTGCTCGTCGCGCAGCACGTTGATGAGCATCGACGTGAAGCCGTAGACAGCATTGGTGTGCTGGCCCGTGCTGGTCGAGAAGTTCTCGGCCGGCAGCGCGAAGAAGGCGCGGTAGGCAAGGGAATGACCGTCGAGGAGCAGGAGGCGACTCACGCATGGCAGCCTATTGGTTATGAGTGACACCCCCGCGACCGCCAGCCCCACGAGCGCCGGCCCCACCGACCCCGAGCTCGCCGCCGCCCTCGAGGCGATGCTGGCGATGAACCCGAACTCCCTGCTCCAGCGCATGCAGATCGAGGTGCTCGAGGCCTCGCCCGAGCGTCTCGTCGCCCGGATGCCCGTCGAGGGCAACACCCAGCCCTACGGGTTGCTGCACGGTGGCGCCTCCGTGGTGCTGGCCGAGACCCTGGGGTCGGTCGGCTCCGCGCTGCACGCTGGCCCGGACCGGGTCGCCGTGGGTCTCGACATCAACGCGACCCACCACCGGGCCGCGCGCTCGGGCTTCGTGACCGGCACCGCCACTGCCCTGTCCCTGGGCAACACCCTCACGTGCTACGAGATCGTCATCACCGACGACCAGGACCGGCGCATCTGCACCTGCCGGATCACCTGCCTGCTGCGCGACGCAGCTCCCGGCGCCTAGCGGTCAGCCGGCCAGCCGGCTCTCGGCGCTCGCGGTCGCCCGCGCGCGCAGGGAGCGGCGGCGGTGGAGCAGCGCCTCGATCGAGTGGTGCCGCGGCTCGTCCTGGCCCAGGCGGCGACGCAGCGCGGACACGCTGGTTACCCGGCGCACCATCTGCGAGGAGAAGCCGAGGCGGGCGAAGAAGCGGTTCGCGTCGCGGTGCTGGGCCGGCACGTTGCAGCCGATCTGCTCGCACCCGCGGGAGTCTGCGTAGAGGGTGACGGCACTCATCAGCTGGCGGGCGACCCCGTGCTTGCGCGAGTCGGGCACGACGTAGAGCTGGTCGATGGTGACGCAGGGGGCGTCGGTCAGGGACGAGAACGGGCTGGTGGCGGCGACCGCGAACCCGACCGGCTGGCCGTCCGCCATGGCGACGTAGGCCCGGACGTCCTCGCGGTGCAGCGCGGTCGAGATGCGCCCCTCGGAGGCGGCGCGGGCGACCACCTCGGGGCTGACCCCGGCCTCGACCCTTGAGGTCATCCAGAGCTCGGTGAAGGACCGCTCCTCATCCGCGGAGACGCGCCTGACGCTGATCACGGGACGGCTCACCGGGGTTCCTCCATCATCGTCGGTCTGGACTGCTCACCACTGCAGACGGCTCCCCCGACGGCCGCGGCGCCTCGAAAGGCGACCGACTCAGGACTCTAGGCCCATTCGAGGGCGCTCGTGAAGAGTTCAACAACTTTCCCGTGTTAACTCTTGTCGCAGCCCTTGTTCCACGGCTGTTACATCACGGGTCGGCGCCGATTCGCTGCTTGGCCATCGTTGCACGGCGTCCGCGCGGACTCGCCATCCGGGTCCCCCGGGACGGGTCCCGACCGGTCAGGCGGGGCGCTCGAAGACGTAGTCGTCCTCGTAGCGGTCACCCACGAGGAACCGCTTGGTGCCCACCCTGGCGAAGCCACTCTTGGCGTAGAACCGCTGGGCCCGCTCGTTCTCCTGGTTGACCCCCAGCCACACCCCGACCGCGCCACGAGCCCGGGCCGCGTCGATCGAGGCCGCCATGAGCAGCCGGCTGGTGCCTGCGCCGTGGTGGTCGGGCAGGACGTAGATCTTGCTCAGCTCGGCGGTCGGTCGCAGCGTCAGCGCAGCCCGCACGTCCGGGTCGGTGGGCTCCCCGTGGACGACCATCGCGTAGCCGGTCACCACGTCGTCCCCCACCGAGAGGAACAGGTCACGGGCCGGGTCGGCGAGATAGCGCTCGAAGCACTCCAGCGACAGGACCTCGGCGATGAAGGCGTCGATCGCCTGCGGGGTGATGTGCGGAGGGCAGGCCAGCGCGAACGTCGCCGCCGCCACCTGGGCCAGCACACCAGCATCACCCTGACCAGCCGGGCGAACCACCGCGTCCACGCTCAGGCCTTGTCCATCCCTGCCACGACGGCCTCGGCCACCTCACGCATGCCGAGGCGACGGTCCATCGCGGTCTTCTGGATCCAGCGGAACGCCTCCGCCTCGCTGATCTTGAGCTTCTTCATCAGCACGCCCTTGGCGCGGTCGACCGCCTTGCGGGTCTCGAGCCGCTCGCCCAGGTCGCTGATCTCCCGTTCGAGTGCCTTGACCTCGGTCCAGCGGTGCCGCGCGATGTCGATGGCCGGCGTGAGGTCGGAGGCCGTGAACGGCTTGACGATGTAGGCCATCACCCCCGCGTCACGGGCCCGCTCGACCAGCTCGGTCTGGCTGAAGGCGGTGAGCATGACGACGGGGCAGATCCGGGCGGCGCCGATCTGCTCGGCGGCGGTGATGCCGTCCATGACCGGCATCTTCACGTCCATGATCACCAGGTCGGGGGTCAGCTCGGTCGCCATCTCGACGGCCTGCTCGCCGTTGCTGGCCTGTCCGACCACGTCGTAGCCCGCCTCGACGAGCATCTCGGCGAGGTCGAGGCGGATCAGGGCCTCGTCCTCGGCCACCAGGATCCGGGTGGGCGCGGAGGCCGCGGGCGTCGGCAGGGGCGTGGTGGTGTCACGGGTGTCGCTCACGGAAGGAGCCTAGGGGACGTGCGTTAACGGCAGGTTGCGGCGGTCCACGGACGGACCCGCCGCCCTCGGCGCGGGCGCCGACGCGGACCCGCAACCAAGCGCACCCGAGGTATGCCGCGCAGGCACCGCACGCGGCATACCGGCTCTGGTTGTGGGCCCGCCGAAGGACCAGAATGGAGCCGGTCCCGGAGCCGACCGGGCGTCCTCGTCCGTCGCGGTCCGGCTGTCCGTGGTGTCGCCGCCCGTGGCATGGCAGTGGGAGCCGTGGCAAGTGGAGAACGTGGTGGGTGCGGCTGCCCGTCCGCGCCGCCGACCGACGTCCGCGTCGATGCGGGTGGTGTGGATGCTCGTGGCCTTCGTGGGCGGCGGCCTGCTCGGGCTGTTCCTCGTCCTCCCCCGCACCCGGATGCTGCGCCCACGCCGCGTGCTCGCCTGTGACCTGTGCCAGCGACGACACCGACGCCTGCTGGCGGCGATGGTGGTGCTCGCCCTGCTCTCCGTCGCCGGCCTCGGGCTGCGGGTCTCGCAGCGGGCCCGTGAGCTGCCGGCCTGTGCTGCGGACACCTCGATCGCGGAGGGCCGCCGCGTCATCGACCCGCGGGCCCCGAGCCGGCCGCCGCCGTGGTCGACGGTGCGCTCGGTGATGACGGCGCCGGTGAGCGGGTTGGCGCTCGGGTTCGCCGAGGCCCGGGGCCAGGGCCTGTGCAGTGTCGGCGACCCGCCCATCACCCTGGCCTTCGTGCCGCAGGCCGGCGAGCACATGGGCAGCATGGTCGGCGAGGTCTTCCTGGCCTCGCCCGTGCCCCGGATCAACCCGGTGCGGGCCCGCGACCTGGCCGAGCACGAGTCACGCCACGTCGACCAGTGGGCCGTGTGCACCATCGTCGGCGGCATCTCGCTGCTCCCGGTCCTCTACCTCGTCGACGACACGCTCTACCCCGGGTCGGAGAACCACTTCGAACAGGCCGCGGGTCTGTTCGACGGGGCCTACCCCGCGCCGCCCGACCCGCCTCGCGGGCCGCAGGGGTGGGCGATCGCCCTGTGGATCGGGGTCGTGCTGCTCCTGGCCCGCCGCCGGATCCGGTGGGCGGTGCGGAGCCTCGTGCGCCGCACGGCGGCCACCGACCCGGCGCGCTGCGGCGTCCACACGACCGGCTGGCGCTAGCGACCGCCGCCACTCAGGTGTACGGCTGGTCCTTCAGGAGGTGGAGCAGTGCGCCCCGGTCGGTGCTGACGAGGGCGTAGCGGCGCGCTCCCCGGCGGCCGTGCAGCACGAAGACGGTGCGTCGGTCGTTGCGGTCCTCGAGCTCCCACCAGCCGGCGTCCGCGATCGACTTCGTCTCGTCCTCGTAGGTCGCGTGCTCGAGCGCGTGGTCGTCGACGGGCACCGCGAGCCGGTCCTTCGCCGGGCTGGTCGGCAGTCCGCGTGGCACGGCCCACGAGCGCAGCACACCGTCTTCCTCGAGCCGCAGGTCGAAGTGGTGCTGCGGCTTGTCGTGCTCGTGCAGCACGAAGACCGGCCGACCACTCCCCTGCTCAACGGACACGAGCACCTCCGAGCTGCGCCGGCTGGGTGCCGAAGGCGGGACTTCAACCAGCAGGACTGCCGCTGATCCTGTCACGCCTGCTGTGGCGTTCGGAGCGGCTCGCTGGCACGGCCGGCTGCCGGGGTCGCCGGAGCTGGGGTGCGGCGTGGCCAGGTCCAGGCGGAGCGCAGGATGAAGGCCAGGAGCAGCACCTCGAGTCCGATGGAGAGGCCGTAGAAGAAGGCCCAGTCCCACGACTCCCCTGCCGCGTTGACCACCGAGTAGGGGATGTAGAGCGATGCGAAGACGAGGTTCGTGGCGCGGTTCACCTTCGCCGGCAGCGTCATGGAGAGCCACACCATCAGGGCCGGGATCGCCACGGACGCGAGCATGACGGTCAACAACGTCGGGCTGATGTCGTACTCGAAGACGACGCCGGCGCGGAGGTCGTCGATGACGCCTGGCTTGTAGAGGTGGAAGTAGTCGACGTAGAGGTACAGGAACATGAAGCTGGCCCATGCGGCGGCGAGCTTGGCCTGCACGGGCATGCGCAGGCTTTCCAGCGTGCTCTCGGATGGCGGACTCTCCAGCGCGGTGCGGGACTCAGGCGTTCTCATCACATGCTCCTCGGTTTGATCGGGTAGGTGCTTCCACCTTCACGACTACCGGCGGCGGGCACATCGGCCCCGGAGCGGGATCTGACCTGGCCGTTGGCCCAGTCGTCCTGTTGTACTTTCGGCCGGTACGCCCGTGACGCCGGCTGCCTAGGCTGAGCGGGTGGCCACCGACGCACTGCGCTCGCTGTGGGTCGAACCCCGACCCACGGACCCCCCGGACAGAGGGCCTCGGGACTGGGCCATGGTCGCGGCCTTCTTCTGCTGGTCAGGGCTCGAAACACTGCTGCGCCAGGACATGGCGCCTCCCCCGCTGTTGCTGCTCGCTGCGCTGGCCGCCGTCGCCCCACTGCCGTGGCGACGTGCGCACCCGCTCGCGGCGGCTGCGGTGGCGTTCGGCCCGTTGACGGTGGTCGACCTCGTCAGGATCCTCACCGGATCGCACGGCGCTCTGCCCTCGAGTGTGTCGGCCACCCTGGTCCTGACCTACGCGCTGTTCCGGTGGGGCTCCGGTCGGGAGGCCGCAGGCGGTCTCGCCGTGATCCTCGTCTGGCTGCCAATCACCAACGTCGCCGACCCTGTGAGCCTGGCCGAGAGGGTCGCGGCGTACGCGTTCTTCCTGTTCGCCGCAGCGCTGGGGGCCGCGATCCGCTATCGCGCGAGGATCCGACTCCGCGACATCGACGAAGCCAAGGCCCGCGAGCGCGAGCAGCTCGCGCGCGAGCTCCACGACACCGTCGCCCATCACGTTTCGGGCATCGCCATCCAGGCTCAGGCGGGCCGGGCCATCGCGGCCGCCCACCCCGATCGGGCCATCGAAGCCCTGGCCACCATCGAGGACGCGGCCACCCGGACGCTGACCGAGCTGCGCGCCATCGTCGGTGTGTTGCGGGCATCGCAGCACACCGAGTTCGAGCCGCAGCCGGGCGTGGCCGAGGTCGAGCAGCTCGCCAGCGATGGCCAGACCCGTCCCTGCGTCGAGGTGACGCTCGCCGGGGAGCTCGACGATCTCAGCCCCGCGGTCGGGGCCGCCATCTACCGCCTCGCCCAGGAGTCCATCACCAACGCTCGCCGGCACGCCCGCCACGCCACCCAGGTCACCGTGGCCGTCACAGGAGACGCGGACCAGGTGCGGCTGACCGTCGACGACGACGGCGCGTCCGGCCCCACCGGCCGCGCCCCAGCCGGCTACGGCCTGGTCGGGATGCGCGAGCGCGCCACCCTGCTCGGTGGCACGTTCCACGCCGGCCCCACCGCCGGCCGGGGCTGGCGGGTCGAAGCGAACCTGCCCCGAACGGCGACGTCACGATGAGCATCCGGGTCCTCATCGCCGACGACCAGCCGATCGTGCGCACCGGGCTGACGATGCTCCTCGACGCCCAACCCGACATCGAGGTCGTCGGCGCGGCCGCCGACGGGCGAGAGGCGGTGCGCCTGGCGCTCGAGCTGCGCCCCGACGTCGGCCTGTTCGACATCCGGATGCCGCTGATGGACGGCATCGAAGCCACCCGCCGACTCGCCGGCCCCGACGTCATCGACCCGTTGCCGATCGTGGTCATCACCACGTTCGACCTCGACGAGTACGTCCACGGCGCGCTCAAGGCCGGCGCCCGCGGATTCCTCCTCAAGGACGCCGGACCCGCCCTGTTGACCCAGGCCATCCACGCCGCTGCCGAGGGAGACGCACTGATCGCACCCAATGTGACCGTCCGACTCCTCGCCACCTTCGCGCAGACCCAGACCTCACCGCCCCGCCAGCCGATCGAACCGCTCACGGCCCGCGAGGAGGAAGTCCTCCTGCCGGTAGCCCAGGGCCGGACCAACAGCGAGATCGCCTCTGAGCTCTACATCACCCCCAGCACCGTCAAGGCCCACCTCGCCAGCCTGATGAGGAAGCTCGGCGCCCGCAACCGCGTCGAGGTCGCCATCTGGGCCCACGAGACCGGCCGAGTGCAGGCGCGAAACTGACCACTGCCTGGAGTCGTTTCCTCAGGTCACGTGGGTGCCGTAGGCGGGAATTCGCCCAGTGGAATGCCGCTGAGGAGTCTGGCCAGCGACAGCCAGTTGGCTCGATGTCGGCCGTCATCAGCGGAGGCCTGGATGTGTCCACCGGCTCGCGCCCCGATGGCATCGCAGTGCGGCTGGAGCCTCTGCCGCGCTCGCTGCCACCACGCGGCTTTCCGGCACCACTTTGACGCAGGCACCGTTGTGCCGAACCTCCCGTCTTGCCGAGGAGCGTGGCGCGGGGACGCGGCGGTCCTGTCCGTCCGTTCGTCACTGGTCGATGGACGCCATGTTGGCTTCGTCGTGACGGTCTCCGGCGGCGGGGGTGAGGTGGTTGAGGCGGTCGAGTTGGTTGGCGCTGAGTTCGACGTTGTCGGCGGCGGTGTTCTCCTCGACCCGGGAGACTCGACGGGTGCCGGGGATTGGCGCGATGTCGTCGCCCCGCGTGAGCAGCCAGGCCAGGGCGGTCTGGGCCGGGGTGGCACCGATTTCGGCTCCGATGGCACGGACCTCGTCGACGATGGCGAGGTTCCGGACGAAGTTCTCGCCGGTGAACCGCGGGTTGGTCTTGCGCCAGTCGTCGTCCGCGAAGTCGTCCACCGAGCGGATCTGGCCGGTGAGCAGGCCGTGTCCGAGCGGCGAGTACGGGACGAGGCCGATGCCGAGCTCACGCAGCAGCGGCAGTATCTCCGCCTCCAGGTCGCGGGTCCACAGCGAGTACTCGGTCTGCAGCGCTGACACCGGCTGGACCGCGTGGGCCCTACGGATGGTCTCGGGGCTTGCTTCGGAGAGCCCGAAGTGGAGCACCTTGCCCTCCGCGACGAGGTCCGCGACGGCACCGGCGGTCTCCTCGATCGGGGTGTTCGGGTCGACGCGGTGCTGGTAGTAGAGGTCGATGTAGTCGGTTCCAAGACGCTTCAACGATCCCTCGACGGCAGCGCGGACGTTGACTGCGCTGCTGTCCATGACGCCCGGGGTGGCCTCGCCATTCGTGTGGGACACCAGGCCGAACTTGGTGGCGACGACCACCTGGTCACGTCGGCCCCTAATGGCCTGGCCGACGACTTCCTCGCTGTGGAAGGGTCCGTAGATCTCAGCAGTGTCGATGTGGGTGACGCCGAGATCGAAGGCGCGGTGGATGGTGCGGATGGACTCGGAGTCGTCGAGAGCACCTTCGCTGGTGTACGTGCCAGCCATGGTCATTGCACCGAGGCCGATGCGGGAGACCTGCAGGTCGCCCAAGGAAACGAGCTTCATGATCGGGTACTTCCTTCACTGTCTGAATCGTCGGTTGTGACGACCCACCCACAGAACCAGCGCACCGAACGAGGGAGGAAGACACTGACAAGAGTGGTACTGACAGTGACCCCTCGACGACCCCGCAGACCCGTATCCGGTCCGTAGGGTGAACACATGACCAGCGAACGGGACCGGGATGTTCGCGGTGACGTGCGCACCCAGATCCGCGAGTTTCTGACGAGCCGACGCGCTCGAATCACCCCGCAGCAGGCCGGGCTCCCGACCTTCGACACGGCTCGACGCCGAGTGCCAGGACTTCGCCGCGAAGAGACCGCAATGCTTGCCGGCATCTCCAGCGAGTACTACGTCCGACTCGAGCGCGGCGATGCCACCGGCATCTCCGAAGGCGTGGTCGAGGGCATCGTGCGTGCCTTGCAGCTCGACGAGGCTGAGCGTAGCCACCTCCTGGATCTGCTCAGCGTCGCCAGCAGCACGCGCCGCCCACGTCGGCGGCCAGCCGTCGCGCCGGTTCGTCCGACGGTGCAGCGGATCATCGACTCGATGGTCGGCACGCCTGCGTTCGTGATCAACGGCCGGCTCGACGTGCTGGCCTCGAACGAACTCGGGCGAGCCCTCTACGCGCCGATCTACCAGGAGGCCACCGACCCTCCGAACAACGCGCGGTTCATCTTCCTCAACCCCCACGCGGCACGGTTCTGGCCGGACTGGGACAAGGCCGCCAACGACACCGTCGCCATGCTGCGAACCGAGGCCGGGCGGGACCCCTACGACCGCGACCTGTCCGACCTCGTCGGGGAGCTCTCGACCCGCAGCGACGCGTTCCGGATGCGATGGGCTGACCACAACGTCCGGCTCCATGTCACAGGCCGCAAAGCCATCCATCACCCCACCGTCGGTGACCTCGACCTACCCTTCGAATTCTTACCGCTCCCAAGTGACCCCGGTCAGAGCCTGCTGACCTACACAGCTGAACCTGGCTCCCCGACGCAGGAGGCCCTTGATCTGCTGGCGAGCTGGACAGCCAGCGTTCGCGGCCCGGGGCTGAAGAGGACCGTCGAGGACGGCTGACCCTGATGTCCGTGTTCGAGCCGTGGTCAACGTTGCGTCATAGCGCCGCTTGCGTCGCATTGATGCTGGGTGGTCGATTGCCTTGACATGATGACGAGCATGACGGGACACCTGGCAGCGGACAGCTATGAGGACTCGGGTGAAAGGCGCGGACGCAAGCACATGTGGAGACAGCCGACTCCGGGTATCGAGCCGCGCGGGTGTCACGGGGACCGGCAGGCCTGTCCCAAGTCACGCTCGTCGGCGCACGCTGAGCCGTGATGCCCCCAGCCAGTCCCGCTGACGACGCCCACGCAACCGAGACCCGCGCCCTGCTGGCCCACCTCGGCACCGCCATGATCGCGACCGGACAACCAGTGCAGGAGATCGAGGAGGAGCTCGCCGAGGTCGGCATCCAACTGGGCTACCCCGACATCCAGACAGCAGTCGGTCCCACGGGCCTGGTCGTCACCCTCACCGAAGGGGGTCCCTCAACGTATCGGTCGGCTCCCCCTGGTATGCGCCTCCACCAGTCCGCGAGCGTGCGCCGAATCCGCTACCAACTGATCCGTGGCGTGCTCGCGCCCGGCGCCGCCCGCGAGCAGCTCGCGGCGGTTGCGCGTCGCCCTGTCCGGCACCCGCAGTGGTTGGTCGCCCTGGCCTGGCCCGTGCTCGCCGTCGGTATTGCGCTGATCCTGCAACCCGGCTGGGCCAACGTCGCCGCGGCCGCGGTGGGGGCAGTCATCGTGTTTGTGCTCGTCCAGCTGGCGGAGCGGTACCAAGTGGTGAAATCGCTGCTGCCGACGCTTGCCGCGTTCGCGGTCTCCTTGGCTGTCTTCGGCGCCGCCAACGCCGGCCTGCTCGAGGGCCCGTTGCGAACCGTATTGCCGCCACTGGCGGTCCTGCTCCCCGGAGCGCTGGTCGTCAACGGCATGTCAGAGCTCGCCGCCGGACACATGCAGGCTGGGTCGGCCAGGCTCACCTACGGCCTGGTGCAGCTGGGGTTGTTCGCGGTGGGACTGCTCATGGCTACCGCCCTGCTGCGGGTGCCGTCCGCGACGCTGGCCAATGTCCGGGTCGACGAGATCGGGTGGAGCGGTGCGCCTGTCGGCCTGCTGCTCATCGGGTTGAGCATCTGCCTGATGGAGGGCGTGCCGCTGCGGATGCAGGGTTGGGTGTTGCTCGTGCTGAGCCTGGCCTTCGGCGCCCAGGTCGCCGGGCAACAGCTCGGCTCGATCGGCCTTGGAGGCTTCCTCGGGGCGATCGCGGCCAGCCTGGGGGCGAGCGTGGTAGAGCTCCGACGGCCGCAGCTGGCACGCCTTGTGCTGTTCCTGCCGGCGTTCTGGCTGCTCGTGCCCGGAAGCCTAGGCCTCGTGGGCGTGACGGAACTCGCGGCGGGTCGCGAGTCGGCCACCGACGTCGCCCTGGGCGTGCTCGGGGTCGTCATCGCCATCTCTCTCGGCCTGCTGGTGGGCTCCTCCCTCGGCAGTTCCCTGCGGGGGCGGCTGGCCGCGCACCCCACGTAAGCCATCACGAACAACTCTGCCGATGCACGAGAGGGGCCTCTGCGGAACAAGCGACACCAGCTCGCAGCGTTGCTTCCAAAGGCGCACCCATTCCTCGAGAAGCGCGTCTATCCGCCGCGTAGCAGCCGAGGCAGTTCCCCTTTGAGGGATCTACCGCGGACCGGATCGCTCGCTGGATGAGACGCAGGCCATTTAGGATGCACTTGAAAGTGCAGTATGCTGCACTGATGGACGAAGATGCGACGGCACTCTCGGTGTCCATTGGAGCGCGGGTAAGGGACCTGAGGCATGCCCGGCGTTGGACGCTGGACCAACTCGCTGCGGCGGCGGGCGTCAGCCGACGCATGGTGGTCAACGTCGAGCAGGGGACCGCTAACCCCGGCGTCGGGACGCTCCTTCGGATCAGCGACGCGTTGGGTGTCGGGCTTCCGGCGCTGGTCGAGCAGCCCGAACCCAAGCGGGTGAAGGTGACTCGCCGAGGTGCGGGTGCCGCCCTGTGGACCGGAAGGGCCGGCGGCCGCGGGGTGCTGGTGGCCGGTACCCAGCCGCCGGATGTGCTTGAGCTTTGGGACTGGACGTTGGGTCCAGGTGACGAGCACCGTAGCGAAGCGCACACCGCCGGGACCAAGGAACTCATCCAGGTCCTGAAGGGTGCGGTCACCCTCGAGGTCGCCGACCAGTCCATCGTCCTGCAGACCGGTGACGCAGTCTCCTTCCCCGGCGACGTCGCACACGCATACGCCAACCCGCGAACCAAGGACGCGAGGTTCTCCCTGACCGTATTCGAGCCCGGCGTCGGGACGTCAACCGGGACGGAGGCTCACAGTGGCTGACACCGCCCGCCTCGAGACCCTCCTCGAGGCGCCGTCGCTCCACGACGCCGGCGACGCACTGCCATGCACGAGTCCGGACCACACCTCAAGCCGCACCGCCACCCCTGAAGGACACTGACATGCTCATCCACCCGTGGGACGCCGCCCTCGACACCGCAGAATGGCAGCAGTGGCTCGCCTCCACCGACCGGTTCGGGGTGCTCGCCGTCAACAACCTCGACCCAGCTCAGGCGCCGTTGGTGCTGCCCACGCACTTCAGCATGGCCGGTGAGGAACTACTCATGCACCTCGCCCGACCCAACCCCGTCTGGGCACACCTCGAAACCGCTTCGCAGGTACGCCTGGCCGTGGTCGGCGACTACGCCTACATCCCCACCCACTGGCGCGCCAAGGCAGGCGGCCCCGACGAGGACGGCGTCCCCACCAGCTACTACACCTCAGTGCAGTTCGTATGCCGCCCCACCATCATCGACGACCCCCAGGGCAAGGTGAGCATCCTCGACACGCAGCTCGCAGACCTCCAACCAGAAGGTGGCCACGCGCAGCTGTCCGTCGACGCACCGCCCTACGGACGCATGCTCTCGGGAATCCGCGGCATCCGCCTGCAGATCCTGGGGATCGATGCGAAGTTCAAGTACGACGACGCCAACCCCGTCGACCACCGAACGCGGGTCAGCGACCGCCTCGACGAACGTGACCACGCCCTCGACCGGGGCGCCGCCACACAACAACGCCGACGTTTGGGCCGGATCGGGGACTGGAAGTCCCACCGGGACCGACCATGACCGCCCGTCTCCCGCCCATCGCGGTCCCACCATGGGCGCTGGCCCTGGCCGCGATGTTCTCCGTCCAGCTCGGCTCCGCCCTGTCAGTAGACGTCATCCACGCTGTCGGCGCGGCCGGGACCGCGTGGCTGCGGCTCAGCATGGGCGCGATCGTCTTCCTCCTCCTCGCCCGCCCACCCCTACGTCAGGTGCGCCGGCACGACGTACCAGCCTTGGTGGGCCTCGGGGTCACCACGGGACTGGTCACCATCGCATTCCTCGCCGCCATCGAGCGCATCCCCCTCGGCACAGCGGTCGCCATCGAGTTTGTCGGCCCCTTGACCGTGGCGGCTATCCGCGCGCACTCCCGACGAGCCCTGGCCTGGCCGGCGCTGGGCCTGCTCGGTGTCATGCTGCTCACCGAGCCCTGGCACGGACACCTCAACCCGGCAGGGGTGGGCTTCGCAGCCTTCGCCGCGCTCGGCTGGGCCACCTACATCATCCTCACCCAGCACGTCGGCGACCGGTTCAGTGGCCTCGGCGGACTGTCCATCACCGTTCCCATCGCCGCCCTCACCGCCGCCACCATCGGCATCCCCCAAGCAGCCGGTCACATCACGCCCAGCATCCTGGCCGCCGCTGCCGGACTCGCTCTCCTACTACCGGTTCTGCCGTTCGCCCTCGAGATGCTGGCCCTGCGACGCATGACTACGACAGCGTTCGGGACTCTGATGGCCCTCGAACCCGCCATCGGTTTCGTCCTCGGACTGTTAGTCCTTCACCAGACTCCCGCAGCCATCCACATCGTCGGCATCATGTTGGTCGTCTGCGCCGGAGCCGCAGCCCAACGCCGAGGCCTTCGCAACCCTGAAACGGACCAAGGTGCAGACCTCGAACCCGAACTCCTGACATCGCAGTAGAGCGCACATTCCGCACGACCTACATGACCGCCTATCCAACGACAGCGCGTCTTATCGCCGCGAGTCGGTTTTCCTGAAACGTCCTAGCCATGTCCCACGGTAAGTCTCGGTCTCCTCGTCTGCCGCATGGAGGGCATCACCAAGCCATCGAGGGTTGGGAGCGCGGCTGCCCTTTGGGACGCGAGCAACCCGTCCGTGCAAGAGGTACTCCGCACGGTCGGCGCTTACCGGAAGTGACTGCCTAGCGCCCTGTCCCTCGCTCCCGCGCTGGGTGGCCTGGTCTTGGCATCGAGCTCCTGGTGCCAATCTCGGTGCACCTGCAACGAGAGGTCGTCTCGCCACACGTAGCTGCCGCACGTCGAGCAGGTGAGCCCCCCTCCCGACCCGATCTCGACAAACCCGTCGGGCGTCTCAGCGGCGCCGCTGCCCGTCGCGTCCTCGCTCATCCGTCCACTGTCCCACAGCCAGGTAGGCCACCACGATCTACAGAGTCAGGGAATCGACGCAGTCTTCGGCGAGTCGTGCATGCCGATGCAGCCTGGAGGGTGTGAGCGGCCCGGGGAGAGGTCGTCGAAGCGCCGACGTCGCCACTGGTCACCAGTGTTCGAGGGCCTTATGCCGGGCCAGCACCTCGTCCGCCTGCCCGGCTGGGCTGAACTCGCACGATCCTTCATGACCATGTTGCAAGGTGCACATCCCGCCGGTTGGCAGGTGGACCTGGGCGCAGCCACCCTGTCGCGCCGCGGATTCGTCCACGGATGCGTTGTGCACCTGTGGGAGTTCGTCGGCGCGATGAGAGGCGCTGCGTGACGGTGAATCGGTGTCCATTGACGGACCAGCTAACTCCCCTCGCAGGCGAGAGGGCATTGGCCCCAAGCTGAGGCCCTGTTCACAGTATCGCCACGGCCCTGACGCCGTGTTGAACGTCCGCGCGCTGGACTGGCCGTGATCGCTGCGCTCAGCTCGACTTGGGCGATCATGGCCCTGAGTGACGGGCGACCAAGGCGGCGCTCCGCGCCGTAAGTGCCGGGGCCCCGCGCTCGGGCGCTTCGCGCCCTCTGCGCCCCCACTTTATTCACGTTCTTACCGCGATGAGGACGTGCGTCTTTCCGCCGCGTGCAGGCGAAACAGGGACCTGCCCTGGTGTCGATGAGACGACATGACGGTGAGGGGCGCCGGCGCCCATTTGCGGAGCTACTCGACGTGCTCGATGAGAAGGCGCTTGCCAGCTCGATCGCGGTAGGTGAAAGTCAGCGCCGCGGTGTCCCCAACCCATTTCTCTACGCCGCTGTTGGCCAATGCTTCGGACATCTCGACGTATGAGGTCTCGCCATCACTGTGACGTCGGAGATGCTCGACTACAGAGGCCCGATCGCTCATCTCAGCCACAGTCAGCACTTCATGGTGCGCTGGCGAGGCGAGGCGCTGTCCGTCGTCGCCGTAGAACTCAGTGTGTCCGTCGAAGAGGAAAGAATCGAACCGCACGACCCCGATCGCTGCGAGACCGCGCATGTAGTCAGCCAACGAGGCGGCACGGCCGAGTCGAGCGTGGAGCTCGTCGATCTGAGCCAGGGTGAACACGGTAAGGAGAATACTTGCGCGAGGGCTGTAGCCTGCCGAGCCGCGCTGCGAGCGCGCGTTGTCCGTGCCGACAGTCAGCGCCGAGGTGATGCGTCTTTTCGCCGCATTCGCTGGGCTGCGTTGTTGGCCGCGCGTTGTGCTTTGTCGCCGTCACGAACCTCGTTCGTGGAACCCCGGTGCGCGCTTGAATGTCTCATCGACATGCGCGTAGGTGGAGTACTCACCGTTGCCCTTGCCGTGTTGCTTCTCGCCGGTTGCGGCGACCAGGGCCCTGGCACGACTCGCGACCAGTCGGGCGTCACTGGCCGGGTCCACCTGGGGCCTCAGTGTCCAGTCGAGACCGAGAGTGAGCCATGCGAAGACAAACCGGCCGCAGGCTCGGAGGTCACCGTTGCCAAGCAGCTGCCCGGCGACTCGTATTCCGGTGGGGAGGTAGTCGCGCGCACCACGACCGACGCAGACGGCAACTATCGCGTCGCCGTGGCACCGGGAAGCTACGTCGTCACAGCCGACGCCGGCATGTCGTGCGAACTGATGGACGCGCAAGTCGAGGCCGGCGCGTATTCGACGGTCGACATTCCATGCGACACAGGGATTCGCTGACCGTCGGGTGACTATCAGCAGAGTGCCGCACTCGAGCCGACGCACTTGAGTCGACGAGTCCGCAGTTCAAGTCCACAGCACCCATTATCGGCTTGTCGAGCGGCGAGGTAGTGAGTGCGTCACACCGCCGCGTGTTGGCCCGGTGTCGTAACTGGCACTGGAGTCGGGCGCGGTGTCATCTCCAGGCGGCGAGGCCAGTTCGGCGTGAACTTGACGGCGATGAGAGCGGCAGCAACAGTGCCGACATGGCTGACCAAGTCCAAGGCCCTGATGTCTCCGTACGTCAGGCGCATGCGGAGGCAACATATGAGCGCCTCTTCGGGCCGCGAGATGTGACTGCGCCCGACCACGACCCTGAACTGATGCGTATCCTGCGCGGGTTCATCTTCGGAGACGTCTTCGACACTGGCGGGTTGGACGACCGAACCCGTGAACTCATCACCGTCACCGTGTTGGCCTGCCTTCAGAGCTTGCCGCAGCTGACGTCCCACACCGGGGCTGCGCTCAACGTCGGTGTCGAGCCCGTCGCCATCCGCGAGGCCATCTACCAGCTGGCACCGTTCATCGGTTTCCCCCGCACCCTCAACGCGGTAACGACGATCAATGAGGTCTTCCAGGCCAGAGGAATCCCGCTACCGCTTCCAGAGCAGGGCACCGTCGCCGAGGTCGACCGGTACAGCAAAGGCCTCGCCGTCCAGGCGCCCTTGTATGGCAACGAGATCAAGGACAACCTGGCCGATCTGCCCGGGCCGTTCAACACGGCACTGCCCCAATTTCTGACCGAGTTCTGCTTCGGCGACTTCTACACCCGAGACGGACTCGCCCTGGCCCAGCGCGAACTGCTGGTTCTCTGCGCCTTAGCCACCATCGGAGACACCGCCGCCCAGCTCGGCCCCCACGGCAGGGCCTGTCTTCAAACCGGCAACACCAAGGCGGATGTCGTCGCCGCCTTGGTTCACTGCTTCCCCTACATCGGGTTCCCGCGCGCGGTCGCAGCGATCCGCGCGGTCAAGGACCTGTAGACACAAGACCTGCGCTGCCTTCGTTTCCCCGAGTTCAGGGTGTGTCACATCGCCGCGAGATGACCACAGGCAGGAGCCGATCTATGAGCCGCCCGCGTGATTGGTCGAATGTGCCTCTCCCCTTGAGAGTTCGGCTCGCCACCAAGCGCCGCCCTCGATCCGCTCGACCCGGCGCAGGATGAGGTCGCCGTGGGCAAAGTCCTCCAGCTCTACACGGGACAGCGGCCACGGCGGTCCCTTCACCTCGGACCCTTCGTCCCGGGTGGTCGCAAGGACCAACAGCGTGCCCTCTGGTGCCACTAGCGAGCCGATCTTCTGCGCAGCTTCCGTGTGCTGCTCTGGCGGCATCGATTGCACGGTGAGACTTTCTACGACCAGGTCGAACCGACGCTGCCACTCACCAGGAAGATCCAGGACATCAGCAACGAGGCACTTCACCTCGCTGGCGGGATACTTCCGCCGCGCTGCAGCGATCGCGGTCGGCGCGAAGTCGAACCCGGTGGTGCGATATCCCAGCGAGGCAAGATACTCGGCGTCAGCTCCGTAGCCACACCCGACGACCAGCGCCTCGCGGCCACCCCCGGCCAGGTTCTGCGCCTCAGCCCACGCCACGAGCTGTGGACGAGGGGCGCCGTAGTCCCAGGGCGGCTTGGCCCCGCCCGCCTCCGCGCCGGCGTACATCCCCTCGAACATGCCGAATGGCTCGCTCGTCACCGCTCGAGACTACCGACCACGTTGTTTCAAGGCACCAGTACAGCCAGAGAGGAGGCATGAGGGACTCATCCACCAATCGGTGTCGACTCGTGAATGTTCCATACCGCCGCGTGTGCGCGGCGGACTGTGCGAACCGCCACAGGAACGCGCATTGGGTGCTGCCGGACGGCAGCCCACATTCGCTGCTCAGCGGCTGGGGCGAGCCAGGGGTGTGCCATCCAGGGCGCTGCGGAAGGCCACCAGCGAATCGAAGACCTGCATCACGCCGGCTTCTTGGAGTTCACCGACCGAGAAGCCGCCGGTGCGTACGCCGAGGGTAGGGATGTTGAGTTTCGCCGCCGCCTGTGCGTCGTAGATCGAGTCGCCCACCATGATGCCGCTTGCGCCCTTCACCTTGGCCAGCGCCGCCGCCACGATGTCCGGCTCAGGCTTGCTCTTCTGCACGTCGTCGGAAGTGGTCCAGGCATCGGCGAGGGACTTGCCGTCGATGAGGTCGAGGAAGGCTTCCACGTGCTCGGTCTTGCCCGAGCTGGCAAGAACAAGGCGGAAGCCGCGCTCCTTGACTTCGGCCAGCAGCTCGTGCGCGCCTTCGAAAGGTTGAATCTCACCGACGAGCTGGTCGAACTCCTCGGCCCACGCACCGCGCAGGTCGTCCCCGTGCGCTTCCTCGACGTCTCGGCCCGCGATCGCGGAGACGAACAGGTCACCACCCATCCCGATGCCGCGGTGGATGCGCCACATCGGCCGGGTGATGTCATGACGGCGGAAGGCACGGAACCAGGCCAAGGCGTGCTGGTAGTTGGTGTCCACGAGGGTTCCGTCGACGTCGAAGATTGCCGTGTCTGCCATGGCCTCTTCCTACCCCCGGCTGAGCGCTGCCACACCCGGTGGGTGGTTCCTACGAACCGAAGTCTCAGCCTTCGGCGTTACGCCGATCCGGTCTCTGGCCTCAGAGGTTGAGCATTCCGACGGGGGCAGAGCGGGGCTACGGTCAAAACATGAGCATCACAGACATCGGCCCCCGTCCCCAGTCGTTCGACCTCGAGACCGAAACGCTTGAGAACCCGAACTACCGCACCGTGGCCTGGAGCGGCACGTACCTGCAGGTCACCCTCATGTCGATTCCGGTCAACGGCGACATCGGACTGGAAAAGCACCCTGACACCGACCAGTTCATTCGACTCGACCGCGGCCGGGGTCGCGCTCAGATGGGCCCCGCCAAGGACGAACTGACTTTCGACCAAGAGGTCACCGATGGCTGGTGCATCCTCGTTCCTGCCGGGAGCTGGCACAACGTCACCAACATCGGCGATGAGCCGATGCAGGTCTACACCGTCTACGCACCTCAACACCACAAGCCTGGCAAGGTGCACCAGACCAAGACGGTCGCCGACACCGACACCGACGACGAACCCGCCGAATGGTCTGTTCAACCACGCGCGGCGGCGGACGAGCACGCCTAGCCTGAGCTGCCGCGATGGGCGGATCTTTCCGCCGCGAGAGCGCTGTCCGCGGCCCGTGGGTCGAGGGTCCACCTAATGCGTCCGCAGTTGCGTGTGGTGTCCTAAAGCCCAGTGTCTGTTGATTGCCCCTTTGAGGTGCTGGCAATGCCCCTTGGTCGCGTACCGACCTCGTCCCACCACATCAATCCGTACTGGTGGGCGACGATCTCAACTGCCTTGCTTCGCCGCCAGCGCCTCGAAGTTCTCGTAAAGCGCAGGCACGCCGTGCTTGTCGCGCGCCTTGATAGCGGCGGGGCCTACGCGCGCCCAGACGCCAGATACCCACAACCAGTCGAGCACGAGGTCGGTGTCGATCAGCCCATTCTTTGTGAGCGTCCCGATGGTTTCTCCCCAGTTGAGAATACGTGACACGAGGAGGTCGTCAGCAGATGCGGTTTCGAGGTCGAAATCGTCCGCCCAGACCGCCTGCATGGCCTCTTCCAAGCCCATCGTCGAACCCCACTGCGCCAGTTGCACGAGCATCGCGCCGTCCTGCCGATCTGCCATGTCACTCACCTCGTTGGAATCCGGTTTGTTCGGACAAAAACGCTACGCCTGGCCATCTGCCCACGCCTACGATCTTCGGACGACCCACAGACGCGAACGAGCGAGACTGACGTGTCGACCGCCAAGCCCGCCGCGGTCCGCGTGATGCGTCCTTTCGCCGCCTGTTGGCCGCCACGGACCGTCCTCTCATGCCGATGAGCGGTCGTGTCACTTCGGCTCGCCCAGATTGACGCATCTTTGTATCGGGGCTGCCGCGTGGCGGGAACGGTTCCTAGGCAGCGCGGACCTTCCTGGGCATCAGAACCAGCCGTACCCCGGTCACCAGCAGCCACACGAGCCAGGCGGCGTAGCCGAGCAGCCCCACGAACAGGATCGGCGAGCCGTCAGCGATCGCGAGGTTGGCCACCCCGGCGGCGATCAGCAGGCCTCCCCCGGCCACGCCGAGCACACGCTGCCACGGCGCCGCCAGCCGACTCGCATGCGCCGCTAGCTGTACTGACCGGGCACGTTGGTTGAGGGAGTGTGACTCCTCGATCTGAGGGGATGACGTGGGAGGGCCTCCCGCGGTGGAGTGGAACTGCTGAAGGTTCNGCGGCCGGGGAAGCCGTGTGCGCGAGAGCAGGCCTAGGTGTACTGACCGGGCACGTTGGTTGAGGGAGTGTGACTCCTCGATCTGAGGGGATGACGTGGGAGGGCCTCCCGCGGTGGAGTGGAACTGCTGAAGGTTCACTTCGTCAAACAGGAGGCCCTCGTGTCCCACGCTAACGCTGCTTTGACTCCTCGCACCCGACTTCGAGTGGCTCGCCTGGTCATCGACCAAGGCGTCCCGATCGTTGAGGTGGCTGCACGGTTCCAATGTTCGTGGCCGACCGTGAAGCGGTGGGCGGACCGGTACGCCGCCGGACTGCCGATGACCGACCGGTCGAGCAGGCCGCACTCGATGCCGGCCAAGACCTGCCCGACCGTCACGAAGCGGATCGTGGCCCTACGGCTGCGTAAACGCCTCGGTCCGGTCCAGCTGGCCGCGCTGACCGGGGTCGCGCCGTCGACCGCGCACCGGGTCCTGGTCCGGTGTCGGCTCAACCGGCTCACCCACGTGGACCGGGCCACCGGGGAACCGGTGCGCCGGTACGAGCACGACCACCCCGGCGCGTTGCTGCACGTGGACGTCAAGAAGCTCGGCAACATCCCTGACGGTGGTGGGTGGCGCTTCGTCGGCCGTGCCCAAGGCCGTCGCAACCGGTCCGCTACCCCGGAAAAGCCCAAGAACGCCTACCGCAACCCGAAGATGGGGCACGCGTTCGTGCACACCGTCATCGACGACCACTCAAGGGTCGGGTACGCCGAGGTCCACGACGATGAGACCGCGGCCACCGCCACCGCGGTCCTGCGCCGGGCCGTGGCCTGGTTCGCTGCCCGCGGCGTCACCACCGAGCGGGTGCTGTCGGACAACGGCTCCCCGTACGTATCCCACCTGTGGCGCGACACCTGCGCCGAGCTCGGCATCCGCCATACCCGCACCAGGCCCCGGCGGCCACAGACCAACGGCAAGATCGAGCGCTTCCACCGCACGCTGGCCGATGGGTGGGGCTACGCCCGCTGCTATGCCTCAGAGAGCGAACGCAGGGCCGCGCTGCCAGCATGGATCCACGAGTACAACCACCACCGACCCCACACCGCCTGCGGGAACAAGCCACCCATCACCCGCTTGACCAACCTCTCCGGTCAGTACA
>NZ_LMSS01000002.1 GCF_001429605.1 Phycicoccus sp. Soil802
GAACCTTCAGCAGTTCCACTCCACCGCGGGAGGCCCTCCCACGTCATCCCCTCAGATCGAGGAGTCACACTCCCTCAACCAACGTGCCCGGTCAGTACACCTAGCGGGGCGCCCTCGCCCTTGTCGCGGCCGATGATGTCCTGCTGCTCCTGCAGCGGGGTGCGGTCCCAGATCTCGATGTGCATCCGGATCCGGCGGGCGACCAGGTACGAGCCACCGGACATCCAGGCGCTGGCCCCGGGCACGTCCGCGGGCTGCACCCACACGTGCTCGTCGAGCGCGTCGGCATCCTCGGCCTTGAGGTTGTTGGTGCCGTCCTTGAAGCCGAACATGTTGCGCGGGGTGACCTGGCTGCGGGTGGTGGACGACGTGCGCCCGAAGCCGAGCTGGCTCCACCGCACCGCCACCACGCCGAAGCCCATCCGCACCAGGTTGCGCACCGCGTGCACGGCGACCTGCGGGTCGTTGGCGCAGGCCTGGATGCAGAGGTCGCCGCCGCTGCGAGCCGGGTCGAGGTCGTCGCCGACGAACCCGGGCAGCTCCTCGAGCGCGGCCGGCTTGCGGTCGGCGAGGCCGAACCGGTCGTCGAACAGGGAGGGGCCGTAGCCGATGGTGATGGTGAGGTCGGAGGCGTCCAGGTCGTAGGCCTCTCCGGTGTCCTCGGGGGCGCGGTAGGGACCGCCACCCACGACCCCGCCCGGAGCCGCCTCGGCGCCCGCGGTCATCCGCTCGGCCGCGCGGGTCCAGGCCTTGAGCATGGCCGCGAGGGCGGCGCGGTCCTGGGTGACCACGTCGAGCGCGACGAAGTGCATCCGGTCCTGGGCCGGCGTGACGATGCCGGCCTGTCGCTCACCACGGAACGCCACCATGTCGTTGGTGGACTCAGCGTCCGTGCCGGTGGGGTCACCCCCGGACCGGGCGTCGGCACGGTCGTGCGACACGGCATACGCACCTCCGACACCGGCCACGGCGCCGGCCACGGCGCCGGCCACGGCTGCGCCGGCGCCGACGCCGAGGAGGCGGCGGCGCGAGACCTGGCTGGTCGTCTCGTCGCTCACGAGGAGGCGACCACGCCGGCGACCTGCGAGATCGGCTCACTCAGGGCGTCGAGGGCCACGGTCAGGGACCGGACCTGGTCCTTCGACAGGGCGGTGTAGAGCACGAAGCCACCGTCGGTGCGGTGCGTGTCGAGCTCGGCGTCGAGCGCCGCGAAGCGGGCGTCGATGTCGGTGAGGAGCGCGGCGTCCCGGGCCTTGAGGACCGGGCGGAGGGCGTCGATCGCGGCCTTCGAGCCCTTGACGTTCTCGTCGAAGTCGTAGAGGTCGGTGTGGCTGTAGCGGTCCTCCTCACCGGTGATCTTGCCGGTGGCCACCTCGTCGAGCAGTGCCTTGGAGCCGTTGGCGAGCTGGAGCGGGTTGAGCTTCACGGCCTTCGCCTTGGCGACGATCTCCTTGACGTCGACGAGGAGCTTGTCGGCGATCGCCGCGGAGTCGGGCTGGAGGCCGTCGACCCACAGGTCCTTCTCGAGGCGGTGGAAGCCGGTGAACTCCATGCCCTCCTCGACGACGTCCGCGCGGCCGTCGATCATCGGGTCGAGGTCGCCGAACGACTCGGCCACGGGTTCGATCCGCTCCCACGGGCCACGGGCCACAGGGAACGCCCGCTTCGCCTCGGCGACCTTGCCGGCCTTCACGAGGTCCACGAACTCGGTCGTGCGGGCCAGCAGCTCGTCCGACTGGGCGGACACGAAGGACTGGTACTCGGTGACGGCCGCGGCCATCGCGGCGTCGGGTGCCTGGCTGGCCGCGGTGCCGGTGACGGTGAAGGCGGCGCGGATCCCCTTGCCCTTCATGCCCGGCTTGCAGGCGGTCTGGTAGGTGCCGGGCGTCGAGACGTCCACGTGGAAGGCGCGGGTCAGGCCGGGGGTGATGTTCTCGACCTCACCCATGATCTGGTCGCCCTCGCCGTAGACGTAGAACTCGTTGACCTTGGAGCCGGTGTTGCGGACGGTGAACTGGATCGTGCCCGCGGCCGCCTCGGTGCGCTCGACCTTGCACGCCGTGTCCGTGGCCTCGACCGCGATCGGGCCCTTCGCGCTCGTGGTGGCGGTCTGGTCGGCGCCGCTGCAGGCTGCGGTGGCGAGGAGGACGGCCAGGCCGAGGCCGGCGTGGACGGGGGTGCTGCGCATGAGGCTCCTTGGTGGGGCGGCTGGGGACGTTCAGCGGGAGGTGCCGGCGGTCGCGGCGGCGGGGCTGGCCGGGGCGGGTGCGGTCCGCGCCGGCCGGAGGAAGAGGGTCATCACGACGACGAGGTAGAGCGTCCAGGCGATGGCCTGGAGCCAGGTCGTGTTGGGGGTGAAGTTCACCGTGCCCTTGAGGAGGGTGCCGTACCAGGAGTCGGGCGGGATCGCGCTGCTGACGTCGAACGCGAGGGTGTTCAGCCCGGGCAGGAAGGCCGCCTCCTGCAGGTCGTGGAGGCCGTAGGACAGGATCCCCGCCGCCACGACGATCAGCGCGACCCCGGTGTAGCGGAAGAACTTCGAGAGGTTGATCCGCACCGCCCCGCGGTAGATCAGGACGCCGAGGACGACGGCCACGGCGATCCCGACGACGAAGCCGACCAGCGGCTGCGAGGTGCCGGCCCCCGCGGTCTGCACGCTCGCGTAGAAGAACAGCGCGGTCTCCAGTCCCTCCCGGCCGACGCCGAGGAAGCCGACCAGGGCGACCGCCCAGCCGCCCACGGACAGGGCCTGGTCGAGCTTGCCCTTGAGCTCGCCGGAGATGGTGCGAGCCGCGGTGCGCATCCAGAACACCATCGCGGTGACGAAGGCGACGGCGAGGATCGAGGCGGACCCGCCGATCAGCTCCTGCGTCTCGAAGGAGAGCTGGCGGGTGCCGAAGGTGAGCACGGCGCCGATCGCCACGGAGAGCAGGACGGCCGCGGCCACCCCGGTCCAGACCTGCCTGAGCGCCCAGCGCCGGTCGGTCTTGACGAGGAACGCGACGAGGATGACGACGACGAGAGCAGCTTCGAGACCCTCACGGAGTCCGATGAGCGCATTGCTGACGAGCACGATGACCTGATTTCCGGCATACGGATCTTGCGTATTGGAACCAAGGTAAGCCTCACCTAAGCCCCTGCGTCAAATCTGTGGTCCGGCTGTGCACCCGGCGCCGAGCCGGAGCGGCCCGCGGCCGCGCTGCACGGCATACCGGCTGGACACCTAGGTGCGGCCATGCACGCCCGGTGCCATGATCGGGATCGTGCCCGAAGCCACGCCCCAGCGGCCCGCCCAGACGATCTCGTATCCCGCGGCTGACGCGCGCAGCTCGCGGGGCGCCATCGAGAAGGCGGACCCGCACGTCATCGTGCTGTTCGGGGCCACCGGCGACCTGGCTCGTCGCAAGCTGCTCCCGGGCCTGGCGCACCTCGCGGCGTCCGAGCTGGCGCCGGCGATCCGGGTCGTGGGGACCTCGCTCGAGGAGATGACCGACGAGCAGTTCCGGGAGTTCGCCCGCAAGGCGTGCGCAGAGTTCGGTGCCCACTCGCTGACGCCCGAGCAGTGGGACAAGTTCGACGACAACCTCGTCTACATCCCGCAGTCCGCCGGTCCCGAACCCCTCGCAGCCGCGGTGAAGAGCGCCGAGGAGTCACTCGGGCCGGACACCCTGCGGCTGCACTACCTCTCGGTGCCGCCGAAGGCCGCGGTCGCCGTGATCCAGATGCTGCGCGACGCCGACTTGGTCGCGCGCTCGCGGGTGGTCATGGAGAAGCCGTTCGGCACCGACCTCGAGAGCGCGATCGCGCTCAACAACACCGTCCACGAGACCTTCGACGAGAGCCAGGTCTTCCGGATCGACCACTTCCTCGGCAAGGAGGCGGCCCAGAACATCCTCGCGTTCCGGTTCGCCAACGGGCTGTTCGAGCCGATCTGGAACCGCAACTTCATCGACCACATCCAGATCGACATCCCCGAGACCCTCGGCCTGGACGAGCGGGCCAACTTCTACGAGGCCACCGGCGCCTACAAGGACATGGTCGTCACCCACCTGTTCCAGGTGCTGGCCTTCGTCGCGATGGAGCCCCCGACCGCCCTCGAGCCCCGGGCCATCTCCGAGGAGAAGAACAAGGTCTTCCGGTCGCTGCTGCCGATCGACCCCTCCGACGTCGTGCGCGGCCAGTTCGCCGGCTATACCGACCTCGACGGCGTCCCGAACGACTCCGACACCGAGACCTTCATCGCGCTCAAGGTCGGGCTGGACAACTGGCGCTGGGCCGGCGTGCCGTTCTACCTGCGCACCGGCAAGAAGATGGCCGAGGGTGCGCGGATCATCTCGATCGCCTTCAAGGAGGCACCGCGGTCGATGTTCCCGACCCACTCGGGCGTCGGCAACGCCGGTCCCGACCACCTCACCTTCGACCTGGCCGACGAGTCGAAGGTGTCGCTGTCGTTCTACGGCAAGCGGCCCGGCCCCGGCATGCGGCTGGAGAAGCTGTCGATGCAGTTCTCCACCCGCGAGACCGAGCGGGTCGGCGACGTCCTCGAGGCCTACGAGCGGCTGATCCTCGACGCCATGCGGGGCGACCACACGCTCTTCACGACGGCCGAGGGCATCGAGTCGCTCTGGGAGCGCTCGCAGCCGCTACTCGACAACCCGCCGGAGGCCAAGCCCTACCCCGCCGGCTCGTGGGGCCCGAACGCGATCCACCAGCTGATCGCGCCGCACGCGTGGCGGCTGCCGTTCGAGCGCGCCTGGCGCGAGAAGAAGTAGCGGTAGGAGCGACAACTTCCGGATATCCGGAAGTTTCGCTTCCAACGGACGGGGTCAGGCTCCGCGCAGGGAGTGCAGCCAGGCCCGGGCCTCGCCGAACGCCGCGTCGCTGGTGTGCGGCGTGACGCGGACCGCGGTGCCGTGCGCGGCGGGGTAGCTGCCGAGGAACCGGACGTCGGCGCACACCCGCTTGAGGCCGAGCAGCGCCTCACCGACCCGCTCGTCGAGCACGTGTCCCTCGATGTCGATCGAGAAGCAGTAGTCGCCCATCGACGACTTGGTCGGACGTGACTCCAGCCGCGACATGTTGATGCCGCGCACCGCGAACTGCTCCAGGAGCTCGAGCAACCCACCCGCGTGGTCGTCGCGCTGGAACAGCACCAGCGTGGTCTTGTCGGCACCGGTGCGCTGGGGCAGCTGCCCGGGGCGGGCCACCGAGACGAACCGGGTCACCGCGGCGGCGTTGTCGCCGATGCCCTCGGCGAGCACCTCGAGCCCGTGGTTCAGCGCCGCGACCGGTGCACACACCGCCGCCTGGTATGCCGCCTGCGCACCGTCGGGGCCGGCCAGCCCGGCCGCCGCGGCGGCCGTCGACAGCGTGGGGACGTAGGCCGCGTCGGGCAGGTGGGTGCTCATCCAGCCGCGGACCTGGGCCCACGCGTGGCTGTGGGTGCCGACGGCGCGGACCTGGCCGAGCGGCATACCGGCCGGCGCAGCCAGCACGAAGGTGATCGGGACCAGCACCTCACCCACGACGACCAGCGGCTCGCCGCTGGCGAGGGCGTCGAGGGTGGCACTCACGCCGCCCTCGACCGAGTTCTCGATCGGCACCATGGCGGCGTCGACGTCGCCCGCGCGCAGGGCGTTGAGGGCGGCCTCCACCGACGGGAGCGGCACGTGCTCCTGCCCCTGGGCAGGCCCCCAGGCCTGCAACGCCATCTGGGTGAAGGTGCCGGCGGGGCCGAAGTAGCCGTGTCTGGTCACGGAGGTCATGCTCCTTGCGATCCGGTGCGGGCAGCGGCGAGTGCCTGCTGCTCCTCGGGAGTCAGGGTCGCGTCGGAGCCGCCACCCACGATCCCCTTGGCGTAGGTGCGGGACTCACCGCGGGCGTGGATCGAGGAGAACACCAGCCCGTCGCCGCGGTCGTCGACGACGGCGGCGCTGAACGAGAGCCGCCCACCCATGTCGCCGAAGGCGTCGTAGCGCACGACCGCGACGTGTCGCAGCGCCTGCGCGATGTCGGCGCGCAGGGCGGCGAGGTCGCCGGCGCCGACCGGACGCTGCCCTTCGAGCAGACGCAGCTGGCCGCGCACCCGGGTGAGGACGACGACGACGAGCAGGGCCACCAGCAGCGCGAGGCCGGCCACGGCGAGCGCGGCCACGGCGAGGGTCTGGGGGTCGGACACCCCGTCAGCGTATTGGGGCGCCGCGGATACAGTCGACGCGATATGGATTTCGACCTCGCGACCATGGCCATCGTCTTCGGGGCGATCTTCCTCGTCGAGCTGCCCGACAAGACGTTCATCGCGACCCTGGTGCTGGCCACCCGGTTCCGGCCGCTGTACGTGTGGATCGGCGTGTGCCTGGCGTTCGCCGTCCAGACGATCGTCGCCGTGACGGTGGGTGGCCTGCTGGCCCAGCTGCCGAAGCGACCGGTGGAGGTCTTCGCGGCCGTGCTGTTCCTGGTCGGCGGAGTCATCCTCATCCGCGGCGCGGGCCAGGCCGACGAGGAGGAGGCCGAGACCGAGGAGGAGTTCTCCCACAAGGGGGCCGCGACCGCGGTCGGCCTCCGCGCGGTCGGTGTCTCGTTCGGCGTGCTCTTCCTCGCCGAGTGGGGTGACCTCTCGCAGCTGCTGACCGCCTCGATGGTGCTCCAGTTCAAGGAGCCCGTATCGGTCTTCATCGGAGCGTTCCTCGCCCTCGCCACGGTCTCGGCGCTCGCGGCGGTGCTCGGCCGGGCGCTCCTCGCCCGGGTCAGGCTGGCCACGATCCGCCGGATCGGCGGGGGCGTCTGCCTCCTCCTGGCGGCGCTGACCGTCCTGCAGGTCTTCGAGGTCATCTCGATCTGAGGCGGGCGCACGCGGTTCCGCGCTGCCCAACCCACGGACAGCCCGCGTCACTCATTCTCGCTCGACGTCTCTCTATCCCTTGAGCGAGCCGTCGTCACGCGGTCATCAGGACCGGTGACCGCGTCGCTGGTGTCGTCGTGCCTGCTGCGGGCCGACGGGGGTCCGGAAGGCCTTGGGCCGGCGGGGGCTCGCAGCGAAACCAAGGAGGGGTCATGTCTCGACAACACGTGTGGGTGCGACCGCTGGACGCCGGGACCAGCGCCCGGGCCCGGCAGAGCTTTGCCACCCGGCGGGTGCCTGCCTCGGCGATGCGGACGCTGGTCGGCGGTGCCGTCCGGCCGCGCTCGGGGGACGTCGTGCTGGCGCGGGTCGAGCGGCTGGGCCACCACCGCCGGATCGAGCAGCCGAACGGACGGCGCAGCGCGCTGCACCTGGACGACACGGTGGTCGTGGCGTACGCCGACCGCTACGCCACTGACCAGTTCGAGTCGCACGTGCCCCGCTCGCTCGGGCGGGTCCAGCTCGTGGCCTCCGGCGGGATCGCCTCGCAGGCCCTCTCCCAGAGCAGGTCGGTACGACGCGCCACCGACATCGTCCCCCTGGGGCTGGTCGGTGACGAGTTCGGCCGACCCCTCAACGTGTGGGACTTCCGGATGCCGGATGTCGTGCCGCCCGCCGAGCGCCCCCGGACCGTCGCCGTCATCGGCACCTCGATGAACGCCGGCAAGACGACGACCATGCACTACCTGCTGCACGGCCTGAGCAAGATCGGGGTCAACCCCGGCTCGGTCAAGGTCACCGGCACGGGGTCAGGCAACGACTACTGGGTGATGCTGGATGCCGGCGCGCACCGGATGCTCGACTTCACCGACGCCGGACTCGCCTCGACGTTCCGCCAGCCGATCCCCGTGCTCGAGTCGGTGATGACCCAGCTCGTGGCCCAGCTGACGACGGCCGGCTGTGGGGTGAACTTCGTCGAGATCGCGGACGGTGTCTTCCAGGACGACAACCGGATGCTGCTGACGTCGCCGGTCGTCCACGACCTGCTCGACGTGGTGGTGCTGGCCGCCTCCGACGCGATGGGTGCCGCCTACGGGGTCGCCCACCTGCGCGAGCTCGGGTTCGAGGTGGCGGCGGTCTCCGGCATGCTCACGCGCTCTCCGCTCGCGATCCGCGAGACCCAGGAGGCCACCGGCCTGCCGGTGTGGGGAATCCCCGAGCTCCAGGCACCCGAGCTGGTCATCCCGGTCCTGGGCATCGACCCGACGCTGGCCAGGCAGCCCGAGCCGCCGCCCCCGGCTGCCTGGCCGATCGAGCTGGAGGGCCTCGACCCCGAGCTCATCGAGCTGGCGGACGCCGAGCTGGTGGACGCTGAGCTGGCGGACGCCGAGCTGGTGGGCCCGGGCAGGCACGAGTCCGGCTCCCTGCTCCACCGGGCGGGCTGACCGTGGACGCACCACCGCCCCACGCGCCGCCCACCGGCACCCCTCGCCGCGCCGACCTGAAGGTCCAGGGCGCCGGAGCCACCGCCGACCGGGACCGCTTCCGGGTCTCCCGCGTGGCGATCTGGGGGGTCGTGGCCCTCGGCCTGGCCCAGGGCGCCTGCCTGCTCTCCTTCATCCTGCTGCTGTCGAAGGTCGTCGAGCTGCTCGAGCCGACCGGCGTGGGGTTCGCCGCCGAGCGCGAGTACCGCCAGTCGCTGGTGGCGTGTGCGGTCCTCGCCGGCCTCGGCGTCGCCCTGGGCGTCCTCCGGGCGGTCGAGTTCTCGGTCACCGAGCGGGCTGGCTACGCGGTGGTGCGCCGCCTCCGGATGGAGATGTACGCCCACCTCCAGCGGATGCTGCCCGCCCACCTGCTCCACCGCGCTCGCGGTGGGTTGCTGCTCCGCCTCACCGGCGACCTGAGCATGCTGCGGATGTGGCTGAGCCGCGGTCAGCTGCAGGGGTGCTCGGCTGCCATCACCCTGGCGGCCGGGCTCGTCGCGGCGTTCATCCTCAGCTGGCCGATGGCCTGCTCGTTGCTGGCGGTCCTGTCGCTCGGGGCGGTGGCCTCGCTCTCCAGCGGCCAGGCGATGCGCTCGGCCACCCGCACGATGCGGCGCCGGCGTTCGCTGGTCATCGGCAACATCGCCGAGCAGATCAACGCCCTGGCCGTGACGCAGGTGGCCGGTCGCACCGGGGGCGAGTTCGCGAGGCTGTCGCGGCAGAACGACTCCCTCAACCGCGCGCTCGTGCGGGTCGCGAACCTCCGAGGTCGGCTCCGTGGCCTGGCCACCGGCACCAGCATGGTCGCCACCGCCGCCGTGGTGGCCACCGGCGTCGTCGAGGCCCGGCGCGGCGAAGTCCTGCCGGCCACCGTGCTCCTCGAGGTCCTGGTCGCCCGGTTCCTCACCCGCTCGGTGCGCACCCTCGGGCTGATGCACGACTACTGGCACCGGGGCACCGTCTCCCGACAGAAGATCCTCGACTTCCTCGCCAGCTCGAGCCGCGGCATCGAGAGCTCGCTGCTTGCTCCCCTGCGGGTCCGGCGCGGCGAGATCCGGTTCAACGACGTGACCGTCGAGGGAGCGCTGGACGGGCTGACCGTCCTGGCGGAGCCCGGGACGGTCGTGGCGATCACCGGCCGGGCCGGCTCGGGGGCGACCGCCGTCCTCGACGTGGTGGCCCGGCTCGTGGACCCGGACGGTGGCGCGGTCATCATCGACGACCAGGACCTGGCCGAGACGTCTCCCAGCTCCATCGGACGCGCCGTCGGGATGGTCGGCCCCGACCTTCCCCTGATGCGCGGGACGGTCACCCGCAACCTCACCTACTCCGCCAGGTCGTCGACGCCGGCGGAGGTCCAGCGCGTCGCCTTCGGGCTGGGTCTGCACCAGACCCTCGGCCGGGTGGGTGCCGACGGGGTGGACGAGTGGCTCGTCGAGGGCGGGCAGAACGTCTCGCCGGCCGACCGGCAGCTCATCGCGGTGGGTCGGGCCCTCATGGGCAACCCGCCGATCCTGCTCCTCAACCGGCCCTTCGAAGGCCTCGACCCGGCCAGCCGGATCCTCGCGCGCGCCATGGTGCTGCGCCACCGCGGCACGGTGCTGTGGTGCACGGAGGACCCGGAGGACCTCGCCGAGGCCGACGTCATCTGGGTGCTCGAGGGCGGCGTCCTCACCGAGGTGAAGGCGGGCAGCGCCTACCGCGCAGAGCAGTGGACCACCCGAAACCACGAGGAGAGCCGATGGCCCGCCACCACCTGACCCGCGACCGACGCCTGATGGCCTGGTTCACCGCCCTCACCACCCTGTGCCTCGGGGCGGTCGGGTGGCAGCTGGCGGTGGCCGCCCCGGCCGACCCGGAGGTCATCACGCGCACCGTCTCCGCAGGCGCGGACGGCCGCCTCGACCTGACCTTCACGGGCGACACGATGCTCGGCGACGGCGCCAAGCGGCTCATCGCGGCCGCGGGCTACGACGCCCCGCTCAAGGGGGTCCGGCCGCTCCTGGGCGGCGACGTCACCATCGTCAACGCCGAAGGACCCATCACGACCGTGGCCGAACCGGCCAACCCCGGCGCCAAGTACTCCTACGCCGTCCCGCCCGAGGGGGCGAACGCCCTGGCGCGCGCAGGCGTCGACGTCCTGGGGCTGGGCAACAACCACGCCATGGACCGCGGCGCGGCGGGGCTGAGCCAGACCCAGCAGTTCGCGCAGGCCGCGGGGTTGTCCACGTTCGGGGCCGGCGCGGACCTCGCGCAGGCCATGCGGCCCCTGGTCCTCGCCTCTCCCCAGGAGACCATTGCCGTGATCGGCTTCGGTGAGAACTTCGGGCCACTGCACCGCAGCACCCAGACCACGCCGGGCATGGTGCCGCTGAGCATCGAGCGGGTCGAGCGCGGCGTGCTCACGGCCAGGGCGGCCGGGGCGACGAAGATCGTGGCGTTCGTCCACTGGGGCGACAACTACGCCGACGTCAACGCCCAGCAGCGCTACTGGGCCGGCGTCCTCGTCGATGCCGGGTACGACGCGGTCATCGGCACCGGCGCGCACGTCCTCCAGCCGGTCGAGCTGGTGCGGGGCACCCCGGTCGCCTACGGCCTGGGCAACCTCGCCTTCGGTGCACCCGGCCGGTTCGCGAGCTACGGCAAGGTGGGGGTCGGCGCGGTCGCCCACCTCCGGTGGGACGCGACCGGGCGCGGCACGCTGCGCCTCGACTGCGTGCAGACCGACAACCTCCTCGACGGCTACGTCGCCCGTCCCTGCCCGCCCGTCACCCGGGCTGCCGCACAGCGCGTGCTCGGCACGACCGTGACGTGGACCAAAAACCAGGCGTCCCTCACGTTCTGATGCGAGCCAGCCTGATGCGACGCCCCCGACTGACCTGGATGGTGCTCCTCGTGACGTTCGCCGTGAGCGCGGCCTGTGGCCACCCGACTGACGACCCGTGGGAGCCGGGCGACACGGGGTCGTTCGTGTTCGCGCCGCCCGGCCGCACCCCGATCAAGGTCTGGTATGCCGTGGGCTCGGGTGACGTGGCCAGTGGCCGTGTCGTCGTGGTCATGCACGGCACCAACCGCAACGCCGCCGACTACCGGGACTCGTGGGTCCCGCTGGTCCGGCACCGCCCGTGGGTCGTCGTCGCACCGGAGTTCGCCCGCGACGACTTCCCGGGAGTGGCCGCCTACAACCTCGGTGGCATGGTCGACGACTCCGGGGAGCCGGTGCCGCAGTCCGCGTGGACCTTCTCGTACCTCGAGCCGCTGGTCGAGCAGGCCCGCGCGATGAGTGGGGTCCGGGAGCGCCGCTTCGACCTGTTCGGCCACTCCGCCGGCGCGCAGTTCGTCCACCGCTACCTCGAGTTCGTCCCGACCGCGCCGGTGCGACGGGCGGTCGCCGCGAACGCCGGCTGGTACACCGAGCCGGACCCCGGCGTCGACTTCCCCTACGGCGTGCGGGACGCCCCTCGACCCGTCGACCTGCCCGCCCTCTTCGCCCGTGACCTCACCGTCCTGCTGGGAAGTGACGACGTCGAGGAGGAGAACCTGCGACAGGACGCCGGTGCGAGCCGTCAGGGACCCACGCGGATCGACCGCGGCGAACGGTTCCACCAGGTGGCCAGCGACGAGGCTCGCGACCTCGACACCCCGTTCCGCTGGACCCTGCAGGTCGTCCCCGGGGTGGCCCACGACCACTCGCCCATGTCGGCCGCCGCGGCCGAGATCCTCGCCCGGTAGTCGCCCGGCGGTCGTCCGCCAGCCGCTCGCCAGCCGCTCGGGACGGCTTCGTAAGGCGAGCCGACCCCGCACCGTCTTTCGGGCACTCCCCCGATGAGAAAGCAGGCGGTCGCCATGAGCACCACCCAGACCCCGAGAGTCCACGACGCAGCCCACTCCGGGCACCACCGGGCCGGCCCCTCCGCAGCCCGGTCGCGCCGCAGGTGCCACACCCTCGCGCCCGCGCGGCGGCGGAAGCGGCCGGCGGCAGGTGTGCCGAGAGTGGGTGTGGCTCTGTGCCTCGTCGTCGGAGCCGGCCTGTCGGCGGACCAGGCCGACGCCGGCGTCGGCGCCACGCCGTCCAGCCGGACCTTCCGGATCGGCACCGCGCTCCTGGACTACTGCGGCAACGGCTCGGTGACGCACAAGGTCGGCTCGGTGCGTCGGGTCGTGTTCGTCGTCCACGGCAGCTCCGGCAACTACTGCGACCACGCCCGGTACGCGATGGACGCCGCCGAGGCGGCCGGCGTCCTCGGCAGCACCCTCGTCGTCGCGCCGTTCTTCCGGACCGACCCCGCGGCGAGCGGCGACCCACACCTGACCTGGGGATCGGGGTGGCGGGAGGGAGACCTGAGCACCAACGTCGAGGGCCCCCGGGTCTCGAGCTTCGCCGCCGTCGACCAGCTCGCCGGGACGGTGCGCCAGACCTTCGGCCCGGGCGTGCGCCTGGTGATCGTCGGCCACTCCGCGGGCGGCCAGCTCGTGCAGCGCTATGCCGAGGGCAGCGACGCGCCCTTCGCTGCCTTCGTGCCGATGAACCCGTCCAGCTACGCCTACCTCGGCGCGCAGCGGTGGCCCGGGACGACGACCCTCGACACCGTGGCGGGGTGCCCGGGCTACAACAGCTGGAAGTACGGTCTCGAGGACCTCAACACCTACATGAGCGGCCAGGGCGGCATCCGGGCGCGGTATGCCGGACACCGCGTCGCCCTCCTGCTCGGCAGCGCAGACACGGAGCGGGACGCCGACCTCGACACCGGGTGTTCAGCCGAGGCCCAGGGGCGCAACCGGCTGGACCGCGGGCAGCGGTTCCACGACCACCTCGCGGCCCAGCTGGGCTCCCAGCCGGCGGGCCACACCCTGGCGGTGGTGCCGGGAGTGGGCCACGACGGCCGGTCCATGATCGGCTCCGCCGCAGCCAGGGCCGTCCTCTTCCAGTAGGCGGAAGGGGGCCCGGGTCAGCCCTCGGCGGCTCGCAACGGCACGCGCACCCGCACCAGGGCGCCACCGCCGGCCCTCGGCTCGAGCGAGATCTCCCCACCGTGCCGCTCGACGATGATCCGGCGGGAGATGTCGAGCCCGAGCCCGGTGCCCTTGCCCACCTCCTTGGTCGTGAAGAACGGTTCGAACGCGTGCGCCGCCACGTCCTCGGGCACCCCCGGTCCGTCGTCGGCGACCTCGACCACGACGCCCGACGCCTCGCCCGCCGGCCCCGGCTCGGCGATGCGGACGGTGAGCCACAGGGTGCCGGAGCCCTCCATGGCGTCGACGGCGTTGTCGATCAGGTTGGTCCACACCTGGTTGAGCTCGCCCGGGATGGCCTCGACCCGGGGCAGGTCCGGCGCGTAGTCGCGCACCACGGAGATGCCGCCGCGCAGCTTGTGGCCGAGCATGACCAGGGTGCTCTCCAGGCCCTCGGTGACCTCGGTCTGCTGCACCAGGGCTCGGTCGAGCTGGGAGTAGGACCGCACTGCCCCGATCAGCTCGGAGACGCGGTGGGTCGCCTCGCGGATCTCGCCCAGGAGGCCGTCGACGGCCAGCGAGCTGGCCATCCACTCCAGGGCCGGCGCCAGCTGGCCGGGCTCGAGCCCCGAGGCGGCCCGGTCGAGCATGGCCACGTCGGCCCCGGCCGCCGCGAACGGTGGGGCGATGACCCAGTCACGGTCGACGTCGTGCCGCACCAGCCAGTCGGACAGCTCCTCCTCACGGTCGGCCGCAGCCACCGGATCGAGCTCGGCCCCTGCCTCGGCGAGCGACCGGCGCAGGGTGTCGAGGGCCACGAACTGCTCAGGCGTCGCGCCGCTCTCGGCCAGCCGCCGCAACGACGTCCCGAGCGTGTCGCTGGCCCGGTCGAGGGCGTCGACCGCCCGGGTCGCCGCCGACGCGGGGTTGTTGATCTCGTGCGCGAGGCCGGCGGCCAGGGTGCCGAGCGCCACCAGGGACTCGCGCTGGCGGGCCTTGGCCTCGATGCTGCGCACGGTGTTGACCAGCCCGGCGATCAGGTGGACGCCGAACGGGAACCACGCGCGGGCGGCCTCGCCCAGGGCCTTCGCAGGCACCTTGAGCATCCGGCCGGGGAGCACCCCGCGGGCGGTCGCCATGTAGACGCCGTGCGCGTCCCAGGCCTGGAAGCCACCGGCCCACTGACCGGGGTTGCTCATCACGCCCAGCTCGGTCTCCTGGTGGCCCACCCGGCGCCCGAGACTGAGCGACCCCTCGAGCAGCACCCACCAGAAGTCGGCCGGGGTCCCCTCGCGGAACGCGACGTCACCGGTGTCGAACGACCACTCGGTCCCAGCCGTCCAGAGCCGCTCGCGCTGCTCGGCGGAGAGCCCGTCGAACAACCCGATCCGCGCCAGCTCCTCAGCGCTCACGTCGTGGCCAGGAAGCGGTGCACGAGGTGGACGGCCATGCCACCCTCACCCACGGCCGAGGCGACCCGCTTCATCGAGTCGAGCCGCACGTCACCCGCCGCGAAGACACCCGGGACGCTCGTCTCCAGCGCGAAGGGGACCCGGTCCTCCGGCCACGACGACCGACCGGGTCGCTGCAGCAGCTCCGGCCCGGTGAGGACGAACCCGTGGTCGTCGCGCAGGACGTCGTCGCCCAGCCAGTCGGTGCGGGGCATCGCACCGATGAAGATGAACAGCCACGAGGTGTCGACCTCCTCCGTCGCGCCGGTGGCGCGGTCGCGCAGGGTCAGCGACTCGAGGTGCTCTTCCCCCCGGGCGGCGGCGACCTCGCACCCGACACGGACCTCGATGTTCGTGGCGGCCTCGATGCGGGCGACGAGGTACTGGGACATGGTGAGCTCGAGGCCGGCGCCGCGGACCAGCATCACCACCCGCTTGGCGTAGCGGGCGAGGTTGAGGGCCGCCTGCCCGGCGGAGTTGGCCGCCCCGACCAGGTAGACCTCCTCGCCCTCGCACTGGGCCGCCTCGCTGGCGGAGGCGCCGTAGTGCACTCCCCTCGCGCCCAGCTCGTCGAGCCCGGCGGCCTCGAGCCGCCGGTAGGAGACCCCCGTCGCGATGAGCACCGACCGGGCCTCCAGCTCATCCGCCCCGTCGATGACGACCGAGCGCACCGGCCCCTTCACCCGCAGCCCCACGGCCTCCCTGGCGACCACCATCTCGGCCCCGAACCGCGCCACCTGCGCGACCGCCCGGTGCGTCAGGTCGGCCCCGGACAGCCCCTTGGGGAAGCCGAGGTAGTTCTCGATCGAGGCGCTCTGTCCGGCCTGGCCGCCGGGGGCGTCGCGTTCGACCACGACGGTCCGCAGCCCCTCCGAGGACGCGTAGACCGCGGCCGCGAGGCCGGCCGGACCACCACCCACGATGCACAGGTCGTAGAGGGGCGCGTCGGCGAGCGTGTGCAGACCCAGGGCCGCCGCCACCTCGCGGTTCGTGGGGCTGCGCAGCGGCTCACCGTCGGGCAGCAGCACGAGCGGCAGGTCGTCCGGTCGCGCCCCGGCCAGCTCCACGAGCTCGGCCGCGCCGTCGTCCCGCTCGACGTCGAGCCACGCGTAGGGCACGTGGTTGCGGGTCAGGAAGGTCTTGACCTCCTGGCTGCGGTCGGACCAGCGGTGGCCGACCACCCGCACCTGGTCGGCGCTGTCGCGATGACCTTCCTGCCAGTCGCCGAGCAGGTCCTCCACGACCGGGTAGAGCTTGTCCTGCGGCGGGTCCCAGGGCTTGAGCATGTAGTAGTCGAGCCCGATGTCGTTGATGGCCTTGATGGCGACGTCGGTATCGGCGTAGGCGGTGAGCAGCAGCAGCTTGGTGTCGGCACTGATGGTGCGCACCCGCTCGAGCAGCTCGATCCCGGTCATCCCGGGCATCCGCTGGTCCGACACCACGAGGGCGACGGCCCGGCCCCGCAGGGTGAACTCGGTCAGCAGCTCCAGCGCCCCCGGGCCCGAGGTGGCACCGGCGACCCGGAAGTCCGCGCCGAACCGGTCGCGCAGGTCACGGGTGATCGCCTTGGACACCACGGGGTCGTCGTCGACGGCCAGGATCGTCGGCTTCGCCACGCTCGGAGGCTACCGGCAGCCCCCGTCGTGCGCCATGGTCCGGATGAGCCCTCGGGCGGACGTGGGTCGCGGCCATCGCTGGGGAATCCACGGCTCCAGCCCGGCGCACGCCTCGGTCAGACCACGTTCATCGGTGCTCCGGCGGCGAAGGCCAGGACCTGGTCGACGGCTGCGTCGTAGAGCCCCGCGATGACGTCGCGCTCGACGTAGCCGAGGTGGGGGGTCGCGGTGACCCCCGGAAGGGCCAGGAGCGGGTCGGCGGCGTCCAGCACCGGCTCGTGCTCGAAGACGTCCACCGCCGCTCGGCCGGGGCGCCCGGCCTCCAGCGCAGCCACCAGGGCGCCGGGCGCGACCAGGCCGGCCCGCGAGGTGTTCACGAACAGCGCGTCGGGCTTCATCAGGGCGAGGTCCTCGGCGGTGACCAGGCCGGTGGTGTCGGCGTTGAGCGGCAGGTGCACCGCCAGCACGTCGCACTCGCGGAAGAAGGCCTCGCGACTGGCCGCCGCGGCATACCCGGCCTGGGTCGCGCGCGTGCGCGAGCCCTCCCGCCCCCACACCACGACCCGCATGCCGAAGGCTCGCCCGACCTCGGCGACGAGGGCACCGATGCGGCCGAGGCCATAGACACCAAGGGTCTTGGCATGCAGGCCGACGCCGACCGTCGACTGCCACCGACCCTCGCGCAGCGCGGCGACCTCCTGCGGGAGCTGCCGCTGGGCGGCGAGGATGAGCGCCCAGGTCAGCTCGGCCGTCGCATGCGGGCCGCCCACCCCACCGGCGCTCACGACGATGCCCCGCGCGGCGAGCGCGGTGAGGTCGAGGTGGCTGGTGTTGCGACCGGTCTGGCTCACCAGCCGCACCGTCGACAGCCGCTCGACCACCTCGCGGGGCAGCCCCGTGCGTTGCTGCAGCAGCACCACGGCGTCGAACCCGTCCAGCCGCTGCACGAGCGCGTCTCCGGCCACCGAGTCGGTGAAGGCGACCACCTCGTGACCGGCCAGCCGCTGGGCGCACGGCAACGAGCCGAACGCGTCGGCGTAGTCGTCGAGCACCGCGACCCTCATGCCGGTTGCTCGGCGTGGTCCGGCACCACCGACGGGGTATGCCGTGCGGGCGGCACCCGATGGAGCGCCCACCAGAGCAGGGCGAGGGCGAGCAGCGACCCGAAGGTGTCGGCGTTCTGGAGCACGCGGCCGATCCAGCGCGGCCAGTCGGGGTGGCTCAGCCAGGTGATGCCCCACCACGGCATCCGGCAGAGGAAGAACGCCGTGACGACCCCCGCCGCGAGCAGCCGTCGGCGGTCGCGCAGCGGGTCGGCGCCGAGCACGGCGAAGATCACCACGACCATCCAGTGCAGGTGGTGGATCCAGGCGACGGGTGACAGCAGCACCGCCATCAGGCCCACGGCGGCGACCTCGCTGATCGAGTCACCGGCCCGGTAGGCGCGGCGGGCGAGCTGGAACCCGACGAAACCGACCACGGCGACCAGCACCAGCCAGAGCGCGTCGCCGACCAGCCCGTCGGGTCCGACCCGCAGGAGGAAGCCGCGGATGCTCTGGTTCGAGGTGCCCGCGTTCGGACCCAGGCGGGCCGGGTCCTGCAGCGCGCCACCCCAGAACGCGAACGACGCCTCCGGGAGCAGCAGCCAGGACCCCACGGTGACGGCGACGGCGGTCCCGACCGCGGTCGCCGCCTCCTTCCACCGCCGGTTCAGGAGGTAGTGGACGACGAAGACGCCGGGCGTGAGCTTGATCGACATGGCCAGCCCGACCAGCACGCCGGGTGGGATGCGCCGGAGCAGACCGGGGCGCGGGCGGCGCAGGTCCATCAGGCAGGCCAGCACCATGAAGGCGTTCACCTGCCCGAACCTGATCCCGTCCGACACCGGGTGCAGCCACAGCATCGGCACGGTGAGCAGGGCCAAGGTGATCGGCGCGCGGGTGCCGGTGCGGTGGATCAGGCGCCACCCGGCATACCAGACGATCGCGGCCGTGGCCGCGATCTGGGCGAGCGTCCACAGCCAGCCGACCGCGCCGAAGGGCAACAACGCCAAGGGAACCGCGAGGACGGCGGCGAACGGCGGGTAGGTGAACGGCAGCAGCTGGGGCGCCTCGGTCATCGCCGAGTAGATGGGTCGACCGGTGAGGATCGAGACGCCCGCCTCGCGGTAGACCTCGACGTCGACCTGCCACTGGTCCAGCGGCCAGAAGACCAGGTAGCGCAGCACCGGGATGGCCGCCCCGGCGAGGACCACGACCACCGCGAGCGCCCACCGGGCACGGGTGGGTGGGGTCGTGGTGGTCACGCCTCCATTCTGTCCTGCTGGCCGACCCGTAGCCTGTACGGGTGACCCGCCGCGCCAAGCACTCCCTCGTCGGCCTGTTCGCAACCCTCTTCGTCACAGTGCTGGCAGCGGTGCTGCCGGGGGCCAGCGCGAGCGCGGTGCCGAGCGCGGTCGACCCGAACCCGATCATCATCCTCGGCACCGGCGGGCTCACCTGGAGCGATGTCAGCGCCAAGGGCACGCCGTCGTTGTGGACGTTCCTGCGCGACGGGTCGACGGCCGCGGTCTCGGTGCGGTCGGTCTTCACCAACACCTGCCCGGTCGACGGCTGGCTCAGCCTATCGGCCGGCAACCGCGCGGCTGCCCCGGGCCCGGGCAAGAACGGCTCCCGCAAGACCACCGACCCGTGCCCGCCGATCCCGGTCGTGGACAGCGGGGTCGTGCCCGGCTGGAACGACTACGTCGCGGCCGCGGACGCCCTGAAGTTCGACTCGACGCTGGGCACCCTGGGCGAGCAGCTCGCCAGCAACAAGCAGTGCATCCAGGCGGTGGGCCCGGGGGCCGGACTCGGCGCCGCCTACCAGTCCGGCGCGGTCCCCCGGTATGCCGCGTACGACGCCTCCGCCCTCACCGGCCTCCTCACGGGGTGCCGGGTGACGCTGGTGGACGTCGGCTCGCTGCGCGACCCGGGCGACCTCCCCGCCAGCGAGGCCAGGTCCACGGCGGGGAGCCGGGCCGAGCAGGCCGCGGCGATCGACCAGCGCATCGGCGAGGTGCTGGCGGCCGCCCCGAGCGGCTCGGACCTCGTGGTGGCGAGCCTGTCCGACGCCGGGAGCAGCGAGCGGCTGCGGCTGGTCGCCGCCAAGGGCCCGCGCTTCGGCTCCGGCACGCTCTACTCCCCCTCGACCCGGCAGGACGGGCTGGTGCAGTCGGCCGACCTGACGGTCACCGCCCTGACCGCCGCGGGCGTGCCGATCCCCGACTCGCTCGGCGGGACCGCGCTGCGGCGGGGCGACGCCGACGGCGGGGAGGCCAGCAACTCCGACGCCGCCGCACAGGACCGCCTGCGCCAGCTGCTCGACTTCGACGAGGCCAGCCACGAGGTGCATCCACTGGTCCCGCCGTTCTTCAACGGAGTGGTCTACACCCAGATCGCGATCTACCTGTTGGCCGCGGTGGTCTGGCGGCGCGACTTCGGGTCGACCGACCTGCGGCTGCGGATGCTGCGGATCACCCGCCGGGTCGCGGTCGTGGCCTCGACGGTCCCCGCATCCACCTTCCTGGCGAACCTCATCCCGTGGTGGCGCTTCCCCATCCCGATGATCGCGGTCGTGCTCAGCGTCGGGCTGTTCGTGGCGATCATCTCGGCGGTCGCCCTGCTGGGCCCCTGGAGCCGCCGGCTGACCGGGCCGCTGGTCGTCGTGGCCCTCGCCACCCTGCTCGTGCTCGGCGGCGACGTGATGCTCGGGTCGCACCTGCAGATCTCGTCGCTGATGGGGCTGCAGCCCGTCGTCGGCGGGCGGTTCTACGGCATGGGCAACGTGACCTTCGCGCTCTTCGCGACCGCCGCCCTGCTGCTCTGCATCGCCGTCTCGAGCTACTACGTCAAGCGCGGCCAGCCCAAGCTCGCCGCCGTCGCCGCACTGGTGATCGGGCTGGCCGCGGTGGTCGTCGACGGCTACCCCGGGTGGGGCGCCGACGGCGGTGGCCCGCCCGCGCTGCTGCCCGGCCTGGCCTACCTCGTCCTGGCCATCCTCGGCATCAAGATGACGTGGAAGCGTGGCGCCATCCTGGCCGCCGCGACCGTCGGGCTGTTCCTGCTGGTCGGCTTCCTCGACTCGCTGCGTGGCGTCGAGAACCAGTCGCACCTGGGCCGGTTCTTCCGCTCGATCTTCGACGGTGGGGCGCTCGACATCATCACCCGCAAGCTGCAGCAGAACATCGACATCCTGTTCGGCAACTACCGGCTGTCGCTGCTCGTGCCGATCGCCCTGGTGTTCGTCATCTACATCCTGGCCCGGCCCACGTCGTGGGGCTCGCGGTCGCTGCAGCGGTCCTACGAGGCGTGCCCGACCCTGCGGCCGGGGCTCATCGCGCTGCTGGTCACGCTCACGATCGGCTTCGCCATCAACGACTCCGGGGTCGCGATCCCGGCCAACGGCGCCATCATCGCGGTGCCGCTGATCATCGCCGTCAGCGTCCGGGTGCTGGAGGACGAGGCTCGCTCGTCCGCGACGACCCGCGCGTCGCGGCGAGGGTGAGCCACCCCCAGACCAGCAGCCCGGCATACGGGACGGGGGTGCGCCGCACCCACAGCGACACCCGCTCGACCGTCGGGGTCATGCCCACCACCCGACCCGGCACGTAGGCGACGGCCATCGCCGCGAGGCGCACCAGGAGGATCGTGTCGAGCACGCTCGCGGCGAGCACCGGCAGGGTCGCCCAGGTGAGCAGGTCGTACCACGGCAGGGAGTAGGGGGCCGCGAGCGTGTAGGCCGTGCTGAGGACGAGCGTCCACCGGACCGCCGCGCCGGTGGAGGTCCCGGGCGCCAGGCCACGGGTGAGGCGGGCGAGCAGGACGACGAGCAGCAGCGCCACGGCAACGGCCAGCCAGGTGACCACGGTCCGGGCATCGCCGGAGGTGAGTGGCCCGGTGAGCAGCTCGTAGAGCAGCCGCCACGGGGTGGCGAACGAGATCGACCGGCGGGCCCGGTCGAGCTGGTCGAACACGTGCGGGCCGGCCCAGAGGTGCAGGGGCGCGACCACGACGACCGCCGCGGCGACGAACGTCAGGGCGCGACGGGTGAAGCTCGCCCGCTCGTGGGCCCACCACCCGACGAGGACGGCCAGGCCGACCACGCCGTAGGTGACCTTGCACGAGACCGCCAGCCCGGCGAACAGGCCGGCCGCGAGGGGGTTGCGGGCCGCCAGCACGAGGGCGGCCACGCCCAGCGCGGCAGCGACGAGGTCGACGTGGGCGCCCAGCACCCCGATGCCGAAGACGAGGGGGTTGAGGGTCCAGAGGGTGTCGACCCGACGCGCGGTCGCGCCCGAGCGCAGGAGCAGGAACCGCACCCCCAGCCAGGCCAGGACGACCAGGACCTGCCAGCACCAGACCGTCTCGCGCACGTTCGACCCGCCGAGGTGGGAGGTCAGGGTCTGCAGCAGGGTGGCGAACGGGCCGTAGACGCTGACCGTGTCGGTCCACGGCGGCTCGACCCCGGAGACCACGGGATCGGCGGGTGACCAGGCGCTCGGCGGGGTGAGGTAGGGGTCGCCGCCGAGGGCCGAGATCCGGCCGTAGGCGGCGTAGTTGGTGTGGTCGGCGGACCCGAACGGCCCGGTGAGCAGGGCCAGCACCCCGAGCGCGACCGGCACGGCCCAGCCACCAGGGGCGAGGCGGCGACGCGACCGCGCCGCGACCGCGCCGAGCATCCCGACCCCCGACACCACGGAGGGCTCTCCCTGGAGGCGGAGCCAGACCGCGACCGCGCCGAGCAGGTAGGCGGCCCACAGCAGGCCGGTGACCAGCGCCGGTGCCGGCGCCCACGCGAGGTCGCCCGGCGCCCAGCCACGCGGCCCGAGCCCGGGCTTGGCGGCGCTCTCCCCGGCCACCCCGACGAGGAGCAGCAGCCCGAACGACACGACCAGGGCGGGCGTCGCCACGCGGTCGCGGACGACGACCAGCCGGGGGGTGGTCATGACCCGGTCAGCGCAGCCCGCGACGGACCCGGCGGCGGGCCAGGGCGAGGGCGACGTCGCGGTACTGCTTGGCGCGGTGCACCTGCCCGCGCCAGTCGGCGCCGCTGACCCGGTGGTGCAGCTCGCACGGCACCTCCTCCACGCGCAGCCCGGCCATCAGGACGTCGACGGTGAGGCCGACCTCCACGCCCCACCCACGGGCCAGCGGGCTGGCGGCGTCGAACGCCGGGCGGGAGATGCACCGCATGCCCGACAACGGCTGCTGGGGGACGAACCCGGTGAGGTCCTCGATGCCCTTGCGGGCCAGCCGCACCACGAACCCGTGTCCGCCGCCCGCCGTCTTCTGGGGCGGCAGGGTGGCGATCGTCATGTCGGCGCGGCCCTCGAGCACGGGTGGCACGAGCACCCCGAGGTTCGCGGCGGTGCCCTCGAGGTCGCCGTCGACGAAGAGCAGCGGGCGTCGGCCGTCGGAGCCCCCCACCCGGCCCTCGACCCCTTCGTGGCGGGCGACGTAGCCGGCACCCGTGGTCATCGCGGCGGCCTTGCCCCGGTTGCGGGCGTGCCGCACCACCTCGGCGCCCGCTGCACGGGCGATCTCGGCGGTGTCGTCGGAGCTCCCGTCGTCGACGACGACGACCAGGTCCACGCCCGGTATGCCGCGCACCGCCCGGACCGTCGCGGCGATCCGGTCGGCCTCGTCCTTGGCCGGGATCACCGCGGCGACGGCCGGGGCCGGGTGCGCGGTCATGTCGGGTTCGCGGTCATGGGAGCGGCTGGTCAGCGCAGCGTGACCTGGCGGCTGAGCAGGCCGGACCGGGCCCGGCGCTCCTCCGCGGTGAGGGGCGCCTCGGACGCCGCGGCGGCGGCATACCGGGTGATGAACTCGCCCAGCGCGGTCTCGTAGTCATCGGCGGACTTGGCGGCATCGAGGTCCCACACCGGGACCAGCAGCCCACAGGCGCGGAACGCCCCGAGCAGGCGGGTCTGGTCACCGAGGCCACTGCCACCTGCGGCGTGCAACCGGGCGAGCGCGTCGGTGGCGACGTCCTCGTCCTGCGGCAGGACCAGGCGGATGTGGGTGCGCTCGCCGATGCGGCACCAGTAGGCCGAGTCGGTGGCGGACATCTTGACCGTGGGGATGACGGACTCGTTCGCGCGGTCGAGCGAGGCCTTGGCGTCGTCGTCGAGCTCGCTGTCGCCGACCCAGAAGCCGAAACCCTCGTGGACGGTCACCTCGAACGGCGCCGAGGTGTCGAGCAGGTCCTGCAGCCGCGGGGTGTCGGCGGTGGCCGCCGGGGTGCCGGTGATCGGGGTGCCCTGCTCGGCGGAGGCGGCGGCCAGCAGCGAGGTCGCCAGGTCGCGCGAGGCATCGCCGGAGATCGAGCCCGACTGGGAGCCGACGAAGACGGTGCCGTCGGCGCGGTGCAGGCCGGGCCAGGCGAGCGGCAGCACGGTCGCGATGGTCACCTCGCTCGGCGCGCCCTCGGGCGCCTGACCTTTGGCGAAGGCCACCGTCGCGGTGGCCGACGGCAGGATCTCGCGCATCGCGACCCAGTCGGTCTCACCCGGCAGGCCCTCGAACGGACGAGCGACGAACGGTGCGGGCTCGACGCGCGCGGTGGCGGAGCCGTGGTCTGCGCCCTTGCGGCGACGTGTTGCCTTACCCATGACGAGAACCCTATTGCCTCGGGTGACCGGGGATTCCTCAGTGGCTGCGGCGGCGGGAGGGTCCGCCGAGCGAGGCCCAGACGGTCGAGCCACTGCGGTCCTCGGTCACGCCCCACTCGTGGGCGAGGCTGCGGACGATCCGCAGGCCCCGGCCCGACGGGGCCCAGATCGTGCGCGGCGCCGGGCGCGGGGTGCTCTCGCTGCCGCCGTCGGTCACCTCGACCTCGACGACCCCGGCCTTGACCTTCCAGTGCACGCGCAGGTTGCCGTCGGCGAGGGGCCGGGCGTGGCGGATCGAGTTGGAGACCAGTTCGGAGACGACGATCTCGGCCTCGTCGACCACGGCTGCGGACACGTCCCTGGCCTCGAGGTCGTCGACGAGGGCCTTGCGCACCTGGGCCACGGAGGTGGCCCGCCACGGGACGCGGACGGTGCGGGAGGAGTCCCGAAGCCGACCACCCGAGGGCGGTTCGGAGCGCGGGGAGCGTTCTCCCAGCGGTGCAGCTGCCATGCGCGGGCCCATGTCCGATCTATCCGTGTCCGGTCGGAGACTACCGACTGGCTTCGAGAGCGTCGAGAACCGCGCGGGGGCGGTTGGTGATGATGGCGTCGACGCCGAGGTCGAGACAGAGGTCGATGTCCTCCGGCTCGTCGACGGTCCAGACGTAGACCTCGTGCCCGTGACGATGCTGTCTGGCCACCGTCTGGGGGTAGCGGCGGACGATCTTGACGTCCAGCCCGACCGTGTGGATCCCCTTCGGCAGCGACCCGTCGCGGAACCGCAGGGGCATCGAGTCCTCGACCAGGTAGACCGCGGGGACGTCGGGGCAGAGCTGGCGCATCCGCTGGACCGCCAGCTGCGAGAACGACATGACCCTGACCCAGTGCCGGCCCTCGCGCCGCGGGCCGGTGAGGTCGAACTCCTGCAGCACCCGGGCCAGCTGCCGCTCCACCAGCCCGGCATAGCGCGTGGGGTGCTTGGTCTCGATCACCAGGCCCACCGGGCGCTCGGACTCCAGCACGTTGGTGAGCAGGTTGCGCAACGTGAGCAGCCGGTTGCGGTCGCGGTCCGGCAGCTCGAGGTCGCGCGGGTGGTCCTGCTTCCACGATCCCCAGTCGAGGCCCTCGAGCTCGGCCAGCTCGAGGGTCGAGACGATGCCGCGCCCGTTCGACGTGCGGTTGACCCGCCGGTCGTGCACGCAGACCAGGTGGGAGTCGGCGGTGAGCCGGACGTCGCACTCGAGGGCGTCCGCGCCCTCCTCGATCGCGCGCACGTAGGCGCGCAGCGTGTGCTCGGGCTCCGCGAGGCTCGACCCCCGGTGCGCGATGACGAGCGGACCATGCCGCGCGGGATCAGGGCGGGCGGGTCCGGCCACAGGCGCTGGGACGCCGTCGTCGAGCACCCGACCATGGTTCCACACGACGAGCCGAAGCACCCGTGACCGGGCCGGTGCCGCGAGGTGCCTTGATGCGGCACGATGGCCACCGCCCGGCGGCGCGGCCGGGGGCTCGACCAGGCGGCTCACAGGACCGGGAGGTGCGGCGTTCCATGGGTGTGAAACTGCCCGCCTTCCAGACCCTCGTCGACGCCCACTGGCGCGACGTCGCCCGCCTCGCCCACGCCCTCGCCGGCCCGGTCGACGGGGACGACGTGGCCCAGCAGGCGTGGACGCAGGCGCTCGCGGCCTACCCGTCGCTGCGCTCGGCCACGAACCTGCGGGGCTGGCTGCTCACGATCACGCACCGGTGCGCCATGGACGTGCACCGGGGACGGGCCCGCCGCGCGGTGCCCCACGACGACCCGGCCTCCTTGTCCGAGGGGCCGGCCGCACCACCCGCTGACGCGGGGCTGCCCGACGGCCCGCTCTGGGCCTCGGTCGCGGCCCTGCCCCCACGACAACGCGAGGCCGTCGTCCTCAAGTACGTCGCCGACCTCGACCACCCCACCATCGCCGCCGCGCTGGGCACCTCGCCCGCGATGAGCCGGCGCCTCGTGAGCGATGCGCTCGCGACCTTGCGCAAGGAGCTGCCATGACCGACCCCACCACCCGCCTCGCGGAGTTCGCGCCCAGCCCGTCCCACCTCCGCCCGCCGGTGCTCCCCCCGAGCGACGTGTCCTACGTCGTGGAGGACACCGTGATCGGCCGAATGCTGCTGGCCCGCAACGACTCTGGCGCGATGGTCGCCTCCGCGTTCGTGCCCACGGCGGAGGACGAGGAGCACGTGCTCACCCGCCTGAGCGAGCGCATCTCGCCCCGCGTCCTGCGGCAGCCGCGCGATCTCGACGAGGCCCGCACCGAGCTCGAGTCGTTCCTCGCCGGCCGCACCCGGGCGTTCTCGCTGCGCACCGACCTGGCCCTCGCCTCCGACTTCCAGCGGTCGGTGCTCCCCCGCCTCGCGGCGACCGTCGGCTACGGCGACCGCGCCACCTACGGCGAGCTCGCCGCCCGCGTCGACCGACCGAAGGCCGCGCGCGCGGTCGGGGCCGCGCTGGGCGCGAACCCGTTGTGCGTCGTGCTGCCCTGTCACCGGATCGTGGCGTCCAATGGCGCGCTCACCGGGTATGCCGGAGGGCTGGCCGCCAAGCGCTACCTGCTCGAGCTCGAGGCCGGGGTTAAATGACTCCATGGCTCTCTCCGACGTCGACCTGACCCACCTGCGCCGGTGCGTGGACCTGGCCCGCGGAGGCCTCGACGCCGGTGACGAACCGTTCGGCTCGGTGCTGGTCGACGGCGCCGGGCAGGTCCGCTTCGCCGACCGCAACCGGGTGCAGGACGGTGACCAGACCCGGCACCCGGAGTTCGAGGCGGCCAAGTGGGCCGCCCTGAACCTGCCGGCCGACGAGCGGGGCGCGTGCACCGTCTACACCTCCGGCGAGCACTGTGCGATGTGCTCCGCCGCGCACGCGTGGGTCGGCCTGGGCCGCATCGTGTATGCCGTGTCGACCGACCAGCTCGTCGGCTGGCTCCGCGCGTGGGGCGTGCCGCCGGGACCGGTGAACCCCCTTCCCGTCCAGGCCGTCGCGCCGGGACTGCCCGTGGACGGGCCGGCACCCGAGCTCGAGCAGGAGGTGCGGGAGCTGCACCGGCGACTGCACGGCATACCGGAGGGGCGGTAGCCGCCCGTCGCAGGGTCGCGCGCGGGCCGGCCGGTGGTGGCGCGGAACTGTGTTAGACAGGGCAGAAACCAAGGAGCCCTCGATGGACCAGCTCAGCGTCGGACTCGTCGGCACCTCGCGCAAGGAGAACGAGCGTCGGCTGCCGATCCACCCGCTCCACTTCGGCCGGATCGGGGCGGACCTGCGCCCGCGGATCTTCCTCGAGGAGGGCTACGGCCGGCAGTTCGGGGTCAGCGATGCCGAGCTGGCGCCCCAGGTCGGCGGCATCCTGACGCGGGCCGAGCTGGTCGCGCGGTGCGACGTCGTCACGATGCCCAAGCCGACCCCTGCCGACGTCGCGGAGCTGCGGGACGGCCAGGTCCTGTGGGGCTGGCCGCACTGTGTCCAGGACGGTGCGATCACCCAGCTCGCGATCGACAAGCGGCTGACGATGATCGCCTTCGAGGCGATGAACCTCTGGGGCAGCGACGGCTCCTTCAAGCTGCACGTGCTGCACAAGAACAACGAGATCGCCGGCTACGCCTCGGTGCTGCACGCGCTGGCGCTGGTGGGCTCCACGGGTGACTACGGCCGCCGACTCAGCGCGGCCGTGATCGGCTTCGGGGCCACCGCCCGGGGCGCCGTGACCGCCTTGAGCGCGTTGGGGGTCAACCAGGTCGACATCCTCACCCAGCGTGACACCACTGCTGTCGCGTCGCCGATCCACTCGGCCCGGATCGTGCAGTTCGACCGGGGCGAGGCGGACGTGCGGCCGCTGGAGGTCTTCCTCGAAGAGGGCAACGAGACGATGCCCGGTTTCCTCGCGTCGCACGACATCATCGTCAACTGCGTGCTCCAGGACCCACTGCGGCCGATGATGTTCCTCGAGGACGAGGACCTGCCCGCCCTGGCCCCGGGGACCTTGGTCATCGACGTGTCCTGCGACGAGGGCATGGGGTTTGCCTGGGCCCGGCCGACGACGTTCGAGGCGCCGATGTTCGTCGTCGGGGACAACGTGCAGTACTACGGCGTCGACCACAGCCCGTCCTACCTCTGGAACTCCGCCACGTGGGAGATCAGTGAATCGCTGCTCCCGCACCTGGCCACGGTGATGGGAGGACCCGAGTCCTGGGCGGCTGACGACACGGTCCGCCGGGCGATCGAGATCCAGGACGGGATGGTCCGCAACGAGGACATCCTGGCCTTCCAGTCGCGCGAGCCGGAGTACCCCTACGCCGTCAGGGCCTAGCCACGGGCGGGGCCGCTGCCCTGCGCCTCGAGGCGCGCGGTGAGGGCCTCGACCGCACGACGCAGGTCGCCGATCGTGGCGGTGCGGGCGTCGGGCTGGAGCTCGACCGTGACCGAGCCACCGGGCTCGACGGCCACCCGGCGCACCTGGCTCAGCGAGTCGGCGCCCTGGGCCTGGATGGCGTTGTCGAGCTCCTCCGGCGTCATCCCGAGGTGCAGCAGCGCGCGGTCGTCGAGGAGCCCGTCCGTGACCACCACGGTGGGACGACCGTCGAGCAGCCAGGCGAGCCACGGGATGCGCAGGGTCAGGCGGTCCAGGCCGGCGTTGACGAGGACGAGCACCGCAGCGCCGAGCAGCCCGCCGACCAGCGAGTTGTCCTCACCGATGATGGCGTTCTGGACCACGTTGGACAGCAGCAGCACCACGACGAGGTCCTGCGAGTTCATCTGTCCCATCAGGCGTTTGCCTGCGATCCGGATGACGATCAGGATCCCGAGGTAGACCGCGACCGTGCGGATGACCTTCTCGGCCGGGGGCATCGGCAGGTGGAGGAGGTCGTCGACGACCCCCTGCTGTGCCGCGGCGACGACGTGCTGGACCATGGCTGGCTCCTCGGGCTGATGGCTTCCCGGGCAGGTGGCTGCTCGGGCTGGTGGCCGCTCGGGTGGTGGCTACTCGCGCCCGGAGGAGATCCAGGCCGGGTCCTTGCTCAGGTTGCGGTCGCCCTCGGCGAGCGCCGCGGCCGCGTCGAGCCGGGCCAGGTGGTCGGCGCCGAGCCGGACGTCGAGGGCACCGAGGTTCTCGTCGACGCGCTCCGCTCGGCGGGTGCCGGGGATCGGGACGACGGGTAGGCCGAGCCGCTCGCCCTGGGCGTAGAGCCAGGCCAGCGCCACCTGCGCGGGGGTGGCCCCGACCTCGGTGGCCACCTCGGTCACGACCTGCACGACCCGCTGGTTGGCGTCGAAGCCGGCGTCGAACCTCGGGTGGCCCTTGAGCATCGACCCGGCGACGGCCTCCTTGGTCATCGCACCGGTGAGGAACCCCCGGCCCAGCGGCGAGTACGGCACGAACCCGGCGCCCACCTCGACGGCGGCCGGGACGACCTGCGCCTCGACGTCCCGCGACCAGATGCTCCACTCGCTCTGCACCGCGCTGATCGCGTGCACCGCGGCCGCCGCGCGCAGCTCGGTCGCCGTGACCTCGGAGAGGCCGAGGTGTCGCACCTTGCCCGCTGCGACGAGCTCGGCCATCGCCCCGACCGTCTCCTCGATCGGCACGCTGACGTCGCGGCGGTGCAGGTAGTACAGGTCGATGACGTCGGTGCCGAGCCGCCGCAGCGACGCCTCGGCCGCACTGCGCACGTAGGCCGCGTCGCCCCGGACCCCGGTCGCGCCGGGCCCCTGGTTGGGGACACCGGTGATGCCGAACTTCGTGGCGAGCTGCACCTCGTCGCGGCGGTCGCGCAGCAGCTGGGCCACCAGCTCCTCGTTGGTGCCGGCCGGGCCCTCGACGCCTTCGCGGGGCTGGCCGTAGACGTCGGCGGTGTCGATGAAGGTGACTCCGGCATCCACCGCGTGGTGCAGGGTGCGCAGCCCCTCGGCGGGGTCGGTCTCGCCGTACACGTGGGTGATCGCCATCCCGCCGAACCCGAGTCGGCTGACCTCGAGCCCGTGCCCGAGGTCGACCCGTCGCGCTCCGCCGGTGGCACCCACGTCCTGGCCACCCACGACCTGGCCGCTCACGCCTGGTCCTGGGAGGCTGCGGCTGCGGGGCCGTAGGACAGGTGGACCACACCGTTGGCGTAGACGTCGCTGTCCAGGAGGGCGAGCCTGGTCGGGCTGCTGCCCTCGGTGAACAGCCGCTCCCCCGCGCCGAGCGCGATCGGGTAGACGAACAGGTGCAGCTCGTCGACCAGCCCGTCGGCGAGCAGCCCGCGCACGAGCTGGCCGCTGCCCGAGACGTAGATGGTGCCGTCGGTGTCGTCCTTCAGCCGTCGGATGGCGTCGGCGTCGTAGCCGCCGAGTCGTTCGCTCGGGCCCCACTCCTCGGTCGGCGCCCCCTTCCCCACGACGTACTTGGTGGTCTCGTTGAAGAACGGTGCACCCGGGTCCTGCTCCACCGTGCGGTCCCGCCAGGCGGGAGCGAACATGTCGAACGTCGTGCGCCCCAGCAGGATCGCGGTGGCACCACCGGTGACGCCGGCGAGGGTCTCCCCCATCGCCGGGTCGAAACCGAACTCGAAGGTCCAGCTCGGCGACTCGAAGACGCCGTCGAGGGAGATGAACTCGTGGACTGCGATCTGACCCATGGAGCCGACCCTGCCACGCCGTCAGGAGGTCGTCACCTCCAGGGTGTGCGTTCCTGCCTTGGTCGGGACGGTCACCTCGAGGCCGCGGTTGGTCGTGCGGCTGGTCCAGCTGGACAGCACCTGACCGTCGAGCACGACCCGCGTCACGGTGCTGCCGCGCGGGACGGTGTGCCCGATCCAGACCTTGTCGGCGCCCACGGCCGAGCCGACCGTGACCGTCGTCGTGTAGCGCGACCCGGCCACGGAGGCCGACACGTCGGCGAAGCCACCGCCGAGCCGGATGTGCGCACCGGAGACCGACGGCTGACCGGCCGGCACCTGCGGGACCACGACCAGCTGGCCGTTGCCGAGGTCGGGCTGCAGGCCGAGCCACTGGTGCACCACCGCCCACGCGGTGCCGTAGTTGCCCCAGGCCTGCATGAACATCGAGCGGCAGGTCCAGCAGCGGTCGATGTTCGCGCCCTGGTCCGGCGAGGGGAAGATCTCCGGCATGGCACCGGGCTGCTCGTCCGGCGTCCCGCCGGTGGCGGGCTCGGCGAACATCGGGTCGGCCAGCGCGTGGGTGTAGCGCTGCTGCTGTCCGGCGCCGAGCCGGCCGTAGTTGCCCTCACCGATCGACTGGATCGACGTGGTCAGGCCGAAGACGACCTTCTCGCCCTGGCCGGTCGCGCCACCGCCACACCCGGTGTGGAAGAGGCCGGTGGACAGCGGCGCGGTCCCGCTGTAGCAGGGGTCCTCACGACCGGCGAGCGCCGCCGTCCCGTGGGCGTACGGCGCGAGCCCGGGCGCGGTGCGGTCGTTGACCTGGAGCTCGGCCTCCATCGGGGTCTGTCCGATCCAGTGCTTCTGGAAGGACTGGACGTTGCCGGGATCGGCGAGCGAGTCGGCGTACTGGGACGCCGCGGCATACCACCACGCCGTGTCGAAGCGGTCGTGCACCTGGCGGGCCAGGGTGCTGGCCCAGGCGAAGGTGGTGCCGTCGTGCTTGGCCTTGGCCATGGTGGCCAGGTCGTAGAGCCCGCGGACGTAGTAGACGGTGTTGTCGAGCTTCTCGGTGCCCATCCCGCCGCGCTCGACGTTGCCGAGGCCCTCGGGGAAGCCGTCGTGGTCGGCGTCGAGGGTGCGCGTGACGTACCTGAGGTTGCGCACCGAGAAGTCGTACAGCTCGTCGCGGAACCGGTCGTCCCCGGTCCAGCGCCACAGGAGCGCCACCGTGCTCGGGAACTTCACCGTCTCGTCGGTGTTGAAGTTGTAGGTCGTGGAGCCGTCCGGGTTGGTGCTGCGCGAGTCCTGGCCGTACCAGATCGAGCCGTCCGAGATGACCTCGTGGGTCACGACACCCGAGCGGTTGTTGAGGATGTCGGAGACGTCGCGCAGGGCCCGCAGGTGGTCCTTGATCGCCTCGAACTGCCCGACCGACACCGACGCGAACGCGGTGTACTCGGCATCGGTCCCGAAGAGCCACGGGTAGTCGGGGAAGCCGGCCCCGATCCAGGTCGCCTTGGCAACCGTCCCCGACGGTGCCGGGAACTGCTTGCCCTGGTTGGTCCAGCGGATCTGCAGGTCGGTCGCCGTCTGGGTGAGGTCGGCGATGTTCTGCTTGCCCCACTGGACCGCCTCCTGCACCAGCGGGTCACCCGGCAGGGACAGCTGGGTCAGCTGCGCGAGCGCCTGGCGCGAGGCCTTCTTGGCGGCCAGCGCGGCAGCCGGGTCGGCCAGCGCCTTGGCGAGCTCGTCGCGGGCGGAGGTCAGCCCCTGGTCGGAGCCGGCGACGGCGAGCCAGATGGTCTGCGAGCCACCCGCCGGCAGGTCGAGGCTGTAGGTCAGCCGGCCGCCGGTGCCCTTGCCGAAGGGTCCGTCGTCACAGGCCGAGGGCTTGGGGTCCGCCGGGGCGCCGGTCTCGGTGCCGGTGCAGCGGTGGCCGGCCTGGGGTCCGTAGAACTGGGTGCCGATCTGTCCCGTGGTCGGGGTGGCCGACGTCCCGACGACGGCGGCGTAGTGGTGGACCGGTGCCCCGGGCAGGGCGCCGTCGTCGGTGAAGACCAGGCTCTTGCCGTCGTAGGCCCCGGTGTCCGGGAGGTTGTCGCTCGCGTTGGGCGTCACCCCGCCGAAGCCCCACGGGTACTGGCCCATCAGCTCGGAGTGGGCGTCGACCGCGAGCGTGGCGGTCCGGGCGGCACCCGGGTTGGTCACGGTCAGGCCGAAGAGTGCGCCGCGGACGCCGTCAGGAACGAAGTCGGTCCGGGCGACCTTGAGGCCCGCGGTGTCGGGCAGGTCGTAGCGGCTGTAGCCCCACCCGCTCGTGAACGTGGTCGCCGGACCCACCCACTGGTCGTCGAGGCCGAACCACACGCCGTCGACCAGCTTCAGCGGCGGGGTCCAGACCCCACCCATCTCACCGGTGATGTGCCAGCCGTTCGCGTAGAACCGACCGTCCTCGAACCCGACCGAGTAGGCCCGGGTCCCCGCCGAGACCTCCCGCCGGTCGGCGAGCCGGGTGCTCACCGACAGCTCGTCGCCGGCCGCGGCGGCGGCTGCCGTGACGGGGAGCTGGGTCGCCATGACGGCCGCTCCGAGGATGAGCGCGGTGGCACCGGCAACGTGAGATCGAGACATCGTCGTCCTCCGACCGGGAAGGGGCAGCGACGTCGGGCGGCGTCGCCTGGGTGGTCGGGACCGTTCGTCCGCGGGTTCACGGACGAATTGTCCGGACCTTCGGACGTTACACCCGCCCCGCCGGTATGCCGCGTGGAAAATTCTCGAGAAATCTTCCGGAGGCTGTCGAAACCGCGGTGCGCCGTTCGGCGAAGGGGGTGAAGGCACCGAGAGGCGGTGCCGCCGGGACGGTCGGGAGACCACCCACTCACCGAGGAGCACACCATGGGATCCATCAAGGCAAGCCTGTTCATCTCCCTCGACGGCGTCATCGAGTCGCCGGAGAGCTGGCACTTCCCCTACTTCAACGACGAGATGGGCGCCGTGGTCGGTGCCCAGATGGCGGCTGCGGACGCGACCCTGCTGGGCCGCACCACCTACGACGCGTTCGCCGGCTACTGGCCGGGCGCCGACCCGGCCGACCCGTTCACCGCGGCGATGAACGGGGCCCGCAAGTACGTCGTGTCCTCGACCCTCACCGAGGCCACCTGGGAGAACTCCACCGTCGTGAGCGGCGACGTGGCCGCCGAGCTCACCGCGCTCAAGCAGGACACCGACCTCGGCACCACCGGCAGCGCGACGCTCGTGCGGTGGCTGCTCGAGCAGGGGCTGGTCGACGAGCTGCACCTGCTGGTGCACCCCATCGTCGTCGGACACGGGAAGAAGCTCTTCGAGGACGGCGCGACCGTCCCGCTGCAGCTGGTCTCGTCGCAGACCTTCGAGACCGGGGTGGTCTACCTCGTCTACGGCCCGGCTGCCGCAGCCGAGGCCTGAGGAAGAATGCGACGGAAGACCGACCGAGGAGGCACGACCGTGCGCTACATGGTGATGCACTACCAGACCCAGGCGATGGAGGACGGCATCCCGCCGACCGCGCAGGAGCAGGCCGCCATCGGGGAGTACATGAAGGAGGCGGCGATGTCCGGCGTCCTGCTCTCCGGCGAAGGAGTCGCCTCGAGCGCCAAGGGCGCCCGCATCGAGGTGCAGGACGGCGCGACCCGGGTGATCGACGGGCCGTTCGCCGAGGCCAAGGAGCTGATCGCCGGCTTCGCGATCCTCGACGTGGGCTCGCTGGACGAGGCGATCGAGCACGCGCGACGGTTCGCGCTGCTCGTGGGCAGCGACCGGGTGGACGTCCGCAAGGTCATCGAGGTGGAGGACCTCGTCCTCCCCGAGCAGCAGCGCTGACCGCGCCGACACCGGGGACGAGGCGGTGGGCACCGAGGTCGACCGGCGGGTGGCGGCCCTGTGGCGGGTGGAGTCGCCACGGGTGACCGCCCGCCTGGCCCGCCTCGTCGGCGACCTCGACACCGCCGAGGAGCTCGCCCAGGACGCCTTCGTGGCCGCCCTCGAACGGTGGCGCCGCGACGGCATACCGGACAACCCGGCGGCATGGCTCACGAAGACCGCACGCGACCTCGCCGTCGATCGGCTCCGCCGGCGCGACACCGGGCGGGCGAAGTACCAGGTGGTGGCGGCGAGCACGCCCCTGACGGTGGAGCACGACCTCGACGAGGTGGTCGACGGCGCCCTCGCGGACGACCTGCTCGGGCTGGTCTTCATGTCGTGCCACCCGATCCTGTCGGCCGACGCGCGCTCGGCCCTGACCCTCAAGCTGGTCTGCGGGCTGCGCACCGAGGACCTCGCCCGCGCGTTCCTCGCCCCCGAGGCGACCATCGCCCAGCGGATCGTGCGGGCCAAGCGGACTCTGGCCGCGGCCAACGTCCGGTTCGAGCTGCCGGGCCCGAAGGAGCGGCCGGCCCGGCTCGACGCCGTGCGCGAGGTCATCTACCTCGTCTTCAACGAGGGGCACACGGCCACGACCGGCGACAACTGGATCACTCCCGAGCTGTGCGCGGAGGCCCTGCGCCTGGGGCGGATGCTGGCCACCCTCACCCCGGGTGACACCGAGACCCTCGGCCTGCTGGCGCTGATGGAGATCCAGGCCTCCCGGCTCCCGGCCCGCCTCGCCGCGGACGGGTCCCCCGTGCTGCTGATGGACCAGGACCGCAGCCGGTGGGACCAGCTGCTGGTGCGCAGCGGGCTGACCCATGTCGAGCAGGTCGACGCCCTCGGCGGAACGGTGGGCCCCTACGCGCTCCAGGCTGCGATCGCAGCGTGCCACGCGCGGGCCCGCGTCGCCGAGGACACCGACTGGGAGCGCATCACCGCCCTCTACGACGGGTTGGCCCAGATCAGCCCCTCACCGGTCGTCGAGCTCAACCGGGGCGTGGCGACCGCCCAGGCCTTCGGGCCGGAGGCCGGGCTGGAGATCGTGCGGCCGCTGCTCGAGCGGGCCGACCTCCGCGGCTACCACCTCCTGCCGGCAGTCGTCGGAGACCTCTTGTGCCGCAATGGATCCCACGAGGAAGCCCGGGAGCACTTCCTGAGGTCCGCTGCCCTGACGAAGAACACCCGCGAGCGCGCCACGATGCAGGACCGCGCGGCGCAGTGCGCGTCGGGCCACGGAGCCTGAGACGGCGGGCGACCAGGACCGGGTGGTGGGTGGAGACCGCCCGCCGTCCACGTGGAGGACGCCGCCGGCGTCGGTTGGTGACGCGCGGTCAGGCGACCTGGTGGGCGCAGGCACGGTCCGGGTCCGCCCCCGGAGCCCCGGACCGCTCCAGGTGCGCGGTGCCCCAGAGCCGGACACCCTCGACCAGCGGGAGCGCGGTCTCGCCGTAGGGGGTGAGCCGGTAGACGACCGGCGCAGGCACCGGGCCGGTCTCGACCCGTTCCACGAGCCCGTCGGCCTGGAGCTCGCGCAGCTGCTCGGCCAGCACCTTGGCCGAGATCGGCGCGGCGCGGAGGCGCAGCCCGGCGAAGTGGGTCTCGTCGTGCGCGAGCCAGTAGAGCAGGGTCAGCTTCCACTTCCCACCGACCGCGGCGAAGGCCGCAGCCATCGGGCAGCCCGGCAACGGGTTGGGGCGCGCCGCCGAGCGGTTACCTGAAGGTGCCCTCTTGTCCATCCACCTGCTCCTCCGGATAGTCACGGCATGACCACTCACTCGACCACGTCATCGCCTGGCGGGCAAGGCGACTTCGACTGGGAGCTGGGCAGCTGGCACACCAGCGTCACGGTGCTGGCCGACCCGCTGTCGGACAGCGAGGAACGGTGGCTGGAGTTCGAGGGGACCAGCATCGTCCGACCGCTCCTGGAGGGTCGCGCCAACGTCGTCGAGCTCCGGGTGTCCGGTCCGGACGGCCAGATCGACGGCCTCAACCTGAGGCTCTACGAACCGGAGCACCAGCGCTGGAGCGCGACCTTCGCCAGCCTGCGCGACGGGATGCTGACTCCCTCGGTGTTCGGCCGGTTCCGGGACGGCGTCGGCGAGTTCCACGGCGAGGACCAGCTGGCCGGACGTCCGATCCGGGTCCGGTTCGTGATCGAGCGGGACGGGGACGACCGGGCGAGGTTCACCCAGGCCTTCTCGGACGACGACGGGGCGACCTGGGAGACCAACTGGGTCGCCACCGACACCCGCGCCGGCTCCTGATCCGCGCTCAGCCCTTCTGCAGCTCCTCGGCGAGCATCACGATGATGCCGCTGGGCCCGCGGACGTAGGTGAGGCGGTAGATGTCCTCGTACGTCCCGACCCCCCGCAGCGGGTAACACCCGTGCCGGGCCGCGACCTCCAGCGCCTCGTCGAGGTCGTCGACCGAGAAGGCCACCCGGTGCATGCCGATCTCGTTGGGCAGGGTGGGCTCGGTCTCGATCGCGTCGGGGTGGAGGTACTCGAACAGCTCGAGCCGGCCGGTGCCGTCCGGCGTCTGGAGCATGGCGATCTTGGCGTGGTTGCCGTCGAGGCCCACCGCCGTGTCGGTCCACTCGCCGCTGACCGTGTCGCGGCCCAGGACGGTCAGGCCGAGGTCGGTGAAGAAGGCGATGGTCGCCTCGAGGTCGCGGACGGCGATGGCAACGTTCTCGAGCTTGATGGGCATGCGAAGCACGCTATCGACTCGTCGCCGCCGTGTGGTGGTTCCCGAGCGGTCAGCCCTGGGTGCGCAGGTAGCGGCCGAAGTGGGGGACGGTGAACGCGATCCGACCGCGCTCGCCCGAGTAGATGAGCCCCTTCTTCAGGAGCGCATCCCTTGCGGGAGAGAGGGATTGGGGCTTGCGGTCGAGCACCGTGGCGACGGCCGACGTCGGCACCGACTCGGTCTCGTCGACCCCCTCGCCGCTCTCGGCGAGGCTCTGCGCCGCATCGGCCATCGCCCGCAGGTACTCGCGTTCGGCCGGCGTCGCCCGCTCGAACCGTGAGCCGAAGAACCCCACGGCCAGCTCCGCCTCCGCCTCGGGTGCGGCGACCGCGATGTCCTCGGCGGTGATCGGCGACCGGGGCGCGACGTCCCACGCGACCTTGCCGTAGGCCTGCACGAAGTAGGGGTAGCCGGCGGTCGCGGCATACATCGCATCCAACGCCTCCGGCGTGAACCCGGCGTCCTCGTCACCGGCCGGCGCCACGAGCGCGAGGTCGGCCGCGGCGCGGTCGAGCCGGTCGATCCGTTGGTAGCGGAACAGCCTCTCGGAGTAGGACTTCGAGGCGGACAGGACGGCTGGCAGGTGGGGCAGGCCGGCCCCGACGACGATGACGGGCAGCCCCGACTGCGAGATCTCGTGGCACGCGGCGCAGACGGCCGAGACGTCGTCGGCCGACAGGTCCTGCATCTCGTCGACGAAGACCGCGACCCCGCGGCCGACGTCCGCGGCGAGACCGCCCACGTCGGTGAGCAGCTCGACCAGGTCGATCTCGATGTCGCCGGAGTCCGCGCGCCCGGTGGCGGCCGGTGCGTCGATGCCCGGGTTCCACTTCTCCCGCAGCTTCGCGCCGGGGGCCGCGTTACGCTGGGCGAAGGCCTTGATCACACCGAGGACGTGGTCGACCTGGTCGCCGGCCGGGTGGCCGAGCTCGCGGACGGCGACGTGGAGGGCCGCGGACAGCGGGCGGCGCAGGCCCTGGTCGGGCCGCGCCTCCAGCTTGCCGGTGCCCCAGTGGGCGCGGACCGCCGCCGAGCGCAGCGCGTTGAGCAGGACGGTCTTGCCGACACCCCGGAGCCCGGTGAGCACGATCGAGCGCTCCGGGCGGCCTCGGGCGATCCGTTCGAGCACGACGTCGAAGGCGTGCAGCTGCTCGTCCCGTCCGGCCAGCTCGGGCGGGCGCTGGCCGGCTCCGGGGGCGTACGGGTTGCGTATCGGGTCCACGATCGCAGCGTATGGGTCTCTCTAGTGTTTCCCTGAGATTTGGCGATACGCCGTGATCGTGTCGGCCGTGGACGATCTGGGCGTCTGGGGCTGTCTAGCGAATGCCTGAGAAAGCCCGAGACGGAGCGAGCGGCAGGCTCAGCGGCGGCTGCGGCGCTTGACGATGTGGCCGACGACCGCGGGGACCCAGCCGGTCTCGCCACGCATCCAGCGACCGGCCACGAGGTTGTGCGGCACCACGACGAACGACCCCTTGTAGCCCTCGGTCAGCGACAGGTCAGTCCCGAAGACGTCGGTCACCACCTGCCAGTCGAGGTCGGTGTTGCGGTCGAGGTACTCGCCGATCCCGATGGCGTAACGCTCGACGATGGCGGCGTGGTCGGGGCGGTCGTCCTCGGGGGAGGCCGACCACGCGGCATACGCCCGGTCGAGGCCGGCACCGAGGGAGGCGAGGTCGTCGACGTCGACGCCGTCCTCCGTGAGGGACTCGAGGGCGGCACGGATCCGCGCCCGCTCCTCGTCACCGAGCGGGTCGACGAGCGGGCGCAGCGAGGCGTTGGGGTCGAGCGTGTCGCCAGCGCTGGGGAGAGTGCGCTCCTCGACCTGCGGCTCCGGGACCGCGTCGTCGTCGTCACGGCGCCGTCCGAACCACGCCATGTCGGCAGCCCTACTTGACCGTGGCCGAGCCGGAGTCGGCGACGAGCGGCTTGCCCGCGCCCTCCCAGGCCTTCATGCCGCCGTGCAGGTTGGCCACGTCGAAGCCCTGCTGCGAGAGCCACGCGACGGCTCGCGACGAGCGGCCACCACCGCGGCAGGCCACCGCGAGGACGCCGTCGTCGGTGTCGGGCAGCTCGTCGAGTCGCGACGGGAGCTCACCCAGCGGGATGTGCACGGCGCCCGGCGCGTGCCCGGCGTCCCACTCGTCCTGCTCGCGGACGTCGAGCACGAGGGCGTGGTCGTGGACGTCGGTGACGGGCACCTGGGGAATGCTCATGTGCCCATGTAACCACCCAGCCGCCGCTACCCCTAAACCAAAACGAGTGGGCAGGAGTCCCGCCAGGCGGCACAGTGTCGGCATGACGGGTCCGGACGAGCAGATCGCGCGGGTGGTGGCCACTGCCCGCGCCCAGGTGGGTGACCATCCTGTGCTCACGCCCGTCCTCGACGGCCTGGGCGAGCTGCTCGCCGACCTCGTGCAGCGGTGGTCGCTCACCCTCGGCGAGGTCTACGGCGAGGGTCTCGGGGTGCCGGTGGTGGCCGTCGACGCCGACGGCCGCCCGGCCGTCCTCAAGATCGACCGGGCCGGCCCCGCCTTCTCGGCGCAGGTCGCCACCCTCGAGGCGGCCCGGGGCCGGGGGTATGCCGCGGTGCTGGCTTCCGACGTCCCACGCGGCGCGGTCCTGATGGAGCGGCTCGGCGCCAGCCTCGCGTCGTCGCGGCTCGCGCCGTCGGCGCAGGTCGACCACCTGACGGCGGCGCTGCGCCTCGCGTGGGAGCTGCCGGTCGACCTGGCCCCGGTCATCGCACCCGGTGACGACAAGGCGGCGCAGCTCGCGGGGATCGTCCGGCGCTTCAGGCGGGGCGACGACGACCGCTGGGGGCCGGCGCTCGACCGGGCCCACGAGCTGGCCCGCCACCTGTCCGCCACCCGCGACCCACGCCGCGACGTGCTCTGCCACGGCGACCCGCATCCGGGCAACGCGTTGCAGGCCAACGGGATCCCGCGCTACAAGCTCGTCGACCCCGACGGCTTCCGGTGCGAGCCCGAGTACGACGTCGGGGTGACCGTGCGTGACTTCAGCCGCGAGGTGCTGGCCAGCCGCGACCACCGGACCGCCCGGGCGAGGCACGACGCGCTCTGCGACCTGGCCGCCGACCTCACCGACACCGATGCCGAGCGGGTGCGGCAGTGGGCATTCGTGGAGCGCGTCACGACTGGGCTCTACCTGCGGTGGTTCCACGACGAGGAGACCGCCGAGTCCTTCCTCGACGCAGCGACCGTGCTGCTCCCCGACTGAACGAGAGATCGCCGCATGCATCCCATTCCGGGATGCACTGCGGTAGACTGGGTCGGGTGAGCATCCAGATCGCCGTGCGCCTCCCCGACCAGATGGTCGCCTTCCTCGACAGCAGCGTCGCTTCGGGCAAGGCACCGAGCAGGGCCGCCCTCGTGGCGTCGGCCTTGGAGCGGGAGATGCGCCGACTGGCCGCCGAGCAGGACGCACAGATCCTTCGGACGCACGGCCCGGCAGATGAGCTCGACGTCCTCGTCGAGTGGACCGGCACGCACGCCGTGGTCCAGGACTGATCGGGTGCGGGAAATCTGCCTGGCCCGCCTCGACAAGACCCGACCGGTGCTGGTCCTCACGCGAGAAGCTGCCCGGAGTGCGATGACGAAGGTGACGGTGGCCCCGATCACCACGACGATCAAGGGCCTGTCCAGCGAGGTCGCCGTCGGACCGGACAACGGACTCGAGGCCGACAGCGTGATCTCACTGGACAACGTCCTGACGGTCCCGGTCGCCGTCCTCGGACGAACCGTCGGCTACCTCACCGTCGACCAAGAACGCCGACTGGCACGAGCCGTGGTCCTGGCCTACGACCTGGAGCTCCCCCTGCTCGACTGACCAGGGATCGGCCTCGTGCCGCACCGATCTGCCGACGACGACGGACCAGTCACGGGAGGATGATCGGTGCATGGATCCCCCACGACCACTGGTGGGACGCACAGCCGAGCAGGCGCACCTGCGCGGCGCACTCGACCGAGCGGTCGCCGGGGAGCCGACGGCGACGCTCCTCCACGGCGAGCCCGGCATCGGCAAGACCACCCTGCTCAGGGACATGGTCGACCAGGCGACAGCTCGGGGGTTCCACGTCCTGTTCGGCCAGTGCCTTCGCTTCGGCGCCGAGGTGACCACGCACCTCCCGTTCACCCAGGCGTTCGATCGGTGGGCGCGTGGCGTGGGATCAGAGACCGTTGATCGGGTGTTTCCCGGGGCAGCGTCCGGCCGCGGGTCGCCGCACTCTCTGGGCCACACCCTGGGCCTGGCTGCCGAGACAGGATCGCAGGGCATGTTGTTCCGGCTGTCCGGGGCCGTCGACCAGCTGGCCGACGACGGGCCCACGTTGGTCGTGGTTGACGACCTGCAATGGGCCGACCCGAGCTCCCTCGATGTCCTCTCCTTCATCGTCGCCGGCCTGCAACGGTCGCAGCACCTCGTCCTCGCGCTCGCGTACCGGGACACCGAGCTGGGCGATGGCCACCCGCTGCACTCGTGGCTGGCGGACCTGCGCCGCGTGAAGGGGATCGCCCGCTTCCAGCTGGCGCGCCTCAGCTTCAGCGAGACGGAGCAGCTCGTGGTCGGGCTCTCGGGCGTCCCCTTCGACCTGGCGATGAGCGAGAGGGTGTTCGCGCGGTCGGAGGGAAACCCCTACCTGTCGGAGCTGATGGCAGAGGGAGGCGGTGACGCCGATGGGCGCCAGGGCGGGCTCGCCGAGGCGCTGCTCGCCTCCTGGCACCGTCTCGGCCCCACCGCGAGGGCGGTCACCCAGCTGGTTTCCGTCGCCGGGCGTCCCGTCGCGTTCCGGGTCCTGCAGGACCTGGCCGTTCGGCGAGGTCTGGCCGGCGAGGAGGTGGCAGCGGCGGTGAGCGAGTCAGTCGGTGAAGGCATCACGATCCTCCAGGGCCACGGCGACGTCTGGTTCCGCCACCCCCTGCTGGCCGAGGTGATCGTGACGACGCTGCTGCCGTGGCAGCTGCCCGAGGTCCACCGGGCCTTCGCCGCGGTCTGGGAGGAGGCCGAGGATGTCAGCGATGACGAGCGGGCCACCCACCTCGCCCTGCACTACCGCGCGGCCGGGGACGCCGAACCGGCCTTCCGATGGGCCCTTCGGGCTGCGGACGCAGCCCTCCGTCTCCGCGCGATCAGCGAGGAGGCAACGCACCTCGCGACGGCTGCCGAGCTGGTCGAGGCCGTACCGGCCGAGGCGCGGCCAGCCACGCCCGAGCTACTCACGCGGGCGGGGCGGTGTCTCATCGCAGCGGGTAGGCCGGCTCTCGCCCTGGAGCTCTACGCCCGGGCCCTCTCGGCCGTTGATCCGCAGGAAGAGCCCTTGCGCGCCTGCCGCGTCCTGATGGCGCTGAACTTCGCGCTCGGCACGAACGTGACGGGCACCGCATCGGCGTCAGTCTCTGATTTCCAGCGTGCCGTGGCCCTGACCGAGCTGTTCCCGCACTCGAGGGAGCGTGTCCTGGCACTGGCCCACCTGGCCAACTTCGAGGTTTTCGAGGGCATCGACTCCGGGATGCACCACGCTGAGGAGGCCGTGCGCCTCGCCGAGGAGCTCGGCGAGGACGATGCCCTCGCTTGGGCCCTGGTGGTGCGAGCGCAGACGCGCTGGGGCACCCGCGCAGGCGTCGTCGACGCAGAACGAGCCTGGGCACGGGCTCGGGCGGTCGACGACACGGAGCTGCTCATCCGGGTGTCGGTCAATGTCTGCAACAGCTACGAGTCGGTGGGACAGCTCGCGGCGTCGGCGGCGCTGTCCCGCGAGGTCCATGCACTCATGCGAGAGCGGGGCAGCGCCCAGGGCATCTCGTGCACGGGGGCGCGGGCAGCCCTGACGCTGGTCCAGCTCGGGGGGTGGGATGAGGCGAGGTCCGTCATCCGCGAGACGCTGGCCCTGCGACTGGACACCCGGTGGGGTGCAGCCGCCCGCTGCGGGGCCGCCGTGCTCAGCGCGCTGGAGGGTGACGTCGCCGCGGCCGAGGCGCACCTGTCCCGGGCCAAGGAGCTGATGCCGGTCAGCAGCATGGGTGACGAGTTCAACCTGTGCGAGATGATCGTCGCCATCGAGCTGGGGCGGCCTCGACGTGCCCTCGAGCTCGTGGAGCGGTGGATGACGCCGTCGGTGGCCCTCGATCCCGCAGCCGCCGATCAGCTCCTCCAACTCGCAGCGCGGGCCGCCGCCGATCTTGCCGAGGGCGCCGAGGGCGCCTCCGACGCGCCAGGTCCCACGGCGATCGCCTGGCTGCAGCGGATCGAGTCGCTTCGTGGCGACTCGCCACCGCGGTATGTGCCGTCGGGGCCAGACGACGCGCTGCATCCGGCGTGGGGCGCGCTCTTCGCTGCCGACCGCGCGAGGTGCCACGCGGAAGACCGCATGATGGTGCCGCTCTGGCAGGCGGCGGCCGAGGCCACCCATGACGCCGGCCTTCGGCTCGAGCACGCCCGTTCGCTGTACCTCCTTGGTCGGTCGCTGCTGGGGGAGCCGAAGGGTCGCGAGCAGGCCGCCGACGCCTTGGGCCGGGCGATGGCCGTGGCGAAGGAGCTCGGAGCAGCGCCGGTGGTGGCACTGATCGAGCAGCTGGCCCTCCAGGCCCACCTCGTGGTGCTCACGCCGGATGTGGGTGAGCCGTCCGGCGACGGGTCGCGCGACGTGCTGGCGGGCGTCACCCTGACCCGCCGCGAGGCTGAGGTGCTGGACCATCTCGTGGCGGGCGAGACCTACGCGCAGGTGGCGCGCCGACTGTTCATCAGCGAGAAGACGGTGAGCTCCCACGTCTCCAGCCTGCTCCGCAAGACCGGCACGACGAGCCGCATCGCGCTCGCCGCTCTCGCGGTGCAGTCGAGGAGCACGCCGAGCGATCGCCTCGACCGGGCTACTTGAGGAGGCGGGACATCCGGCGGTCGGCGAGCGGCTTGCCGCCGGTCTGGCAGGTCGCGCAGTACTGCAGCGACGAGTCGGCGAACGACACCTCGCGCACGGTGTCGCCGCAGACCGGGCAGATCTGGCCGGTGCGGCCGTGCACCCGCATGCCGGCGCGCTTGGCGTCCTTGAGCTCCTTGGCCGGCTTTCCAGACGCGGTCGCGACGGCGGCAGCGAGCGTTTCGCGCAACGCGGCATACAGGCGGTCGGTGGCCTCGGCATCGAGGCTGGACGCCATCGCGAACGGCGACATCTTCGCGACGTGCAGGATCTCGTCGGAGTAGGCGTTGCCGACACCGGCGATGAAGGCCTGGTCACGAAGCAGGCCCTTGATCTGGGAGCGCCGACCGGCGAGCAGCGCTCCGAACGCCTCGCGGGTGAACTCCTCGGCCAGCGGGTCGGGGCCGAGCGAGGCGATGCCGGGCACGTCATGAGGGTCGCGCACGAGGTAGGCGGCGAGCCGCTTCTTGGTGCCGGCCTCGGTGAGGTCGAAGCCCGAGCCGTCGGAGAACCGGGTGCGCAGCGCGATCGGCGACTTGCCCGGTCGCAGCACGGTGTTGGGCACGGCATCGGACCAGCGCAGCCACCCGGCGCGGGCCAGGTGGAAGATCAGGTGGACGCCGTCGCAGTCGATGTCGACGAACTTGCCGTGCCGAGAGACGCCGTCGACCGGGGCGCCGGTGAGCGCCTGCGGTGGGGGGTCGAAGGTCTTGAGCACCGAGAACGACCCGAGCTCGACACCGGTCACGGCCAGCCCGACGGTGCGCTCGGCGAGGAAGTCGACGAGCGCCTGGACCTCGGGCAGCTCCGGCACCCGCCCAAGTCTGGCAGACCGCCGGTCACGGAGCCGGACTTCCGTTGCGGTGCGACGATGTGCCCATGACGACAGCGGCAGCATGACGACAGAAGTGGCCCCGCACGAGCTGCTGCGACTGAAGTCGCACGGTGGACGCCTGGCCCTCGCGACCACGGTCCTCGGCAGCGGGATCGCCCTGCTCGACGGGACGATCGTCAACGTCGCGCTCCCCACGATCGGCCGCGACCTCGACGCCGACCTCGCCGGGCTCCAGTGGGTGGTCAACGCCTACGCCCTGACGCTGGCCGCGTTCATCCTGCTCGGCGGCTCCCTGGGTGACCGGTTCGGGCGACGGGCGATGTATGCCGTGGGCGTGGCCGGCTTCGGCGTCGCCTCCGCGCTCTGCGCGCTGTCACCCAGCGTGGAGGTGCTGGTCGCCGCCCGGGCCGTGCAGGGACTGTGCGCGGCCCTGCTGGTGCCCGGCAGCCTGGCCATCCTCCAGGCCTCCTTCCACCGGGACGACCGGATGGCGGCCATCGGCGCGTGGACCGGCCTGCTCGGGGTGGCGTCGGCGTCGGGCCCCGTCGTCGGCGGCTGGCTCGTCGAGCACGACTGGCGGTGGGCCTTCTGGCTCAACGTGCCGCTCGCCGTGGTGGTGGTCGCGCTGGCGGTGAAGTTCGTGCCCGAGTCGCGGAACCCGTTGGCCAGCAAGCACATCGACCTCATCGGCATCGCCCTCGCGGTGGTCGGGCTGGCTGCGCTCACCTACGGCCTCACCGCCCTGTCGGACGGGGTGAGTGTGCGTGCCGTGGTGGTCGGCGTCCTCGGCCTGCTCGCCCTCGCCGCCTTCGCCTGGGCCGAGGTCCACGCCCGGGCGCCGATGGTCCCACCCTCGCTGTTCGCCAACCGCGTCTTCACGACGATCAACCTGGTCACGCTGCTCGTCTACGCGGGGCTGTCGGCCGCGCTGCTCTTCCTCGTGCTCTTCCTGCAGACCGTGGCCGGCTGGTCGGCGCTCGAGGCCGGGGCCGCGACGCTGCCCCTGAGCATCATCATGCTGGTGCTCGCGCGACGGTTCGGCACGATGGCTGCACGGTCCGCCCCCCGCCCCTTCATGATCGGCGGAACCCTCGTCGCCGCAGCGGGATTCGCCCTCCTCGCCGTCGCCCCGCGTGACCCGTCGTTCGTCCTGCACGTGCTGCCCGGCATCTCGCTGGTGGGCCTCGGCCTGTCGATGACGGTGGCACCCCTGACCGGCACCGTGCTGGCCGCAGCACCCGACGAGCTCGCCGGAACGGCCAGCGGGGTCAACAACGCGGTGGCGCGGACGGCCGGTCTCCTGGCCGTCGCGGCGCTGCCCCCGCTGGTCGGGCTCGGTGGGGCCGACTACGCGTCCGCCGACGCGCTCGCGCCCTCCTACCGCGTCGCGATGATCGTGTGCGCCGGACTGCTCGTCGGCGGCGCCGCGCTGACCGCGGTCGGTCTGCCCTCGCGCGAGCGCACCCCCTGCGCAGAGACGCCCCACCTCGACCACGCCGCCCGCTGACCCGCGGACCCCGGTGCGGTCAGGCGTCCGGCGCGGTGGTCTGACCCAGGGCCACGCGCAGGAGCCGCACCAGCCCGTAGCCGTCGCCGGCGCGGCATACCGGCACTTCCTTCTCGTGCCGCCCGCGGGCCGGCGTGAACTCCTCCAACGACACCGGTATGCCGTGGGACAGCACCTGCTCGCTCGGTGTCAGCTCGCGGATCGCAATGGCCGCAACGGTGTCGGGCCGCTGCTCGACGAAGTCGCCGTAGATCTTGGGGTCGTGCTGGCCGTCGTCGCCGACGAGGACCCAGCGGATGTGGGGGAACTCGTTGGCCAGCCGGTGCAGGCAGGCGCGCTTGTGGTCCTGGCCCGACCGGAACCAGCCGGTGTTGGTCGGGCCCCAGTCGGTGAGCAGCAGCGGGCCGGGCGGGTAGCCGTGACGGCGCAGGAAACGAGTCAGGGTCGGCGCGGTGTTCCAGGCGCCGGTCGACACGTAGAACATCGGGGCGTTCGGGTGCTCGGCCAGCAGCTCCCGGTACATCGTCGCCATGCCGGGCACGACGTGGCGGGCGTTCTCGCTCTTCACGAAGGTGTTCCAGGCCGCGATCATCGGGCGCGGCAGCGAGGTCGAGATGACGGTGTCGTCGATGTCGCTGATCAGGCCGAACGTCTCGTCGGTCCCGACCACCATCACCGCGGCGGTCGTCTCCTCGGCGTCCACCGACGTCAGCGTCGCCTCGTGCCAGCCGGGCGTGAGCCCGTGGCCGCGCACCTTGGTGTCGATGTAGCCGCTGCGGTCGGTGCGGGTGTGGACAGTCTTGTGGCCCAGGGTGATCGTGACCGGGACGTTCATCGCCGGTGCCGTGATGAAGGCGCGCCACCCCCGGCGCTCGTCCTCGGCCGACCGCAGCTCGGCGGTCGAGGCACCCGCGTCGGCCCGCTCGCCGCCCTCGCTCCGGTCCGCGCGGCGGGTGAGCAGGACGCGTCCGAGGACACGCGCGAACTCCTCCGAGCCGTAGCCGGTGTGCGCCACGATGCGGGTCTGCCACCCGCGGCTGCGCAGCACCGAGTCGACCTGGCGGTGCCAGGCGTCCTCGACGATGGAGGCGGCGTGGGGTCTGGCCATGAACAGACCCTATGGCCTCGTGAGCACCGTCCTGAACTGGTCGACCAGTCGGTCCCCGCTCGCGCCGGGACCGTCGAACTCGAAGACCTGCTCGCCGCGACTGGCCAGCAGCAGCGGACCGCCGCCCAGGGCGAGGTCGCGAGCCAGCTCGAAGTCGTCCGACGCGAGCTCCCGGGCCCGGGGGCTGCGGGCGAAGATCTCGATGGCCGGACCGTCCAGCCCGAGGTCGTTCGCGATCGAGCCCAGGACGCCGGGTGCGTCGAGGGGCAGGCCCCCGACGAAGTACTGGTGCTGCACCGCGCCCAGGACCGTCGACACGGGGAGGTCGGCGGCGGCCAGCAGCGCGATCAGGCAGGCGGCCGGTGAGCCGGCGGCGAACCGTCCGGACTGGACGACCTCGACGTCCACCAGTGAGCAGGCGGCGCTCAGCACCGCGCTCACCGACGGGAGGTAGGCCCACGACTCGGGGTCGTAGATGTCCATGACGTAGACCAGCAGCGTCGACGAGTCAGCGGTCGACGGCGGGGCCAACGGGTTCCCGCCGGCCGTGCGCCGGGACCCTTGTCGGGGCTCGTGGGTGCACCGGGCACCGAGACCCGGAGAGGTCCGCCGGTCGCAGTCGATGACGCCGGCCCGGCAACGGTGGGGGGCACCTCGCATGTCGAATCCTCCTGGGCAACAAAAAAGCAACCGAGTGGCCAGCTGGCCGACCCGGTTGCTTCAGGTGCTTCGGAGACTAGCTCAGATTGCCTCCGAACGGGAAGATCGGGCCTCGGCAACCAGCTGGGCGGCCAGCACGCGCAGCTTGAGGTTCTGCTCCTGCGACTGGCGGCGGAGCAGCTCGAAGGCCACCATCTCGTCGATCTGGTGCCGCCCCATGAGCAGTCCCTTGGCCTGCTCGATGACGGCGCGGCTGGCCATCGCGTGCTCCATCTGTCCGGCCACCTCGCGCGCCCCGGAAAGATCGACGGCCGCTGCCAAGGCGTCCGCGGCGCGCTGGGCCGCCATCCGCACGAGCGCAAGATCGGTGTGGTCAAAGGCATTTCGCGCATAGCCGTAGAGGTTGAGCGCGCCGAAGCGGCGCCCGTCCGACTCGAGCGGAAGGGCCAGCAGGGTCTGCACGTCGCCCGGGTCGCAACCCTCCATGAAGGCCGGCCAGCGCTCCTCGCCACCGGCGAAGTCGACGAGGTTCTCCCGGCCGTTGCGAAACGCGTCGAGGCACGGTCCGTCGCCCACGGCATACTGCACCGCGTCGATCTCGAGGGTCCCGGCGGTCGTGTAGGCGGCGGTGCGCGGACGGTCCTCCATGACGACGGTGACGCCCACGCAGTCGCACCCGTCGATGTTGGCGTTGACCGACTGGACGAGCCGTTCGAGGTAGGGCGTGAGGTCGTCGAGCCCCTCGAGGTTGCCGGCCAGGTCGTCCATCAGGCGGGCCGCAGCACCGAGTCCACGCTGACCTGCGTCGTCGTACAAGGCCTCCGCCTCGCGCGCGTCCTCGTCGGTGGTGTCGATACTCACGGATACACGGTACCCGCAGGTCAGCGGCCCAGCTGAGGCTTTGTCGCGAGGTGGTCACGGCCAGATCGAGGAGACCCACTCGGGGTGGTCGACGAACGGGTTCCGGTTGTGTTGCCAGGTGTCGTAGATGACCTGGTTTCGACGCTTCTCGAAGGCGTCCGGCGGGTCGCCCGCGCTCCACACCTTGAGCACCGTGAGCTTGCCGATGTAGGGGGCGGTGCCGTTGGCGACCGAGTTGTTGGGCTCGAGGTCCGGCCAGCCGTCGTCGCCCTCGTAGCGGATCGCCATGTAGAGGATCATCCGCGCCACGTCGCCCTTGACCGCGTCGCGCGGCTCGAACGAGTCGGCGTCGCGCCAGCAGTCGGAGCACTGGTTGACCGCGGAGCCGCCGTTGTCGAAGTCGAGGTTGCCGCGGTCGCTGTTGACCGTGACGTCCTCGGGGCGCAGGTGATGGACGTCGGTGCCCGGACCGTTGGCGGTGCCGAAGTCGCCGTGGCTCTTGGCCCAGACGTGCTCGCGGTTCCACTGGTCGACACCACCGCCGTTGTCGGACTTGGCGATCGAGCGACCGGAGTAGATCTCGATGACGTTGCTGCTGTTGGCCGGGTCCTGGTCGGTGTCCTTGAGCGCGTCCCAGACCTGGTCGTAGGTCAGCACGGTCTGGTTCCTGATGATCGCGTGCAGCGAGCTGCGCAGCGCCGAGCCGGACTTGCCGAGGGCGCTGGCGTAGTAGGTGTCCGTCGGCGAGCTGGTCGTGGACGTCGGCGGCGGGGTGGTGGTGGTCGGGTCGGGGTCGGGGGTGCCGCCGGTGATCACGGTGGGCGACTTCTGGCCGGGGTGGGCGAAGTACGCCGTCAGCTGGCCGGTGACCGTGACCTTGGTGCCGAGCTTGGCCGGGTTGGTCTTCAGCCCCCATGCCGCGCGCCACTGCGTCGTCAGCTGCACGTAGAGCATCCGCGAGGTGCCCGTCTCGGCGGCGTTGTCCGCCACCGCGATCGCCAGGTCACCGGTGAAGCCGGAGCGGTTCACGGTGTTCGTGGCGACCGGCTCACCGACGATGTAGCCGGTGACCGCCTGGCTCGAGCCGTCCTGGGTGGCGATGGCCTGGGCCACCGTCAGGGGCGTGGCGGCGAGGGCGCTGCGCGCCGTGGTGGCGAGGAAGGCGACGAGCAGGAGGGCGGCGATGGCCGCCAGACGGGGACGCACCCGGATCGTGAGCTGCATGCAGGCACCGTGCCAGCCGCGCGGCATACAGCGGGCGAACGGTGCGTATGCCGTGCGGCTGGGCTTGGCAAAGATCCGGTATGCCGCGCGAGCGGCTCGGTGCCCCCACGCGGTTAGATGTCGGGATGGCCGGCGTGCGCCCCCGGAGGGGGTTCCCCTCGTGAGCGAGCAGCTGCCCGCCGCCGTCTTTCGCAAGGGCAGCCGCTCGGCGCCCCCCGGCTACTTCCGCTGGGAGGCCGCGGGTCTCGCGTGGCTGGGCGATGCGCCGGGTGGGGCCGCGGTGGTGAAGGTGCTCGGCGTGGGGGACCAGCACCTCGACCTGGAGAAGCTGTCCTTCGCCAACCCGGACCCCGCGATGGCCGAGGCGTTCGGGGCGGCCCTGGCGAAGACGCACGACGCCGGCGCACCGGCCTTCGGCAGCCCGCCGCAGGGGTGGGCGGGCGACGGGTTCCTCGGCCCGGCCACGCAGCTGCTGCCGCTGGGGCTGACGCCCGACGAGTCGTGGGGGTCGTTCTACGCCGAGCAGCGGCTCCTGCCCATGCTGACGGCAGCCGTGGACCGGGGGCTCTTCCACCGGCACGACCGGGCCGTCTTCGAGCGGGTGGCGCGACGGCTGCACGACGGGGAGTTCGACGACGGGTCTGCGCCGGCGCGGATCCACGGCGACCTCTGGTCGGGCAACATCGCCTGGACGCCGAGCGGCGCCGTGCTCATCGACCCGGCTGCGCACGGTGGGCACCGCGAGACCGACCTGGCGATGCTGGCGTTGTTCGGCTGCCCGCACTGGGACTTCGTGGTGGGCGGCTACCTGGGCCAGCACCGCCTGGATGCGCAGTGGCACGAACGGGTCGCGCTGCACCAGCTGCACCCGTTGCTGGTGCACGCGGTGCTCTTCGGGGCCGACTACCCGCAGCGGGCCCTCGAGCTGGCCCGCCGCTACCGCTGATCCCGCAACCCGGGCGCCCCCGGGGGTGCTCAGGTTGCGGGACCAGGCGGCTAGGTGACCAGCCCGCGGACGAAGGCGGCCTGGCCGACGTGCTGCTGGTCGTCGTTGACGACACTCACCAGCCGCACCCCGAGGGTGACCGGCGGGTCCCAGCGCTCGTCGACGACGCGGCCGAGGTCCTCGGGCGTGAGTGGTCGGACGAAGTCCACGGTCACCGCGTGCACCGCCTCGAGGTAGCCGACCAGGTCGTCGGGGGTCAGGCCGCGCACCTGCGCGACCTGCTCGCTGGTGTGGCCGTAGCCGGTGTCCTCGGCGTCGAACGGCAACCCGAACCGCTCGTGCCACCCCTCGCGGGTCCAGACCTGCTCGCGGTCCGCCACCGCCGCGACGTGGTCGTCCTGGACCCGCGCGAGGTGCCAGACCAGCCACCCGATCGAGTTGGCCCGGTCGCTGGGACGCTCGGCCAGCTGGTCGGGGGTCAGTCCGTCGACGGCGTCCTGCGCGCCCTCCCGGATCCGGTCGAAGGCGTCGACGAGCAGCTCACCCAGGGTCATGGTCCGGATCCTAGGCAGATCACGCTCCCGGCGCGCCGGGATCGGTCACCGGGGAGCCGGCCCGGGGAGCAGGAGGGCGGAGTCGCCGAACTCGTGCCACAGGTAGCCGCCCCGGGCCGCCCCGTCGTAGGCCCGCTGGGTCAGGTCCCGCCCCGCGACCGCCTCCACGAGGAGCAGGTGCGAGGCCTGCGGGTCGTGCCAGCCGGTGACCAGCCCCGTCACCACCCGGGGCGGGTCGTCGCGCGAGACGACCCGCGCCGTCCAGCCGGTGCGGGGGACGACGACGGGTTCGTCGGACGGCGAGAGCTGCACTGCGGACTCGAGCGCCCGCGTGACGGTGGTGCCCACGGCCACGACCCGGCCACCCTCGGCGCGGGTCGCGTTGACCAGCCGCGCCGTCAGGGCCGAGACCTCGAACCACTCCGGCTGCGGCGCCTCCCCGGCCTCCTGCGACGACACCCCGGTGTGCAGCGTGACGACCGCCAGGCCGATGCCGTGCGAGACCAGGTCGGTCACCAGCTCGTGGGTGAACGGCCTTGCGGCACTGGGCATCTCAGCGCTTCCGGGTCGGCTGGCGAAGACCGTCTGGTAGGCGGACAGGGGGTAGGCCCGGTCGAGGTAGCCGTAGGCGATCGGACGTCCGTACCGGACCAGGTGCTGCTCGAGGGGTCGAGGTCCGCTGACCGCCGCCCTCCAGAGCCGGTTGCCCCGACCGGTCGGGGAGGAGAGTGGCCGGGGATACGGCGCGACGAGGGTGAGCCGTCCACCGCCGGGCAGGTCGAGCTCCGCCCCGGAGTCGGCGTCGAGCACGGAGCGCGCAGCGTCGGGAGCGGACCGCAGCTCGACCACCCAGGTGCCGTCGTCGAGCCTCGTCGCCGCGTGCACGACCACCGGCGCGCGGCCGCGCAGCACGGCGTCGAACTCGGCCGCGAGGGTCGCCGAGTTGTTCACGACCACGAGGTCACCGGGCGTGAGGTATGCCGCGAGGTCCCGGAAGTGGGCGTGCGCCACGCCTTCGTCGGTCGCCACGAGCATCCGCACCCCGTCGCGGGCCAGCCCGCGCTCCTCGGGTGGGGCCGGGGCCGTGGTGTCGCCCGGGCTCGCGAACCGGGTCGACGGCACGACGGACAGGCGGGTCACGCCGTCACCACGTGCGCCGACGAGCCGACCGGGCCGGCTGGACCGGCTGTGCCGGCGGCGAACTCCGCCGCCCGGTAGCGACCGGTGGCCGGACGGGTGCGCAGCAGGGTGCGCAGGGCGGGCAGCACGGACTCCGGGAGCGGCCGGTCGCTGATGTCCTCGCCCGGGAAGGCGGCCTGGTGCATGGCGGTGCGCATGTCACCGGGGTCCACCGCGTAGGCAGCGATCTGGGGGTTCTCCGCCCCGAGCGTGAGGACGACCTGGTCGAGCGCGGCCTTCGACGCGGCATACGCACCCCACCCCTCGTAGTGCTCGACGGCGGCGTCCGAGGAGATCCCCACCAGGATCCCGCCGGCGTCCCGCAGCGCGGCAAGCACCAGCTGGGTCAGGGCGAGCGGGGCCACCACGTTGGTCAGCCACGCGTCGTCGAAGCCTGCCAGGTCGAGGTCCGAGAGCGGCGGCAGCGGCGTGGGGCCGAGCGTGCTGGCGTTGTGGACGAGCAGGTCGAGGCGACCGGTGGCCAGGGCTCGGGCCGCCAGGGCCTCGCGGTGGGCCGGGTCGGTGACGTCGCCCGCGACCGCGGTGACCGTGCCCTGGAGCGGCCCGACCGCGGCGGCCAGCCGTTCCGCGTCCCGGGCGTCGACCACGACGTGCCAGCCGTCGGCGGCGAGGTCCCGGGCGAGGGCCAGGCCGAGCCCGGCCGAGCCACCGGTGACGAGTGCGGTGTGCATGTGGGTGCCTTCCGTTGCGATCACGATCCGATTCCCCCATCCTTGAAGTTAAAGTGAAGTTGAAGTCAAGCCCCGGAACAGAGGAGGAGATCGTGGACACCACGGACGTGCTCACGGTGTCGGAGGTCGCCGCCCGCAGCGGCTTCGCCCCGTCCGCGCTGCGCTTCTACGAGCGTGAGGGGCTCGTCGAGGCGTCGCGGACCACCGGGGGACAGCGCCGCTACCAACGCAGCGTGCTGCGCCGGCTGGCCTTCATCCGCGCGGCCAGCAACGTCGGGCTCACCCTGGAGGAGATCCGCCGCGAGCTGGGTTCGCTGCCCGCCAACCGCACCCCCACCAAGTCCGACTGGCACCGCATCTCGGCGCACTGGCGCACCCGCCTCGACGAGCAGGTCGCGGCCCTCGAGGCGCTGCGCGACAAGCTCGACTCGTGCATCGGGTGCGGGTGCCTGTCGCTGAAGCAGTGCGGCATCTCCAACCCCGCCGACACGGCGGCCACCACCGACGACGCCCCGGGCGCGGCCTACCTCCCGCCGCTGCTGCGGCGCCCAGCCCACTGAGGCACCCGTGCACCTGACCTTGCTCAGCTACAACATCCACGGCGGCGTCGGGCTCGACGGCGCCCTCGACCTCGAGCGGATCGCCGAGGTCGTCGACGACAGCGGCGCCGACGTCGTGGCGCTGCAGGAGGTCGACCGGTTCCGTCGCGAGCAGAGCGCATTCGAGGACCAGCCCGGCCGGCTCGCCCAGCGGCTGGGGATGCACCTCGCGTATGCCGCGAACCTCGACGACGAGCCCGCTCACCCGGGCGCCCCGCGGGCGCAGTACGGGACGGCCCTGCTCAGCCGGCTGCCGCTCGAGTCATCGACGAACGCCCTGCTGCCGTGCTTCGAGGGCAGCGAGCAGCGCGGGCTGCTGGAGAGCACCGTGGTGGTCGACGGCCAGCCGCTCAGGGTGCTGGGCACGCACCTGCAGTGGGACAGCGAGACCGAGCGGACCCGGCAGGCCGAGGCCATCGTCGCCGCCCTCGACGACCGCCCGGTCGTGCTCCTCGGTGACCTGAACACGACACCCGGCTCACCGGCATACCGCTGTCTCGCAGCCCGGCTCGAGGACGCCTGGACCCTCGTCGGGGAAGGCGAGGGGCACACCTTCGACGCCGACCCGCCGCCCCGTCGCATCGACTACGTGTGGGTGGGTGGGGGAGTGCGGGCGGTCACCGCGCAGGTGCTGCCTTCGGTCGCCTCCGACCACAGCGCCCTGCGGGTGGAGGTCTCCGTCCCCGGCTGAGTCCCGGGGTGGGGAGGCACCCCAAGTCAGTCCCAAGTGGCGCACAAGCAGGTGAGCCGACGCTGGTCCCGACCAGTTCACCTCCGCACCACTCGAAGGACCACCATGCCTGCCCTGCTCAGCCGGCCCACGCTGCGGACCGCAGCCCCCCGCCGACCCCTCCTCTACCGCCTCGGCCACGGTGCCGCCGCCCACCCGTGGCGCACCCTCGGTGCCTGGGTGGTCCTCGCCCTCGTCGTCGTCGGCCTCGCGGCCACGATCGGCGGCACCCCGCAGGACGACTACAACGTCCCCGGCGCGCGCTCCCAGGTCGGCATCGACCAGCTGCGCGCCCACCTGCCCGGCGCCGGCAACACCGCCGCCCGCGTCGTCGTGCACGACCGCAGCGGCGGACGACCCAGCGACGCCTCGCTCGCGCAGCTGTCGAGCCGGCTGCAGGCCATGCCCCACGTCGTCCAGGTCTTCCCGGCCGAGCGGTCGGCCGACGGCGACACCGCGGTCGTCAACGTCAGCTACGACGCCCCCGTCACGGACCCCGACCTGATGGGCAACCTCGACCCGATCGAGGCTGCCGTCGCCCCGCTGCGGGCCACCGGTGTCCAGGTCGAGCTGGGCGGCGAGCTGCCCGAGAGCGCGGCCGCCCCGATGGAGGGTCGCGGGGAGATCATCGGCATCGTCGCCGCCCTGGTCATCCTGGTCTTCGCGTTCGGGTCCGTGGTCAGCGCCGGCCTGCCGATCGGCACCGCGCTGGTCGGGCTCGGCGTCGGCAGCGCAGGCATCACCCTGCTCGCCGCCGCCACCGACGTCAGCACCGCCGCCCCGATGGTCGCGACCATGGTCGGGCTCGGCGTGGGCATCGACTACGCGCTGCTGTTGGTCACCCGGCACGCCGAGTACCTCGCCCAGGGGTTCAGCGTCTCCGAGTCGGCCGGTCGCGCTGCCGCGACGGCAGGACGCTCGGTCGTCTTCGCGGCCAGCACCGTGCTGGTCTCGCTGATGGGGCTGCGCCTCGCGGGCCTGCCGGTCTACAGCTCGTTCGGCTTCTCGACCGGCATCGCGGTGCTGAGCGTGATGGCCGCCTCGCTGACCCTGGTGCCGGTGCTGTGCCGGTTCGCCGGTCGCCGTCTCCTGCCCCGCGCAGTCCGTCGGGCCGGCCGTGGCGCAGGCCGTCGCTCCGCCGCTGGCGACGTCGTCGCCAAGCCGCTGCGTATGCCGCTCACGGCCCGGTGGGCGGTCAAGGTCGCCAAGCGTCCGCTCCTGTGGGCGGTGTCGGCCGCGATCGTGATGCTCACCCTGGCGGTGCCGGCGCTCGACATGCGCACCTGGCCGCAGGACCCGAGCAGCCAGTCCACCGAGCTCACCACGCGGCGGGCCTACGACCTGGTCAGCGCCGAGTTCGGCGCCGGCAGCAACGGTCCCCTCACGGTGGTGGTCGACCGCGCCCGGCTCGACGAGTCGGCCGTGGCAGGCCTGGCTCGCGACCTCGGGGCGCGCCCCGACATCGTGGCCGTCACCCCGGCCGTCACGTCGCCGGACTCGGCGATCACCGTGTTCGACGCGATCCCGGCCTTCGGGCCCACCGACGAGCGCACCGCCGGCCTGGTCCGCGCAGTGCGGGCCCAGCTGCCCGCCGGGGCCGAGCTCACCGGTGGCACGGCCTTCTTCGCCGACATCGCCGAGATGCTCGCCGGCCGGCTGTGGATCGTCATCGCCTTCGTGGTGGCCGTCTCGGTGCTGCTGCTGGCCATGGTGTTCCGGTCGGTCGTGATCCCGGTCAAGGCCGCGGTCATGAACCTGCTGAGCATCGGCGCGGCCTACGGCGTCCTCACCGCGGTCTTCCAGTGGGGTTGGGCCACCGACCTGCTCGGCCTCGACCACCCGCTGGCCGTGTCGAGCTGGGTGCCGATCCTGATGTTCGCCATCCTGTTCGGCCTGTCCATGGACTACGAGGTGTTCCTCCTGTCCCGCATCCGCGAGGACTGGGCGCGCACCGGCGACTCGCACGGCAGCGTCGTGCGGGGGCTGTCGGCCACCGGCCGGGTGATCTCGAGTGCGGCGGCGATCATGGTCGCGGTCTTCCTCGGGTTCGCCAGCGAGGTCGACGTCGTGGTCAAGCAGCTCGGCGTCGGCATGGCCGTCGCGATCCTGCTCGACGCCACCGTCGTCCGCATGGTCCTGGTCCCGGCCACCATGTCCCTGCTCGGCGACTGGAACTGGTGGGTGCCGCGCTGGCTCGACCGCGTCCTCCCGCACGTCCGTGCCGAGGTGGAGGACGACGACGTCGAGCTGTGGGACGAGGAGCTGCGCGACGACGAGCTCCGCGACCACGAGACCGTCGGCACGCACTGACGCCACGGCATACCTGGCACCTGAAACCCATTGACCTGAAAGGCAACTCACCATGACCACGACGACCACGACGCTCTGGCCGGAGCAGCTCACCTTCCCCGGCCAGACCGCGGCCCACCCGGGGCCGGTCGACATGACGATGATGTACGTGATGCACCACGGCTTCCGCCGCGACCTGGCGGCCTTCGCCGCGGCGGCCAGCGCCACCCCGACCGAGGCCCGCAGCACCTGGCGCGCCCTGGCGGCCCGGTGGGAGCTGTTCGCGGAGGTGCTGCACCACCACCACTCGGGCGAGGACGCCGGGCTCTGGCCGACGCTCCTCGACCGGGCCGACGAGGCGGAGCGCCGGGTCCTCGAGGCGATGGAGGCCGAGCACGCCGAGATCGACCCGATCCTGACGGCGTGTGCCGCCGGGTTCGAGCGGCTCGCGCACCACGCCGACGAGGACGCCCGGGCCGCGCTGGCGGTGCGGCTGTGTGCCGCACGGGAGAGCCTCGGCCGCCACCTGCGGCACGAGGAGACCGAGGCGATCGCCGTCATCCAGCGGGTGATGACGAACGAGGAGTGGGAGCAGGTCGAGGAGGAGCACTTCCGCAAGGACGTGGCCTTCGCGCAGGTCCTCGCGCTGGTGCCGTGGGCCGCCCACGACGTCCCCGGACCGTTGCGCCGACAGGTGTTCGCGAAGACCGGCCGGCCCAACCACATCCTGTGGCTGCTCACCCGCCGCGGCTTCGAGCGGCGCGAGGCGCTCGCCTTCCGCTACCTCGACCGCGACTGATCCCCGTTCTGCGGGTGGGTCAGAAGGAGTGGCGGGTCCGCTCACCGCGCAGCCACTGCGCGGCGAGCGGGATCTGCCACTGCTCGCACAGCTCGAGCGCGCGGTCGGCGTGCGTGCCGGCCAGCTCACGCTCGCCGACCGCCGCCGCCGCGAGCGCGAGGAACGCGTCGACCGGACCCATGGCGATGCCCGAACCCGCCGTGCACGAGTGCCCGGCGAACGGAGCCAGCCGGTCGTAGGCGGCGGAGGCCAGCGCGTGGTCGTCCAGCCCGAGGGCCGCCTCGGCCGCGGCACACCAGTTGAGCATCGAGAACCAGTCGTCGTCCGCCACGCTGATCGGGTGCGACGCGGCATACGCCGTGGCCCTGTCCACCTCCCCGGCCCGCAGCCAGAACACCACCATGGTCGAGGTCACGGGGAGCACGCTGTGCTGGGCGAACTGCTCGAGGATCGGGGCCACCTCGGCCGAGCGGCCCTGCCACAGCCGCAGCGACATCAGCGCGCCGGCGGTCGCGTCCTCGGTCTGGCCCAGGGTCATCTCCTGGTCGAGCCGCACGATGTCGGCCATCCGTCGCTCGCAGTCGTCGAACCGCCCGGCCATCGCGAGCCACGGCAGCTCCAGGCTGTCGAGGACGATCAGGCCGTAGGGCAGTCGCAACCGCTTGGCCCAGTCGCGGGCCACGACGGCGTGCTCCCACATCTCCTCGACGAGGCCCAGCTCACCGGCCACGACCGCCCGCAGCGTCGTGGTGACCACATAGGCGCGCTCGTCGCCGAGGCGGTGCGCCAGCTCCATCCCCTCGCTCACGAGGTCCCGCCGCAGCTCCGCGGTCGCGCTGCGCCACAGGGCGACGTAGGCGAGCTGGCAGGCGTCGAGCAGGAGCGCCTCGTCGCCGATCCGCCGGGCCATCGCGATGCCCTCCTCCACCAGCGCGCTGCGCTCCTCGACGGTGGAGCCGTAGTAGATCTCGAGCGCCAGCGCGAGCATCGCCCGGCACCGCAGCGCGCCATCGGTGGTCGGCAGACCCTGCAGGACCCGGCGCAGGGCACCGACCACGACCTCGTTGACCGACCCGTGCGGCCCGGACTGCCAGAGCGCCCCGACCGAGGTCGCGGTGGCGGCCCGGCCGAGGAGCACGACGTCACCGATCTCGTCGGCGACGGCGATGGCCTGCTCGGCGGTGCCGACCAGCCCCTCCCAGTCACCCGACCACCGCTGCGCGTCCGCGAGGTCCATCAGCACGTCGTAGCGCTCACCGAGGGTGGCGTCAGGGTCACCCGGCAGCGCGTCGAGGGCTGAGCGCAGCAGGTCGGCCGACTCCTCGTAGGCGTGCAGCCGCCGCGCCACGGTCGCGGCCCGCACGCAGGCCAGCCAGGCCCGGGCGGCGTGCGCCGGACCGGCGGACAGCCAGTGCCGCGCCACCTCGTGCTCGCGGCCCGCGATGCCCGACAGTGCCTCCGCGACGCGGGCGTGCGCCCTGGCCCGGCGGGTGGTGGGGATCGCCGCGTAGATGGTGTCGCGCACGAGGGCGTGACCGAAGAGGAACCGGTCGATGCCGTCGTCCCGCACCAGGCCTGCCTCGAGCGCCGGGTCGAGGTGGTCGAGCAGGTCGTCCTCGTCGAGGCGCGAGACCGCGGCCAGCGTGGCGAGGTCGAACTGCCGCCCGACCAGCGCGGCCCACCGCAGAGTCGAGACCGCCTCCTCCGGGAGCCGCTGCAGGCGCCGCGCGAGGACGTCGTGGACCGCCGCCGGTGGGTGCGCCTCGGCGACCAGCGCCGACAGGTCGCCACCCTCGCGGGCCAGCCTGGCGTACTCGACCAGGAAGAACGGGTTGCCGTCGGTGCGCTGCCGCAGGGCTCGCGCCTCGCCGTCGGACGGGGTCGACTCGCTGACCGCCTCCACCACCCGCGACGCGTCGTCGGCACTGAGGCCCTGCAGGTCGAGGCGCACGGCGTGCCTGCGGGCGAAGGTCTCCACCGCGTCGAGCAGCGCGTCGGTGGGTTCGGGGTGGCTGCGCCAGGTGCCGAGCACCAGCAGCCGGCCCTGCTGCACGGTCTCGCCGAGCAGTCGCAGCACCCGCAACGACGCGACGTCGGCCCAGTGCAGGTCGTCGAGCAGCACGACGATCGTGCGCTCCGACGCCGCCTCGGCCACCGCGCCCGCGATCGCCTCCCAGGTCCGGAACCGGCCACCGCCGTCCTCGTCGCCCTCGGTCTCCTCCGGCAGGTCGCGACCGAGCGCGCGCAACACCTGCTGCCACGGCCACAGCGGTGGGGCTCCGTCGTCCTGCGAGCACCGACCCAGCAGCACCGTGGCGCCGCGCTCGCCGGCCACCTTGGCCAGCTCGCCGGCCAACCGGCTCTTGCCGATGCCCGGCTCGCCGACCAGCGCCGCCAGGGCGACCGACCCCGACTCGGCCTGCTCGAGGGCGCCGACGAGGTCGGCCAGCTGGTCTTCGCGCCCGACGAGCGGCCAGGGCGGCAGGGTCGGGACGAACGACTGGATGCGGGCCGTGGTCGTCGCGCGGGACGGCTGCGGGGCAGGGGAGGAGGTCCCGGGCTGCCAGTCCAGGGTGGGGTCCTGGCGCAGCACGGCCGACTGGAGGTCGCGCAGCTCCTGACCGGGTTCGAGGCCGAGCTCGTCGGCGAGGACGTCGCGCACCTCGCGCAGCGCGTCGAGGGCCTCGGCCTGGCGGCCGGCCCGGGTGAGCGCCAGGGCTCGCAGCCCCCACAACCGCTCGCGCAACGGGTATGCCGTGGTGAGCGACTCGAGCTCGCCCGCCACGGTCGCGTGCTGCCCGAGCTCGAGCGACGCGACCGCGCGGTCCTCCAGGGCGACGACGCGCAGCTCCTCCAGCCTGGCGCGCTCGGCGACCGCGGAGGGGGCGTCCTCCAGCTCGAGGTAAGGCGTGCCCCGCCAGAGCGACAGCGCCTCGTCCAGCTCGGCGACGACCGCCGTGAGCTCCTCGGTCGAGAGGCCGCTCGGCTGGTGGAGCGCGGCCAGCTGGCCGATGCGGCGGTGCGCCCGGCTGACCGCCCGGTCGAAGCGCGCCGCGTCGAGGGCGTCGTCCCCGACCCGCAGGGCGTACCCCGGCGCGACCGTCACGAGCACGTTCGACGGGGCGCGAGCGGCCCGGTCCGGCTCGAGGGAGCGGCGCAACCCCGCGACGTACGCCTGCAGGGTGCCGCTCACCCCGGGTGGCGCACCGTCGGGCCACAGCAGGTCGACGAGGGCGTCGACCGAGACCGGCCGCCCGTGGTTCATGGCGAGGGCAGCGACCAGGGCACGCTGCTTGCGCGTGCCCAGGTCGACGGGGCCGTCGCCCAGGGACGCCTGCACGGCACCGAGGACACCCACTCTCACCCGCCCGAGAGTACGCGCGAGCGGTCACTTCCCACTCGTGCTTTCGGGCGAGACCGGGGTTGCGGTCCAGCACGCGGCCGAGCCGGTATGCCGCGTGGTCACCACGCGGCATACCGGCCCCCCTCAGGACGTGTCAGTCGGTGACCCGGCCGTGCTCCACGAGCCGCGGGATGCGGTGGTTGCCCACGAACAGTCCGTGCGGGTCGACCGCAGAGCGAATTCCCTTGAGCTGCAACCACGCCCGCTCGTCGTAGGCGGTGCGCGGGTCGACGGCGCTCTCGGCGAAGTTGAGGTAGCTGCGACCATTGGCCCACGGGGACAGCACCTTGGTGAGGCGGTGCGCGTCGTGCTCACCTTGCGCTGCCATCTCGGGCGTGAGGGCCATCGCGCCGGCGAAGGTGACGAACGCGGCGTCGAGCTTCTTCAGTGCGCCGCCACCCTCGTGCTCCCGACCCAGGGCCCCACCGAGCTGCCGCAGCTCGGCCATCAGCAACGACGACGACGAGCCCGGCCCGACCTCGGACAGGAACGCGTCGACCGCCTCGTCGGGCATCCCGCCGAGCATCGCGGAATCGGACACCACGGGCGTGGGTCCTTCGGGGTCCATGTGCAGCCGCACGAGTGAGCGCGCAGGCACCCGCCCGAAGGTGTCGATCTCCGGTGACAGGGCGCGCAGGTCGGCGATGGCCGCTGCGCCTGCCTCGTCCGAGCCGAGGACCGCCCCGTCGATCACGACGACCGACCGGCCACGGAGCAGCTCGGGGATGTCCGGGATCGGGGGCAGGTTGAGGACCCGGAACGACGTGGTGACGTCGTCGGGTGCACCGGGAGCCCACTGGGCCCAGCGCCGCAGCACCGGCTCCGCGACCTCGCGGTCCCAGATGAGCATGCCGGCGTAGGCCGTTTCGATGGCGTAGAGCCGGAACTCGAGGGCCGTGACGACGCCGAAGCTGCCGCCACCGCCGCGCAGCGCCCAGAACAGCTCGGCGTTGCGGTGGGCGTCAGCGCGCAGGTGCTCGCCGTCGGCGGTGACGAGCTCGACCGCGGTGAGGCTGTTGGTGGCCAGGCCGAGGCGCCGGGCGTACCAGCCGATGCCTCCGCCGAGGGAGTAGCCGGCGATGCCGACGTCGGGGGAGCTCCCGTGCAGCGCGGCCAGGCCGTGGTCACCGGCGGGCTCGGTCGCGTGCATCCACAGCGCACCGCCCTCCACGCGGGCGATCCGGCGCACCGGGTCGATGGTGACGCCGGTCATCGCCGAGGTGCGCAGCACGACGACGTCGTCGAGACCCTGCGCGACGAGAGGGCCGGCGTTGTGCCCGGTGCTCTGCGGGGCGATCCGCAGGTCCGCCGCGGCGGCCGCACGGACCACCTCCTGCACCTGGGCGACGGTCCGCGGCTGGGCCACGGCGGCCGGGCGCTGGTCGAGGGCGGCGTTCCACGGGAGGCGCGCTGCGTCGTACCCCGGGTCGCCGGGAAGGTGGACCCCACCGTCGCAGAGGCCGCGCAGGGCTTCGGCGCGCCGCTGGTCAGGTCGCAGGCTGGTGGGGGTGGTCTGGCTGGTCATGGGTGACTCCTTGTTCCGCTTCAGTTGGTGTGCGGAACACGGTGCAGCCACCCGCTTGGGCACCACTTGGTGCCGACTTGGGGTCAGTCGCACCCGAGTTGTTGCGTCGCGGTGGTCACCGACCCGCGGAAACCGCCCGCACCTGCCCACCAGAGGGCAACACGGGGGTGGAGGCTTCGTGCTGCGGGCGCCCGACGCGACCGGCGACATCGGCCACGACCTCCTCGAGGAGGTGGACGAGCCGGTCCGCGACGTCGGGGACGCAGGCCACGGCGATGCCCTCCACGGCATACGCGACGGTGTGCGGGGCGGTCTGGCGGCGGTAGGTGCGCTCGCTGACGACCGCACCGCGGGCATAGCGCTCGGCCCAGGCGTGCGCCTCCGGGACCGCCGCGAACGCCGCACCACACAGGTCGTCGACGAGGTCGCGGACGCCGGGCCGCCCCGCCGCGAGCCGCTGGGCGGTCAGCAGGCCGACCGCGAGCACGCTCTGGCGGGTGGCCGGGGCCACCGGGAGAGCCGCCGCGGCGGCGCGGGTGGCGATCGCGAGGTCGAGGTCGAGGTCCGACCCGGTCAGCCCCACGACGTCGGGGATCAGCATGACCAGCCGCCCCCGGTCGGCGTCACCCAGCGAGTCGTTGACCAGCCGGGCCAGCGACGCGAGCAGGGGGTGGGTGCAGGCCGGGTGGTCGCTCCAGCGCTCGCCGGCGAGGAAGGAGGCCAGCTCCATGAAGCAGGCACCCTTGCGCGGGTTGCGGTGCCGTCCCGCGGACAGCACGGGCACCAGCTCTGGCAGGGTCGTCACGCGGCTCATGGCACCTCCCGGCGGGGCAGTCAGGGCCATTGCTCGTCGCGGCAGCGGCCCTGGTTCCACTATGCGCCGGGCGCCCGGCTGGCGCCACCCCTGCCCCACCCTGCCTTCCCTATCTCATCGGCCGACCCGGCCTCAGTGCTTCGGTCTAGTCCAACCGTCCAGAAATCGGGGCACGCTGCCGGGCGTCGTGCTGGACAGCCGCGCCCAAACCACGCCATCCGCAGGGTTCTTCTCGTACCCGTGGTGGAGATCGTCTGCCCCCCACTGTCGGATGTGACGGGGGTCCGGCGGCCCCACGATGGTGGCTACCGGGAGGACGTCGCCGCAGATGCCTCCCGGACCACCATCTGGCTCGTGCAAGGGGAACCGCCATGACGGTCATCGAACGGCTCTACGACAACGCGTGGTACGTCGCGAACGCCTCACCCGGCGCCCGTGACCTGCTCGCTGCCGACGTCACCCGCGCCTGGATGGAGCGGGAGGCGGCTCGGGAGGACGCGGAACGTGCCCGCAGCGTCGCGAGCCTGTCCCCGGCGCGCTCGGCACTCGCCCTCTCGCTGGGCAACTCGCGGCAGGCCGGCTACGACCGGGCGCGGTCCCGGGCCGCCGAGGCCGCCCGGTGCACCGACATCGTGCTCGGCCACGCGTTCAGCGTGAAGCGCGACCTGCACTCGTCGGGCGCGATGGCGGTCGAGATCTCCTCCTGCACCCTCCTGCGGCGCGCGTCGCTGACCGCCGCCGGCCGGGGCGAGCACTGGTCCGGCCTGTTCCACGACCCGCAGAACCGGCACGTCGGCTCGTTCTCGACGACGCTCGGCACGGACCCGTGGGACGCCTTCCACCAGGCCTGCGAGTGGATCGTCACCGGTCAGCTCTGAGCCCAGCGAAGTAGGGCGCGGACACTGACTTGGGCACGACCATGGCCCACGCGTCGAGGACCAGCTCCGGCAGCCGGTCGAGGTCGATCGCGTCGGCCCAGGCCTCGACCCACTGGTAGCGCAGGTCGACCTGCCCGGGCAGGAAGAACACGTCGGGCTCCGACTCGACCAGGGCCGCCCGCTCCTCACGCGGGAAGGCGAAGCCCAGCTCCGTCTCGTCGCGCGAGAAGGCGAGCCACACGATGCTGCCCACCCGCCACTTCACGCGGTCGCGGACCACCACCTCGTAGGCGCGCGGGAGCGGCGTCGCGATGCGGCGCACGTCCTCCACGGTGACTGCCACCCCACCACTGTCGCATCGGGCGCCGACACCACCGTCATGCAGGAGCACTAGGCCGGATTCAGTCCTCCGGGACGTTCGACCGCAGCTCGTCCAGCCACACGCGCCCGGTGACGTCGGACGGCATACGCCAGTCGCCGCGAGGTGAGAGTGACCCTCCCGCAACGACTTTCGGGCCGTTGGGCAGCGCGGAGCGCTTGAACTGGTTGCTGAAGAAGCGCTGCAGGAAGACTTCCATCCACCGCCGGATGGTGGCGAGGTCGTATGCCGTGCGACGGCTCTCGGGGTAGCCCGCCGGCCAGTCGCCCACCTCGACGTCGGACCACGCGTGGAGGGCGAGGAAGGCGATCTTGCTGGGTCGGTAGCCACGTCGCAGCACGTGGTAGAGCGTGAAGTCCTGCAGCGCGTAGGGGCCGACGGAGTCCTCGGTGGACTGGATCTTCTCACCCGCCCTGGCCGGCACCAGCTCGGGGCTGATCTCCTGGTCGAGGATCTCGGTGAGGGTGCCGTTGACCGCACCCTCGAACTGCGCGCTGCTGACGACCCAGCGGATCAGGTGCTGCATCAACGTCTTCGGGACGCCGCTGTTGACGCCGTAGTGCGACATCTGGTCACCCACGCCGTAGGTGCACCACCCGAGCGCGAGCTCCGAGAGGTCGCCGGTGCCGAGCACGATGCCGCCGCGCTGGTTGGCCGCCCGGAAGAGGTAGTCGGTGCGCAGCCCGGCCTGGACGTTCTCGAAGGTGACGTCGTAGACCTCCTCGCCACGGCCGAACGGGTGCCCGAGGTCGGTGAGCAGCTGGGTCGCCGCGGGCCGGATGTCGAGCTCCTCCCAGGTGATCCCGAGCGACTCCATGAGGTGGACGGCGTTGCTCTTGGTCCCCTCGGTGGTGGCGAACCCCGGCATGGTGAAGCCGACGATGTCGGTGCGCGGGCGGCCGAGCCGGTCCATCGCCTTGGCCGCGACGATCAGCGCGTGCGTCGAGTCGAGCCCACCACTCACCCCGATGACGACCTTGGGCTGCCAGGTGTCGGTGGCGATGGCGCGCAGCCGCTGCTCGAGACCGGAGACCTGGATGTTGTAGGCCTCGTAGCAGTCCAGTGCGAGCCGGGCCTCGTCGTCGGGCACGAACGGGAACCGGTCGACCTTGCGCCGCAACCCGATGTCGCCGGTCGGCGGCTGGAGCGTGAACCCGAGGGTGCGGAAGTCCGCGCCGTCGCTGGCGTCGATGCGCTCGGCCCGACGGTTGTCATCGAAGGACCCCTGCCGGATCCGCTCCTGGCGCAGCCGGTCGAGGTCGACGTCGACGACCGTCGACCGCGGCCCGTCCGGGAACCGCTCGCTCTCGCCGAGCAGGTCGCCGAGCTCGTAGACCATCGTCATGCCGTCCCACGACAGGTCGGTGGTCGACTCACCCGCTGACGCGGCGGCATACAGGTAGGCGGCGTTGCACCGCGCGCTCGCGGAACGCGCGAGCAGGTGGCGGTCCTCGGCGCGACCGACGGTGATCGGTGAGGCCGACAGGTTGAGCAGCACCGTGGCGCCCGCGAGCGCGGCCTTCGCGCTCGGCGGCACGGGGACCCACATGTCCTCGCAGATCTCGACGTGGACGGCCAGCCCCGGGACGTCGTCGGCGTCGAAGACCAGGTCGGGGCCGAACGGCAGGTCGCCGTCCTCGTCGGCGCCCGGCCAGTGCGGCGCGTGGAACCAGTCGGTGCGGCTGTCGTCGCCGGCCGCGAAGTGCCGCTTCTCGTAGAACTCGCGGTAGTTGGGGAGGTTGGACTTCGGGACGACGCCGAGCACCTCGCCACGGTGGATCACGACGGCGCAGTTGAACAGCCGGTTGCCGTGCCGGAGCGGGGCACCCACGACCACGACGGGCAGGAGTGACTTCGTGGCCGCGGCGACGGTCAGGACGGCCCGGTCCACCTCGTCGAGCAGCACGTCCTGGAGCAGCAGGTCGTCGATGGCGTAGCCCGACAGGCTCAGCTCGGGGAACAACGCCACGGCCACGCCGTCCTCGTGCAGCCCCCGCACCTGCTCGACGATCGTCTCGGCGTTGCGCGCGGGATCGCCGGCGGCCACCGGGACCGTGCACGCGGCGACGCGGGCGAAGCCGTGGCGGTAGGCCGACGCGAAGTTCGAGGGTGCAGCCCCGGTGTCCATGGTTCCGAGTCTGTCAGAGAAGGCGCGACCGCCAGGACGGATCGCTACGGTGCGGGCGCTCGACATCTACTCGGACAAGGACCCGGCGGACGTGACCGCGGACGCGATCGGCGACCTCCTGCCGTTCGAGGTCCCGTACTGGGCCGGCGAGCACGCCGAGGTCGACGACTACCCGCATCCGTTCCACCCGTTGGAGCTGGGCGAGGCCGCGATGGCGTGGATGTTCGGCAGCTCTGGCGAGGGCGCCCCCGGCGATGCGGTCCAGCGCGAGCTCGGCGAGCTGCTCGACCCGTTCGAGGTGCCGATGCACGGGTTCCGGATCGGCGAGCCGGCACGGAAGGGACTGCTCAGCCGCCTCTTCAGCTGAGAACCGGCCAATTGCCCGGTTCTCGGCGCGCAGAGTCCCCCTGTGCGGCCCACAACCGGGCAATTGGCCGGTTTCCTCGGGCCAGCGGCCTGCGTTCGGTGGTGGTTGACGGGATCACGCGCGGGGTTCATCGTGTGGCGAGGGGGTCACCGGGTTCAGGGAGGCGTCATGGATGCTGAGGAGCTTGCCTCGATACCGCTTCTGGCCGACCTGACCCCGGAGCAGCGGGCGATGGTCGCGGAGAAGCTGAACGAGCGCGAGGTCGACGTCGGCACCGTGCTCGCGCGCGAGGGCGACTACGCATACAGCCTGTTCTTCGTCGTCGACGGCCTGGCCGCCGCGGCCCACGAGACCAGGCTGCTGACCACGCTGCGCCCGGGCGACTGGTTCGGGGAGATCGGGGTGCTGACCCACAGCACCCGGTCGGCGAACGTCGTCGCCCTCAGCAGGATGCGGCTGCTGACCCTGATGGCCTGGGACTTCTCCGACCTGATGCACGAGCTCCCGGCGCTCGGGACCCGGATCCGCGAGCGGGCGATGGAACGGCTCGAGCGCGACTGACCGCTCGCCCACGAGGACGGAGCCGCGCCAGAGTCTCTCGACATGGTCGGGGCCACAACAACTTTCGGCCAACTGCCCGAAACCGTGGCTCAGATCGCGCGGCGATGCCCTGGAAGCGGGCGATTGGCCGATTTCTGCGGCTCAGCCCTGGGTGGGAAGGTGCGCGTCGAGCCACTCGACGACGGAGTCCATGACCTCGTCGCGGTTGGTCTCGTTCAGCATCTCGTGGCGACCCTCCGGCCAGAGCCGGAGCGTGACGTCACCGACCCCGAGGCGGCGCAGCTGGTCGGCCACGGCCGTCGGGCCCTTGCCCTTGTCGCCGACCGGGTCCTGTGCGCCGGAGAAGACGAAGACCGGCAGCGTCTTGGGCACCCGGCTGACCGAGGCGTCGGAGTTGATGGTGCCGAGCCCACCCAGCAGGTCGGCGAAGAAGCCGCTGGTGAAGACGTTGCCGCAGCGCTCGTCCGCGACGTACTTGTCGACCTCGGCCTCGTCCCGGGAGAGCCAGTCGAACTTCGTGCGGTTCGGCTTGAACGCCGCGCCGTACTGGCCGAAGGTCAGCTGGTCCATCAGGCCACTGGGGTGTCGCCGGCCGCGGAGCCGCGCCTGGGCGGTCGCGAGCGCCAGTCCCACCTTGCCGAGCGCACCGGGGTCGCCGGCCGTGCCGGACAGGACGAGGCCGTCGAGGTCGCCGCCGAACCGGGTCGCGTAGGACCGGCTCAGGAACGAGCCCATGCTGTGGCCGAAGAGGAAGAACGGCAGACCCGGGTTCTCCTCGCGGGCGTGGTCGCTCACGAGGTGCAGGTCCTCGACGACGGTGTCGAAGCCGTGGTCGTCGGCGAAGTAGCCGGCGTCTGCAGCGGTGCGCGCCGTGGCACCGTGGCCGCGATGGTCACCGGCGTACACGGCATACCCGGCAGCGGTGAGCCGCTCGGCGAACCGGGCGTAGCGGTCGGAGTGCTCGGCCATGCCGTGCGCGACCTGGACCACGGCCTTCGGGGGGCCGTCGGGAAGCCACCGGTTCACGTGCAGCTGGGTGCCGTCGGGGGTGGCCAGGGAGAAGCTGCTGGACTGCATGCGCTGACCCTAGTGCGACGGGTTCTCCGGCGTCGCCGGGTCGCCCATCTCCACTCGCCCGGGCTGCACGACGCGGGCATCCACGCCGAAGGTGAGCAGGCCCTCGTGGCGGTCCAGGTGGGCGAGCACCGGGACGTCCCGGCGGCCGGTGGCCGGGTCGACGTCCACGACGGCGCAGCGGTCGATGCGGCGGGCCACCTCGATCGTGGCCGTCCCCACCCGCAGCCGGGTGCCCGGCTCCGGGTCCTGCTCGGCGTCGAGCGTGATCGTGGCCCGGAACCGCTCGTCCAGTGCGATCGGTGCCGTGAGTCCCACACTCGTCATCCGCTCCGAGAGCCGGTCGAGCTCGCCGGTGGTGACGACCGAGACCGCGCCCGCCCAGACGACCTCGCCGGGCTGGGTGGCAGCCACCCGCACCGGACGACCGAGGTATGCCGCGAGCGCGGCGGTGTGCGGGCCGTCCAGGAGTCGGGCGGTGGCGGGTCGACCCCAGTAGTCAACAGTGAGCGGTGCCTCGTCGGTCGCCTTGAGTGGGCCGACGACCTCTCGACCGTCGGGCCAGCGCAGGCGCAGCTCGCCGCCGTCGCCGGTGGTGGCCTCGACGCAGGTGAGCGTCGGGTGCTCGACGGTGCGCAGCACCCGCGCGGACTGCGGGTCGACCAGGCAGAAGGCGCGGTCGCCCACCGGTCCGTCGGCCGCCAGGGTCACGGCGTCGCGGGCGAGGTGCCGGGTGCCCTTCACCGCGGCGAACCCCAGCCTGCGGACCCGGGCGCTCGTCATGGCGACCACGGTAGAGCCGTCCTCGCGCGATGACTTCCCGGGGCTGGCAGGGTCTGCATCGACACCACCACCCGGAACCCTGCACCGGATCGCCCACCCAGGAAGGCCGCACCATGGCACGCAAGGTCACCGCCCACCAGTTCAACTCGGTCAACGGCGTCGTCGAGTCGCCGAACGAGTGGCAGTTCGACGCGTTCGGCCCCGAGGAGGGGCAGCTGATGGGTGCGGCGATCGGGGGCATCACGGACGTCGTCATCGGCCGCAAGCTGTGGCAGGAGTGGTCGGAGTTCTGGCCCGCAGCGGGGGAGGGCGACTTCTTCGCGGGGTTCATCAACCCGGTCCGCAAGCACGTAGTCACCTCGACGCTGTCCGGTGACCTCGGCTGGAACAGCACCGTCGTCGACGGTGACCCGGTGGCCTACGTGTCGGCCCTCAAGGAGGGAGAAGGAGAAGGCGGGATCAGCGTGGTCGGCGGCATCGACACGATCCGCTCGCTCTTCCTCGCCGGGGTGATCGACGAGCTCACCCTCACGACGCACCCCGTGGTCGGGGTCGGCCGGCGGCTGTTCGACGAGTCGGTGCCGGTCACCCGGCTCGAGCTGGTCCGCAGCCAGTCCACCCCAGCCGGCAACGCCGTCCTGACCTACGCCCTGAAGCAGGACTGACGGCGGGGAATTCCTCAGTCGGCCGGACGGAAACCGGCGCGCTGGGCGGCGTCGGCGTCGGTGAACCACACGTCTGGCTCCGCCTCGTCGTAGTGGTCGTGCTCCTCGGTGACGAAGGTCTTGGTGTCCTCCCAGGCCTTGACCGGGTGGCCCAGCGGCATGGCGCCGTCGTGGAGGGTGGCCGCCGAACCCACGCTGTAGCCGCCGTCCCTGACCTCGTCGAGATCGGAGACGCGGCGACCCCCCGCGGCGGATGACCCGTCGCCGTCGCCACTGTCCGTCTTGTCGGACGCACCGGTCGGCTCGCCTCCCTCGGAGACGAGGTTGCCCTCGTCGTCGAAGACCTGCGGCCCACCGGCCTCGTCCGCGGTCCAGTCCCCGGGCTGGCGGAACTCCTCACCGGCAGCGACGTCGTGGTTGGCCGGGTCGTGCTCGGCCGCGAACTCCTCGGCCGACTTCTGCCGGTCATCCTCCGACTTCTCATCCGACTTCTCGTCCGGGCCGTCGTCCGACGCCCGTTCGGTAACCCGTTCGGTGTCCTTGTCAGGCGAGGTGGAGCTGGACGGCGTCGGGGCGGTCGGCGGTGCTGCCTCGCTGTCATCCGCATCGGAGGCGGTGTCGGCCTCCGTGTCCTCGGCCTCCGTGTCCTCGGCCTCGGTGGCGTCGGTCTTCTCGGTGGTCTCGGGTTCCACGGCCTCAGCGGTCTTCGTGGCCTCGACGGCTTCGGCCTCGTCGGGTCCGGTTGCGGCAGTAGAGCTGGCCGGCTCAGGCGTCGTGCTCATGGCGTCCTCCTTGACGAGTGCGGCGGAAGGCTCCGCTGTCGTCAGGCTATGCCCGAAAGGCGTCACTCGCAGTCCGGCGCAAGTCCCTGACCTGCAGGTTTTCCGTCAACGACGGCCTCCACGCAGGAGAGAAGGCCCCCAACCGGTGTGGTTGGGGGCCTTCACTGTCAGGGTGCGCGAGGGGGGATTTGAACCCCCACGCCCTTTCGGACACTGCGACCTGAACGCAGCGCGTCTGCCGTTCCGCCACTCGCGCGTGGGACCGGCCAATTGTGGCGGACACCCCCCGGATTCACCAAACCGGCTCCTTGGGGGGTTTCTCCCGGCGCGCGTGAGCGACCAGCCCAGACCAGCCGGTTACGATCGTGGACCAGACCGGACCGGCCGATGTCCGACTGGCGTCCCGGGCAACACGTGAGGAGGTGGCACCGATGGGTCTGTTCGACCGCGTCGAGCAGCGTCTCGAGCGTGCCGTCAACGGTGCCTTCGCACGCGCCTTCAAGTCCGAGGTGCAGCCCGTGGAGATCGCCTCCGCGATCCGCCGCGCCATGGACGACCGTGCCGCCGTCCTCGGCCAGGGCCGCACGATCGTGCCCAACCTGTTCACCGTGGAGCTCTCCGACACCGACTACGACCGCCTCGGCGGCTACGACGAGGAGCTCGAGGTCGAGCTGATCGCCGCCGCCCAGGAGCACGCCGAGTCGCAGCGCTACCAGCCCGGCGGACCGCTCCAGGTCACCTTCGCCAGCGCCAACGACCTCGAGACCGGCGTCTTCCGGCTGCGCACCTCCACGGCCCGCCGCCCCGGCACCAGCCCCGGCCGGGGTGAGGAGGGGTATGCCGCCGCGCCGGCTCCCAGCCCCGTCGCACCGGCGCCGGCCGCGCCGGCCCCGAGCCCGCGGCATACCGACGACGACGGGCTGGAGGCGACGCAGCGCCAGGCCCCGGTCGCACCCCCGGCCCAGCCGCGGCGGGTCAACCCGGCCGACCGGCCGTGGCTCGACGTCGACGGCGAGCGCTACCCGCTGATGGGCGCCATGACGGTGCTCGGTCGCGACGACAGCGCCGACATCATCCTCGACGACCCCGGGATCTCCAGGCGGCACAGCGAGATCCGGGTGACCAACGACGGCCCGCACCTGGTCGCGAGCATCCGCGACATGGGGTCGACCAACGGCACGTTCGTCAACAGCGAGCGGATCACCAGTCAGCGCCTGTCCGACGGGGACCGGATCACGGTGGGGCGCACCTCCGTCATCTACCGCGCCGGGCGGCGGTGATCCCCACGCATGAGTGAACTCACCCTCACGATCATCCGCCTCGGGCTCCTCGTCCTCCTGTGGATCTTCGTCTTCAGCGTCGTCGGCGTGCTCCGGGGCGACCTCTACGGCACCCGGGTCGTGAGCCGCACCGCCCGCAAGCCCGCGCCCGCCGCCCGTCGGGGCGACGGCCAGGGGGCACCCCAGAAACGCCCGAAGCGGCAGCCGCACTCGACTGCTCCCCGCACCCTGGTCGTCACCGGCGGCGCACTGACCGGCACCAGCCTGCCGTTGCGCGAGGCCGGCACCGTCATCGGCCGCAACCCCGAGTGCGCGCTGGTCCTGGACGACGACTTCGCCAGCGGTCGGCACGCGCGGATCTTCCACCGTGACAACGCGTGGTTCGTCGAGGACCTCGGCTCCACCAACGGCACCTTCGTCGGCACCGAGCGCCTCACCGGACCGGTGCGCGTCGAGGCCGGCAGCACCCTGCGGATCGGCAAGACCGTCATCGAGCTCAGGCGATAGGCAGCGACGACGATGCCCTTCGCCTTCCACTACGCCGCGCGCTCCGACGTCGGCATGGTCCGTTCGGAGAACCAGGACTCCGGCTATGCCGGGCCGCGTCTCCTCGCGATGGCCGACGGCATGGGCGGCCACGCCGGGGGTGACATCGCGTCGTCCACCGTCATCGGCGCCCTGGTCGACCTCGACGGCGAGGCGCTGGGCAGCAAGGAAGCGAGCACCGCTCTCCTGCAACGGATCTCGGCAGCCAACGACGAGCTCGCGGAGATGGCGAAGGCCGAGCCGCGCCTGCAGGGGATGGGCACGACGCTGATCGCCATCCTGCGCTCCCAGAACAAGCTGGTGCTGGCCCACATCGGCGACTCCCGCGCCTTCCTCGCCCGCGACGGCAAGCTGACCCAGATCACCAAGGACCACTCGTTCGTCCAGAGCCTCGTCGACGAGGGCCGGATCACCGAGGACGAGGCGATCGGCCACCCGCAGCGCTCCCTCGTGACCCGCGTCCTCACCGGCCAGCAGGACGACGAGCCCGACGTGATGGTCCGCGAGGCCCGCATCGGCGACCGCTACCTGATCGCCTCCGACGGCCTCACCGACTACGTCGCGGGCGACACCATCGCCGAGATGGTCCTGGCCGGGCAGCCGCCGGGCGCCACCGCCGACCGCCTGGTCGACCTCGCGCTGAAGGCCGGCGCACCCGACAACGTCACCATCGTCATCGGCGACGTCGTCGACCTCACCAAGGTCGCCGCCCCGCCAACCCAGCCCCAGATCGTCGGCGCCGCGGCCACCCGCACCAGGGGCACCCGGCCGATCCCGGTCACGCCGGCTGCCAAGGCGGCCGCCCTGTCGCGCGAAGCCTCCGGTGAGGAGGACGTCGAGGACGTCACCCTCGCCGAGGAGGGCCCGGCCTCGGGGCCGGGACGCTGGCTGCGCCTGATCGCCGTGCTGCTGGTCGTGCTCATCGTCGTCGGCGGGGGGGCGTATGCCGCGTACACCTGGTCGCAGCGCCAGTACTTCGTCGGCGCGCACGACGGCAACGTCGCCATCTACCAGGGGGTGACGCAGGACGTCGGCCCGATCGGCCTCTCCCACGTGAAGTCCGAGTCCGACGTCCGCGTGGCCGACCTCCCCGACTTCTACCGGACCAAGGTCGAGGACCGGGTGTCGACCGACACCCTCCAGGACGCCGAGGCACTGGTGAGCCAGCTGCGCACCGAGGCCCTGCGCTGTGCGGCCAGTCCCAGCACGTGTGACGACTCCGGCACCGGCAGCACGCCGACCACGCCGTCGACCACCACCAGTCCGACCACGACGACGTCGTCACCGTCGTCCACGACCACGCGATGACGACGGTCTCCAGCGTCGCCCCCCGCACCCGCCGCAACGTCGAGCTGGTCCTGTTGCTGCTCGCCGTCGCGATCGTGGTGCTCGCCTACGTCAACGTCGGCCTCTCCGTCTCCGGGGCCTTCCCCCCGGGACTGGTCACGCACGGCACCGGGCTCCTGGCCATCTCGCTCGCCTTCCACCTGCTGCTGCGCTGGAAGGCCGCCTACGCCGACCCGCTGCTGCTGCCGATCGTCACGCTGCTCAACGGCCTCGGCCTGGTGATGATCCACCGGCTCGACATCGCCGAGGGCCGAGACATCACCGAGGGACTCGCCCTGCGCCAGCTGACCTGGAGCGCCCTGGCCGTGGCGATCGCGGCCGTGGTCCTGTGGTTCCTGCGCGACCACCGGATGCTGCGCCGCTACACGTTCACCGCCGCGGTCGTCGGTTTCGGCCTGCTCATCCTCCCGCTGCTCCCGGGGATCGGGCGCACCGTCAACGGCTCACGCATCTGGATCGGCCTGGGGCCGTTCACCTTCCAGCCGGGTGAGGTCGCCAAGATCGTGCTGGCGGTGTTCTTCGCGGGCTACCTCGTGCAGACCCGCGACGCCCTGTCGCTGGCCGGTCGCAAGGTCCTCGGGTTCACCTTCCCGCGCGGGCGCGACCTCGGCCCGATCATCGTCGCCTGGGTGCTCAGCCTCCTCGTGCTCGTCTTCGAGAAGGACCTCGGCTCCTCGCTCCTGCTCTTCGGTCTGTTCGTCTCGATGCTCTACGTCGCCACCGAGCGCACCTCGTGGATCGCGATCGGCATGACGTTGTTCTGCGCCGGCGCCTACGTCGCCTACCTCGCCTTCGGCCACGTGCAGGCGCGGGTGCACCTGTGGCTCGACCCGTTCGCGCCCGACCAGTCCGACCAGGTCGCCAAGGGCCTGATGGGTATGGCGGCCGGTGGCCTCCTCGGCACCGGCCTCGGTCGCGGGCGTCCCGACCTGACCTACTTCGCCGAGTCCGACTTCATCTTCCCGAGCTTCGGCGAGGAGCTGGGGCTGGTCGGCCTGTTCGCGCTGCTGGTCCTCTACGTGCTCCTCGTCGAGCGCGGCCTGCGGACCGCCCTCGGGGTGCGCGACGGTTTCGGCAAGCTGCTCGCCAGTGGCCTGGCCTTCTCGGTGGCCCTGCAGTGCTTCGTCGTCGTCGGCGGCGTCACCCGTGTGATCCCCCTGACCGGGCTGACCATGCCGTTCCTCTCCTACGGAGGCTCCTCCCTGCTGGCCAACTGGTCCCTCGTCGCCCTGCTGCTGCGCATCAGCGACGTCGCCCGCCGACCCGTCGAGGAGGTCCGGACCGGCCCCAGCCCGTCGGGTGAGGCCAAGACCGAAGTGGTGGCGATCCGGTGAACTCCCCGATCCGCCGCCTGTCCACCGTCGTGGCCATGCTGTTCACCGCGCTGCTCATCTCCACGACCTACATCCAGTTCGTGCAGGCCAAGTCGCTCCAGGACCGCCCGGAGAACCGGCGCACCCTGCTGGCCAACTACGCCCGCGAGCGCGGCCAGATCCTCGTCGGTGGCAAGCCGGTCGCGAAGTCGACGGCCACTGACGACGAGCTGAAGTGGCTGCGCACCTACCCGCAGGGTGAGCTCTACTCGCACCTCACCGGCTACTACTCGTTCACCTACGGCGCCGGTGGCGGCATCGAGGGGGCCGAGAACGACCTGCTGTCCGGCTCGTCGGACAAGCTCTTCTACCGCCGGGTCTCCGACATCCTCACCGGGAAGGAACAGACCGGGGCGAGCATCGAGCTCACCATCAACGCCAAGGCGCAGGCCGCGGCCGACAAGGCACTGGGCAACCAGCGCGGCGCGGTCGTCGCCATCGACCCCACCACCGGTGAGATCCTCGCGCTGGTCAGCCACCCGGCATACGACCCGGCCTCGCTGAGCAGCCACGACACCGACAAGGTCGTCGCAGCCTGGAAGCGGCTGAACGCGGACTCGACGCAGCCGATGGTGGACCGGGCCATCGCCGGCAACCTCTACCCACCGGGCTCGACCTTCAAGGTCGTCACGGCCGCGGCCGCGCTGGAGTCCGGGAAGTACACCGAGGAGAGCGTGATCCCCGGGCCGGCCGTGCTCGACCTGCCCCAGACCGACGACGACCTGCCGAACGACTTCCGCGGCTCGTGCGGCGCCAACAACAAGACGACGCTGACCCACGCGCTGGAGATCTCCTGCAACACCGCCTTCGGCTGGCTGGGCATGCAGGTCGGCGCCGACGACTTCCGGGCCCAGGCGGCCAAGTTCGGGATGGGCGACCGGCTGCAGATCCCGATGTCGGTCACGCCCAGCTCGGTGCCCGCCGAGCTCGACCAGCCGCAGCTGGCCCAGTCGGCGATCGGCCAGTACGACGTGCGGGTCACACCCCTCCAGGTCGCGATGATCTCGGCCGCCATCGCCAACAACGGCGTCGTCATGCGCCCCCACCTGGTCAAGAAGGTGACGTCGTCCGACCTCGAGGTCATCGACGAGCCCCAGCCCGAGCAGCTCTCGCAGGCCGTGTCCGCCGACACCGCCGCGGCGCTGACCCGGATGATGGAGGCGGTCGTCAAGAGCGGCACCGGCCGGGCGGCCCAGATCAGCGGGATCGACGTGGCCGGCAAGACCGGGACCGCCCAGCACGCCAAGGGCAAGCCCCCGCACGCCTGGTTCACCGGCTTCGCGCCGTCGAACGACCCCAAGGTCGCGGTCGCGGTCGTCGTCGAGGACGGCGGCAACGCGGGCAACGAGGCCGCCGGTGGCCGGGTCGCCGCGCCGATCGCCAAGGCCGTCATGGAAGCGGTGCTGGGCCGATGACCTACGCACCGCAGGACCTCATCGCCGACCGCTACCGGCTGGTCGAGCGGATCGCGGCCGGTGGCATGGGCGAGGTGTGGCGGGCCCACGACGAGACCCTCGACCGCGCCGTCGCCGTCAAGGTCCTGCTGCCGGACAGCGCCCAGGACGAGGGCTTCGTCGAGCGCTTCCGCGCCGAGGCACGGCTCAGCAGCCAGCTCTCGCACCCCAACGTCGGCACGGTCCACGACTTCGGCGAGCACGACGGGCAGGCCTTCCTCGTCATGGAGCTGATGACCGGTGTGCCGCTCTCGACCCTCATCGCCGAGCGCGCCCCGATGCCGCAGGCCGAGGTCACCGAGATCCTCCACCAGACCGCCCTGGCCCTGCAGGCCGCCCACGACGCGGGCGTGGTCCACCGCGACGTCAAGCCGGCCAACATCGTCGTGGACCCTCAGGGCTACGCCAAGCTGACCGACTTCGGCATCGCGCGCGCCCTCGGCGAGGCCTCGCTGACCCAGACCGGTGAGGTCCTGGGCACGCCCCACTACCTCGCCCCCGAGCAGGCCAAGGGCGCGCAGGCCGGTCCCCTGAGCGACGTCTATGCGCTGGCAGTCGTCGGCTACGAGATGCTGACCGGGGAGCGACCGTTCTCCGGTGAGTCCATGGTGGCCACCGCCCTCGCCCACGTGAGCCAACCCGCTCCGCAGCTCTCCGAGGACATCGAGGATCCCCTGCGCACGACCGTGATGGCGGGACTGGCCAAGAACCCGGCGCAGCGCCCCCAGAGCGCGGCCGAGTTCGCCGAGGCCCTGCGGCTCCCCGCGGGCGAGGCGCCGGAGCACCTGCGGGCCGGTGCGGCTGCGGCGGTCACCCCGACGATCGTGGGGACCCCGCTCGACCTGGCCCCCGACCAGCCCCTGCCGACGTCGGTGATCCCCACCTCGGCGCCACTCGGCGTCGCGGTCGCGGTCGCCACGTCGGTCGACGACACCACGGAGCACGACACCGGGGAGCACGACACCCGGCGTCCGGCCTGGCTGCTCCCCGTCGCCGCCGCGGCGGTGGTCCTCGTGGTCGTGGTCGCGGCGATCGCCCTGGGAGGTGGGGGGTCAGCGCGCACGCCGGCCGAGACGCAGCAGACGAGCACGCCGCTGGTCGCGACCACCACGCCACCGACGACGCCGTCCGCCACCAGGACGGCCACGGCGTCGCGCACCACCACAGCCACGGTTTCACCCAAGCCCTCGCCCGGAAAGGGCGACGGCAAGGGCAAGGGGGGAAGGAAGAAGTGAGCGCACCACGTCTGCTCGGGGGACGCTACGAGGTCGGGGAGCTCCTCGGCCGGGGCGGGATGGCCGAGGTGCACCTCGGCCACGACACCCGGCTCTCGCGACCCGTGGCGATCAAGATGCTGCGGTCCGACCTGGCCCGCGACACCCAGTTCCTCAACCGGTTCCGCCGCGAGGCACAGTCGGCGGCCGGCCTCAACCACGCCTCGATCGTCGCGGTCTACGACTCGGGCGAGGACCACGCGATCGAGACCGGGGGCGCCTCGGTCCCGGTGCCCTACATCGTCATGGAGTTCGTCGAGGGTCGGACCCTGCGCGAGCTGCTCAACGCCAGCTCGCCCCTCGACCCGGCCGAGGCCGCCCGGATCACCGAGGGTGTGCTCGACGCCCTGGCCTACAGCCACCGCATGGGGATCGTGCACCGCGACATCAAGCCGGCCAACGTCATGATCGGGCCCCAGGGCCAGATCAAGGTGATGGACTTCGGCATCGCCCGGGCGGTCGCCGACGCGAACGCCACGATGACGCAGACGCAGGCCGTCATCGGCACCGCCCAGTACCTCTCCCCGGAGCAGGCCCAGGGCCACCACGTCGACGCCCGCTCGGACCTGTACTCCACCGGCTGCCTCCTCTTCGAGCTGCTCACCGGCCGTCCACCGTTCCAGGCCGACTCGCCGGTCGCCATCGCCTACCAGCACGTCGGGCAGCCGCCGCCGCGACCCTCCACCCTCAACCCGGCGGTCGACCCCGCGCTCGACGCGGTCGTCCTGCACTCGCTGGCCAAGGACCGCGAGGCCCGCTACCAGGACGCCACCGCGTTCCGCGCCGACCTCCAGGCCGCCCGGCTCGGGCGCCCGATCAGCGACGCCGCGCGCGGCACTGCCGGGAGCGCCGCCGACGCCACCGTCGCGATCGCCACCCCCGTGGGAGCCGCCGCGACGACGGTGTTCGCGCCGACCGGTGGGTACGACGACCCGCCGGAGCCGGTGGGCTCCAACACCGCCAGCCTGCCCGCCATCGGCCACGATCCCGACGACGAGCCGCGCAAGCGGCGCGGGCTGGCCTACTTCCTGCTCGTGCTCGCCGTCCTCGGCGCGCTCGTGTTGTTGGGTGTCGCCGGCAAGGCCCTGCTCGACCGGCCGCCGACGGATGCACCGAAGGTGGCCGTGCCGGCTGTCATCGACCTGCCGCAGGCTGCGGCCGAGGCCAAGATCAGGGCCGTCGGGCTGGTGCCCGAGGCGACCCAGGTCGCCAGCTCCAAGGACATCGGGGTGGTGGTCGACCAGAACCCCGGCGCCGACGAGATGGTCGCCGACGGCAGCAAGGTGGGCATCAGCGTCTCCGCCGGACCGGACACGGTCGAGCTGCCCGACCTCAAGGGGTTCACCCAGGACGAGGCCACTGCGCGGCTCGCAGCGCTCGACCTCAAGGTCGGCGCGGTCAAACAGGTCGACGACACCGGGCTGGACAAGGGCAAGGTGTTCACGACCTCGCCGGCCGCCGGCGAGGAGGTCCCGGTCGGCTCGGCCATCAACCTCAACGTGTCGTCCGGCAAGGTGACCGTGCCCGACGTCGTGGGCAAGACCCGCAACGAGGCCGCCGACATCCTCGGTGAGCTCGGGCTCAGCGTGAAGACGACCTACGTCGACAGCACGGAGGCCGAGAACTCGGTGCTCAAGCAGAGCATCAAGGCCAAGACGAAGGTCGAGGACGGGTCGACGATCACCCTCACCATCGCCCAGCCGCCCCCGCCGGTGCAGACCCCGACGACTCCGCCGACGACGGCCACCACCGAGCCGACCACGCCACCGACGACGTCCACCACGGTGCCCACCATCACGCCGTAGCCCCCGACCGCAAAACGGGTCTAGCCGGCCGCGACCGCCCGCGCCACGCCCTCGGCGTCGTGGACCAGCGGGCTCAGGCCGGCCGAGCGGGCGACCGCGTCCTGGAGCCCGCAGCCGACCAGCCAGTTGGCGAGGATCCGGTGGCCACCCTCGGTCAGCACGCTCTCCGGGTGGAACTGCACGCCGTGCAACGGCAGGTCGCGGTGCCGGGCGGCCATGATGATGCCCGACTCGGTGTGCCCGTTGGCGACCAGCGCGTCGGGGACGGTCGCCGGGTCGATCGTCAGCGAGTGGTAGCGGGTCGCGGTGAACGGCGACGGGAGGCCGGCCAGCACGCCGGTGTCGTCGTGGAGGACCCGGGAGGTCTTGCCGTGCAGGAGCTCGGGCGCCCGCCCGACCGTGGCGCCGACGACGACCCCGAGGGCCTGGTGGCCGAGGCAGACGCCGAGCATCGGCTGGGACCGCTCGGCACAGGCCTCGATCATCGCCATCGAGACGCCGGCCTCCTCGGGGGTCCCGGGCCCGGGGGAGATGAGCACCCCGTCGAAGTCGGCTCCATCGGCCGGACCGAGCGCGTCGTTGCGCACGACCTCGCACTCGGCGCCCAGCTGCTGGAGGTAGCCGACGATCGTGAAGACGAAGCTGTCGTAGTTGTCGACGACGAGGATGCGGGTCATCAGACCTCCCTGACGTGCGCGACGACCCCGGCGCTCGGGTCGACGGTGTTGTCGTTGAACGGCATCAGCGGCGCGATCCGGGGGAACACCCACACGAAGAGGACCGCGACCACGGCCAGCACCAGCACGACGGCGAGCAGCACCCGGACGAGGAGGGGACCGGGCAGCGCCCGCCAGATCGCGGAGTAGATCATCGGTCAGGCCGCCTTCTTGGAGGAGCTCAGGGGAACGGTCAGGGTGCCGGCGGGGAGGCCGTCGGCGTGCGGGTACGTCTTCACGAGCTGCGCGAACACCACGTAGCGCTGCGCCGCGCTGTACTTCGGGTGGCACGCGGTCATCGTCATCCAGCGCTCCGTCGGCTTCACGCCCGGCTTGTCGGGCACCGGCGCGACCACCTGGACGTCGGTGGGCGCCACGATCTCGTGCCGCTTCACGGCATACACGCTGTATGCCGTCTTGGTCTCGACCACGATCAGGTCACCGGTGCGCAGGGTGTCGATGTCGTGGAACGGGCGGCCGTAGGTGGTGCGGTGCCCGGCGACGGCGAAGTTGCCGACCGCGCCCGGCAGGACGGTGCCGTCGTAGTGGCCGATGCCGTCCTGGAGGATGTCGCGGCTGGTGCCCTCGAGCACCGGGCGGGCGTAGTCGGCGCCGAAGCGGGGGATCCGCACGATCGCGAACGCCGACCCGAACGGCACTGCCTTGGGCGTCTCGGTGCCCGGGGCGCTGGCCGGCGGCTTCGCGAAGTCACGGGTCAGCCGCGAGACGGTGGCGTCCTGGGTGCGGTTGGCGGTGACGTCGGTGAACCAGAGCTGCCACCCGACGAACAGGAGCAGGACGAGTCCGGCCGTGACCAACAGGTCGCCGACGATGCCGAGGGTCCAGCGGGCCAGCTTCACCGGGTGGTCCTTGCTCTCTCGAGGTTGATGGAGCCCGCATAGGCGGGGAAGGTCTGCTCACGACGGGACTGCACGTCGTAGCCGACCCCGACCGCGCCGACCCACTGCTTGTAGATGGCGACCGCCGGGCTGCGATCGAGTGACGCGCGCAGGTCGGTCTGGTTGCCGATGGCAGTAATCACGTAGGGAGGGGAGTAGACCCGGCCCTGGAGGATGAGGGTGTTGCCGACGCACCGGACCGCGCTGGTGGAGATCACCCGTTGGTCCATCAGCATCATCGCCTCGGCACCGCCCTCCCAGAGGGCGTTGACGACGGCCTGGACGTCCTGCTGATGCACGACGTAGTCGTCGACCGAGATGCCGTCGGGGAGCACGGAGGGGACGTTGCGGGCATCCGTGAGGGTGACCTGCACCGTCGGGCCCGACACCGCCTGGGTGCCGGCGGCGAGCGCGAGCTGGTCGCCCTCCCTGGTCAGCTGGGTCACGCGCAGGTCGCCGGGCGCCTGCTGGGCGGACAGCCGGTCGACCTCGGCACGCAGCGAGGCGACCCGGGACGCCAGCGCGGAGTTCTGGCGGGTCTGCTCGCGGATCAGGCCGGGGAGGTCCCCACCGGAGGAGCGCAGATCGGTGCCGCGGGCGGTGGCCGCGCTCAGCGCGAAGAGCACGCCCGCACCCAGCGCGACCAGGGGCACGACGGCCGACCAAGCGGTAGGGCGGCGTGTCAGCCACGTCAGCCGCTGGTCCGCCATGGCACTACGCTATGCCACACGTCGCGACGGTGATGGCGCTGTCCGAGCTACGAGGAGTGTTTCCGTGCCTGAGTCCAAGGGTCGCGCCAAGCGCGCGTACACCCCGCCGAGCAAGCCCGCGAAGGCCAAGGTCGGGAACCCGCCCTGGTTCGTGCCGGTGATGCTGACGCTCATGGTCGTCGGCCTCCTGTGGATCGTGGTCTTCTACATCACGAGCCAGCGGTTCCCGATCGAGGCCTTCGGCCGGTGGAACCTCGGGGTCGGTTTCGGCCTGATGCTCTCCGGCTTCGCGATGACCACCCGCTGGCGCTGACCGACCCTCCGGAGCTGTCCACAGGGGTTGTCCACACCCGGTTGTCCACAGGGTTCTCCACAGCTGGGGACAAATGACAGCCGTGTAATCCACCCGGGATGGGGTGGGTTGGGGTGGGAGCCGCAGCCTCAGGCGAGGATGTCGGCGGGCGCCACGGCATACTTCGCGACCGCGACGGCGATGACCACGAGCAGCACGAGCACGACGCCCGGCCACTGCCAGCGGCGGCGCTCCTTCGCGGTGGTCGCGGCGATGACGCCGGCCACGGCGGCACCCGTCACCAGCCCGCCGAGGTGGGCCTGCCAGGCGATGCCCGGCACGACGAACCCGATGACGGCGTTGAGGCCGATCGTCGCGTACATGCCGGCCGAGGACCGGCCGAGGTGCCGGTTGAGCACGAGCAGGGCACCGAAGAGGCCGAAGACGGCGCCGGAGGCACCGACGGCTCCGATGTACCACGAGCTGGGGTTGCCCGGCTGGAAGGGCACGGCCGGTGACAGCAGGAGGTAGCAGGCCGAGCCGCCGATCGCGCTGACGAGGTAGACCGCCGCATACCGGGCACCACCGAGCAGTCGCTCGAGGTACTGCGCGCCCACCATCCACAGGGCGAGCATGTTGAACAGGATGTGGGTGATCGTGGCGTGGGCGAACGCCGAGGTGAGGAACCGCCACGGTTCGTGGGCACCGAGGTAGGGCACGAACGAGATGTCGCGGCTCAGGCCGGGGCGCGCGGTCTGGAGCACGAAGACGACGACACAGATCGCGATGATGGCGTAGGAGACCCGCGGGGTGTCGGTGACGTTGCCGCCGAACACCGTGCGGGTGGTGCGCATCGTCCTGGCCTGGGCCTTCACGCAGTCGACGCACTGGACCCCGACGGCGGCCGGGCGCTGGCAGTCCGGGCAGACCGGACGGCCGCACCGCTGGCAGCGCACGTAGGCGACCCGGTCGGGGTGCCGCGGGCACACCGGAGGCGCCTGCTGCTGCGGGTCTGCGGTGGGCTCACTCATGCGTCGCGCTCCGGGGTCTCGGGGTCATCGCGGGCCATCGGCGCGAGGTGCCCGGCCCGTGCGGGCCGGGCACCTCGAACCAGGTGTCGGTCGCGGTCAGTCGTTGACGACGACCGACTCGATGACAACGTCCTCGAGCGGCTTGTCGTTCGCACCCGTGGGGACGGCGGCGATCTTGTCGACGACCTCGCGGCTGGGGCCGTCGGCCACCTCACCGAAGATGGTGTGCTTGCCCTGGAGCCAGGCGGTGTTGCCGACGGTGATGAAGAACTGCGAGCCGTTGGTGCCCTTGCCCATCCGCTTGCCGGCGTTGGCCATGGCGAGCATGTAGGGCTTGGTGAAGTCCTTGTCGGGGCTGATCTCGTCGTCGAAGGTGTAGCCGGGGCCGCCGAAGCCCTGCCCCAGCGGGCACCCGCCCTGGATCATGAAGCCCGGGATGATGCGGTGGAACACCAGCCCGTCGAAGAACGGCGTGGGGTTCGAGCGGCCGGCGTCGTCGCGGTACTCCTGCTCGCCCTTGGCCAGTCCCACGAAGTTCTTGACGGTCTTCGGGGCGTGGTCGGGGAACAGCGTGACGTTGATGTCGCCGTGGTTGGTCTTGAGGGTGACGTCCATGTCACGCATCCTTCCATGCGGACCCCCTCGGGATGGCTCCCAGTACCCCCACGGGCTTGCCCACCAGCGGAAACAAGGCAGGATGGGTAGGGAGAAGTCGTCCGTCCGGCGTGGGGCCGGGGCCCCACGGGGCACCGGTTCACCGGCATCACGGAGTCCAGATCCGCCAAGTCACAGGAGGCACGGTGTTCCGCACCAAGACCAAGACTGAGCAGGCCACCGAGGCAGTCAGCAGCTCCGCCCAGAGCGCCGCCGACTACGCATCGTCACTCAAGGACCGGGTGGCCCCGGCCGCCGAGGTCGCCAAGGAGCGTGCCGTCCAAGCCAAGGACTGGGGCAAGCCGCACGTCGAGCACGGCATCGAAGCCGCCCGCGACTGGGCCAAGCCCCGGGTCGACCACGGCATCGAGGTCGCCGCCCCCAAGCTGCAGGGCGCCGTCGAGGGCCTGGCCCCGAAGGTCGACACCGCGCGCGACACCATCGTCGACACCCTGCTGCCCAAGGTCGCCGAGGCCATCGCGGCCGTCGCCGCGGCCTCGGCTGCTGCGAAGACCGCTGCGGCCGACACCGCCGACCGCTCCTCCGACGCCTACTCGGTGCTCAAGGGCGACGCGGTGGCCAAGCCGCGTCGGCGCAAGGGCCGGTTCCTGCTGATCCTCGGTCTGGCCGCGGCCGTGGCCGCCGGTGTCGCGGCGTTCCGCAAGTCCGCGCCCCGCGAGGACCCGTGGGCCACGCCGCTCGACGACCCCTACACCGCGCCGACGACCGGTCGTGACTCCAGCACCAGCAAGGTCGCGAACCTCGCCGACGCCGCCAAGGACAAGGCCAGCAGCGCCGCCGAGACGGTGAAGGACAAGGCCTCCGAGGCGAAGGACAAGGCCACCGAGGCTGCGTCCGACGCCAAGGACAAGGTCACCGCCAAGGGCAAGCACGTCGCCGACGAGACCGCTGACGCCGCCGACGACGTGGCCGACAAGGTCGACTGACCCGCGCACCACTGGTTGCCAGCAACCTTTGCTAGCACGGATTCCTCGGAGGTGGACAGGTTGCAACCTGTCCACCTCCGAGTTTTGTTTGCTAGCAAAGCTTGCTGGCTCGACTACGGTTGGACCACATGTGGGACCTGGCAGCCGGACCGTTCCTCGCCGCGGCGGGGCTGCTCGTCGTGGCCGGGGGCCCCAAGGTCGTCGACCCGCTGCCCCTGGTCCGCGCGCTGCGCGGCGCAGGGGTGCCGGTCCACCGCCAGCTCGTGCGCGCGTTCGCCGTCATCGAGGTCGCCCTGGGTGCCTGGGCGCTGGTCGCACCGAGTCGGTATGCCGCGGGGCTGGTCGCCGCGGCATACCTCGTCTTCACTGCCTTCGTGGCCCGGGTGCTGGCGCGCGGCGGCGTCCTCGGGTCGTGCGGCTGCTTCGGCAAGCCTGACACCCCCGCCACCCGCACCCACCTCGTGCTCACCGCGCTGGCTGCGCTCACCGCGCTGCTGGTGGCCGTCGACCCGCCCGCCGCGGCGTGGGCCGGCGTCGACGGGACCACGGTCACCACGGCCGGCTTCGCGGTCGTCATCGGGTTCCTCGCCTGGCAGGTGCTGGCCGTCCTGCCGACGACCTCGCCCGCGGCCATCCGCACCACGACCGCTCCGACCCCGAAGGGCTGACCCACAGAATGCTTGCCGTCGTGATCGCCGAGGGCGTCGCCATCGTGCTCCTCGGCGTGCTCGTCCTCGGACTGCTCCGCAGCCACGCCCTCATCCTCAAGGCGCTGCACGAGCTGGGCGCGGGTCTCGAGCTCGAGAAGGAGGCCGGCACCGGGGTGAGCCTGGCGACCACCGGTGGCAAGCCCGGCCCCGTGCCGGTCGAGCTGGAGACCGGCGTGGTGCAGGCCACCCGCAAGGACTCCACCACGGCCCACGACATCGTCGGCACCGACCTCGACCGCCGCGAGCAGCAGGTCACCGTCACGACCCCCGGCACCCGCACGCTGCTGGCCTTCCTGACCAGCGGCTGCTCGGTGTGCCAGACCTTCTGGGACGAGTTCCAGGGCTCGGTCGACGTGCCGGGCGAGGGGTCGCTGCACATCATCGCCAAGGGCTCCGCCGAGGAGTCGATCTCGAGCCTGCGGGCGCTGGCCGGCGACCGCGACGTGGTGCAGTCGTCCGCGGCCTGGGTGGACTACGACATCCCCGGCTCGCCCTACTTCGTCTACGTCGAGGACGGCGTGGTCACCGGCGAGGGCTCGGCGACCACCTGGGCCCAGGTGCGTGGCCTGATGGCGCAGGGCGTCGCCGACAGCGAGGAGGCCCGCACCGCCGCGGGCCGCTCCGGCCCCGGGCTGCTCGTGGGAGACGCGATGGGAGCCGGCGGGCGCGACAACCTGTCGCGGATCGACGCCGAGCTCCTGGCCTCGGGCGTCCGCCCGGGCGACCCCAGCCTCTACCGCGCCCCGGACGAGGACTCCCTCGCGGCGCCGGGCCACCACGACCACGACCACGACCACGGGCAGGGGCACGACCACCAGACCCACGACCACACGCACCAGCACGACCACTGACATGTCGGTGACCGCGCTCGCCCTCGCCCTGGGTCTCCCGATGGCCGCGGTCGCGGCCGTCCGGGCGACCTGGTCCCCTTGAGGTGAGTCGATGCTCTCGAGCATCAGCCCGCTCGGCGAGCGGGCCCGACACTCCCGGTGGTGGCTGACCACCACCGCCTACCTCCTCGGCTCACTGGTCGGGGGACTCACAGTCGGTGGGCTGGCCGCCACGCTCGGCGGGCTCCTGCCCGACGGGGTGCGCACGTCGCGCTGGACCCTCGTCGCGGTCGCCGCCCTGCTGCTGGTCGGGCTGGTCCTCGACCTGCGCAACCAGCGCTCGGTGCCGTCGTGGCGCCGCCAGGTCGACGAGCGCTGGCTGACCCGCTACCGCGGCTGGGTCTACGGCGTCGGCTTCGGGGCGCAGCTCGGGTTCGGCCTGGTCACCATCATCACCAGCACGACGACGTATGCCGCGGTGCTGCTGGCCGCGCTCACCGGCCACCTCGGCGCGGGGCTGGCGATCGGCGCGACCTTCGGGGTGGTCCGGGCGCTGCCGTCGCTGCTGATGGCCCGGGTGGTCGACAGGGGCGACCTGCACCGGGTCTTCATCCGCGTCGAAAGATGGGCAAATCCGGCACGAGCCCTCGCTAAGGTGGCTCTGGGAGGAGCGGTTGTGATCGTGCTGGCCGCCGCCGCAGTTGGAAGTTGATCGCAGTGGAGCTGACCCAGGGGAGTTGAGAGAGCTGTGGCTGACCACTACGGGATGCGGGCTGACGCACCCCCGGGCTGGCAGGTGGCCGTGACCCGCAGGCCCGGGATCGAGCCGGGCACCCTTACCGCTCCGGGCGCCCGCAGCGGCGCCGACGAGAGTGACGTGACCCGTCCGGTGCTGCACGCCTGCACCCGGCCGATGCCGGCCGACCGCGGCGACTTCGGCAGCAACGTCGTCGACCTGCTGGGGCCCGACGACGTCTTCGTGGCCCTCGTCGACTACGGCACCGAGGTCGCCGACCAGGGGCTGTTCGAGCGGCAGGGGATGCCGGGGCTCGCGCCGTCGCAGTTCGGGCCGAACCGGTTGCAGCGACCGCTCCCGGGGCTGAGCGCCTCGCAGCACTTCTTCAGCTCCGGCGGCCGGGCGTTCTGCCTGTTCACCGTCGTGGGCAGCCACGCGCGCCGGATGGCCTCCGTGCCCCGGGCCGCGGCCCTCGTCTCGACGATCAGGATCACCGACCGGGCCACCCTGGCCCGCCAGGGAGGACGACCGTGAGCACCCTCGACGACCTCAACGCCGGGCCGGGGGGCATGGCGGGCTTCGTGTCCGCGCTGACCCGCCGGATGCGCCCGGTGTCGCGCCGCGACGTGCTGGTCGGCGCCACGGTGGCCGCCACGGCGCTGGCCACCAAACCCAAGGAGTACGCGCTCACTCCGGTCGCGGCATACGCCACCATCTGCGGACCCGGCAACACGGCGTCGAGCGGCTGGACGGTGTTCTGCTCCACGGTGAACAAGGGCGTCAACACCTGTCCGCCGGGCAGCTTCGCCGCGGGCTGGTGGAAGGCCGCCGACTCGTCCTGGTGCGGAGGCGGCTACCGCTACATCGTCGACTGCAACGCGAGCTGCTCCAAGTGCACCACCGGGTGCAGCGACGGCATGTGCGACTCCCGGTGCTGGAGCTGCTCGTGCGGCACCGGGTCGTCGGCGACCTGCGACCAGCGCCGGGTCTGCTGCAACGCCTTCCGCTACGGCCAGTGCAACACCCACGTGAAGTGCTCCGGTGGGGTGCATTGCCGGGTCGTCAGCTGCGTGCCGCCGTACAAGTTCGCGAACTGCACGACGGCGTCGCTGTCCGACAACCGCACCAGCGAGCACAGCGCCCCGAGCCTGCCGCGCTGGGAGGCGATCACCCAGAAGTACCACGCGATGGGTGAGCAGGCGTCGTACCTCAAGGCCTCCAAGGGCCCGGTCAGCTATGTCGGCGACGGCATCGGCCGGTACGTGCTGTTCCAGGGCGGGGTCATCTACTACACGTCGAAGTACGGCGCGGTCGCCGTCACCGAGTTCATCCGCAAGATCTACTCGACCCACGGCGGACCACGCGGCGCCCGGCTCGGCTACGCCACCGCCGACATCGCGTACACCGCCGACAAGGGCTGGCTGCAGACCTTCGAGCGCGGGGCCATCACCGACTCGGCGAGCACCACGACGCAGGTCGTCTGGGGCACCCGCTGGACCATCTGGAAGGCCAACGGACGGGAGGGCGGGATCCTCGGCTACCCGACGACCGCTCCCACAGTCGGCGCCCAGGACGGGACGCTCCAGCTCTTCCAGAAGGGCGCCATCGTCGACTCCCCGTCCACCACCACCCAGGTGGTCGCCGGGTCGAGCTACTGGAAGTGGAGCCTGCTGTCGCGCGACCGCGGCCCGCTCGGCTACCCCACCGGTCCGCAGCAGACCCTGCCCGACGGCTGGATCCAGCTGTTCCAGAACGGCGCGATCTGCGGTGGTCCGGTCACGACCGAAGCCGTCCCCGCCCCGATGTACGCCCCGTGGGTCGACGCCGGGCGCGAGTCCGGCGTGCTGGGCTACCCGACCGGGCCGAGCCACACCGAACCCCGCGGGCTGGCGCAGTTCTTCCAGCGGGGTGAGCTCTGGGCGCTCGGCGCGGGGTCGCCGCCGCGTCGGGTCCACGGCGCGGTGCTGACGGAGTGGAAGTCCCAAGGGGGGGCCACCGGCAGCTACGGCTACCCGGTCACCGACACCACCCAGGCCGGCGGCGGCCGGCTCACCTGCACCTTCGAGGGCGGCACCATCACGGCCTGACCGCTCCGCAGGTTTCTCACCCCATTGGAACGATGTTGACGCCCGGGAGCGCCAATATCGTTCCGATTGGGTGGATTACCGTCGCCGCACCTCGCGGGTGCCGTCCGGCAGCCGCCGGGTCACCAGCGTCGAGTCGAGCCGTTCCAGCAGCGGGACCGCGACGCGTCGTGACGTGCCCATCGCCCGGGTGGCGGCGCCGACGGTGAACGGTTGGTCGAGCTCGCGCACGACCGCCTCGGCCCGGTCCACCGCGTCGCCGGTCAGCACGACGCCGCCGAGCCGGGTGACCTCGCCCCGGTCGGCCGCGGCAGCCAGGTCGGCGGCCGTGACCGCCCAGCCGTCGAGCTGCTCGCGCGACGGCGCCTGGAGGGGGTGCGCACCGAGCCAGGCCACCAGCGCCCGCACGCCCGGCGGGGTCTCGTCCCCCGGTTTCACGTCTCCTGGGTATGCCGCGGGCTCGCTGCGGTCCCGCCGCCCGCCGCGGCGGGTGGGTGGGTCCACGACCCGCACCCGCGCCCCCGCGAGCACCTCGTGCCGGCCGGGGTCGCGCAGCACGGCCCGGTCGCCCACGACCAGCGGGAGCGGGTGGGCCAGACGCAGCCTGACCCGGCCGTCCGGCAGCGCCTGGGTGCGCACCGGCACTGCCGCGGTCCCGACGTGCAGGGTGAGCTCGCGGGGCAGCCGAGGGGTGGCGACGGCTGCCGGCACCAAGGTCACCGGCTCGAGGGGGACCAGGTCCACGTCGAGCACCGACGGGTGGGCCGGCCAGTGGACGTCCGTGAGCGCGGTGCCCCGGCCGACGCGGCCCACTTCGACGCCCCGCAGGTTGACCGCCACCCGAGCCGGACCCACCACGACGGGCACGTCCTCGCCGCAGGTCTGGAGCCCTCGCACCCCCACCGCCTCGCCGTCCAGCAGCAGCTCGTCGCCCACCGCGATCCGGCCCTGCGGCAGGGTGCCGGTCGCGACCGTACCCGCGCCCCGGATGCTGAACGAGCGGTCCACCCAGAGCCGCACCGGATCATCCGGGGCCCTCGGCGCCGCGGCCGCCGCGAGCCGGCCCAGGGCAGCGCGCAGCTCGGGGAGACCGGCTCCCGTCGCCCCCGAAACCAGCACGCTCTCCGCGACCTCGACGCCGAGGGCTGCCAGCCGGTCGAGGGACTGCTCGCGGGCCGGGACCCCGTCGGCCAGGTCGCACCGGGTCACCACGAGCAGCAGGTGCTCGATGCCCAGCGCGGCGACGGCCCGGGCGTGCTCGCGGGACTGCGCCGACCAACCGTCATCCGCCGCCACCACGAACAGCACCGCGTCCACCGGACCCAGCCCGGCCAGCATGTTGCCGGTGAAGTGCTCGTGACCCGGCACGTCGACCAGGCTCACCCGCTGCCCGTCGATGTCGGTCCACGCGTAGCCGAGGTCGATGGTCAGGCCACGACGCCGCTCCTCGGCCCACCGGTCGGGCTCCTGCCCCGTGAGCAGGCGAACCAAGGTCGACTTGCCGTGGTCGACGTGCCCCGCCGTCGCGACGACAGCCATCGTGACCTACTCCCCGGCGTCGCGAATCGCCTGTGCCACCACCGCATCCGCGGCCGCGGGGATACACCGCAGGTCGACCAGGCAGCGGCCCCGCTCGACGCGGGCGAGGACCGGCCGGGCGAGCAGCCGCAACGACGCGGCATACGACTCGGGGAGGGCGACCGCCCAGCCGGGCAGCGCCTGACCCGGTGCGCCGCCACCACCCACGACGCCGTCGGCGGGGACGACCGAGGCAAGTCCGTCGGGCAGGCTGGCGGCGACCGCCTCACACCGGGCGCGGAGCACCGCAGGGTCGGCCTCGAGGGCGTCCCAGACCGGGGCGCGCGGTCCGCGCAGCGTGGCCTCGAGGGCGGCCAGAGTGGTCTTGTCGGCCCGGACCGCCCGGGCCAGCGGGTGCCGACGCAGGCACGTGACGGTGTCGGAGCGGCCGAGCACCAGCCCCGCCTGGGGACCGCCGAGCAGCTTGTCGCCGCTGCAGGTCACCACTGCGGCCCCGTCAGCGAGCGAGCGTGCGGCATCGGGCTCGTCGGGCAGCAGCGGGTGCGGGCGGAGCAGGCCGCTGCCGATGTCGTGCACGACGGGCGGTCCGAGCGCCACCAGCTCAGCGACGGGGACCGCCGAGGTGAAGCCCTCCACGCGGAAGTTGCTTGGGTGCACCTTGAGGAGACAGCCGGTGGCGGGGCCGATGGCCGACTCGTAGTCGGCGAGGGTGGTGCGGTTCGTGGTGCCGACCTCACGCAGCCGCGCACCGGCGCTCGCGATCAGGTCGGGCAGCCGGAACCCGTCACCGATCTCGACCATCTCGCCACGGCTGACGACAACCTCGCGGCCGGTGGCCAGAGCGGTCGTCGCGAGCACCAGCGCGGCGGCGCCGTTGTTGACGACCAGCGCGGCCTCGGCCTCGGGGAGCACCTCGAGGAGCGCAGCCGTCGTGCCCCGGCCCCGGGCCGAGCGCTGGCCGGTGCCGAGGTCGAGCTCGACGTCGACGGTGCCGGCCGCCGCCGCCATCGCCTCGACCGCCGCGGCCGACAGGGGTGCCCGGCCGAGGTTGGTGTGGATCACGACGCCGGTGGCGTTGAGCACCGGCGTCAGGGTGGTCGCCCGCTGGGGCAGCGCGGCCAGCGTCGCGTCGACCACGTCGTCGGGGCCGATCCGGCCGGCCCGCACCTGCTCCTGCGCCAGCTGCACGGCAGCCCGCACGACATCGCGACCCAAGCGTGAGATCGCCTGCGCCACAGCGGGTTTGGCGAGCACGGCGTCGGTCCGGGGCACGAGGCGACGCGCGTCGAGCCCACGACCGGGCTGCGGCTGCGGCATACGCCCTCCTGTCTGTGGCGGAGGCGGACGGGAATCGAACCCGCCCAGCCGAGGTGCTCGGCTGCACCGGTTTTGAAGACCGGGAGGGCCACCAGGCGCCTGTACGCCTCCGCGAGCGAGGCTAGCGTAGGGACCGTGACCGAACAGGGTGTGTCCGTGCGGCTGACGCAGTATGCCGCCGGGGGCGGCTGTGCCTGCAAGATCCCGCCGGGGGAGCTGGAGGAGGTCGTGCGCGGGCTGGGTGGCCAGGTCGCCGATGACCTGCTGGTCGGGCTCGACGACGGGGACGACGGCGCCGTGGTGCGGGTCGCCGACGGCACCGCGGTGATCAGCACCGCCGACTTCTTCACCCCGGTCGTCGACGACGCCTACGACTTCGGCCGGATCGTCGCCACCAACGCGCTCAGCGACGTCTACGCGATGGGTGGTCGCCCGGTGCTCGCCATCAACCTGGTCGGCTGGCCGCGGTCGGTGCTCCCGCTCGAGCTGTTGCGCGAGGTGCTGCGCGGTGGGCTCGACGTGGCTGGTCTGGCCGGGTGCCCGGTGGCCGGGGGTCACTCGATCGATGACCCCGAGCCGAAGTACGGCATGGCGGTGACCGGTGTCGCCGACCCGGATCGCTTGCTGCGCAACGACTCTGCCCTGCCCGGGCTGCCGATCTCGCTGACCAAGCCGATCGGGGTGGGGGTGCTCAACAACCGGCACAAGGCCACCGGTGAGGTGTTCGAGCACGCGGTCGCGTCGATGGTGTCACTCAACGACGAGGCGAGCGCTGCGGCCGTGTCGGCCGGGGTGCGGGCCGCGACCGATGTCACCGGGTTCGGGCTGTTGGGCCATCTGTTCAAGCTGCTGCGCGCCTCGGGGGTCGGGGCGGTGCTGGACTCGGCGGCCGTGCCGGTGCTGGACGGTGCGTGGGAGTCGCTGCGCGACGGGTACGTCAGCGGTGGCACCCGTCGCAACCTCGACTGGGTCCGGCCGCACCTCGACGTGGCGGGTGGGTCGGTCGACGAGGAGGTGCTGCTCATGCTCGCCGACGCCCAGACCAGCGGTGGGCTGCTGGTCGTGGGCGAGGTGCCCGGCGCAACGGTCATCGGCCACACGGTCGCGGGAGCCCCGCGGATCGAGCTCCGGTGAACTGCTGCTGTTCGAAAGGTCTTGTGAGTGAGTGCGGTTCGGCGCACGCTGGGGGCATGGCCAGGTACGAGCTCATCGCCCACGACCGCGCCGGACGCCCGTCCGGGCGCCCGGTCTTCGTCACGGCGTCCAGCCCCGGCGAGGCGGTCATGGTGGGTGGACCGGCGCTGCGCCGGGTCACCGAGCGCGACCGCACCCACGCCGACCTGTATGCCGTGTACCGCCACCGGCGCGTGCGCGGTCGCCGGCTGGTGGGCGCGTTCCTGCCCGACGACCCGGGTGACGGCCTGGCCGGTGTGCGCGAGCCGCGGCGCCCGCTGCCCACCCCGCCGAGCCTGCGCGCGGAAGCCGAGCGACCGGCATACCCGGACATCTGAGGCAGGCTCTCCTGTGGGGACCCGGCACGCAGTAGCGTGTGCCCACCCACCCACCTTCTCGGAGGCCCCCGTGCCGCGCTTCTCCCACACGCTGTCCGTCAGCGCACCTCCCGCTGCGGTCTTCGCGATCGTCGACGACTTCACCAAGACTCCCCTCTGGCTGTCGCGCTGCACCGGCATCGACAAGCTGTCCGACGGGGCGAACGACGTCGGTACCGAGCTGAAGTACCACTACGACGACGGGCGCCGCACCGGCACCATGGACGGCCAGATCATCGCGCACGAGCCGGACCGGCACTTCGCCATGAAGTTCACCGACAAGCTGATGGATGTCACCGTCGACTTCGTCGCGGCCTCCGACGGGGTGGGCACGACGCTGACGCACAGCATCGACATCGCCACCAAGGGGATCGGCAAGCTCTTCACCCCGCTGATCCGGCGCGACCTGCCCAAGCAGACGATGGACGCGATGACCAAGCTCAAGGCGATGGCGGAGTCGGCCTGAGCCGGGGTCAGCGGGGCTGAGCTGGGCTGAGCTGGGCTGGGCTGGGCTGGGTCGCTGGGCCTGTACGCGGCATACCGGCGGCCCTAGGCTGCGAAGGTTCGCAGTCTGGTCCACTGACGGAGGTGCAGTGATGGCGGGGAAGTTCGAGCTCTACCAGGACAAGGCGGGCAAGTACCGCTTCCGGCTGAAGGCCAGCAACGGCCAGGTGATCGCCGTGGGTGAGGCGTACGAGTCGAAGGCCGCGGCCGAGAACGGCATCGCCTCCGTGCAGGAGAACGCGCCGGGGGCCCCCACCGTCGAGGTCGACGGATAACCCGCCAGGGGGAGCAGTGGCGGGTCTGGGCTGCGCGCATCGCCGTGGTGGTGGCTGCGGTGGTGGTCTCCGTCGCGCTGTCGAAGCTGTGGACCTTCGCCAACGCGGATGACCCCGACGTCGTCGAGCAGGGCGCGATCCTGCGGATGGCCTCGTCGGCCTGCGCCCAGATGCGCGAGTCCGCCGCCGCGGCCGCGGTCGCCCCGACCGCACCGATCCCGCGTCGCGTCGGGGCGATCAACGCCCAGAACGACGCGGTGGTCGAGCTGATCACCGCGATGCAGACCCTGGGGGCGGAGCGGCTCCAGGCCGACCAGCCTGCCGCCGAGTGGGTCGAGGACTGGCAGCGGCTCGTGACCGCGCGGGATGCCTACGCGCGGTCGCTGGCCGCCGGCAAGCCGAAGCCGATGAACCTGCCGACGATCGACGGCAAGCCCTTGGTCGACCGGCTCAACAACGTCGGCCTCAACTGCCGAGTCCCCCTCGTCCTCCTCGCCCCCTGACCCTCTCCCACTTCTGGCCACCTGTGACTCACCGGACCCCTGTTTCGGCCGATCCGTGAGGCACCAGTGGCAACAAGTCCCGGCGGTCTCCCACTTCTGGCCACCGGTCCCTCACCGGCGGTGGATCACTGGACCGGCTTGCGCCATGGGTGGCCACGAGTGGGAGCGTCAGCGGTCGACGACGACGACCTCGTACTCGCTCGCGGTCGGGGGCAGGCCGGTGTCGAACTTGGCGTTCACGACGGCCAGCCGGTCACCGAACCGGGCCACCGTCGTCGGCACCTGGAAGGCGTCGCTGGTGATGACCTTGGTCAGCGACCCGGACGACAGGTCGCCGCTCAGCCGGAAGGTCGAGATCTGGTTGCTGAAGTTCTGCACCGCCCACAGGGTCCGTCCCTCGAGGAGGATTCCGTCGACGTTGGGGGTGCCCACCCCTGCGATGGTCCGGCTGGCTCCTGTCGTCGGGTCGACGACGTTGACCGCGCCCTGACCGCTGTGCGCGACGAGCAGGCTCCTGCCGTCCGCGGTCGCGGCGATGCCATTGTTGTTGAACTGACCTGTCGTGTCCGCCGCAGGCCCGCTGAGAGCCAGGGTGCGGACCGGCCCCGTCGCGGCGTGGCTGGCCGGGACGAAGTAGAGCTCGGCCGCATTGGAGTTGGTGAACCAGGCGCCGCTCCGAGTGACGGCCACGTCGTTGATGAAGGATGTGTCGGGCGCGGCCAGCTGGTAGGTGGCGACCGAGGCCCCGGTGGCGAGGTCGTAGACATTGGCCTGACCGGTGGGCCCTCCCGCGACGAAGAGCAGGCCGTGCGCCACGTCGGCCTTCAGGCCTACCGCCACCCGGCCGGGCGGGTTGTCGATGAAGCGCTCCACGGCTCCAGTGGCCAGGTCGCCCCGGAACACGTCGCCGGCGAAGAGGTCGGTGGCGTAGAACGTCGTGCCTGCGCCCCGGGCGATCCCCTCTGTGCTCGATGCCCCGGGCAGCACGATCACCCGGTCCGTGTGAGCGCCCACGGCGGCCGGTGCGGCGAGCAGTACCACCGCGACGGTCGAGACGATCGATCCGAGGACCGTCCGGGCTCGGAACATACGACCCACCTCGCTCACGACAGCCACCGCGCCACGTGCGAGGTGGACCTCAGCCAGCGTGCGCCCGCGTGGTCGGCCAGCACATCCACCAACCTGCGTAGGGAGCCCTACCAACGAGCACTTCTGGCCACCTGTGCGGGTGGGGCCGCGCAATCCGGCCAGCCGTGCGGCATACCTGGCCAGAAGTGGGGAGGAGATGGTGGAGCCAAGGGGACTCGAACCCCTAACCCCCTGCTTGCAAAGCAGGTGCGCTACCAATTGCGCCATGGCCCCTGGGTGTCACATGTAGGTGACAGGCGGCCAGGGCCGCCCCAGTGCTAGCGAGGGGAGTCGGTCGCCTCGGCCCAGAGGTCCTTCTCGGCCTTCTGGGCCTTGAGCTTCCGCTGGATTGCCGTGGCGCCGATGGCCGTCACGATGAGGAGCAGGAGCTTCTTCATGGGCCGTCGCCTTCCCTCGCAGAGCAACCGCGGGGATCGGGATTGGTGGGCCTAACAGGACTTGAACCTGTGGCCTCTTCCTTATCAGGGAAGCGCTCTAACCGTCTGAGCTATAGGCCCGTGAGCCCAATCTCCGCTGCGCCACGGGAGGTGGCGCGAGGCACGAGGTTACAGCACGCGCACACGCACTTCCAAAACGGTTACCGCCCACCATCCCGAGGGGGCCGGTGGGCGGTTCGAGGTATGCCGCGGGGCCGGCTTCGAGGGCCCGCTAGGACCCCGGTCAGTCGTCGGTGAGGGTGAGCTGGAGGCCGCCGACGAGGGCCGAGCAGATGTTGTAGAGGAAGGCGCCGAGGGTCGACAGGGCGGTCAGCAGGATGACGTCGATCACCCCGATCACGATCGACAGGGACAGCACCCGGCCGAAGCCGAGGAAGTCCATGATGTCGAACGGGTTCTCCGAGTCGCTGATGATCGTCCCGACCAGGCGGTTGACCTCGCTGAAGACCCCCATGCCGGACAGGATCATCCACAGCACGGCGACCATGACGACGCCGGCGATGCCGAGGGCGACCGAGATGAGGAACGACATCTTCATCGCCGACCACGGGTCGACCCGCGAGACCGTGAGCTTGACCCGCCTGGCGCGGGCGGCCTGGGCAGCGGAGGGCGCACCGGCGGGACGGGCGCCGGCCGGGCGGGCACCACCCTGGGACAGGGACTGGGTCGGGCTCACCGGAGCGGACCCTCCCTGGGGGAGGGCCGACCTGCTGGTCTGGCCTGCCGTGCTCACTCGCTACCTCCAGTGGCGTCGCTCTCAGGTGCGTCCGAAGCCTCCGCGGAGGCTTCCACACCCTGCTCGTTTCCAGACGACGGTACGGCATCAACCCGTGCGGAGTCGCTTTCGGCGGCCGCGCCGGACTCGAGAGTTGCGTCCTCGTCCGCCTCCTCGACCGCCCGCTCGGGGTTTCGCGCGAGCGCGACGACCGTGTCCCCGTTGCCCGGGTTGGCGAACTTCATGCCCTGGGTGTTGCGGCCGCGCCGCGTCACCGGGCTCACCGGCATACGCACGATGTTGCCCTTGCCCATGATGACCAGGACCTCGTCGTCCTCACTGACCGTGAGGGCGCCGACCAGGTCACCGTTGCGCTCGGTGATCTTGGCGACCGCCACCCCGAGGCCACCACGGCCCTTGGCGTTCCAGTCGGAGGCTGGCGAGCGCTTGGCCATGCCGTTCTCGAAGACCACGAACACGTCGGGGTCCTCGCCCTCGTGGATGACGCTGAGCGACAGCAGCGAGTCGTCGCCGCGGAACCGCATGCCGGTCACCCCACTGGTGGCCCGACCCATCGGCCGGAGCTGGGCGTCGGTGGCGTGGAACCGCACCGACTGGGCGTGCCGCGAGACCAGGAGCAGGTCGTCGGTGGCCGAGGCCAGGTCGGCCGCGACCAGCTCGTCGCCCTCCTTGAGGTTGATGGCGATCAGGCCGCCGGACCGGGGGGAGTCGTAGTCGGCGAGTCGCGTCTTCTTGACCAGGCCGTTCTTCGTGGCGAGCACGAGGTAGGGCTGCTGGGCGTAGTCGCGCACGTCGAGGACCTGGGCGATCTTCTCGTCCGGCTGGAAGGCCAGCAGGTTGGCGACGTGCTGGCCCTTGGCGTCCCGACCGGAGTCGGGCAGCTCGTAGGCCTTGGCCCGGTAGACCCGGCCGAGGTTGGTGAAGAACAGCAGCCAGTGGTGCGACGTCGTGGTGAAGAAGTGGTCGACCATGTCGTCGCCGCGCAGTGAAGCCCCGCGCACGCCCTTGCCGCCGCGACCCTGCGAGCGGTAGGCGTCGACCCGGGTGCGCTTGGCGTAGCCGCCGCGGGTGATGGTGACGACCACGTCCTCCTCGGGGATCAGGTCCTCCATCGACATGTCGCCGTCGAAGAACTCGATCCGGGTGCGGCGGTCGTCGCCGTACTTGTCGACCAGCTCGGCCAGCTCGTCCGACACGATGGTCCGCTGCCGTTCGGGCTTGGCAAGGATGTCCTCGAAGTCGAGGATCATCGCCTCGAGCCGGTTGTGCTCGTCGATGATCTTCTGGCGCTCGAGGGCGGCCAGGCGACGCAGCTGCATCTCGAGGATCGCGCGGGCCTGGACCTCGTCGATCTCGAGCAGCTCGATCAGCCCGTCGCGGGCCGCCTCGACGGTCTGCGACCGGCGGATCAGGGCGATCACCTCGTCGAGGGCGTCGAGCGCCTTGAGCAGACCACGCAGGATGTGGATCTCGTTCTCGGCCTTGCGCAGCCGGAACTTCGTCCGGCGCTGGATGACCTCGATCTGGTGCTCGACCCAGTGCCGGATGAACGCGTCGATCGGCAGCGTGCGCGGCACCCCGTCGACCAGGGCGAGCATGTTGGCGCCGAAGTTGTTCTGCAGCTGGGTGTGCTTGTAGAGGTTGTTGAGCACCACCTTGGCCACCGCGTCGCGCTTGAGCACGATGACGAGGCGCTGGCCGGTGCGGCCGGAGGTCTCGTCGCGGATGTCGGCGATGCCGTTGAGGCGACCCTCCTTGGTGAGCTCGGCGATCTTCTGCGCGAGCGTGTCGGGGTTCACCTGGTAGGGGAGCTCGGTGACCACGAGGCACTGGCGGCCCTGGATCTCCTCGACCTCGACGACCGCGCGCATGATGACCGAGCCACGGCCGGTGCGGTAGGCGTCCTCGATGCCCTTGCGGCCCAGGATCAGCGCGCCAGTGGGGAAGTCGGGACCGCTGATCCGGGCGAGCACCGCGTCGAGGGCCTCGTCGCGGGAGGCCTCCGGGTTGGCGAGCATCCACTGGGCGGCGTCGGCCACCTCGCGCAGGTTGTGCGGCGGGATGTTGGTCGCCATGCCGACCGCGATGCCGGACGACCCGTTGACGAGCAGGTTCGGGAACCGGCTCGGCAGGACCACCGGCTCCTGGGTCTTGCCGTCGTAGTTGTCGCGGAAGTCGACGGTCTCCTCGTGGATGTCGCGGACCATCTCCATGGCCAGCGGCGCCATCCGGCACTCGGTGTACCGCGGGGCTGCGGCCGGGTCGTCGCCCGGGCTGCCGAAGTTGCCCTGGCCGTCGACCAGCGGGTAACGCAGCGACCAGTCCTGGACGAGCCGGACGAGGGCGTCGTAGATCGAGGAGTCACCGTGCGGGTGGTACTGACCCATCACCTCACCGACGACGCGGCTGCACTTGTTGTAGCCGCGGTCGGGGCGGTAGCCACCGTCGTACATCGCATAGACCACGCGACGGTGCACCGGCTTGAGGCCGTCCCGCACATCCGGAAGGGCCCGACTCACGATCACCGTCATCGCGTAGTCGATGTAGCTGCGCTGCATCTCCGTGTTGAGGTCGACCGCCTCAGTGCGGTCGTACTCGATCGGCGGTATCTCAGTCATGAATTCCCTTGTCCGTCAATGCCATTCACCAGCCGTGCCATTCAAGTGCAGTGGGTATGCCGGGCGGTTGGGTTCCACGTGAAACCGCGCCACGCGGCATACGAGGTCTAGATGTCCAGGAAGCGCACGTCGCGGGCGTTGCGCTGGATGAAGCCGCGGCGCGACTCGACGTCCTCGCCCATCAGGATCGCGAAGATCTCGTCGGCCGCCGCCGCGTCGTCGAGGGTGACCTGCAGGAGCACCCGGTGGTCGGGGTCCATCGTGGTCTCCCACAGCTCCTGGTAGTCCATCTCGCCCAGACCCTTGTAGCGCTGGATGCCGGCGTCCTTCGGCAGCCGCCAGCCCTGGCCCTGACCGGCCACGATCATGGCGTCGCGCTCGCGGTCGGAGTAGGCGAACTCGTGGGGGTGGTTGCTCCACTTGAGCCGGTAGAGCGGGGGCTGCGCGAGGTAGACGTAGCCCTCCTCGATCAGCGGCCGCATGAACCGGAACAGCAGGGTCAGCAGCAGGGTGCGGATGTGCAGGCCGTCGACGTCGGCATCGGCCATCAGCACGATCTTGTGGTAGCGAGCGCGGGTCTTGTCGAAGTCCTCGCCGATGCCGGTGCCGAACGCCGAGATGAGCGCCTGGACCTCGTTGTTGGCCAGCACCTTGTCGATGCGGGCCTTCTCGACGTTGAGGATCTTGCCGCGGATCGGGAGGATCGCCTGGTTGTGCGGGTTGCGTCCACGCACGGCCGAGCCGCCGGCCGAGTCACCCTCGACGATGAAGACCTCGGAGATCGCCGGGTCCTTGCTCTGGCAGTCGCGCAGCTTGCCGGGCAGGCCGCCGGACTCGAGCAGGCCCTTGCGCCGGGTCGCCTCGCGCGCCTTGCGAGCCGCCATCCGTGCCGCGGCCGCCTGCACCGACTTGCGGACGATGTCGCGACCCTCGGTCGGGTGCGCCTCGAGCCAGTGGCCGAACTCGTCGGTCATGGCGCGCTGGACGAAGCCCTTGACCTCGGAGTTGCCGAGCTTGGTCTTGGTCTGGCCCTCGAACTGCGGCTCGCCGAGCTTGACCGACACGACGGCGGTCAGGCCCTCGCGGATGTCGTCGCCGGTGAGGTTGTCGTCCTTCTCCTTGAGGAGGTTCTGCTTACGGGCGAAGTCGTTGATGAGCTTGGTCATCGCCGCCCGGAAGCCCTCCTCGTGGGTGCCGCCCTCGTGGGTGTTGATCGTGTTGGCGTAGGTGTGCACCGACTCCGAGTAGGCGTTGGTCCACTGCATCGCGAGCTCGAGGCTCAGCTGGCGCTCGGTGTCCTCGGACTCGATCGAGATGATGTCGGCGTGCACCGGCTCTGACTTCTTCGACGAGACGAGGTGCGTCACGTAGTCGACCAGGCCGTTGTCGTACTTGTAGGACACCTTGCGCGGCTTGCGCTCCGAGGCGTCGACGGTGTCGGCGTCGTCCTCGGCGGTCTCGGGCTGGCGCTCGTCGACGAGGTTGATGGTCAGGCCCTTGTTGAGGAAGGCCATCTGCTGGAACCGGGCCCGGATCGTCTCGAAGTCGTAGGTGGTCGTCTCGAAGATGTCGCCGTCGGCCCAGTAGGTGATCGTGGTCCCGGTGCGGTCCGACGCCTCCATCTTCTCCAGGGGCGCCACCGCCTCACCGTGGTCGAACGTGACCCGGAAGACGTGGCCCTTCTGGTGGACCTCGGCGTCGAGGCGGGTCGACAGCGCGTTGACCACCGAGGAGCCGACGCCGTGCAGGCCACCGGACACCTTGTAGCCACCGCCACCGAACTTGCCGCCCGCGTGCAGCTGGGTCAGCACCAGCTCGACCGCGGACTTGCCCTCGGCCGGGTGGATGTCGGTGGGGATGCCGCGACCGTTGTCGGTCACCCGCACGCCACCGTCGGCGAGCAGGGTCACGTCGATGGTGTCGGCGAAGCCGGCCAGGGCCTCGTCGACCGAGTTGTCGACGATCTCCCAGACGAGGTGGTGCAGGCCGCGCTCGCCGGTCGAGCCGATGTACATGCCGGGGCGCTTGCGGACCGCCTCGAGACCCTCGAGGACGGTGATCTGGCTGGCGTCGTAGTCGGACCCGGGGGCCGCGCCGACGATCTCGGCCTCGACGACCTCGCGAGCAGCCTCGGCCTCGGCGGCCGTGAGGTGCTCGGTGGGGGGCGGCTGGGGGGCCGGCTGGTCGGGGGTGCTGGCTGCGGCGTCTGCCGGGGTGCTGGCTGCGGGGGCGTTCTGGTCTGGCGTGTGGTCAGCCTCGGACACGGTGCTCCTTCTCCGGTGGCACAACGAACAGGGGGTGCCCCCCTGGCTCGTTGGACCCGCTCATGGCACGCGACCAGACTGGAGACCAGCTGGCCGCGAATTCACCTCTGAGTCTACCTGTCGTCGGTGTCAGATCTCGCGTCAGGAGGCCCGGGAACGCGGATTTGCGCCAAATACCTGCCCTTTCACGGGTGGGGATACGTCTCCCACCCCCTGAGCGCCCGATTCTCACGTTTCGTGACGCCGAACGGCCCGGGTCCGGTCCCGGTCCCGGTCACCCGCCGAGGGTGCGTTGGAACAGGTCGCGCACCGGCTCCGGTATGCCGTGCTCGGGCAGGGTGACCTCGTCACCGTCCGGGGGGCAGGCCACGTGGTAGGTGAAGGCGTCGGGGACGGGTCGGGTCGGTGCGGCGGCGGCCAGCGCCTCGAGGCGGTGCTCGCTGAGCAGCGTCCGCCAGCCCTCGGCGTCGTCGTCGGGCAGCTCCGCCAGCGCCACGGTGCGGGCGCGGCGCTGACCGGCCAACCCGCCGGTGCGCCGGACCTGGACCTGCGTGGCCGAGGGCACCGGCTCAGGCACCGGCTCAGGCACCGGCTCAGGCTGCGGTCCGGGCGCGGGCTGCGGCGCCGGCACCGGGGCCGGCACCGGGGCCGGTGCGTCGTCGTCGGTGGGGGCCTCGGCGGTGAGCACGCCGACCTGCTCCCAGGCCGACCGGATGGCGCTCGCCGGGGCCGACCCCGCGGCATACCGGCGCTCTGCTGCGTCGACGGTGAGCCGCGCGAACGTGGCGAAGTCGGCTGTCGCGGTCAACCGACCGCCGGTGAGCACGTCGAACCAGACCTGGCCGGCGACCTCCCACGCGGGGCCGCCGAGCGCCGTCGCCGCGAGGTAGAACGCGTGGTTGGGGATGCCCGAGTTCACGTGCACGCCGCCGTTGTCGTCGGTGGTCTCGACGTAGTCGGCCATCGTCGCGGGCTGGGGGTCGCGGCCGAGCTGGGGGTCGTCGTAGGCGGTGCCGGGAGCCTTCATCGATCGCAGCGCCACCCCCTTGACCTGCGCGGTGAACAGCCCGGCGCCGATCAGCCAGTCGGCGGAGGCGGCGTCCTGGCCGAGCGCCTGCTGCTTGACCAGCGAGCCGAACACGTCGGAGATGCTCTCGTTGAGCGCCCCCGACTGGCCCCGGTAGACGAGCGCGGCGGTGTGCTCGGTGACCCCGTGGGTGAGCTCGTGCCCGATCACGTCGACCGCGATCGTGAACCGGTTGAACACCGTGCCGTCGCCGTCGCCGAACACCATCTGGGTGCCGTCCCAGAAGGCGTTGTCGTAGCCGCGGCCGTAGTGGACCGTGCCGAGCAGCGGGAGCCCCTGCCCGTCGAGGGAGTCACGGCCGTAGGTCCGGTCGAACAGGCTCCAGGTCTGCCCGAACCCGGTGTAGGCCTCGTCGGCCGCGGGGTCACCGGTCGCCGGCTGCCCCTCGGTGCGGACCGTGGTGCCGGGGGTGGTCTGGGTGCCCTTGGCGTCGGCGATGGTGCGCTGCGGGCCGGTGCCGTCGTCGGCATGGGGGGCGGCGAGCCCGCCCTGGTGCTCGACCGGGTGGTCGGTGGTCGAGGAGGTGCGCGGCACCCCGGCGGAGCGGTGCTCGCGCAGCGTGTGGTCCCGGTCGAGCGAACGGCGAGCGCACTCCGCGACGACCTCGTCGCGGTGCCCGGTCAGTGCGGCCAGCAGGTAGGGCGGGACGATCGTGCAGGCGTGGGTGGGACGTTCGGGCATGGATCCATCGTGCGCTGCACGGGTGACAGCCGCGACCCGGTGGCCGGCCGAGCCGCAGCCGCGGCCCCCTGCCACCCACGATTTCCGCTGGTCAGGGCCGCGCCCAGGGTGGACACTGCCAAGTGGAAGTCGTCGCAGGGACGCGAGTGCTCGAGTGCTGCTCGTCCAGGGGAGGCTGCGACGTGACCACACCGGCAGGGCCGGGGGAGCTGGCGGCCGAGCTGCGGGAGAGCCGTGAGCAGCTCGCCGCCGTCAACGAGGTGCTCTCGGCGGTCGGTCGCTCGGCGGGAGACCCCGAGATGGTCCTCGCCACGATCGTCGAGAGTGCGCGACGACTGTGCCGCTCGGACGCGGCACAGCTGTGCCTCCTCGACGACGAGCGCGTCTTCCAGCTGATCAAGGCGGTCGGCATCAGCGACGAGGCGATCGCCTACATCGCCGAGCACCCCCTGCCGCTGGACCGGGACACCCTGATGGGCCGCGTCGCCCTCGACCGCCGGGCCCAGCAGATCGAGGACGTCGTGGCCGACCCGGAGTACGGCCGCCTGGACCTCCAGCGGGTCGCGGGGTTCCGGACCACGATGGGCGCACCGCTGGTCGTCGACGACGAGGTCGTCGGGGCGCTGGTGCTGTGGCGCAACCAGGTCAGCCCGTTCGCCGAGCGTGAGCTGACCATCGTGACCGCCTTCGCCGGGCAGGCGGCCCTGGCCATCAACGGCGTCCGGCTCGTGCAGGAGCTCCAGGCCGGCCGGGCCGAGCTCGCCCGCCGCGTCGACCAGCTCGAGGCCCTCGCCGAGGTGGGGGAGGCCGTCAGCTCCAGCCTCGACGTCGACGAGGTCCTCACCACGATCGTGAGCCTCGCCGTCGAGCTCTCGGGCACCGACGGTGGCTCCCTGATGGAGTTCGACGAGCAGACCCAGCTGTTCTCCGTGCGCACCACGTTCGGCACCGAACCGCGCGTGGTGCAGGCCTTGCGGGCCACCCGGATCCACATCGACGAGACCCTCGTGGGCCGGGCCTGCCTCGAACGCTCGCCACAGCAGATCGAGGACCTCACCCGGACGGAGCGGGACCCCCACCTGGCCGTCCTGTATGCCGCGGGGTGGCGTTCCGTCGCTGCCATCCCGATGGTGCGCTCGGACCGGGTCGTCGGGGCCATGGTGGTGCGCCGCAAGTCGCCCGGGTTGCTCAGCGAGGAGACCTGCGAGGTGCTGGAGGCGTTCGCCAGCCAGTCCACGATCGCCCTGACGAATGCCCGGCTCTACCAGCAGCTGGAGCTGCAGAGCGCCGAGCTGGCCGAAGCCAGCCAGCACAAGTCGGAGTTCCTGGCCAGCATGTCGCACGAGCTGCGGACCCCGCTCAACGCGGTGATCGGCTTCTCCGAGGTGCTGCTCGAGCGGATGTTCGGGGACCTCAACGAGCGGCAGGAGGACTACCTGCGCGACATCCTCAACTCGGGCCGGCACCTGCTCGCGCTGCTCAACGACGTCCTCGACCTGAGCAAGGTCGAGGCCGGGCACATGGAGCTCGACCCCACCGAGTTCGACGTCGCCGAGACGGTGGACTACGCCCTGTCGATGGTCCGCGAGCGCGCGGTGGCGCACGGCATCACGCTGACCCGGGAGGTGGCGCCAGAGGTCGACCTGGTCCGGGCCGACGAGCTGCGGTTCAAGCAGATCCTGCTCAACCTGCTCAGCAACGCGGTGAAATTCACCCCGGACGGCGGGAGGGTCGAGGTGCGCGCCCGGGTGGTCGGCGGCGACCTCGAGCTCACCGTGTCCGACACCGGGATGGGCATCGACCCCGCCGACCAGCAGCGGATCTTCGACTCGTTCCAGCAGGGTGGCCGCACCGCCCGCCAGGTGGAGGGCACCGGTCTCGGGCTCACCCTCACCAAGCGGATCGTCGAGCTGCACGGCGGGCGGCTCTGGCTCACCAGCGAGGTCGGCCACGGCAGCACCTTCGGCTTCTCGATCCCGCTCGACCGCAGCCTCACCGCGACCCCGCTGGCTGACCACTCGGTCGAGACCCCGGACGAGCGCCCCGTGGTGGTCGTCGTCGAGGACGACCGCAGCTCGGCGGAGCTGATGTCACTGCACCTCGAGGCCGCGGGGCTGCGCCCGGTGGCGGTGCCCAACGGACCGGATGGGCTGGCCGCAGTGCGTGAGCTGGCCCCGGCCGCCGTGATCCTCGACATCCGGCTCCCGGGGATGGACGGCTGGGACGTCCTCGGCGCGATCAAGGGCGACCCGCACACGGCGTCCACCCCCGTGGTGGTGGTCTCGGTGATCCACGAGCGCGGGCGGGGGTTCGCGTTGGGTGCCTCCGACTACCTCGTGAAGCCCGTCGCCCGGGACGACCTGCTCGCGGCCCTCCGGCGGCTCGTCCCGCTCCCGGTCGACCAGGCCCAGCGCAAGGTGGCCGTCTTCGTTGACGACGACCCGCTGGCCCTCGAGCTGGTGCGACTGGCCCTGGAGCCGGCCGGCTGGGTGGTGCACACCTGCACCACCCCGGACGTCGCCCTGGCGCTGATCCGGACCCACCAGCCCTCGGTGGTCCTCGTCGACCTCCTCATGCCGGAGACCGACGGGTTCGAGGTGGTCGACCTGCTGCGGTCCGACCCGCAGACCGCCTCGGTCCCGGTCGTGGTCCTCACCGCCAAGACCCTCACCTCCCACGACCGCGAGCTGCTCGACGGACGGATCGAGTTCGTCACGTCCAAGAGCGCCGTCGACCTCGGGCTGCTGGCCGTGCGGCTGGCCCAGATCACCGCCGGACCGGTCCGGTCCCGCGGTCGGGAGGCGGGATGAGCAGTCGGGTCGTCCTCCTCGTGGAGGACAACGAACGCAACCTCAAGCTCGCGCGCGACGTGCTGGAGTATGCCGGCTTCACCGTCCTCGTCGCGACCACCGGTGAGGAGGCGGTCGCCACCGCCCAGAGCTCCGTCCCGGACGTCATCCTGATGGACCTCCAGCTGCCGGGGATCGACGGCCACGCGGCCCTGTCCCTCCTGCGGGCCGACTCCTCCACGTGGCACATCCCGGTGGTGGCCCTGACCGCCTTCGCCATGGCGCAGGACCGGGACCGCGCCCTCGCGGCCGGCTTCGACGGGTACCTCGAGAAGCCGATCAGTGTCCGCAGCTTCCCCGACCAGGTACGTGCCCACCTCAGAACGGAGGACCCCCGATGACGACCGACGACGCCGTGATCCTGGTGGTCGACGACCTTCCGCAGAACGTGAAGCTGATGGATGCCGTCCTCACCCCGCGAGGGTTCACCGTCCACACGGCGGCGTCGGGGGAGGAGGCGCTCGAGTGGCTGGCGACGCAGGTCCCCGACCTCGTGCTCCTCGACATCCTGATGCCCGGGATCGACGGCTACGAGACCTGTCGCCAGATCCGCGCCAACGCGGCCACCTCCTTCCTGCCCGTGGTGATGGTGACTGCCAGCGGCCAGGAGCAGAAGCTGCGCGCCATCGAGGCGGGGGCCGACGACTTCGTCACCAAGCCCTTCGAGCAGGCCGAGCTGCTGGCGCGGGTGCGCTCGCTCGTGCGGGTGAAGCGCTACCACGACACGATCGAGCGGCAGGCTGCCGAGCTGGCCGACTGGAACCGCGAGCTCGAGGCCAAGGTCGCGGCTCAGGTGACCGAGCTCGAGCGGGTCGGGCGGCTGCGCCGGTTCCTGTCGCCGCAGGTGGCCGGGCTGGTCGTCGAGAGCGGCGACGACACCTTCCTGCAGAGCCACCGCAGCGAGATCACGGCGGTCTACTGCGACCTGCGTGGCTTCACCAGCTTTGCCGAGACGGCCGAGCCGGAGGAGGTGATCTCGGTGCTGCGGGAGTACCACGAGGCGCTCGGTGACCTGGTCTTCCGGTTCGAGGGGACGCTCGAGCACTTCGCCGGTGATGGCTTGCTGGTCTTCTTCAACGACCCGATCCCGTGTCCGGATGCGCCGGAGCGCGCGGTGCGGATGGCGGTGGCGATGCGGGGCCGGGTCGCCGAGCTGGCGGAGGGCTGGCGCAGCCGCGGTCACGACCTCGGGTTCGGGGTGGGCATCGCGCAGGGTTACGCCACGCTCGGCCGGGTCGGGTTCGAGGGGCGCTACGACTACGCGGCCATCGGCACCGTGACGAACGTCAGCGCCCGGCTCTCGGACCTGGCCCAGGCGGGGCAGATCCTCGCCACCCAGCGGGTCGTGACGGGGGCGGCCGAGGTCGCGGTGACCCGCTCGCTCGGGCCGACCGAGCTGCGCGGCATCACCCGGCCGGTCGAGGTGTTCGACGTCCTCGGCCTCGACGCGGCCAGGGTCGCGCCGTGACCACGCTCGACGTCTCGCGGCCGCTGGGTGAGCTGGACGAGCAGGAGCGCAACGCGGCATACGACCGCCTGCAGAGCCGGCTGCCCGCGGTCTGGAGGTCCATGCGGCTCAACGAGCCCGGCGAGTCCGTCGTGGTGGTGCCGTCGGTGTCCCTCGACCGCGTGACGGCCAAGGTAGGGGCCATCAACCAGGCGATGGAGGAGCGCTACCTGTTCCTGTTGCTGCTGCTGCGGCAGCCCCGGCTGCGGATGGTCTACGTGACGTCGGGCCCGGTGGACCCCGCGATCGTGGAGTACTACCTCGCGCTCCTGCCGGGCGTCATCCCCAGTCACGCCCGCGCCCGCTTGTCGCTGGTGTCGGTGGGGGACCTCACCGCCCGTCCCCTCACCGAGAAGCTGCTGGAGCGGCCCCGGATCCTCGCCGACATCGGGGCGCTCATCCCCGACCGCAGCCGCTCGCACCTGGTGCCCTACACGACCACGACCCTCGAGCGGGACCTCGCCCTCGAGCTCGGCATCCCCATGTACGGCGCGGATCCGCGGCACTTCGCGCTGGGGACGAAGACCGGGTGCCGGCGGCTGTTCGACGAGGCCGGTGTGGACTACCCCGCCGGCTTCGAGGACCTCCGCTCGGTCGACGCCATCGTCGACTCCCTGGCCCAGCTGCGCGCGCGCCGACCCGGCGTCGAGGAGGCGATGGTCAAGCTCAACGAGGGCGTGGCCGGCGCCGGGAACGCCCTCGTCGACCTCCGGGGACTCCCACCCACGGGGTCGCCGTCGGAGCGGGCCGACCTCGAGGGCCGGGTGCGGACGATGGAGCTGGAGGGCAAGACCGTCACGCACGACCTGTACTTCGCGAAGTTCGCCGAGCGCGCCGGCATCGTCGAGGAGCGGATCATCGGCCAGGAGGTGCTCAGCCCGAGCGTGCAGCTGCGGATCACCCCGCTCGGCGAGGTGGAGGTGCTGTCGACGCACGACCAGATCCTCGGCGGCCCCACCGGTCAGTCCTACCTCGGGTGCCGCTTCCCGGCCGACCCCGAGTACGCGGGCACCATCACCCGGCAGGCGAGCGCGGTCGGGGCCCGACTGGCCGAGCTCGGCGTGCTGGGGCGGTTCGCGATCGACTTCGTGGTGGTCCGGCGCGGCGCCGGGTGGGAGTCGTACGCGATCGAGGTCAACCTCCGCAAGGGCGGGACCACGCACCCCTTCCTGACGCTGCAGTTCCTCACCAACGGTCGGTACGACAGCCAGACCGCGTTGTTCACGACTCCCGCCGGGCGGGAGAAGCACCTGGTCGCCACCGACCACCTCGAGGACCCCAGCCTGCGCGGCCTGCGCGTGAACGACCTCTTCGACGTCGTGGCCCGGACCGGCCTGCACTTCGACCCGGCCAGCCAGACCGGCGTCGTGTTCCACATGATCAGCTCGGTGACCGAGGCCGGCCGGGTGGGGATGACGGCGGTCGGCGACACCGCGGCGAAGGCGCAGGAGTGGTACGACAGGGCGGAGCGGATCCTCCTCTCCGAGGCCCGCTCCGCCGCCACCCCCCGATCTCTCCCCTGAGGGGGTGGCCCCGAGCGCGTCATGAGCTCAGGCAGCGATGGTGGTGGCGTGCCGCAGCGCCTCGACGACGACCTGGTGCCAGTTCAGCTGGCTCAGGTCGGTGCGGCAGGACGCGCTGCCGCACTCGCAGGACCACACCCACCTGCCGCGCACCTTCTGGACGACCGGGTGGTGGTGGGCGAGGTCGGGGTGGTGTCGGTGGTTCCGCTTCATGACCGCCTCCTTCGTCCGTCCCTCCCGGGTGGTCCGGGTGGTCACTCCACGGTCGCGGTTGGCGACTGGACGGTCTGTGCACGGGCGGACGGAGCGAACGTGCTCGTCGTGACACAGTGAAATCGCCTGTGGTGCACTGAGTCATGGAGTGGCAGCTGCTTCGCGCCCTGACCGAGGGGGAGCGCCGTGAGGTCCTGGCCATGGCGCGGCGTCGTCAGTTCAAGCGGGGCGAGATCCTCTTCCACGAGGGTGACCCCGCCGACACGGTGCACTTCATCGCCGAGGGCCGGGTGATGGCCCGGCGGACCTCACCGATGGGCGACTCGGTGGCCTTCCGGGTGATCGGACCGGGGCGCGCGCTCGGTGACGTCGCGGTGGTGTCGACGGCCCAGCGCCGGAGCTCCACCGTGACCGCGCTCGAGCCCACGACCACCCTCAGCCTGACCTTCGGCGAGTTCGCCCAGCTCTGTGCGGCGCACCCCGGGATCCAGACCCACCTGGCCACCCTCCTCGCCGCCCGGGTGAAGCGGCTGTCCGACCACCTGCTCGAGGCGCTGTTCCTGCCCACCGACCGCAGGGTGGTGCGCCGGCTGCTCGACCTGTGCGAGCAGTACGAAGCCGGGCCCGACCGTCCCGTCGTCATCCCCCTCACCCAGACCGACATCGCCGAGCTGGCCGGCGCCACCCGTCCGTCGACGAACCGGGTGCTGCGGGCCCTGGAGACCGAGGGCCTGCTGCGGTTGCGCCGCGGACAGGTCGAGGTCGTCGACCGAGCCGGCCTGCGCCGCAAGGACCGCTGACCCCGGCCGACAGCCCTCACGTCTGCTGGCAGAGCTTGGGGGTGAGGGGCGGTCAGCGCTGGGCCACGGCCCGCTCGAGGAGGTCGCGCACCGCCGCCGGCATGGGCACGGTGCCACGCGAGTCGCGGTCGATGTAGACGTGCACCCAGTGGCCGAGCGCGGCGATCGCGGTGTCCTCCGCGTCGAACAGGCCGAGGCCGTACGTGATGCTGCTGCGACCCAGGCGCTCCACCCGCACCCCGACGTCGAGCGGCCGCGGGTACTCCAGCTCGCGGAAGAAGCGACAGCCCGACTCGGCGACGACCCCGAGCTCGCCCCCCGCCATCGCGTCGGACTCGCCTGCGGTGATCAGCCAGGCGTTGATCGCGGAGTCGAAGAGCTCGTAGTAGACGGCGTTGTTCAGGTGGCCGTACATGTCGTTGTCCGACCAGCGCGTGGTGACCCGGGTGACGTGGTCGAAGTGCTCGCGGGTCAGGGACCGGTCCACGGACCGGTCGGCGTCGGCCGTCATGGTCCGATCCTAGGCAGGGAGCGGTCCGGGCCAAGCAGGAGATCCAACGCCTACCCGTAGGTGTCGCGTGGACCGGGTCCGGTCGACCGGCGCGGTCCCTTCTTCCACGAGGGCGCGCTCGGACCGACGATCTTGAGGGCGGTCACGGTGTCCTTGCCGACCTCGCCCTCGAGCCGGGTCATGATCGACGACTCGAGCAGCTTGAGCTGGGTCGCCCAGGCCGTGGAGTCGGCCCGCACGGTGAGGACCCCGAACTCGAAGGTCACCGGCGTGCAGTGCTGCGCCACCTCCTCGCCCACGATGTCGGGCCAGCGCCCCATCACCGAACCCACGGCCACATCGACCTTCCACCCGCGGTCGGCCATCAGCCGGTCCATCTGGTCGCCCAGCAGCAGCGGGTCCCGGCGGTCGGTCGGAGCGCCCGGGGTGGGCCGCCCGATCTGCCTGCGGCGCATCGGTTTCAGCCCGGGTCGCAACCCCTTCTCGCGCGCCGCCGCACGGGCCCGCTGGAGCGCGGCCTCGGCCGCGTCGTCGACCAGGGCGGTGTCGTCGAGCAGGGATGCGTCCGCACCCGGGTCCACGTCAGGGGAGTCGTCCGGCGCCTCGCTGGTGCCGTCCCCGCCTGGCCCGCGGCCGTCGTCGGGCTCCTCACCCACGCCGCGCCACCTCCCCGAGCGTGACCGTGAAGGTCTGGCCCACCAGGCTCTTCGGCACGTCGGCGTCGACGGCGGCGGTGATCAGCACCTGCTCGCAGTCGGCGACCATCGCGGCCAGCCGTTCGCGGCGCCCGGTGTCGAGCTCGGCGAACACGTCGTCGAGGATCAGCACCGGGTCCTCACCGAGGTCGTGCCGCAGCAGCTGGTATGCCGCGAGCTTGAGTCCCAGCGCGAACGACCAGCTCTCGCCGTGGCTGGCGTAGCCCTTCGCAGGCAGCTCGCCGAGCGACAGCACGAGGTCGTCACGGTGCGGTCCGACGAGGGAGATCCCGCGTTCGACCTCCTTGTCGCGCACCTCCTCGAAGGTGGCCAGCAGCTCGGCGCGCAGTGCCTCGATCTCGGGTACCTCACCGGCAGCGAGCGAGGCCGCGGCCGACTCGCGCAGGCTGCTCTTGTAGGAGGCCCGGGCGTCGGACTGCCCGGCGCTCACCTCGTCGTAGGCCTTGGCGAGGTAGGGGCCCAGGTCGCGCAGCAGGCGCAGCCGCGCGTAGAGCAGCTGCGACCCGACCGCGGCCAGGTGGTCGTTCCACACGTCGAGGGTGTGCAGAGCCGATGCGCGGGCGTCGTCCACCGGTTCGTCGACAGGGCGCGACGGGGGTCGGCGCCGAGATCCCTTGCGCAGCAACGGTTGTGCCGACTTCAGCAGGGCGTTGCGCTGCTTGAGTGCCCTGTCGTAGTCGCTGCGCACGCCGGCCCACCGTGGTTGCCTCGCGACGAGCAGGTCGTCGAGGAACCGCCGCCGCTCCGAGGGGTCACCCTTGACGAGGGCCAGGTCCTCCGGTGCGAAGAGCACGGTGCGCAGGGTGCCGAGCACGTCGCGCGGCCGCGACACGGGGGAGCGCCCGAGGCGGGCGCGATTGGCCCGCCCGGGGTTGACCTCCAGCTCGAGCATGGTCTCCCGGCCATCGCGCACGACCGCCCCCCGGATGACGGCCTGCTCTGCCCCGAACCGCACCAGCGGCTGGTCGGTCGACACCCGGTGGCTCGACAGCGTCGCGAGGTAGCCGATCGCCTCGACCAGGTTGGTCTTGCCCTGCCCGTTGAGCCCGACCAGCGTGGTCACGCCCGGCTCGAGCGGCAGCTCGGCCGTGGTGTAGCTGCGGAAGTCGGAGACGGTCAGGTGCCGGACGTGCACGGTCCTCGCTCAGGCCTGGCAGTTGGATGTCATCGTGCAGCACGCTTGCGCGTCGAGCCGGTGCCCGAGGAGGGCCCGGCGCTGGCGGCCTTGCGGCCCTTCGCCGCCGCCTTGGCCGCGCTCTTGGTGGGCTTCTCCTTGGGCTCCACCTTGGCCTCGACCGCCTTCTCGTGCTTGGGGGCACCGTCGGCGCGCAGCTGCTCGCCCTCGGCCACCGACATGACCTGGTGTCCGCCGAAGCCACCACGCAGCGCCGCGACGGCCTGCATGGTGGGCGACTCCTGCTGGCGGGACGCGAACCGGGAGAACAGCGAGGCCGAGATGACCGGCATCGGCACCGAGTTGGCGATCGCCTCCTCGACCGTCCAGCGCCCCTCGCCGGAGTCGACCGTGTAGCCCGAGACGTCCTCGAGGTGCGGGTTCTTCTCCAGCGCGTCGACCAGCAGGTCGAGCAACCAGGACCGGACGACGGTGCCGCGGGTCCAGGCCTTGAAGGCGCCCGGCACGTCGGTGACGATGTCCTTGGCCTCGAGCAGCTCGTAGCCCTCGGCGTACGCGGCCATCAGGCCGTACTCGATGCCGTTGTGCACCATCTTCGCGTAGTGGCCGGCGCCGACCTTGCCCGCGTGGACGAAGCCTTCGTCGCGCGGGCCCTCGGGACGCAGCGCGTCGAAGATCGGCATCGCCTTGCGGACGTTGGCCGCAGTGCCACCGACCATCAGGCCATAGCCGTTCTCCAGACCCCAGATGCCACCGCTCACCCCGCAGTCGAGGTACGCGATCCCCTTGGTCTTCAGCAGCTTGTCGTTCTCGAAGTCATCGGTGAACCGGCTGTTGCCACCGTCGATCACCATGTCGCCCTTGTCGAGCAGCTTGGCCAGCTGGGCCACCGTGTCGGTGGTCGGCGCACCCGACGGCACCATCACCCACACCGTGCGGGGGGCGTCGAGGGCCTTGACCAGGGCGGCCAGGGTCTTGACGTCCGACACCTTCGGATCGCGGTCGAAACCCACCACCTCGTGGCCGGCGCGGCGGATCCGCTCGCGCATGTTGCCGCCCATCTTGCCGAGACCGATCAGACCGAGCTGCATGAGACGACGCCCTTTCAAATGGGTGGAGCGTGTGGGTGGTGCGGTATGCCGCGGAGCCGGCTGCGCGGCATACCTTCGGGTGCGGCCCGCTCAGGCTACGCCCGGGTGTGGTCAGCTCGCGAAGCGAACGGGCATCAGCACGTAGCGGTAGGTGGTGTCGGCCTCACCGTCCACCTCGTCCTGGCCGGACAGCACCGCCGGGCGCGACGGCTGGGTGAACGAGAACCGCGAGTAGTCGGTGCCCACCGCGCCGAGTCCGTCGAGCAGGAACTGCGGGTTGAAGGCGATCTCGATCTCGGGCCCGGTCAGGGTGGACTCGACCGCCTCGGAGGCCTGGGCGTCGTCGCCGGTGCCCGCCTCGATGGCCACTTGGCCATCGCTGAACTTCAGTCGCACGGGGGTGTTGCGCTCGGCCACGAGGGCGACGCGCTTGACCGCCTCGATGAGCTCGGAGGTCTTGATCACGGCCTCGGTGTCGACGCTGGTCGGGAAGATCGAGGTGACCTTCGGGTACTCGCCGTCGAGCAGGCGGGTGGTGGTGCGTCGCTGTCCGGCCTCGAAGCCGACCAGGCCGTCACCGCCGGCCGAGGAGCCGAGCGCGACCTCGATCGAGCCGGAGGCACCGAGCGCCTTGGCCGTCTCGGACAGGGTGCGGGCCGGGACCAGGGCCAGGTGGCTCGCGTCGGTGGCCTCGGGGTTCCAGGTCAGCTCGCGCATCGCCAGCCGGTAGCGGTCGGTCGCGAGGAGGGTCATCTTGTCGCCCTCGATCTCGACCCGCACGCCGGTCAGGATCGGGAGGGTGTCGCCGCGGTCGGCCGCGATCGAGACCTGGGCGACGGCCTGGGTGAACACGTCGCCGGCGATCGTGCCGCTGGCGGTCGGGGAGGTCGGCAGGGTCGGGTAGTCGTCGGCCGGCATCTGCATCAGGCTGAACCGCGACGAACCACAGACGACCGAGACCTTGTTGCCCTCGGTCGCGACGTCGACCGGCTTGGACGGCAGGTTGCGCGAGATGTCGGCGAGCAGCCGGCCCAGCACCAGGACGGTGCCACCCTCGGCGACCTCGGCCGCGACGGTGATCTTGGCGGAGACCTCGTAGTCGAAGGCCGAGAGGGTGAGGGTGCCCTCCTCGTTCGCCTCGAGCAGCACTCCCGCCAGGACCGGCACCGGCGGACGGGCCGGGAGGCCGCGGGCCACCCACGTCACGGCATCGGCGAGGACCTCACGTTCGACCCGGAACTTCACCGTGACTACCTGCCCTTCGCGTGCGGCCCCGCCGCTGAAAACTTCAAGAATGTGATTGCGGACTGACCCTAGTGCTCACCGTGCGGTCGGCCAACCCGGATCGGGCAATCCGCCGGGCCGGATCTCGGTGGCCGAACCTCCTGGCATTTCCGGTGTTCCTCCAGAGGGCGGGCCCAGGTTTGGTACTCGGGGCTGGATCCATGACTAGGGAGGGGTAGTCGTTGTCATAGGGGGTGTGGATCCTGTGGACGACCGGCATCGGTGCAGGTCAGCGCGGCGCGTCCGGTGTGCACGAGAGGTGGACGGGCCGGCGGACAAGCTGGTCCGGGTTGTGGAGGCGGTCCGGCCGCCCACATGGTCTCCACACGGCATACCCGCGTTGTCCCCAGTCCCGAAGGGGTCGTGCACTCGTTGTCCACCGGTTGTCCACAGGCCTTGGGAAAAGATCATCCATTCAGACGATGGTCGTGGGGGCCGAATACATACCCACAGAGTTGTCCACAGGTGTGGACCACGGGATCTGAGCCGCGTTTGTCCGTTTCCCGAGCATGGTCCGTGCTCGTCTGAGCACGCTCGAGGCGACTCCCGGCCAACATGTCGGGAGGATGAACAAACCTTCACAGCTGTGCACAAGCCTGTGGAGAACGTCCCGGCGACTGGGGAAGGCGCTGGGGAAGGGCCTGGCGAGCTGCCGATCGTCCGGTCAGCGGGACTGCTGCTTGATCCGGTTGGTCAGCTCGGTGACCTGGTTGTAGATCGCCCGGCGCTCGGCCATCAGCTGCCGGATCTTCTTGTCGGCATGCATGACGGTGGTGTGGTCGCGGCCGCCGAACTGCTGGCCGATCTTGGGCAGTGACAGGTCAGTGAGCTCGCGGCACAGGTACATCGCGATCTGCCGGGCGGTCACCAGGACGCGCGAGCGGGACGTGCCGCAGAGGTCCTCGATGGTCAGCCCGAAGTAGGCCGCCGTCTGGGCCATGATCGTCGCGCTGGTGATCTGGGAGCCCTGCTCGTTGGGGATCAGGTCCTTGAGCACGATCTCGGCCAGGCCCATGTCGACGCTCTGGCGGTTCAGGCTGGCGAACGCCGTGACGCGGATCAGGGCGCCCTCCAGCTCGCGGATGTTGGTCGAGATCCGGCTGGCGATGAACTCGAGCACGTCGTCGGGAGCGCTCATCCGCTCCTGGATGGCCTTCTTGCGCAGGATCGCGATGCGGGTCTCGAGGTCGGGCGGCTGCACGTCGGTGAGCAGACCCCACTCGAACCGGCTGCGCATCCGCTCCTCGAAGCCGCTCAGCAGCTTGGGCGGCAGGTCGCTGGTGATGACGACCTGCTTGTTCGCGTTGTGCAGGGTGTTGAAGGTGTGGAAGAACTCCTCCTGCGTCTGCACCTTGCCCTGGAGGAACTGGATGTCGTCGATCAGCAGCACGTCGACGTCGCGGTAGCGGCGCTGGAAGTTGCTCGCCTTGTCGTCGCGGATGCTGTTGATGAAGTCGTTGGTGAACTCCTCGGAGTTCACGTAGCGCACCTTCACGTGCGGGTAGAGGTTGCGCGCGTAGTGCCCGATCGCGTGCAGCAGGTGGGTCTTGCCCAGCCCGGACTCGCCGTAGACGAACAGCGGGTTGTACGCCTTGGCCGGCGCCTCGGCGACGGCGACGGCGGCCGCGTGGGCGAACCGGTTGCTCGCGCCGATGACGAAGGTGTCGAAGGTGTACTTCGGGTTGAGCCGGGTTGCCGACTCGTCGGTGACGCTGAGCACCTCGTCGCGCGGGCGGCGTTGCTGCTCGGTCGCGGGCGTGAGCGCGTAGACGTTGTCGCCCTGGCCGGGCACACCCATGCCGGAGCTGATGGTGCCCTGCAGGTCCGAGCCCAGCGTGAGGACCGGGGTGCCCGCGGCCTCCTCGACGTAGCCGGTCGTGTCCTCGGTGTGGTGGGCGTCGTCGAGTGAGGTGTCGACCGTGACCGCGAGGTGGACCTGCTCCCCGAGCTGCGAGGAGAGCGCCCGGGTCACGGCGTCGCGCACGCGTTGCTCGACGACGTCCTTGGTGTAGTCGTTCGGGACCTTGACCAGGGCGGTGCCGTCGAGCAGGCCGGCCAGGCGGGCCAGCGTGAGGAACGCGCGCTCCCGAGCGGGGAGGCCGTCGGCGTCGAGGGTGGCGATGGTGTTCTGCCAGATCTGTGTGAAGTCCAGATCTGTGTCACTCACCGGTCCCACATCCCTTTCGACGGTCTTCGCGGATCTGCCCTGTCGCAGGGTCTGTGCTGGTCTGCCGTGCCTCAGCATGCCTTGTCCACATGGTTATCCACAACCTGTGGGCAAGGAACGGGACGAGGAGGGACGCTAACAACAGCGGCGGCACCTCGGCAACCGAAACGGCCGAAAATTGGCCTCCCCGGGCCAAAATCGAGGTGTGACCTCGGCGTGTCCCCGGGGCGAACCGGGACCAGCGGTGCTAAAAGCCCCGGGTATGCCGGGTGGTCAGCGCTGGTTTGACCCTGCCCGTCGCGCTCGCGTACCTTTGACCAGGCCTGTCGGCCGCTTTCGCATGCCCGTGACGCCCCTGGATCGTCGGTGAGTCCCACCGGTGGTCGAGGCGCGGGCCTCCGATTGCGGCCGAACAGGCGCCCCAAGCACTCAGCAGGCCACCCGGGCCTGACCAGTAACGGAGATCCTCGTGAGCAAGCGTACTTTCCAGCCGAACAACCGTCGTCGGGCCAAGACCCACGGCTTCCGCCTGCGCATGCGCACCCGTGCGGGCCGCGCCATCCTGTCGGCCCGCCGCGCCAAGGGCCGCTCCGAGCTCTCCGCCTGAGGCCGACCCCGTGCTGCCCGCGGGGCACCGGCTCCGTGCGAGCTCGGACTTCGCGGCCACCTTCCGGGGGCCCAGGGGAGCCCGAGCTGGCTCCACGCTGATCGTGGTCCACGCCAACCAGGCCGACGCGCGTGCGGGACAACCGCCGCGGGTCGGTTTTGTTGTCTCCAAGGCCGTGGGCAACGCCGTGGTCCGCAACCGCACGAAGCGGCGGCTGCGCGCCCTGATGGCGGCCCGGCTCTCGGCTGTGCCCGCTGGGACGGACCTCGTCATCCGCGCGAATCCCGTTGCAGCACAAGCGAATTCGGCTTCCCTCGCGATCGAGCTCGACACCCTCCTGGCGCGGGTGTCCGCGCTGCTGGGGGCGACTCGGGCGTGACCACCCTCAAGCGAGCCACCGCGGCGCCCCTGATCGGGCTGCTGCTGTTCTACCAGCGGTTCATCTCCCCGATGACGCCGCCGACCTGCCGTTACTACCCGTCCTGCTCGTCGTACGCCCTGACCGCCATCCGCCGCTTCGGACCCGTCAAGGGAACCTGGCTGGCGCTGCGGCGGTTGGGTAGGTGCCACCCGTGGGCAGCCGGCGGGGTCGACCACGTTCCTGCCCGACACGCCCACGCCGCCTAGCGGCCGGGCACCAGACCTGCCGGCCACGCGGCATACCCACCACGCGACCGGAACCACCGGTGGACCGTCACCTCGACGGGACACCACCAGATTGAGGACGACATGAGCTTCAGTGACCTGATCTACCCGTTCGAGTGGATCGTGGCGTGGATCCTGTACGGCTGGCACACCCTCTTCACGACCCTCGGCATCCCGTCGGCGTCAGGGGTGGCGTGGACGCTGTCCATCGTCGGCCTGGTGGTCGTCATGCGCGCCGCGATGATCCCGCTGTTCGTGCGGCAGATCCACGCCTCGAGGCGGATGCAGCTCATCCAGCCCGAGATGCAGAAGATCCAGGCCAAGTACAAGGACAAGAAGGACCCCGACTCCCGTCAGGCGATGACGCAGGAGACGATGGACCTCTACAAGCGGACCGGCACCAACCCGTTCAGCTCGTGCCTGCCGATCCTGCTGCAGTCCCCGTTCTTCTTCGGATTGTTCCGGGTCCTCAACGGCCTCAAGAAGATCTCGGACGGGACGACCGACCCGATCGGTCCGATCTCCCGCAAGCTGGCCGGTGAGGCGGAGGCATCCACCTTCTTCGGTGCGCAGCTGTCCGACCGGTTCATCGGTGCCAACAGCCTCACCGTGCAGATCGTCACCGTGGTCCTCATCATCGCGATGTCGGCCAGCACGTTCACCACCCAGCGCCAGCTGATGATGAAGAACATGCCGGCCTCGGCACTGGACAACCCGTTCGCCAAGCAGCAGAAGATGCTGCTCTACCTGATGCCGATCTTCTTCGCGATCTCGGGTGTCAACTTCCCGATCGGTGTCCTGCTCTACTGGCTCACCACCAACGTCTGGTCGATGTGCCAGCAGTTCTACGTGATCCGCAACATGCCCGCACCCGGGTCGCAGGCCGAGAAGGCCATGCAGGAGCGCCGGCGCAAGAAGGGCAAGCCGGTCGAGGAGTTCACCGTCAAGGGCCTCGACAAGCCGACCGACGAGGCCGAGGCCCCCAAGCCCAGCGGCCAGCGCGTCCAGCCCTCCCGGAACAAGAAGAAGAAGGGTGCTGCGGCCAAGCCGGCCACCAAGGCGACCGCGAAGCCCGCGACGGCGCCCAGCGCCACCACCGACCCCAAGCCCCAGACCGACAACTGAGAGTGATCACCATGACCGAGCACAACGACACCGTCGTGGACGACACCCCCGCCAGCGACCAGGCCGCCGACCAGGGCGTCGACGCGACCAGCGAGACCACCGCGGCGATCGGTGCTGAGCAGGCCGACGTGACCACGGACGACGCGACCGACACCGATGCGGACGGCGACAGCGACACCGACGCAGACGCCGACAGCGAGGAGGCGGACCCGTCCGCCACCTCGCGCCGGCGTCCGGCCAAGGTGGCCGACCTCGAGCGCGAGGGCGAGGTGGCCGCCGACTTCCTCGAGACCCTGCTGGACATCGCCGACCTCGATGGCGACATCGACGTCGACGTGGATGGCGACCGCGCCGCCGTGTCCATCGTGGACTCCGACGAAGGTCGGGTCCCCCGCCGCCTGGTCGGCCAGGACGGCAAGGTGCTGGAGGCCCTCCAGGAGCTGACTCGGCTGGCCGTGCAGTCGGCGACTGGTGAGCGCAGCCGCCTGATGCTCGACGTCGCCGGCCACCGCGCCGAGCGCCGGTCGACCCTGGTCGAGCTCGCCCACGCGGTGATCGAGCAGGTCAAGGCGACCGGCGAGAAGGCCGCCCTGGACCCGATGACGGCGTTCGAGCGCAAGGTGGTGCACGACGAGGTGCTGGCCGCAGGCCTGTCCTCGGAGTCCGACGGTGTCGAGCCGCGCCGCTTCGTCGTGATCCTCCCGGCGTGACCCGAGCGACGACCACCGTGTTTCACGTGAAACAGCGCGCATGACATCGCACGAACGCACCGACGACGGGCGCGGGACCGGGGAGACCGGGACCGCGCCCGTCGCGGCATCAGCGACCGAGAAGTCGGCCGCGCTGGCTGCGTCGGACAGCCCCGCTGTGGCGCCGGTTGCCCCGCCGGCCGCGGCCGCGGTGTTCGGTGACCGCCTGCCGCTCGCCGAGCAGTTCGCGGCGATCCTGGCCGACACCGGGGTCTCGCACGGGCTGATCGGGCCCAGGGAGGTGCCGATCCTCTGGGACCGGCACATCCTCAACTGCGCGGTCGCCCATGCGGCCTTCCCTGAGGGCGTCGCCGTGGTGGACGTCGGGTCGGGCGCCGGGCTGCCCGGTCTCGCCCTGGCGATCGTCCGGCCCGACCTGCACCTGCACCTGGTCGAGCCGATGCTGCGCCGCACGACCTGGCTCTCGACGACGATCGAGCAGCTCGGACTCGACAACGGCACCGTGCACCGTGGCCGCGCCGAGGAGTTCGCCGGTGTGCTGTCGGCACCCTTCGCCACCGCCCGCGCCGTCGCCCGCATCGACAAGCTGGCGCGCTGGACCTTCCCCCTCCTCCAGGACGGCGGGACGCTCGTCGCCCTGAAGGGTGGCTCGGCCGCCGAGGAGCTCGACGCGGAGCAGAAGACGCTGCGCAAGCTGGGCATGACATCGGCCCGGATCGAGACCTACGGCGCCGACCTGCTGTCCGTGCCCACCACGACGCTCCAAGTGACGCTCGGCTCCCGCCCGACGCCGAAGGGTCGCTCCAAGGGCGCAGCCCGTCGAGCCGCCAAGGGCAAGGGCACTGCTCGACCCACTCCCTGACCAGTCGCGGCTCGAGACCGACGGTCCGCGGCCCGTCGGCGAGCGCCTGTTTTCGCTTGGGTGTGGCAGGCGCTGCCTCCCGCGTTGTGACTCTGCGGCGCCGTAGGGTTGGATGATGTCCATGGCCAACGAGGTGACTGTGTGAGCACAGCAACGGTGCAACTGACCCAGGGACTGCAACTGACCCAGGGACTTGGATGGCCTCAGCGGCTCGGCCGCGCCAGCACGGCGCTCGGCTGGCCGGCGTGGACCCAAGCCGCCGACGAGGCGGCTGTTTCACGTGAAACGCGGATTGAGGCGGACGCCGCCGCGGGGGCGAGCCACGCGGAACCCACCGACGTTTCACGTGAAACCGACCCGACGGTCGAGGCGGTCCAGGAGACGACGATGGAGTCTGATGCGGTCTCCGAGGCGCCGCCACACACCGGGGACTCGGTGGCTGCGGCTGAGGCGCTGGAGGCCTTGGCCGCCGTCGTTTCACGTGAAACGGACGACCGCGAGGAGGTCGCCTCGTCGCTGCCGCAGGGCGACCGGGACACCCCGTTGGCCCGGGCGGTCGCCGCTGATGCGCGCAAGCGGATCGCCCTGACCGGCCGGGTCTTCCCGAAGCCGCCTACTACTCGCGTGCTGACCGTGGCCAACCAGAAGGGCGGGGTGGGCAAGACCACCACCACCGTCAACGTCGCCGCCGGGCTCGCGCAGGCCGGGCTCAGCGTGCTCGTCATCGACATCGACCCGCAGGGCAATGCCAGCACCGCGCTGGGGATCGACCACCACGCGGAGGTGCCGAGCATCTACGACGTGCTGGTCGAGGGCACTCCGCTCGCGGACGTGGTGCAGGAGTGCCCCGACATCGCCGGCCTGTGGTGCGCGCCGGCCACCATCGACCTGGCGGGAGCGGAGATCGAGCTGGTCTCCCTGGTCGCCCGGGAGACCCGGCTGCAGAAGGCGATCGCCGCCTTTCTCGAGCAGGGTCCCGCCGCCGGACGCCGGGCGCCCGACTACGTGCTGATCGACTGCCCGCCCAGCCTGGGCCTGCTGACGGTCAACGCCTTCGTCGCGGCGCAGGAGGTCTTCATCCCGATCCAGTGCGAGTACTACGCCCTCGAGGGCCTCTCGCAGCTGCTCAAGAACATCGAGCTGATCCGCAACCACCTCAACCCCACGCTGCACGTGTCGACCATCCTGCTGACCATGTACGACGGCCGCACCCGGCTGTCGGCCCAGGTCGCCGAGGAGGTGCGCAACCACTTCCCCGAGCAGGTGCTGCGCAACACGGTGCCCCGCTCGGTGCGGATCTCCGAGGCGCCGAGCCACGGCCAGACCGTGATGACCTACGACCCCAACTCCAGCGGCGCGCTGTCCTACCTCGGCGCCGCCGCTGAGCTCGCCGACCGCGGCGCCGCCGCCACCGCCGACCACCAGACCGCATCCGCGCAGCCAGCGGCCACACGAGAGTGAGAGAAGAGATCATGAGCGAGAAGCGTCGCGCCCTCGGCCGGGGCCTGGGTGCCCTCATCCCCAACGCCCCGACCTCCCCGAACGGCCGTCCCGTGGACGTCTTCTTCCCCGACTCGCGCCCCGGTGCCACCGCGTATGCCGGTGGGTCACCCGCGGGTGAGGGTGACCAGGGTGGGGGAATCGCCGTGGCGGACGTCGACGCGGTCGACGCCGCTGCTCCCGACCCTGCGGCCACCGGTGCCGAGGGGGCCGACCAGGCATCCGCGGAGCCGACGGCTGCCGACGGCTTCGACCTCGCGCCGGTGCCCGGGGTGTCCTACGGCGAGATCCCGGTCGAGCAGATCCGGCCCAACCCGCGCCAGCCCCGGTCGGTCTTCGACGAGGACGACATGGCCGAGCTGGTCCACTCGATCCGCGAGATCGGGGTGCTCCAGCCGATCGTGATCCGGCCCATTCCCGCAGGTCAGGGGCCTGACGAGCTCGACAACGCGGCCGACGGCGTGCGCTACGAGCTGATCATGGGTGAGCGGCGCTGGCGCGCGTCACAGGAGGCCGGCAAGGCCACCGTCCCGGCCATCGTCAAGGAGACCGACGACGACGACCTCCTGCGCGACGCCCTCCTGGAGAACCTGCACCGCAGCCAGCTGAACGCGCTCGAGGAGGCCGCGGCATACCAGCAGCTGCTCGAGGACTTCGGCTGCACGCACGACGAGCTGGCCGCCCGGATCGGTCGCTCGCGACCGCAGATCTCCAACACGCTCCGGCTGCTCAAGCTCCCGCCGCTGGTCGCCCGCCGGGTCGCCGCCGGCGTCCTGTCCGCCGGTCACGCCCGGGCCCTGCTGGGGCTGTCCGACGGCGCCGCGATGGAGCGGGTCGCCCAGCGGATCGTGGCCGAGGGGCTCAGCGTCCGCAACGTCGAGGAGATCGTGGCCGTGGGTGGGCCCGACGAGGTGGCCAAGCCGCGTCGGCCGCGGGCCGGCAACCGGCACCCCCAGCTCGACGACCTGGCGGCCCGGCTCTCCGACCGGTTCGACACCCGGGTGAACATCGCCCTGGGGCAGCGCAAGGGCAAGCTCACCGTCGAGTTCGCCTCGGTCGAGGACCTCAACCGGATCGTCGACATGTTGGGGCTCGAGCGCAGCGCCTGAGCGGGAAAACCGTTGGGGCAGTAGCGGATTCGCGCTGCGGTTGTGGCTGGGTCAGCTGTGTGAGGCGAGGTAGGCGCGCAGGTCGCCGAGTCGCAGCACCCCGGTCGTGGCGGTGTCGTCGTCGCCCATGTAGAGCCGCTGGAGGCTGACCAGGACGGCCTCGGCCAGGGTGTCGCGGAAGAGCGGGTCGGCGAGCCGAGCCGCGTCGTCGGGGTGCGAGAGGTAGCCGGCCTCGATCCGTACCGCCGGCATCCGGGTCTGCTGGAGCAGGGCCCACGAGCGGCCGTGCGAGCGGCAGTTCTCGAGGCCGGTGCGGGCCACCACCTCGCGCAGGACGAGGTCGGCCAGGTGCTCACCCACGGCCGACCAGGAGGTCTGGCGGTCGCGACCGAAGAAGAAGGTGGCCACCCCACTGGCATCCCCGGCGTCGTGGGAGTCGCAGTGCAGCGAGAGCACGAGGTCGGCACCGGCGTCGTTGGCCAGCGCGGCCCGCTCGTCCTCGGTGGGGGAGGTGTGCTCGGTCCGGGTGTAGACCACGGAGACGCCGATCGCGGTCAGCCGGCCCTCGATGCGTCGGGCCAGGTCCATGACCACCTCGGACTCGACCAGCCCGTGGGCCACCGCCCCGGTGTTGCTGCCGCCGTGCCCGGGGTCGAGCACGACCGTGCGCCCGGACAGGCTGTGTCCTGAGCGACGGACGAGCTCGCGCTCGCGCAGCACGTTCGCCGAGCCGCCGGACACCGACCTGCGCAGGTCCTCGAAGGCCCGCAGGGTGTTGGGACCCACGGAACCGTCCCCGGACAGGCCGTAGGCCCGCTGGAAGCTGCGGACCGCGCGCTCGGTCTCGGGTCCGAAGCGACCGTCGACCCGCCCCGCGGCGAAGCCCAGGGTGTTGAGCCGCTCCTGCAGGGTGACCACGTCCTCACCGCGCTGGAGGTGTCCAGGGGTGTGCAGCAGGATCCGGTCACCGAGCGCCCAGCGCGCGCCGTCGATGGCGGTGAACGTCTCCACGCCCACCACGCCGTCGACGATGAGGCCCTTGTGCTGCTGGAAGGCGCGCACGGCCCGCTCCAGGGCGGCGTCGAACACGGTGGGGTCGTCGGCCTGCAGGTCCGGGCGCTCGGGCAGCTGGTCGGGTGGCAGCGCGGCCAGCCGGGCCCGCACGTCGGCGACCGCGGGGCCGTGGCTGCCGAGGCCGAGCAGGCCGTACTTGCTGTCTGACACGCGGCCTCCTCGGGATGGTGGGCGACGCCCGGTGGACGGATCATCGCAGCTGGATGTTTGTGCAGGTCAGCGGTGGTGCAGTGGCACCGGTGGGCGGGCTCGTGGCACACCGTGTCCGACTCCCGAGCCTAGGTCAGAACGGCGTCGCGGACCAACCGGACCGGCCCGGCAATGACGATGCCGGTCGCGCCCACCTCGGGCGCGACCGGCATCCGGTCACGGGGTCACTCAGCCGAGGTAGTCGGCGAGCTCACGCACCAGCTTCGGCTTGGGCATGGCGCCCACGAGGGTCTTCACGACCTCGCCACCGACATAGACGTTGAGGGTCGGGATGCCGGTGATGCCGTAGCGGCTGCTGACCGCGAGGTTCTCGTCGGTGTTGAGCTTGACGATCTCGATCTTGTCGGCGTGGGCGACGGCCAGCTCCTCGAGGATCGGGGCGACGGCGCGGCACGGGCCGCACCAGGGCGCCCAGAAGTCCACCAGGACCGGCTTGTCTTTCTGGAGGACGTCGGCCTCGAAGGTGGCGTCCGTGGTGTCCTTGATGGCTCCCACTCGGGGGCTCCTTTCGGTGGTGCTGCGGTTGGTTGGCTGGGTGTGCGGTGTGGCTGGGTGGGGCTGCGTCTGCCTGCCATGATCCCCGCGGGGTCTGACAGGCGGACGGGTGGGGTCGGTGCGTCGGGGTCAGTGCGTCAGGGTCAGTGCGTCAGGGCGGGCTCATCGGTGAGGGCAGCGTCGGTGGCGGGTGCGCCGGCGTGCTCTCGGTCGGCGAGGAACCGCTCGGCGTCGAGCGCCGCGGCGCAGCCGGACCCCGCCGCCGTGATGGCCTGCCGGTAGGTGTGGTCGACCAGGTCGCCCGAGGCGAAGACGCCGGGGAGGTTGGTCCGCGTGGTGCGGCCCTCGACGAGGACGTAGCCCTCGTCGTCGAGGTCGACGACGCCCTTGACCAGCTCGTTGCGCGGGTCGTGGCCGATCGCGACGAACAGGCCGGTGACGGGCAGCTCGCGGGTCGTACCGGTCTCGGTGTCGCGCAGCGTGATGCCGGTCAGCTTGGCGTCGCCGTGGATCGCCTCGACGGCGGAGTTCCAGGCGAACTTGATCTTGTCGTTGGACAGCGCGCGCTCGGCCATGATCTTGGAAGCCCGCAGCTCGCCGCGGCGGTGCACGATGGTCACCGAGCGGGCGAACTTGGTGAGGAAGGTGGCCTCCTCGACAGCGGAGTCGCCGCCACCCACGACGGCGATGTCCTGGTCACGGAAGAAGAACCCGTCACAGGTCGCACACCACGAGACGCCGTGGCCGGACAGCCGCTTCTCGTCGGGCAGACCCAGCTCGCGGTAGGCCGAGCCCATGGCGAGGATGACGGCGTGCGCGCGGTAGGTGTTGCCCTCGGCGTCGACGACCGTCTTGACCTCACCCTCGAGGTCGACGGACTCGACGTCGTCGGTGATGATCTCGGCGCCGAACCGCTCGGCCTGGGCCCGCATGTTCTCCATCAGGTCGGGGCCCATGATCCCGTCGCGGAACCCCGGGAAGTTCTCCACCTCGGTGGTGTTCATCAGGGCGCCACCCGCGGTGACGGCGCCTTCGAAGAGCAGCGGCTGGAGGTTGGCACGGGCCGCGTAGACGGCGGCGGTGTAACCCGCCGGGCCGGAGCCGATGATGATCAGACTGCGGATGTCGGCGGGTGCGGTGGTGGTCACGCGGTTACAGCCCCTTGTGGTCGAGAAGGCGGTGCACCGCAACATACGGTGCCGGACTCTTCAACCGATCGTAGGCCCTGAATGTTCCGGCGGCTCCGCGACACCCAGCTCCCCGGCAAAACGGCAGCTGCCCTCACTCCCGCCCGTCTGCAGCTGGGCGGAAGGGGACGCAATTGCCGTTGTGCGGGTCAGGGGAGGGTGAGGGGTCCGGCGAGCAGCCGGGGGTGCTGCGCGTCGCAGTCGGGCGCCACGGCATACACCGACTCGGTGCTGCCCCGGTCGACCAGCACGATCACCGCCGGGACACCGTCGAGGGTCGCCACGTCGCCCCGCACCGGGAGCCCGTCGGGCACGCCCAGCGCGGTGAGGCAGCCCCGCAGCCCGGCCTCGCCGTAGGGCACGGCGTGGTCCTTCGCGGCCGAGGAGGCCTGGAAGGTGGTGCCCAGCGTCGCCGCCTGGGTGGCCAGGCCCGAGATCGTGTATGCCGTGCCGGTCGCGGCGAGGGCCACGTCGCCGACCGAGCTGCGCACCCGCTTGTCCGGGGTGACCGGCCCGGGGGTCGCCGTGGAGCCGGGGGCTTCGGGAGCACCACCGGAGTCGGCGACGGAGCCCCTGTTCCCCTCGGCGCTGCTGGCGCTGTCGGCGGAGGAGCTGCCCTTGAGCGAGGCCATCACGTCGCCGGGGCCGGTGCCGGTCAGCAGGGCGGGCAGGCCCACCGCGAGGACCACGGCGGCAGCTGCGGCGGCACCCAGGTGCTGCCAGCCCCAGCTGCGCCGGCGCAGGGGCACGACGGTGCCGCCCTCGCGGGCGGACTGCTCCTGGGCGATCGAGGCACTGATCCGGGCGACCAGGTCGGGAGGCATGGGACCGGGGTCGGGCAGCGCCGAGAGGAGCGCCCGGATGCCGGTGGGGTCGTGCTCGACGTCGTCGTGCCGCCCCGGGCCCGCGACGCGCGGGTCCTGCGGGCTGCTGCCGTGCGGGGGGACGCCACTGTCCGCCGGGGGCACGGGGGGTGTGCTCACCACGACTTCCTCCAGACGATGGGTGTCGGTCTCGTGGTCGCGCGGCTGCCGGTGCGGGCACGGCGGTGGCGACATGTGTACGACGTCACGGCTGCCCCGATGGTTCCCGCAGGAGCTCGGCCATGGCGTCCCGACCCCGGCTGCACCGCGACTTCACGGTGCCCTCCGCGACCTCGAGCACAGCGGCCGCCTCGGCGACCGACATGCCGTGCATGTCGACCAGGATCAGCGCCATCCGCTGGCCCTCGGGGAGGCGCTCGAGCGCCTCACGGACGTCGAGGCGGGTGTCGACCGACGACTCCGCGTCGTGGCGGTCGGCCAGCTCGTGCTCGGGCAGCTCGCTGGTGGGCTTGTCGCGCCGCAGCCGGTCGAGGCAGGCGTTGACCACGATGCGGTGCAGCCACGTGGTGACCGCCGCGTCGCCCCGGTAGGACCCGGCCCGCCGGAAGGCCGAGATGAAGGCGTCCTGGACGCAGTCGGAGGCGAGCTCGCGGTTGCGGGTCGTGCGCAGGGCCACCGCCCACATCCGGTCGCGGTGCCGCCGGAACAGCTCGCCGAACGCGTCGGGGTCGCCCTCGACGTGCGCGCGCAGCAACGCGCGGTCGTCCTGCTCGTGCAACGGGAGGCTGCTCATGGGTGTGCCGGTCGGCCGCCGCGCCGGCTCAGCTGACCGTGACCTCGGCGACCGTGGCGCGGAACCGGCCGTCGGACACCTGGGTCACCGCGGTGAACCAGACGAAGACGTACTGGCCCTTGACGATCGAGGGGGCCTTGAGGGTCACCGCGCCGGACTTGCCCTGCGAGGAGCCGATCTTGGTGGCGCTGCCCAGGCTGTCGCGGTCCTGGCCGACGTAGACGGTCACGTCGGCCGCGTTGGGCAGCACGAGCTCGACCGTGGAGACACTGCGGTTCTGGCCGAGGTCGAGCCGCAGGCCGACGCCCTTCTTGAGGCCCCCGAGGTTCGGGCTGGCGTAGCCCTCGGAGCTCCAGTAGGTGTTGGTCTTGCCGTCGAAGACGCGAGCGGCCTCACCGTTGCGCTCGGCGCCGTCGCCCTCGGGATCGAAGCCGGTGGCGCTGAGGATCGCGAACGACTCGCCGCCGCCCTCGTCAGGGGGCGTGGGTGTGACCGTGACGGCTGGGGCAGTCACCTTGACCGTGCCCTTCGGGGTGGGGGTGCCACCGAGCCCGAGGTCGCTGTTGGAACCGATCCTCGAGGCACCCCAGAAACCGAGGATCGTGGCGACGACCAGGAACGCCGCCATGATCGCCAGGACCACCTTGGCCTGGTCCCGGGTCGGGGCCGTGCCGGTCTCGGCGGAGAGCATCGGCAGGGGCGGCCCGAGTGGCTCCTGCCCCTCGACGAGGGCCTGGTTGAGGGAGATCCGGCGCTCCTCGGCGCGCTCCTCGGCGGCCTGGCGCTGGGCCCGGCGCTCGGCTGCCTTGTCGGCTGCTGCCCGGGCGAAGCTGCCGACCCGGTGGGCCGCGGCACCGGCGGCGTGTCCGGCGGCGTGGCCGGCCGTGCCGAGGGCGGTACCCACTGCGGTCGCCGCAGCGGACGCCTGGGCGGCGGCGGCGGCGCCGCCCGGCTGCCCCGGTCCCTGGTCGACGCCGTCATCGGCGTCGGAGTCGTGCTCGGAGTCGTGGTCGGTGGCGGGACCGACCGGGCCCTGCGGTATGCCGGGTGCCCCGGTGGCGGGCGTGAGCGGCTGGGTGGGGGTGGGCTCGCCGAGGGCGGCGGCGCCGACCGCGGCACCCGCGGGAGCAGCCCACGGTGCCTCGTGCCGGCCGCGCCCGGCTGCCTCGCCGGGGCCCTGCTCGTCGGGGTGGACCGGCGGCGGGGGGACCGGCGGGGCCGGCACGGAGGCGAGCGCCGCGTCGAGCTCCTCGCGCGGCATCGCGATCGTGCGGGTGCTGCCGTCGTCGACCGGTCGCGTCCCCCCGAGGCCCTGCACCTGCGACATCGCCCACGGGGCGATCTGGCTCGCGAAGTCGCCCGGCGTGAGCGGGCCCTGGTCCTCGTTGAGGGTGAGCCGGCACAGCGCGTCGAGGTCACCGGGCACGCCGGCCGCGATCTCGGACGGGGCCGGCACGCCGCCGACGACGTGGGGCGCGGACTCGAGCCCGGCGACGTGGCCGGGCAGGGGCCACCGGCTGGTCAACGCGGCATACGTGATGGCCACGACGCCCACGGCGTCGGTGCGGGCCGCGCGGGCGGCGTCGACGTCGTCGTCGGTGGCCATCGCCGCGGTGGTGGCCACGCCCCGCACCTTGATGGTGCCGTCGTGGGCGCGCAGGATCGAGTGGGGAGTCAGCCGCAGGTGGTGCAGGCCACGACCGCGCGCCGCCTCGAGGCCGGTCGCGGCCTCGCCGGCGATCCGCCGCACCTCCTCGGCGGGCAGGCCACCCTGCTCGAGGAGGTGGGTGAGGGTGTGGGAGTCGTGGATGGCCTCCTCGACGAAGAACGCGATGCCCTCGGAGCGGCCGACGTCGAGCACCCGCACGAGCCGGTGGTTGTCGAGGCCGGCGGCCCGGCGGGCGGCGTCGAGGGTGGTGTCGGCGTGGGACTCCTGCTCGGAGAAGCAGACGATGACCACATCGCGCTCGAGGGTGGTGTCGTGGGCCGACCAGCGTTCGGCCTTCGGCAGCTGCTCGAGCCGGCGCTGGACGGCGTAGCGACCGCCGAGCACCGTCGAAGGGCCTACCCCGTGCACGCTGCCTCCTACGGTCTCGTCCACCACGTCACACTCGATGCGCCACCCCGGCTGGCCAGCCGGCCGCGGCCTCATCCTAGGGCGTGCGGATCAGGAGGGGCGTCGACGCAGGCGGCGCAGCAGCGGGTCGAGGAGCAGCGCGACCTCCTGGACCCGCATGACGTGGGCGAGCGTGAGCGCGATGAGGACGAACACCCCGCCGCCGGCCACGACCTCGACGAACGCGCCGCTCCAGGACGTGCGGTCGACGCCCAGCGCCTCCACGGCCCGCAGTCCCAGCCAGGTCAGCACCCCGGCGACGGCGGAGGCCAGCGCCAGCCGGACGTAGCCGCGGATGCTCGGCCGCAGGTGCAGCGACCCGAGCCTGCGACGCAGCAGGACGAACCCGAGCAGCGCGGCGGCGAGGTTGCTCAGCGTCTGCCCGAGCCCGACCACGATCCCGGTGTGGGTGGGGTCGACCGTGGCGGCAGTGAGGTTCGCGACGGTCGCCACCACGGTGACGACGAGCTGCAGGCGGAAGGGGGTCCGGGCGTCCTCGTAGGCGTAGAAGACGCGCTGGATGAGGTAGAGCCACCCGAACGGCACCAGGCCCAGCATCATCGCCACCATCACCCGCCCGATCGCGGCGGACTCCTGCGGGGTGTTGTCGAAGAAGGCGACCCGGGCGACCTGGGTCCCGAGCACGATCATGGCGACGGTGCCGGGCACCAGCAGCACGGCCGGCATCCGCAGGCCGCTGCCGAGGTCGGCCACCACCGCCGCGCTGTCGCCACGGTGGGCGGCCTGGGACAGCCGGGTGAAGAGCGCGGTCACGAGCGAGACCGTGATGAGGGAGTGGGGGAGCATGAAGAGCAGGAAGGCATAGCCGTAGGCGGCGAGACCCGCGCCCACCTCGTCGCGGCCCTCCAGCAGGTGCGTGGCGCGAGTCATCACCTGGGACGTCACGATGTAGCCGGCCTGGCTCAGGGCGACCGCGGCGAAGGTCCACCCCGCGACCTTCGACGCGCTGCGCAGGCCCACCCCGCGGAAGCCCCACACCGGGCGGTAGCGGAACCCGCTGGCCCGCAGGGGCAGCCACAGTGCCGCCGCCTGCACCGCGACTCCCAGCGTCGCGGTGCCGGCGAGGATCCAGATCATCCCCGGGGTCCACTCGCCGACCTTGACGGTGTCGGGGTAGGCCACCTTGAACCAGAGCAGCCCGCCGATGGCGACGAGGTTGGCCAGCGCCGGGGCCCACATGTAGGCCGCGAACTGGCCACGGGCGTTGAGCACCTGGCCGAAGAGCGTGTAGAGGCCGTAGAAGAAGACCTGCGGGAGGCAGATGAACGCGAACGCCACGGCCAACCCGACCGCGTCGGAGTCCCACTCACGGGTCGCGAACACCCGGACCAGCAGGGGCGCGGCGAGGGTCACGAGGACGGTGGCGCCGACGAGGAGGGCCAGCGAGAGCGTCAGCAGGCGGTTGACGAAGGCGTGGCCGCCGTCGTCGTGGCTCGCCGCCTTGGTGATCTGGGGCACCAGGACGGCGTTGAGGACCCCACCGGCGAGCAGGAGGTAGAACTGGTTGGGCAGCGTGTTCGCCACCTGGAAGGTGTCGGCGGCCAGGCCGATGCCGACCGCGCCACTGAGCAGCGCGGCGCGCCCGAACCCCAGGACCCGCGAGACGACGGTGCCCGCGGCCATGAGGGCGCTGGACCGGGCGAGGCTGCGCTCGCCGGACGGTGCGTCTGTCATCGATCCAAGGTCATGCGGTGGTGGCCTCTCGGGGCAGCGGGTCGGGAGCGGTCGGCGGCGGTGACCCGGTGGAGTGCACGGACCCGGTGGGGTCCGGACCGCTGCCCGGCCGACGTCGGAAGGTCCGCACGATACCCAGCAGGAGGATCGCGCCCGCCACGCCACCCAGGCCCCAGTAGATCCAGTGACCGGTGGGGGTCACCCGGACCTGCACGTCGGCGCCCTGCCCGATGACGGTCCCGTCGGGGGTGGTGAGCGTGGTGCGCAGCGGCACCGGACCGGCGGCGAGCGCGGTCACCCGCACCGTCACCGTGGCTCGGCTGCGCGGCCCGATCCGCAGCACCGCGGGCTGGCTGTCGATCCGCAGCCGGGGGTTCGACGCCTCGACGGTGAGCTTCACGTCGTCGACCGGGACGGCCAGGTCGTTGGTCACGGTGATCTGGAGGCGGCCGGAGTCGGCGAGGAAGTTGATCGTGCTGGCCGAGACCTTGACCGCGGTGGTGGTCTGTCGCGCGGCCTCGGAGACCCGGCCGCTCAGGGTGTTCCAGGCCGTGGGCGCGGCTCGCCAGCGGGTGGAGGCGAGCTGCTCGGCGGCGCGGGTCCAGGTGCGCAGGAACGCGTCGCCGTCGTCGCGGATCTGGGCCACGCCGCGGACCGTGCGGACGGTCTGCTCGAGCTGTCCGACCCGGGCCGTCGTCAGCACCGCTCGACCGCCGGTCGCCGGCACGCTCGGCCGGGTCACCGGGGCCGAGCTGGTCGGGACGGCCCGCCGAGCCTTCGCCAGCATCGCGTCGGTCGTGGTCGGCGCCAGCCACGGAATCGTGGCCGTGGCGGCGAAGAAGCTCCGGGCGGTGTCGGGGTCGGGGTTGAACGAGCGCGGGGCGGCCACGAAGACGCTGCGTCCCTCGGTGCCCGGGAGCTCGTTGAGCAAGGCCACCGAGTCGGCGACGAACTGCTGGGTGCTGAGCACCCCGTCCGAGGCGGACGTGGTGCGGGCCAGCAGCCCGCTCAGGGAGTCGTCGTAGGCGAGCAGCGGCAGCCCGGTCGTGCTGCGCTGCGCAGCGCTGGGGGTGTTGGCCGACCCGGCGGGGGTGAGCGCCGCCCCGGACGTCACCTGCCCCGCGAGGGCCGGCACCCGGAAGACGCGGCGCAGGGCGCTCTCGCGGGTCGCGGTGTAGCCACCGTCGGCAGGCCACGCGATGTCGGCGCGCCCGTCGAGCTTCGCGGCCACCCCGTCGGCGCGGTCCACGAAGCTGCGCATCAGCGGCTCACCGGCCCGGATGCCCGCGACGGCGGCCAGGTCGGCGTCCGTGTCGGGCAGCACCCAAGGGCTGTGCTGTGCGGCGAGGTCGGTGATCCGGTCCTCGGTGGCGACCCGGATGGCGCTCTCCTGCCGGCCCTGCGCGGAGTCGGCCTCGATGTCGACGTCGTCGGGCAGCAGGGTGGGGGTCAGCGTCGGGTCGATCGCCCAGGTGACCGGCGCGTCCTCGGTGGCCCGGATGACCCGCGCCACCCGCGATCCCTCGCCCAGCGCCTCGCCCCAGGCGGTCTCGCGGGCGGCGCCGCTGCCGCCGAACAGGTTGGGGTCGGGGTCGAGGGTGAGTGGGGCGGCCCAGCTGATCGACATCGGCTGGTACTGCTTGGTCTGCTGGTAACCCGCGAAGGTCCGGATGCTCGCCGGGCCCGACTGGATGCTGAGCGGGATGGCGCCGTAGGCGGCCGGGCCGAGCGTGGCCAGCTTCGGGACCCGGACCGAGAAGGTCTGGCTGCCGCCTGCGGGCACCGAGCCGGTCAGTCGGCTCTGCCCCACCACTTTCCCGGCGGCCGGACCGGTCTGCGCGGCCCAGTCGCGGACCGCCTTGCGGGTCGGCTCCATCGACCCCATGACCACCGAGACGGTCGGGCGGGCCAGCGCGGAGCCGCCGCCGTTGTGCAGCGTGCCGGTGACGACCAGGTCGTCCCCGGCCTTCGCGACCGCAGGGGTCACCGAGCTGAGGTCGAGGGTGACGTCGGCCGCGGTCGGTGCCGCGGAAGCCGGGGTCGCCGGGGTCGCGACGGCGCACCACGCGGGCACGGCCAGCGCCGCCGCGGCGAGCACGCGGCATACCGAAGCGCGGTGCATCACCCGTCTCCGGCCAGTCGCTGCCAGGCCTGCCTCGCGATGCGGCGCTCGTTGGGGAAGGTGAGGTGCTCGTGCGCCTCGCGCAGCGGCAGCCAGGCGACGTCGATGGCCTCGTGGTCGGGGTCGTTCTCGATGGTGAGGTGACCGCCCGTGGCCTCGAGGAGGTAGTGGTGCACGAACTTGTGGATCCGGCGCTCGCCGGTGGCGAACCAGTAGTCGATGGTGCCGAGCTCGGTGAGGACGCGGCCCTCGATGCCGGTCTCCTCCTCGACTTCGCGGGCCGCGGCCTGCTGCAGCGTCTCGCCGTGCTCCATGTGGCCCTTGGGCAGGCACCACTCGATCCGGCCGGCCCGGTTGCGCCTGGCGATGACCGCGATCCGCGCCACGCCTTCGTGCACGTCGACGACGATCCCCCCGGCGGAACGCTCCTCGACCGAGGGCAGCCGAGGCCGGCTGGGCGCCAGTCTCTCGGGGTCGCGAGCGGGGGAGGTCACCGTGCCACTCTAACGAGCGCCTACCCTTGACCTCCGTGTCCACCGCCGATCCCCGCGAGCCGCTGCCCGAGCTCATGCGCCGGGCCACCGCGCACCTCGCACCGGTGGTGCCGCTGCTCGCCGAGCTCGGCGAGCTGTTCGCGGCGCAGGGCCACGAGCTCGCCCTCGTGGGGGGGCCGGTGCGCGACGCCTTCCTCGGGCGGATGTCGCCCGACCTCGACTTCACGACCAGCGCGTCGCCCGACCAGACGCTGGCCATCCTGCGCCCGTGGAGTGACGCGCACTGGGACATCGGCCGCGAGTTCGGCACCATCGGCGCGCGCCGCGGTGACCACGTCGTCGAGGTCACCAGCTACCGCGCCGACGCCTACGACGGCCAGACCCGTCGGCCCGTCGTCGCCTTCGGCGACAACCTCGAGGACGACCTGGTCCGGCGCGACTTCACCGTCAACGCGATGGCCATGCGGCTGCCGTCGATGGAGTTCGTGGACCCGTATGCCGGGTTGGCCGACCTCGCCGCCCGTCGCCTGCGCACGCCCGGACCGCCCGAGGTGTCGTTCGGCGACGACCCGCTGCGGATGATGCGGGCCTGCCGCTTCGTGGCCCAGCTCGAGGTCGACGTGGCCCCCGAGGTGCGCGACGCGATGACCGCGATGGCCGCCACGATCGCGATCGTGTCGGCCGAGCGGGTCCGGGACGAGCTGACCAAGCTCCTGCTCGCGCCGTCCCCGCACGGGGGGCTGCGGCTCCTGGTCGACAGCGGGCTGGCCGACCACGTGCTGCCCGAGCTGCCGGCCCTCAAGCTCGAGATCGACGAGCACCACCGGCACAAGGACGTCTACGAGCACTCGTTGCGGGTGCTCGACCAGGCGATCGCGCTCGAGGGACCGGCCGACGGCCCGGAGTCCTCGGTGCCCGGCCCCGACCTGGTGCTGCGCCTCGCCGCGCTGCTCCACGACATCGGCAAGCCGGCGACCCGCAGGTTCGAGCCGGGGGGCGGGGTCTCCTTCCACCACCACGAGGTGGTCGGCGCCAAGCTCACCGCCAAGCGGCTCAAGGCCCTGCGCTACGACAAGGACACGGTCAAGGCGGTGACCCGGCTGGTCGAGCTGCACCTGCGGTTCCACGGGTATGGCGACGGGGCGTGGACCGACTCGGCCGTGCGCCGCTACGTCACCGATGCGGGCCCGCTGCTGCAGCGCCTGCACCGGCTCACCCGGTCGGACTCGACCACCCGCAACGCCCGCAAGGCGGCTCGGCTGTCGCAGACCTACGACGCGCTCGAGACGCGGATCGAGGCGCTGATGGCGGCCGAGGAGCTGGCCAAGGTCCGCCCGGAGCTCAACGGCAACGAGATCGCCGAGGTGCTCGGCATCCCGCCCGGACCGGTGCTCGGCCGCGCCTACTCGTTCCTGCTCGAGCTGCGGCTCGACCAGGGCATGGTCGGTCGCGACGCGGCCGTCGCGGCGCTCCGGGACTGGTGGGCCCAGCAGCCGGAGAGCCGCTGACCGTCGGGGCGGTCAGACCCCGTCGGGTGCGTCGGGTGCGTCCGGCACCTCTGGCGGTGCGTCGGTCTCCTCGGCGGTGGCGGGCTGCTCAGGCTCGTCGTCGAGCTCCCACGCGGCCGGGTCGGGGAAGTAGCGGCGCATCCAGGTGGCGACGCGCTCGCGCTGCGCGTCCGTCGCCGCAGGGCTGTCGTTGATGCAGAACGCGTCGAAGCTGCGGTTCTGCAGCAGGCGACGCATCCGGCGCAGCGCCGTCGGGTTCGAGATGTCGAAGTAGTCGTAACGGATCGACCCCGGGACGGCCGACCCGGAGAGGTAGCCGTAGTAGTGGTGCAGCCACGAGTTGATCTCGTAGTCCGCCCCCGAGCGGAACTGGCTGTTCCAGGTCGTCGAGAACACCGACGGGTAGCGCGTCTCCAGGTCGAGCATGACGCTGCGCCGCTGGGTGATCGGGGTGTGGAAGAAGGCCCGCGTGGGTGAGCGACCGAAGTCCTTCTCGAGGAGGTCGACGACGTTGCGGCGGGCCTGCTCGTGGGGCTGTGCCACACCTTCGTCGTGGAACCCCAGGGTCGACCGCGACAGGAAGAAGCGGGAGGCGCCGTTGCCCTGGAAGAACAGCGACGGCGTCGTGGGCCGACCCAGGAAGAAGTCGTCGTTGAAGTGGATGTAGTGCTCGCTCAGGCCCTCGATGTGGTGGAGCCGTGCGCCGATGGCGTGCGAGTTGAAGGACGGCAGGCGTCCCGCGCCGGCGAAGAGGTCCGCGTGGTCGACGATGGTGATCCGGTCGTTCGTCGGGTCCAGCCACGACGGGACCTGCTGGTCGGTCACGAGGTAGATGTTGCGGGCCCACGGGGCGAACCGCTCGACCGACCGCAGCGAGTAGCGCAGCTCGCCGTTGTCGCGGAACCGCTCGGCCGCCGCGCCGGCGTCCTCGGGCTCGAGGCCGCAGGCGACGAGGGCAGCGTTCTTGCGCTCGAACCACGCCGGGTCCGAGCCGTCGACCCACATGTAGACCAGGTCGATCGGGAAGTCCACGGCGAAGATGTCGCGGGCGGTGAGGCTCCCGAACGTGCGCATGCTGCGCGAGCCGTCGCTGATCGTGGCGGGCACCTGGCTGGCGGAGCCCAGGTGGGTGGTGCGGGTGTTGCGGGACGGGGCGTTCAGGCTGCCGTCCTCGTCCTCGTCCCACCGGTCGACCCGGCACGAGAACGGCCGGTCGAAGACCCGACCCGTGGGGGTCGGCACCATCATGGTGAAGACCTCGAGCTCGCGCTGCGACCGCACCGCGAGGTCGATCGCGGGCTCGGAGAGCTGGCCCGGCAGCCGCCGCGCCTGTCCGCGGGGCGTGCGGCCACGGACCGCGACGTAGAGCGGCGCCTCCGCGGAGAGGGCCTCGAGGGCCTCGACGAACCGGCGCCAGCTGTGCTGCGGGATGCCGATCCGGGTGCGCGGGCTGGCCGACTCGGGCACGACGAAGTAGTCGATCGCGTGCGCCTCGCAGAGCGAGACGACGAGGTCGCGGTTGGCCCGGTAGGCGCCGTCCGGCGTGATCCCCGGTCGGACCTGCAGGAGCCGCATCCGCCCGCGACGCCGGGCGACGACCACGTCGGGCCGGGCCAGGACGGCAGCCGGCTGGGCCTGCACGAAGGCGCGCTCCTCGAACCGGTGGAGCACTCGGTAGAGGCGGACGCTGTGGCGCCGCGCTCGCGATGCAGGGGTGGCGCTGGGCAGCACCGGTTCGTAGCCGCCGGGAGGGAACTGCCCGTCCCGGGCCTCGCGCAGGCGGAGTCGGTCGCGCTGGGCGGCACGCAGCCGCCGGAGCACGCTCTTGGGGGTCATCGGTTCGTCAGCATCGGGTCGTCGGTCACGCGTGCTTCGCGTTCCAGCCGTCCGGCGGCGCCTGGCCACCCGGCACCATGAGGTTGGTGTCCTCCGTGCACTCGGCGATGGCCGCCAGCCAGCGCTGCACGCTGGCGTCGAGGCCCTCGGGCTTGGTGGGACTCAGCAGCCAGTCGCGGCTGGTGTGGCTGAGGTGGAGGCGGTAGGTGTCGAGCGGCGTCTCGACCCACTCGTCGCCGACGGCGCGGTGCAGGCGGTAGCCGATGCTGCCGAGCAGGCGGAGCACCGAGTCGGTCATCCGGGCGTCGGACTTGGGCAGCAGCTCGAAGACGATGCTGGGGCGGGCCCGGTCCAGCGTCAGCAGCCCCCCGCGCAGGACGTGGGGCTCGAAGGTCTCCACGTCGATCTTCATCACCGAGGGCGTCACGCCGCGCTCGAGGCAGAAGTCGTCGAGGGTCGTCACCGTGACGCCCACCGACTGGGCGCTCTCCCGGAAGCCCTCGCTGAGGGAGTTGGAGGTCTCGGCCTTGGCGGAGATGTAGAGCGTGGCCTTGCCGGGTGCCGAGGACAGCGCCAGCTGCTCGACGGAGTAGCTGAGGCCGTTGCGGGCCGCCAGGCGCCGGGCGATGTCGGCGGTGTGGGGAGTGGGCTCGAAGGCGATCACCTGCACGTCGTCGTCGGCGAAGATCGTCGCGATCAAGGCGGAGTAGAGGCCGATGTGGGCGCCCACGTCGAGGAAGGAGGTGGGTCGCGGGGCCAGCTCGGCCAGGGCCAGCAAGGTCGCCTGCGTCAGGGGCTCGTAGCCCGCCAGACCGGCCCGCCGCAGCTGCCGCTGCACCGCGGTCTCCTTGCGGTCGAGGACGTTGAGCCTGCCGGCGTACGAGCCGGTCGACGAGATCACACGGCCGTTCCGCGGCACTCGGACAAACATCGGCATGGAGGGGTCCTTGCGGGTCTGGGGGGCAGGTAGGGGTTCAGGTCTGGTGGCCGGTCACGGACGGGTCCGCGCCCCGCGCGGGGTCACGGCTGGTCGACGGGGCCGGTCTTCTCGAACTGGCTGGGGATCGGGAAGTAGGAGTCGAGGAAGCTGCGGATCACGGTGCCCTGGGCCAGCAGGTCGGCGCTGGTGGAGTCGTGGTCGTTGAGGCAGAACACGTCGACGTCGCGCCGCCAGAGCAGGGAGGTGAGGCGGTTGGCCGTGTCGTCGCGGGCGATGTCGGCGTAGAGGTACTTGAGCGTGCCCGGCACGGCACGGCCGGTGGCGTAGGCGTAGTAGTGCGAGAGCGACGCCGAGATCGAGATGTCCTCGTGGTTGCGGAACTGCGAGGCCGCGGTGCGTTCGAAGTCGGCGGGGAAGTCCTGTTCCATGTCGAGCATCACCGTCCGACGCAGCGCGTGCGGCACGTGCTGGAACTTGTTGGAGATGGTGCGGTCGAACATCTTCGCGACCAGGTCGCGGTTGTTCTTGCCGGCGCTCATCACCGGCATGTCCCGGCCGGAGGCGGCGCTCAGCCCGACCTTCGCGCTGGAGAGGTAGAACTGCGCGATCCCGTTGCTGTGGAAGAACAGCGACGGGGACACCGGGCGGCCGAAGAACACGTCGTCGTTGAGGTAGAGGTAGTGCTCGCTGAGCCCCTCGATGCGGTGGAGCTGGCTCTCGATGGCGTGCGAGTTGAAGGTGGGCAGCCTGCCTCGCTGGCCGAACAGCTCCTCGTGCGTGACCACGGTGAGACGCGGGTGGCTCGTGTCGAGCCACTCGGGCACCTGGCCATCGGTGACGAGGTAGACGTGCCGCACCCAGTCGGCATACATGTCGAGCGAACGCATCGAGTAGCGCAGCTCGTCGCGCGAGGTGAACCGGCTGTCGTTGGCAGCCAGGGCGTGCAGCACGCCGGTGCGCCGGTAGTACTCCTCCTGCGCGGCCGCCTTGCGGGCCAGCCAGGCGGGGTCGCTGCCGTCCACCCAGGTGTAGACCACGTCGATCGGCTCGGTGACGGTGAACAGGTGGGGGTGGGCGATGGTGTCGAGGACCGGTCGCGGGGTCCCGTCGACCGGCCGGCGGACGGTCTTCTGCTCGGTCGGGATGATCACGTCGGCCCACGGGTTGCGGCGGGGGGCGACCAGCGTGCCGGCCGGGATCGGCTCGCCGTTGAACAGGGCGGGCTTGGCGCTCGCCACCCGGTGCCAGAACTCGACGTCGCAGCCGAGCACCGGTCCGGCCAGGAAGCTCCCGGAGTCACTGACCAGCACCTGGAAGACCCGGATGACCCGGGCCGACCGAGGCAGGGCGGTCCGGCCGATCAGGCGCGGGGAGTCGATGGTCTTGTCCCGCACCCGCGCGAGGTAGGTGGGCTGGTCGCGCAGCTCGGCCTGCAGGGCGGCCAGCGCCTCGGACCGGTGTTCCTCGGCGACCACGACGACCCGGCGGCGCTCGGACTGGGCGTCGAGGACGAAGTAGGGGACGTCGTGCTTCTCGAAGGCATCCGCGACCAGGGTGAGGTGGCGGGCGATGACCGTGCCGGACCGGAAGGTCGGGGTCCGGAGCGCGACGTACGTGACGCCCTGCACCTCGACGGCGGCCGTGCTGGCGGATCGCTGGCCGCTGCTGAGGTGGAAGATCCTCGTGCGGGTGCGGCGCCAGGCGACCTGGGGGCGGGACTGGCCGGTGGCCACCCGACGCATCATCCGCCAGAGGGGGGAGGGCACCATGGCGTATGCCCGCTGCCGTACTGGCAGTGGGACAGAGCGCGCGAGGTTCTGCACTGTTCCTCCCCTGTCAGTGGTCGAACCACACCTGAATCCACTCAACCGTACCCGAGCCAGCGCGTCATCCCGGGCACCTCGACCCCTGCAACGGCGCTGGTGGAGCCCCTGCGAGCGGCTGACGCGACCCCCCGGGGCGGTCGAGATGTGCCGGAATGACGGGGGAAAGGGGGGTTTTCTGGGTTTGCCCTACTGTGGGAGCCTTGCGCGTGACTGCGACGGCGCGCGTCGGCAGGTGGGGTGTGGGCGATGGGGAGTTCTCCCCATTGGTCGAGGTCGCCATCGGGCCTAGCGTTCGCGGTGCGTTCCCCGGTTGCCGCAAGGTTCCCCGAAAGGTCCCGATGCCCACCCTGAAGTACCCGAGCGAGCAGTTCCCGGGCCCGCCCTCGGTCACCGTCGACATCCCCGACGGCTGGTCGCCGGTGCGGGTGCCGGGCACGCTGCTGGCCGCCCGCCGCACCGACACCGAGGGCCGGTTCGCCCCCAACGTCGTGGTCCGTGGCTTCACCCGCTCGGGCGACTTCACCATCGGCCGCGCGCTCGCGGAGCTGAAGTCCTACGTCGAGGACCGCACCGACGGCGAGATGGACGCGCCCTTCGCGCTCGAGATCGAGTCGGTCCCGTTCGTGGGGGTCAACGTCTCGTGGACCGACCAGGCCGTGGGTGACGTGGTCCAGGCCCACCTGTTCGCCGGCGCCCGCCGCGGCCAGGTCGTCGACCTGCTGCAGGTGACCGGGTCGGTCGGCGGCGAGCAGGTCGACCTCGAGTACGCGTCGCTCCAGCAGCTCATGCAGACCGTCCGGATCACCCGGTGACCGCGCCCGAGGCCCCCCACGGTGCGGGCCTGACCGTGCGCGCCGGCGCCGCGACCGACGTGGGCCGCGTGCGCAAGCACAACGAGGACAGCGTGCTGGCCGACCGCACCGTCTTCGTCGTCGCCGACGGCATGGGCGGTCACGCGGCCGGCGAGGTGGCCAGCGGCATCGTCACGGCCACCCTCGGCGAGCTCGCGCAGGCCCCGGTCCGGCGGCGTGAGGACCTCGTCGCCGCCCTCGCCCTGGCCAACCGGCGGATCCTCGAGTCGGTCGCCCAGCATCCCGAGCAGCACGGCATGGGCACCACCGCCGCCGGGCTCGCCGTGGTCACGGCAGGCGGGTCCGACCACTGGGCCGTGTTCAACGTCGGCGACTCCCGCGTCTACCGGTTCGTCGACGGCCAGCTGCGGCTGGTCACGGTCGACCACTCCGAGGTGCGCGAGCTGATCGACGCCGGGCTGATCACCGAGGAGGAGTCGGCGCGCCACCCGCTGCGCAACGTGGTGACCCGCTCGATGGGTTCGGAGTCGTTGCCGACCCCGGACATCTGGGTGTTCCCGCCGCACGCCGGTGAGCGGTTCGTGATCTGCTCCGACGGCCTGTCCAACGAGCTGAGCACGGAGCGGATCCGCCAGCTCGTCGCCGAGCACGACGACCCGCAGGCCTGCGCCGAGGCGCTGGTCGCCGCGGGTGTCGACGCCGGCGGCCGCGACAACGTCTCGGTGGTCGTGGTGGCCCTCGACTCCGACGACGACGACCTCGACGACATCGACACCGCGCCCCGGGCCGGCGCCGGGGCGGCGGGCGGCGCCGCATGACGGCCGTCCCCATCGAGCTGCCCGACGAGCCAGGATGGTCGACCGTTTCGGTCGGCCACATCCACGTGCTCGTGCGCGCGGGTGGCGCCCTGGTGGAGCGCGTCCGCCTGGCCGCGCACGACGGTGACCTCGACGACGTGCTCGACGCGTTGTCGGCCGACGGGGTGCGCGCCACCCCCGACTTCGTCGCCGTGCTCGCCGGGTCACCACTGCGCGTGGTGACCCGGGGCAGCGGGTATGCCGTGGCGTCCGGCCCCGCAGGAGCCACCGAGCTGCGCGCCACCGGCCGTGGCCCGTGGGTCGACCAGGACGCAGCGGCCGACGTCACTGCCGTCACGCTCCACGCGGGTGCGGCCCGCCCGCAGCCGGCGACGCCGGTCGCCGACACCCGGCTCCCGCCCGCCAGCGAGCCGGGGTCCGACGGTGGGACTGGCTGGAAGCTGCCCAGCGTGTTCGCCCGGGGTCGCGCCGAGGAGCCCGAGCCGCAGCCTGCCTCCGACAGCGGTGCCCCGGCCACGGACGCAGCCGCGGCCGATGAGCCGGTCACGCCGCCGGCCGCCGAGGTCGAGGACCTCCCGAGCTACGACCACCTCTTCGGCGCCACCCAGCACGACCGGCCGTCGTACCTCGAGCAGCACGACACCCAGGGGATCAGCGAGCCGCCGATCGGGCACGCGCCGATCGAGGCTGCCGGTGGCTTCGACCCGCGCGACTCCCTCGCCGAGCAGGCCCCACCGGCCCACCCCGAGCACACCCTCGCCCCGCCGCGCGACACCATCCAGCCGGGCGCCAGGCCTGCGCCGCCGGCTGGGTCGCCCTCGGCCGACCCCGCGCCGCTCCCGCCCCCGCCGAAGACCGGTCTGATCGACTCGGTGCCGTGGCGCAGCGGCGGCTCCAACGTGCCCGCCCCCGACCCGGCGCCGCGGCCGACCCCCGTGACGCCGCCGACTCCCACCGTCATCCCTCCCGTCATCCCTCCCGCCGCTGCCCCTCCGAAGCCGGCAGCCGAGCCGCCCGTCGCCCCGGCTCCGACCTCCGACAGCGGGGCCGACGCCGACGCCACGGTCGACCGCAGTGCGCTCCTCGCGGGGCGTGGCGCCACGGTCAGCGGCCCCGCCGTCCTGGCCGTCCTCTGCCCCGCAGGCCACACCAGCCCGCCCCACTCGGGCGTCTGCCGGTGGTGCGGGCGCGAGATCCCGCCGCAGCAGCCGTTCCAGACCGCTCGGCCGCCGTTGGGCCTGCTGCGCCTGGCGTCCGGTGACGTCGTGCACCTCGACCGCGGCGTCCTGCTGGGGCGCTCGCCGAAGGTCAATGCCGAGCTGGCGGCGGCGGACCGCCCGCACCTGGTCCGGGTGACCTCCGCGCAGAACGACATCTCCCGCAACCACGTCGAGATCGTCCTCGAGGGCTGGCACGTCCTGATCCGCGACCTCGGCTCGACCAACGGGACCACCGTCGCCCTGCCGGGCCAGCACCCCGTGCGGCTGCGCCCGAGCGACCAGCAGGTCATCGAGCCCGGCACCGTCATCACGCTGGCCGACGAGGTCAGCCTGACCTACGAGGTCGGCCCGTGAGCACCTCGACGCCACCCGAGATCCCGGGTCTGGTCTACGTCCAGCCGGTCGGGTCGGGCGGCTACGCCGACGTCTTCCTCTACGAGCAGCAGATGCCGCGGATGAACGTCGCGGTCAAGGTGCTCAAGGGCGAGGGGCTGACCCCGGCGATCCGGCGCCAGTTCGCCGACGAGGCCGACACGATGGCCCAGCTCGCCGACCACCCCTACATCGTCCAGGTGTTCCGCGCGGAGACCTCGGCCGACGGCCGCCCCTACCTCGTCATGAAGTACTACCCGCCGCCGAACATGGCGATGCGGGCCCGCTCGGAGCGGTTCACCGTCGAGGAGGTGCTGCGCATCGGCATCCAGCTGGCCAGCGCGGTCGAGACCGCGCACCGGGCCGGCATCACGCACCGGGACATCAAGCCCGCCAACGTCCTGGTCAGCCAGTACGGCGCACCGGGCCTCACCGACTTCGGCATCGCCGGGCGCGGTGGTGCCGCGGCCGAGGAGGAGGCCGACGACGTCGGCGTCTCGGTGCCCTGGGCGCCCCCCGAGGTGCTCTTCGGCCAGTCCAACGGCGACGCCCGCGCCGACGTCTACAGCCTGGCCGCCACGCTGTGGCAGCTGCTCGTCGGCCGCTCGCCCTTCGAGGTCGGCGGCGGGGACAACTCGGCCTATGCCCTGATGCCGCGGATCCGGTCCAACCCGGTCCCGAGCACCGGCCGCGCCGACGTGCCGGTCTCGCTCGAGCGGCTCCTCGGGCAGGCGATGGCCAAGGACCCGGGCAACCGCCCCGCCACGGCACTCGCCCTGGCCCGGGCCCTGCAGGAGATCGAGCAGGAGCAGCGGTTCCCCCGCACGGCGATCGTCGTGCTCGACGAGCAGGGGCAGACCACCCTGGCCGACCAGACCCCGGGGCCGGTCAGCGACGAGGAGGACCGCACCCGGGTGCGCAGCCCGCAGGCGGTGCGCAGCGCCCAGGCGCTGCCGCAGCCACGACCCAGCCAGCCGGCATACCCACCACTGAGCGGCTCGACGTCGATCCCGGCGGCCGCGCCCACGACCGTGACCTCGCCCCGCCCGGGTGCGGCAGCGCAGGGCGTGCCCGACGACGTCGCCGAGGAGGGCACCGTCCGGGTCGACCGGTCGCCTGCCGCGGTGGCTGCCGGCGGCACCGTCGCCCCGAGCCCGGCCGCGGAGGTGCCGGCGGACGTCGAGCGCCACGAGATCAGTCCCACGATGCTGCTGACCGGCGTGACGGTGGTGGTGGCCGTCCTCGCCGCGCTCGCGCTGTGGGCGGCCTTCGGCCCGGACGGCGGCACCCCGGTCGCCACGCCGACCAGGACCGTCGCCAGCCCGACCGACGACGACCCGGTGGCCATCGCGCCGGTCCCCACCATCTCGTCGCGCGGCACGACCGGTGGGGTGGCGTTCTCGTGGAGCTACCCGGGGGCCGAGAAGGGCGACGTCTACCGGTTCCGGAGCGCGGCCACCCTGGACGGCCTGAAGTCGGCGACCTTCGTCAAGGCCGCCACCACGACCCGGGTCGTCAAGGCGGCCAAGGGCAAGCAGGTCTGCGGGCAGGCCCGCGTGATCCGCAGCGGGTCGGAGTCCAACTGGTCCGAGCCGCAGTGCGAGAAGGCAGGCTAGGCATGGGTGTGACGGTCGACTTCTGTGGCGAGCTGTTCGTGGCCGACGGGTCGCGTCCGCTCACCATCGGTCGGGTGGGTGACGTGGAGATCGACGACAACCCCTACCTGCACCGCAACTTCCTCCAGATCGTCGAGGACGGCGGGCTCTGGTGGCTGTCCAACGTCGGCACCACGCTCACGGCGACGGTGGCCGACAAGAAGGGGCTGTTCCAGGCCTGGCTCAACCCCGGCGCCCGGATCCCGCTGGCCCTCGAGCGGCTCACCGTCTGGTTCACGGCCGGCCCGACGACCTACGACTTCGACATCCTGGTCGACTCACCGGCCTTCACCTCGACCGGCACGGACGAGGTGGTGGAGGACGACGCCACCGGCGAGACGACCGTCGGCCGGGTGTCCTTCACCCCCGACCAGAAGCTGCTCATCGTGGCGCTCGCCGAGCCGTTCCTGCGGCGCGGACAGACGGGTGCGGCCCAGATCCCGTCGTCGGCCGACGCCGCCGCGAGGCTGGGCTGGAAGGTCACGAAGTTCAACCGAAAACTGGACAATGTGTGCCAAAAGGTGGCCGATGCTGGTACACGTGGTCTCCACGGGGGGCCGGGGAAGCTCGCCAGCAACCGCAAGGCGAGGCTGGTCGAGCACGCGTTGTCGACCCGTCTGGTGACCGAGCCCGACCTGGTGCTGCTCGACAGCATCACGCATGGCAACCAAGGGGAGCAGGGGAAGCTGTGAGTCCGATGTCGACTCGACGGGTGGGGGTGGCGTCCGGTCTCGTGGTGGCGCTGGCCGCGACGAGCCTGACGTTCCTCGCGGTCACGTCCAAGGGCGAGACCGTGCACGAGGCCGACCTCAGCGACGGCGGGGTGTGGGTCTCGTCGGCCAAGGACGCGCGGTTCGCGCGGGTCAACAAGGCGGTCGGCCAGTTCGACGCCGGCGTGGTCGCCTCGAGCGGTCCCGGCGAGCCGGTCGACATCCTCCAGGACGACAACGCGGTCGCCGGCCTGGTCCTCGGCTCGGGGTCGTTCACCCCCATCGAGCCCAGGTCCGGCCGGCTCGCCGAGTCGGGCGGGGTGTTCGTCAACCCCCCGCGGGTGGCCACCAACCAGCGGGTCTTCGTGCCGGCCACCGCAGACCTGCGCGGCGGCACGGTGGCCAAGCTGTCGCCGACCACCGGCAAGGTGTGGGGGCAGACCTACGACCCGGAGGTCGGCCTGGGTGCGCTGGCCGGTCTCGCCGACGGGGCCCGCAAGCTCGCGACCGTGGGCGCGGTCTCCGCGATGGCGGTCGACGTCAAGGGCAACATCCACGTCGTGTCCGGCGCGACCGGCAAGGTCGTGACCATCCCCCGCACCCCGACCGGGTTCGGCAAGCCGGTCACCGAGACGATCGCGGTCAAGGACGCCAAGGTCGTCGACATCACCGCCGTCGGCACCCGGTGGGTGGTCTACAGCGCCGGCGACGACAAGCTCTACTTCCAGGGCAGCGACCAGGCCGTCGACGCCGGCACCACGCGCGAGCAGGGCAAGCCGGCGTATGCCGCGTTGCAGCAGCCCGGCCCGGACGCCGACTCCGTGGGCCTCCAGGACTCCACCACGCTGCGGCTGATCGGGCCCGACGGCGCCTCCGGCACCGGCGGCGTCCAGGTCACCATCGGTGACGACGAGACGCCCCCGCTCCCCTCGCGGCCGCTGCGCACCGGGGCGTGCATCCACGCCGCCTGGGCCAGTGTCGTCAACACCTACTACGGCAAGGACTGCGGCGGCTCCGACCAGCCGGCACCCGCCGTGTCGATCGAGCGGAAGACCGCGGAGCCGGTGCGCTCCGGTGTCTCGCTGCGCACCAACCACGGCCTGATCGTGCTCAACGACCTCGACGGCGGCGAGGTCTGGGACCTCGACAGCAAGCCCAAGAAGCTCGACGAGTGGGACTCGCTGATCCCGCCGCCGCAGACGACCAAGGACACCAAGAAGAAGGACCCGAACCTCATCGACGAGACGTCGGTGGCGCAGCCCCCGACGGCCAAGCCCGACAACCTCAAGGTCCGCCCCGGTCGCACCTCGAAGCTGCACGTCCTCGACAACGACACCGACGCCGCCGGCTCGGTGCTGGCCATCTCCCCGGACGACCTCGGCCGCCCCGACATGGCTGGCGTCACCGCCAGCGTCGCCGCCGATGGCCAGAGCGTCGACGTCGCCGTGCCGGCCGAGCCCGAGCGCCAGTCCTTCTCGTTCACCTACAAGATCAACAACGGCAAGGCCCCCCAGAAGTCGGAGGCGAAGGTCACCGTGACCCTCGTCCCCGACGAGGTGAACTCCCCGCCGGCGCTCCGCCCGGGCACGGCCAACCTGACCAGGACGGTCTACCCGGTCATCCGCGGCAAGGTCCTGCCGGTGCAGGTGATCGGCGACTGGCGCGACCCGGAGAGCGACTCGCTCAGCCTCGAGGCGGTGGCCGACGGCTCGTCGGTCGACGGCCTCGGCCGGCTCAACGTCCGCGCCCCGATGAAGACCGGCACCCAGGGGGTCGAGTACTCCGTCAACGACGGGCGGGTCGGCTCCACGGGCACCGTGACGGTGAAGGTGCTGGGCCAGGACGACTCGCTGGTCAAGCCCGAGACGCAGCCCGACGTCGTCCGCGGCGTGGTCGGCAAGCCCCTGCAGCTCGAGCCCCTCGGCAACGACATCCCGGGCGCCGACCCGACCGAGCCCGACGCCACCTTGCGGCTCAGCCGCGAGCTGCAGTCCACCGGCGCGCTCGCCGTCGACACCAACCTCGACACCGGCGTGGTCACCGTGACCGGGTCCTCGGCCGGCACCTTCGAGCTCAGCTACGGCGCGCAGGTGGGTGGCGGCATCGCCGCCGGCCGGGTCCGTGTCGACCTCATCGCCGACCCCGACCCCGACGCGCCACCGGTCGCGGTCCCCGACGCGGCCACCCTGCGCGACCAGACGCCGGTGCTCACCGACGTGCTGGCCAACGACTACAGCCCGCGGGCCGACGTGCTGGTCACCCGCTCGGTGTCGGTCACCGCCGACAGCGACTGGCTGCGCCCCTCGATCTACCAGGGTCGCTGGGTGCGCATCGAGGCGCTCGACCCGGCAGGCCAGGGCAGCCGACCCCGCACCGGCACCGTCACGTACACGATCAGCGACGGGGTCAAGACGACGACCGGTGAGGTGGCCGTCTCGCAGTTCCCCGCCGACGACCGGGCCGTGCCGGTGGTCGGTGACGACCAGGCGGTCGTCCGCGCCCAGGACACCGTCACGATCCCGGTGATGGACAACGACAGCATGGCCGACGGCATACCCCTGGTCCTGGACCCGGCCAGCGTCAAGGTCATCGACGGCGCGGGGGTCGCCTTCGCGTCGGGCAACGTCGTGCGGTTCGTCCCGAAGCACCAGTCGCCGACGGTGCAGGAGACCGTGACGGCCGAGTATGCGGTGTACCCGATCGGCGACAAGGCGAAGGCCACGACGGGCCGGATCACCATCGCGGTGCTGCCGTTGCCGACCGCGACCACCCCCAACCAGGCGCCCGTGGCGCGCAGCTTCTCCACCAGCGTCACCGCGGGTGACCCGCTGACGATCACCGTGCCGTCCTCGGGGGTCGACCCCGACGGCGACAGCGTGACCGTCGCCGGCCTGGTCGGTGCGGACGGTGGGGCGGTCGACCTGGAGTTCGGCCGGGTCACCGGGTTCGGGCCGTCGACCATCAGGTACGAGGCCTACCCGACCGCCGCCGGCACCGAGGTCCTCAACTACGAGGTGCGCGACCGCTTCGGCGCGACCAGCCAGGGCTTCGTGCGGATCGGGGTCGTGCAGCCCGGCGACCCGCAGCCGCCGGTCGCCGTCGAGGACGAGGTGCGCGCCAAGCCGGGCAAGACCGTCACGGTCGACGCGACCCTCAACGACCTCATCGCCCGCGGCGACAGCATCGACCTGGAGTACCAGGCGCCGCTCAACCCGGCGGGCGAGCTGGCCAAGTGGAAGGTCGACGAGGCCAACACCTACTTCACGACCAAGGTCCCGACCCCGCAGGCCGGGGTGCAGCACCTCACCTACGGCATCAGCAACGGCCTGTTCGACCCGTCACGCTCAACCATCTCGGTGGTCCCCGACCCGACCGCCAAGAACCCCCCGGTCGCGGTCGACGACACGGCCCGGCCCAAGCAGGGCGAGACCAGCACGGTGGTCGACGCACTGGCCAACGACCGGGACGTCGACGGCACCCGCGAGTCGCTGAAGATCACCTCGGTGCTGTCACCCGACGGCACCATCGAGGGCAACGGCACCCAGGTGCGGGTCCAGGTCAAGCCGTTCCCCTACACCGTCCCCTACGTCATCACCGACGAGGACGGCCTCACCGCCATGGCGCTGATCCACGTGCCCACCGGTGAGTCGGGCCTGCCCTTCGTCGTGTCCGGCGCTCTGATCGAGATGGACCAGGACTCCACCAAGACGATCAAGCTCGCCGACTACGTGAAGTCCCCGCGCGCGCGGGTCGTGAGCATCACGACGGCCGACAACGTCAGCGGCTCCCCCAGGGAGCGGCTGCGGGTCGAGGCCGACGGCCGCTCCGGGCTCACCCTCACCTCCTCGGGCGGCTACATCGGGCCGGGTGCGGTGATGCTCGAGGTGAGCGACCAGGAGTCGGTCAGCCAGCAGGACTTCAAGACCGCCTACCTGTCGATCCCTGTGCAGATCGGTCCCAAGATCCCCTTGCTGCGCTGCCCCGACTACACGGTCAAGCTCAACGCCGGTGGTCGGGCGCGCAGCGTGGACATCCCCACGCTCTGCCACGCCTGGCTGCCGGTCGGGATGACCCTCGACGACGTCGTCTTCGAGAGCACGTGGAAGTCGGAGCCCAAGGACGTCGACCTGCGCAGGAGTGGTGCCGGCGACCGGACCCTCGAGCTCCGGGCCGGCAACCGCGCGCCGAGCAGCATCGACGGCCGGCTCGTGGTCAAGGCGCGCGGCGGACCGGAGTCGACCATCGCGGTGTCGGTGTTCGGCATCGACGGTGGTGCGGTCGACGCCAACGGCAACCCGCTGCCGAGCCTGGGGCCGCCCCGGCTGCGCCCGTTCTCGGTGTCGGGACTCGAGGCGGGGTCGTCGCGGACGGTCAACCTGCAGGCCTACCTGGACTCCCCGCTGGAGAGCCCGAGCTGCAGCATCTCGGCCGCCACCGTCCCGGCCGGCTCGGGGCTCACCGTCTCCCGGTCGGGCTGCGACCTCACCCTGACCGCCGGCGCGAGCGCTCGCGGACGGACCTTCGTCGACGTCTCGGTCGCCGACGGTCCGGGCCGCAACGCCCCGGGTCGCGGCACCGTCGAGATCCTCGGCAAGCCCGACGCCCCGACGGGAGTGGCCGCCGAGGCGGACCGCGTCAGTGGTGGCTCCGCCCGGGTGCGCTGGCTGCCGCCCGGCATCGACGGCGGCAGCCCGATCACCGGCTACGTCGTCGAGGTCAACGGCCCCGGTGGGCGGGAGGTGAGCTGCTCGGCGTCGCCGTGCACGATCACCGGCCTCACCAATGGGGCGTCCTACACCTTCCGCGTGGTCGCCGTGAACGCCATCGGCCGCAGCCCCGAGAGCAGGGCGAGCAACGCCGTCGTCCCGGACACGCTCCCCAACCCGGTGAACGGCGTCCGCATGGCCGCTCGCGGGGACGGCTCGCTCGACATCGCCTGGCAGGCCCCGGCCAAGAAGGGCAGTGACGTCACGTCCTACGACGTGCGCGTCACCGACACCTCCACCGGCGCGATCCAGTCGAAGACCGTGCCGGCCCCGGCGCTGCGGGCCACTGTCACGGGTCTGACCAACGACCACCAGCAGTCCGTCCAGGTCCGGGCGAAGAACAAGCTCGGCTACGGGCCGTTCGGACAGGCCGTGCGGATGCAGTCGGCCGGCACGCCGCCGGCCGTCCCGGCCCCGAGCGTCGACAACGCGGGGACCGGCCCGGCCGAGGGGTCGTCGCGACTGACCATCTCGTGGGACGAGGTGCGTCCCAACGGTCCGCCGCTGACCCAGTACACGGTGTACGAGAGCCGGAACAACGGTGCCTGGACCGCGATCGGCACCAAGTCGCCCGACCAGCGCTCGCTGGGGCACACCACCGTGTACGACGGGGCCAGCTACCGCTACGTCGTCACCGCGACGAACGGCGCGAACAAGACCGGTCCCAAGGCCAACCCGACGACGTTCAGCTCGGTCGGCATCCCGCAGGTCCCCGGACGACCGTCGGTGACGACCCCGCAGGCGGACCACAGCGCGACAGTGCGCGTCTCCCTCGGGGACTCCCGGTCCGGGTCGTTCACCCAGCTGCAGTGGCGCAACAGCGCCGGCCGGACCGAGACCGTCTCCTGCGGCTGCCCCGAGTCCTCGACCAAGCAGTTCGGCATCGCGGGGCTCGGGACCAGCTCGTCGCAGACCCTCCAGGTCCGCGCCTACAACGGGAAGAACTGGTCGGACTGGTCGACCTCCAGCAACAGCTACCGGGCCTACGGCCAGACCCCGGCGCCGTCGGGCCTGAACGCCAACCGCACCGGGAACGACATCACCTGGACCTGGAACAACCAGACCGACGGCCGGGCCATCCAGAACGTCCAGGTGTCCCTCAACGGCGGTGGGTGGCAGGGCCTCGGTGGCCCCAGGGAGTCCTACACGCGCTCCAACCTGTCACCCGGCACCTACAACCTCCGGGTCCGCACGATCGCGAACCGCAACAGCGGCGACCAGGCCGGCGGCGCGGGGACGTGGCAGTACAGCGCAGTTGCCGGACCCCAGGGCGCGACGGTGCCGCAGAACCCCACGGTGACCGTGCTCAAGGGCAACTCCTGCACGCAGCGGTCCTGCAACACCGGAAACGGCTCGTGCACCACCGCTGGCTGCGCGTGGATCAAGGTGCGGACCGCGAACTTCAACGGCAGCGTGACCTGCACCTTCCGCGAGAACGGCAGCACCGTCAGCGGGTGGCGCAACATGTCGATGGGTGCCAACGCCACGAAGGAGAGCGACAACTTCTACGGCGGCACAGGGCGGGTCACAGCCACCTGCGATGGGGTCAGTGGCTCACTCGACTGGTAGTACGGCCCACGAACCCAGCAACCACGCAGACCCGGCAACACAGACACAGCAACCGCGAATGACCAACGAAGACAAGGGAAAGCGACACCCATGACCGTCACCCACGACCAGGCTCAGTGGTTCGCCCAGGCGTTCACCCAGATGGTCGACAACGTCGACAAGGCCGTCCTGGGGAAGCAGCACGTCATCCGCCTCGCGCTGACCTGCATGCTCTCCGAGGGCCACCTGCTCCTGGAGGACTTCCCCGGCACGGGCAAGACCCAGCTGGCCAGGGCGATGGCCGGCACCGTGCAGGGCAGCAACAGCCGCGTGCAGTTCACCCCCGACCTGCTCCCCAGCGACGTGACCGGGGTGACCATCTACGACCCGGCCAAGCAGACCTTCGACTTCCACCCCGGCCCGATCTTCGCGAACATCGTGCTCGCCGACGAGATCAACCGGGCCTCACCCAAGACCCAGTCGGCACTCCTCGAGGTCATGGAGGAGGGCCGGGTCACGGTCGACGGCGTGGCCCACCCGGTCCCCTCGCCGTTCATGGTCATCGCCACCCAGAACCCGATCGAGCAGGCCGGCACCTACCGGCTGCCCGAGGCCCAGCTGGACCGGTTCCTGATGAAGACCAGCCTCGGGTACCCCGACCACGAGGCGACCATCGCGGTCCTCGCCGACGCCAAGACCCGCGACCGCACCAAGGCCCTCGAGGCGGTGGTCACCAGCAACGTGGTCACGGAGATGGCCGCGCTCGCCGACGAGGTGCACGTCGACCCGGCGATCCTCGCCTACATCTCGCGCATCGCCGAGGAGTCCCGCCGGCACGTCTCGATCAAGCTCGGCCTGTCGGTGCGCGGCTGCCTGGCCTTCGTCCGGTGCGCCAAGACCTGGGCGGCCAGCCAGGGGCGCACCCACGTCATCCCCGACGACGTGAAGCTGATCAGCCACCCCATCCTGTGCCACCGGCTGCTCCTGACGGCCGAGGCGCAGTTCGCCAACATCACCGTCGACCAGGTCATCACCCAGATCCTCTCCGAGGTCGCTCCACCCGCCGAGCGAGTCGCCTGAGCATGACCGTGGACCAGGAGCAGGACCCCAGCCAGCTGGGCGAGGACGTGGGCCACACGACCCGCCGAGCCGACCTCAAGAAGGGGCGTCGGTGGTCCCGGCGCGCCCCCGGGACCTCCTCGACGCCGCTGGCCGCTCCTCCGTATTCCGCCTCGCCGGGTGCCCGTGGCGGCGCTGCGGGTGCCGACGGGGCCGGCTCCACCCGGGCGCGTCGGCTCCCGACGCTGCCCACCATCACGGTCACCCGCCCGAAGGTGCCGAGCGCCGTCGCCCGGGCCGGTCGGCAGGCCACGGGGGTGCTCGCCCGGCGCACCGAGCGCCTGCGCGGCGCGACCCGTCCGGTCTGGGGTCCGGTGGCGGCGGTCCTGCGCTGGGTCTCGCCACTGGGCTGGAGCATCCTCGCGCTCGGCGTGCTCTGCTGGGTGGTCGCGGCGGTGGCCGACTGGGCCGAGTGGGCGATGATCGGCGCCGGTGCGATGGCGCTCGTGCTGTGCTGCGCGCTGCTGGCGGTGGGCCGCACCCGGGTGCGGATCGACACCGAGGTCGACCCGCTGCGGGTCACCGTGGGGGAGCCGGCCACGGGTCGGATCGCGGTCACCAACGAGTCCCGGCGCGGGATGCTGCCGCTGCTGGTCGAGCTGCCCGTGGGGATCACGGCCGCGCGCTTCACCCTGCCGCCGCTCGGGTCGGGCAAGGTGCACGAGGAGCTGTTCGTCGTGCCGACCGAGCGCCGGGGCGTCATCGCCGTCGGCCCCGCGTCCACCGTGCAGGGCGACCCGCTCGGCATCGTGCGACGGACCCTGCGGTGGACCGACGTCACCGAGCTGTTCGTCCACCCGCGCACCACCTCGCTGGAGAGCCTGGGCGCCGGGCTGCTGCGCGACCTCGAGGGTGAGACCACCCAGGAGATGTCGATGTCCGACCTGGCCTTCCACGCGCTGCGGGAGTACCAGCCGGGGGACGACCGGCGCTACATCCACTGGCGCTCCTCCGCGAAGGCCGGACGACTGCTGGTGCGGCAGTTCCTCGACACCCGGCGGTCCCACCTGACCGTGGTGGTGGATGTCGACCCCGACAAGTACGCCGGGGGTGAGGAGGACGCGGAGACCGCGATCTCGGTGGCCGCCTCGGTGGGCAAGCGGGCCCACATGGACGAGCAGGACTTCACCATCGTGTGCCGCGACTCGTCCGCCTCGCGCACCAGCGCCCCCCTGGCCATGGACGCCCTGGCCAGGGTCGAGCTCGGGCCCAGCGACCTCTACGCGATGGCCGGCGAAGGGCTCTCCCTCGCCCCCGACACCTCGATGGCCGTGCTCGTCACCGGCTCGGCCACTCCCTTCATCCAGGTGCAGCGCGCGCTCGGCCGGTTCGAGTCGGAGGTGCTGCGGGTCGCCCTCACCATCGACCGGGACCAGCGGGTCGGGGTCAAGAACGTCGGAGGCATCACCCTGATGAACATCCACGCGCTCGGTGACCTGCGCGCGGTGCTGGTGGGAGTGATGGCGACGTGAGCGCCAGCCCCCTCGCCCCGCCCCGCGAGTCGATGCTGCCCACCGAGCGCACCCGCGCCGACCGGGCGGCCAGCCTGCGCTCGCGCCTCCTGCCGTCCCGCGAGGACCTCGTCGACCTGGCCTTCACCGCCCTCCTGGTCGGGCTGGCGCTCTGGGGGTTCCGCACCGTCTTCTTCGGCTGGGAGTGGATCCTCGCTGCCGTCGGTGGCCTGCTGCTCGGGCTGTTGGTCGCCCACCTGGTGACCGCGTTCCGCCTGCCCTCGGTGGTGACGATGCTGGGTCTCGCCGCGGCATACCTGGTCCTTGGCGGCCCGCTCGCGGTCCGCGACCACCTGGTCGCCGGGGTGTTCCCCAGCGGCCGGACGATCGACGACCTCACCTCGACCGCGGTGCACGGGTGGAAGCGGCTGCTGACGCTCCTGCCCCCCGTCGACGCGACCGTCACCCTCCTCGCCCTGCCCCTCATCGTCGGCCTGGTCGCCGCAGCCGTCACCTACACCGTGGCGCGCCGCCGCGCCGGCGGGTATGCCGTGGTGGCGCCCCCGCTGGCCGCGCTCGCCCTGACGATCGTGCTCGGCACGCTCGAGCCGGCCTCCCTGCTCGCGCAGGGCGTCGCCTTCGGCCTGGCCGCGGTCGGCTGGATGGTCGTGCGCAGCACCCGGTCGCGCCCCCCGCTCCAGAACGGCGCGGGCCGCGGCGCCCGCGCGGGGATCGGCACCGCGCTGCTCGCGCTGGCCGCCGTCGCCGGTCTCGTCGTCGGGCCGCACCTGCCCGGTGCCGACGGCGACCTGCGCCTCGTGGCCCGCACCGAGATCGTGCCGCCGTTCGACGTCGCGCAGTTCCCCAGCCCGCTCGCCGGGTTCCGCAAGTACACCGAGCCCAACGACGCCAAGCTCTACGACACCGAGCTGATGCGGGTCACCGGAGCCCCGGCCGGGACGCCGCTGCGCTTCGCCACCCTCGACCACTACGACGGCAGCGTCTGGGGGGCCGGCTCGCGGGCCGGGGAGGACTCGCCCCGACCGGGCACGGCGTTCCAGCAGGTCGGTGAGCGGGTCAGCGCGACCGGCGACGGCAGGCCGGCCACCCTGCGGGTCACCATCCCCGAGGGCGGCTACTCCGACGTGTGGCTGCCGACGGTCGGGCAGGTGACCGGGGTGACGTTCGCGGGTGCCCGCGCCGACCAGCTCGCCTCCCGGCTGTGGCTCAACACCGACACCAGCACGGCGATCGTGCCCGACCGGGTGTCGCCCGGCGACCGCTACACGATGCGCGTGCTGCTGCCGACGAAGGTGGTGCGCGACAAGCTGCCGACGTCGCTGTCCACCGCGACCGGCAACCTCGCCCAGAGCCAGGAGCTCGGCTTCCTCGACGAGCGGGTCGACGCCTGGAGCCACGACGCCGAGGGTCCGTGGGACGAGCTGCGGGCGGTGGCGGGGGCGATGCGCAACGACGGCGCCTACACCGACGGCGGCACCGAGAACTCCGTCGAGAGCTACTACCTCGCCGGTCACTCCCGCGGGCGGCTGGCCCGCTTCGGGGGCGCCACGCAGCTCGCCGGCAACGACGAGCAGTACGCCGCGACGCTCGCGCTCGTGGCGAACCGCCTCGACATCCCGACCCGCGTCGTGATGGGGGCCGTGCTGCCGGAGGGCGGGGTGGTCAGGGGCCGGGACGTGCACGCCTGGGTGGAGGTCCAGGACGAAACCGGGACGTGGATCCCGTTGCTGGCCAACACCTTCCTGCCCGACCGCAACCAGAAGCCCAACCAGCTCCAGTCCAAGACCGACGAGCAGAAGATCGGCGCCCTCGTGCCGCCGCCGGCCGGCACCAACCCGCCGAGCGTGCTGCAGGGACCCGACCAGGCGCAGAACGCCGTGAACCTCAAGAAGCCCCCGAAGAAGCTGTTCGACCCGTCGGCCTGGCCGGACTGGCTGCGCTGGCTGGTCTTCTACCTGCTCCTCCCACTGCTCGTGCTGGCGGCGGTCTACTGGCTGGTCCGCGGCGCCAAGGCCTGGCGTCGGCGGCGGCACGCCACCCGGGGCACGGCGACGGCCCGGGTCGCGTGGGCGTGGGACGACCTGATGACCAGCGCGCGGTCGTTCGGCCACGCCCTGCCCCGCCAGGCCACCCGGCTGGAGCAGGCCGGCGCGCTCGACCGACTGGCCGGCGCGAACGCCCTTGCCACGCAGGCCAATGCGCTCATCTTCGGACCCGGAACGCCCGACGCGGACGACGCCAAGGCCTTCTGGGCGGCGACCAACGAGGCGCGTGGCGACCTGCGGGCCAACTGTGACTTCTGGCGCCGACTGCGCTCCGACGTCGACCCGCGGCCGCTGTTCGCCCGCGGACCGGCCACCCCGGGCCACCGCCGCACCCTGCCCACCCTGGCCACCCTGACCCGGAGGACGGCTGCCTCGTGAAGCTGAAGTTCACCCTGCGATCCTCCGGCGACGTCGACACCGACCTCGTCGCGACCGTCGACGGCACCACCACCGTCGGCCAGCTCGCGGAGTACCTCGTCCTCGCCGACCCTGCGCGGGGCGTGGCCCCGGCCCAGGCCGGGGTGGGTGACTTCACCCTGTCCCACGTCGCCGAGGGGTTCCGCGCCGTCGACCCGCGGTCGACCATCGCCGAGAGCGGCCTGCGCTCCGGCGCCCACGTCGCGGTCACGCGACGCACCGAGGGGTATGCCGATCGGGGCCAGTCCGTCGCGACCGCCGTGGTCGTGGCCGGCCCCGACACCGGCCGCGAGGTCCCGCTCGGTGCCGGCACGGCATACCTCGGCCGCGGTCGCGGCTGCGAGATCCAGCTCAGCGACGCGCAGGTCTCGCGCCGGCACGCCCGACTGCTGGTGACCGACATCCTCGAGGTCATCGACCTCGGCTCGTCGAACGGCATCCAGGTGCAGGGTCAGCAGGTCGACCGGGCGGTGCTCAAGAGCGGCGACCGGTTCCGGATCGGCGAGACCGAGGTCGAGGTACGGGTCGCGGGTGGCAACACCGGGCTCGCCGCGGCCAGGGGCACGTCGCTGCCGTTCTCGCGGTCGCCGCGGATCGCGCCGCTCTACGTCGGGCGCGAGTTCCCGCTGCCGGCACTGCCCGAGCGGCCCAAGCCCGAGCGGCCCCCGTGGATCGCGGCGGCGGTGCCGATGCTGATGGGCGTCGGACTGGCCATCGCGCTCGACAACCTGCTCTTCCTGCTCTTCATCCTGCTGACGCCGGCCATGCTGTTCGGGCACTACTTCGAGTCGCGACGCAACGCCCGCAAGGACTACGAGCAGGCCCTCACCGAGTTCCGCGAGGACCTCGCGATCATGGTCGAGCAGCTCGAGGAGGAGCAGGGCCGCGAGGTCGTCGGCCGCCAGGCCGAGCACCCCGCCAGCTCCGAGGCGGTCGAGGCGGTCGGCAGCGCGTCCAGCCTGCTGTGGACCCGGCGCCCGGGTGACCCCGGCTTCTGCGAGTTCCGGCTCGGGCTCGGTGAGCTGCCCTCGCGCAACACCCTCAAGCTGCCCGAGCTCGGCCGCTCCCGGGCCGAGGCCTGGCTCGAGGCGTCCCAGGCCGTCGACGGGATGGGGACGGTCGACCCCGTCCCGGTGGTCGCCGAGCCGTTGCGCACCGGCGCGATCGGCATCTCCGGCCCGCGCCAGCGCGCCCTCGAGGCAGCCCGTGCGGTCGTCGTCCAGGCGGTCGCGCTGCACTCACCCGCCGACCTCGTCGTGGCGGCGGTCGGGTCGCCGGCCACGGCGCGCGACTGGGACTGGCTGAAGTGGGTGCCGCACACGGCCTCCCCGCACAGCCCGATCGACGCCCGGCACCTCGCGAACACCGGCCCGGCCAGCCTCTCGCTCGTCACCGAGCTCGAGGAGCTCATCACCAGCGGGGCGCCGTCCGCCGAGCTCCCCGACGACTCCACCGGCCCGCTCCAGGGGACGTTCACGCCGCCACGCCTGCCCGCCGGTCGCCCGGTCGTGCTGCTGGTCGTCGAGGACGACGCCCCCGTCGAGCGCAGCCGGCTGGTCCAGCTGGCCGAGCGCGGCTGGCGCTACGGCATCGTCGTGCTGTGGGTGTCGCCGACGACCGCGACCCTGCCCGCGGCCTGCCGCACCTTCGTCGAGCAGGGGCCGCAGCAGGGCGACGCCGTGGTCGGCTACGTCGGCGCGGCGGTGGTCCGGATGCCGGTCGCCGCCGACCACGTCGAGGCTCCCGACGTCGAGCGGCTGAGCCGGCAGCTGGCGCCGCTGGTCGACTCCGGGGTGCCGGTCGAGGACGAGAGCGACCTGCCCCGCTCGGTGTCGTTCGTCAACCTGGTGGGTCACGAGCTGGCCGAGGCCCCGGGCCCGGTCATCGAGCGTTGGGGGGAGAACCGGTCGATCCTCACCGGTCCCTACGCTGCCGCTCCGGTGGCCCGCCCCAAGCCGGGCAACCTGCGCGCCGTCATCGGGCAGTCCGCCGCAGGCACCTTCTCGATCGACCTGCGGGCCGACGGACCGCACGCCCTGGTCGGTGGCACCACCGGCGCCGGCAAGTCCGAGCTGCTCCAGGCCTGGATCCTCGGCATGGCCGTCGCCCACTCCCCGCAGCGGCTGACCTTCCTGCTGGTGGACTACAAGGGTGGCTCGGCGTTCCGCGACTGCGTGAACCTGCCGCACACCGTCGGCCTCGTCACCGACCTCTCGCCGCACCTCGTGCGCCGAGCCCTCGCGTCCCTGTCGGCCGAGCTCAGGCACCGCGAGCACATCCTCGCCCAGCACAAGGCCAAGGACCTGATCGAGCTCGAGCGCCGCGGCGAGGTGGCCGCGCCGCCGAGCCTGGTGATCGTCGTCGACGAGTTCGCGGCGCTGGTGCAGGAGGTCCCCGAGTTCGTCGACGGCGTGGTCAACGTCGCGCAGCGGGGTCGCTCCCTGGGGCTGCACCTGATCCTCGCGACCCAGCGCCCGGCCGGCGTGATCAAGGACAACCTGCGCGCCAACACCAACCTGCGGATGGCGCTGCGGATGGCCGACGAAGCGGACAGCGACGACGTGCTCGGCACGCCCGTGGCGGCCTACTTCGACCCGGCCCTGCCGGGCCGCGCGGTCTCCAAGGCCGGTCCCGGTCGGCTCACCCCGTTCCAGACCGGGTATGCCGGTGGGTGGTCCACCGGGGACGCGCCGACCGCGTCGCTGGACGTCGAGACGCTCGGCTTCGGGGTCGGCACGGCCTGGGAGCTGCCCGTTGCCGAGGAGGCCCACGACGTCGTGCAGGAGGACCTCGGGCCGACCGACATCCAGCGCGTCGTCACCCAGATCGGGGCAGCGCAGGAGGCCGCCGAGATCCCCGACCCGCGCAAGCCGTGGCTGCCCGAGATGGCCCCCGTCTACGAGCTCGCCGACCTGCCGACCCGGCGCCGTGACGACGAGCTGGTGATCGGCATCAGCGACGACCCCGACAGCCAGACCCAGCCGCCGATCAGCTTCCGCCCCGACATCGAGGGCAACCTCGCGGTGTTCGGCGCCTCGGGGGCCGGCAAGAGCGCGTTCCTGCGCACCATCGCCGTGGCGGCGGGCTTCACGGTCCGCGGAGGTCCGTGCCACGTCTACGGGCTCGACTTCGGCAACCGTGGCCTGGCCATGCTCGAGCCGTTGCCGCACGTCGGGAGCATCATCTACGCCAGCGACCACGAGCGGGTCGTCCGGCTGCTGACCATGCTCCGCGAGACGATCGACGAGCGGGCGCTGCGCTACTCGGCCGTCAACGCCGCCACCATCACCGACTTCCGGCGACTGGCCGATGCGCCCGATGAGCCGCGGATCATCGTGCTGGTCGACGGGCTGACCAGCTTCCAAGCGGCCTACGACAGCCACGCGGGGCAGCGCTGGCTCGACCTGTTCACCTCGCTGGCCGGCGACGGCCGGCCGGTGGGCGTGCACTTCGTCGTCACGGCCGACCAGCGCAACGGGCTGTGGGGCGGGTTGTCGTCCGCGATCCAGAACCGCGTGGTGCTGCGGATGGCCACCGTCGACGACTACCTGTCCCTCGACGTCGACGCCGACGTGCTGTCGCTCGGCTCCCCGCCGGGACGCGCGATCGTGCACGACCGGGAGGTGCAGGTCGCCGTGCTCGGCGGGTCCTCGGACTCCACCGTGCAGGCGCGGGCCATCCACGGTTTCGCCGAGGGCGTGCGCCGGGCCGGGGTGCCCGAGGCACCGCCGATCCGGTCGCTGCCCGAGTCGGTGTCGCTCGCCTCGCTGCCCGCCACGGACGCATCCGGACGTCCCGCGATCGGGCTGTCGTCGACGACGATGCGCCCGATGGGCTTCGACCTGCGGGGCAGCCAGATCGTCCTCGGGCCCTCGGGCAGTGGCCGGACGACCGCGGTCCTGACCATGGCGCAGGCCGCCCTGCGTGCCCAGCCGGGGCTGCGCTGCTGGCTGTTCAGCCCGCGGCGGTCGGTGCTCACCCGGGCCACCGGCGTGTGGACCGAGAGCGCCGTCGGCGTCGACGACTGCCGGGCGCTGGCCAAGCGCCTGAAGGACGAGCTGGTCGAGGCCGGCGCCTCCGGGGCCACCGTGCTCGTCGTCGTCGAGCGGGCCCAGGACTTCGACGGGTCGATGGCCGAGGACGACCTGGTCGAGCTCATCAAGGCCGTCGTCAACTCTGAGCAATGCGTTGTGGCAGAGGCAGATTCAAGCTTCTTCAACTCCAACTACGGCATGTCCGGGGCGCTGCGGTCGTCGCGCTCCGGGCTGTCCCTGCAGCCCAGTGGCGACGAGGCCTCGGCGTTCGCCGCCGACTACCGCGGCGTCAGCCGGGACCAGCTCCTCGAGGGCCGCGGCTTCCTGGTGCGGCGGGGCAACCCCGAGCTCGTCCAGGTGGCGCTGCCGTTGTCCACGAGCGCCACGGGCGAAGGTGCGGTGGGGAGTGCTCCCCATTGAGGTACCGACTGGCCCGCACCTACGTTTTCACCTCAAGCACCGACTCACATCACGACTTGTCCTGTTCGACCACGAAAGCGAGTGCCACCAAGGGCGCTCACGACATGAAAGAGGGGAACCGTCATGGCTGAACTTTCCATGAACACCGGCACCGCCCGGACCCAGGCCGGCGTCCTGGACGACTCCGCCCAGAAGATCAAGAAGGCGAAGTCGGAGATCGACGACCTGATCGGCCAGCTCAAGAGCAGCTGGTGGGGTGAGGACCAGAAGAAGTTCGAGACCAAGTGGAACGGGCAGTACGCCGCGGACCTCACCAAGGCCGCGACCGGCCTGACCAAGGCTGCGGACCAGATCCGCACCGAGGCCAAGCAGCAGGACCAGACCTCGAACTGAGCGTAGGCACCACGCACCACGCACCACGCACCACATCCGGTAGGACCCACGAGCTTCACGCAGACAAGGAGACAACCATGCTTCCCACTCCCGACGGTGGCAGCGGCGGCGGCGACAAGAAGGGTATGGACCCGTCGAAGGTCCAGGACGTCATCTCTCGCCTCGGCAAGGCCAAGGCCGACCTCCAGCACGCCAAGCAGGACGCCGACCAGGCTGCGCACAAGCTGGCCAGCGCCTGGCACGGCCCGGACTCGGCCCGCTTCCAGTCGCAGTGGAAGAACGACGCCACCCACATCGACCAGACCGTCCTCGACGTGACGGAGATGCACAAGCGTCTGCAGGCCGAGCTGTCCGAGCAGCGGGCCGCCTCGAACTGAGGCCGTCCACGCCGGTGGCTGCCCTGGCACGACCAGGAGCGGCCGCCGGCGTGACCTTCCCGCACGCTGACCACGTCGCACCACCAACCCAGAGAGCAGAGCGCCATGGGCGGCACCGACAAGAAGGGCATGGAGAACCACAAGGTTCGCTCCATCGCCGAACAGCTGTCCCGGGTGCACCGTGAGCTGACCGACGCCACCACCACTGCCGAGCAGGCGGTCCGCCAGCTCCGCGGGGTCTGGGTGGGCGAGGACGCCACGACCTTCTTCAACGCCTGGCCGGCCACCCGCACCACGCTGGACTCCAGCTCGGCCGGCGTCGAGGAGCTGAGCAAGCGGCTGTCCGAGGAGATCGGTGACCAGGAGCTCACCTCGGGGGTGACCGGCGGAGACGGTGCTGGCACCGGCGGTGGCGACGGCGACGGCGACGGCACGCCCGACGGCTCCGACCGGGACGATGACGACGACGGCACGCCGGACGACCAGGACGAGGACGACGACAACAACGGCGTCCCGGACGACCGCGACGACGACCCCGAGAACGACGACGACCAGGACGACGACGGGGTCGACGACAACAGCGACGAGGACGACGACAACGACGGCATCCCCGACGACGTCGACGACCACTCCGACAACGACCACGACGAGGACGGCATCCCGGACGGCGACGAGGACCCCCTCGACGACGACCAGGACGGCATCCCGGACGTCGAGGACGGCGACGACGACAACGACGGCACCCCCGACGAGGACGATCCCGAGCACGCCGCCGAGTCGCCGTTCGACAAGCCGGAGCTGAACGTCGGCATGACCCTCGCGGACGGCGAGCAGCAGCTGTGGGACCAGCAGGTCCTCGGCCACACCTGGGGCGACGAGGACGGCAACCACCTCTCCGCCGAGCTGCTCGGCACCGAGGGCAAGGCCGACTACGAGCTCGGCATCTCGAAGGACGGCCTGGTGGCCTCCGGTGGCGTGATGGCCGGCGCCTATGTCGCCAAGGTCAGCGGCGCCTACTCCAACAGCTACGGCACACAGGCCGAGGGCAAGGCCTACGTCGGAGCGGAGGCCAACGCGGACGCCGGCGTCAAGCTCGGTCTCGACGGAGCCAAGGCCAACGTCGGCGGCGAGGTGTTCGCCGGGGGCAAGGCCGAGGGCGAGGTCAGCCAGGACCTCGGCCCGGTCGACGTGGGCGTGGGCGGCGAGATCTCCTACGGCATCGGTGCGCACGCGGAGGCGGACGCCGAGATCAGCAGTGACAACATCGGGGTCTCGGTCGACGTCGGTGCCACCCTGGGCATCGGTGGCGGGATCAAGTTCGACATCGGGTTCGACCCGCCCTGGTAGCCCGGCCGGCCCAGCACCCCACGCAGCACCCGTGCAGCACCCGTGCAGCATCCATGAAAGGCAGCGCCAGCACCATGAGCACTCTCAGCTTTCCCTCCGAACGCTTCCCCGCGCCGCCGGCGGTGAGCATCGACGTGCCGGACACCTGGGAACCCGTGTCGGCGCCGGCCGTCGTCCTGGCCGCGAAGCAGACCGAGGTCAACGCCGACTTCACGCCGAACGTCATCGTCCGGATCGGCACCCGCCCCGAGGACGACCAGCCCGCCGACGCCCTGATGGAGCTGCGCGGCTCGCTCGACCAGCGCCCGCAGGCCGAGGTCGGGGAGCTCCGGACGGTCCAGATCAACGACCAGGAGTTCCACCGCGTGGACGTCTCGTGGGTCGACCCGCAGTTCGGAACGATCCGGCAGGTCCACGCCTTCGCGAGCCTGCCCCGGCCGGACGCCCTGCAGGACTTCGTCCACGTGACCGGTTCGGCCGGTGGCGCGGGCGTCGACGCGGACGTGCCGGTCGTCGAGCAGGTCATCGCGAGCACCCGCATCACCCGCTGACCCACGAGCCGGACCCACGCACCCGCCGCGCCCCGCGGCATACCCCGCACTTCTGGCCAGCCGTGCGGCACGGGGACCCGCGAATCGGCCGCTCCGTGCGGCACCGGTGGCCAGAAGTCGGGGGACATGACAGAGGGGCACCTTCCGCGTGGTGCGGAAGGTGCCCCTCTTCGTATGCCGTGAGGAGGCTGGGTCAGCGCTCTTCGGTGCCGGCGATGAAGGCCTCGAGCTTGGTGCGGCCCTCGGTGTCCTCGCGCTGCACCGGCGGGGACTTCATGAGGTAGGACGAGGCGCTGATCAGCGCGCCGCCGATGCCGCGGTCCTTGGCGATCTTCGCCGCACGGATGGCGTCGATGATGATGCCGGCCGAGTTGGGGGAGTCCCAGACCTCGAGCTTGTACTCGAGGTTCAGCGGCACGTCACCGAACGCGCGACCCTCGAGGCGGACGTAGGCCCACTTGCGGTCGTCGAGCCACGCGACGTAGTCGGACGGGCCGATGTGGACGTTGCGGCTGTCGGTCAGACCCGCGAGGGCGCCGGTCAGGTTGGACGTGACGGCCTGGGTCTTGGAGACCTTCTTGGACTCGAGACGCTCGCGCTCGAGCATGTTCTTGAAGTCCATGTTGCCGCCGACGTTGAGCTGGTAGGTGCGGTCCAGGGTGACGCCGCGGTCCTCGAACAGCTTGGCCATCACGCGGTGCGTGATGGTCGCGCCGACCTGCGACTTGATGTCGTCACCGATGACCGGCACACCGGCCGCCTCGAACTTCGCGGCCCACTCGGGGTCGGAGGCGATGAAGACGGGCAGGGCGTTGACGAAGGCCACGCCGGCGTCGATCGCGCACTGCGCGTAGAACTTGTCGGCCACCTCGGAACCCACCGGGAGGTAGGAGACGAGCACGTCGGCCTTGGTGTCCTTGAGGACCTGGACGATGTCCACGGGCTCGGCGTCGGACTGCTCGATGGTCTGGGCGTAGTACTTGCCGATGCCGTCGTAGGTGTGGCCGCGCTGGACGGTGACCCCGGTCGGGGGCACGTCGGCGATCTTGATGGTGTTGTTCTCGGAGTTGCCGATCGCCTCGGCCAGGTCGAAGCCGACCTTCTTGGCGTCCACGTCGAAGGCGGCGACGAACTCGACGTCACTCACGTGGTACTCACCGAACTGGACGTGCATGAGCCCGGGGACGTTGCCGGCCGGGTCGGCGTCCTTGTAGTACTCGACACCCTGGACCAGCGAGCTGGCGCAGTTGCCGACGCCAACGATGGCGACGCGAACGGATCCCATGGGAAGACTCCTCAGTTGTTGGGGGTAATGGGGGTGGAGGTGGTGCTGGAGGTGGTGCTGGAGGTGGTGCTCGAGGTGGCCGAGGACGGGATGTTCCGCTCGGCGGTGATCAGCTCGTTGAGCCAGCGGACCTCGCGCTCGGCGGAGTCCAGGCCGTGCCGCTCGAGGGCGGCGGTGTAGGTGTCGAAGCGCTCGCGGTTCTTGGCCGAGCTGGTGCGGATGGTGTCCAGCCGCTCCTCGAGCCGGCTGCGGCGTCCCTCGAGGATGCGCAGTCGGACCTCGGCCTCGGTGCGGGCGAAGAAGGCGAAGTGGACGTCGAAGGTGTCGTCCTCCCAGGCCGTCGGCCCGGCTTCCTTGAGCAGCTCCTGGAAGTGCTCCTTGCCGTCCGCGGTGAGCTCGTAGACGATGCGGGCGCGCTTGGAGCCGGCCGTGGCCGCCGCGTGCTGGGTGCCGCTCGCCTCGGAGATGAGGCCCTGGTCGAGCAGGCCGCGCAGGCAGGGGTAGAGCGTGCCGTAGGACAGCGCGCGGAAGGCGCCGAGCGCGGCATTGAGCCGCTTGCGCAGCTCGTACCCGTGCATGGGGCTCTCGTGCAGCAGTCCGAGGACCGCGAACTCGAGCAGTTCGGAGCGACGGCTCATGACTGGCTGCACCTCCCTTGCGTTGCTGGCCCACGGACCGCGTCCGTGCGGGTCATCGAGTGGTCGACGACGAGGGTCAGCGTACACCAGATATATCGAGCCGATATATCTCGGGATTCGTGACCTTTCGCCCCCGGGGTTCGTTGACGCGGGGTCGGGCGAATGCACGATTCTCAAGGTCGCCAGTCATACTGAGCGTCAGTTGACGGTGCGGAACCGTGGCCAGAGGGCCGGGACCGTGCCTGTTGTATGCCGATCGGGAAGGTCAGATGAGCACCTCACGTCCGAAGACGCGCGCCCAGGCGAAGGCGGCGCAGCGCGCCGCCAAGGGCGGTGCCGGCTCCGGCTCCGGCGCCCGGCGCGGCTCGACCAGCGGGGCCGGCAAGGGCAACGGAGGCAAGGGTGGCGGCGCCACGACCAGCCGGAAGAAGCGCTGGGCCAAGGGGCTCGGCATCGCCGCGCTGGCGGGCTTCCTGCTGGCGGTCATCGCGTTCTTCGTCGCCTACTCCCTCGTCGACACCCCGAAGCCGAACGACCTGGCCAACGCGCAGGCGTCGATCATCTACTACGCCGACGGCAAGACCGAGATGGACCGGATCAGCGAGGTCAACCGCGAGTCGGTCAAGCTGGCGCAGGTCCCCAAGCCGGTGCAGGAGGCCCACCTCGCCGCCGAGGACCGCAACTTCTACGAGAACTCCGGCATCAGCCCGACCGGCATCGCGCGCGCCGTGTGGGTCGGCCTGAAGGGCGGGGCGACCCAGGGTGGGTCGACGATCACCCAGCAGTACGTCAAGAACTACTTCCTCACCCAGGACCAGACGCTGACCCGGAAGGGTCGCGAGATCATCATCTCGATCAAGATCGCCAAGCAGGAGTCCAAGGACCAGATCCTCGAGAACTACCTCAACACCATCTACTACGGCCGTGGCGCCTACGGCATCCAGACCGCCTCGAAGGCGTACTTCAACAAGGACGTCTCCAAGCTCACGCCGTCGGAGGGCGCCTTCCTCGCCTCGGTCATCCGCGGCCCGTCGTTCTACGACCCGGCCCTGGGTGCGGAGCAGAAGGCCAACGCCGAGGCGCGGTGGACCTACGTCATGGACGGCATGGTGACCGAGGGCTGGCTGACGCCGGAGCAGCGCGCCGCCGCCAAGTTCCCGACCCTGCAGAAGCCGCGCAAGACCACCGGTGCGTCCGGCCCGACCGGCTACCTGGTCGACCTGGTCAAGAAGGAGCTCAAGAGCAAGCTCAAGATGACCGACGCCGACATCGACAAGGGCGGGTACAAGGTCGTCACGACGATCGACCGGAACGCCCAGGCCGCGGCGGTCAAGGCCGTGCACGACCGGATGCCCACCGGCAAGGGCACCGACTCCCTGCACGTCGGCCTGACCAGCATCAAGCCCGGCGACGGGGCGATCGTCGCCCTCTACGGCGGCCAGGACTACCTCAAGGAGCAGTTCAACACCGCCACCGACGCCAAGATGCAGGCCGGCTCGACGTTCAAGGTGTTCGCGCTCCTGGCCGGACTGGCGCAGGACAAGCCGATCAGCACCAAGACCATGTTCAACGGCGCGACCCCGCAGTACTTCAAGGAGTTCGAGGACAGCGCGGGAGACGAGAACGCCCGACGGGGCCGGGTCACCAACTTCGGTGGCGAGAACTTCGGCCGGATCGACCTGCGCACCGCGACGGCCCACTCGGTCAACACCGTCTACGCCCAGCTCAACATCAAGGTCGGGCCGAAGAACACCAAGGCCGCCGCGGTCGCCGCGGGGCTGCCCGAGAAGGGTCTCGGCACCAACTACGCCAACGTGCTCGGCACCGACAGCGTGACCGTCCGTGACATGGCCAACGCCTACGCGACCATCGCCGCGAACGGCGTGCGGGTCACGCCCTACCTGATCAAGACGGTCAAGGGTGGTCCCGGCGACCTCGACTACAAGGTCAAGGTGACCAGGAAGGCGGCCTTCGACAAGGGGGTCACCGCCGACACCATCGACGCGATGGAGGGTGTGGTCAAGAGCGGCACCGGACAGTACGCCCAGGCGCTGGGTCGTCCGGTGGCCGGCAAGACCGGCACGACGAGCAACAACAAGGCCGCCTGGTTCAACGGGTTCACCCCGCAGCTGGCCACGACCGTCGGCATGTACCGCACCGGCAAGGGCGGCACCGAGCTGTCGATGACCAACATCGGCGGCTACTCCGAGATCACCGGTGGCACGGTGCCGGTCCGGATCTGGACCGACTACATGCAGGCCGCCCTGAAGGGCAGCAAGGTGCTCGACTTCCCGCAGCGTGAGGGCCTCGGCGACGACCAGGTCTACACGCCGCCCCCGCCGCCGCCGAGCACCACGACGACCACCACGACCACCACCACGACGACGACCACGACGACGCCGCCCACGACGCCGCCGACCACCACGAAGACGAAGCCGACCAAGACGACCGGGCCACCGACGATCACCTTGGGCGGGGCACCACCCACGACCTCCACGACCCAGTGAGCCGTCGAGGGGATCTGCTGCCGAGGGGCTCGCTGGCTGTCGCCGGCGGGCCGCTCGGCCGTCACGTCTCGGCCCGAGCGGTGTCCTGGGTCGCGGCCGTCGTGCCGCTGCTCGTCGCGACGGCGGCCACCATGGCGCTGTCGGTGGCGGAGCGGACGCACTGCATCCAGAAGGGCTGGGTCGGCTCCGACCAGTTCTGGCACGCCTGTTTCTCCGACCTCCCGGCGCTCTACCAGCTGGGCAACCTCGACAACGGCCTGGCTGCCTACGTCGGCGGCGAGGGCGCCCGCACCGACCACCCGGTGCTCACCGGTGCGGTGATGGCGTGGGTCGGCGGACTGGTGCCGGACGGCGCCTTCCTCGACCAGACCCGCTGGTACTTCGCCCTCTGGGCCCTGCTCGGCACCGCGCTCGCGGTGGCCGTCGTCTATCTCACCGCCGCGTCGCGTCCCCTGCACGTCACCGACGCCGCCCACGTGGCGTTCAGCCCGGTGCTGCTCCTCACCGCGATGCTGTCGCCCGATCTCTTCGGGGTGGCCCTGGCCAGCGCGGGCATCTGGGCCTGGAGCCGTCGTCGGCCGGTCGCAGCCGGGGTGCTGCTCGGTCTCGGGGTGATGGCGCGCACCTACCCGCTGCTGATCCTGCTGGCGCTGGTGGTGCTCGGACTCCGCAGCGGCCGGCTCGAGGCGGTGCGCCGGACCCTCGGTGCGGCTGCCGGTGCGTGCGCCCTGGTGCTGCTGCCGTTCCTCGTCGGGCTGAACACGATGGCCATCCTGCGCTCCACCCAGGTCTGGTGGGACAGCGCCGCGGGGCTGGGCTCGCCGTGGATGATCCCCCAGCTGCTCAGCCACCCGCTCCCCACCGGGGCGACCACCCTGCTCGCCGTGGTGGGCCTGCTGGTCGCCTACGCGGTGGGCGCGGTGTTCGCGCTCAGCACCCCGCGACGGCCCACCCTGGCCGAGGTCGCCTTCGTGCTGGTGGCCCTGGCGCTGCTCACCGGCAAGGCCTTCCCGGTGCAGGCCTCGCTGTGGCTGCTGCCCTTGCTCGCGTTGTGCGGGGTGCGGTGGCGTGACCACCTGGTCTGGGCCGGCGCGGAGGCGCTGCACTTCGTCGCCGTGTGGCTCTACGTGGGCGGGCTCTCCACGCCCGACCGTGGCCTCCCGCCCGGCTGGTATGCCGTGTTCCTCGTCATCCGCGTCGTCGCCGTCGCCTACCTCGTGTGGCGGGTCTGGCACACCGCCGCGGCTCGTGAACCCCTCCCCGACCCCGATGGTTCGGACGATGCACCGGACCAGGACCCGGTGGATCTTCCGGACGACGAGGAGCCGGACGAGGAGCCGGACGAGCTGGCCGGTGACTTCGCCGGTGCTCCCGACCGGCTGCTGGTGCGGCTCGCCTGACCCTGTGGAGGAGGATTCGGTGATGTCCTCGCGGGCCGGTACGCTTTGTCAGGTTCTCCCGCAGCACGCCTCGACGGTGTGTCCACGGAGATCGCACTGCAACCCTCCTGTCACGGAGAGACCGTGACCGCCATAGACCAAAGGAGGCGGGTTATCAGCATGCGTCAGTACGAACTCATGGTCATCCTCGACCCCGAGCTCGACGACCGGACCGTCGCGCCGTCGCTCGACAAGTTCCTCACCGTCGTCACCAAGGACAAGGGCACCGTCGACAACATCGACATCTGGGGCCGCCGTCGCTTGGCGTTCGAGATCAAGAAGAAGGCCGAGGGCATCTACGCCGTCGTCAACTTCACTGCAGAGCCGGCCACGGCCAAGGAGCTGGACCGCCAGCTCGGCCTGAACGAGTCGGTCATGCGCACCAAGCTCCTGCGCCCCGGCGCCTGAGCTGCACTGATCTAGATCTGATCTGCACCACAGCACCACCTGACCTGACCCAAACGAACAGGGGACACGCTCCATGGCTGGCGACACCGTCATCACCGTCATCGGCAACATCACCGGCGACCCCGAGCTGCGCTTCACCCCCTCGGGTGCTGCCGTCGCGAACTTCACCGTGGCCTCCACGCCGCGACAGTTCGACCGGCAGTCCAACGAGTGGAAGGACGGGGAGACCCTGTTCATGCGCTGCTCGGTGTGGCGGGACGCGGCGGAGAACGTCGCCGAGTCGCTCCAGCGGGGCACTCGCGTGATCGTCTCCGGTCGGCTGAAGTCTCGCTCGTACGACACCAAAGAGGGCGAGAAGCGCACCGTCATGGAGATGGAGGTCGACGAGGTCGGCCCCTCGCTCCGCTACGCCACGGCGAAGGTCAACAAGACCCAGCGGGGCACCGGCGGCGGCGGAGGCTTCTCCGGTGGCGGCGGCCAGCAGGGTGGCGGTCAGGGTGGCCAGCAGGAGGACCCCTGGGCCACCGGCCCGTCGTCCGCTCCGGCCTCGGCTCCCCAGACCGGTGGCCAGCAGGGTGGCGGCTGGGGCGGCGGCGCGCCGTCCTACGACGAGCCGCCGTTCTAAGGTCCAGATCACTCGGTATGCCGAGTGGCCCCGCCCGCGCGTGAGCGCGGCTGCAGGTTTCGTTCCATTTGGGTGAGAAACCTGCACGGGGGAGCACCCGGCATACCCACTGTTTGAAAACTCGAAACACACCATCCCTGGGAGACCAGGGCTCATCCGCTGAGTCACTCAGCAGAAGGAGAGCACCACGATGGCCAAGCCCGTTGTGCGCAAGCCCAAGAAGAAGGCCAACCCGCTGAAGGCGGCGAAGGTCGAGAACATCGACTACAAGGACACTGCGCTGCTGCGCAAGTTCATCTCCGACCGCGGCAAGATCCGCGCGCGTCGGGTGACCGGTGTGTCCGTCCAGGAGCAGCGGCTCATCGCCACCGCGGTCAAGAACGCCCGCGAGATGGCGCTGCTGCCCTACTCGAGCTCGTCTCGTTGAGTCGGGAAGGACTGAGAAAATGAAGGTCATTCTGACCCACGAGGTCTCCAGCCTCGGCACCGCCGGTGACGTCGTCGACGTCAAGGACGGCTACGCCCGCAACTTCCTGTTCCGCCGTGGCCTGGCCACCGCGTGGACCAAGGGCGGGCAGAAGCAGGTCGACTCGATCAACAAGGGCCGTGAGGTCCGCGCGATCAACTCCCTCGAGGAGGCCAAGTCGATCAAGGGCAACCTCGAGAACAAGGCCGTCAAGGTCGCGGCCCACGCAGGCGCCTCCGGCCGCCTGTTCGGTGCCGTCTCCACCGCCGACATCGCAGCCGCGGTGAAGGCGGCCGGTGGCCCGGAGCTCGACAAGCGCAAGATCGAGATCACGACCCCGATCAAGTCGGTCGGCAGCCACGAGGCGCTGATCCGCCTGCACCCCGAGGTGCAGGCCAAGGTGACGCTCGACGTCGTCGCCGGCTGAGACGTTGGTCTGAGACCGACGTAACCATTCGGTCTGGATTGGCCCGGTTCGCCCCTCGGGGTGGACCGGGCCTGTTCTATCCTGCGGCGCAGCCGCCGAGCGACCGCGTGCGGCGAAGTCAGTCCGCACTGGGGGATCCACGTCATGAGCAACAACCCGTTCGAGCAGGTACCGCAGCCCGGCCAGCAGGGCCAGCCCGGCTTGTTCGGCCAGCCCGGCCAGCAGGGCCAGCCCGGCTTGTTCGGCCAGCCCGGCGAGCCCAGCCTGTTTGCCCGGCCCGCCCAGCCGACCCAGGCCGACCCGTTCGCCGCACCGGCGCCGTCGGTCCAGGTGGACCCGTTCGCCCAGCCCGGTGCCGAGCCGGTGGCGACGGGCCGGCCCGGCCGGGGCCGGACGGTGGCCCTGGTCGGCGGGATCCTCGCGATCGTCGCGGTGGGTGCAGGTGGCGCGCTCGCGTTCCAGCAGGTCGGCGGCGGGGGTGCCCAGCCCGAGTCGGCGCTGCCGGCGACCACGATCGCCTTTGCCAAGATCGACCTCGACCCCTCGGCGGGCCAGAAGATCGACGGCATCCGCTTCATCCGCAAGTTCCCCGACACCCGTGACGAGGTGAAGGAGGACTCCGACCTGCGCAAGGTCATCGTCACGCGGCTCCAGGCCGAGGGCCAGCTCAAGGGCGTGGACTACGCCAAGGACGTCGAGCCGTGGCTGGGCCAGCGGATCGGTGTCGGGCTCGTGCCGGGCGCCAAGGCCGACGACGAGCCGACCGTCGTCGTCGCGCTCGCCGTGACCGACGCCGACGAGGCCAGGGCCAGCCTGCCCACGATCGCCAAGGACAACGCGGCCGAGTGCCAGCTGGTCGAGGAGTTCGCGCTCTGCACCGACGGCACCGGGAAGGCCGCCGGGGTGGCTGCTGCCGCGGCCAAGGGCACGCTCGCCGACTCCGCCAACTTCCGCCAGGACATGGCCGACCTCGGCGAGGACGGCGTCGTCGCCGCCTGGTTCGACGCAGAGCAGGTGGCCAAGGCCACCAGGTCCCTCGACGTCAGCGGCATGATCCCCGGCTTCACCGGTGGACCGGCCACCTCGCAGACCGGCCGGGTCGCGCTGGCCCTGCGGTTCGACGGGCCGCACCTCGAGCTCGCGGGCCACACCAACGGAGCCAGCGTGAGGTTCGCCGGGTCGAGGCAGGGCACCGGTCTGGCTGACCTGCCCGACACCACCCTCGCCGCGATCAGCGTCGCCAACGCCGGCGAGCAGCTCAAGGCCGGCTGGCCGGCGATGGAGAAGGCCATCACCGAGTCCATGGGCAAGCAGGAGTTCAAGGACGGTGTCGCCGAGCTCGAGAGCGAGCTGGGCATCGCCGTCCCCGACGACCTGTATGCCGCGCTGGGCAGCCAGTTCTCGCTGGTGTTCGGGGGCATGGGCGAGGACCACAGCGAGCTGCGCGTCGCCGCCGTCACGGACGGCGACCGGGAGGTGCTCCAGAAGATCTCCGACGCGGGTCAGGGCCTGGGCTCCGATGCGCTGACCCTCAAGTCCGATGGCGGCACGACCGTCGTGTCGCTGTCCGAGAACTACGCCGACGAGCTCGGGACGGAGCACGGGCTGGGGGACACCGACCGGTTCAAGGACGCGGTCAAGGGAGCCGACTCGGCCCGGGTCGCCGGCTTCGTCGACATCGCGGGCCTGCTGACCGAGTTCAAGGACGAGGTCGGCGCCGACGAGGCGAAGAACCTCGCCGGGCTCTCCGCCCTGGGCTTCACCGTGACCGGCGAGGGCAACAGCGCCGACTTCAGCCTGCGCCTGACGACTCAGTAGGTCGAGAGAGGCTCAGCGCTCGTCGACCATGACCTCGATCGTGTAGGTCGAGGCGCGGTAGCAGTGGTCGCCGTACTCGACCGGGTGCCCCACCTCGTCGAATGCGCTGCGAGTCATGGTGAGTACCGGCTCGTTGCCCCGCATCCGCAGGTGGCGACGCTCGCTGGGGCTGGGCGGCCTGGCCCCGATCCGTTGCCGCGCCACGACCGGGCGCACGCCACGGCGGCGCAGCACGGCATACAGGCCCTCGGCCTCGAGGTCCTCCTTGGTGACGTCCAGGTGCGACGGCGGTAGCCAGTTGCGCAGCACCGCCAGCGGTTCGGTGTCGGACAGGCGCAGCCGCACGATGGCGAGCAGCTCGCTGTCGGGGGCCAGGTCGAGGGCACCGGCCACTCGCTCGTCCTGCACCACGTCGAGCGAGAGCACCGTGGTCGTGGGGTGGGCGCCGGCCCTGGTCAGGTCGTCGTAGAGGCTGGTGAGCTCGGCCCGCCGGTGCACCGTGCGGTTGGCGACGGTGGTGCCGACGCCGCGGCGTCGCACGAGCAGGCCGCGGGCGGCGAGCTCGGCGATGGCGCGGCGCACCGTGGGGCGGGAGAGGCCGAGCCGCAGCCCCATCGCCACCTCGTTCTCGAAGGCGTCACCGGGGTGCAGGGCCCCGTCGTCGATGGCGGCCGCGAGCTGCTCGGCGAGCTGGTGGTAGAGCGGCACGGGGGAGGACCGGTCGATCCGGATGTCGAGCTGGGTGGCCACGCAGGCACTCTAGCCGGTGCGGGTCACAGACATGAGAATCTCATGACGTCAGAATGTCCTTACAAATGGTTGACACGACTCCCGCCCCGACGGCACGCTTGTCGTCGAGCGCCCCGGTGCCTCCCCCTGCCCTGCGACCGTGAACGGACCCTGCACATGCGTATCGGACTCGCCGGCGTCGGCCGGATCGGCGCCTTCCACGCCGACACCCTCCGCAGCCTCGACGCCGTCGACCAGCTCGTCGTGGCCGATGTCGACGCGGCGCGCGCCCAGCAGGTCGCGGCCGACCGTGGACTGGAGTGGGCGGCCACCACCGACGAGCTGCTCGACTCGGGCCTCGACGCCCTGGTCATCGCCACTGCGACGCCCGGCCACGCCCCGCTGCTGCGGGCCGGGGTCGCCAAGGGCATCGCGACGTTCTGCGAGAAGCCGGTCGCCTCGACCCTCGACGAGACGATCGAGCTGACCCGGCTGGTCGAAGAGGCCGGTGTGCCCGTCCACGTCGGGTTCCAGCGGCGCTTCGACCAGGGCTACCGTCGGGCCCGCGACGTCGTGGCGTCGGGCGAGCTGGGCTTCGTGCACACCGTGGTGGCCCACACCCGCGACAGCGCGCCGCCGCCCGCCGCCTACGTGCCCACCAGCGGCGGCATCTTCCGCGACTGCAACGTGCACGACTTCGACATCATCCGGTTCGTCAGCGGGCGCGAGGTCGTCTCGGTCTACGCGACCGGGTCCAACCAGGGCGCGCGCTTCTTCGCCGACGCGGGCGACGTCGACACCGGGGCCGCCCTCCTCACCCTCGACGACGGCACGCTGGCCCAGGTCTCCTCGACCCGCTACAACGGGGCGGGCCACGACGTCCGGATGGAGGTGCTCGGTGAGCGCGGGGCCGTCGCCGTCGGTCTGGACGACTCGCTGGCCCTCCGGTCGCTGGAGGACGGTGTCGACTTCCCGCATGGACCGGTCACGATGACGTTCATGGAGCGCTTTCTGCCCGCCTACCGGGCCGAGCTGACTGCGTTCTTCGACGTCGCGGCCCGGCGCTCGCCCAGCCCGTGCACCCTCGATGACGCGCTCCAGGCGTTCCGGGTCGCGGAGGCCTGCGAGATCTCGCGCGCCGAGCGCCGCGTCGTCGACCTCACCGAGATCAAGGGGGCCTGACCGTGGCCGGCATCCCGTCCGAGGCCCTGGCCGACCGCATCGCGGGGGCGCCCATCTCGTGGGGCGTCTGCGAGGTGCCCGGCTGGGGCCACCAGCTGCCGCCTGAGGTGGTGCTCGCCCAGATGTCCGAGCTCGGCCTGGCCGCCACCGAGTTCGGTCCCGACGGGTTCCTGCCCGACTCGGCCGAGGACAAGGTCGCCACGCTGCGCAGCCACGGGCTCGCCGCGGTCGGTCAGTTCGTGCCGCTCGTCCTGCACGACCCGGGCCACGACCCGTTGCCCGAGCTCGAGGCCGCCATGGTCGACCTCACGGCAGCCGCTGCCTCCACCGTGGTCCTCGCAGCTGCGACGGGCGGGGAGGGGTACGACGACCGCCCGCAGCTCGACGACCAGGGCTGGGCGACCCTGCTGGCGAACCTCGACCGGTTGGCTGCTGCGGCCGCCGCCCAGGGGCTCACCGCCACCCTGCACCCGCACGTCGGCACGATGGTCGAGACCGGCGAGGAGACCGACCGGGTGCTCGCGGGCAGCCGGATCGGGCTCTGCCTCGACACCGGCCACCTGCTCATCGGTGGCGGTGACCCGGTGCGCGTCGCCCGCGAGCACCCCGACCGGATCGCGCACACCCACCTCAAGGACGTCCGGCTCGACCTCGCCCGCCGGGTGCAGGCCGGCGAGACGACCTACACCGACGCCGTCGCCGCGGGCATGTACGTCCCCCTGGGTCAGGGTGACGTCGACATCGCCGCCATCGTGGGCGCGCTCGAGGACAGTGGGTATGCCGGGTGGTACGTCCTCGAGCAGGACACCATCCTCCCGGGCGTCCCCGAGGGAGACGGTCCGGTGGCCGACGTCGAGGCGAGCTACTTCTACCTGCTGGGCCTGGCCGCCCAGCACTCCGGTGTGGGGATCTGACGTGACCGACCCCACCGCGGACGAGGTGCACGACGGTGCCTACGACCTGGTCGCCATGGGGCGCACCGGGGTCGACATCTACCCGCTCCAGTTCGGCGTCGGGCTGGAGGAGGTCGAGACCTTCCAGAAGTTCCTCGGCGGCACCGCCACGAACGTCTCCGTCGCCGCGGCCCGGCACGGCCGTCAGGTCGCCCTGATCACGCGCACCGGTGCCGATGCCTTCGGGCGCTATGTCCACCAGGCGCTGCGCGGCTTCGGGGTCGACGACCGGTTCGTCGCGCCCGTCGACGGGCCGCCCACGCCGGTCACGTTCTGCGAGGTCTTCCCGCCCGACGACTTCCCCCTCTACTTCTACCGCTACCCCACGGCCCCCGACCTGCTGATCGAGGCGCAGGACCTGCCGCTCGAGGCGATCCGGGCCGCCCGGGTCTACTGGTCCACGGTCACCGGGCTCTCGCAGGAGCCCAGCCGCTCGGCGCACTTCGCCGCTTGGGAGACGCGGGCCCGGCGGCAGCACACCGTGCTCGACCTCGACTACCGGCCGATGTTCTGGCCGGACCCCGCCGAGGCCAGCGCCCAGGTGGGCCGCGCCCTCGGGCACGTCACCGTGGCGGTCGGCAACCGCGAGGAGTGCGAGGTGGCCGTGGGCGAGACCGACCCCCAGCGCGCGGCCGACGCCCTGCTCGAGCGTGGCGTCGAGCTGGCCGTCGTGAAGCAGGGCCCCAAGGGTGTGCTGGCGGCCACCCGCGACGAGCGGGTCGAGGTGGCGCCGTTCCCGGTGTCGGTCGTCAACGGCCTCGGGGCCGGTGACGCGTTCGGGGGCGCGCTGGTGCACGGGCTGCTCGAGGGCTGGGACCTGCGTCGGGTCATCGAGTTCGCCAATGTGGCAGGCGCGATCGTCGCGTCCCACCTCGAGTGCTCGAGCGCGATGCCCACGACCGCCGAGGTGCTCGACACCCTGGCCGGAGCAGGCCGACAGGACGCGCTCCGATGACAGGCGTCACGGGCGCCAAGCCCGGCGTCGCGACCGGCTCGGTGACCGGCGCGGTCGACGTGGCCCAGCTGACCGAGCTGCGGGCCAGCGACCCGGAGGCGATCAGCCGGGCCTGGGCTGCCCGGGCCCGCCGCGACCTGCTTCGCGCCGACGGCCGACTGCTCCTCGTCGCCGCCGACCACCCGGCGCGGGGCGCCCTCGGGGTGCGCGCCGACCCGTGGGCGATGGCCAGCCGGCACGACCTGCTCGAGCGCCTGGTCACCGCGGTCTCGCGGCCCGGGGTCGACGGCGTGCTGGGGACGCCCGACATCCTCGACGACCTGCTGCTGCTCGGCGCGCTCGAGGACAAGGTCGTCATCGGCTCGATGAACCGCGGCGGCCTGCAGGGCGCGAGCTTCGAGCTCGACGACCGGTTCACCGCCTACCGGGCGGAGGACATCGCGGCGTGCGGCCTCGACGGCGGCAAGACGCTGACCCGCATCTGCTACGACGACCCGGGCACCGTCGCCACGCTCGAAGCCACCGCCCACGCCGTCAACGAGCTCGCCGCACGAGGGCTGATGGCGATGGTCGAGCCGTTCCTCAGCGAGCGCCGGGAGGGACGGGTCGTCAACCTGCTCGACCCCGACTCGACGATCCGCTCCATCCACATCGCCTCGGGCCTGGGTGGCTCGAGTGCCCACACCTGGCTCAAGCTGCCGGTGGTCCCCGAGCTCGAGCGGGTGATGGACGCCACCACCCTCCCGACCCTGCTCCTGGGCGGCGACCCGCAGGGCGACCCGGAGGACACCTACGCCTCCTGGGGGCGCGCGCTCACCCTGCCGCCGGTGCGCGGACTCGTGGTGGGCCGGGCCCTGCTCTACCCGCCCGACGGTGACGTCGCAGCCGCCGTCGACATCGCCGGGGAGCTCGTGCACGGGGCGCGCCCGTGACCGTGGAGCAGAGCGGCGCCGACAACGCCCGCTGGGTCCTGCCCCTGGGGTCCGCCGCGGCCGACGGCTGGCCGGTCGCCGTGGACGACACGGTGGCGGGGTGGCAGCACACCAGCCTGCACGTCGCCACGCTCGCCGCCGGCGAGGAGCGCAGCCTCGCGGCCGGGGAGTGGGAGCACGTGGTGGTCCCGTTGAACGGGTCGGTCCGGGTGCGCCCCGACGACCACGACGACGTCGTGCTCGCCGGGCGGGCGCACGTGTTCGCCGGCCCCACCGACGTCGCCCACCTGTCCCGCGACGTCGCCTTCACCGTGGTCGCCGAGGGCGGCCCCGCGCGGGTGGCCGTCTGCGGCGCGAAGGCGCGCACGCGGCATACCCCTGCCGTCACGGTGGTGCCTGCGGCGCAGGTGCCGGTCGAGCTGAGGGGCGCCGGGGCAGCCAGCCGTGAGGTGCGCAACTTCGGCGTGCCCGGGGTGCTGGACGCCGACGCGATCATCGCCTGCGAGGTGGTGACACCCGCCGGCAACTGGAGCTCGTACCCGCCGCACAAGCACGACGAGCGGCGGGCCGGGGTCGAGACCGAGCTCGAGGAGATCTACTACTTCGAGGTGCGACCCGTCGACGACGCCCCCGAGGGCGCGGATCCGGTTGGCTACCAACGGGTCTACGGCACCGACCAGCGGCCGATCGACGTCCTGGCCGAGGTGCGCACCGGCGACGTGGTCCTCGTGCCGCACGGCTGGCACGGTCCGTCGATGGCTGCGCCGGCGGCCCACCTCTACTACCTCAACGTCATGGCTGGCCCCGGGCCGGAGCGGGCGTGGATGATCTGTGACGACCCGGCCCACACCTGGGTGCGCGACACCTGGGCGACCCAGGCCGTGGACCCTCGACTTCCGTTCGGAGACGACACATGAGCGACACGGTGCGGCTGACCGTCGGCCAGGCGGTGGTGCGGTTCCTCGGCCAGCAGTGGAGCGAGCGCGACGGCGAGCGGCAGCGGCTGTTCGCCGGCTGCCTCGGCATCTTCGGCCACGGCAACGTCGCCGGGGTGGGGCAGGCCCTGCTGCAGGCGGAGCTCGCCTTCGAGGGCCACGAGGACGACAACCCGCTGCCCTACGTGCTGGCCCGCAACGAGCAGGCCATGGTGCACACCGCCGTCGGCTATGCCCGGCAGCGCGACCGCCTGCAGACCTGGGTCTGCACGGCGTCGGTCGGTCCCGGCTCGACCAACATGCTCACCGGCGCCGCCGTGGCGACGATCAACCGGATCCCGGTGCTGTTGCTGCCCTCGGGCACCTTTGCCACGCGGGTGTCCGCGCCGGTGCTCCAGGAGCTCGAGCAGCCGTATGCCGCGGACGTCACCGTCAACGACGCGTTCCGTCCCCTCTCGAAGTTCTTCGACCGGGTGACCCGCCCCGAGCAGCTGCCCGCTGCCCTGCTCGGCGCGATGCGCACCCTGACCGACCCCGTGGACACCGGCGCCGTGACGATCGCCCTGCCGCAGGACGTGCAGGCCGAGGCGTTCGACTGGCCGGTCGAGCTGTTCAGCGAGCGCACCTGGCACATCGGCCGACCGCCGGCCGAGGCGTCGCGGATCGCCGCTGCCGCGGACGTGATCCGGTCGGCCCGGCGCCCGCTGGTCGTCGCGGGTGGAGGTGTGCACTACTCCGGCGCCGAGGGGGCGCTCGCCGACTTCTGCGACGCGACCGGGATCCCGGTGGCCGAGACGCAGGCGGGCAAGGGCTCCCTGCTGCACGGCCACCCCCAGCTCGTGGGTGCGATCGGCTCGACCGGCACGACCGCCGCGAACGCCCTGGCCGCCGAGGCGGACGTCGTGATCGGGGTGGGCACCCGCTGGTCGGACTTCACCACCGCATCACGGAGTGCGTTCAAGGACAACGGAGTTCGCTTCGTCAACCTCAACGTCGCCCCGGTCGACGCCGTCAAGCAGGGTGGGCTGTCGGTGCTCGCGGACGCTCGCGAGGCACTGACCGCGCTGACTTCGGCCCTGGTCGGGTACTCCGTCGACGAGGTGCACCGCGCCCGTCAGGCGGAGCTGTGGTCCGCGTGGGACGAGCAGGTCGAGGCGACCTACCACCCGGGAGCGGCCGTCACCGACGCCCTGGCCGAGGGGCTGCTCACCCAGGGCGAGGTGCTCGGGGTGGTCAACGAGCTCGCCGACCCCCGCGACGTCGTGCTGTGCGCTGCCGGCTCGATGCCCGGCGACCTGCACAAGCTGTGGCGGGTCCGCGACCGCAAGGGCTACCACGTGGAGTACGGCTACTCCTGCATGGGCTACGAGATCCCGGCCGCGATCGGCGTCCGGCTAGCCGACGAGAGCCGTGAGGTCTTCGCGATGGTGGGCGACGGCGGCTACCTGATGATGCCGACCGAGCTCGTCACGGCGGTGCAGGAGCGGGTCAAGGTGATCGTCGTGCTGGTGCAGAACCACGGCTTCCACTCGATCGGCTCCCTCTCGGAGAGCCTCGGCTCCCAGCGGTTCGGCACCCGCTACCGCTACCGCGACGACGTCTCCGGTCGCCTGGATGGCGAGCCGCTGCCGGTCGACCTGGCCGCCAACGCGCGCAGCCTCGGCGCCCACGTCGTCGAGGTGCACTCGCGGGCCGGGCTCGAGGACGCGGTGAAGCAGGCGAAGGCGTCCAGCCACGCGGGTCCGGTGGTGATCCACGTGCAGACCGACCCCACCGTGCACTCGCCGGACAGCGGCTCGTGGTGGGACGTGCCGGTCGCCGAGGTGAGCGAGCTGGACAGCACGCAGGCGGCCCACGCGGCCTACCTGGCGCACAAGGCTGACCAGCGCCCGCTGCTCTGAGCGCGCCACCCTGCGCAACACGGCAAGTGCGCGCGCCTCCGCCCAGCAGGTGGGCGGAATCAGACGCAACTCGCGTGTCGCGGGCTGGAGCACCCGTGGCACCGGCAGAGGCCATGGGACAGAATCGGGCGCATGGACAGACGCGTGTCGATCGCGGCGACCGGTCCCGCGTCTGCCGACGCCGGCTTGGCCGCGGCGGCTGCTGGTGGCAACGCCGTCGACGTCGCGATCGCGGCGATGGTCTCGGCGATGACCACCGAGCCGGGCATCGTCTCGGCCGCCGGCGGCGCCTTCGTCAGCATCTGGCCGGCCGGTGGGGACCCCGAGCTCATCGACGGCAACGTCGAGATGCCGGGCCGCGGCCAGGACCCCGACCGGTTCGGCGCCGGGTTGCGCGAGGTGCGCACCTCCTACGGTGGCGGGCTGACCCTGTATGCCGGTCACGGCTCGGTGGCGACGCCCGGCGCCTTCGCGGCGCTCGGGATCGCCCATGACCGGCACGGGTCGGCGCCGTGGCGCGAGGTGCTGGCCCCGAGCATCGACGCGGCGCGTACCGGCTACTCGATCGGCGGCGCCGCGGCGCGCTACCTGGCGATCACCGGCGACCTGGTCTTCGGCTGGGACGAGCACACCTGGCCCCTGGTCCGGGGCGCCGACGGCAGGATCGTCACCGCCGGGCAGCAGGCCACGAACCCCGACCTGGCCGACACCCTCGAGCAGATCTCCGTCGAAGGCGCCCGGTCGCTCTACACCGGCGACCTCGCGGCCCGGATCGCGGCAGACAGTGCCGCCCGCGGTGGGCTGGTCACGGCAGCCGACCTCGCGGCATACCGGGCGGTGGTCCGCACGCCGCTGCGGCTGGGGCTCGGCGAGTGGGACCTGGCGCTCAACCCACCACCCTCGGTCGGTGGTCCGATGCTCGCGGTGATGCTCCGCGAGCTGGCCGCGGCGGGCTGGGACTGGTCACGGATCATCGACATCCAGCAGCGGGTGCTGTCGTTCCGCCACCAGGTGCACGACCTGTCGACGGACCTGGAGGAGGACGGCTACGCGCTGCTGGAGTCGATCGACCGCAACGGGCTGGCCGGCCTGCCCACCTCGTCCTCGACCGCCCACGTCTCCGCGGTCGACAGCGACGGCACCATCTGCGCGATCACCGCGTCGAGCGGATACGGCTCCGGCGCAACGGTGCCCGGCACCGGGCTGATGCTCAACAACTGCCTCGGCGAGCCCGAGCTCAACCGGTTGGGGCTGCACGCGCTGGCCCCCGGCACCCGCCTGGCCTCCAACATGGCCCCGTCCGTCGCGAGGTCGTCGTCGGGGTCGGCGCTCGCGATCGGGAGCCCCGGCGCCGACCGGATCACCACGGCGCTCATGCAGGTGCTCGGCCGGCACTGCCTCTCGGGCACCCCGATGCAGGAGGCCATCGACGCGCCCCGGGTGCACGTGCGGATCCTCGACGACGGCACGCCGCGGGTGGACCACGAGGACGATCCGGAGATCTCGGCTGCGATCGAAAGCCTTGGGCTGCAGTCGTTCTCGCACGGCGCCACCTCGATGTTCTTCGGCGGGGTGGCCGCGGCCCGACGACTGGCCGACGGGTCGCTCGACGCCGCCGGGGACCCCCGCCGAGAGGCCGCCACCCGCGTCTCCTGAGATCCTCCTGCCGCCTCCCCCTTCCCGCACTTGTTGCGCGTAGGTCCTCACCAGACCCCTCAACCAGGCGTCCAGTGACCAGCAGGTGGCAACAAGTCAGCCTGGGTCCGGCGGCGTCATGTATCAGGAGGTGTCGGGTCACACTCCTTGACGTACACCCTCGGGGGAGGAGCCGAACAGCCGTGGCACGACACACCACCGCAGCAGCGGTCGACCTGGGCTGGGCCGACGCCGTCGAGCTGGCCGGTCGCCTGCTGCGCGGCGCGTCCTTGGCCCACCTCGAGCTCGGGGACCTGCCAGCGGGGGAACGGGCCACCCTCGAGACCACGCTGACCTACGAGCAGCAGTGCACCCGCGGGGAGGCGCGTCGGGGTGAGGCGTCACCGGCCGACGTGGTGGTCACCGACCGTCGCATCCTCGTCAGCCGCCCGCTGCGGGGGCTGCTCAGCCTCTGGCACGTCGACCTCGAGAACCTCCAGCTCGGCGTGACCGGTCAGCAGTGCCACCTCGACCTGCACCCGGTGGGCATCAACCCGAGGGTGCGCCTCACCGGCGAGGCCGCACCGATGGTGGCCCTCCACGTGGCGCACGCCGTCTTCCCGAGCACCTGGGCGCGGCTGTCCGGGTTGCTGCCGCTGCTCGACTGCGCGGCCTAGCGGGCGGCGCCGGTCACGGCCCAGTCGTCGCCACGGATCCGCCACCAGAAGAACGCCGCGCGGATCGCCATGAACGCCGTGAACACCACCCACAGCACGGTCACGGCCCGGGGGGCCCCGTCGGCCACGAGGTCGTCGCCGCGGGCGTGCACCCAGAGGGCGAGCGGCAGGTAGAGCACCAGCGTCGCGACCATCGCCTTGGCCAGCCACCGTCCGTCGCCGGCGCCGATCAGCACGCCGTCAACCACGAAGACGTAACCGGCGAGGGGCTGGCCCAGCGCCACCACGACCAGCGCCGCCGAGAGCGCGGCGCGGACGGCGGGGTCGGTCGTGAAGAGCGCCGGCAGGAGCGAGTGGACGGCCAGCACGAGCAGCCCGAGCACGGCTCCACCCCAGAGGCCCCAGCGCAGCATCGTGGTCGTGGCGGCGCGGGCTGCGACGACATCACCTGCGCCGAGGGCCCGCCCGGTGATCGCCTGCGCGGCGATGGCCAGGGCGTCGAGGGCGAAGGCCAGGAAGGTCCACACCGTCGCCGCCACCTGGTGCGATGCCAGCGGCACGTCACCGAGGCCCGCTGCGACCCAGGTGGTGAGCAGGATGATGGCGCGCAGCGCGAGCGTGCGGACGAGCAGGGGTATGCCGGTGAGCCCGGCCCGCAGCACGCGCCCCGGGTGGGCGTGCAGGGCGGCTCCGGCGCGACGGGCGTGCCGGACCATGACGACCACCAGTCCGGTGGCCATCGCGGTCTGGGCGATCACGGTGCCCCACGCGGAACCCGCGATGCCCCAGCCGAACCCGTAGACGAACAGCAGGTTGAGCGCCACGTTCGCGGAGAACCCGGCGACAGAGGCCACCAGCGGGGTCCGGGTGTCCTGCAACCCCCGCAGCACCCCGGTGGCGGCGAGCGCCACGAGCATCGCGGGGATGCCGAGGGCCGAGATGCGAAGGTACGTCGCGGCATACCCGATGGCGTCGGGGGAGGCACCGAAGACGCGGCACAGCGGCTCGGCTGCCACCGCGACACCAACGGACGTGAGGGTGCCGAGCCCGACGGCGAGCCAGGTGCCGTCGATGCCGGCCTCGAGCGCTCCCCGCTCGCTGCCGGCGCCGATCTGGCGAGCCACGATCGAGGTGGTGCCGTAGGCGAGGAACACGAAGATGTTGGCCGCGGTGATGAGCGTCGCGCTGGCCACGCCGAGCCCAGCCAGCTGGGCCGTGCCGAGGTGCCCGATGATCGCCGAGTCGGCCAGCAGGAAGAGGGGCTCGGCGACGAGCGCGAGGAACGCCGGGACAGCCAGCCGCAGGATCTCCCGGCTCTGCGCCGGGTCGCGGGGGCTGGTGCTCACCGCGCCACGGTAGCCGCGACCCGTGACGTCGTCGTCAGGGCGTCCAGCTCGTCAGGGCGTCCAGCGAGTGCGCACGCCCTCGACGAACGCGGCGAAGTCGCCGGCCATGTCGACCTCGTCGGGCCGCATCAACCACTGCACCTGCAGGCCGTCCGTCAGGGCGACCGCTTGCCGGGCCAGGCTGTCGGCCGGGACAGCAGGGTCGGCCGTGCCGTCCGCGACGGCCTCGCGCAGGGCCACGGCAAGGGCTTCGACGGCGCTGCGGTGGTGCTCGCCGAGCCAGCCGTGGCCCGGGTGGTCGGGCTCCACGGCCTCGCCCGCGAGGCTGGTGAAGAGCCGGACGAGGCCCTCGCGGTCGCTGTTCAGCCGGACCAGGCGGGTCATGTCGTCCCACACCTCCCAGCCGCGCGGGGCGCGGTCGCGGCCGGTGGCGAGCGTGGCCAGGTCGCGGACGTCGCGGGCGCGCAGCACCTCGGCGAGCAGCCCCTCCTTGCTGGGGAAGTGGTGCAGCAGACCGCTCTGCGACAGGCCCGACGCCTCGGCGACCGCCGTCATCGGGGTCGCGTGGAACCCGCGCTCGGCGAAGAGCTCCGCGGCCGCGGAGACGATCCGTTCGCGGGTGGCGGCGGTCGCCTCGGTGCCCGGACCGCGAGGGCGACCGCGACCCCGCCGAGCGGGCTGTCCGGTGTGCCTCGTGGTCACGCGAGCGGCAGCCGGAACCGGATGTCGCCGAGCCCACGGGCGACGAGCAGCTCGCCACCGTCGGCCAAGGACGCCCAGCCGTCGGCCGCGGTGTCCCAGCGACGCCACAGCCGCGGGTCGGTGGTCACCTCGACCGTGGCCGACTCCCCGGCCGCGACGTCGACGGTGGACCAGCCGACCAGTCGCACGGGCTGGTCGGCCTCGCTGGGCTGGAGGTAGACTTGGACCAGCTCCCGCGAGTCGCGACCGGCCGTGTTGCGCACCGCCACCGAGACGGTGGGGGACGCGTCGGCTCCGGAGCCGGTCAGCGCTGCCGCGGTGTAGTCCCAGGCGCCGTAGCCGTCGCCCGCACCGAGCCAGTGCGCAGGAGCGGCGGCTCGCCCGGCGTGGAAGCCGCGGTAGCCGACGAACGACCCGTCCGTGTAGTCGAGCTGGAGGTCGGTCGGCTCGACGGTCCACGCGGGCGCGGCCTCGTCGGCCGCCGGCCAGGTGGTGACCAACCGGCCGGCCGGCTCGCGGACGCCGAGCAGGGCGTCGGCGACGGCGTGGCCGCCTTCCTGTCCGGGCAGGCCCACCACCAGGATCGCGTCGACCTCGTCGGCCCACGGCATCAGCACCGGGGTCGCGGCGTTGACGACGACGACCGTCCGGGTGGCCGCCGCTGCGACGGCCCGGACCAGCGCGTCCTGCTCGCCGGGCAGCGCGAGCGTGGTCTTGTCGCTGCCCTCGGTCTCCTGCTCGGGGGTGAGCCCGACGACCACGACGGCGACGTCAGCAGCCTGTGCGGCCGCGGCGGCTGCGGCGAGCGTCTCGTCGACGGGAGCCGGCACCGGCGCGACGACGAGGGTCTTGGTGCCCATGCCCGAGGCGAGGATCTGCGACAGGGTGCTCAGCTTGCCGTCCGGACCCGGCACGGGCTCGGAACGGACCACGGTGAGCTCGGCCTCGACCAGCGCGCCGGCGGCGGCCTCGAGGTCGGCGGTCCAGACCGGCGGCTTGAACATCGCCTCGCCCGGGTCCGCCCCGCCGGACACCAGGTCGGCCCGGCCGATCTCGGTGCCGTCGACGCTGACCCGCCACGAGCCAGCCCCCTTGGCTCCCACGCGGACCCGCCCGCCCGTGACGAGGCGGGCACTGAGCCGCAGCTGCTCGGTCTGGCGGGGCAGGGTGTCGTCCCAACCCGTCGTGACCTCGGCGCCGTCGACGTGCTCCTCCAGCATGACCACGCCCTCGGCGTCCACGTGCTCGACCCGCATGCCGGGCTCGCCCGTCGACGGGTCCTGGATGGCCTCGAGCGCTGCGGGCAGCGGGCTCTCGCGCACGTCCACCCCGTCGACGACGACCAGTCGCTCACCGAGCTGCTCGCGCAGCCCGTCCGCGATGGAGACCTGGTGCGGAGGGTTGACCTGGGCCGAGCCGCCGCCCATGCACACGGTCTCGATGCCGTGCCGACCGATCAGGGCGACCGACCCTCCGGCCGCACCCGACCCGTCGGTCGTACCCCCCGCGAGCGGCAGGACACCGTCGGCGTTGCGCAGCACCACCATCCCGTCCGTCGCCAGCCGCCGCAGCTGGGCCCGGCGCTCCGGTGCGTCGGCGGCGAGCGAGTCGGTCGGCCAGCTGCGGTGCCCCTCGGTGGAGCCGGGGACGTCGAGGGCGCCGACGCGCTGCGCGAGCAGGAGCAGGCGGCACACGTGCTCGTCGATGACCGACTCGTCCACGGCACCCGCGCGGACGTCCGCCACCAGCGCCTCGCCCCAGGGCCCGTCAGGGCCGGGCATGACGAGGTCGAGACCGCCGAGGGCGGCGGGGGCCGAGGTCTTGGTCGCGAACCAGTCGCTCATCAGCAGGCCGTCCCAGCCCCACTCGTCCTTCACGACCTCGGTGTTGACGTGGACCTGCTCCGTGGCGGGCACGCCGTTGACGTCGTTGTAGGCGGCCATGATCGACCAGGGCTGCGACTCCTCGACCGCGATCTCGAACGGCAGGAGGTAGACCTCGCGCAGCACGTCCTCGGCCACGACGGAGTTCATGTTGTTGCGCAGCGTCTCGGACTCGTTGGCGACCAGGTGCTTGAGGCAGGCGCCGATTCCCTTGCCCTGCAAGCCCTTCACGTAGGCCGCGGCGAGCCGGCCGGTGAGCAGCGGGTCCTCGGAGTAGGCCTCGAACAGCCGGCCACCGAGCGGTGAACGGTGCAGGTTGATGGTGGGGCCCAGCACGACGTGGATCTGCTGGCGCTCGGCCTCCTCGGCGAGCATCTCGCCGACCTCGTGGGCGGTCTCCTCGCTCCAGGCGCTCGCGAGCAGGGTCGCGTTGGGGAAGAGCGCCACGTGGTCGCCACCGACGAACTTCAGCCCCCGGACGCCGGTGGGGCCGTCGGAGAAGGCCATCGGCGCCAGGCCGATCTCGTCCGCGCCGTGGAGGGTGAACGAGGTGGCGCCGGTCAGCAGCCGGACCTTGGTCTCGAGGTCGAGCTGGGCCACGAGGGGGGCGAAGTCGGTGGTGGTCACCGAGCCAGTGTCGGGAGCCGGGCCGCGGCGGGTAAATAGATAGGGCTAACTATTTCGCAGTCTGAGACGACCGAGGCCCCGCCCACCGCGCGTGCGGGGTATGCCGCGTGGTCAGGACGGCGTGGCGTGTCCCCCGTCGGACGTGGTTGGCATGATGGCGTCGTGTCCACGATCGTGTTCCTCCACGCCCACCCCGACGACGAGGCCTCGCAGACGGCCGGCGCGATGGCCCGCGCGGTCGCCGAGGGCCACCGCGTGGTCACCGTGTTCGCCACCAACGGTGACCACGGCGAGCTCCCCGCCGCGGGCCTGCCGGAGGGGGAGACGCTGGTCCACTGGCGCCGTCGCGAGGCCCAGGCCAGCGCCGACGCCCTGGGCGTGCAGCGGATCGCGTGGCTGGGCTACGCCGACTCGGGCATGACCGGCTGGGAGCAGAACACCCACGCCAACGCCTTCCACGGCGCCGACGTCGACGAGGCGGCCCGCCGCCTCGTGGCGATCCTCGACGAGGAGGACGCCGACGTCCTGGTGGGCTACGACTGGCACGGTGGCTACGGCCACCCCGACCACGTGAAGGTGCACCCGGTCGTGCACCGCGCGGCCGAGCTGGCGGCCCGTCGACCGCGGCTGCTCGAGTCCACGATGAACCGCGACATCGTCCGAGGCGTGTTCCAGGCCGCGGTGGCCGCCGGCGCCGGCGACCAGGCCTTCGACCCGGACAGCCCGATGGACGACGGCAACCCGCTCGGCACCCCCGAGGCCGAGATCACCTGGCAGGTCGACACCAGCGACTACCTGGCCCAGCGGCGCGCCTCCCTGGAGGCGCACCGGAGCCAGGCGACCGACATCGAGGGGATGCTCTCGATGCCCGAGGCGTTCTTCGCGGAGTTCTTCGGGCGCGAGCACTACCTCGAGCCCGGCGTCGACAAGGACGCGCACCCGACCATGCAGGTCGGCTGGCCGTTCGGTGACTGACCCGGCGCCGTCGCTCAGCCCCGGCGCCCTGCTGCGACTGCCCCAGGTCGCCCGCCTGCTCTTCTCGGCCTTGGTCGGGCGGCTGCCCAACGGCATGGTGCCGCTGGCCTTGGTGCTGTTCGCCCGGGACACCGGCAGCGGCTACGGGCGCGCGGGCCTGCTGACCGCGGCATACTCGCTCGGCTGCTGCCTGGGCGGACCGGCGCTCTCGCGGGTCATGGACCTGCGCGGGCAGCGCCCGGCACTGGTGCTCGGCGGGGTGGTCTCGTCACTGGCGCTCGCGGTGCTGCCGTGGGTGCCGTCCGGAGGCGCGCTGGTCGTCGCCCTCGTCGCCGGGCTGGCGACCCCACCGCTCGAGCCGGCGCTGCGCACCCTCTGGCCGTCGGTGCTGTCGCCGCGCCAGGTGCCTTCGGCGTTCGCGCTCGACGCGGCGGCCCAGGAGCTGATCTTCGTCCTCGGGCCGCTGGCGGTGCTGCTCGCCCAGGTCGCCGGGGACGGCGGTGGCCTCGTCGCCGCGGGTGTGGTCGGGCTGCTCGGCACGGTGTGGTTCGTGGCGTCGCGGGCGTCCGGCGCCTGGGTCCCGCCGGTCCACGAGGACCGCCACTGGCTGGGTCCGCTGCGCTCGCGCCGGCTGTGCGTCCTCTTCTCGGCCGTCATGTTGGTGGGGCTCACGGTCGGCGTGCCGGCCGTGGCGCTGGTCGCCTACACCGAGTCGATCGGTGACCGCGGGTTGGCGCCCTGGCTGGTGGCCGCCAACGCGCTGGGTGCGCTGGTCGGTGGGGTCGCCTACAGCCCGCGGGCCCCGCACCGCGACCCGCGCCGTGACCTCCTGCTCGGCCTCGGCGTCCTCGTCGTCACGTATGCCGCGTTGGCCGTGGTCCCGTCGAGCCCCTGGGTGATGGGGGTGCTCACCGTCGGCAGCGGCCTGGGCCTGCCTCCGGTGCTGACCTGTGTCTTCCAGCTCGTCGACCGGCTCGCCCCGCCCGGGACGACCACCGAGGCGTTCGCGTGGCTGATCTCGGCGTTCCTCGTCGGCTCCTCGGCCGGGGCGGCGGCGGCCGGCTCGCTGTCGGATGCCGGGCGGATCGCTGGGGCCTTCCTCGTGGCCGCGGCCGCGTCCCTGGCCGCGCTCGCGATCGCCCGCACGGTCGTCGGCCGCGGCGCCCCCGCCCTCAGAGGTGCTTGAGCGCCTCGCGCCGGCTCAGTCCGCTCAACCGACCGTCGTACTCGGCCACCGTCGCCCGCACCCAGTCGGGGTCGGTCCGCGCGTACTGCCGCAGCGCCCACCCGATCGCCTTGCGGATCCAGAAGCTGGGGTCCTCGAGGTTGGGTTCGATGGCGGCTCGCAGCAGGCCGAGGTCGGTGCGCTCCTTGAAGGTGAGCTGGCAGATGATCGACGTCCGTCGGAGCCACAGGTCCTCGTGCTCGATCCACTGCTCGACCCGTGGCGTGACCTCTTCCTTGTGGGACAACAGGATCGGGCCGATCCGGTTGCTCGCGACTTCGTCCACGTGGTCCCACCAGGCGCCGGTGACGACCAGGTGCTCGTACAGCCGGAGGGTGTCGGGGTCCTGCCACGCGCGGTAGGTGCGCTGCCCCGTGAGTGCCGTCGCGGCATACCTCTCCTCGCGGTGGGTGGCGCCGTCCCACAAGTCGCGCACTGCCCGCTCCCATTCCCCGCGCTCGGCGATCCGGTGGGCCGGGTCGGCCAGGATCGGGCGCAGCAGCGTCTTCAGCTCGGGTGCGGTGATGCCGCGGTACGGCATCTGCGACCTCATGTAGGCCTGCTGGGCGGCGGCCCGCTCGGGGTCGCCGGTCGCGGCGAGGGCGGCTCGGATCGCGGAGACGACGGGGTGTGTCACGCAGCCAGCATGCCGGTTGCCGCGTCACACTGTCGCGAGCTCACGTCGTCGCACCGTCGTGCCACCAGGTCGTCGCAGTCCTCAGGGGGAGTCCATGTCGCAGCCGAGCCAGCAACAAGTCCAGCCGCGGTCGAAGCCGCCCGTCGTGCGGCTGCCCACGTGGGTCAACGTCGTCCTCGTGCTGATCCTGTTCGCGGCGTGCAGTGCCGCCAACGACGACGACCAGTACGTCGACAACGGGGGCATCGCCAGCCAGGTGGTGAACCAGCTCCAGTCGCAGAACGGCTGGGGCACCCCAGAGGGGCCGGCCAGCGCCGCGGAGGTCGAGGACCTCTGCCGTCTCCTGGGCGCGGTGGCGGCGAAGCAGAAGGTGCCGCTCACCGTGATGAACCAGGACCAGCAGACCCGCTGCCGCGAGGTCGCCCAGGAGGCGGGCACGCCGACGCCGACCCCCACAGCGACGTCGACGCCCTGACCGCGCTGCGGCCAGGGCGTCGAGCAGGTGGATCGCTGGGACGTCAGTGCTGTGCCGGCGCGCTGTCGGTGGAGTGCGTGCGGACGGCGAGGGAGACGGCCACGACACCCAGCGCCAGCACCGCGCCCACCCCGAAACCCCAGCGCACACCGGTGCTCAACGCGTCGAGGGGAGTGGCGCCGCTGACGGTGGCTGACGCGGCCCGCCCGGCCATCACGCTGACGACGATCGCCGTGCCGGCTGCGGCGGCGACCTGCTGCAGCGACCCGAGGACCGCGCTCCCGTGGGCGTAGAGGTGTGGCGGCAGGACCGACAGCCCCGAGGTGAAGACGGGGGTGAAGATGAGGGCCAGCGAGGCCATCAGCGCGACGTAGTTGACCAGGAGCAGCCAGGGCGAGGTGTCGGTGCCGACGCGGCTGAAGAGCGCGAGCGTCGCCGCCATCACGATCGCGCCGGGGACCACGAGGCGCGGGGCGCCGAACCGGTCGTACGCGCGACCGACGACCGGGCCGAGCAGCCCCATCACGAGCCCGCCGGGCATCAGCAGGAGCCCTGTCACCAGGGTGCTGAGGTGCAGGACGTCCTGGAGGTAGAGGGGCAGCAGGATCATCGCGCCCATCATCGCCATGAAAGCCAGGCACATCACGCCGAGCGAGACGGCGAACGGGCGGAAGGTCAGGGTCCGCAGGTCGAGCAGCACCCCCGTGCCGCGCTGCAGCACGATCTGGCGGCGGACGAACGCGACGAGGGCGAGGACGCCGGTCGCCGTCACCACGGCCGGGGGGATGGTGTGGGTGGCGCGCGCCCCGTCCCCGAGTCCGCTGAGCCCGTAGACGAGGGCGCCGAAGCCGATCGCCGACAGCGCGACGCTGGGCAGGTCGATCCGGGTGCTGGTGGGTGCGCCGATGTTGACCAGCTCGCGCAGCCCCAGGGTGCCGACGACGCCCGCGATCGGCAGCACGACGGCGAAGATCAGCCGCCACGAGCCGAGCTCCAGCAGCAGGCCGGAGACGGCCGGCCCGAGCGCCGGCGCGACCGACATGACGAGGGTGACGTTGCCCATCACCTTGCCGCGCTCGGCCGGTGGCACCAGCGTCATCATGGTGGTCATCAGCAAGGGCATCATCACGGCGGTGCCACTGGCCTGCACGACGCGGGCGACGAGCAGGACGGTGAAGGTCGGTGCCAGGGTGGCGGCCGCGGTGCCGGTGAGGAACAGGCCCATCGCCAGCGCGTAGGCCGAGCGGGTGGTCACCCGCTGGAGGAACCAGCCGGTGGCCGGGATGACGACGGCCATGGTCAGCATGAACGCGGTCGACAGCCACTGGGCGCTCGTCGCCGGGACGGCGAAGTCGCGCATCAGCCGCGGAATGGCGTTGACCATGATCGTCTCGTTGAGGATGACCACGAACGTCGACAGCGTCAGGATCCGCATCACGAGGTTGACCTTGACCTCGGCTGCGACCTCGGCGGGCCGCTCCTCGGTGGTGCTCACGGTGTCAGTCATGGGATGTCCTCGGTGGTGTGTGGTGCTCTGGCGGTGGCCTGCTCAAACTGGCTTCATCGGGTTTGACCCGGGTCGCGGCCAGAACTCATCGCGACGCGCGACGAGGAGGGCACGGGTCTGCGCGAGGAGGACGTCCGGCCGGCCCGTCGGGCGCAGTCGTGGCGCGCCCGGGGGAGCGACCGGCAGGTCGGCCGCGGGGGCCAGTCGGTCGAGCAGGGCTCCCCCACGTCCGGCAGCCGAGGTGGGCACCCCGAGCCGCGGCCACAGGTCGCGGGCGAGCAGGCGCCCCTCGCGTCCGAGCAGTCCGTTGGCCTGGGCGCCGGCCCACACCAGTGCGCCCACGGCCGTGTCGTCGCGGCTGCTCCGGGCGAGCATCCCCGGGTCGGTGACGAGCACCGCCTCCCACAGGCGTCGCAACGCCGTGCCCAGCTCCTCGTCGTCGAAGACCTCGACCGCGAGGCGGTCGCACTCCGCGGCGACCGCCCGGGCCCGGTCGCTGAGCGCGGGTGCCAGGTCAGGCAGGGTGAGCGGGCGTGGCTCGAGGGGACTGTCGTCGAGGGCGAGCAGGGCCGCGCGCCCCCCGACCAGGGCCTCCAGCCAGCGCAGCTCGGCGTCGCGCTGCTCGGCCGCCGTGATCAGCGCCGCGGTCCGCCTGGCCCGGCCGCTCCCGACGCGCGGAGGGACGGGCGGCGCGACGTCAGCGCTCTCCTCCACCCAGTGGTCGGCCGGCAGCCCGTCGACCAGGACGAGGTGGGTGATGCGCGGACGGCGGTGGTCGGTCGCGGGGCCGGGTGAGTCACTGCTGGTTGAGTGCATCGCCCCACGATGGCAGCGCGCCGGTCACGCCCCTGGCGGATATCCACAGCCCTGCCATCGCCGCACGAGCCAGCCACGCGGCATACCCACGATCGGTATGCCGCGTGGCTCGGGCCGGCTGCGCGCGGCTCAGGCCGCGCCGTAGCGCGCCTGGGCGCGGGCGCGGGCCTTCGCGGCCTCGGTCTCGCGGTCCTTGGGCGGCGCGCTGGTGGTGAGGTGGTCGAGCAGGTGCTGGGTCGCGTGGGCGACCTCGGCCACCGCCTCGTCGAACGCCGCCTGGTTGGCAGCGCTCGGCTTGGTGCTGCCGCTGACCTTGCGGACGTACTGGAGGGCGGCGGCGCGAACCTCGTCCGAGGTGGCAGCCGGCTCGAAGTTGTGCAGTTGGCGGATGTTGCGGCACATGGCCTCAGGCTACGTCGCAGGGGTCGAGTGTGTCCTGCGTCATGTGGAAGACCACGGGCGTGGACACGCCCGAAACTTTCTTGGGTCCACACCCGGTGGATCAGGAAACCGCAGGTCAGGGCACCTGTGTCGGACGGACCGTCGCGAAATCCACAGGGTTATCCCCCGACTGTGCACAAGGGACCCGGGCGTTGCGCACACCTTGTCCCCAGCCTTTCCACAGGGCTGGTTTGAGCTGCGGGTCCGGCCGCCATACGTTGTGCCGAATACGGGTCCCGGTCGTGTCGGCGGAGGTTTGTCGGTGCCGACTGGTGTACTCGAATCACACAGGTGGAGTTCGTCGCCGGTGGCCGTCAGGCGGCGCAGGTGGCGTCGGTGAGTTTGTGACAGGGGAGTTGCCCGAGTGTCTCTTGCGGAGCTGAGCACGAGCGCGTTCGGCACTGGTGGCGATGGTCCGCCACCCAGTGACGAGCGGGTTCCGCCGCAGGACGTGCACGCCGAGCAGTCCGTCCTCGGCGGCATGCTCCTCTCCAAGGACGCCATCGCCGACTGCGTCGAGGGCCTGCGCGGCACCGACTTCTACCGGCCCGCCCACGAGCTGATCTACGACGCGATCCTCGACCTCTACGGGCGGGGCGAGCCCGCCGACGCGATCACCGTCTCCGACGAGCTGTCCAAGCGGGGCGACCTGCAGCGGGTGGGTGGCCAGGCCTACCTGCACACCCTGATCCAGGCGGTCCCCACCGCGGCCAATGCCGGCTACTACGCCGAGATCGTCAGCGAGCGGGCCGTGCTGCGCCGGCTGGTCGAGGCCGGCACGCGCATCGTGCAGCTCGGCTACCAGCAGGGCAACGGCGACGTCGAGGACATCGTCAACGCCGCCCAGGCCGAGGTCTACGCGGTCGCCGACAAGCGCGGCGGCGAGGACTACCACGTGCTCGGCGACATCCTCGAGGAGACCCTCAACGAGATCGAGGTGGCGGCCGGGCGCACCGACGAGATGATCGGGGTGCCCACCGGGTTCATCGAGCTCGACGAGCTGACCCACGGCCTGCACCCCGGCCAGATGATCGTCCTCGCGGCCAGGCCTGCCGTCGGCAAGTCGACGATGGGGCTCGACATCGCCCGGGCCGCGGCGATCAAGCACAAGATGGCGACCGCCGTCTTCTCGCTCGAGATGAGCCGCTCCGAGATCACCATGCGGGTGCTCTCGGCCGAGGCCCAGATCCAGCTCCAGGACCTACGCAAGGGCACCATCGGCGACGCCGGCTGGAAGAAGCTCGCGCGGATCATGGGGCAGATCACCGACTCTCCGTTGTTCATCGACGACTCACCGAACATGTCGCTGATGGAGATCCGCGCCAAGTGCCGGCGGCTCAAGCAGCAGCACAACCTCAAGCTGGTGGTGATCGACTACCTCCAGCTGATGAGCTCGGGCAAGAAGGTCGAGTCCCGCCAGCAGGAGGTCTCGGAGTTCTCGCGGGCCCTCAAGCTGCTCGCCAAGGAGCTCGAGGTCCCGGTGATCGCGATCAGCCAGCTGAACCGTGGTCCCGAGCAGCGCACCGACAAGCGGCCCCAGATGTCCGACTTGCGTGAATCGGGCTCGATCGAACAAGACGCGGACATGGTCATCCTGCTCCACCGCGACAAGGCCGACCCGGGTCGCGAGGGTGAGGCCGACGTGATCGTGGCCAAGCACCGTAACGGTCCGACCAAGGACATCGTGCTGGCCTTCCAGGGCCACTACTCCCGCTTCGCGAACATGGCCCGCGACGGCTTCTGATCGCCTCGGCGATTCGCGGGGCGGCCAACGCGTCGCGGCCCGGCTCGGCCGACCAGCGGGGAACTGGCAAAAGGCGAGACTCTCGTCTTCGTGACCATCGACAATGTCCCCGTGACCGTCGACCGCACTGATCGAGAGGAGCCTGCCCAGACGACTGGGGCCGGCTTCCCGCCGATGCAGCCGTTGTCGTGGTCCCAGCCCGAAGAGGCCCCGGTCGTGGACCGCAGCCGGTGGAGCCGCCGGACACACTACGTGCTCTTCGCGCTGTCCGGCCTGTGCGTCGCCCTGGCCAGCCTTGTGTTCTTCGCTGGGGACACCTACTTCGTGGTGGACCGGATCCTGCCGCCCGCGTTGTGGTTCATGGCCATCTGCACGTTGCTGAACATGGCGACGTCGTTCGATGAGCGCCGGGGTCAACCCAGCTGGGGACTGCGCACCCTCGTCGGCGTCGTGCTCCTGTGGGTCGCCTTCGGAGTGCATACGGTGTGGTCGGCCAACACCGAAGACCTGTCGAGCGTGCGTTCGCCGGACGGTCGGTTCACCGCAGTCGTCACCGAAGGCACCTCCACGATCGAGCCGACCTGGGACGTGACCGTGCACCAGAACGCGGGCCTGCTCTCCCGCAGGTGGGACGCTGGCTGCATCAGTCGCGACGACCCCGCCATCGCCAACGACAGCCTCGTGTGGGTCGACGACACGACCTTCGAGGTCCGCACCGACAGCGGGCAACAGCTGAGGGCCACCCTCGACAACACCGGACGCCCGCTCAGCCGGGTGACGAACGACGACGCCAGCTGCCCATGACCAGACGGAACCAGCGAACGCATCGCTTCCCGTGGCTAGAGGCGACCCTCTGGGTGCTCGACGGGAACCAGCGCGCTCGCCGGTTCTACGAGCATCACGGCTGGCGCTCCGACGGCGCGGCGAAGGTCGACTGGTGCGGCGACGTCCGTCTCGACGAGGTCCGCTACCGGCACTCGCTCGCGGCCGAGCCCGCGTGAGCAACCGTTCCACCGGTCGCCAGGCGGCCTGACCCCGCATCGCTGCGCGCCCCCCGGGAGTGGCGAGAGCCGGCGACGCCGTTGCCAAGGGAGGGTAACGAGGGTCGACGGAGGGAGTCGGCCATGGTCCCGAGAAAGTTTGGTTAAACGCTTGACCACGCCGCATCCCAGCCTCTACGGTCTGATCAAGCGTTTAACCAAGGCGCCGATCACGACGAAGTGAGGACCTCGATGGAACTGGGGACGACGACCGCGCCGGTGTTCTTCCGGCCGCGCGACGCCTGGGTGGGCGACGTCATCCCGTTCGAGCAGGATGGCCAGTTCTGGCTCTACTACCTCCTTGAGCGCCGCGCCGACCCGCCCACCGGAATGCCCTGGCACCTCGTCACCACCCGCGACCTGGTGACCCTCACCGACCACGGCCTGGCCCTGGCCACCGGCACCGAGCCGGACGCCGCCGACCACAACTGCTACACCGGCAGCATCGTCCAGGACGAGCAGGGCCGTCACCACCTCTTCTACACCGCCCAGAACCCGGACGTCCTCGGTGCCGACGGACTACCGCTCCAACTCGTCGCCCACGCCACCAGCGACGACGGCCAGACCACCTGGACCAAGCACCCCGAGCACACCTTCGGCGCCACGCCCGGCTACCAGCCGTCGGACTGGCGCGACCCGTTCGTCTTCCGCCACCCGGATGGCCGCTGGCACATGCTCCTCGCCGCCCGCCACCAGGACGGGCCCGAACGACGTCGAGGTGTCGTCGCCCGGTGCGTGTCCGACGACCTCGTGACCTGGGCGGCGGCCGAGCCGTTCTGGGACCCGCGTCGCTACATCACCCACGAGTGCCCCGAGGTGTTCCAGTGGGGGGAGTGGTGGTACCTCGTCTACTCCGAGTTCTCCGACCGCTTCGTCACCCGCTACCGCATGGCCCGCAGCCCCGAGGGGCCGTGGCAGGTGCCCGCCCACGACACCCTCGACGGGCGAGCCTGGTATGCCGCGAAATCCGCAGCGCGCGCCGGGCGCCGGTTCTTCTTCGGCTGGATCGCCAGCCGCGAGGGGCAGACCGATGATGGTCCGTGGCAGTGGGCCGGAAGCCTTTCGACCCTGGAGGCGCTGCAGCGCGAGGACGGCACCCTGGCCCTGCGTCCGCCGGCCGAGCTGGTCGACAGCTTCAGCGAGGACCGCTCCGCCCAGCTCGGCCTGGCCAAGGGTGTCCTCGAGGCCCCCGACTCCTACGCCGCGACCATCTCCGAGCACGCCACCCCGCGCCAGTTCCACACCAGGGTGGTGCTCGACGTCGAGGCCGGCACCCGGGAGTTCGGCCTGCTGCTTCGCTGTTCGGAGGACGGCGACACCGGCTACGTGCTGCGGCTCGAGCCGCACGCCTCACGGATGGTGCTCGACCGCTGGCCCCGCAAGTCGACCGGAGCCGCGCAGTGGCAGGTCTCCGGCGATGTCCCGCAGTTCCTCGAGCTCGAGCGCCCGGTCGACCTGGCACCGGGTCGGCACGTCCTCGAAGCCCTGGTCGACGACGACCTCGCCGTCTTCACCCTCGACGGCGCCGTGACCCTGAGCACGCCCCTCTACGACCACCGACGCGGACGCCTCGGTGTGTTCGTCGGCGAGGGACGACTCGAGGTGGTCGAGGCGAACCTCAGCCAACGCCCACCGGTCACCGATCTCACCCGCGCAGCCGAGCCCGGTCTGCCGGGCCACACCCTCACCGACAACTCGTACGCCACCGACGACACCGCCCTCCCCGACGCACCTGCTCTGCCCTCCCGTTTGACCACGACCGATCCCGGCGCCACGGGGTCCGCTGCACGAAGGAGTGCACCATGAAGAAGGTTTCGCTGCTGGCCGCTGCCGTAGGCACCGCGCTGGCCATGACCGCCTGTGCTGGGGGGTCGACCGGCGCCGCGCCGGGCGACGTCAACCCCACCGGGGCGATCAAGGCACGAGAGATCTCGTGGCTGCTGTCCCGTCCGGCCAACGGCTCCGTCATCACCGTGATGAAGGGCCTGGCCGACGAGTACGCCGCCACCCATCCGGGCTTCTCGCTGAAGTTCATCACGACGCCAGATCGCCCCTCCTACATCCAGAAGCTCGAGACCCTGGCGGCGGCCAAGAAGCTCCCCGAGTTCTTCGACACCGATGCCACGCCCTACGCCCAGAAGCTTGCCAAGCAGGGCCAGATGGTCGACGCCGAGAAGCTCCTCAAGGACATCGGTCTCGACCAGAGCTACCGCCCCTCGGCCCTGGCCTACCAGCGCTTCGACGACGGATCCCTCTACCTCCTGCCGTTCGAGTACGGCGCCGAGTACTTCTGGTACAACAAGGCGCTCTTCGCCAAGGCCGGTGTCGAGGTGCCCAAGACGCTCGACGACTTCCCCGCCGTGTGCGCCGCGCTCGCCAAGACGGGGGTTACGCCGATCGCGATGGCCGGCAAGGAGCAGTGGCCCCTGGAGCGCTGGATGGCCTACCAGCCGTTCCGACTCGAGGGACCGGCATACGTCGGGAAGCTCAAGAAGGGTGAGGCCAAGTTCAGCGACCCCGCAGGGGCCACCGCGGCGAAGTGGCTCGGTGAGCTCGGCACCTCCGGGTGCTTCCAGAAGGGCTTCTCCTCGGTCGGCTACACCGACGCCCAGAACCTGTTCACCTCCGGCAAGGCGGCGATCTACAACATGGGCACGTGGGAGCTGGGCAGCCTCGCCACCGACAAGCTCGACGCGGGGGTGCGCAACGACGTCGACTTCTTCACGCTGCCGACGGTCGCCGGTGCCAAGACCGCGGACAACGACTACGTCGCCCCGTCCGGAATCGGCATGGCGGTCAACACCAGGACCTACGACCCGCTGGTGCGCGACTTCCTCAAGTTCGCCCTCACGAAGTACCCGCAGCAGTACGCGGCCTCGGGTGCGCTGACCCCCACCACCACCGACGTGACCCTGCCGGCCAACGCAACTCCGTTGTACTCCAAGGCGATCTCGACAGCGGAGAAGGTCGGCGACGAGCTGGCGATGCCCTGGGACACCCAGCTCGACCCCACCACGAACACCCGCCTCCAGCAGGAGCTGGTGCTGCTCGTCCAGGGTGACGTGACTCCTGCGGAGTTCATCTCCACGATGGACACCACACTCGCCCAGAACGCGCCGAAGTACTTCAAGTAAGGCCGCAGTCGGTGGGCCGGGAGCTCCCGGCCCACCGACCCGGAAGGAGACCCCGTGCTTCCCTACCGCTCCCGGCTCTCAGTCGTCGGCTTCCTGCTCCCGCCCCTGCTCCTCTTCGGTGGCGCGGTGTTGCTGCCCATCGTGCAGTCGGTCTACCTGTCGCTCTTCTCGTGGGACGGGATCACCGACCGGGAGTTCGTCGGGCTGGAGAACTACCGGCACATGGTCGGCGGCGACCCGACGTTCTGGACGTCGTTCACCAACCAGCTCGGCTACCTGGCCGTCTGCCTCGTGCTGCAGCTCGGCGGAGCCCTCCTGGTGGCCTCGCTGCTGCTGACCATCACCAGGGGCCGCGAGGTCGTCAAGGTCCTCTACCTGCTCCCCGCAGTCATCTCGACGGTGGCGATCGGCCTACTCTTCCAACGGATCTACTCCTACGACCCGGTCGGGTTGCTCAACGGGGTCCTCGACGACCTCGGCCTCGGCTCGCTGAGCCGCCCATGGCTCTCGGACGTGCACACCGTCCTCGCGGCCGTGTCTGCACCGGAAGGCTGGCGGTTCGTGGGTCTCTACACGATCATCGTGTATGCCGCGTTGCTGGCGGTGCCGCGCGAGCTCGAGGAGGCTGCGCGCCTGGACGGCGCGAACGCGTGGCAGGTCTTCACGAAGATCCGGTTCCCGTACATCCGACCGGTCTGGGTGACGACGACGATCATGGCCACCACCTTCGCCCTGCGCGGGTTCGACATCCCCTACCTGCTCACCAACGGCGGGCCCGGCCAGGCGTCGGAGCTGGTGACGACCTACATGTACAAGACCGCCTTCACCAGCACGAACTACGGCTATGCCAGTGCGATGTCGGTCTTCATCGTCCTCGAGTGCCTGGTCGCGGTCGGCCTCATCTCCCTGCTGCTCAACCGGAAGGCCGTGCGATGACCTCCTCGCCCACCGACACGTTGCCCAAGCCGGCCCCGGCCCACGGCGGGCAGGTGCCTCCCTCGCGCCGTTCCCAGTCCAGGGTCCACGCCCGACGACGGCGTCCCCTCAAGCCGGCCCAGGTCGTCTCGAGGGTGCTGCTCGGCGCGTTGCTGGTCGTGCAGGTCTACCCGCTGGTCTGGATCCTCCTGACCGCCGTGCGCGACGACGCCGACTTCGCGTCACACGGCGCCTTCGGCCTGCCTCAGTCGTTCACGCTCGACAACTTCGCCCGGGCGTTCGAGCAGGGCGACCTCGGGCGCAACATCGTCAACAGCCTGGTCGTCACGCTCGGCGCCTCGGCGCTCATCGTCGTGTGCGGGATGATGGGCGCCTACGCCATCCAGGTCCTCGGGTTCCGCGGGAGCCGGGTGGTCCGCGCGCTGTTCCTCGTGGGCATCATCGTCCCGGTGCAGGTCGCCCTCGTCCCGCTCTTCGTCGACTACGCCAAGGTCGGCCTGCTGGACACGCACCTGTCGATGATCATCCCGCTCGCCGGCTTCTCGCTGCCGATGTCGCTCTACCTGTTCATGTCCTTCTTCCAGTACATCCCGCAGGAGATCTACGACGCCGCCTCGATCGACGGGGCCGGTCCGACGGCGATCTTCGCCCGGATCACGCTCCCCATGTCGGTCAACACGATCGTCACGGTCGTCATGATCAACAGCATCTTCATCTGGAACGACTTCGTCTTCGGCAACACCTTCGTGCTGTCGGAGGAGCTCAAGACGGTGCCGCTCGGGCTGCAGAACTACATCGGCGCGATGGGCAAGACCGACTGGACTGCGACCTTCGCGGCCGTGTGCGTCACGGTGACTCCGCTGTTGCTGGTGTTCCTCGTCCTCAACCGCGCCATGATGTACGGACTCGAGAGCGGAGCAACCAAGGGATGACTGAAGGGCGAGGCGCCACCGGGGCGTCCAGCGATGGCACGGCAGCCGCGTCGTCCCCTCGGGGCGGCGCGGCGCGCGTGACGCTGCGCGACGTCAGTCGGCTGGCCGGCGTCTCCACCACCACGGTGTCGCACGTCATCAACAACAAGGTGGGGGCCCGGATCGGCGACGACGCGCGCCGCCGGGTCCGCGAGGCGGTGGAGGCACTCGGCTACCGGCCCAACGCGACGGCGGCCAACCTCGTGAAGGGGCAGTCGAGCTTCATCGGGCTGGTCGCCGACTCGATCGCCACGACGCCCTTTGCCGGACAGATCATCCGCGGCGCCCAGGACGAGGCCTGGCGGCTCGGCTACACGCTGCTCATCGCCAACACCGAGGACAACGCCGACGCCGAGGCCGAGGCGTTGGGGATGATGCTGGCCCACCAGGTCAGGGGGATCCTCTTCTCGACCTGGTACCACCGTGAGGTGACCCTTCCGGCCGGGCTGAGCGAGGTGGACCACGTCCTGGTCAACTGCTACGCCAGCGACGGCGTCCGGGCGGTCGTGCCGGACGAGGTGGGCGGTGGCCGCGCCGCGACGGAGCTGCTCCTCGCGCAGGGACACCGGCGGATCGCGTTCCTCAACACGACGACGCCCTCCCCGGCTCGGCGCGGGCGCATCGCCGGGCACCGCGAGGCGATGGCTGTGGCGGGCATCGACGTGGACGACGAGCTGGTCATCGACACCGCTCCCGACCAGGAGGGCGGGTTCGTCGCGGGTCAGCGCCTGGCCGACCTCGGGGTCACGGGCGTCTGCTGCCACAACGACCGGGTCGCGATGGGGGTCTACGACGCGCTGCGCGAGCGCGGGCTGGCGGTGCCGGACGACGTGTCGGTGGTCGGTTTCGACAACCAGGAGGTGATCGCAGCCCACCTGCGGCCGCCCCTGTCGACCGTCGCCCTCCCGCACTACGAGCTGGGGGTGCAGGGCGTCCGACTCCTCATGGGGGTCGAGGACTTCCCGGCCGTGGGGCCGCTGCGGGTGGCCTGCCCGCCGATCGGTCGCTCGTCGGTGGCTCGGCCCCGGGTGGGGACAGCCTGAGATGGCGGCCGACGACGGTCGGCCCGCGCTGCACCTCACCGCGGACCGTGGCTGGGTGAACGACCCCCTCGCCCCGACCTGGGACGGCGAGCGCTATCACCTGTTCTTCCAGTACGTGCCTGACTCGCTCGAGTGGCGGCCGCACTGCCACTGGGGTCACGCGGTGTCGGACGACCTCGTGCACTGGGAGCACCGCGGCGTGGCGCTCGCCCCCGGCGAGGGCGACGACGGCGTCTGGTCCGGGTCGATGGTCCGGCGCGACGACGGCTACCGGATCTTCTACACGGCGATCTCCGCCGACGACCTGCCGATGGGCCGGGTGCGCTGGGCGGACAGCCCGGACCTGTCCCCTGGCTCCTGGGTGAAGGGAGACGTCGTCGTGACGGCCCCGCCGCACGTCGACGTCACCGCGTTCCGAGACCCCTTCGTCTACCGCGACGGACCGGTGTGGCGGATGCTCGTGGGCACCTCCATCGGCGGCACCGAGGCGGCGGCGACCTCCTTCTCCTCGCCGGACCTGGTGGAGTGGACCTATGAGGGAGTGGCGGCGTCGCGTCCCACGACCGACCGCGACCCCCTGTGGACCGGCACCCTGTGGGAGTGTCCGCAGCTGGTCACGGTCGGCGGCGCGGATGCGCTGGTCGTCTCGGTCTGGGCCGACGACGCGCTCCACCACGTCGCCGCAGCCCGCGGTTCGGCCGAGGGTCCGACCTTCACCCCGGAGCGTTGGCAACGGCTCACCTACGGACACGGCTACTACGCACCGGCGTCCTTCACCGACGCCGACGGGCAGCCCTGTCTGGTCTTCTGGATCCGCGGGCTGTTCGACCAGTCAGCCGGACGGGCCGGCGCGCTCAGCGTGGTGCACCGCCTCGAGCTCATCGACGACGGGTTGGTGCTGCGGCTGCACCCGGAGCTGACCTCCCGGGGGCGGGAGCGACGCAACGGGGCCAACGCAGCGGTTGCCGAGCCGGCCGACCTGACCGACGGCCCCGTCCGGCTCACCTCGCACGGCCAGGACCTGCTGTCGGTGTCCTACGTGGACGGCGCGGTGGTCGTGGTCGCGGGCACCGAAGGGGCCGCCATCGTCGCCTCACCCCGGGGGGTGCAGGTGCTGGTCGACGGACCGTGCATCGAGGTCCTGACCTCGGGCGGTGCCTTCGCCCATGCGCTCCCCGGCGCGACGTGGTGGGACGACCGTGCGCAGGGGGCCGACCTCCGCTGGGTCGACTAGGCCAGACGGGCCGGCGTCGTCACCACGAGGTCGGCGCGAGCTCGGGTTGCCGCGACCAGCGTGGCGTTCGCCTGGTCGACGCGGTCCACCCAGAGGGCGGCGGCGTCGGGCTCCTTCCCGAACTCCACGTGCCGCGCCACCAACCGTTCGAGTCGGGTCGGCTCGTCGAGGTCGCAGTACCAGACCTCGTCCATCGCCTCCCGCACCCGGTGCCACGCCGGCTCGTCCAGCAGCAGGTAGTTGCCCTCGGTGATCACCAGCCGGGCCGACGGGGGCACGGCCAGGGCCGCGGCGATCGGCTGCTCGAGGTCACGCTCGAAGCCTGGCGCGTAGACGGTCTGCGAGGTGTCGGTCCGCACCCGCTCCAGCATCGCGGCATACCCCGCGGCGTCGAACGTCTCCGGCGCTCCCTTGCGGTCCCGCAGCCCGAGCCGGTCGAGCTGGGCGTCAGCGAGGTGGAACCCATCCATCGGCACGTGGGCCACCCAGCCCGCACCTGCGCCCTCCGGCGGGTGCTCCGCGAGCTCGGCCAGGAGCCGCTCGACCAGTGTGGTCTTCCCCGCACCAGGCGCCCCGGTGATGCCCAGGACCGCGCGACCGCCGCGGCCCAGTGCCGCGCGCGCCACCAGGCCCCGAGCCCGCTCACCGAGCGCCGTGAACTCGCCGAGGCTGCTGCCGTCGCCGGCTCGAGAGGTCATGTCCTCCATGCCATCACACCCAGATCGCGGCGGGTATGCCGTCCGCGAAGGTCTGCGGCGGATCGGGCAGCGGGTGGGCGTCACCGTTCATGCGACGAGCCGCCGTCCACGCAGCCGCGCAGGCGTCGAGGACGTCGTCCGCGGCATACCCACTGCCGTTGAGCACCGATGGTGAGGGGAGCCCTGCGGCGGCCAGCGCGGCGAGCCGTGCGACGCGGCCCTCGTCGGTCTTCTTGCCGGCCACGATCGGTGCCCCGGCCATGACCGCGAAGCTGAGCTCGGGGTGCGCCTCGATGACGGTGACGGTGGGCCGGCCGCGGACCCACGCGTACACCTCGTCCACCTGGTCACGAGGCAGGCTGTCGGCGTCGTCCCGCGCGATGGCCACGGCCTCGAGGTCGAGCGACTGGCGCACCGTCTCGACGAGGTCGGCGATGGTCGACGCGACCGCGATCCGCGGGCGGGGCGCGCCCGGCTCGAGGATGGCGCCGACCCAGCCCGCCGGGCACGCGTCCACGCCGAGCACCGGCACGATCACGTCGACCGGCGGGGACGGCCGCGGACCGTCGTCACCGGAAGCGCGGAGAACGGCGCCGAGCCGCTCCAGCGTGGTCGCGAGGGCCGAGTAGGTCTCGTCGACCCGGGCCCGGTCAGCCACGCCGGCAGCGGCGAGCAGCTCCGCCAGGGCGGCCGCCTGCTCAGCCACCCGGGCCGCCAGCTCAGACGCCTCGTCCGCCACTGCCCACCACCTTCCGTTGCCGTGGGTGAAACCTGCCAGGGGTGAAACAGTGCCAGACACCGCTGCGCGGCGGCGGATCGGCGACTCGTCACCCCCGCCGCCAGCCGGGATCGCGAGTAGAGTCGAAGCCGAAGGCTGCCCTGGACCCGGTGGCGTGAAACCACCCCCCAGGAGTCCGGGATGAGCACTCTTCCCCGCATCGTCGACCCTGCGCCGCTCGCGCCGCGCCCGCTCTACCCCGAGGTCGTGAGCGCCGTGCGCGCCGCCGGGCTGATGGACCGTCGACTCGGCCCCTACTTCGTCCACTTCGCCGTCAACACCCTCGGGCTGTTGGCCGTCCTGGCCGCCATGGTCGTCTGGCACCACTCGTGGTGGCTGGTGGCGTGGGCGGTGGTCCTGGCAGTCGTGTCGGTGCAGATCGGTTTCCTGGGGCACGACATCGCGCACCGCCAGGTCTCGCGGCGGGCCAGGACGGCCGCGCTGCTCGGCCTCGTGCACGCGAACCTGCTCAGCGGCCTCAGCTACGGCTGGTGGGTGGACAAGCACAACGCCCACCACGCCCACCCGAACGACCTCGAGACCGACCCCGACGTCCGTGCTGGGGTGCTGATCTTCGACATCAGCCAGGCCCGCGAACGCCGTGGCCTGGCTGCCCTGGTGACCCGCCACCAGGCCTGGCTCTTCTTCCCCATGCTCACCTTCGAGGCGGTGAACCTCTACATCGCCGGCATCCGGTCGCTGGCCCGCCCCGGTCTGCAGCACCGCCCGGCCGAGGTCGCGCTCATCGCAGCCCACACCGCGGCATACCTCGTCGTGGTCGTCACCACGACGTCGTGGCTCCAAGGGCTCGTCTTCATCGCGGTGCACCAGGGCCTGCGCGGCCTCTACCTCGGGGTCTCGTTCGCGCCCAACCACAAGGGCATGCCGGTCCTGTCGCGCGCCGACGAGGCCGACCCGTTCCTGCGGCAGGTGCTGACCTCACGCAACATCCGTGGCGGGCCGTTCGTGGACTGGGCGCTCGGCGGGCTCAACTACCAGATCGAGCACCACCTCTTCCCGAGCATGCCGCGCGCGAACCTCCCGAAGGCGCAGCGCATCGTCCACTCCGTCTGCGAACGCCACGACGTGCCCTACGTCGAGGCCACCGCGCGTGCCTCGTATGCCGAGGTGTTGCGTCACCTGCACGCCGTCGGGGCCCCGCTGCGCGCGGGTGGGTGACCGGCCCTCAGCGGGCGACGCTGAGATCGAGCCAGGCGGCGAGGTCCTCGACCTCACGGTCGACGGCCTGGCGGACGGCGGAGCTGAACGGCTCGTCCTGGTGCACCGCGGCGACGCGCAGCACCCCGGCCGCGAGGTCGGCGGTGGCGTCGAGCTTCCCGACGAGCTGGTCGCCGTGCAGGATGGGCAGGGCCCAGTAGCCCCAACGACGCTTGTCGACCGGCTTGTACATCTCCAGCTGGTAGTCGTAGCCGAACAGCTCGGTCATCCGCTTGCGGTCGAAGACCAACCGGTCCAGGGGCGACAGCAGCGCCGTGCGACCGCGGAACGGCTCGCCGAGGTGGTCGAGCTGGGCCGGGTCGACCCGCCACTGCCCGCGCAGCCCCTCGACGACCGCGGCCTCCCCCACCGACCCGACGTCGTTCGGCTCGGCGGAGACCTCGACCGCCTTGGCCCGCGCGATCCCGAGCGCGGAGAGCCTGCGGCGTCCCCGTTCGACCGACGCCTCCACGGCCGGGACGGCAGGCACCGAGGCGTCGTCGGGGTAGATCCGCGCGGCCAGGTCCCACTGCCGCTCACGTCCCTCACGGCTCGCGACGGCGACCTCCCCGCGGGCCTCCATGAAGTCGAGCATCCGCTGGGTGTTCTTGTTGTTGGTCCACCCCGTCGAGCGCCACGGGACGACACACGAGTCGGGCAGCCGTCGCGCCGAGAGGGGCGCCTCCGCCTCGAGCTGGTCGAGGATGTCGAGGCGGCACTCGTCGTTGGCCGACACCCACTCGGCGACGTCCATCTGCCAGTCGCGCAGCGGCTCCGGCCCCGGCCACTGCGCCATCTCGGCTCGGTAGAGCGCGATGTCCTCGGCCGGGCGCAGGAACCCCCGCAGCTCCACGACGACCCGCTCCTGGAACAGGCCGTCGAGGTCGCCGAGCGCGTAGCCGCCACCCAGCCGGCTCCAGCAGACCAGGTCGGCGCTGGGCGCGACGGCCGCCGTGAGGTCGACCTGCACCGCCCCCAGCCGACGCACCACGTCGAGCAGGTCCGTGGGCCGGGGCTCGTCGAGCAGCTGCGCCCGCACCGCGATCCGCCGGGCGTCGGCCCGCGACAGCCGGTGCTCGCTCACGTCGACCCCGTCAGCCGCGGCCGGACTCGAGGGCGAGCCGGCGGTCCAGCACCTTCGCGAGGTAGTTCATCTGCTCCACGTGGGCCGAGTCGCCGTCGGTCTGGCGCACCGCGGGGCCGACCGCGTCGGTGATGATCGCCACGGCATACCCGTCGACGATGCCCATCTGCCGGGTGACGGTGTCGCTGCGCAGCCAGCCGCCCTTGAACGCTCCGGCGCCGATCGTGCCCAGGCCCCAGCGGTGCGCTGCGATCGGTCGCATCGACGACAGGATGTAGGCGCTCGCTGCCCTGGACACCACCCGTCCCGAGCTGAGCGCGGCCATGAACCGCACCTGCTCACGGATGGTCCACTGCATCCCGCCCTGCGACGCGTCGGGGGCGACGGTGCGGGTGTCGCCGATCGACCGCAGCACCTTCGTGATGGCGGCGCCCGGGCTGCCGGGGATGTCCTCGCGCAGGGCGATGACGGCATTCATGTCGGAGGCGGTGAGGGCGGCCGTGACCCAGCGCTTCTGCTGGGCGCTGGCCTTGGCCGGGTCGCCGTCGCAGGCCGTGTCGAGGAAGGCTGCGACGACCAGCACCTTCGACGTCGACCAGGCCTTGTAGCTCGAGACCGAGCCCTCGACCGTGACGTTGCCCGGGTTGCTCAGCGGCGCGAAGGCGAAGGCGTCGTTGGTGTCGCCCTTGAGGCTGGTGCGCGGCTTGGCGGCCGACGGCTTGGGGGCGGACGGTGTGCTCGAGGGCTTGGGCTTCACCGGCTTCACCGTGGTCGTCCTCGTGCGGCTCGGGGTGGTCGTCGTCGTGGTCGGCGCGGCGGTGCTGGTCGCCGGCGGGGCCGCGGACGTCGGGCTCGCGGCCCGGGGGGTCTGCGTCGCCCCTGCGCACGCGCTGAGCGCGAGACAGGCTGCTGCCAACCAGACGGTATGCCGCATGGTCACCGAGGGTAACCCGCGCTCGCGTCCGCCCGCGTCTCGGAGATAATCGCGCCGTGCCCTACCTCGTGAAGCAGAGCCATCGGGCTCGACCCGTGCGAGGGCCGATCCCGCCCGACCCGCGGCTGCCCCGGGCGTGCGTCATCGGCGCCGGGTCCTCCGGCCTCGCGGCGGCGAAGGCGCTCTACACCGCACGAGTCCCCTTCGACTGCTTCGAGCGCGGCAGCGTCATCGGCGGCAACTGGGTCTACGACAACCCGAACGGGCTGTCCGCCTGCTACGAGACGTTGGAGATCAACACGTCCGGCCCGCGGATGGCCTTCTCCGACTTCCCGATGCCCGCCGACTACCCGCCCTACGCACGCCACGACCAGGTCGCCGCCTACTTCAACGCCTACGTCGACCACTTCGGGTTCCGGGACCGGATCACGTTCCACACCACCGTGACCGACGTCGCGCGCGGCGCCGGCGACAGCTGGCTGGTCTCCACCACGGGCCCCGACGGTGACCACGTGCGGGAGTACGACGCCGTCCTCGTCGCGAACGGCCACCACTGGGACCCGCGCTGGCCCAACCCGCCCTACCCCGGCGGGTTCGACGGCGAGCAGATCCACGCGCACGACTACCGCTCGGGAGCCCAGCTGGCCGGTCGGGACGTCGTCGTCGTGGGGTCGGGCAACTCGGCGCTCGACATCGCCGTCGAGGCCGGCACGGTGGCCCGGTCGGCCAACCTCTCGCAGCGCCGGGGACAGTGGGTGCTGCGCAAGTTCGCCCTCGGGCGTCCCGCCGACCAGGTCGCGCTGCCCGGGTGGCTGCCCTGGTGGGCCACGGCGCTGCGGCTGCGGATCGGAGCGCTGCTGTCCGGCAACGTCGCGAAGCTCGGCCTGCCGCAGCCCCACCACAAGCCCGGCCAGTCCCATCCGGTGCAGTCCGAGGGGATCCGCGACGCCCTCCGAACCGGCCGGGTGGTCCCGCGCCCGGCGATCGAGCGGCTGGACGGCGACCACGTCGTCTTCGCCGACGGCAGCCGGGTCCCGGCCGACCTGATCGTCTGGGCGACCGGCTACCAGGTGAGCTTCCCGTTCCTCGACCCCGCGCTGGTCTCGGCCAAGGACAACGACCTGCCGCTGTGGAAGCGGACCATCCACCCCGACCTGCCCGGGCTCTTCTTCATCGGGTTGGTGCAGCCGGTCGGCGCCGTCATGCCGCTGGCGCAGGCGCAGGGGGAATGGGTCGCCCAGCTCCTCATCGGCCGCTACGCGCCACCGCCGGACAGCGAGATCCGTCGGCAGATGCGGGCCGACCACGAGCGCAACAAGCGGCAGTTCTACTCCTCGGTGCGGCACACCATGGAGGTCGACTTCGACCGCTACCTGTGGGACCTGCGCCGCGAGCTGCGCCGTGGGTTCGACCGGGCGAAGGCCGCCGCCCGCAGCCGCGCCTGACAGGATCGAGCCCATGGCTTCCAAGGCGCAGAAGTACCCGGACCTGTGGGTCGACCCCGAGGAGGACCCTCGCGAGACGGCGACCTCCTCCGCGACCGACGAGCGCAGCGTCCTCCTCGATTACCTCCGGCACTTCCGGCTCACCTTCGAGATGAAGTGCGAAGGCCTCGACGCCGAGCAGCTGGCCCGCCGCTCGGTGGAGCCGTCGACGATGTCGCTGCTGGGGCTCCTGCGCCACCTCGCTGCGGTCGAGCAGACCTGGTTCCGGATCACGATGGCGAACGAGGACGTCCCCCGGCTGTGGGGCAAGGACGACGACCGCGATGCCGACTTCGACCAGGCGGTGGCTGACGAGGCCGTCGTCGCCGAGGCCTGGGCGGCGTGGCGCCGTGAGGTGGCGTATGCCGTGGAGTTCGTCGAGCGCGCAGAGTCCCTCGAGCTGCTCAGCACCCACGCGACCCGTGGGCCGATCACGTTGCGCGAGCTGCTGGTCCACATGATCGAGGAGTACGCCCGGCACTGCGGTCACGCCGACCTGATCCGCGAGCGCATCGACGGCCGCACCGGCCAGTAGCCCCGGTTCGATGTGAACGCGCCCGGAATCTCCGGCGGGTTTACCTCGAACCGGCGGCAGGCACTGGTCAGGGGCGGATCTCGCAGACCGCCCGGAAGCCATAGCCTGTGCAGCGTGAGCACCGAGCCCGCAGCACCCGAACCGACCACCGTGCACGACGCGGTGCAGCGGTATGCCGCGATGCAGCCAGACCTGCGCGTGCCCACCGAACAGTTCGTCGCCCTCGTCACCTCGCTGCTCGACGACGCCGGCATCAACTACGTCAGCGTCACCGGTCGCACCAAGTCGGTGGCCTCGTTCGCGGCCAAGGCGTCCCGCACCCTCGACGGCGAGCCGGTCTACTCCGACCCGCTGACCGAGATCACCGACCAGCTCGGCGTGCGCGTCGTGACCTACCTGCACGGCGACGTCGACGCGGTGGCCGGTCTGCTCTCCGACCAGTTCAGCGTCCTCGACGACCGCGACATGGGCCGCGAGACGGCCCGGCAGGGCCGGTTCGGCTACTCCAGCCGCCACCTGCTCGTGGCGGTCGACCCCGTCAAGGGCGTGCCCGCGGCATACGAGACCCTGAAGGGGCGCAGCGCCTCGGTGCAGGTGCGCACGATCCTGCAGCACGCCTGGGCCGAGTTCGAGCACGACGTGCGCTACAAGGGGACCATCCCCGAGGAGCACGTGCCCGACCTCGACCGGCGGTTCACCCTGGCGGCGGGTTTGCTCGAGCTGGCCGACCGGGAGTTCTCCGAGATCCGCGACACGCTCCAGGCGACCATGGGTGGGCAGCGGCTCACCATCGACGAGGACGACCCGCGGATCAGCGCCTCCGACCTCGCGACCTTCCTCGCCGGGCAGTTCCAGGACGCCGGCTGGTCGCGCACCGACCACTACGCGTGGATCTCCGGGCTGCTGCTCGAGCTCGGCATCACCTCGCTCGACGAGCTCGGCGGGCTGCTGTCGTCGATCGACCTCGAAGGCATCAACGCGCGGATGGGCTACCGCTACCCCGCCGGTGCGGTGCGCCGCCTCGACGACGCGCTGCTCGCGGTCTACGGCTCGCGCTACCTCGCGCTGCACGGCAACGGGCACCGGGAGGCCGCCCTGCGGGCCAGGCTCGACAAGCTCCGCGCCGTCTGAGTCCCCCCTGTTGGAAGCGTTCCTTCCGGATGTCCGGAAGGAACGGCACCGACCCGAGGTGGGTCACAGCGCCGCGAGCAGGGTGCGGGCCTCCTCCAGACGGCCGCGCTCCCGCTCCAGCAATGCGCGCCGGTCGGCCGCCTTGTCCGCCTGCTCGGCGACCCGGCGGGCGGCGAGCACGTCGAGCTCGCCGGTGGTCCAGTCCTCGCACGCCTGCAGGATCTGCGGCCCGTCGCGCCGCCACACCTCCTGCTGGGCCTCGAGGTCGGCCAGCCGCGCGCGGGCGGTCGAGAGCTCCGCGGCGTACTCGGTCGAGAGTCGTGCGTGGGCCACCGGCCCGACGGTGCCCTGGTCGCGCCCGGCGTCGAGCCGGCGCTGGTAGGCCTCGAGATCGGCCACCGTCGAGCGGGCCTGCGCCAGGTCGTGGACCAGCTCGGGGAGCAGCACCGAGGCGGCCACCCGCAGCCGGACGATCCGCGTCTCGTCGGCGGCGAGGTGTCCGGCCAGCCCGCTCAGCTCGGCCGTCTCCAGCTCGAGGAACAGCTCGAGCAGCCCCACCTCCTGCGCGAGCCGGGCCACCTGGGCCGGCAGCTGCCGCACCCGGTCGCGCACGTCGAGGAACGGACGCATCACCCACTCGCGCAGGTCGGAGGACCGGTCGGTGGTGCGGTGCTGCACGTCCTTGATCCGACGCTGGAGGGTGCCACCCAGCCCGGTCAGCCCGGTCAGCCCGGCCGGTGCCTCGGGCGGCGCGGCCTCTCCGGTCGCGGAGCCCGTCTCGACCTCGACCGCGTGCACGTCGACCTGCAGGATCGCGTCGACGACCTGCCCGAGCTGGGCCACCCGGCCGAGGACCGTCTTCCACGCCGCCGTGCGCCAGCGTACATCGGCCAGCACCTTGAGGTCCTTGCGGATCCGGGTCGCATCGACCGCTCCGTCGGGCGACTGCCGCTGCTTCTCCGCGAGGTCACTGATCCGCTCCAGCTCGGCCAGGTAGGCCTGGAACTCGCCGGAGGCCGAGGTCACGAAGGCGGCCCAGGTGCTCAGGGGCACCCCGGTCTGCTGCTTGACGTACTGGCTGGCCAGCCCTTTGACCGCGCGCACCGCCCCGGCGATCGGCAGCCCCACCAGCCCGAAACCGCTCATCGCCTGCGTCCCGCCACCGGCCCCACCCTGGGTGACCATGGCCAGGGCCTCCTCCAGCGACTCGAGCGTCTCGGCGACCTCCGCGCAGTCGGCCTGCACTGTCGCCACCGTGCGCCGCAGCGCGAGGAAGCTGGTCTGCACCACCATGGAGTCGCGCACCGCCAGCACGTCGCCGGTCATGGGCCCACGCCAACCATCCGGCTCGCCCCGTCGACGACCGGTGCGAGTGCCTGCGGTTGCCACCCGGTGGGACAGCTGGCGGGTGGTGGGCTCCCCATGGCCATGTTTCTCATTGTCCACGCACGCTCGAGGCTGTCCTCGGCCATTGGGGTGAGGTGTGACGGCCGGCGCCCGCGGGCCGTCTGGTGGCTGCCCTGACCCCCTGACGCCGTCACCGGCCGGGTCTATCGTGCGAGTCATCCACTCCACGACGGACCCAGGAGCACGCGATGGCCTCTCGCCTCAACCCCTACATCCAGTTCAAGGACAACGCCCGCGCGGCGCTCGAGTTCTACCAGGGCGTCTTCGGTGGCGACCTCACCGTCAGCACCTTCGGCGAGTACGGCGACCCCAGCCAGCCCGGTGCCGACGGCATCATGCACGGCCAGCTGGAGACGCCGAGCGGCTACACGATCATGGCCGCCGACACCCCGCCGGGCATGGACCACAACCCCGGCAGCAACATCGCCGTCAGCCTCTCCGGCGACGACCCCGACGAGCTGCACGGCTACTGGGACAAGCTCTCCGACGGCGGCCAGGTCCAGGTGCCGCTCGAGCAGCAGATGTGGGGCGACGAGTTCGGCATGTGCGCCGACCAGTTCGGGATCGGCTGGATGGTCAACATCGCCGGCGCCCGCCCCGAGTCCGACGGCTGAGGGTCAGGGGCGGAGCCAGGCGGTCGCATCGGGCGGCAGCTGACCGTCCTCGAGCGGGATGCTGGACAGCAGCACGCGGTCGGCCGGCACGTCCACGGGCTCCGTGGACAGGTTGACGACGCAGCGCAAGGCGTCGTCGCGGTCGAAGTCGAGGACGTCCGGCGCCGACTCGCGCCAGGCCAGCCCGGCGGCATACAGGCCGGGGGTCTCGCGGCGCAGTCGCAGCACGTCGCGGTAGAGGGTCAGCATCGACGTGGCGTCGCCCTCCTGGGCCTCGACCGTGAGGTCGCGCCACGACTCGGGCTGCGGCAGCCACGGCGTCACGCCCTCGGGCGAGAACCCGAACGGCGGTTCCTGCCCGCTCCACGGCAGCGGCACCCGGCAGCCGTCCCGGCCCCGCATCTCGCCGCCGCTGCGCAGGAACATCGGGTCCTGGAGCACCTCGTCCGGCAGGTCGTCGACGTTCGGGAGACCGAGCTCCTCGCCCTGGTAGACATAGGCGCCTCCGGGCAGCGCGAGCATGAGCATCGCCGCGGCCCGGGCGCGACGGGTGCCCAGGGCCAGGTCGGAGACCTCGCCGGCGCCGTCGGAGATGAAGTACGAGCTCGTCGTCGTGCGGCCGTAGCGGGTCACCGGACGGGTCTCGTCGTGGCTGGTCAGCACCCAGGTCGACGGCACCCCGATCGGTGCGAACGACGACAGCGTCGCGTCGATGACGTCGCGCAGCGGCCCGGCCTCCCAGGGTCCCTTGAGGTAGGGGAAGTTGAAGGCGGTGTGCATCTCGTCGGGGCGCAGGTAGGCGGCCAGCCGTTCGGGCGTGCTGACCACGGCCTCGGCGACGAAGGCCCGGTCGCCGTCATAGGTGTCGGCGATCGCCCGCCAGCGCCGGAAGATGTCGTGCACGGTGTCGACGTCCCAGTGCGGGTTGTCGTCCCAGTCCACGGTCCGGAACTGCAGCACCCCGCCGTAGTCGGCGTCGGGCAGTCCGGCCTTCTTCGACATCGCCGGCGCCGCGTCGATCCGCAGCCCGTCGACCCCGCGGTCGAACCAGAACCGCAGCACGTCGTCGAAGTCGTCCAGCACCGCCTCGTTGCTCCAGTCGAGGTCGGGCTGCTCGGGCGCGAAGAGGTGCAGGTACCACTGGCCCGGTGAGCCGTCGGGCTCGGTGATCCGTGACCAGGCCGGCCCGCCGAACGCGCTGATCCAGTTGTTCGGGGGCTCCTCGCCGGAGTCGCCGCGCCCGTCGCGGAAGAAGTAGCGGGCCCGCTCGGCGGATCCCGGTGCGGCGGCCAGCGCCTCGAGGAACCAGGGGTGCTGGTCGGACGTGTGGTTGGGGACCAGGTCGATGATGACCCGCAGGCCCAGATCCCGCGCCTCGCGCAGCACCGCGTCGGCGTCGTCGAGGGTGCCGAACATCGGGTGTATGCCGCGGAAGTCGCTGACGTCGTAGCCCCCGTCCGCCATCGGCGAGGGGAACCACGGGGAGATCCACAATCCGTCCACGCCGAGGTCGGCGAGGTAGGGGAGCTTGGCCCGCAGGCCCGGGAGGTCGCCCTCTCCGTCACCGTTCCCGTCGGCGAAGCTGCGCGGGTACACCTGATACATCACGGCGGTGCGCCACCAAGCCTCTGGCGTGCCCGGCTCCTCGTCGAGTGCCACACGCCGAACCTAGTGCCCTGCAGCGGCTTCCGACAGGGTGAGACCGAGCGGTCCTGCGGGCGGCCGCACCGGTGACCAGCGCACCACGCGCATCGGCGCCCGACCCGATGGGTCGGACGCCGATGAGCGGGATGCCGAGGTCCTCGCGGACCCGGCGCAGGAGGTCCACCGTCAGTGGACCACCACCGGAGGCACCCCTTGCTCGTCGAGCAGGTGCGAGGCCTCCCGCTTGCGGGGCAGGAAGTACGCGGGGATGAGGGTGAGGCTCACCAGGATGGCGGCCCACCAGTAGGTGTGCGCGAACGCACTCGCGGCCGCGACCGGCGCCTGCGCCGGGCTGGTCGGTGGGTTGTCCTTGAGGGCGTTCGTGAGGACGACCGAGAACAGCGCCACCCCCACCGAGCTCGCGATCTGCTGGGTGATGTTGAGCAGCGTCGACCCGCGGGCGACTTCGTGGTGGGTCAGCGTCTTCAGGGCGGTGGTGAAGATCGGCATCATCGTGCCGCCCATGCCGAGCCCCATCACGAACAGCACCGGGATGAGGAAGCCCCAGTGCGAGGAGTCCGCCTCGATCTGGGTCAGCGCGAACATGCCGCCGATGATGAGGACGAGTCCGAACGGCACGATCCGCCCGACCGGGAACTTGTCGACCAACGTGCCCGCGATCGGCATGGTGAGCATGGCGCCGACGCCTTGGGGCGCGACCAGCCAGCCCGCGTTGAGCGGCGTCTCACCCTGGACCTGCTGGAGGAACTGCGGCACGAGCAGCAGGCCACCGAAGAACGACGCCGCGAAGATGAACATGGTGATGACCGAGACGGTGAGGTTGCGGTTCTTGAACAGGCGCAGGTCGAGGAGGGGGTGCTTGGGCCGGAAGCTGTAGAGCACGAACGTCACCATCAGGGCCAGGCCGACGAAGCCCGGGATAAGCACCTTGGCGTGGCCGATGCCGCCCTCGCCGGGGATCGACGAGACGCCGTAGAGGAACAACGCCAGGCCCGGGCTCATCATCAGCATGCCGACGAAGTCGAACGACTCGGACGGCTGCGGGTTGTCCTTGGCCAGCGCGAACTGGGCGTAGATCAGCGCGATGAGCCCGATCGGCGCGTTGATCAAGAAGATGTAGTGCCAGCTGAAGTGGTCGATCAGCCAGCCGCCGAGGATCGGGCCGAAGATCGGGCCGAGCAGCATCGGCACGCCGAGGATGGCCATCAGGCGGCCCATCCGGGCGGGGCCGGCGGCACGGGTCATGATCGTCATGCCGAGCGGCATGAGCATGCCGCCGCCCAGGCCCTGCAGGACGCGGAAGCCGATCAGCATGCCGATGGACGTGGCCGCGGCGCACAGGACCGAGCCGAGGGTGAACAACAGGATCGCCAGCATGTAGAGGCGCTTGGTGCCGAACCGGTCGGCCGCCCAGCCGGACAGCGGGATCACGGTCGCGAGCGCGAGCGTGTAGCCGGTCACCGTCCACGCGACGCTGGAGTAGGCGAGTGGCTCGCCACCGAAGGCCGTCTGGAACGTGCGCAGCGCGACGTTGACGACGGTGATGTCGAGGATCGACATGATCGCTCCGAGGACCACGACGCCGGCCACCTTGAGGACGGCAGCGTCGATCTTCTCGGGGTATTCCACGGGTGTCGTGGCAGGTGCTGACACTGGGAGTCCTCTCGGAACTGGCCTGAGCTGACAGGCAGATGGTTCAAGCGTGTGGTCGCGCCCCCCGCTCCGTTGCGTGACGCACGAAAAAGCCTAGACCCGCTGACCGACAGTCGACACGTGGATTTCTCCGCGTGATGTATCGCTGCAGGTGGGAGGGGGTCAGGCGTCGCCGGCCGCCTCGAGCGCGGCGATGTCGAGCTTCTTCATCGTCATCATCGCGGCGAAGACGCGGGCCGCGCGGTCGGGGTCGGTGGAGAAGATCGCGTCCCAGTCCTGCGGCACGATCTGCCACGACAACCCGAACTTGTCCTTGAGCCAGCCGCACGGTCCCTCCTCGCCGCCGTCTGCCGTCAGCGCGTCCCAGTAGTGGTCGATCTCCGCCTGGTCCGCGCAGTCGACGGTGATCGAGATGGCCTCGTCGAAGGTGAACTGGGGCCCGCCGTTGAGCCCGACGTAGGGGACCCCGTCGAGCTCGAACGCGACGGTCAGCACCTCCCCAGCCCGCTCCCCGCTGTCGTCGGGGTAGCGGGCGACGGTGCCGATGGAGGAGTTTGGGAACACCGAGGTGTAGAAGGTCGCGGCGTCCTCCGCCTGGCGGTCGAACCAGAGACAGACGTACTGGCGTGGCATGGCGTGCTCCTCAGGGTCGGGGGTGGGTCGGGTATGACTGGTGTGGGATAGACCGCCACCGGCCCCGGAACTCATCGCGCGGTCAGCTTCGCCTCGGATGCGCACTCATGACGACACTCCTCGCTGAGGGGGCACTTGCGGATCCTCCGGGCAGTGAGACGTATGTGGGGTCAGAGGGTGACGGCCCCTGGCTGGACACGTTCGGCGGTCCGTCCGCGTCCCGGCAGAGATCGGAGCCAGAGCCCGGGTATGCCGTAGCGTCGCCACCGTGGCCCCGTCACCTCCGTCGCTGCTCACGGCACCGCGCTCCGACGCCGACGTCCCGGCATACTGGCGCGCGCTGGGGCTGCCCGGACTCGCCGACATCCACGTGCACTTCCTGCCCGAGCCGGTGCTCGCGAAGGTGTGGGCCTACTTCGACCAGGCGCAGGAGCACTACGGTCAGCCGTGGCCGATCCACTACCGCGACGACGAGCCCACCCGGATCGCGACGCTGCGCGCGCTCGGGGTCCGTGCCATCCCCGCCCTCGCCTACCCCCACAAGGCCGGCATGGCGCAGTGGCTCAACGACTGGTGCGCCGACTTCGCGACCCGAGTCGACGGCGCGGTGCACTGCGCCACGCTCTTCCCCGAGCCCGGCGTGGGCGAGCAGGTGCAGCGCTCGCTGGAGTCGGGGGCGCGGCTGTTCAAGATGCATGTGCAGGTCGGTGGCTACAGCCCGGACGACCCGCTGCTCGACCCGGCCTGGGACGCGCTGGAGCGGGCCGGTGTGCCGGTCGTCCTGCACGCGGGGTCGGCGCCGAAGGAGGGCGCCTACACCGGGCCGAAGGCCGTCGCGGCAGTCCTCGACCGCCACCCACGGCTGACGTTGGTGGTGGCCCACCTCGGCATGGGGGAGTACGACGCGTTCGCCGACCTCGTCGAGCAGTTCCCGCGCGTGCACCTCGACACGACGATGGCCGGCACCGACTTCAGCAACCGGTTCGCCCCCCTGTCGCCGTCCTACGTCGAACGGCTCGGCGCCCTCGGTGACCGGGTCGTCCTCGGCTCCGACTTCCCCAACATCCCCTACCCCTACGCCCACCAGGTCGAGGCCCTGCACCGGCTCGGCCTTGGCGACGAGTGGATGCGGAAAGTGTTGTGGCACAACGGCGCCCGACTCCTCCGGTTGGAGGTCGACGATGCCTGACGTCCCCGACGCCGGCGCGCTCGCCGCGGCCCTGCGCAGTCTGTATGCCGTGCCGCCCGAGGAGTTCATGAGCGAGCGCAAGCGCCTGGTCACCGTCGAGAAGGCGGACGGCGACCCCGCCGTGGCCAAGGAGATCGGCACCCTGCGCAAACCCAGCCTCGCTGCCTGGGCGGTCAACCTCCTGGCCCGGGAGGCGCCGGACCTCGTGGACGGCCTGGCCGACCTGGGCGGTCGGATGCGCGCTGCCCAGGGTCGGCTCGACACCGACACCCTGACCTCGTTGCGCCCCGAGCGTGACCGGCTGCTCGAGGAGGTCGTGCGGACGACGGTGCAGCTCGTCGCCGACGCGGGACGCACCTGCAGTGCGGCGGCGCAGCAGGACGTGCGGGCGACGGCGATCGCCGCCCTCGCCGACGAGCAGGCGATGGCGGCCGTGGCGTCCGGTCAGCTCGCGCGGACGTTGTCCTACAGCGGTTTCGGTGAGGTGGACCTCGCCGAGGCGGTCGTCCGCACCACGTCGGGCGCGATCCTCTCCGTGGTGCCGGGAGGCGGAGGTGGTGCCAGGTCCGCCCGCGGCGACCGACCCGACAGCCGCGACGAGGCGGACGCGGAGGACGCGGGCGACGAGGCCGACGAGGAGCAGCTCCGCGCGGCGCTCGAGCAGGCCGAGAAGCAGCTCGCCGCAGCGGAGTCCGACGTCACCCGGGCCCGGGAGCGAGCGGAGGAGACCCGCGAACGGCTGGCGGTCGTCGAGCGCCAGCTGGCCAAGGCCCGCGAGGCCGACGAGCGGGCGCTCGAGGCGGTGACCGACGCGGTCCGGGCGCGCAAGGCCGCCGAGGCCACCCGGCACACCGCGCAGGAGGCACTCGACCGGGCACGGTCGGACGGCTGACCGCCGACGGCTGCTCGGGACGCGACCGACCGCGATGGCGGGTACCTTGGCCGGACGGAGGTGGCCAGATGGCGCAGGAGCAGGTGGGGATCGACCCGGAGGTCGAGCCGAGCGGGACCGGATGCGTGGAATGCCTTGCGGTGCAAGGCTGGTGGGTCCACCTGCGTCGGTGCGCGCAGTGCGGACACATCGGGTGCTGCGACTCGTCGCCGAGCCAGCACGCGAGCCACCACTTCGAGGAGACCGGCCACCCGGTGATGGCCAGCTTCGAGCCGGGGGAGGACTGGTTCTGGGACTTCGCCCGCGAGCGGGGCTTCCGCGGCCCACGGTTGGCCGACCCGCAGAGCCATCCCGAGGACCAGCCCACCCCGGGTCCGGCGGGGCGCGTCCCGGCCGACTGGCAGAGCCACATCCACTAGCCGCGAGGACAGCCGCGCCACACCGTCGCCTCAGGGTTGACCCTGAGAGTGACTAGTCACACCGAGGGTCGATCTGGGTATCTGCCCCCATGTACGGGGGTGCCCTGAGCCGGGACGGTTGACTCATGGCCCTCCAGACCGAGCTGATCCCGCCCACGGCACTGACCGCACCACTGCGGCCGGTGACCGCGCGGGGTCGGCTCGCCCGCCGCGCTCCTGGGGGAGGACGCGGCGGGCGGGGGGCCGCCAAGCTGCTCGTGACGGGCGCGCTCGCAACCGGCATCGTCGCGCTGGCCCTGCCCAAGGTGGCCGGCGCCGAGTGGGCCGACATCGCGACCGCGCTCAAGGGCCTGACCGTCGGCCAGCTCGCGGTCCTCACCGTCCTCTGGCTGGCCGGGCTCTGGGTGCAGACCCCCGCGCTCACCGCAGCCCTCCCTGGGCTGTCGCACCGCAGGGCGCTGATGCTCAACCTCACCGGCTCGTTCGTCTCCAACCTGCTGCCCCTCGGTGGCGCCGCCGGCACGGTCGCGAACTGGCGGATGGCGCGGTCGTGGGGCTTCGAGTCCCCGGCCTTCGCGCGGTGGGCCGTCCTGACCAACCTCGTCGACACCCTCCTCAAGTTCGTCCTGCCGGGGCTCGCGCTCGTCTGGCTGGGCGTCGCGGGGGTCGAGGTGTCGAGCAGCGTCAGTACCGCCGCCTACGTCGGGCTCGGCCTGCTCACCGCAAGCATCGCCGCCGTCTGGCTGGTGGCCCGCGACGACCGCGCGGTGCGGTGGCTCGGCCGGGTCGCCGACCGCGTCGTGGCCCGCGTCCACTTCCTGCCCAAGGCCGACGAGGGGTACGCCGAGCGCGCCGCGTCGTTCCGCCGCGAGAGCGCCGGGCTCGTCGCCGCAGGCTGGGGGCGGATGGTCGGCGGCAAGCTCGCGTATGCCGCGCTGCAGGCCGTGCTGCTCTGGGCCTGCCTGCGGGTGGTGGGCGCCGACGTGCACCCCGCCATCGTGGGTGCGGCCTTCGCGGTGGAGCGGATCCTGACCATGGCGGCGATCACCCCCGGGGCCACCGGCATCGTCGAGCTCGGGATGACCGGGGTGCTCGTGGCGTTCCACGGCGAGCCGGCCACCGCTGCCGCGGGCGTCCTGCTCTACCGCGCGTTCATCTTCGGCATGGAGATCCCGGTCGGCGGGCTGTCGATGCTGGCCTGGTCACTCCGCCGCCGCAGCCTTGCCCTCGCGGCCTGACGGACCCCCGCACGCTCGGGTCTTTGATGGCTTGACCCCACCAGGGCGTGGTCAAGCCATCAAAGACCCCCGGGTGGGACCAGTCAGGCGGTTCGCTCGAGGAGGAACGCGAGGACGGCGGCCTGGGTCCGCAGCCGCGCGGCATACTCCCCGAGCCCGCCGGCCTCCGACTCCTCCGCGGCGTGGATCCGGTCCTGCCGTTCGCGCTCGACGATCTGGCGGACCTCGTCCTGGCTCAGCTCTCGCCGTGGGGCTTCCGTGGCGCCCAGCCCGACGGCCGCACCGGCGATCGGGCCATCGGTGAGCGGCGCGGCGTCGTCGACCGGCACGGCCTCGGCGTTCGCGATCGCAGCGAGGGCGGCCCGCACCACGGACACGGTGTCCTTGTCGCCCACCCGCATCGCGGGCAGCAGCGAGGACTGCAGCAGGGCTCGCAGGTCGGCACTCACATCCCGATCCTCGCACCGGCTCACGGGCTGGTGGACGTGAACCCGCGCAGGCGGAGGCTGTTGGTCACGACGAAGACCGACGAGAGAGCCATGGCGGCACCGGCGATCATCGGGCTGAGCAGGCCGAGCGCGGCCAGGGGGATCGCGGCGACGTTGTAGGCGAAGGCCCAGAACAGGTTGCCGCGGATGATGCCCAGGGTGCGACGGGCCAGCCGGATCGCGTCGGGGGCCGAGCGCAGGTCGCCTCGGACCAGGGTGAGGTCGCTGGCCTGGATCGCCACGTCGCTCCCGGTGCCCATCGCCAGCCCGAGGTCGGCCTGCGCCAGCGCGGCCGCGTCGTTGACGCCGTCGCCGACCATCGCGACCGTGCGGCCCTGCTGCTGGAGGCGCCGGACGACCTCGACCTTCTCCTGCGGCAGCACGTCGGCGACCACCTCGTCGATGCCGACCTGGTCAGCCACCGACCGCGCGGCGGCCTCGTTGTCCCCGGTCAGGAGGATCGGGTGCAGCCCCAGCGCACGAAGCTGCGCCACGGCGGCCGCCGAGCTCTCCTTCACCATGTCGGACACGACGAGCACGCCCCGGGCCAGCCCGTCCCACGCGACCACGACGGCGGTCGCGCCGCGTTGGTGGGCCGACTCCACGGCATACCTGAGGTCGTCGGGGACGGCCACCGCGCGCTCGGTGAGCATCCGTGGCCGGCCCACGAGGACCGCGTGCCCCGACACGCTCCCCGAGACGCCGAGCCCCTCGCTGTTGGCGAACCCCTCGACCCCGGGCAGTGCGCCGGCCGCGAGGGCGGCTTCGGCGACGGCGCGCGCGACGGGGTGTTCGGAGGCGTCTTCGATTGCACCGGCCAGGCGGAGCACCTCGGCCGCGTCCTCGCCGTCGGCGGGCACCACGTCGGTGAGTGACATCCGACCGGTCGTCACGGTGCCGGTCTTGTCGAGCAGCACGGTGTCGACCTGGCGGGTGGACTCGAGCACCTCGGGCCCGCGGATCAGCAGGCCGAGCTGGGCGCCGCGGCCGGTGCCGACCATGAGGGCGGTCGGCGTCGCCAGCCCGAGGGCGCATGGGCAGGCGATGATCAGCACGGCGACGGCGGCGGTGAAGGCAGCGGTCCAGCCGGCGCCGGTGCCCACCCAGAAGCCCAGGGTGGCCGCCGCCAGGAGGATCACGACGGGCACGAAGACGCCCGAGACGCGGTCGGCGAGCCGCTGCACCTGCGCCTTGCCGTTCTGCGCGTCCTCGACCAGCGTCGCCATCTGGGCGAGCTGGGTGTCGGCGCCGACCCGCGTGGCCCGGACGACCAGGCGGCCCCCGGCGTTCACGGTGGCGCCGACGACAGAGTCGCCGGGACCGACCTCGACCGGCACGGACTCACCCGTCACCATCGAGGCGTCGACGGCCGAGGTCCCGTGCTCGACGGTCCCGTCGGTGGCGATCTTCTCGCCCGGGCGCACGACGAACCGCAGGCCGACGACGAGCTGCTCGACCGGGATCCGCTCCTCGCGGGCGTCGTCTCCCTCGCCGCGCAGCACCGCGACGTCCTTGGCCCCGAGCTCGAGCAGCGCCCGCAACGCCGCGCTGGAGCTCCGCTTGGCGCGGGCCTCGGCATAGCGCCCGGCCAGGAGGAAGGCGGTGACGCCGGCCGCTGCCTCGAGGTAGATGTTGCCGGCGCCGTCGGCGCGTTCGAGCGTGAACCGGAACGGGTGGGTCATCCCCGGGACGCCTGCCGTGCCGAGGAACAGCGCGTAGAGCGACCAGCCGAACGCCGCCAGCGTGCCGACCGACACGAGGGTGTCCATCGTCGTCTGCCCGTGCCGCAGGTTGGTCCACGCGGCCCGGTGGAACGGCCAGCCACCCCACACGACCACTGGCGCGGCCAGGACGAGGGAGGCCCACTGCCAGTAGTCGAACTGCCACGCCGGCACCATCGCCAGCACGACGACGGGCACGGCGAGGGCCACCGAGACGAGCAGCCGCTGACGGAGCAGGGCGGTGGGGTCGGTCTCGGCCCCGGGGCCGGCGGCCGCGTCGGCGCGGGCGACGACCGGGAGGGACGCCGTGTAGCCGGTGCGCTCGACCGTCGCGAGGAGGTCGTCGGTCGAGACCGTGGCCGGGAAGCTGACCTTCGCCTTCTCGGTGGCGTAGTTGACGGTGGCCGTGACGCCCTCGATCTTGTTGAGCTTCTTCTCGATCCGCGTCGCGCAGGAGGCGCAGGTCATGCCCCCGATGACGAGCTCGACCGAGTCCGCCTCGACGGGCCCGGGCGCGGCGGTGGTGTCAATGGCCATGAGCCGGCGCCTCCTGCCCAGCAGTGACGGTGAACTCGGCGGTCCGCACGACGCCGTCGTGCTTGAAGTCGAGGTACAGCCGGTAGGTGCCGTCGCTCGGGGCGGTGGTGTGGAACACGATCGCCGGCCCCGGCTCCGTGCGGCCGTCGCCGGGGGCGCCGTCCGGGTGGACGTGCAGGTACGCCAGGTCGCCCTGGCGCAGGGCCACGAGGTGCCCGTATGCCGCGAGGTAGGGCTGCAGGTCGGTCACCGGGGTGCCGTCCCGGCTCACCGACAGCGTGAGCCGGGAGTCGTGGCCCGGGGTCAGCGTGCCGTCGAGCGTGACGGTGTAGCCGTCCACGACTGCCGTGGTCGCCGGCACCGGCAGGGGAGTGGGCGTCAGGGTGCCGGACACCAGCAGGTCGGCGCCCAGCGTGAGCGGCGCGACCGCACCGGCGGGGTCGAAGTCGGCGAAGACGCGCCAGCTGCCCGGCGCCAGGCTGGTCGGCACGGACCAGGTGCCGTTGTGGTCGAGCCGCGGGTGCAGGTGGGCGAAGCCGCTCAGGTCGCGCCGCGCCAGGATGAGGTGCAGGTCCTTGTCGTGCGTCGTCGTGTAGCTGCGCAGGGGCTGGTTGTCCGGACCGAGGATGCGGAAGCTCAGCGCGCCGTCGTCGACGGGTTCGGCGACGGGGTGGTCGAGGACCAGCCGGTAGCCGTCCTGCGCGACCTGCAGGCCGCCCGGGACCGCCTCGGCCGCGGCGTCCCCGCTCGCGGCGGCACCGTGGTCGGCAGCCGGGCTGGTCGCGACCGCCCCGCCGTGGCCGTGGCCGGCTGCGTTCGGTGCCCCGGTCGCGGAGGTGCGGTCGGCGGCTCGGTCGGCACCCGGCACACCGAGGTCGGCGACGCGACCGATGCCGAAGGCGGCTCCGAACGCCACGGCGACCCCGGCGCCGAAGGCGGCGACGCGGGTGACGGCGTTCACGTCGCCAGGCTGTAGTCGCCCGCCTCGTCGAGGGCCGCGGCGACCTCAGCAGGGGTGAGCTCGCGTGAGGTCTCGACGCTGACGGCCGAGGTGCCGCCCGCGACGAGGTCGACGGTCACGCCGGACACGCCGTCGAGGGCGCTGAGCTCCTCGGTGACGGCGCTCGCGCAGTGGCCGCAGGTGAGTCCGACGACGTCGAAGTTCTGGGTGCTCATGGGGGTGCTCCTTGGGTGTCAGGGTGGTCGGGTCAGGACCGGACGAGCCGGGCGATCGCGTCGGAGGCCTCGCGGACCTTGTCCTGGGCCTCGGGACCGCCGCGGCGCGCGGCGTCGACCACGCAGTGCTCCAGGTGCTCCTCCAGCAGCTCCAGCGAGAACGACTGCAGCGCCTTGGTGGCGGCCGACACCTGGGTGAGGATGTCGATGCAGTACTTGTCCTCCTCGACCATCCGCTGGAGGCCGCGGACCTGCCCCTCGACCCGGCGCAGCCGCTTGAGGTGGCTGTCCTTCTGGTCGTGGTACCCGTGGTGCGTCTCGGTGTCAGCCATAAAGACACCATACCCCCCTATGGTATCCAGTCAACCCCCTGCCCCCTCACAGGAACCTTTGCTAGCAAACAAAAGTGGATGGSGGACAGGTTCCAACCTGTCCGCCATCCAGCAGTCCTTGCTAGCAAAGGTTCCTCGCGGAGGTCCCTTGCAGGGTCGTCAGCGCATCGGGTCGAACGGCTTGAGCTGCTCGACCTGCTTGCCGGTGACCATCGTCTCGGCGAGGAGGCGACCGGTGACCGGGCCGAGGGTGATGCCCCACATGCCGTGGCCACCGGCGGCGAAGACGCGCGGCGACTTCGTGGCACCGATCAGCGGCAGGCCGTCGACGGTGCAGGGGCGCGAGCCGACCCACTCGTCCTGGCGGTTGTCGAGGTCGGCGCCGCGCAGGAGCGGGCGGGCGGCCTCGGCGATGGCCTGGATGCGGCGCTGGTCGAGCGCGGCCTCGGGCTTGCGGAACTCCATCATCCCGGCGACGCGGAGGCGGTCACCGATCGGCGTGCAGGCAACCCGTTGGGCGGGGAAGTAGACCGGGCCGTTGGGCACGTGGTCGATGGCGACCGAGAAGGAGTAGCCGCGGCCGGCCTGCACGACGTTCTTCACGCCGAACTGCCGCGCGAGCTTGCCGAGCCAGGCGCCGGTCGCGAGGACGGCGGCGTCGAACTCCTCGACCGAGCCCTCCGCGGTGGTGACGACCACGCCGGTGCCGGTGTCGCGGATGTCGGCGACGGTGGCGGCGTCCATGATCTTGCCGCCGCGCGCCCGCACCGAGTCGGCGAGGGCGTGCACGTAGGTGCCCGGGTCGATGAAGCGCTGGCCCTTGAGCAGGATCGCGGCGCCGATCTCGTCGGACAGGCTCGGCTCGATGGCGCGGGCCTGGTCACCGGTGAGGGCGTCGAACTCGATGTCCTGGCCGGCGGCGTGGATGTGCTCGATCTCCTCGAGCAGGGTCACCCGCTCGGCCTCGGTGCGGTAGGACGCGAGGAACGACTTGGCCTCACGGGTCTCGGCCTGCACGCCACCGTCACGCAGGAGGTCGAAGCTCTCGAGCGACAGGTCGTTGACCGGCACGAGCGAGCCCATCGCCTTCTTCCACTGCTTCATCGTCGAGTTCCTGGTGAACCCGGTGACGAACTTGAGGAACTTGGGGTCGGCACTCGGCGGCACGTAGACCGGCGAGCTCGGCGACAGCACGGCGCGCAGCCCGTACTTCAGGACGGCCGGCTCCGGCAGCGGCGTCGCGATGCCGGGGGTCAGCCACCCGGCGTTGCCCCACGACGAACCTGCGGCGACACCCTCGCGGTCGAGGACGGTCACCTCCACACCGTGCTCCTGGAGGAACCAGGCGGTCGACAGACCGACCATGCCGGCGCCGACGACGGCGACGCGCTGGGGGACGGGGAGACCTGCTGCAGTGATGGGAGCCATAGATCGAGAGTGACAGCGCAGCCGGTATGCCGCCTTGGGCCGGGCGCATGAATCCCACGACGTGACTTGTGCCGGGAGCACAAACAGGAGCACCCTGAGCAGGTGCTCGCCGTCACCGACCTCGTGGCCACCCTCGGGGGCCTGCTGACCCTCGGGGTGCCGCATCCGGGTGCGGAGGTCGACGACCTGACCATCGCCGAGCCCGGCCAGGGGATCGTGGGCCAGCCGGGCGACCTCGTCCTCGGCGTCGGCGTCGAGTCGGCCGAGTCGGCGGCCGACCTCGTGCGGCGGGCCGCCGAGGCGGGTGCGGGTGGCGTCGTGCTGCGGCGTGGCATCGCCCGGCGACGCACCGTCCGGGACCGGGCCCGGCGCAGCGGGATCGCCCTCGTCGAGCTCGCGGAGCAGGCGTCGTGGGCCCACCTGGTCTGGCTGCTCCGCGGGGTCATCGACCGCGCCGCCGTGGGCCCCGGGCGCCGTGCCGACGCCCCCGTGCAGGACGACCTGTTCGCGCTCGCCGACGCGGCCGCAGCCCTGGTCGACGCCCCCGTCACCATCGAGGACGCCCAGTCGCGGGTGCTGGCCTACTCCTCCAAGCAGGACCTCACCGACCCGGCCCGCGTCTCGACCATCGTCGGCCGCCGCGTGCCCGACGAGGTGCTCGCGACCTTGCGGGCACAGGGCGTCTTCCGCCGGCTCGCCCGGTCCGCCGAGCCCGTCTTCGTCCCGGCCTCGGGTGGCACCAAGCCCCGCCTGGTCATCCCCGTGCGCGCGGGGGGTGAGTGGCTCGGCTCGATCTGGGCCGTGGTCGAGGAACGCCCCCCGGCCGCCCTCGTGACCGAGCTGGTCCAGACCTCCTCGGTGGTGGCGTTGCACCTGCTCCGGCTGCGGGCCCAGGCCGACCTGTCCCGCCGGGTCGCCGCCGACCGCCTGCGCGGCGTCCTGGCCGGCAACACCAGCGGCGCCGCCGACTGGCTGCCGGCCGGTCCGTGGCGCGTCGTCGCCCTGGGCGGCGAGGGTGACCCGGTGCGCCTGCTCGACCTCTGGGAGTCGGTCTGCCGGCGGCACGCCTGGAACCAGCCGCTGCTCGCCGACCTCGACGGCCGTGGGTATGCCGTGGTGCGGGACAGCGACGAGACGTCACCCGGGACGTGGGCCTGGCTGGTCGGCGTGGTCGCGCAGGCCCGTGCCGAGTCGCTGGCGCTGACCGCGCGGGCCGGCCGCCCGGCATACGCACCGGGGGAGCTGGAGCGCTCGCGCGGTGAGGCGCAGGAGACCGACCGGGTCGTGGATCCGGCCGTGGCCGTGGCGGCGCACGAGGAGGTGTGGGCCGAGGTCACCATCGCCCGGGCCGCGGGCACGCTGGTCGGAGCCCCCCTCGGCCCACTCGCGGTGCTGCGGGAACACGACGCCGAGCAGCACAGTGACTACCTGCGCACGCTGGCCGCCTGGCTGGACCATCCCGGTGCGCCCACCAGCGCCGCGCGCTCGATCCACGTGCACCCCAACACGATGCGCTACCGGATGGCCCGCATCGCCGACCTCGCTGGGCTCGACCTCGACGACGCCACCGTGCGGCTCGCCGTGCGACTCCAGCTCGCCGCGGCCGGTCAGTCGTTCCAGTAGTTGTCGTGGTGGCGCATGAACTCGTCGCGTTCCTGGTCGGTCATGGTCTCGCCGGCGGCGACCCGGGCGAGGCCCTCGAAGTAGGCCTCGCGAGGGGCGCCGGGCGCGAAGTGCAGCAGCATCGACGCCGGGCCCGACTCGTTGTGGAACCCGTGCAGCCCACCCGGCGGCACGTGCACGTAGTCACCCGGACGAGTGGTGTTCCAGCCCTTGCCGTCGAAGATGCTCACCTCACCGGACAGCACGTAGAAGGACTCGGCGAGGGTCCTGTGGAAGTGCGAGTCGGGGCCTGACCGCGGCCCCGCGAACTCCCACCGGTAGAGGCCGAACAACCGTCCGGTGGACTCGCCGGTCGACAGGTAGTGCACCCGGTTTCCGTTGGGGTAGAGGACATCCGGCTCCGCGTCGCTCAGGCGGATGGTCGCGCTGACCTCACCCGTGGTGCCGTCGTAGAGGGGCGGTGGATAGCTCATGCCTGCCATCCTGCCCGGGCGGCCGCGAGCGCGCGACGGGTGCGCGCAGCCGGGGGCGGCGCCGGCGTCAGACCGCGACGGCGGCCGGGAGCCGGTGCAGCGCGTCGACGAGGGGAGCCAGCTCCGGGGTCTGCTCGGCTTGTCGGATGGTGTCCTCGAGCACGCGGTCATGCGTCGGCCGGGCCGCCTCGAGGAGCTTGACCCCGGAGCGGGTGAGCTCGGTGTAGATGCCCCGACGGTCGTCGGCGCAGAGGATCCGCCGGATCAGCTTGCGGTCCTCGAGCCGGTTGACCAGGCGCGTCGTCGCACTGTTGGACAGTGCCGCCGCGCGGGCCAGCTGCGACATCCGCATGTGCCAGCCGTCCTGTCGGGAGAGGGCGTCGAGCACGGTGAACTCCACCACCGACAGGTCGTGGGCGCTGGTGAGCTCACGCTCGAGCGCCGACTCGATCAACCCGTGCAGCGCGGCGAGGGTCCGCCAGCCCTGGGCGCGCACCTCGACGGCATCGTCTGCGATTCCCATGTCTGCATCATAACCCGCATTTGCAACAACCCGCGCGTGCAACTATCTTGCAACATACGCTGGTTGTTGCACACGCGGCATACCGGCTCGGGAAACCCGGAGACCACGAGACCCGACACTCCGACCGCACGGAAAGGCACGACATGCCCCTCGGACTCCTCGCCCTCGCCATCGGGGGCTTCGGCATCGGGCTCACCGAGTTCGTCATCGCGGGGCTGCTGCCCGACGTGGCGGCGGACTACGGCGTCGACGAGGCCGCGGCCGGCTGGCTGATCTCGGGCTATGCGCTGAGCGTGGCCCTCGGGGCAATCGGCCTCACCGCGGCGGTCACCCGGTTCAACCGCAAGCACGTGCTCACCGCCCTGATGGTGCTCTTCATCGCGGGCAACCTCGTCTCGGCGAACGCCCCCACCTACGAGGTGATGCTCCTCGGGCGGATCCTGGCGGCGCTGACCCACGGCGCGTTCTTCGGCATCGGCTCGGTCGTCGCCGCCAGCCTGGTCGCACCGGAGAAGAAGGCCGGCGCGATCGCGATGATGTTCGCCGGGCTGACCACGGCCAACGTGCTGGGCGTGCCCTTCGGCACCCTGCTCGGCCAACAGCTCGGGTGGCGCGCGACCTTCTGGGCGATCAGCGTGATCGGCGTGCTCGCCCTCGTCGGCATGGCCACCCTCGTGCCGTCGCAGCCGGTGTCGGCCACTGACGCGGGGCTGCGCGGAGAGCTGGGGGCGTTCCGGTCGGGCCAGGTGTGGCTGTCCCTGCTCGTGACCGTGCTCGGCTTCGGCGGGATGTTCGGCGCCTTCACCTACATCGCCTACACCCTCACCGAGGTGTCCGGCTTCGCGTCCTCCACCGTCCCGTGGCTGCTGGTGCTCTTCGGGGTCGGCCTCTTCGTCGGCAACTGGGTGGGTGGACGCGCGGCCGACCGCTCGGTCCCCGGCACGCTCACCGTGGTGCTCGCGACGCTCACTGTCGTGATGGGGGGCTTCGCGCTCACCGCCTCCTCGCCGGTCCTGGCCGTGGTGGGGCTGGTGCTCATGGGTGGCTTCGGGTTCGCCACCGTGCCGGGGCTGCAGATGCGGATCATGACGTATGCCGGCTCGGCACCGACGCTGGCCAGCGGCGCCAACATCGCGGCGTTCAACGTCGGCAACGCCGCAGGTGCGTGGCTCGGCGGGCTCACCATCACCGCAGGGCTCGGCTATGCCTCGACCATCTGGGACGGCGCCGCGCTCAGCCTCGGCGCCCTGGTGGTGCTGCTGGTCGCCGAACGCCTCGCCCTCCGCTCGTCCGCCATCTCCGAGCCTCGCCTCGAGCCTGCGGCATCCGCGAGTCTTTGACGGGTTGACCCCACCCGGGCGTGGTCAACCCATCAAGGACTCGGCTCGTGGGTCGGGTCAGGAGGGGTGGAGGCTGGCCAGCAGGGTGGCGTAGCGGTCGAGGACGGCGGTGCCCTCGCCGGTGACGGGTGGGTCGAGGGTGGCCTCGTACCTGACCTCCCACTCGGGCGGGTGGTCGTCCCCGCCCAGCACCCACGCGGCCTGGCGGGCGGCGCCCAGCCCGACGTACTCACCGGGCTCCGGGATCGCGACCGGCACGCCGAAGAGGCCGGGCGCGACGGCTCGCACCGCGGCCGAGGCGGCGGCCCCGCCGATCAGCACCACGCGCTCGACGGGCAGGCCGAGCCGCCGCACGTCGGCCACCCCGGCGACGAGGTTGGCGAGCATCCCCTCCACCGCGGCCCGGGCGAGGTTCTCCGGGGTGGCGTTCGCGCGGGTGAGGCCCCCGAGGGTGCCGGTGGCGTCGGGCAGGTTGGGGCTGCGTTCGCCGTCGAGGTAGGGGAGCAGCGTCAGCCCACCCGCCCCGGGCGCGGCCGCGAGGGCGAGCCGGTCGAGCCCGGCGAGGTCGGTGCCGAGCAGCTGGGCGGCAGCGGTCAGCACCCGGGCCGCGTTGAGGGTCGCCATCAGCGGCAGGTGGCCGCCGGACGCACTCGCGAACGACGCGATCAGGCCGTTGGGGTCGGCCACCGGCCGGTCGGCATCGGCAAAGACGGCGCCGCTGGTGCCGAGGGAGACCACGACGTCGCCAGGGCGCAGCCCCAGCCCGAGCGCGGCCCCGGCGTTGTCGCCCGTGCCGGGTCCGACGACCATCCCGAGATCGGTGCGGCCCGCGACCTCGTGGGGCCCCAGGACTGTGGGCACCCCGAAGACCCGTCCGAGGGCGAGCTCCTGGAGCTCGGGGAGGTAGGAGTTGTCGGTGCTGGAGAAGTAGCCGGTGCCGGAGGCGTCACCGCGGTCGGTGGTGTAACGCTCGAAGCCGTTGCCCTGCTTGAGGATCTGCGCGGTCAGCCAGTCGTGCGGGAGGACCACGTCGTGCACCCGCGCGGCATTGTCGGGCTCGTGCTCGGCCAGCCACCGCACCTTGGTCACGGTGAAGCTGGGGACCAGGGCAGACCCGGTGCGGCGCACCCACTCCTGCGGCCCACCCAGCTCGTCGGTGAGGTCACGGGCGGACTGCGCGGAGCGGGTGTCGTTCCACAACAACGCCTCCCGCACCACCGCACCGGACTCGTCGAGGGCGCACATGCCGTGCTGCTGCCCACCGACCGCGATGCCGGCGACGTCGTCGAGCAGCCCGTCGGCCGTCGCCGTGGTGAAGGCGTCCCACCACCGGTCGGGGTGCACCGACGTGCCGTCAGGGTGCGGCGCCCGTCCGGAGCGGACGATCTCACCGGTCGCGGCGTCGCAGACGACGACCTTGGTCGACTGCGTGGACGAGTCGACACCCGCGACGAGGGTGCGAGGGGCGTCGGGCATGAAGGCCTCCGGGACGGGCGGGCAGGGCGACCGTAGGGTCGGCACGAGATGCGCTGCTGGTGGTGCCGGTCAGGCTCTCACGCCCGGCCCGTCACCGCCTCCGTCGACATCCCGGGCCTGGTTGACTGTCGCTCAGATGAGCGCGATGATGCGCAAACGAGTTCGTCGAGCATGTCGGCGCACCCCGGACCCTGTCAATGGGAAGGACGGACACGTGGAGGACGACGGACCCGCCGAGCTCGTGATGCTCGCGGCGGTCGCGCGCCGCCACTACCTCCAGAACCAGTCGAAGGTCGAGATCGCCGACGAGCTGGGGATCAGCCGTTTCAAGGTCGCCCGGATGCTGGAGGCCGCCCGGCAGCGGGGCCTGGTCCGGATCGAGATCGTGCGGCAGGGGTCGCTCGACGTCGACCTGTCGGCGCGGCTCCAGGAGCGGTTCGGACTTGCGCACGCGGTCGTCGTCGACACCGCCGATGCCGACCCGGGAGCCGTGCGTCACCAGCTCGGCCGGGCGGCCGCCGACCTGCTCGCCGAGGTGCTCGTCGAGGGTGACGTGCTGGGCCTGCCCTGGTCGCGCAACGTCAATGCGATGGTCGGCGCCCTGACCAGCCTTCCGCGCGTCGACGTCGTGCAGCTGACCGGGGCGATCGCCCTCCCTGACCTCGACAGCAGCGCCGTGGACATCGTCCGCCGCGCAGCACGCGTGTCCGGAGGTAGGGCATTTGTCTTCTATGCGCCATTCGTCCTGGACAGCAAATCCAGCGCCGATGCGCTGCGCCGTCAGCCGGCCGTCGTGGACGGCCTGGCTCGGGCCTCCGGCGTGACCAAGGCCGTCGTCGGCATCGGCGGCTGGCAGCCGGGCGAGTCGACGATCCATGACCTCCTCGACGCGGCCGAGCAGCGCGACCTGACCGCCCGGGGAGTCATCGGCGAGCTGGCTGGCATCTTCTTCGATGCGAGCGGAAAACCGTTGCGCCCCAAGGTCGCTGCGCGTCTCATCACCATGGACCCCGACGACCTGACCCGGGTCCCGGAGGTCATCGCGGTGGTCTCCGGAGCCTCGAAGTCGACGGCCGTGCACGCCGCGCTCGACGGTGGGCTGGTGCAGGGACTCGTGGTCGACGCGACGCTGGCCGACGTGCTGCTCGCGGGCTGACCCACCCCCTCGACGCACCGGTCAGTCCGGCGGTTCGTCAGTCCGCTCCTGGCCCGCAAACCCCGTCGCGTTTGGTCGCCCCGGAAATCGGGTAGATGGCACGTAACCGACCAACAACGCGAACGGCACCTCTTGCACTATTCGCTCGGGGGTGGCATGGTCGAAACAGATGTAAGCGCTTTCAACGATGAGAGAGGCAGACCTGTGGCGACCGGTGCGACGCAATCCAACGGGACGACGATCTACTCCGTCGCCGAGCGCGCCGGGGTCTCGATCGCCTCCGTCTCCCGCGTCCTGCAGGGCTCCACCGCGGTCTCCGAGAAGACCCGCAAGCGCGTCCTGGACGCGGCCGAGGAGCTCAAGTACGTGCCGCTCGCTGCGGCCCGCAGCCTCGCCGTGCGCCACCACGAAGCCCACGGGCTCGTGCTGCCGGAGCTGTCCGGTCCCTACTACTCCGAGCTCCTGATGGGCTTCGAGTCGCGGGCCGCCGACCTCGGCCAGAGCGTCGTGCTCATGCTCGCCGAGGGCAAGGACAACCTCCCCGCGGCGGTCCGCAAGCTCGCCACCCGCGTCGACGGCCTCGCCATGCTGGGTTCGGCGGCCATCCCCGAGAGCACCGTCACCGCCCTGCACGGCTCGAAGCCGGTCGTCCTGATCGCCGGCGACCCGCGCACCGACGTCGACACCGTGACCTCGGAGAACACCCACAGCGCCGAGGAGCTCACCAGCCACGTCCTCGGGCACGGTCGCCGCACCCTCCGCTTCGTCGGTGACCCCGACTCGGGTCCCGACGTCCGAGACCGGTATGCCGGTTTCCTCGCCGCCCACTCGGCGGCCGGCCTGACCGCCGCGGAGCCGCTGCGCATCTCGCTGCGCGAGGCGGACGGCACCGCCCTCGCCGACCGGATCCTGTCCGGCGACCTGGCGACCGACGCCCTCGTCTGCGCGAACGACGAGCTCGCCCTCGCCCTGATCAAACGGCTGCGCGAGGGCGGCACCAGGGTCCCCGACGACGTGGCCGTCGTCGGCTGGGACGACGTGATGACCGCGCGGTACATCGAGCCCGCGCTGACCACCGTGCGTCAGCCGGTGCGAGAGCTCGGCGCCCAGGCGGCCGAACGGCTGCACCAGCGTGTCACCGGCGGCAGCGTCGAGGCCGGCCCGCTGGTGATCCCGACCCACCTGGTCCTCCGGTCGTCGTGCGGCTGTGCCCCCGGCCACCGCCCCGACCCACCGGACTGAGCCGCGGACTCCGCAGTCCGTCCCACCCCCAGTCCACCTCCCGTAATCCCCGCCCCCGATGAAAGAGAGAACCCCGATGAGACGCACCCCCGCCCTGGCGGTCGCGACGATCGCCGTCGCAGCGCTCACCCTGACGGCCTGTGGCCGTGGTGACGCAGGCTCGACCGCAAGCGAGACAGGCAAGGACGTCAGCGCAGGCAAGGCCACCGGCACCATCACGGTGTGGGCAATGGGCGCCGAGGGCGAGAACCTGCCCAAGCTCGCCAAGGAGTTCGAGGCAGCCAACCCCGGCGCCAAGGTGAACGTCACCGCGATCCCGTGGGACGCGGCATACCAGAAGTTCACCACCGCGATCACGGCCGGCACGACGCCGGACGCCGCCATGGTCGGCACCACCTGGATGGGTGAGTTCGCCGGTAACGACGCGCTCGACCCGACGCCCCCGTCGATCGACAAGTCGGTCTTCTTCGAGGGCGCCCAGAAGACCACCGAGGTCAACGGCACCTCGTTCGGCGTGCCGTGGTACGTCGAGACCCGGCTGGTCTACTACCGCACCGACCTCGCGAAGAAGGCCGGCATCACCACGCCGCCCACCGACTGGGACGGCCTGAAGTCGATGGCCAAGGCCATGCAGACCAAGGCGGGCGCGAAGTACGGCATCGGCCTCCAGGCCGGCGGTGTCGGCTCGTGGCAGTCGATCATGCCGTTCGGCTGGTCGAACGACGCTGACCTCACCAAGGACGGCGGCAAGGCCTACAACTTCGACAGCCCGCAGGTGCTCGAGGCCGTGAAGTACTACCAGAGCTACTTCAACGAGGGCATCTCCGACAAGGCTGCGCCGGCGACGCCGACCACCGAGCCCGACTTCAAGAGCGGTCGCGTGCCGATGTTCATCTCGGGCCCGTGGATGATGTCCGCGGTCGAGAAGGTCGGTGTGAAGAAGGACCAGTACGACGTCATGCCGATCCCGGCGAAGACCAAGTCGTCGTCGTTCGTGGGTGGGTCCGACCTCGTCGTGTTCAAGAAGTCCAAGCAGCGCGACACCGCCTGGAAGTTCATCCAGTGGCTGAGCGACCCGAAGACCCAGGTCAAGTGGTACTCGATGTCGACCGACCTCCCCGCCGTGAAGTCGGCCTGGCAGGACCCGGCACTGACCGCTGACAAGAAGCTGGCCACCTTCGGCAAGCAGCTCGAGACCGCGCAGGCCCCGCCGAGCTTCCCGACGTGGGAGCAGGTCGTCGCGAGCTTCGACACCGAGATGGAGAAGGTCACCAAGAAGGGCGCCGACCCCGCCGCGGCACTGAAGAGCGTGCAGCAGCAGGCTGACTCGATCGGCACCGGCCAGTAGTCATGGCCGCCACCACCGAGGTGACCCCTCGCGGGGAGACGGGCGAGACCCGCCCGTCCCCCCGCGGGGGTGGTGCCGCGAGGCGGGCACTCCGCGAGGGGCCGGCAGCCTGGATGCTGGCGCTGCCGTTCTGCCTGCTGTTCCTCGTCTTCACCGCGTGGCCGGTGGTCCAGTCGCTCTTCATGAGCCTCACCGACACCAAGTCACGCGACCTGCGGAGCCCGTTCGCGGTCAACGTCGTGGGCTTCGACAACTTCACCAAGGCCTTCTCCGACCCCGTGTTCCGCAAGGCGGCCCTCAACACGGCCTACTTCGTCGTGATCGGGATGCCCCTGACGCTGGGCATCGCGCTGGCAGCGGCGGTCGCGCTCGATCGCGGCATCACCAAGTTCCGGTCGGCGTTCCGCCTGGGCTTCTACCTGCCGGTGATCACCTCGATCGTCGCGGTGGCCGTCGTGTGGCGGTTCCTCCTCCAGGAGGAGTTCGGCCTCATCAACACGGTGCTCGGCTGGGTGGGGATCACCGGGCCAAACTGGCTCGGCGACCCCAACTGGTCGATGCCCGGCCTGATCCTGATGGCAGCGTGGCGCAACTTCGGCACCGCGATGATCATCTTCCTGGCCGGTCTGCAGGGTGTGCCGTGGGTGCTCCACGAGGCCGCCTCGATCGACGGTGCGAGTGCGTGGCAGCGGTTCCGGCACATCACGCTGCCGATGCTGCGCCCGACGATGTTGTTCGTGTCGGTCACCACCTCGATCGGCTACCTGCAGTTCTTCGAGGAGCCGTTCGTGATGACCAACGGTGGCCCGCTGAACAGCACCATCTCGATGTCCATGTACACCTACAAGCAGTTCGGCTTCGGCAACTACGGCTATGCGGCCTCGATGAGCTACATCATCTTCGTCGTCATCGCGATCGTGGCTGCCATCCAGTTCCGCCTGCTGCGTGACAACACGTGAGGTCGTCATGACTGGAATGAACACTCGCGGCCGGGTGCTCCTCTACGGACTGCTCACCGTCCTCCTCGTGGTCGTCATCGCACCCTTCGTGTGGATGATCCTGGGCAGCTTCAAGACCCAGGGCGAGCTCCTGCAGAGCCCGCCGACCTGGTGGCCGGAGACGGTCACCCTCGACAACTACACCCAGCTGTTCTCACGCCTGAACTTCAAGCAGTACTTCTTCAACTCGACGGTCGTGGCGGTCTGCGTCACCGCGGGCAACCTGCTGTTCTGCTCGATGCTCGGCTACGCCCTGGCGATGCTCGACTTCAAGGGCAAGAAGATCCTGTTCATCGTCGTGATGGGCACCCTGATGATCCCCGGCGTCGTGACCTTCGTGCCGCTGTTCGTCCTGGTGGCCAACATCGGGCTCATCGACACCCTGCCCGGACTGATCCTCCCGTTCCTGGCCGCGCCGTTCGGCGTCTTCCTGATGCGCCAGTTCTTCCTGGGCCTGCCCCGCGACCTGCTCGACGCAGGTCGGGTGGACGGTGCCGGAGAGCTGCGGATCTTCCGGCAGATCTTCCTGCCGCTGGCCGGACCGGCGCTGGCAACGCTGGGCATCCTGACCTTCCTCGGCAGCTGGAACAACTTCCTGTGGCCGCTGGTCGTCGCCCAGCAGGAGAAGACGTACACGCTGCCGGTGGCGCTCGCGCTCTACTCCACCGGTCAGAACTCGACGCAGTACGGCTTGCTCCTCGCCGGAGCCACGGTCGTCGTCGTCCCGGTGCTGGCGATCTTCCTGGTCTTCCAGCGCCGCGTGATCGAGGGAATCGCCACCACCGGCATCAAGTAGCAACACCCCGCTCGGCAGCAAGTGAAACCAACCCCTGATTGGAGCCTCACCCATGGCCACCCCCCAGCTCGTCCTCCCCGCCGCCACCCGCCGACAGCTCCTCGTGGGAGCCACGGCGCTGGCCGCGACCGGCCTGACCGCGGGTCGCGCCTCGGCCGGGACCTTCGCCGCGCCTGCCGCACCCGCCGCACCGGCATACCTCGCGTCGACCTCCTCGGCGGCCGCGCAGTCCGCGCGCGTGCACGGCTGGGCCACGGACACCTGGCGCAGCCTGGTGGCCATGACCGACCCGAAGACCGGGCTGCCCGCCGACAACATCGCCGAGTCGCTGGCCGCCGGTGACCGGTCCGGCTACACGTCGCCCACCAACATCGGCGGCTACCTGTGGTCCGCCGTGGTGGCGCGCGAGCTCGGCATCATCTCCAGGGCCGAGTGCACCAAGCGCCTCGTCCAGACCCTGAACACGTTGCTGCGCATGGAGCACCACGAGCCGAGCGGCATGTACTACAACTGGTACGACGAGGCCACCGGCGAGAAGCTCACCACCTGGCCCACCGACGGCAGCCGGGTCGACCCGTTCCTCTCCAGCGTCGACAACGGCTGGCTCGGTGCGGCGCTCAGGGTCGTGATGACGTCCGACAAGGGTGCGGCGCCCCTGGCCAACCGGCTGTTCAGCCGGATGCGCTGGGACAGCTTCTACGACCCGAACGCCTCCCGGAAGCCGGGCCTGATGCACGGTGGCTTCTTCGTGGTCCAGCCGCCCGACCGCACCGACGGCTTCTACGGCAACCACATCGGCATCGGGCCCGACGTCTGGCTCACCAACCACCACTACGACACGACCGTGTCCGAGACCCGCATCACCAGCTACCTCGGCATCCTCACCGGCCAGGTCCCGAAGGAGCACTACTTCGCCATGTGGCGCACCTTCCCCGCGACCTGCGACTGGTCGTGGCACGAGATGCAGCCGGTCGGCGAGAACCGCACCTACTTCGGCGTCGACGTCTACGAGGGCGCCTACACCTACCGCGGCATGCACGTCGTCCCCGGCTGGGGCGGCAGCATGTTCGAGGAGCTCATGCCCGACGTGTTCGTGCCGGAGTCGAGCTGGGCCCCGCGCTCGTGGGGTCTCAACCACACCCTGCACGTCCGCGCCCAGCGTGAGTACGGCCTCAGCGAGACCGGCTACGGCTACTGGGGCTTCTCACCCTCGAGCAACCCGATGGGTGGCTACCGCGAGTTCGGGGTCGACCAGCTGGGGATGAAGCCCGATGGGTACCTCTCGGACATCGACCCGACGGACCCGAAGTTCGTGGGCACGAACTACGACGCCGGGTTCGGCGACTGTCGCGAGGGCATCAACCCGAACCCGGCCTACCGCGACGGCGTCGTCACGCCGCACGCGGCCTTCCTGGCGATGATGCACGAGCCCGACCAGGCCTTCACGAACCTCGCGAAGATCCAGGACGAGCTCAAGGCCTACGGCACCGGCGGCTTCTTCGACGCGGTCGCGGTCAAGTCCGGCCTGATCGCCCGTCGCTACCTGTCGCTCGACCAGGCCATGGTCATGGGCGCGATCGGGAACGTCTTGGCGGACAACGTGATCCGCCGCGCGTTCAGCACCGCCGACGTGGAGCGGGCGCTGCGTCCGGTCATCGGTGTGGAAGAGTTCGGAGCCGGAATCGCCTGACCCCCCGGGACACACCGCGCGCCCCGAGCAAGCCCCTGATGGCCCGGGGCGCGCGGTGCCGGGGGTGGCCGACCGGACGTCCGGTCGCCCAGAGCCCAGCCCACTGAGAGGACCCCATGCACCCGGTCAGGAAGACCAGCCCCGAGGGAGTCGAGTACCGCGACCTCAACGGCAACGACCGCATGGACCCGTTCGAGGACCCGCGCCTGAGCGTCGAGCAGCGCGTCGAGGACCTCCTTCCCCGGCTCTCGCTCGAGGAGAAGGTCGGCCTGATGTTCCAGACCGTCATCGAGGCGGGCGCCGACGGCACGGTCCTCGAGGGGCCGGGTGCCATCAGCAAGTCGGCGACCTCCGACGTGGTGCTGCGCAAGCACCTCACCCACTTCAACGTGCACGCCCTCGACGACGCGCGGATGGCCGCGCGCTGGCACAACGCGCTCCAGACGATCGCCGAGCAGTCTCCCCACGGCATACCGGTCACGATCTCCACCGACCCGAGGCATGCGTTCATCGAGAACGCCGGCACGTCGTTCGCGGCGAAGTCGTTCTCCCAGTGGCCCGAGCCGCTGGGGCTGGCCGCCCTGCGCGACCCCGAGCTGGTGCGGGAGTTCGGCGACATCGCCCGTCAGGAGTACTGCGCGGTCGGCATCCGGGCCGCCCTGCACCCCACCCTCGACCTCGCGACCGAGCCGCGCTGGGCGCGCCAGTCGGGCACCTTCGGCCAGGACCCCGACCTCGTCAGCGAGCTCGCGGTGGCCTACCTGCAGGGCTTCCAGCAGGAGTCGTTGGGCCAGGGCAGCGTCGCCTGCACCAGCAAGCACTTCCCCGGCGGTGGACCGCAGAAGGACGGCGAGGACGCCCACTTCCCCTACGGCCGTGAGCAGGTCTACCCCGGTGGCCGGTTCGCCGACCACCTCAAGCCGTTCCCCCCGATCATCGCCGCCGGCACCGCCGCGATCATGCCCTACTACGGCATGCCGATCGCCCTGGAGATCCACGGCGAGAAGATCGAGGAGGTCGGCTTCGGCTACAACAAGCAGATCGTCACCGGCCTGCTCCGCGGCGCGCTCGGCTACGACGGCGTCGTGGTCACCGACTGGGAGCTGGTCAACGACAACCACGTCGGCGACCAGGTGCTCCCGGCCAGGGCGTGGGGGGTCGAGCACCTCAGCCCGGCCGCCCGGATGGAGCTCATCATCGAGGCCGGGGCAGACCAGTTCGGGGGCGAGGAGTGCGTCGAGCTGCTGCTGGACCTCGTCACCCAGGGGCGGGTGACCGAGGCGCGCATCGACGAGTCGGCCCGCCGGCTGCTCACCGTGAAGTTCCGGCTCGGCCTGTTCGACGACCCGTTCGTGGACGAGGACATGGCCGCAGAAACGTTGGGACGCAAGGACTTCCGTGCCGCCGGGTATGCCGCGCAGGCCAGGTCCGTGACCGTGCTCGTCAATCGTGCGAGCGAGTCCGCGTCGGGTTCGTCGGTGCTCCCGCTGACGAAGGGCCTGCGGGTCTACGCGGAGAACGTGTCACCCGAGGCCGTCGCGGCGTTGGGGGTCGCGGTCGCCCGACCCGAGGACGCCGAGGTGGCCCTGGTGCGGCTGCCCGCGCCCTTCGAGCCGCGCTCCGACCTGTTCCTCGAGTCGTGGTTCCACCAGGGCTCGCTCGACTTCCCGCCCGGTCTGGTCGCCCGGCTCGCGCGGATCGCCGCGCAGTGCCCCCTCGTCGTCGACGTCGTCCTGGACCGCCCGGCGGTCGTCACCCCGCTGCTGCCGCTGGCCAGCGCCTTGGTCGGCAGCTACGGCACCAACGACGAGGCCCTCGTCGACGCCCTGACCGGGGTGATCCCTCCTGAGGGCCGGCTGCCGTTCGACCTGCCGCGCTCGATGGAGCAGGTGCGTCGCCACGGCGAGGACGTCCCCGGCTACGACGACCCGCTGTTCGCCTTCGGACATGGCCTGTCGATCATCTCTACCGTTTGACCGGCTCACCCTTTATGTTTAGGCCGTGAATCCATCCCAGACGGCTCCCGGCTCGCAGGCATCCCTGCGTGAAGCCAACCGTCTGCGCGTCCTGGAGGCCCTGCGCGACCAGGGCGCCATGACGCAGGTGGAGATCGCCGGCTTCACCGGGCTCAGCCCCGCGACCGTCTCCAACATGGTCAAGGAGCTCGACACCTCTGGGGCGGTCGAGCTCGAGCCGAGCATCCGGAACGGCCGGCGGGCGGTCCTGGTCTCGTTGGCGACCGGCAGCACCCTCATCGCGGGCATCGCCTTCGGCGACCGCGACGTGCGGGTCGCGCTCGGCACCGGCCCCCGCGACATCATCGGCCGGCAGCGCATGCCCCTGCCCGCCGACCACGCCGCCGACGAGGGCATGGACCGCGCCTCGCGGCTGCTCCTCGACCTCGTGGAGAAGGCCGGCAAGACGATGGCCGACGTGCGTGCGGTGGGGGTCGGCATCCCCGCTCCGGTCGACGCCGTGTCGGGCCAGGTGGGCAGTGAGAGCATCCTCCCCGGGTGGCGCGGCGTGGCGGTGGCCAAGGAGATGGAGGGCCGGATCCAGGCTCCTGTGGCCGTGGACAACACCTCCAACCTGGCGGCCCTCGGCGAGCTGAGATGCGGTGTGCTGCAAGGGGTTCAGCACGCGGTGTACATCAAGCTGTCCTACGGCGTGGGTGCCGGTCTGATCCTCGACGGCGATGTCTTCCGGGGAGCAGCCGGGACGGCGGGCGAGATCGGCCACCTGACCATCGACGAGAACGGCCCGGTGTGCCGCTGCGGCAACCGCGGGTGCCTCGAGACCTACATCGGTGCCCGCGGGCTGCTCGACGCCCTGGCCTCCTCGCACGGACCGATGAGCCTGCGCGACGTGATCACCCGCGCCCTGGACGGCGACCCCGGCTGCCGCCGGGTGCTCGAGGATGCCGGGCGCCACCTGGGCGTCGCGGTCGCGGGCCTGGTCAACCTGCTCAACCCCGAGGTCATCGTCCTGGGTGGGCAGCTGTCGAAGGTCGGCTCGATCATCATCAGCCCGATGCGTGCCTCGCTCGAGCGGTGTGCCATCCCGAGCGCCGCGGCCTCCGTCGTCGTGCGTGAGGGCGAGCTCGACACCGACGCCGACGTCATCGGCGCGCTGGTGTGTGCCACGGCCCTGCTGCCGGCCAACCAGGCCGTTCTGGCCAGTGCAGCGTCTATTTCTTGAATTCAACTCTTGACGTCAAGGGTTGGTCAGCGCTTAACTCAGGACACGCCCGCACCATCGTGGTTGTCGGCGCCTGACCAAGGGAGTTCAGCTATGCCCACCCGTTCCATTCGTCTCGCCGGGGCCGCTCTCGTGGCTGGCCTCGGCCTCGCGTCGCTCGCCGCGTGTGGCGACAGCGGTGACTCCGGCTCCGGCAGCAGCGGCTCGTCGTCGTCCGGTGGCGGCGGCGCGAAGAAGATCGCGCTCCTGCTTCCCGAGTCGAAGACCACCCGCTACGAGACCTTCGACCGGCCGCTGTTCGAGGCCGCCGTCAAGAAGGACTGCGCCGACTGCACGATCATCTACAGCAACGCCGACCAGGACCCCGCCAAGCAGCAGCAGCAGGCTGAGGCGGCGCTGACGCAGGGTGCCAACGTGCTCGTCCTCGACCCGGTCGACGGCAAGGCCGCCGCCGGTGTCGTCGCCAGCGCCAAGGGCCAGGGCGTCCCCGTCGTCGCCTACGACCGGTTCATCGCCGGCGCCGACTACTACGTCTCGTTCGACAACGAGACGGTCGGCAAGATCCAGGCCCAGACGCTGGTCGACACGATCAAGGCCGGGGGCAAGACCTCGGGCGACATCGTCATGATCAACGGCTCGCCGACCGACCCGAACGCCGCCAGCTTCAAGAAGGGCGCGCACAGCGTGCTGGACTCCAGCGGCTTCAAGATCGCTGCCGAGTACGACACCCCGGACTGGAGCCCCGACAAGGCGCAGGCCTGGATGGAGGGCCAGATCTCGGCCGTCAAGGGGAGCCTCGTCGGCGTCTACGCCGCGAACGACGGCACCGGCGGCGGCGCGATCGCCGCGCTGAAGGCCGGTGGCGTCAAGCCGCTCCCGCCCGTCACGGGTCAGGACTCCGAGCTCGCCGCGATCCAGCGGATCCTCGCCGGCGACCAGGCCATGACCATCTACAAGCCGGTCCCGCCGGAGGCCGAGGCTGCCGCCAAGGCCGCCATCGCACTGGCCAACAAGCAGAAGCCTGCTTCGACCGGTGACACCGACGGTGTGCCCTCGACCATCCTCGACCCGATCGCGGTCACCAAGGACAAGGTCAAGGACACGATCATCAAGGACAACGTCTACAAGGTCGCCGACATCTGCACGGGTGCCTTCGCCGCAGTCTGCACTGCGGCCGGCATCAGCTGACGACAGGCCAGCGGGTGGGAGCAGCGCCTCGGCGCCGTTCCCACCCGCTGGCGTAGGCGGCAGACTGCGGGGCGGGAGTACTCCGTCCAGATCAGCGCCCCGGCAGGCGCGCCACCGCACCCGGCTCAACCGAACCACCGAAGGACTGACATGACAGCGACCCTCTCGCCCCCGACGACCGCGGTCCTTGCACTGACCGGCGTCTCCAAGCGCTTCGGTGCAGTGCAGGCTCTCAAGGACATCGACTTCGACGTCCACTCGGGCGAGGTCGTGGCCCTGGTCGGCGACAACGGCGCCGGCAAGTCGACGCTCGTCAAGACGATCGCCGGCGTCTACACGCCCGACGAGGGGCAGATGACCTTCGACGGCAAGGCCGCCAGCGTCGCCAGCCCCGCGGAGGCACAGCACCTCGGCATCGCCACCGTCTTCCAGGACCTCGCGCTCTGCGACAACCTCGACGTGGTCGCCAACCTGTTCCTCGGCCGCGAGCTCTACCGCGGTCGCGCCCTCGACGAGGTGACCATGGAGCAGGAGTCCTGGCGGCTGCTGCGCCAGCTCAGCGCCAAGATCCCGTCGGTGCGGATCCCGGTGGCCAGCCTCTCCGGTGGCCAGCGCCAGACCGTCGCGATCGCCCGGTCGCTGCTCGGCGCACCCAAGGTGGTCATGCTCGACGAGCCCACGGCCGCCCTCGGTGTCGCCCAGACCGCCGAGGTGCTCAACCTCGTCGAGCGGCTTCGCGAGAACGGCCTCGGTGTCATCCTCATCAGCCACAACATGTCCGACGTGATGGCCGTCGCCGACCGGGTCAGCGTCCTGCGGCTCGGTCGCAACAACGGCACGTTCAACGTCGCCCAGACCACGAGCCAGGAGATCATCGCCGCGATCACCGGCGCGACCACGAACGCCGTCTCGCAACGGGCCGCCCGCCGCGCGGTGACCCCCGAGCCCACCGGCGCCGATGCCGGTCCCGACACCGGAGCCACCTCGGAGGAGCAGTCATGAGCACCCCCACCCCAACCCCTACCCCTACCCCTGAGGCCCAGACCGCGGACGCCACGGCTGCCCTGCCCGCCGACCTGCAGGACGAGCGGCTGATCGCGTCGCAGGGCGTCGGTGGCTTCCTCCGCGCCTTCCTGTCGCGGCTGCGCAGCGGTGACCTCGGCTCGCTGCCGGTCGTCGTCGGCCTGGTCGTCATCTGGGGCGTCTTCGCCCTGCGCAACGACGCCTTCCTCTCCAGCCGGAACCTCGTCAACCTCACCCAGCAGAGCGTCCCGACGGGCATCATCGCGCTCGGCATCGTGCTCGTGCTCCTGCTCGGGGAGATCGACCTGTCGGTCGGCTCGATCAGCGGTCTGTCCGCCGCGATCCTCGCTGTCGGCTTCGTCGGCCACGGGTGGGCCCTTCCCCTCGCGATCATCGCGGCCCTGCTCGCGGGGGCCGTCATCGGCGCGGTCTACGGCGTGCTCTACACGCGGTTCGGCGTGCCCAGCTTCGTCATCACGCTGGCCGGGCTGCTCGGCTTCCTCGGCCTGCAGCTGAAGGTGCTCGGCAAGGAGGGGTCGATCAACATCCCGTTCGACTCCGCGATCGTGCAGTTCTCGGCGCTGAAGTTCCTGCCCGACGCCACGGCCTACGCCGTCGTCGTCGCCGCAGTCGTGATCTACGCCCTCCTGCGCCTGCGCTCCAACCAGCGTCGCGCGGTGGCCGGGCTGTCCACCACGCCGGTCGCCACCCTCGCGGTGCGCTCCGTGGCGCTCCTGCTGCTTCTCGGGGTCCCGGTCTACGTCCTCAACCGGGACCGCGGGGTCTCCTACATGTTCGTGCTGTTCCTCGCGCTGGTGGTCATCTTCGACTTCGTCATCCGGCGCACGTCGTGGGGTCGCTCGGTGCTGGCCATTGGCGGCAACGTCGAGGCAGCCCGGCGCGCAGGCATCAACGTCAAGCGGATCTACGTCACGGTCTTCGTGTTCTGCTCGACGCTGGCTGCGCTCGGTGGCCTTCTGGCCGCCGGCCGGCTCGCTGCGGCCAACCAGAGCAGCGGTGGTGGCGACGTGAACCTCAACGCCATCGCGGCAGCCGTCATCGGTGGCACGTCACTCTTCGGTGGTCGCGGGTCGGCCTACTCCGCCCTGCTCGGCATCCTGGTCATCCAGTCGATCTCCAACGGCCTCAGCCTGGTCAACCTCGGCTCCCCGGAGCGCTACATGATCACCGGGGGTGTCCTGCTGCTCGCGGTCATCGTCGACTCCCTCAGCCGTCGCAGCCGCGCCGCCCACGGTCGCGCCTGACGGTTCGAGCCGCACCCACCCACACAGGAGGGGTATGCCGGGTGGTCACCACCCGGCATACCCCTCCTGCCGTCGTCCCACCTTTATCGGGTCTAGCAGGAAGGTTGACCCTCGCACGGGTTCTGAACCGGTGCGAGGGTCAACGTTCTTGCTTGACCCGATAAAGCTGAGGACCGTGGGGTGGAGGATCAGCGGGTGGCGAGCTCTGCGGCCTGGCGCTGGGACCACACGCGGTCGGCTGCGTCGATGCTGGCCCGTGAGCGCAGGTCGACCCCAGCGCGCCGGGCGGCCGCCTTGGCCTCGGCCGTCGTCAGGTCCGGCGCCCGGAACTGCTCGGGGCTGATCGAGGAGTCGGCGGCGGCATAGTGGCGCTGCTGCGACGCGAGCCGGTCGGCCGACAGCTCGGCCTGGCGCAACGTCGCGCTGCTGACCCTGAACGCACTGCCCGTGAGCGGCGTGCTGACCAGCGGGGCGTAGCCGTCGCGGTGCCCCGCGACGTTGGGGTGGTAGCTCTCGCCGACCGGGTTGGACAGGCCGTTGAGCCACTCGACGTCGTCACAGACCGCATGCCCGATGAACCGGCTGGTCGGGTTGACGAAGGTGAACCCCTTCGCCGCGGCCTGGGCGGAGGTCTTGCTGTTGAGCAGGTCGGCGGTCTGGTTGAGCCGGGTCTCCTCAGCAGGGGAGAACCAGGTGAAGGCGTTGCAGTCCTCGCCCTGGAAGATGCGGGGGTAGCCGACGACGACCACCTTGGCGTTGGGCGCCTTCGCCTTGATCGAGGCGTAGAGCGTTGACAGCCGCGCCGGGATGGTGTTGTTGATGAGGTTCTGGGCACCGTCGATCGCACCGTTGCAGTTGCTCATCCAGCCGGGCTGCGCGCACTCGGTGAGCACGTCGGCGAAGCCAGCATCGTTGCCCCCCACCGAGATCGACACCTGCGTCGTCGCCGTCGTGAGCGCGCTCAGCTGGGTGTTGGTCACGTCGGCGATCTTGGCGCCGGAGCAGGCGCGGAAGTTGAGGGTCAGTCCCTTGCTCGCCGAGATGAGCGAGGGGTAGGCGTACACCGAGCGCTGGCACGAGGTGCCGTCGTTGATGTAGCTCCGGGTGCCGGTGCCCGAGGAGTACGAGTCGCCAAGGGCCACATACGAGTTCGCGGCCTGCGCGGGTGCTGCCGACAGAGTGAGGGCGGTCGCGGCGCCGAGTGCCACGAGCGCGCCGAACGTGCGGGTCATCGCCATTGATTTCTCCCTGCAGTCCAGTGGATCGGTGGTCGCACAGTAGGGCTGGGAAATCGGGGGTGGCGTCCTGCGCGCGAACCCTTGCCAAGTCCTTACCTCAGGTGGGGACGATCCGGAGGCGGGCTCGGGGCCTCCGCGGGGGTGTGCCGCCGCGGGGCCGGGTCATCCTCGCGCCAACCGGAGGTGGGCCGCTGACCTGCGCAAACGCCGGGTTCTGAGTGGCGGGTCAGGCCTGCGTGGCATAGGAAGGGAGGAGCGGCGTGACACGGCGTCGCTCGACGACAGGGAGAACAGCCATGACCGAAACCCCCCTGAACGAAGCAAGCGACGACGAGGGCGGCATCGGACCGTCCGACGGCGGTGCGGCGGGCATGCCGGGCAGCGCGGACGACGGTGGCGCCGACGGTGGTGCTGACGGTGGTGCGGGCGAGGGTCCGGCCGACGGTGGCGCGAACCTCGGTGGTCACGACGGTGGGGCCGACGGTGGTGCTGACGGTGGTGCCGACGGTGGTGCTGACGGTGGTGCCGACGGTGGTGCGGATGGGGGTGCCGGCGAGGGTCCGGCCGACGGTGGCGCGAACCCCGGTGGCCACGACGGTGGTGCCGACGGCGGTGCCGACGGCTCCTGAGCGCCCCGACCCGCGACCGGTGAGCCGGTGACCACGACGTCATCGCACCGGGTGCCCGCCACGAGCGGTGGGCACCCGGTGCTGTCGCGCCTCCTGGCCGTCCCGTCCGCCGAGTTCGCCGAGCGGCACTGGTCGCGCACCCCGCTGCTCAGCAGGGCCGCCGACCTGCCCAGGTCGTTCGACGACCTGTTCTCCGCCGCCGCCGTCGACGAGCTGGTTTCCGGGCGAGGGCTGCGGACCCCCTTCCTGCGGATGGCCAAGGAGGGCACCACCCTCGAGGACCGCAGCTTCACGCGAGGCGGTGGGATCGGTGCCGCCATCGCCGACCAGGCCAGCGACGACGCCGTCCTCCAGCACTTCGCCGACGGAGCGACGCTGGTGCTGCAGGGGCTGCACCGCACCTGGCGGCCGGTCGTCGACTTCTCCCAGTCGCTCGCTGCCGAGCTCGGGCACCCGGTGCAGGTGAACGCCTACGTGACCCCGCCGGGCAACACCGGTTTCAGCGACCACTACGACGTCCACGACGTCTTCGTCCTCCAGGTCGCGGGGGAGAAGCGCTGGCGGATCCGTCCTCCGGTGCACGAGCTGCCGTTGCGCGACGAGCCGTGGACCGCCCACCGCGCCGCGGTCGAGGAGGCGGCCCGCGCCGCTCCGTTGATCGAGGAGACCTTCGCGCCGGGTGACTGCCTCTACCTGCCGCGCGGCTACCTGCACTCCGCGACGGCGTTGGGCGGCACCAGCATCCACCTCACGATCGGGGTGCACGCCTGGACCCGGCGGCACGTCGCCGACGAGCTGCTGCACGCCGCCGTCGCGCGGGCGAGCCGCGCCACCCAGCTGCGCGAAGCCCTCCCCCTGGGGACCGACCTGGTCGGCGAGGGGGCAGCGAGCGACGACGTGGAGGTGGTGCGGGCAGCCCTGCTCGAGGCACTGGCGGAGGTCGACGCGAACGACCTCGCGACCGGGCTGGCCGGCGCGGCTCGGGCGGCCCAGCGGCCCGCCCCACTGGCGCCCCTGGCGCAGGCCGAGGCCGCGAACGCCCTCACCCCCGGGACCCGGGTGGCCCTGCGGGCGCACGTCGCAGCGACCCTCGTGCCGGCCGCCGGTGGCCGCACCGTGCTGCGAAGCAGGGTCGGGTCGCAGGCCGTCGAGCGGCCGGACCTGGCCGTCGTCGAGCAGCTGCTCGAGTCGGGTTCGGCCACGGCGGCCGAGCTCGGCCTCGAGCTCACCCGCGCCCTCCTGCGCGCCGGCGTCGTCGTCCCTGCATGACCACGCCCCTGTGCTCGACGTCGGCGCGACGTCGGCGCGACCCGATGCTCGGCACCGCCGCTCCCGCCATCCGGTGGCTGCTCATCGAGCACCCGGGCGGGTGGGCGCCGGCGGCCCTCGACAGCCCCGGCATCCACGACGACGTGGCGGACCACCTGCACCGGACCGCACTGACCGTCGGGGGTCGGGTCGTGCTGGTCCGCCGACCCGGCCGGGCCGCGGTCCCGGGGCCACCGGAGCTGCGTCGCTGGACCGTGCTCGACCTCGACGGTCGGCAGCAGTGGGGCACCTGGCGCCGGTCCGAGGACCTGCTCGCTGCCGGCGCGGCCCTGCTCCACGGCCCGGCCGACTCCCTCGCGGGCCATCCGCCGGACCCACTGTTCCTGGTCTGCACGCACGGTCGGCACGACGTCTGCTGTGCGGTCAGGGGTCGCCCCGTCGCCCAGGCCCTCGCGGTCCGCTGGCCGCAACAGACCTGGGAGTGCACGCACATCGGCGGCGACCGGTTCGCGGCCAACCTGCTCGTCGTCCCCGACGGCACCGTCTACGGCGGGCTCGACGCGGCGACCGCGGTGGACGTCGTGCAGTCGCACCTCTCCGGGTCGGTGGACCTCGAGCACCTGCGCGGGTTCTCGGCCCACCGGCCGCCGGTGCAGGCCGCCCTCGCGGCGGTGCTGCGGGCGCACGGCCCGGCCGGTGCCGGCGACGTGACCCCCGGCGAGGTGGTCGCCGACGGCGGGCTCTGGCGCGTCGAGGTGCTGGGTCGCGGCGCGTTGCCGGCCCGGTCGCTGGTGACGGTGCGACGCACCAGCCAACCGCCCGCCAGGCTGACCTGTCGCGCCGAGGCCGACGCCACGGCATACGTGTGGACGGCAGTGGTCGCCGACCCGGTCGGCTGAGCAATCTCGGCCCATTGGCCGAAACCCCGGGCACCACGCCCTCGCTGGCCCCCGGAACTCGGCCCAATGGCCGAAACCCCGCGCGCCGACCCGGTCGGCTGGCTCAGGCCACGCGTCCGCCGCAGGACGCCGAACCGAGCCAGGTGTGCGGGTTGCCCTCCCAGCACCACCCCAGCCGCGGGTGCCCCTTGCTCACCCAGAGCGCGGCCACCCGCTTGCTCGCGTCCCGCGCCCCAGGCAGGAAGAAGGCGTTGCGGTCCTTGAGGATCCCCGGCCACAGCGCCAGCAGGCTGACGCCCTCGTCGACGGTGAGCGGCGTGCGGCCCTCGGCCGCGATGAGCGGCACCGCGTCCCTGGCCCGCACGTCGAGGGTCGCCGTCCCGGTGTCGACGTCGGTGACGAGGTATGCCGCGTGGTCGGGGACATCGACGCCTTGGATCGGGCGGTAGCCGGCCAGGTCGTCGGCGGTGTACTCGGTCCAGCCGGTCGTGGCCTTCCAGTGCACCGTGGGTAGGGCCCGGTCGGCGGTGACGAGGCGCGAGGTCACGACGAGCGCGAAGGGGATGCGGTCCTCCGCCGTGGCCTCGGCTCGGAAAGCCTTGTCCCGCCACGGCTCCAGCTGGTCGACGAAGGCCCGTTCGGTCAGTCCAGCGAGGGCCGGGTAGCCGGCGTCGAGGTAGGCCTGGACCTGCCGGTCGAACTCCGTCGCGGTGTCGGTCAGGGCCTGGGCCTGGGTGTCGGTCTGGGAATGGGTGGTGGTCGGGCGGTGGGTGTCGGTCGGCGTCTGGGTCACGGTTCCTCCGGTCACGAGCGGGTGGCCGAGGTTCAACGGGGGGCGGCGGTCACGCGTTCCCGGCTCTGCTCCAGGTCCGGTCCGCAGGCGCGGGCCGGGGCGGCCGCACCGGTCGCGCCGGCCTCGGCCGCCGGCACCGTCGCGGCGGGTGCTGCGCCCTCGATCCGCGAGCCGTTGATGAGGGTCACGTCGTCATAGGCCGGACGCCCCTCGATGACGTTGCGGAACTGGTAGCGGGTCAGCGACGCCAGGCGGCAGTCGGTCCCGAAGGTGGCGATGTCGAAGGCCGACGGCTGGCCGGTGAGCTCGCCGACGTCGCCCTTGGTCCCGTTCGCGGAGCCCGTGCCGTCACTCGCGATGAAGTGGCTGAACGGGCCGCCCCCGGTGAAGGTGCCCACGCCGATCCGTGAGCCCTGGAGCTGGCTGGCGTGCAGGTGCCCGTTCACGCGGATGCCCGCGCGCGCCACGTCCTCGGCCGCGGCCGGCTCGTGCGAGGCGACGATGTCGGGCACCGGCTCGTCGGCCATCGTCGCGTTGTACCGGGCCGCGGCCGGCTTCTGCTTGGCGGCGTTGTTCGTGTTGTCGTCGCCGAACCAGCGGGGGTCGTTGAAACCGGCGATGCGCAGGCCGTGGATGCTCTCGACCACGTAGGTCTCGTCGTCCGGCTCGAGCAGCACCACGTTGCGGACGGCCGCGAGCCGGTCGAGCAGCTCCCGGTCGACGTCGGAGCGCCCGTCGTGGTTGCCCTTGACGAAGAGGTACGGAACGCCGAGGGAGGCGATGCCCTGGAAGAGACCGGCGGCGTCGGCCTCGGTGGCGCTGCCGAAGTTGACCAGGTCGCCCGAGTCGATGACCGCGTCGATCCGCTCCTGCTGGACGATCGTCTTCATCAGCGCGTACTGGTTGGCCCCGTGGATGTCCGAGACGAGGAGGATCCGCGCGGCGACCGGTTGGTCCAGGGCTTGCGGCGCGTACTTGTCCTGGAGCGCCGCGGACAGGGCCAGGAGGTTCTTGAGGTAGGGCGTCACCTGCTCGGCGCGGGTCTCGACGCCCTCCAGCAGGTCGGCGTTGCGCTGCACCGTGCCGAGGATGCCGGTCGTGCTGAAGCTGTCCAGCCGCTCCGGCTGGTAGGACAGCCCGATCACGCCGAACGTCGCGACGCACGAGGCGACCCACACCGAGGCGACCACGGCGGTCCACCGCAGGTCGGGGCGCCGCCGGCGCCACGCGGCATACCCGCCGAGGCAGAGGAGGGCGACGACGAGGGCGCCGGCCGCGAACCGCCAGGCGAGGGCGATCACGCCGCCGCGCGCCGCGCGCTCGAGCTCGAGCGGGCCCGGCTGGAGGGACTGCACCGAGATGTTGGGGCGGGCGAGCAGGTCGGTGATGCGCTCCTTCACGTGGACCTGGGCCACCACCCCGGGGGCCGGCACGGGACCACCGAAGTCGAGCTTGATGTCGCCGAAGATCGTGGGGCTCTGGATCTTGGAGATGTCACCCGGGTCGAGTGAGAGCCGCAGGTCTGCCCCGTAGTTGAGCGTGTCCGCAGGGCTCGGGAAGAGCGTGGTCGCGGCCACGCCGCCGCTGTTGCAGGCGACGAAGAGCAGCACCAGCGCGCCGAACCGCAGCAGCCACCGGGACGCACGCCTCCAGCGACGTGGGCTCTCCGGGGGCGTGCTCACCGGTCCACCGTAACCGGCCGCCGTCGGCGCCTCCTAGGCTGGCGGGTATGCCGCGACGCCTGGGGACGCTGGAAGGCCGCACCTTCGCGGCGGTGCTGTTCGACATGGACGGGACGCTGATCGACTCGATCCCGACGGTCGTCCGGTCGTGGCTGCGGTGGGCGCAGGAGGAAGGTGTCGACCCGCACGACCTGGCGGGTTTCCACGGGGTGCCGGCGCGCGGGGTCATCTCGGCGCTGCTGCCGCCGGAGCGCGTCGAGTCGGCGTTCGAGCGGATCGAGGCGATCGAGATCGCCGACACCGAGGGCATCACCGTCCTGCCCGGCACCCTCGACGCGCTCGCCGTCTTGACCGGTGACCCGGAGCTCTGCGCCATCGCGACCTCGTGCACCCGACCGCTTGCCGACGCGCGTCTGGTCGCCACCGCACTCCCGGCGCCACGGGTGGTCGTCACCGCCAGCGACGTGGCGGAGGGCAAGCCGCACCCCGACCCGTTCCTGCTGGCCGCCGCCCGGCTCGGGGTCGACCCCACCGACTGCCTGGTCGTCGAGGACGCCCCGGGCGGACTCGAGGCGGCCCGCGCGGCGGGGTGCTCGACCCTGGCCGTCACGACGACGACCGTCGCCGCCGACCTGCTCGCCGACGCCGTGGTCGGCACCCTCGCGGACGTGCGGTTCACCGTCGAGGCGGGTCGGGTCGCGCTCACCGCCCGGTAGCCCACGGCTCGGGCCGGCCCCCGGACGGGACCACCCGGCATACCGCCGTGTTATCCATTGCCAAAGGTGAGGTTATAGTCGGACGCATTGCCCTCCGCCGACGCGACCGCGTCGCCCTCCCCAAGGAACCTCCCATGCGCACCCGCTTGTCCTTCGTCGCCGTCCTGCTCGCTGCCACCACCGCACTCGCGGCGTGTGGCGGTGGCTCGTCCAGCCCCGAGACCGACCTCGCCCGCGTCAAGGAGGCAGGGGTCCTCAAGATCGGCACCGAGGGCACGTACTCGCCGTTCAGCTACCACGACCCGACGAACAACCAGCTCACCGGCTACGACGTCGAGGTCGCCAAGGCCGTGGCGGCCAAGCTCGGGGTCAAGGCGGAGTTCGTCGAGACGCCGTGGGACGCCATCTTCGCGGGCCTCACCTCGAAGCGCTTCGACGTCATCGCCAACCAGGTGACCCGCAACAGCGAGCGCGAGGGCCTCTACGGGCTCAGCTCGACCTACACGGTCTCCGAGGGCGTCATCGCCACCCGCGCCGACGACTCCTCGATCACCGCGCTGGCCGATCTCAAGGGCAAGAAGACGGCCCAGAGCCTCACCTCCAACTGGGCGCAGGTCGCCAAGGACGCGGGCGCCAAGGTCGAGGGCGTGGAGGGCTTCACCCAGGCCGTCACCCTCGTGAAGCAGAAGCGCGTCGACGCCACCGTCAACGACAACCTGGCCGTCCTCGAGTACCAGAAGTCCACCGGCGACACCTCGATCAAGATCGCTGCCGAGACCGGTGAGACCTCCGAGCAGGTCGTCGCCACTCGCAAGGACTCCGACCTCGTCGCCGCGATCAACACGGCCCTCGCCGAGCTGCAGGAGGACGGCACGCTGAAGAAGATCTCGGAGAAGTACTTCAGCACCGACGTCTCCGTGAAGCAGTAGTCCGGCGGTGGACGGACAGACCCTCACCCTGGTCGGGGACAGCCTCTGGCCACTGCTCAAGGCGTTGGTGCTCGGGACCATCCCGCTCACCGCGGCGAGCTTCGTCATCGGCCTGGCGATCGCCCTCGTCGTGGCGCTGATGCGGCTGTCCCCGCTGCGCGTGGTGTCTGGCGTCGCCCGCGTCTACATCTCGATCATCCGGGGGACGCCGCTGCTACTGCAGCTGTTCCTCATCTACTACGGCCTGCCCTCGGTGGGGATCCGGTTCGATCCCTTCCCCGCCGCCATCATCGCGTTGTCCCTCAACGTCGGTGGGTATGCCGCGGAGGTGATCCGGGCGGCGATCCTGTCGGTCCCCAAGGGCCAGTGGGAGGCCGCCTCGACGATCGGGATGGGTTACACCACCACCCTGCGCAAGGTCGTCCTCCCCCAGGCCACCCGCAACGCCATCCCGCCGCTGTCCAACACGCTGATCTCGCTGGTCAAGGACACCTCGCTGGCGTCCGCGGTCCAGGTCGGAGAGCTGCTGCGGAAGGCGCAGGAGGTCGCGGCGCCGACGTTCCAGTTCTTCGAGCTCTACGCGGTGGCAGCCGCCTATTACTGGGTCGTCTGTCATCTCCTGTCGCTGGTGCAGAACCGGCTCGAGAAGCGAGAGAACAGGTACGTGGCGCGATGACCGACTCCCTGGGGTACACCCCGACCTCGCAGGACCCTGCGGAGGGTGCGCTGGTGTCCGTGCGCGGCCTGGCCAAGGCGTTCGGCGACAACCAAGTGCTCCGCTCGATCGACTTCGAGGTGCACGCCGGCTCGGTCACGGTGCTGATCGGACCGTCGGGCTCCGGCAAGACGACGGTGCTGCGCTCGCTCAACGCCCTCGAGCGACCGGACGCCGGGCAGGTGCGGATCGGGCATGTCGACGTCGACTTCTCCGGGCCGGTGGCCAAGGACGACCTGGTCCGGCTGCGCGCCCAGAGCGGCATGGTGTTCCAGGCCCACAACCTGTTCCCGCACATGACCGTCCTCCAGAACGTCACGGTGGGCCCGGTCGTCGTGCAGGAGCGCCCGGAGGCGGAGGTGGAGCGCGAGGCCCGCGCGTTGCTCGAGGCCGTGGGCCTGGCGGAGAAGGCCGACGCCTACCCGTTCCAGCTGTCCGGCGGCCAACAGCAGCGGGTCGGGATCGCCCGGGCCCTGGCGATTCGGCCGCAGCTCATGCTCTTCGACGAGCCGACCTCGGCCCTCGACCCCGAGCTGGTGGGTGAGGTGCTCGCGACGATGAAGGACCTCGCCACCCAGGGCTGGACCATGGTCGTGGTGACCCACGAGATCCGCTTCGCCCAGCAGGTCGCCGACCAGGTGCTCTTCATGGACGGCGGCGTCATCGTGGAGCGGGGCACCCCGGCCGAGGTGCTCTCCCAGCCCAAGACCGAGCGGGCCCGCCAGTTCCTGCAACGGATCCTGGACCCGTTGTAACCGGCCCGTGGCGGCCGTCGGGGGCCGTAGGGTGCGGTCATGGACGCTGACGTCATCGTGGTCGGAGCCGGCCTGGCCGGACTCGTCGCTGCCGCCGAGCTGGCCGACGCCGGACGCCGGGTGGTAGTGGTCGACCAGGAGAGTGCCGCCAACCTCGGCGGGCAGGCGCACTGGTCGTTTGGCGGGCTGTTCCTGGTCGACAGCCCGGAGCAGCGGCGGATGGGCATCAAGGACACCGTCGACCTCGCCTGGCAGGACTGGCAGGGCTCGGCCGGGTTCGACCGGCTCGAGGACGAGGACAAGTGGGGCTCGCAGTGGGCGCGCGCCTACGTCGACTTCGCGGCCGGCGAGAAGCGGGCCTGGCTGCACCAGCAGGGGATGCGGTTCTTCCCGGTCGTCGGGTGGGCCGAGCGGGGTGACGGGTCCGCCTCGGGCCACGGCAACTCCGTGCCGCGGTTCCACATCGTCTGGGGCACCGGTCCCGGGGTGCTGGCGCCGTTCCTGCGTCGCGTGCAGGAGCACGTCGCGGCCGGGCTGGTGGAGCTGCGGCACCGCCACCAGGTCGACGAGCTGGTCACCAGCGACGGCGCCGTCACCGGCGTGCGCGGGACGCTGCTGGCCGACGACGAGGCGTCGCGGGGCCGGCCGACCAGCCGCGATGCCGTGGGCGAGTTCGAGCTGACCGCGCAGGCCGTCATCGTCACCAGCGGCGGCATCGGCGCCAACCACGACCTGGTCCGCGCCAACTGGCCGGCGCGACTGGGCCCGCCGCCGGAGCACATGCTCACCGGGGTGCCGGCCCACGTCGACGGCCGGATGCTGGCCATCACCGAGGCCGCGGGTGGGCGCTTGGTCAACCGCGACCGGATGTGGCACTACGTCGAGGGCATCGAGAACTGGGACCCGATCTGGCCGTCCCACGCGATCCGCATCCTGCCCGGGCCGAGCTCTTTGTGGTTCGACGGCAACGGCGACCGGCTCCCACCGCCGCTGTTCCCGGGTTTCGACACCCTCGGCACGCTGGCCCACCTGCGCCAGACCGGGCACGACCACAGCTGGTTCATCCTGACCACCAAGATCATCGGCAAGGAGTTCGCGCTCTCCGGGTCGGAGCAGAACCCCGACCTGACCGGGAAGTCGGTCAAGGACGTGCTGGGTCGCGCGCGGGCCGACATGCCCGCCCCGGTGCGGGCGTTCCTCGACAAGGGAGCCGACTTCGTCTCGGCCGGCACCCTGCGCGAGCTGGTCGACAAGATGAACGCCCTGACCCCCGATGCCCCCCTCGACCTCGCCCACATCGAACGGCAGGTCGTCGAGCGCGACCGCCAGATCGACAACGACTTCAGCAAGGACGCCCAGGTCACCGCGGTCCGTGGGGCGCGGAACTACCGTGGCGACAAGCTGATCCGCACGGCCACCCCGCACCACATCCTCGACCCCAAGGCCGGACCGCTCATCGCGGTACGCCTCAACATTCTCACCCGCAAGACCCTCGGCGGGCTGGAGACCGACCTCTCGTCGCGCGTCCTGTCCGCGTCGGGTGAGCCGGTGCCCGGCCTGTATGCCGCGGGCGAGGTGGCCGGGTTCGGCGGCGGTGGGATGCACGGCTACCGCGCGCTGGAGGGCACCTTCCTCGGCGGCTGCATCTTCTCGGGCCGCTCCGCCGGACGGGCCGCCGCGGCAGCAACCGCCTGACCCGGCATACCCCGGGTCCCCGCCGGGTCGATGTGAACACGCCGGTCATCACCGGCGTGTTTACATCGAACCGGGGGAGGTGGTCGGGGTCGTGGCGCGTGACCCCAGGGCCGCCGGCTCGTTGACGGGGTAGACCCGCACCCTGGAGGACCCATGCGCCGCACCGCATCCCTTGTCCCTGCACGCCTCGCCGCCGGCCTCGCCGTCGCCCTGACCGCCGGCCTGCTCGGCGCAGGGGGTGCCCAGGCGCACGGTGACCGCAAGGACGACGCGCACCGGGCCACGGAGAAGCGGGCTGCCTATGCAGGCGGCACCTCGGTGCCGCTGGTCAACAGCCCGAACACCCAGCTCGCCGCGAACTTCCCCGAGACGGCCGGCATCTCCGGGTGCTTCCTCAAGACCGCACCGTTGTTCGTGATGTCCTCGCTGGACTCGCTGAGCGTCTTCGACGTCAGTGACCCCGTGGCGCCGAAGCTCGTGGGCACCCTGCCCAACCTCGTCTTCGAGAACGAGGCGATCAACTGTGGGGAGCGCAAGACCAGGACCGGCACGAAGCGGTTCGCGCTCATCGGGGTCGACACCTATGACGTATCGGCCGACATCCAGCACACCGCCTCCGCACTGGGTGGCAAGGAGCTCATCGTCGTCGACGTGACCGACCCCACCACGCCGCGGCTCCAGTCCAGCGCCACCGCATCGACCAGCACCCACACCGTGGCCTGCGTGGACGACCGCGACTGCCGTTACGCCTACTCGGCGGGTGGCCGGACGAACTTCTCGCTGATGGACCTCGACAACCTCGATGCTCCCCACGAGGTCGACGCCGACTCGGCCCTCGCCGGGGTGCAGCCGTTCGCCTCACCCTCGGGCGGCCACAAGTGGAACTTCGACCGGGCCGGCTTCGCCACGCACACGGGCTACAACGGCTCCTCCGTCTTCGACGTGCGTGACCCGGTGCACCCGCGCCTGGTCACCACCACCGGCCTCGCGGGCCGCGGGTTCGAGGCCGACGGCGTCACGAAGAACGGCTACAACGACTTCATCCACCACAACTCCTACCGCCCGAACGCCGAGGCCTTCATCGCCGACGCGGCGCCGAGCCTGGCGAACGGCAACGTCCTGCTCGTGACCGAAGAGGACTACGAGCAGGTCGACTGCTCGAAGGCCGGCTCGTTCCAGACCTGGTGGGTCAAGCGCCTGGACGGTACCCCGGACGCGATCGTGCCGCTGGACAAGGTGGAGGTGGCCGACCTCGGCTCCTTCCCGTTGCCGGTCGGCGGTTTCTGCTCGGCGCACTGGTTCGACTTCCACCCGTCCGGCATCGTCACCGTGGGCTTCTACGGTGGCGGTACGCAGCTCGTCGACGTGCGCGACCCCCGCGACATCAAGCCGTACGGTCACGCTGTCTGGGGCGCCTCGGAGGTGTGGGACTCCTACTGGGTGCCGGACTACAACGAGCGGGACGTGCGGACCGACCGCAAGACGAACATCGCGTACTCGGTCGACCTGGTCCGTGGTCTGGACGTCTACACCGTCGACCTTCCGGGACAGACGTCCGGGCCCGCGTCCGCCCTGCCGCACGGGCTGGTCCCCTGACCCACCCGGTCAGGGGAGACGGTCGCGGACGATGCCGTCGAGCACTCCGAGCGGCACGCTGCCGCCGTCGAGCACGGCGTCGTGGAACGCCTTGATGTCGAAGGCGTCGCCCTGGCGCTCCTGGGCCTCGCGGCGGATGCGCAGGATCTCGAGCCGACCGATCATGTAGCCGCAGGCCTGGCCGGGCAGCACGGCATACCGGTTGACCTCGCTCGTGACGTTGGCCGTCGACATCGGGGAGTTGGCGACCATGTAGTCGATCGCCTGCTGGCGGCTCCAGCCCAGGGCGTGCAGTCCCGTGTCGACGACGAGCCGGCAGGCGCGCACCGAGTCCATGGTCAGCATGCCGAGCCGGGTCAGCGGCGTGGAGTAGAGCCCCATCTCGTCGGCCAGTCGCTCCGTGTAGAGACCCCAGCCCTCGGCGTAGGCGTTGAAGACGGTGTGCCGGCGCAGGGCCGGCAGGTCGGTGAGCTCGGCCGCGATGGCGAGCTGCAGGTGGTGGCCCGGGATGCCCTCGTGGTAGCTGAGCGCCTCGATCTCGACCCGACCCCAGGCGGATGGGTCGGAGGTGTTGACGTAGAAGACACCGCCACGGGAGCCGTCGTCCGACGGCGGGTAGTAGAAGCCGAGCGCGCCATGGGTGGTGGTCTTGATGGCGCAGTCGGCCGCGGGCAGCCGGTTGAACCAGGCCGGCATCTCGGCCCGCGCCCGGGCGAACGCGGTCTCGCAGTCGGCGAGGATCTCGGCTGCGTCGTGGTGGCGCAGGGCCGGGTCGGTGCGCAGTCGGTCGTAGATCGCCGGGACGTCGGACGTGCCGAGGACCTCGCCACCGAGGGCCGAGTACTCGTCCTCGAGGGAGGCGATCTGTTGCAGCCCCAGGTCGTGGATCTCCTGCGCGCCCAGCGTCGTGGTGGTGTTGGCGGCCAGGGCGCGCGCGTAGGTCTGCTCACCGTCGGGGAGCCAGACCAGCCCGCACTTCTCGTCTGGTCGGGTGTGGGCCGCCACCTCGTCGGCCAGGACGTCGCGGTACTCCTGCAGGCCCGGGCGGACCTGGTGCTCGATGGCGTCGGTCAGCCGAGCCCGCCACGCATCGACGTCGACGTCGGCGGGCAGGTCGGCCGTCCTGAGCAGTGGGTCCTCGGACAGTGGCGTGGCCAGCCAGGCGTCGAGCTGCGGGATCGTCTCGGCCACGGCGAAGGCGGCCGGGGCGCGCCCGGAGGCGACCCCCTCGCGGTGCCGCTGGGCGGCGTCGCGCAGGTACTGGCCCATGCCGTGGAACTTGCTCACCATCGCCTCGGCGACGTCGGCGTTGGGGATGGCGAGGTTCGCGACGGTCAGCGGGAGGTCGACCTGCGGGCCGAAGACCGGGTTGACCGCGAACTCGGCGGTGCGGCTCTCCGCGGTGTCGGCCGCGCTGGTGGCCTGGAAGGCGACGACGTCGCGAGTGGCGCGGTCCTGCAGGCTGAGCCCGTCGTCCGGGATCGCGGCAGCCCGGGCGGCGAACTCGCGCGAGGCGGCGATGAGGTCGTCCTCCGCGGCCCGGCTCGCGTCGTCGAACCGGTCGGCGAACCGGTAGTCACCCACCATGTGCGCCCAGCTCGGGCTCGTCCGCATCCAGTGGTCGTGGTAGTCGTCAGCCAGCTGTCGCACGTCGTCCGTCATGCCCCGAACGTACCGGCCTGCCCCTCCTCCACGCGCGGTCGGCGCCCGACTTCGGCGAACGCCGCAGCGGTGACCTGGTGCGGACCTTGATGGAGGACCCGGACCGCGCGTCGTTCGCGGCCCGCCGAGCTGGGGCTCGATCCCCGGGGTGGTCTCGCCGTCGCGGCGTTCTTGCTGCCGTGCGTGGAGCCGGTGACGAGAATCGAACTCGCGTGTCCAGCTTGGGAATCTAGTCGGATGACGCGACTGTGCCTGTTGCACGCTGACAGAGGCTCTCCGTTCCTGCCCCATGAGTACCCCTTTCGCCCGCTTGATGTTGCCCACCTGTGGCCCGACGGTGTCCGGATCTCTAGGCCAGCCTTGGCTTTGGCCTCGGGGTCGAGGAGGAGCTACCCAGCCGGGCCGCGGTGTTGGAAGGAGCGGGTCGTCTCGACGGTCGTCCCACTATGGCAATTGAGTGCGGGCATCGGACACGTGGCTTCCGGTGGCGGCTTGTGGTGCTCGTGACTTCGGACTTCGTCCGTCAGGCCCGGTCTCGCCAAGCGTCCAAATTGGCCAGCAAGTAGCTCGGTAGGCGCCATCTGGCCTCCCGATGCGGGAGCAACGTCCATCAGACCGCACTTGTGTCAGTTGGCAGGCCGTCATCCAGCCGTGGTGCATCAAGTGCGGGAGTAGTGCATTTGTTGTAGGTCAGCCCCGACGACGTGCGCCAACCTTGATCGAGTCCTGTTGAGGTTAACAAGCACCTTGGAGGTCCAATGCCCGCCTTGTCGCAGTCCACACGGAGTCACTATCAAGCGTGCTACACGCCCGTAAGACTGGGCGGCGAGGTGACAGCGACTCACCGTGTACTCGAGACAGCGCACTTCATTCGCCAAATGAACATGACCGACCAGGAGCTGGCTGACCTACTGCCGGTCCCCGCGAGCGGCCTGCTGGCCCCCGGAGGCCACGTCGTGGGCGGCGTTGGGGGTCCTCATCTCATGGCAGAGGCAGTCCTTGGTCTTCGAGAAGGTACCCAGCACCCCCCGGGCCTGCGGAGTTTGTTGGTCTGGGACAAGGAGGCTCTTCTGCATTTAGCACAAAGGCTCCTTGAGCACCGGAAAAACCGCGCGCCGGTGCTTGTAGAAAAGGACCATGATGAAACTCAAGATCGTATTGCGGACACGCCCTCTGGACCAGTAGCGAGATCAACCGAGACAGGGGATGCCGAGGCTCTCATGCTTGGGTCCGCCATCGCCAATTTCGAACGCCGTCTGAGAGTCGAGCCGGTCGGATACATTCACCTCGAACGAATTGACTTCATTCCTCTGGAAATCCTTGACGGAGAGCATATCCACTCAGTTCCTCTCGCCCCATATGAGGATATCACCTTAGTGCATCGAGAGTGGTCCAACTCCTCAACCGAATTTACACAAAGCGATACGCGCTCAGTGGATGAATCCGAGGAGCAAGCCGTTGTAGAGAAGAGCGACATAGAACAAGCAAGCAGCAACCAAAAGACGCACACCGAAAACCTGGGCGCGGGCGTCACCGCGACGGGAACATTCGGACCTGTCCGCTTGTCGGCGCATGCAAACCTAGATGTCTCATCGTCGTCTACTTCGAGTAGTCAAGCAAGCGTCAGAGAAAGCTCTGAAGTCACCAAGAAGGCGAGTCGTAGGGTCACGGAGGAGCACAAAGTTACCTTTCGGACCACAGCCGGTGAGGGAATCGAGGACGAGGCCACAAAGAAGTTCAAGAACCCGTCGGCCAAGCCAATGCGGATCGACTACGCACAGTTGGTGCGGCGTTGGGAAGCCCGCCTTTGTCGGTACGACGTGAGGCTGACATATGACATAGTTATCCCGAATCCGGGCGGGGACATTTTGGCCAAAGTCCTGAAGCGTCAAGAACTCGAAAATTCGCTCTCAGTGTCATTTGGCGATCCGAATACGCAACTCGAGTGGGCACGCTTCACTCTGACTCCCAGCGAAATCACCAGAGAAAGTTACCATTCGATAGCGAGCAAGTATGGCGCGACGGTTCCAAGTCCACCCCCACAAACGGTACCAATTCATGGGTCTGACAACCATCAGTTCAGATCCGTAGAGGAATCGAAGGGAGGAGGAACCTTCGCAGTGGAGGTCGATGTTGAAGAAGACTACGCGATCTCCTCAGCTGAATTGCAGGTCAACGCTTTCGGATTCCCCGGCGAGGCCTCCGCGTGGGGAGCGCACAATGGCCTATATCCAGTTGATCTGGCCGGCCTTGGCAACTGGACGCCGCAGCCAAATCTTGTCGGCCTGCGGGGGAAACTCTCCATCCCTTATGGCGCTAGATGGGCCAGCGCCATCTCTGCCCAGGTCCGCGGCGTGGCAACTCTGGATAATGGACGCTTTGTTTCGTGGCAACAGAGCGCTTGGAAGGCCATTTACGAAGTCGCGGAACGGCGATATCAGTTGCAGCGCGCCTCAATCGCTGAGCGGTTGCGGAGTCTCACAGGAGAATTATCGGAAGAAAACCCTGCAGGACTTCGCAAACTGGAGCGTGAAGAAGTCATGAAGAATGCGAAGCGATGGCTTCTCGGACCGGACTTTACCTTTACCGAAAAGGGTGCACCAGAGTCATACTATAGCGATAACGGGTCAGTGATTAGCGAAACCGCATGGGTAGGATATATGGCCCACGGCGAGACGATCAAGTTTCTCAACCATGCTATTGAATGGGAGAGCATGCTGTACTTCCTATATCCATACTACTGGGGGTCGGCAGGAAGTTGGCAACAGCGTCTTGGCATCGAGCACCCAGACTTCCGCCACCTCGCGTTCTTGAGGTCCGGGGCCGCGAGAGTAGTTTTGCCGATCGCTTCCGGCTATGAGCGTGACTTCATGAGTTACGTAGAGACCGGGGATATTGGAAACTCACATCCATACGTGACTATTGCTGAGGAGATGGAGAGATACGCGAAAACCAACTATCCGGGGGCCACATCCGCCAATCCGACGCCCGAGCCGCGTCCCCTACTGACCTTCCGCCAGAAGAAGGCTTGGGACGAAATTCAGGCTTGGATGGTTCTTATAGAGGGGTTCAAGGCGCAGAATGGCCGATACCCAAATACGGGGGAGGGTCTAGCTGCCGCGATGCCACTGACGCACGTCGGCCCATCTCTGGTGGATCCTTGGGGTGATCGCTACGCCTATGAATGCCCCGGTCGCGAGGGTGACTACGACCTGAGTTCCGCCGGCGGTCCTCGCGGATCTGACGCGCATCCCTCGGAGGGATTGGCGATCACGAATTGGGCGACCGCATCCATGGTTGGCAGATGGTATGAGCACACGCCAACTAGCTCATTGACCATCAAAGTTGCGACCGGGTTGCCCGTTGCCTAGCCGTGAGCGAACGTTGTCCTTTTCGAAGAATCCAGTGAGGAGTCAGAAATGAGCAATTCTCAGTGGCTTGGGGAGCCCTACCCACCGGACCTGTTGAAGACGGTTCTACGAGACCAGTGCGTACAACTCCGTCTCCAGGAGAGTCCTGAGGACGAACAGGAATCTGAACACAGCCGCCTGGGAACGATGACACCGCAGAGTCTGCAGGTAATTACTGCCGGCGCTAGCCAGTTCTCTAAATGGTGGGTTGGGTTGGTGGGTGGCGGTCTTGGTGCAGGTGCCCTGGTGCAAGGTGTCGTGGGTATGGGCTGGGAACCTCTCGGCCTTGATGCCCCGGGGGCTACTCAGCAGGCAGTAATCACCGCATCCGCAGCGTTTTTGGCATCTGCAATCGCATTCGCGATCGCCATAATGGTGAGGGGTGATGTGTCAAGCCGAGCTGTTGCTTCCGCGGCCCAATACCAAGCTCGTGCTCAGGTTGTGACGAGTTTGGTGGGAGCATTTGCGTACCCCCAGCCCGCTCCTCGAGCGCATTATCTCTTGACCACCGACCAGGGGGAGAAGTTTGTCGTCAGTACGTTCACGTGGGATGACGGTCTCTATGCTGTTGTCGACGGCAACAAGCGGGTGCCGTATGAGGCCTTCAGTCATTTGGTGGCCCTGCCGCTGTCCGCTGAGCGACAATAGCGGATGGAGAGGACGCTGGTAGGCTGACGAGGGGGCATTCGTGACGGAAATGCCGGTGCAACGCACGCTGTTCGAGATGGCGCTTGAGACGCTGCTTAAGTCTCGCGGTAGCGGACTCCTGGGTCGTTTGGAAGCCGATGTGGCAGCTAGCGAGAATCAATGGAACTCCTTCTCTCCGGAGCCAATCGACTGGGCGGAACAGTTTACGATCTATCGCGACTTTAAAGCGGACAGCGCTCGAGCCATTTCGGGGAACAATGTCGCGACAAGCCTCAACCGAAGTTCCGCCATCCTTTCAGCGATTCGTGAGAGACTCACGGAGTTGGCGCAAAGCGCCGCCCCTCTTCGGGCGGGAGTTGTCGCAGATCTCTTGGTAGCGGCCCTGATCTCAGCGGACGTGACAAGATGGCAGGTTGCTCATTCACTTGCGATGGCGCAGCTTTACCGAGCGGACGTGCCTGGCCTCCTTCTGCTCCAGTCCTCTGACCGCCTCTACGCAAACGTCACAGATCCGCTCTTGAGGGCGTGCGAGTCAGCCGTTTCGGGAGGTGCGACTTCCGAACTGGCAGCCACTCTGCGCGGTCGTGCCGAGAAGATTAAGTATGAGGTGGATTTCTACAACGGCCTTGTTTCGAACGTCAGGCGGGGAGCGCTACTAAGCAAGACAGTCATTTTGGTCCTTGACACAGCCATTCAAGTAGTTCTCATTTACGAGCTCGCAACAACGTTGGCAAGGAATTTCCCTGGCCCACCAGCGGCCGGTGGAGGCTTGCTCGTCTCGGGCTCCGGCGTGCTTGCTGTCCAACGGGGGTTGGTGCTCGAGTGGTCGGCGGTGATGGAGGGCCTTACGGTGCTGGGTGGGCTGGGGATCCTTATCGCGATGAGTTCACGAGAAGCCGCCGCGACAGCCGCAGGCCCCAAGAGCCCGTTGGGACAGGCCGAGCGAGAGGACAAGAGTCCGGGGATACCCAGTGGACCACCCAGGCCGGCTCCGCCCAACCTGCTCGAAGGGCCAAACACGCCTGAAGCCTTAGCACGACATGCCGCGAAAGAGGAGGCCAGGTTTGCTGTTGAGCGGGCATTCAGGCAGAAACTTCCCTTTTCAAGTCTTGATATCCGCTTGCGGCAGCGGTTTGGGCAATGGCTAATGGATCAGATCTATCCAATGGTCGTCCGCATCCAAAGTGGCCTTGGCGAGGTGTACTACTCGGGTCGTCTTGATAAGCAGTTCATTAACCGAATTCGCCGCCCTGGCAGCTCTGCCGTTTTCATCGAGCCGTGGGTGTCCGGACGTGGAATCGCCTCCACAAAGTCGGGTTTCGTCAGACTCGACTTGCTTCGGATCCGTTTCGGAACAGGCGTCCAGGGAGATTTTGCCGAGATAGTGGATATCGCGACGTCGTTTCGGCGGCCGCACCTAAGGGGCACTGGTGGCTACGTTCCCGTTGTAAATTCGACGCTGGGGCTGCGCGTCAAGGCTGCAAGCGATCTCGTTTTTGTCGAGGGCGACCGCGTGATTGGGAGCCTGATCGACTTCAGTGCCCTCCCGTAGCGTGTGGCTACCCGTACCGACGGGCCAAAACGGTCACCGTCAGTTGGGAGCGATGCACCTTGTCATCACCGTTCCATCGTATCGCGCGCGTGTCTGCTGTTGGTCTGACCCGAAAAACTGGTATCGACCTGCCTGAGAGAAATTCCGCGAACGGGGCTGCGCTTTTGCATGAGAACCGTCCTACTATCCCTGCCGGCAGCGTGTGTCAGTTGGCGTCCCGCTCGCTCCTCGATGGCAGTGCCCCAAGTGACATCTAGGTGGGTGCCTCGTACCTTGGCGTCATGGCGGTGCGGTGGGTGGCAACTCCGGCAGGAGCCCACCTTGCCGGGCGGCGGAAAACGAACACGGCGCCTGAGGTTCTTCTTCGTCGCGCCGTCCATGCTGCCGGGGGTCGCTTCCGTCTACATCCGCGGCTGGCCAAGGGGTGCACGCCTGACTTCGTGCTTCCGGGCCGGAAAGTCGCGGTCTTTGTCGACGGGTGCTTCTGGCACGGTTGTCCCAAGCACGGCCGCACGAAGGCATGGACCGGCCCCAACGCAGAGCTCTGGGAGCAGAAGATGCTGCGCAATGCGGAGCGCGACCGGCGGTCAAGTCTGCTTGCGGAAGAGCAGGGTTGGCGCGTCATCCGGGCATGGGAGTGTGAGGTCCTTCGTGACCCACATGAAGTTGCGTCGAGGATCCTCGCGTCCGCAGGTCCTGCCAAACCGGCGAGCTGAGGCAAACAATCTCCATGGGCCAAAGGGGGATGGCGTCCTGACTTGCCATCCGACATTGAATCGTTCTGCAAGGCTCGCCAGCATCCGCGCGTCCCGCCAGGAAGGTGCTCTCGTGATTCCGACTTTCGAGGTTGTCCCCTCGCAGCCAGTCAACCCGGAACAACTCATCGGCTCTTTGACAGTCCAGGAGTGGGAAGAAGGGTGGGATGGGAACCGGGCGTACGGCTGCATCTGCCGTTACGACTGGGACGAGGCCAACGACCAGCTGCGCTATGAATCAATTGTGCTGCGCCAGGCCGACGCCGGTTCGTCGAAGCACGAAGAGTTCGAAGCGTTTCTCGAGGAACTAGACGTGCCACACGAGTACTTCACCGCCATGGATGTCGGAGTCGCAGGCTTGGTCCTGGCGCTGACATGCGCCGGCCTTCGGACGAGCAGCTCGTGCAGGGGACACGTCCGTGACGGCCAGCCCGCTGTTCGCGCAGCGGCAACGCCCGCGCATGTCGCTTACCTGCAACCATTGGCCCTGGAGAGTGGCTGCACGGTAGTCCCTGAGAACGGACAGATCGTCATCCTTGCGCCGGATGTGCTGCGCCTTGTCGCACTGGGAAAGGCGATCGTCGACGATCGAGCGGTCGCAGGAGAGCTCGGCTACCTGGAGGTCACTGGTGATCTCGAGGACGACCAGTACTACAAACAGGAGTCTCCCTAAGGCGCCGCCGAACAGCGAACTTGAGGGACGCCGATCGCCCAACGAAGCTAAACCGCCCAGCCAGACATGCTCTAGAGGGAGCTCGAACATTAGCTCGAGCTGAGTTACCATGGGCAGCGTGACGCCCCCAGCCTTCCGCTTCATTGACCTCTTCGCAGGAATTGGCGGCTTTCACGCCGCGCTCAAGGCGATGGGCGGAGAGTGCGTCTATGCCGTCGAGATTGACCCCCTGGCACGCAAGGTCTACGAGTCCAACTGGGGCCACTCGGCCCTAGGTGCCAATGACCGGGGCGACATTACGCTTGATGCGGATGCCGACCGTGGTGTCATGGAAGTGCCCGAGCACGATGTGCTCTGTGCCGGGTTTCCGTGTCAGCCCTTCTCCAAGTCCGGCGCCCAGCGTGGCATGGACGAAGCAAGGGGCACGCTCTTCTTCAACATCGCCAGCATCATCAAGGCCCGTCATCCCCTGATCGTGATCCTTGAGAACGTCCGCAACCTCATAGGGCCAAAGCACCAACACGAGTGGGACGTAATCATCGAGACACTGCAGGACGAGGGCTACCACGTCAGTAACCAGGCCGCCGTATTCTCGCCCCACCTACTTCCGCCTCATCTTGGTGGCGTGCCTCAGGTCCGCGAACGCGTCTTCATCACAGCAACGCTCGCTCCAGACCTAGTGGCCCGTGACATCGAGTTCGGCGGGCCCGGCCCCGTGGCGACCATGACCGACCGCTTCCCGAGCGCAGAGGGAGCCACGGGCCTCTTCGACCCCAAGAAGGACTGGCACCTCGAGGGTCTCCTCGACGACTCACACAACATCCCCGGGTGTGACCTGACGGATGCGGAGACGCATTGGATCAATGCCTGGGAAGAGTTCGTGCAGATCATGAGGCCCCTCATGAACGACCGCCATCTCCCAGGGCATCCAATCTGGGCCGATGCGTGGCTGGACTTTCCAGAGATGAAGCGGATCGACTGGCAGGCCCGCAAGATCCGCGTACCCCGCAGGGTGTCACGGCCCGTCGTGGATTCTGACCTTCCTGACTGGAAGCAGAGCCATCTGCGCAAGAACCACGACATGTTCGCCCGGCACTTCGCCGCCATCATCCCTTGGGCACACCGATGGGGAATCTACTCGGAGGCCTTCCCAGCGTCGCGGCGCAAGCTGGAATGGCAGGCCCAGGAGACCAAGTCGCTCTGGCACACCGTGATGCACTTCCGCCCTTCCGGCATCCGGGCAAAGAAGGCGACCTACTTGCCGGCGCTGGTGGCGATCACCCAAACCTCAATCGTGGGCCCGCGAGAGCGACGGCTGTCCCCCCGCGAGACTGCGCGTTTGCAGGGACTTCCGGACTCCTTCATCTTCCCCGGTCAGTCGGCCGCAGCGACGTACAAGCAAATGGGTAACGGGGTCAACGTCGGTGCCGTGTGGCACATCTTCCGTGCCCACGTCGATCGCGACGCCAATATCCTCCGCCGAACCGCTCGAGGGCGCGCCATCGTCGCAGCAGTCGAGAAGGCACCTTTGCGGCCGAACGAGATACTGGCAAAACACCAGCCAGCCCATTCGTAGATTCCCGAGCAATTGCGCTTCCTGACGGCTAGCCTGCCCCAGTGCCTGCCTCAGAGAACTGGTTCCTCTTCTTCCCAGCAGAGACTTTCACTGAAGCCATCGAGCGCATCTATGCCCTGACTGGACGGAATCCCGACGACTCGCGCGGCGAAAAGCGAGCCTTGGTCGCTCTGCGAGACTCACTGGCCCTGGATGTGGACCTCGTGCGCACCAACGCTGTACTTGGGCGCGAAATTGCAAAAGCACTCACGGTCGACTGGGACCCAGCGCTGCACACGGAGCGGAACAAGGTAACCCTGGAGGGCCTGAACGTCCTCCTTGCGGGTGCAACCGAAGCGAGGCAGCGTGGCTCCCTTCGCCGCCTTCGTGACGCGGCGCCCGCAGAGTTAGCCGGCCCCGCCTGGGCTGCCTTTCAGCCCGCGCGTTCGAAGATCGAGGCCGTCACACGCATCGCTGCGCTTACTCGCGCTCCCAAGGAATGGCTCGGGCCGGGCGCCAAGGAGCACAAGTCCGTTCTGACCAATCTCGCGGATCGGGCCCTTCCCGATGTCGCCATGAACCGGTCGAGCAAGACCAAGCTTGCTGCATCCCTTGCTACCGAGTTTGGCGTGCCCTGGACTGACAAGTGCGAGTCCACGGGTGAAACGATCTCGCTGACTGGCCTCAACATGATCCTGGCCGGAGCCGAGCGGCACCTCGGGTTTCTCGGTTCTGAAGTCGTCGACGCCCTGGCTGCCCCGGAGGATGAGGGCGACGCGCTCGCCGCTGCATTGTTAGCCAAGCTGCCATCGCGATGGGATGGGAAGCTTGCAGTGAAGTGGCTGGCGGATCGCGGACTTCGGGGAGCCAACGACAACGAATGGCAAGGCTTCTACGGCGAGGAGCGGGCCAAAGTCGTCCTTGCCGGCGCCTTCACTCCGCCCGATCGCCCACGTCGGGTTCGATACGGCAACACCGCGTTCGACTACGCCCTCAACTTTGTCTGGGACATCAAGGTCCACACTGAAACCCAAGTGTTCGGCGATCGCGTGGCTGGTGGGAAGACCGACACCCTCCTCAACGACGAGAGGGCCATCCGGGCCTGCATCGACGAGCAAGGTTTGGGTTTCCTGATCGTCAACGGTGCGGCCGAGATGGACGAAAGCGGCGAGTTCGTCGCGTGGCACCGCCAGTTCAAGGCCGGGAGGGGAGGACCGCCAGCAGCCCCGTCCAACTCAGGTACGAGCCGCACGCGCAAAGCGGCCTTCACCACGCTGCATGTCGAGTCCTTTTGGGTCCCGAACTCTGAGGCCCTGGACGCGGCAATTTTGCGGGGGGCATTGAAGGTAAAGCCCATCGGCCGCCAAGCTCCGAGGGCTTTAGGCGGCGAGGGCGCAGCTAGGGCTGACAAATTTGTGATGCGAATGCGTGAGGCGCGCAAATCGATCCGCGTTGCTCGCTACGACTGGTAGGCGCGCATCCCAGGAGTCGCGGTCCTCAGGTGCCGTGGAGCGCCGACTCAGGAGAAGACTGTTTAGCGGAGACGAAGCTTGACGCCCTGCTTCCATCGGGGAGCCCTCACCTATGGATCGACTGGGGCATCCCGGCTGGTCGATTCGACCCCGTGCTGTGCAAACTTCCTCGCCGCCTCGTCGGTGGATGGGTGGTTCCAAACGCGCAGGGTCGGGCTATTGAGATTCGGGCGCATCTGGCGGGTTGACACGTAGCGCTCCCGCATGGCCCCGATCTGGGCGCTGGTTAGGGACCAGCGGGGCGGCCAACAGACTTCCTGTCGTGCGACAGGTTGTATCGGGACCAAGCGATGGGTGCGTTGCGTGGTCCACCGGCTGAACCGCTCGGTGTCCACGCCGACCCCTACGACAACCTCGAAAGCCAGGTGACCAATCGTAGAGACGCTGAAGAAGGCGCATCGAGGCATTCCGCCCGGCAAGAGGTTCCCAAGTACGAGTTCGAATTTGGGCAGGAAGCCCGTCGGGTCACCCGCGTGCCCTGCTTCGACGGAAGGGGTTAGGGTGGCTGTCCGACAGGTACGGCCGCATGTGCCGCGCAATCCAACCCTCAGCCTTCTCCACAAGGAGATTCGAGGCGCTCGACCGAAGGGGCACAACGTAATAGCAGTCGAAAGTCTGAAGTTTGCGCGGTTCTCTCAGGTGCTGTTTCATCCGTCCCTCTAGGCGACGCCCGTCAAGGTCTGAACAGACCTTGCCGACATAGGCGCACTTTCCGGTCGGGTCGAACACGACGTAGACGCCTCGAACGCCACTTGGCCACCGATCGACACCAATCTGGAAGGGACCTAGCAGCCCGCCATCGAGGTCGTGACCTGCGATCTCTTCCAGCGCACGAGCGACTTCCGGTTTCAATCTGTCGTGCTGTCGTTCCGGGCCGCCCATGTGGTTCCAAGACCAACGATCCGCATCCGCGCTCGGTCTAGGTTCAGACTGACCTCGTCTGCGATGTCTTTGGGGACTCCGTCGACATTCGCGATCTTCTGATCCTCCTCGGTGATCTCGTCCAGCGCTTCGATCTTTGCAAGAAGCGTGCCGGAGTCATCCCGGATGCCAAAGATCCTGTGACGGAGCTCGTCGCGAGGCGTCCAGTCCGGCTCCGGGCCGTCCTCTCCACCACCGCCGTCACCGTCCGGCTCGGCACTGACGAAAGTCTTTCGCAGCCACTGGTCATCGACGAGCATGTCCTTGTCCGCGGGGGTCTGCGAGATCTCGCCTTGCTCGTTGACCTGACGAGGGTGCTGGGCCGCCCGTCCATCCACGATCGCTTGGTGAAGGACTCGAGCGCCGTGCGCCGTACGGATGATGTCTTGAAGCAGTTCTTCGGCGAAACGAGTGTCCGTTCGACTCGACTTTTGTAGGGCCGAGTACCGAGTCAGCCAGAATGCTCCACGCACGGCGAGCTCTGCGCTGGCTTCGCCCGTAGAACCGGCAGCAACCTCATCAAGTGCTGCCGCGAGGAGTTCCTCCGGCGAGCGTCCCGTTGGGGCCCAGAGGTTGTCTGGCCGCAGTCTGGTTAGAGCGTTCGGAAGGGCTTGACGGGGATTCCGTCGTGCCAGTTCCGTGGCACTACGTCGATAGGGCCGCATCGCTAGTTCAGTCGCGACCTCCAGCCGGGTAAGTCGATCTGGGTTGTGCATCCCGATGCGCCGCAAGGCTCGGTTTACGGCGTTGGCGTTCTGGCGGCGGTCCAACTCATAGAAGATCTCAGCCGCCCGGCCGTCCAGGGTGGCGTTGTAGCCGGCAGTGGTAGCTTCCTCAGGCGTCAGCAGCCCAGCAAGGTATTGGCGTCGTGTGGTGTCGATACGTCCCCGGCGCTCGAGTTCGTCGAGTACGGAGTCGGCGCGCTTGTCCTGACCCGCCGCATCGCCCCAGGGGGTTGGCGGTTCGACATGTAGAAGGCCCAGGTAGGCGTCAAGCACGTGCCTGAATGTGATGCCTGGCTCGTCTGACTCCCATCCAATGATGAGGTTTGCCGGCAGGGCCTGGTTTCTCAGGCGAGCGAAATCGGCCTGGGTTAGAGATGCCTTGTCCTGACTCATCAATTGCGCGACTTCACGCCGCCGCACGTCGAGCGCGTCCCCTTCAGTCAGCGTGAAGAGGACATCCTCAGCACTGAGGCCCCACGTGCGCATCGCCGCAGTAAGTCGGGAGGAGCCGTCGATGGTGCAGACGACGGTCCTGCTCGCCGTCGAGTCATGGAACTGAAACTTAACCGGGACAAGGGTGATGGGCAGCAAGACGCCCTGCGTCTGAACCGACGCAAGGAGGTCGTTGTTTCCAGTGATGTACTCGTGACCTTCGCGCATGTCGCTCTTGAGGCTGGCAGCTGAGGCAGCCGAAATGGTCAAGGTCGCTGCGTCGTTTGGTCCATCCGCAATCGTCAGCGGCTCGATGCCTCCGCTGCCACTATCGCCGGCTGGGTAGCGAACGCGTGCAGAGACTCGAGGGTTCGTCGGGATGGGGAGCGCTGCTCCGTTCCGGATGCGCACAGCGATATAGCGGATCGTCCCCCCGTGGACACCGAACTCCGCAGGTGCCTTGAGCTGGGCCAACGCCTGGTCTGGATCATCGATGGCGCGGACCATGGCCACAGACGAAGCTTCGTCGAACCCAAGGTCACGAAACTCCTTGAGGAGCCGGTTGCGGGCGGCGGTTTTGGGTCGGGTCTCGAAGTCCTTGATCGGACGCGGAGGAAGGGCCTCGTCAGCGTCCTCCAACTGTCCCTCTGGGGTCGATTCTGCGCTCGTCACTGCCGTCATTGCATCCTCCTAGGTTCGCCGCAGTGATGCTATCTAGGGCGACATGCCCAGTTTGCGTGTTTGCGGAACTGTCGCCGAGGACGGCGCGCCAGCGCCGCCCGCAGGCGGTTGCGGCGCGCAGCGCCGCCTTGATACCTAAGAGCGGAATCCAGCAACACCAGGGAACGGCGCGCACGGTGTCGTGGACGCGTCGTGCGCCCGGATGCCCATTAAGCCCCGTAGGTTGCTCGCATGGTTGGGGTTGAGGCGTTCACTGATTGGGTTGAGTTCGAGACATGGCCAGCACCCGGCTGTCCCACGTGCGGGGCGGGGTTCCTCTCGGGTGAGGACAAACTGGACAAGGTGGAGACTGCGCGATCGGTCTCTTGGCGCAAGGAAGAGGCATGGGAGCCCGACTGGATCCACGGTGTCTTGAGTGGTCACCTGACTTGTAACAACGAAAGGTGCGGGGAATTTGTAGTGGTCGGTGGAACGTGGTGCGTTGGCGACTCGCGCGACCCGTACCAGCAGTATGCGGAGCGGTTGACTCTCCGCTTCTTTCACCCTCCGCTTCAGTTCATCCGCATCCCCGAGAAGACGCCGGATGAGACCGCGCGCGCGATCCGTGACGCCTCGAGCCTATTGCTGGCCAACCCCAGTGCGGCCGCGAACCGCCTCCGGCAGGGCATTGAAGCTCTCCTGACAGCAAAGAAGGTCAAGCGGTTTACTATCGCGACGCGTCGGAACGGATCGACGTTCAGAGATCGTCTTACGCTGCATGCTCGCATCGAGATCCTGCGCAAGTCAGAGAAGGACGTCGCCGACCTTCTCGAAGCGGTCAAGTGGATCGGGAACGACGGTTCCCACGAGTCGGGCCTAACGGCGCGGGAAGTGCTCGTAGGGGCACGGATCATGGAGGCCGCGCTGTACAGACTTTTTGAGTCCAGGGATCCTGAGATGGAACGCATCGTCAGGAAGATCATTAAGAACAAGGGGATTCGCAAGCGGACGTAGCTTGGCCTGCCCTCCCTTGTTGGCGCATTTCGGGGATGCGTCCTCGTAGCGGAGCATTGGTAGGGACGGTCGGGTTGGGTCAAGGGTGGCCGCAGGCCATCACGTAGTGACGCCGTCAGGCGCCCTTGACGTGTTCCGACCGGGCCGGACGATGGGCAGCGCAGAGGGCCAGCCCGATCGGTGACGGACAACGCGACCCAACCACGTAGCCACGGAGCCTTGTGCTCTAGCGGGCCGTTGGCCCCGGGGAGTTGTGGCACAACGAGGTCGGACAGCCAGTTCGCCGAACGCAAGGTAAACAAATCGTATGGAAGTGTCCACAAACGCGACCTAGTGTGGATTTCGCTCGCATGTGGGGTCTCAATGGTGGCGCGGGCACCCGCTCGCGCGACCGATTGGGGACCAATCATGCACACCTTCGACACCGCCGTTGTCGCGGCTGCCAGCACGGGCGGCCTGCAAGCGTGGATCAAGGACAACGTCATCCCGCTGCTGCTGCTGTTGATCGCAGTAATGCTTTTCGTTCTGGCTCAGCGTGGCGACAACGCCAAGGCCATGAAGGTTGTGGCCGGCGTGATCGTGGCGCTTGCCGTGCTCGGCATCGCAAGCAGCGGGCAAGCAGACAACCTCGGCGCCTGGATGGCCGGGCTCGTCACGGGTTGATGAGATGCGACTTCCTGTCGACGATGAGATATACAACGTCAACGCCGTCTGGCTCGGCCCGCCCAACAAGACCCTGCCCTTCCGGGCGCGGTACGTCGCGTATGCCGTGGGCGCGCTCGTGTTCGTCATCCTCCAGGTCATCGAGCGTCGGCTAGGTATTGGGCTGGGCTTCTTCAGCCTCGCATACAGCCTCCTCGTGACGGTGGGCCTGACCCGCTTGATCCTCAACGTTGTAGACGCTGACCGCCCGCTGGCCTCGGCCATCGCCGGTTTTGCCCACGAGGTCGGAGCGCCCCGGCAGCGCACCAAACCGACCGTGGGCGTCATCCGCCCGGCTCGGGTTCGTGCCGTCCCCACACGCCTGAGCCGGGCCCAACGCAGGGCAGCATGGCAGGCCACCAGAGACGAAGGGACCCAGGAGGTGGCGGCATGAGCGCCAAGGCAGGACTGGCAATGCGGCGGATCAGCGGCCACTGCACCGTCACCGCCGACAAGATCTACGCCTGGTACCTCCTCGATGCCCAGGGGTGGTCATTCCGCCCGGACAGCGTGCGCGAGCAGCTGATCATCGACGGCGCCGACGTGTTCGCCCAGCTGGTCAAGCGCAGCCTGCACATCAGAGTCACGACCCGCCCCTACCCGGTGAGCCGGTGGGCCTCGGCCCACGACCAGAACGCCCCCGCTCCCCTGCCCGCGTGGCGCGACTACCTGATGACCGACCAGCACCACCTGTCCGGCCGGAGCATGGCCGACAAGGAGGTCTATGTCGGGGTGGAGATCCCGGCACGCAAGGGCCTGCACAAGGCCCTGGGCGGGCTCGCGGAGACGTTCTCCGACCGTGAGGTCGCGGCCCTGTCCAAGCACATCCGGGCCACCGACGAGATCATGGCATCGCCCGGCATGGACGGCGCACCCGTCACCCCGCGTCAGCTCGAGTGGCTGCTGCACCGGTCCTGCTCGCTCGGACTTCCCGCACCGCTGACCCTCGGCGCGGTCGACGACGGTCGCTGGGAGGAAGAAGACCTGCATGAGTTCACCGACCACGTCCAGTGGTTCGCCGAGCCCTACGCGCGCACCCTTCGCGTCATCGGGGAGAACGAGGACCAGCGCGTCGAGCGCCACGTCTGCATCCTGTCCGTCGGCCGCATGACCGACCTCGAGATCCCCGCCGGCATCCCTTGGATGCAGCGCACCGACCAGCTCGGGTTCCCGGTCGAGTGGTCGGCCCGTGTCACCGTCGACGACTCGGCGAAGGTCGGTCAGGCGATGCGCCGCAACATCCAGAAGATCCGCGCCCAGAAGGACCACTACGAGCTCGAGCACCACGAGCCCGCCCCCGGCGCGCTCGACCGCCAAGCTGACAAGGCCCTCGGCGTCGAGGACGAGATCTCGATGGGCCTGTCCGGGCTGTCGACCCGCACCACCGGCTGGTACCGCCTCGCCGTCTCCGGCGCGACCGAGGAGGAGGCACTCGAACGCGCAAGCCTGCTGCGCAAGCTCTACACCCCGCAGATCACCATTGCGCGCCCCGCCGACCAGTACGCCGTGGCCCGCGAGTTCATCCCCGGCGAGAAGCTGGCGTCAACGGCTTACAAGCGGCGTATGCCGGTCACCACCCTCGCGGCCGCCGTCCCCGCCGCGACGGCGAAGGTCGGCGACCGCGTCGGCATCCACCTCGGCGAAACCTCGGGCACCAGCGCCCGCGTCGTCACGTGGGAGCCGTGGGAGACCACCGAGCGACGCGAGGAGTCCGGCCTCGCCGTACTGTGCGCGGGGCTGGGTGGTGGCAAGTCCACCGCGGGTGGCAACATCATCTACCGCACGGTCCTGCAAGGCGTCCCCTGGACGGTGCTGGACCCCTCGGGCCGGTTGACTGCGCTCTGCCGCCTGCCGGAGCTGGCCGACGTCTCGCAGGCCATCGACCTCCTCGACGCCCCGGCCGGTGCCCTGTCGACCTACCGGGTCATCGCCGAGCCCCGGCGAGAGCACTACGAGACCGACCTGGACTGGCGAGCCGCCCAGGACCAGGCCAAGGAGACCCGTCGGCTGCTGACGTCGAGCGTCCTGCGCGCGATGCTGCCAAGACAGCTGCAAGAGCACGTGCTGACTGAAGTTGCCCTGATGCGCGCCGTCGGTGCCGTCAGCGCGAAGCAGACCGCCTCCCCCAGTGACGTCGTCACAGAGTTGCGCGCCCTGACCGGAGATCCAGACCTTCAGCGGCACGCGGGATACATGGCTGACTTCCTAACAGAGGCGAGCAAGACCAGTCATGGTCGCCTCATCTTCCCGCCCGGCTACATGCAGGACTACAGCCGCAACGATCCACTGCTGACGGTCTACAGTCTGCGCGGTCTGGCGCTGCCCGACGAGTCCACCGCCAACAGCGAGGACCTCGACGAGCGCCTGTCGATGTGCGTCCTCTACCTCGCCGCGTGGCTGACGCAGCGAGGGATGTACTTCGGGGACATCAACGCCCGCAAGGGAATCTTCATCGACGAGGCCTGGGCGCTGTCGACCTTCAGCACCGGTCGCCGCTTCATCGACCGCGCCGCCCGCGACTCCCGCAAACACAACACCCGTGTGCTAATGGCCTCCCAGAACCCGTCGGACCTGCTCAAGCTCGACCTCGCGAACCTGGTGTCCGCCGCGTTCATCGGTCGGCTCACCGGAGAGGACGCCCAGCGCGACGCGTTGCGGTTCCTGCCCGGCATCCGGGAGGGCATGGGGTACGAGTCGATCTTCGGCACCCTCTCGCGACCCACCCGCGAGGGACGCCGTGGCTCGCGCGAGTTCATCTTCAGCGACGGCACAGGCGGCATCGAGCGGATGCGGATGGACCTCTCCGCCCACCCGCAGCTGCTTGAGGCGCTCAACACCACAGCGCAACCGGAGAAGGCACTGAACAGGGTCGTCCGCGGCGAGATTGACGCGGCCCCCGGGTCGCGGGCCGCGTTGCCCGAAGGCCATGAGCGCGAGAGCGCCTGACATGGCGACCACACTTCGCGTCGCGGTATGCCGGGTGCTCGCCATCGGCGCGATCCTCGCCGGGGTGCTCGTCGCCCTGGCCGGTGCCGCCGACGCCTCGCCGACGATCCCGGGAGTGCCGGACTGCAAGGACGCCCCCACCGCGCAGTCGCCCGGCAGCGGCATCACGGGGTTCCTCGACCCCGGGCCGGCCAATCCCCCGCAACCGCTCGACCCGTTCGTCTCCAAGCCGTCCACCAGCGTGTACGAGCAGTACGGCTACGCGGGACTCGGCTGGCACACCTACGACCTCGGCTGCGGGGGCGGGATGCGCGACGTCGAGGCCAGCATCGACACGGCCACCGGCAACTTCCTGATGTCGTCGGCCACCTGGGGCACCGCGGCCTCCAACGGCCTGCACAACAAGGTCGCCCACCCCGAGCAGTACATGGCGCCACTCGACGATGTCGTCGCCGGCGTCACCCAGCGACTGCACGACTCGATCTGGTCCCCTTGGGGTGCAACGGCGCTCGTCGGTGTCGGCGCCATGCTGCTCTTCTACTCGATGAACGGACGGCTCTCCTCGGTCACCTCGGCGGCCGCTTGGGCGCTCCTCGTCCTGGCCGTGGTCGCCGGCATCGGGCAGTACCCCACCCGCGTCGCCACCTTCTTCGACCACACCGTCTCGGCCAGCGTCGCCTCGATCAACGCCGGAGTCAGCGGCCTTGTGAACCTGCCCGCATCCTCCGACCCCGCGCGCGCACAGGGCGCCCTCGTCGTCGACCGAGTGCTCTACGACAACTGGCTGCGCGGCCAGCTCGGCTCGACCGACTCGACGGCGGCCAAGAAGTGGGGCCCGGCGCTGTTCAAGGCCAGCGCCTTCACCTGGGCCGAGGCCAAGCAGGCCGAACAGGACCCTGACGCCGGCAAGCGGATCGCGGAGACCAAGGCCGAGAACTGGAAGAAGACCGCCGCCCAGGTCCAGCAGGACGATCCGGTCGCCTACGGCTACCTGCAGGGCAAGTCGGGCGGTCGCGCCGGAACCGGTCTGGTGGTGGCGCTCGGCTCCACGTTCACCCTGTTGTTCCGGCTCGTGGCCGACGTCTTCCTCTTCGCGGGCCTCGTCATGCTGCGCCTGCTCGTGATGCTTTTCCCCGCTGTCGCGGTCGTGGGGGTGATGGCCCCCATGGCATCCGTCGTGCGGCGGGTGTTCTCGATGGGCGGTGCCGCGGTCGTGAACGTGGTCGCCTTCTCCGCCGGATCGGCGGTCCACACGACGGTGGTCTCAGCCGTGTTGGCCCGAGCCACCAACACCGGCATGGGTGTTCTGGGCTTGGTCCTCTGCCTCGTCACCACGGTGGCAGCCTTCGTGGTCCTATTCCCGCTGCTCAGCTTCTCCAACATCCTCGGTCAGTCCGGGGGGCCGTGGTGGCTCAAGCGAGGCGGACGCGAGGGGTGGAACTACCTCTCCCGTCGATTCGCCACCGAGCACGGAATCCGAGACGCGAACGAGGATCTGACGCGCGGGTCCCATGACGAGATGTCGTCCTCCATTCCCGAGCGTGATCGAGGACCGGCTTTCCGGTACCGGGTGTCTCACCTTCCAGCGGAGGCCTTTGGGCGTCCTGCTCATTCCCCTGCAGTCCCTGAGGGAGAACGTGCCTTGCCCTACCCGCAGCACCTGCAGATCAGCGCCGTGGAAGCTCCTCGCGCCGAGTGGAATCGCTCTTCGGCCGTGGGCCGAGAGGCGGCGGCAGCGGCAGGCAAAGGTGACCCGATCGACGGCCGTGACGACCCGGCCTACGCACCCGCATCGAGCATCCCCGAGGCGCGCACGGACGAGGCGCCCTCATTGGCCCAGCCGCGTGGGTCGTTGCTCGCGGGGGTCCTCGTGGACAAGGTGCCACCGGACGCCCGGGAGCTGCCAAACCTGGCCCACGACTCCCAGACCGAGATCCGCCCGGACGGGGTCGGACCCCGGGTCTACGACCCCGCCATCAAGCGAACCGTACTCAGCGTCCAGAGGCGGCCTGAGGAATGACAGGGACCTCGCTCAGTCGAGCCGCACGGTGGCCCCTGTGGTCGTGGCGCAACCTGGCCATCACCGCGGCGGTCGCCCTCGCGCTGCTCGCCGGGGTTGGTCGCCTGACTGACGTCATGAGTGGAGCCTCCCCGGCGCCCGCCAGTGCGGCCGTCCCTCCCTCCGGCCCCACCGTGCCGCCGTCCGGTCCCTCAAAGGGGGGTCCATCCACAGTTCCGGCGACCACCGCCCCGCCGACGACCACAGCTTCCTCAGCAGCGACCCCCGCCAGCAAGTCGTCTCCGGTGAACGTCGCCACCGCACTTGTGACGGCGTGGGCGAAGGCAGGCGAGGGTGAGTCGCAGTGGCTGGCGGGGATGAAGCCCTGGGCCACCGCAGAGCTGGTGTCGTCCATGACCGGTACCGACCCCACCCAAGTCCCGGCGACCAAGGTCACCGGCGATGCAGCCCTTCGGGCCATCATGACCGAGACCGCAACGGTCAGCGTCCCCACCGACGGTGGACGGGTTGCCGTCGAGCTGGTCAAGCAGTCAGGGACATGGAAGGCCAACTCCCTCGCGCCCGACGACGCCCCACCAGCCGCGCCCACGCCCGCTCTCGGCCCGTCCACGGCCGGCTCCGCAGGCTGACATGCCCGTCCCGGTGGTCGCCACAGGACTGCAGGCCGTCCGCAAGGTCGTCCTCCGTCGCCTGCTGCGCATCAGCTTGGTGCTGCTCCCCGTCGTGCTGGTCGGCGCGGTGTCCCTCGGCCTGCTCACCTTGCTAATCTCCTCGGGCGGCAGCGAATCCAACCCCGCGGCCACGTCGGGCAGCTGCACCACCCTGGTCACCAACTCGGCAACGCCAACTGCGGGACTCGACGCGGAACAGTTGGCCAACGCCCAGACCATCGTCGCCGTCGGTCGGCAACTGGGAGTGCCGGCGTACGGGTGGGTGATCGCGGTAGCGACTGCGCTGCAGGAGTCGAGCCTCAAGAATCTCTCAACCGGCCACATGGACAGCGTCGGGCTGTTCCAGCAGCGTGCCGGCTGGGCGCCCGAGGCGGATCGGCTGGACCCAGCCAAGGCTGCGCGGATGTTCTATGAGGGCGGCCAGGGCGGCCAGAAGGGCTTGGTCCAGGTCAAGGACTTCGAATCGATGCCGCTCACCCGGGCGGCCCAAACGGTCCAGGCGAGCGCGTTCCCGGATGCCTACGCGCGCTGGGAACCACTGGCCCAACAGATCGTCGCCAGCCCCACCGTGCTCTCCGCCACCTGCTATACCGACGCCGACTACGTCGGGGACGGCACCCCTGGCTCGAATGTCGTCGCGTCGGCGCTCCAGGAGCTCGGCAGGCCCTACAGCTGGGGCGGCGGCGGGATCGGAGGGGCAGGCACAGGCTTTGGACCCGGCAGCGCGACGGTTGGCTTCGACTGCTCGTCCCTCGTCCAGTACGCCTACCATCGGGCGACCGGGATGACCCTGCCGCGTGTCACGGACGCACAGGCAGCGGCCCTGCCACACGTGCCACCGGGTTCGAAGCTGCGTGCCGGCGACCTGCTCTTCTTCCGTTCGCCCGCAGACCCGCCGGGCAGCTATCACCACGTCGGCATCTACGACGGCCAAGGCGGAATGGTCCACGCGCCCCGAACTGGCAAGACCGTCGAGGTCGTCCACGACGTCCTGAAGAACTCCTACTTCGCTTCGCAGCTAGCCCTGGTCGCCCGCCCGGATTCAGGCAACGCCGCCGACGCCCAGGCAGGGGTTGATCATGGCTGATCCAGACCCACTAGATATCGAACTTGCTGACCTTCTGTCGGCGGACCCGCCAACGAAGGGACCCGTGGGTGTCCCGGCGCTCCTGATCCGGCGGGCGCGCGACTTTCACGAGCCACTGCTGGGCAAGCGCGCGCGGTTTCTGATGACCAGCCACTCCACTGAAGGCGACTGGCTCGCTCACGGTTGGAAGGACGGCCTGCGCATCGTCTCCGAGGTCAATGATGACCCCGGCGGCCTCGACGAGCCGGCCGTCTGGGTCCAGGAGGAGCGCGACTACTACGGCGACACCCAGAGCACCAACCGCTTCGCCGTCGGGCGCTCCCGCCTCTGGATCGAGCAGTACGTCTCAGCGCCGCCGCCCGATACCGACATCGGCAGGCAGTCCTGGATTGAAAACCTCAACAGGGACCCCAACTCACCCGAGCTACGGATGATGCACCACGCGGAAGGACACCCAGATCCCGTTGGCGCCCGAGTCGTCGTGGTCGGCGAAGTTGTCGAGACCGATCTTCGAGCTGTCAGCCCCGTGCGAATGACAGACAACGGCGAGTTGGCCATCACCGTCATGGCCGAACGTGACTGGTACCGCTGGGCACGCGACTACCCAGCGGAGCCACACCCGACACTGAGGTGGGAGCTGGCCGCACGAGTGTGGGTCGAGTAGTTCAGATCGACATGCCAGATGCTGTGAGAGGTACCGCCCAAGTTGTCTGGTGTGCCGGTTTCTAGCCCGGATGTCGCAATGCGTCGGTAAGGTGCATCCACGGATCCGGGAGGGGACACGTGGCAGAGGTCGTTGGGCAGCACTATGTGCTGTCGCAAGAGGAGGCGCGCTCAGGAGGACTATCCACAGTGCGCAAGGCTGTGGACATTCGAGACCTGTCGACCGTTGCGGTGAAGATCAGCAAGGGGGATCACACCGATGAGCTCAACAGCAAAGTGTTCGAGCGCGAGACAAGGAACCTACGGGAGCTCAAGCACGCGAACATCGTTGCCTTTCGTGACTCAGGTGTCGACGGTGAAGGCAACTACTTCATCGTGCTGGACTGGATCGACCTCAACCTGCACGACTTCCTCCGCGAGAACGGCCCCTGGTCATCGTGGATCGATCTCTATGAGTCGGTGGGGAGGCCGCTACTGCGTGCGCTGGCGTTCGCTCACTTACACGAGATCGAGCACCGAGACCTGAAACCGAAAAACGTGCTCATGACCCCTGAGGGCATCCCTCTGCTCGCCGACTTTGGGATCTCGAAGGGAGGGGACTCGGACAACGGTGGGCTCACCGTCAAAGACTTCAGGTCGGGCATGTACGCGCCCCCAGAGTCTGAGACGCCAATTCGGTACGTACGGGATGTCTATAGCTTCGGCGTCCTCATGCTTCGTTGTCTGGGGCAAGAGGCAATGGACGATTTGGCCGCCCTCCAAAGGACTCTCGGAGATGCTCCCCTTATCCCAGACGTTCGCACCGTACTGACCCGCTGTGTACACATTGATCCCTATGAGAGACCGAGGAGCGCAAGCGAACTGCTTGCGATCCTGGACACCGTCGCGGCCAACGAGCGCGCTCGGCGCGAAAAGCCGCGGAACCCGATTTGGCTTCACCTTACGAGAACTGCCAGGGAACAGCTCTCGGCCGAAGCGCTGTCACCCGGTCGCGCGGACGCAGTGGTGCTCGGCGACCTCTCCGGCGAAGTGTTCGCATCTTTCGCGACGGATCGTGAAACCGGTCGGCCCCTGAGAGACACGATCCTTTTGTTCGGAGCCGAGCACCGCTACACGCTGAAGGTAGAGCAAGCCAGGCTGGTCGTCGTCGCGGCCCGGGCGCCCGAACTTGAGCAGTTGGAGGGCGGCCGACGCTTCGCGGCAGAACTTCCGCCCATTTTCGACTGGAGTACTCGGCCCCCCGCCGATCGCAGCGCCGCGGCTGCCGCTGTGGCAACTGTCATGCGCCTTCTTGATGGCCATGAGGAGCCCGCGCTCGCGCAGTCTGCAGTGCCGACGGGTGAAGAGGAAGCGGTTTTTGACGCGTGGAACGCCGGCCTCGACGCTCGAGAGGAACTCTCTCGAGGTGAGCACAAGCCTCTCCGCTACGTTGACTTCGATGCCAAAGGAGCACGGTGCCGGTTCCAGCTCGAGGAGGCTTGTGAACTCGAACTCTTGGGAACTGACTGGGAAGTCTTTGATCCGAGAACGGGGTATCGCTACAGCCGCGGTGAGGTCATAGAGCAGTCCTCAGATGCAGTGACTCTCCTATCTCACATCGATTTCAAAGGCATGCCCAGCAAGGCGACCTTGCGCCCCTACGACGGCCCGTCGGCGGTTGCGCTCAACCGGCAACGGGCAGCCCTGCGAGCTGTCCGTGAACGTGCAACCCCCAATCCTTCATTGCGAGACCTTCTACTAAGCCCCGAATCTTGCCTACCCCCAAGAGCGGTCGAAGTTGAGGAGTGGGGCCTCGATCTCGATGAACAGAAGCGCTCTGCAGTGAGCGCAGCACTCGGCGCGCCACAGTGCCTGTTGGTCCAGGGGCCGCCCGGCACTGGCAAGACCAGCTTCATCGCGGAATTGGTTCTCCAGTTCCTAAAGGCCAACCCCGATGCCCGAGTCCTCATCGCTTCACAAACCCACGTGGCCGTCGATAACGCTGTCGAACGCCTTCACGCTTCTGGCGTCAAGGGCCTAGTTCGGCTAGCGGGCGCAGAAGACGCCGCAGTTCAGCCTGGAGCGCGTCACCTCCTGTTGGACAACCAATTAAGACTCTGGGCGGACGAGGTTCGTCGTCGCGCCGAGAAGAAGATGTCGAAGGAGGCCGCTGCCCGAGGAGTGGAGGAGAAACACCTCCGAGCGGCGCTCGTGTTGGAGCAGTTGGCGGCGGTCACAACAAATATCGAGATCCTCGAATCGCAGGCACGGGAGCTGGATGGAGCTGATCCGTCGACCACCGCTCTTGAAACCGCTCTTGAGGGTGAAGACCCGCACGAACGCATTCAGTCCCGAATAGAACAACTCGCGTATCGCAGGAAAGAACTGGTAGACGAGGCTCAGAGGCAGCTCGCAGGAGACCTCACGATCTCAATGTCGATCGACAGTAGCCAGGCACGAAGTGCCGTCGAACTGCTTCTTGGTGACCATGACGGGGCGGTCGAACTGATGCGGCTCCTTGAGCTCCAAGCAAACTGGCTGGAACGTATCGCTACTGAGCGAAGCCTGGCCTCTATCTTTCTGGCGGGTACGTCTGTCGTCGCGGGAACTTGCACCGGATATGTTCGGCTGCCGGAAGTGGCCGAGTTGGAGTTCGACCTGTGCGTCGTCGACGAGGCGTCCAAGGCCACCCTCACGGAGGCCCTTGTGCCGATGTCGCGTGCCAAGCGCTGGATCCTGGTAGGGGACACCAACCAACTTCCTCCAATGGACGAAGACCTTCTAAGGCGCCCGGACTTGTTGAAGGAGCATTCGATATCGGCAGAACAGATTGAGGAAACCCTGTTCCAACGTATGGTGCTTCGACTGCCCGACGAGGCTCAAGCCATGCTGACTGAGCAGTACCGAATGATTCGACCTATTGGGGACCTCATCTCGACATGCTTCTACGACGGGGTTCTCAGATCCCCCAAGGACGAGCGGCTCAAGGGTTACGACGCAGTGATGGGTGCACCCGCAGCCTGGATAGACACGGCGCCCCTGAACGAACGACGCAGGGAGCAGAAGGCAGGCACTAGTCGTGCCAACCGGGCGGAGGCTCAACTGCTGGTCGAACAACTTGTCAGGATCGACAAGGCAGTCGCCTTCGGCCTCTTGGAGAAGCCCTCTGAACGGAAATTGGAGGTACTGGTGATCGCTCCGTACCGCGGTCAGGTGGAGGAGCTGAGCCGCCAGATCCTGCCAAAGTCCCTAGAACACCTCGAGATCTCGGTCATGTCCATAGATGCCGTTCAGGGTCGCGAATGCGACGTTGCGTTGCTGTCGGTTACGCGAAGCAACCCGGATGGTGCCCTCGGCTTCCTGGGCCCGGAGTATTGGCGCCGCATCAATGTCGCCCTGTCGCGCGCTCGTTTCGGGCTCACGATCGTCGGCGATGCGGAGTTCATAAGAGGAACCCGAGGTGCGCTACGAAACGTACTCGAGTACATGGGCCAACACCCTGGGGACTGCTCCGTGACGCAGGCGGGCACATGACCGACCGATTTCAGAATCTCGCCAAGAGATTTGCCGGCTCGCGACCTGGGCTCGAGCTTGTCGCAATCGAGGATGCCGCGGTGCCGGTCACCACCCTGCGCGTTGACGTTCTCGCGCAAGAACGACAACAACTTCCGATTGCGGAGGAGTTCGTCTTGAGGCTTGTATGTCAAGGCGTTGCTCGACCGGGGCAGGTCGCCGCCTTCCTCGGCCTCGATGATGTTCCGGTGCTGGAAGCCGTTGCTGCGCAGATCGCTGCCGGTACGGTGCGACGGGGTAGTGATGGAGATCTACACCTTACGGCCTTAGGTGAACTGACCGCCCAGGACATCGCCGGGATCAGACCTGTGGAACGGCAACTTCCGGTTGCGTTCGATCGGCTGGTCTGGCGCATCGCTCCCTACCAAGAGGCGCGCCTCATGGAGAAGCGTGACGCCGTTGACGCTGGCTTTCGGATACTTCCCTCCGCTCGAAATGCTCGAATCTCGGTTGACGATGTCCCTGTTCGTGACTTCGCCTCCCTAATCAGGTCGGAACTGCTCGAAGTGCTACGAGTCCGAAGGGTCTCGACGCGGAAGCACCGATACTTGCCGGTCCAGCTCCTGGTTTATGTGGACCCGACAACACGTGACTTAGAGCTCGCAGTCTGCTTGGAAGACCGTATGTCGAATGACCACGGGATTGGATTGTCCAAGTTGGGGGCGGTAGAGCGACTCGGGCTCAAGTACGAACCCACTGAGGATCGGCCGGTCCTCGAGCCTGAACTGGAGCTGCAGCGAACTTCTGACTCAGAATCGCCCCCCTTGCCACCAACGGAGGGAAGCGAGGAGCCTGATACGGCCTCTCGGCTGGTTCAGGGGGTGGGCGTTTTCGAGCATCCAGCCCTCCTAGATCGCGCGCTGGAGACGGCGGAGCGTCGCTTGTTGCTCATCGCTCCATGGATCAGGCGGGCTGTAGTTACCACGGACTTCCTCTCGAAACTTGAGCGACGGCTTAAGGCCGGAGTCCAAGTCACGATTGCCCACGGCTACGGAGATGATGACCGCGGCTCCGACGATGATGCCATTCGACGTCTGGGCAATCTCGCCTCGCGCTTCGAGAATTTCTCGTTCGTGCGCCTGCCCAATACGCACGCGAAAGTGCTCATCTTCGATGACGTGTGGGTCAGCACAAGTTTTAATTGGCTCTCCTTCCGCGGTGACCCAGACCGGACGTACCGCATGGAGGAAGGAACTCTGGTCGCCATTCCGAAGCGCGTCGACGAGGAGTATCGGCGCTTTGAGGACGTAATCAACAAGCAACAGGTCTAGGTTCGGCGCGCGCGGTTTTGGCCTGCTGCGCCTCGAACGCTGCGCTCGTGTCAGGCCTCGTTGGGGTGCGCTTCGGCCAGCCTCGGGCATAGATTTGTAGGCTGGATGCATGACGACGCAGCTGCGAGCGGCGATCACCGCTCAATCTGTCCTCGGACGTACCGAGCCGCGATGGGCCCACGTCCAAGCGGTTGCAGCCACCGTCGCGAGGATCGTCAATCAGTCTCCGGGCGTGAGTGACGCGGTCGTTGACGCCGCGTGGCTACATGACGTCGGCTACGGTCCGTCCGTCGCCCGCACCGGGTTTCACGCCCTGGACGGTGCACGTTTTCTCGCCGCGGAGGCATGGTCTCCCGAGATCGTCAGCCTCGTAGCGTTCCACACGGGGGCCGAGTTTGAGGCTGAGGAGCGTGGCCTGGCCGAGGAACTTAGGGCGTTTGCATGGCCAGAGCCTGCCGACCTCGATGCCCTGATCTTGGCCGACCTCTCCGTGTCGCCTACTGGCCTCCGAGTACATCCGCGCGATCGGATATCCGAGATCCTCACGCGGTATGAGTCGAGCGACCCGGTCCATCGGGCAGTGTCTCGCTCGCAGGGGTATCTCTTGGCGTGTGCTTCACGGGCTGCAGTAGCCACGGGCTCACCCCACGAATGGGGATTCGCGGTCGCTTAGTGCGTGCTTGATGCGCAGCCTCATCGAAGGGTGAATGTCGAGGTCGGCGAGTTCCATGGGCGGCACCCACCGGACCTGCTTGCTTTCACTGCTCGTTCTGGGCGAGCCGCCAATCAGCTTGGCACGGAAGGCAATTGAGAACTGCTGGCGAACCTCCCCGTCGTCGTAGGCCATCAGGTGGTGCGGGTTCGTGTAGGTGCCGCTGATACCGACGACCTCGACGTCATAGCCGGTCTCCTCCTTCACCTCTCGCACGACGGTTTCTGCAATCGACTCACCGATCTCGTGGCCCCCACCCGGGAGGGCCCATTTGTCGTTGTCACTCTTGTGGATCATTAAGACTCGGCCATCGTCGTCGCGGACGATAGCCACGACGGAGGGCACAACGCTGTTCGCCTGGGGGGCGTCCGGGTCGTCGATGTAGTCGATGCGAGCCACGCTTCGAGACTAGGCGACCCAGGCTTCGTCAGCGATGCGGGCGCTGTCCCACACCTTCTCGAAGGCTGTGATCTGGTGGTCAAACATCCGCCCGCCTGCGATGCGGTGAAGGTGCACAACAGGCGAGTGGTTCGCCGGTGCGCCGTAGGCATGGTGGTTCGCGAACAACTGGTCGTCGAACCGGAAGATCGAGCTGTAGAGCGTTCGGTCGTGTGCCCGAGCCTCGACTCCTGGATGCCCGAGGAGGGGCTTGAGGTATCTCCAGGTCATGCGGCACCGGGCCGCGAGAGAGTCTGCGATCCCCTCCTCCTCGCCGCGTAGGGCCACGGCAGTCGAGTCAGGGTCGCCGAAGAGCAGGCGAATTCTCGTGCCCGCTTGAGCCCGCTGGGCAATCAAGTCGTCGAAGTCGGGAATGGTGTCGTGAAGGAACGTGGCTGCGAAGGCCAACATGTCGATGCTCTCGGTGGCCTCGCGGAGGAGTGCTTGCCAGGTGCCCGGCGGCACGCTCCCGCGATTGGGGTGTACCGCGACGACCTCCGCCGCACTGGCTGCCTCAGCTCGGGCATCGGAGAGGGCCGCCGGCCAGAGGTAGTGCTCGTCCTTGCCCAGTGCCACCCCGGCAGCCTGACGATGGCGGCGGTGTGGCGTTCTACCGGTTGAGATCCATCGCTCGATGGTCTTGGGATCCACCCCCAGCCTTTCGCCGAGCCCTTCGCTGGTCAGCGCCGCATCCGTGATGGCTGCTCGAAGTCGCTCGTTGGTCTCCATCGCCCACCCCTCCTTTTGGGACGTTTTGTTCACAGTACGACGTCCTCGGGTGTCCCGCAGCGCGGTTACCCCGTGGCTGTGGACAGCGGTGGCATGGACATGGGTCAACACGGGCCCACAACGAAAGGCGTTGCAATGGCTATTGCTCGGAAGCTCAAGCTCTCGCACGACGACGTGTTCCCCAACGGGGCGTTCATCGTCTCCGAGGTCAATCCTGTCTTCGACTTCGAGAGGTCAACGCGGGACAACAAGGTCCAGCAGGTCGACCCAGACACCGGTCTGCTCCTGTGGCAGATCGACGTCCTGGACGCGGACCCTGAGGCGACGAAGAAGAACCGCACGGTGACCATCAAGCTGCTGGCGAAGGTGCAGCCCGTCCCGCCGGCCCCCGAGGGAGCCGAGACATTCGCCCGGGTTGTATTCGAGGACCTCGTGGCAACACCGTGGATCGACTCATCCCGGTGCAAGCCTCCGGAGTCGAACAAGTCCCACCGATGCGGCGCCCAGGCTGCGTGGTCCTTCAAGGCCAGGGGGATGGCGGCACCGGGCAAGCCGTCGGCATCCCCAAGTGTCCCCACCAAGGCGGCGTGACATGACGGTTCTCAAGGTCGATGAACGCAAGGCCGCCCTTGGCGACATCCTCCATGCGCTGAACCACTTCACCTGGGACCTCGAGCGTGATGGTTGGGAGCGTGAGGCGGCGAGCGTCGACTCGGCCATCTGCGTGCTCCAGAGCCTGAGTGTGGCGATCCATCACGTTCAGCTCGCCATCGACGCCCCTGCGGAGGCAGAGCGCCGATACGGGATCGGGACGACGTTGGTGGTGGGCAATGCGCCCCGGTGACGTCGCGGCGTGGAGCGAAGCCCTCGGTGTGGGCGCGAGGGAACTGCCGTGGGCGATCGCAGCGCGCGTACGAACGATCGAGGACCTGCACGACGAGATCACGCGGCTCCGGACAGGACTCTCTGAGGCGCCCGACGAGGAAATGCTCACGTCGATCAGCTCTGCCAGCCGCGCCTTGAGCGTCGCCGGTGATCGTCTGAACGATGCCTTGGTCGAAGTGAGGAGGGATCGCTGATGTGGCAGGGGACGGTCCAGATCATCCGTCGGGGGAGGTGGGGTGAGTGAGCATGCGTCCTTCAGAGCGGACTGGATGGTGCGAATCACTCGGAGTTGCGAACACCGAACTGCACGCAGAGCTCCGTGGGCTGTGGCGTGCCCAAGAGGAGTTGTATGCCGCACAGATGCGGATCCGGGACCGGCTCCATGCCGCTCCCGACCAAGACCTCGACGAGGCTCTGCGCCAGGCCGAACGTCACCTCGCGAGGGTTTCCGTGATTCTCGGCGGAGCCGTTGCGGAGTTGGCCAGGGAGGCCGGGTAATGGGTGCCGGCGGCACGACCCAGCCGATGTTCGGATCCGACGACCCGCTCGCCGTCGCGCTGGAAGCGGTGGTCAGGGTCGTGTGGTTGGCCGCAGTGCTGGCTTGGTCCGTCGCTGTCTTCGCCGTCAGGAATCCACTGATGTTCGTCGGGATTGGCGCTCCTATCGCGCTATCCATCTGGGGTGGTCCCTGGCATGCTCTCCTGCTCGTAGCGGGCATGGTCGTTGCTCTCACCCTCTGGCGAATCCTCGCGGCCGCCTCGTTCATGCGCCGTGTTCGGCCACGGTTGGCGACTGGTTGGCGTGGGCCGTTCTACCGGCTGATCTGGCCCCGCCTTGCCCGACGGCATCGCCTGATCGCCTACGAGGCTCGAGGCGGACGCGGCGACGGGGAGGTGCCCAAGCTCTGCAGGGTTCGCATCACGTCCTCTGGCATCGAGAGACTTCTACTCCGGCTCCCGGCCGGTCTGACACCGGATGATGTTGCCGGTGCGTGTGATGGCCTTGCCCACGCCTTCAGGTGTGTGGACGCCCGTGTAGCGCCTGCAAGCCCTGGCCGAGTGTGGCTCGAGCTCCATCGCAGGGACAGCCTTGCCGCAGTCGTCACACCGATTCTCCAGCCCGGATCTGTTGACCTTGGCCGCCTCCCCGTGGGACGGCACGAAGACGGCAAGGAATGGTCGATGCGGTTGTCGGGGACGCACGTGCTCATCGCCGGCGCGACGGGATCGGGGAAGGGCTCGATCCTGTGGTCCCTGTTCAGGGCCCTGGCGCCGGCCATCGAGTCAGGGCATGTGGCTATGTGGGTTGTGGACCCGAAGGGCGGAATGGAACTGCGTCCCGGGATTGCGCTTTTCGCACGTTTCGAAGACGGCACGACCGACTCGATGTGTGAGCTGCTGGAAGAGTTGGTGCAGCTGAAGGACGAGCGGGCCAGGGAGCTGGCGTCGGAGGCACGCCGCGTCCACGAGCCGACGCCGGCATCTCCCCACATCGTGCTGGTGATCGACGAACTTGCCACACTCACGGCCTTTGCCGAGCGGTCGATAGTGCGTCGCATCGATCAAGCACTAGGACTCTTGCTCACACAAGGTCGGGCTTGCGGCATCACGGTCGTGGCCGCTGTGCAGGATCCGGGCAAGGACGTCGTTGGGTGGCGTGACCTGTTCCCAACCCGTGTAGCGATGCGGTTAGACAATCCGATCCAGGTCGACATGGTCCTGGGCGAGGGCGCCCGCGACAGAGGAGCCCGCTCTGACCAGATCAGCGAGCTGACCCCCGGGGTCGCCTTTGTGAGGGTCGAGGGAACCCGAGAGTTGCGTCGGGTTCGCGCGTCATACCTGGACGACCAAGCCATCGAGCGACTCGCGTGTTCCGTCACTCCGCCGGTTGGGGAGGCGGCATGAGCCGGGTAATGAGATACGGCGATCCCGGTGTCCCTCGCCAGTGGATCATTGCCTCGGGTCGGTTCTCGGCGGGACAGCTCGCCTCCGTCCCGTGGCAGCGACGCGGGCTGTGCGTCGGTCGGGACCCGCGCCCGTGGTTTGCTCGCTGGGACGCGCCTTCCGCGAAGAGTGCCCAGGCGATCTGCTCGAACTGTCCCGTGAAAGCTCAGTGTCTGGCTTGGGCTCTCCTGTGCGGTGATGAGTACGGCATCTGGGGAGGGCTCAATCCCCTTGAGCGGCTCGGATTGGAAGGGCAGCTCGCGGCCGGTGCGCCGCTTGGTGATGTGGTTCGAGCGGCGACCCGTTCGGAGCCGTCATCGGTCCGAGGTGCGGCATGACGACTCCCCGGATCAGCAACGAGATGATCCGCGAACTGGCGGTCAAAGAGGCTGTTTGTGTCCGGCCCGTCATGCGCGTGGTGACCGACCGGCTCACAAAGCACGAGACCATCGTTCCCATCCCTTGTGGTTCAACGCGGGAGTCGGTCTGCCCTTCCTGCGCGACGAAGGCTCGCTGGCTCCGGATGACGCAGTGTGCCGAGGGATGGCACCTCGAGTCGGAACCCGAGGATCTCGATCGTGCGCCCGCAGCAGAGGCGGGGCAGGGGCAACTGAACGACGAGTCTGACCAGGACGATCCTTCGCGTCTAGTGAGGTCAACCAGACGTCGCTCGGATGTGGTGGACCTTCCCACCCGGCCCACGGAACCGCGCACCATCGGCCAGACATTCTCGGCACCGAATGGTCGCACCTATCGGCCCTCGATGTTCATCACCCTCACTCTTCCCTCATACGGCAAGGTGCTGCCAGGGGTGGGTACGCCGGTGAAATCCGGGACGTACAACTATCGCCGTGCTGCGCTCGACGCCTTGCACTTTCCGAGGCTGCTCGATCGTTGGATGCAGAACCTCCGCCGGTGCGCCGGCTTCCGAGTGCAGTACTTCGGGGCTGTGGAGGCCCAACGCCGACTTGCTCCGCACTTTCACGTAGCGATCCGTGGGGCTGTGCCGCGGGCGACCATCAAGACAGTCACCCGGGCGACGTACTTACAGCTGTGGTGGCCACAGATGAGTCAACCCGTCTACGTCGAGCGGGTCCCTGTTTGGGACGGCGATGACTACCGGGATCCCGACACCGGGTTCGCACTCCCAACATGGGAGAAGGCGGTGGGGGAACTGGCAGACGATCCTGACGGTCGGCCTGCGCATGTCATGCGGTTCGGCGCGCAGACCGACGTCAAGGGCATCCTGAGCGGGACGCCTGATGCCGATCGGGCAGTTCGGTATCTCACCAAGTACCTGACCAAGTCCGTGGCCGAAACGTACGCGGACCCACATGACGCCGTCGCGGCATACGAGCGCCATATCGACCGGCTCTGGGAAGAGGTGCGTTGGCTTCCCTGCTCGCCGGAATGCGCCAACTGGTTGCGGTTCGGGACCCAACCCCGATTGGCCGGCCCGGGTCTGACACCCGGCCAGTGCCCGAGCAAGGCACACGACCGCGAACATCTCGGTGTCGGTGGCCGCCGAGTCCAGGTCTCACGGCACTGGTCCGGCAAGACCCTGTCCGAGCACAAGGCCGACCGGGCTGCTGTAGTTCGCGCGGTTCTTGAGGAGGCAGGTATCGAAGCCCCGGACGCCCGTCGGATGTCGACGGAGGTGCTCGACGACACCGGCAGTCCGCGTTTCGTGTGGGACGAACTTCCCGTCAATGCTCACGACTACGCGCGGGTGGTCATGCGCAGTGTGACTGAACGACGCCGTCGACGAGCTGAGTACGAACGGGCAAGGCAACTGGTCGGGTCGGCAGGTCCGCCTGTGGAAAACAATTCGGCAACCTGTCGTGATGTCGGAGAGTGATGGCGATGGAGAAGCTGCTGACCCTTGAGGAGGCCGCGGAGGTCTTGGGCACGTCACCGCGATTCCCGCGCAGGTTGGTCGCAGAGCGACGAATCAGGTTCGTCAAAGTTGGTCGATTCGTGCGCATACCTGAGACGGCGATCGAGGAGTTCGTCCAGTGCGGGACCGTCGATGTCGTGATGCGGCCGACAGGGCGGTGGGCATCATGAGCCCAGGCCGACGACGTGAGTTCGGTGCCATCCGCCGGCGCGCGTCGGGACGATACGCGGCCAGCTATATCGGGCCCGACGGGCTGAGGCGCCATGCCGGCAAGACCTTCACGACCAAGTCGGATGCCCAGGCATGGCTCGCCGCCCGTCAGACCGAACTTCATCGGGGCACGTGGAGTGACCCCGCCCTGGGCAGACTCCGTCTGGGGGAGTTCGGGCAACGTTGGATCGCTGAACACAGGCTGAGCCCTCGTACTCGAGATCTGTACGAGAGCCTCTTCAGGCTCCACGTCGAGCCGTACTTGGGCGCTCGCCCTCTAGATCAACTCACACCCGAGTCGATCCGCGGATGGCGCGCCGGCCTCCACGACGAGGGTCGCTCGGAATCAACGGTGGCGAAGGCGTACAGACTCTTGCGAGCCATTCTCAATACAGCTGTTGACGATGGGCGGATCTCGCGGAATCCATGTCGTATCAAAGGAGCTGATCGCGAGAATCCAGCTGAGCGCCCAGTGGCAACGGTGGGCGAGGTCTTCGTGCTTGCCGACCAGGTGGGCGCAACCTACCGGGCATTCGTGCTCACGGCCGCTCTTGCCAGCCTGCGCTGGGGTGAACTCGTCGCACTGCGACGGCGAGACATCGACCTGGTCGCCGGTCTGATCTTCGTGCGCCGCAGCATGGTCGAGCGGGGCGGAAGTCTCGAGATTTCCCTTCCGAAGAACAATCGAAGCCGCACTGTCGCCCTCCCAGCCGTGCTGGTCGAGGAGCTGGAGTCGCATCTTCGAAAGGTCGATGCCGATCCCGATGCCCCGGTCTTCACTGGCGAGCGTGGCGGTGTCCCCCGGCGTGGCAACTGGCGCGCCAACGTCCAGTGGAAGGAGGCGGTCAAGGTCGCCGGCCTACCGGAAGGATTCCGCTTCCACGACCTCCGGCACACAGGCAACCACCTGGCTGCGCAAACGGGAGCGTCGACGAGGGAGCTGATGCAGCGGATGGGGCACTCGACCGTCCGGGCGGCACTCATCTACCAGCACGCCACTGACTCCCGATCGCGGCTACTGGCAGACCGCCTGGACACGCTTGTTCGTGCGCAGCTGGATGGATCATGACGACGTCTGGCGCCGGGAGATGTGGTCCAGATGTGGTCCACACGACCATTCGGATTCTGCAAGTGTCAGCGTCCGAGCCGAATACACACGCGCTGACCTGCGGTGATTCTGTGGAGCCGGTGACGAGAATCGAACTCGCGTGTCCAGCTTGGGAAGCTGGCGCTCTACCATTGAGCTACACCGGCGCACCCCACCTGAGGCGGAGCGAACACCGCCCACCGGGCGGTGCGGCAGGAAGTCTAACCGAACGCGCGCGCGAGACTGACGGCCCCCGGCATACCCCTCGCGTTAGTCTCTCACCGTGCTGCTGAGCGACCGTGACATCAAGGCCGAGATCGACAACGGACGGGTCATCCTCGACCCCTGGGACCCGGAGATGGTCCAGCCGTCGAGCATCGACGTGCGCCTCGACCGTTACTTCCGGTTGTTCGACAACCACAAGTACCCCTTCATCGACCCGGCCGAGGACCAGCCCGACCTGACCCGCCTGGTCGAGGTCGACAAGGGCGAGCCGTTCATCCTGCACCCCGGCGAGTTCGTCCTCGGCTCCATCTTCGAGACGGTCACGCTCCCCGATGACGTCGCCGCCCGCGTCGAGGGCAAGTCGAGCCTTGGCCGCCTCGGCCTGCTCACCCACGCGACGGCCGGCTTCGTCGACCCCGGGTTCACCGGCCATGTCACCCTCGAGCTCAGCAATGTCGCCACCCTCCCGATCAAGCTGTGGCCGGGCATGAAGATCGGCCAGCTCTGCTTCTTCCGCCTCAGCTCGCCCGTCGAGAACCCCTACGGTTCGGCGAAGTACGGCTCGCACTACCAGGGCCAGCGCGGTCCCACCGCGAGCCGTTCGTTCAAGAACTTCCACACCACCGACGTCTGACCGACGCCCGGGTATGCCGCGTGCTCACCTCGAGCGCGCCCCGAGCCTTCCCGAGATCCCACCTTTCGGGCCTCAAGGCCTCCGGCAGCCCCGAGATCCCAGCTCTCGGTCCCGGGGACGTCCCCTCGACAACTCCTGGTGACCGCGGCATCCAACCAGGGCTCCGCGACGAACGACTGCCACAGGTCCCACCGACCCGAAGGAGGCCCCGTGTCCGCTCCCCGACTGCTCTGGCCGGCGGAGGTCGACCAGCCGCGTGCCGTCGTGCTCGTCCTGCACGGTGGCAAGTCGCGCAGCCGCCGCCCCGTGCGGCCGTGGCACGGTGCCGTGCTGCGCATGGCGCCGTTCGCGAAGGTCATCGCGGAGGCCGGCGCCGGCTCCATCGCCGTGGCGTCACTGCGGTATGCCGTGCGCGGCTGGAACGGCGCCGAGCAGAGCCCCCTCGCCGACACCCGGCTGGCCCTCGAGCAGATCGCGGCGAAGCACCCCGGCATGCCGATCGGGCTGCTCGGCCACTCGATGGGCGGCCGCGTGGCGCTCCACCTCGCCGCCGACGAGCGGATCACCGCCATCGCCGCGCTCGCCCCCTGGGTCGAGCCGCGGGACCAGCCCCGCTCCCACCCGGGCCTGCACGTCCTCTTCATGCACGGCAACCTCGACCGGATGACCTCTCCGCGCGCCTCGCGGGCGATGGCCACCGCGATGGCCGGCCTCGGGGCCCAGGTGAGCTACGAGTCCGTCACGGGCGAGAGCCACGCCATGCTCCGCGAGGCCTCCCGCTGGCACCGTGAAGCCGCTGCCTTCCTCGTCGGCCACCTGCTCGACCAGCCCTCCCGGACGCGGGTCCCGGGGAGCTGACGGCGCTGGGAGACGGCTAGCGCTCCTCGGGCGTCGACACGGCATACCGCTCGACGATGTGCTCGGCGAGCATCAGCTCGGGTGACAGGTCGCGGTCCTCGATGCCCGCGGGCAGCGCCGCGCACCGCCCGAACGCCTCGCCCAGCTCGCCCAGCGGCACGACGCCACGCATCCGCAGCGCCCGCACGGTGCACACCAGCTCGACGGCGAGCATCCGTCGGTAGGCGGCGGTCGCCTCACCGAGCCGCAGCGCCGCCTGGCCCGCGAACGACGCGTCGTCCTCGATGCCCGCCGACACCCCGGCCGTCTGCACGCTCGACGGCGTCGACGCCACGCCCCGGATCGTCGACAGGGCCGAGGCGGCGACGTACTCCGCGATGAGGACTCCTGACGACCCCATCGTGGAGTCCGACAGGAAGAGCGGCAGCCCACTGTCGGAGTCGGTGAGGGTGTGGCTGATCCGCGACTGCACGGCCTGCGCCGAACGCGTCAGGGCCAGCAACGTCGTGTCCACCGCCAGCACCAGGTATGCCGCGTGGAACCCACCGTGGTGCGTCACCTCCGGCGCGCCGTCGGTGCCGGTGAAGAGCGGGTTCTCCGAGGCGGTGTTGGCCGCGGTCTCGACGACGGTCTTGAGGTCACGGACCGTGTCGAGGACGGGACCGTGCACCTGCGGCCAGGTGCGCAGCCCGAAGAAGTCCTGGAGGTGGGCAGGCTCGCCGGGCTGGCCGTCGAGCAGCTCGCGCAGCACCCGGATCACCTCCTGGGCGCCGCGGAACGGCGTCGCAGCGGCAGCCGTCTCGCTCACCGCCTCGGGATTACCTTGCAGCGCAACGAAACTCAGCGCGGCAACCGTGTCGGCGGCCCGTGCCAGCTCGTGCAGCGACGCGGCATGGAGCGCGGTCTCCGCGATCGCGAACGCGTTGGACGACATGAGGGGGAGGGCGTCGGCCGAGGTGAGCTGCACGTCGGAGCGCCTGGCGCCACCGGACCGCTCACGCTCCCCGATCAGCGCCAGGCCGACCTCGGCGAGCGCGGTCAGGTCACCGGTGCCGAGCGACCCGTAGCGATGCACCACGGGCAGGTCGTCCTCCGGCGCACCGACCAGGTCGGCGAGCGCCTGCGCGAGGGCGGGGGTGGCGCCCGACCCGCCGGCGAGGATCTGGTTGGCGCGCACCGCCAGGGCGGCCCGCACGACGGACGGCGACATCACCTCACCCCACCCCGCGGCGTGCGAGCGCAGCAGCCGCAGGCCGTGGTCCACCTTGGAGTCGGTGCTCTCGTCGCGGGCCGCCCCGACACCGGTCGTGCGGCCGTAGACCGGTCGGATCCGGCTGACCTCAGCGGCATTGCGGTGCGAGGTCTCGGCCGCCGCCAGGGCAACCGGGTCGATCGTCGCAGGCGCTCCGCGGGCCGCCCGCTCGAGGGCGTCGAGGTCGAGGCTGTGGCCGTCGAGGTGCACCGGTTGCGTCACGTCGCCAAGTATCGCCTGCCGGTGTCGCTTGTCGGTGTGCTGGGTTAGGTTGATCGCCATGATCGCCTTCGACGGTGTCACGAAGAAGTATCCGGACGGAACCGTGGCCGTGGACAACCTCAGCCTGGAGGCTCCCAGCGGCAAGATCACGGTGCTGGTGGGTCCGTCAGGCTGTGGCAAGACGACCTCCCTGCGCATGATCAACCGGATGATCCAGCCGTCGTCGGGCACCATCACGCTCGACGGCAGGGACACCGGGCGGATGAAGGAGTCCGAGCTGCGCCGCGGCATCGGCTACGTCATCCAGCACGCCGGTCTCTTCCCCCACCGCACGGTCCTCGACAACGTCTCGACCGTCCCGCGCCTGCTGGGCATGGACAAGACCGAGACCCGCAAGCGCTCGATGGAGCTGCTCGAGCGGGTCGGGCTCGACCCGGCGTTCGCCAAGCGCTACCCGGCGCAGCTCTCCGGTGGCCAGCAGCAGCGCGTCGGGGTGGCCCGTGCCCTCGCGGCCGACCCGCCGGTGATGCTGATGGACGAGCCGTTCAGCGCCGTCGACCCCGTGGTGCGCGAGCAGCTCCAGGACGAGTTCCTGCGCCTGCAGGGCGATCTCGGCAAGACGATCATCTTCGTCACCCACGACATCGACGAGGCCATCAAGCTGGGCGACCAGGTGGCGGTGCTCAAGGTGGGCGGCCACCTCGCGCAGATCGCCGCGCCGGCCTACCTGCTCTCCCACCCGGTCGACGACTTCGTGGCCGACTTCGTCGGGCGCGACCGCGGCTACCGTGCGCTGTCGTTCCAGCCGACCCCACGGCTGCCGCTCGCGTCCGAGCGCACCGTCTCCATGGGCGAGCGGATCGGCGGCATCGACGCCGACTGGGTGCTCGTGGTCGACGACGACAACCACCCGCTCGGGTGGGTCGAGCCGGCCCGACTGAAGGGTGAGGTGCGCAGCGAGACCCTCCACCGGGGCGGCACGGTCGCGCGGGCGAGCGGACCGCTGCGCGCCGCCCTCGACGCCGCGCTGTCGAGCCCGAGCCGGCGCGGGGTCATCGTCGACGACACCGGGGCGCTCGTGGGCACGGTCAAGGCCCACGAGGTGCTCACCGCCATCGAGGAGACCAGCCGTCCCGAGCTGGCCAACCCCGACAACCCCGGGGCGCCGGCGGCATGACCTGGTTCCTCGACCACATCCCCGAGGTCCTGCGACTGGCGTGGACGCACGCCTACCTCGCGGGCATCCCGTTGGTGGTCGGGCTCGCCCTCGCGCTGCCGCTCGGCTGGCTGGCGCGTCGCTACTCGTGGCTCTACGCGCCGTTCACCGCCGGCTTCGGCCTGCTCTACACGATCCCCAGCCTCGCCCTGTTCGTCATGCTCCCGCTCTTCACCGGCTACGGCATCCTCAGCCCGGTCAACGTCGTGATCGCGTTGTCCCTCTACACCCTCGCCCTCCTGGTGCGCACCGTCGCCGACGGCCTGGGCGCCGTCCCCGACCACGTGCAGAACGCCGCGACCGCGATGGGCTACACGCGGGGCAAGCGGTTCTTCGCGATCGAGCTCCCGCTCGCCGTCCCGGTGATCGCCGCGGGGCTTCGGGTGGCGGCGGTCAGCAACGTCAGCATCGTCAGTGTCGGCACCATCATCGGGGTCCAGCAGCTCGGGCTGCTGTTCAGCGACGGGTTCAACCGCGACTTCTACGACCCGCTGGTCGTCGGCATCATCGGCTGCGTCGTGCTCGCCCTGCTCTTCGACGGCATCATCATCCTCCTGGCGCGACTGCTCACGCCGTGGCAGCGGGCGACGGGAGGCCGCGCATGAACGGCGTCATCACCTGGCTCACCGACCCGCTCAACTGGTCGGGCTCCGACGGCATCCCGGGCCAGACCCTGACCCACCTCTGGTACTCCGCGATCTCGCTGTTCGTCGCCTGCCTCATCGCCATCCCGCTGGGGCTGGCCATCGGCCACACCGGTCGCGGCCGGTTCTTCGTCGTCAACCTCGCCGGCGCCGCCCGCGCGATCCCGAGCCTGGGCCTGCTCTACCTCATGGTGCTGTGGCTCTTCCCCAAGCTCAAGGGCGACTCGGCGTTCCTCGTGCCCAGCCTCATCGTCCTCATCGTGCTGGCGATCCCGCCGCTCATGGCCGGGGCCTACGCCGGGGTCGAGGGTGTCGACCCCGCCGCGCGCGATGCGGCCAAGGGCATGGGCATGACCGGCATGCAGGTCCTCGGCAAGGTCGAGGTCCCCAACGCGCTGCCGCTGATCCTCTCCGGGTTCCGCTCGGCGACCCTCCAGGTGATCGCCACCGCCACGCTGGCCGCCGTGGCCGGCACCGGCGGGCTCGGGCGGTTCCTCATCGACGGGCAGAAGATCCGCGACTACCCCCAGATGGCCGGCGGTGCGTTGCTCGTCGCCGTGCTGGCCCTCGTGGTCGACCTGCTCCTCGCCGTGGTGCAGCGCTACGTCGTCTCGCCGGGGCTCACCGGCCGCGGCGCCGGACCCGCTCGCGGGTCCCGCAGGCGGTCACCGAACCGTAACCTAGGTAATACCCCCCTTGATGTAGACATTCCGTCGACGACACGTACGGTTGATCCTCAAACCCCCTGATCAACAGTAGGAGCGGGACCGTGAAGCTCACCAAGATCACCCTGACCATCGCCACGGCGGCGGCCCTCATGGCCACCGCTGCGTGCGGCAACTCCGGTGGCGACCCGCTTGCCACCACCTCCAGCTCGAGCTCGGGCGGGGCTGCCAGCAGCACCATCAAGGTCGGCTCGGCCGACTTCCCCGAGAGCGCGCTGCTCGCCGAGATCTACGCCGGGGCCCTCGAGGCCAAGGGCGTCAAGGTCGAGAAGAAGCTCAACATCGGCGCCCGCGAGGCCTACATCCCGGCGCTCCAGGACGGGTCGATCGACCTCATCCCCGAGTACACCGGCGTGCTGCGCGACTACTTCAAGAAGGGCCAGACCGGCACCGATGCCGAGGCCGTCTACACCGAGCTCAAGGCCTCCGTCCCGGCCACGCTGACCGTGCTCGACAAGTCGGCGGCCGAGGACAAGGACGCCCTCGTGATGAAGAAGTCGCGCGCTGACGAGCTGGGTGTGAAGTCGATCGCCGACCTCGCCGGCAAGGCCGACAAGCTCACCGTCGGTGGACCGCCGGAGTGGAAGACCCGCGACACCGGCATCCCCGGGTTCAAGAAGATCTACGGCCTGGAGTTCAAGGCGTTCCGCCCGCTCGACGCCGGTGGCCCGCTCACGCTCGCTGCCCTGAAGAACGGCCAGATCGACGCCGGTGACCTGTTCACCACCGACCCGAGCATCGCGGCGAACGACCTCGTCGCGCTCGAGGACCCGAAGAGCATGTACGCCGCGCAGAACGTCGTGCCGCTGATCACCAAGAGCAAGAGCAACCCGACCATCGAGGGTGCCCTCAACGCGGTCTCGGCCAAGCTCGACACGGCCACGCTGTCCGACCTGCTCACGCAGGTCGTCGTCGACAAGAAGGACGCCGACACGGTCGCCAAGGAGTTCCTGACCAAGGCCGGCCTCGCCTGACCAGCAGCCCCTGACCGACCGATCCCGATCCTCCCCGGAGACGGATGAAGGCCGGGTGTGGTGTCCCCCCGGACCCACACCCGGCCTTTCGGCATGACCCCCCGGTCTGCCAATCCCAGTTCCGCCATCTCGGGAAGCGCCCCTCCGCGCCTCACGTGACCTCGGATCCCGCGATCTCCGTTGCCACAAGAGTGGCGGAGGAGGGCCTGGGCAGGCATCGGTGAAACCACCGATATTCCCCCTGACGGACGGGATAACCTGTCGGGGTGCTGACTCCGTGCGTGGGTCGTGACGACGTCCTCGAACGCCTTCGGCTCCTGCTCAGCAGCAACCGGTGGGTGACGCTGACCGGCGCCCCGGGATGCGGGAAGACGCTCGTCGCCCGGCACACCGCCAGCGGTGAGGGTGCGGTCGCCTGGGTCACCGGGTACCAGCAGGCGGACGTCGACTCCCTCGTGACCGCCTGCCTCGACGCCCTCGATGCCGAGGTGGCTCCCGGTGACTCGCCGACGCTGGCCCTCAAGCGGGCGCTCGACGGTCGCCAGACCCTGCTCGTGCTCGACGGTGTGGACGCCATCGAAGGCCTGGGCGAGCTGCTCAACGACCTCGTCGAGGACGCCGAGGACTGGCGCCTCCTGTGCACCGCGACCACGGTCTCGGGGCGACCGCACGAGCGGGTGCTCCGGGTGCCCCCACTCCCGGTGCCGACGGCGCGGCAACCCCTGGAAGGGCCGGCCATCGAGCTGCTGCTCGCCCGGGTCGCGGCCGCCGGAGGGCACTCGGTCGACCTCGACCAGCACGACAGCATCCTGCGCGGACTGTTGCGCGCCAGTGGTGGGCTGCCCTCACTGATCGAGCAGCTGGCGGTCCAGATCGCCCTCGTCGGGGTCAGCGACGTCTCCCCGACCAACACCCTTGCCGACGCCGTCCGCACCTCCTACGACCTGCTCGACCCGGCGCAGCAGGAGTGCTTCCGCCGGCTGGCCGTCATCGGTCGCCCGGTGGGCCTCGACGTCCTGGCCGACGTGTGTGGCGTGGGGCGCCCGCAGGCAGTCCAGCTCGCGGCCGCCCTGGCTCGGCGCAGCCTGGTCGAGGTGCAGCCGGACGGACGGTTCGACCTGCTGCCCCCGATGCGCGAGGCCGGACGTCTCCTGGCCCGCGAGTCCGACGACGCGGCGAAGGCCCTCGAAGGACTCCTCACCTGGGCCGACCGTGTGGTGCCCAAGGCAGTGAACGCGGGGTCGGCCGACGAACCGTTCCTCAGCCAGCTCGCCCTCGTCGACTCCACGGTGCGCCAGGCCTGCGCCGTCGAGGCGACCCGACCGCGTGGCTACGCCATCGCCAACCGGGCCTTCCCCTCGCTGTCCGCCGCGATGCGGGCCCGTGAGGCGCTCGACATGATGGACGCCGCGCTCGCCAGCGGTGACGGCCCGCCGATCATCGGTTCGCAGCTCGCCCGCCGGGCCGGCATCTGCGCCTCCGAGGTGCGTGGCACCTACGAAGGGCTGCGGCTCCTCGATCGCGCGGAGGAGCACGCCTCCGCGCTCGACACCGCGACCCGTGACCTCGAGCTGGCCCGGAACGCCGCGATCCGCGCCGAGATGCACCTCGACGCGGGCGACCTCCTGTCAGCTCGCCGCGATGCCGAACGCACGCTCGACCTCGGGGGCGGCGACCCCTACGTCATCCGCCAGGTGCGGCGCACCCTGATGGACGTCTGCGTCTCGGCCGGCGACTTCGCCGAGGCCGAGGAGCTCGCCACCCTGATTGTCGACTCGCCTCCGGAGGACGAGCTCTGGATCGCGCTGTCGGCCCGCACCCTCCAGGCCAAGATCGCCTGGGAGCAGGGCCGGCTCGTCGAAGCCGCCTCGCTGGCGACCTTCGCCCGCTCGCAGGCCGAGGAGATCCGCGAGGATCGCATCGCGCTGCTCGCCGACACGGTGCACCGCATGGTCGCCGGTGGACCGGGGCTCAAGGTCGACACCGAGGCGCTGCCGTGGGCGGTGCGTCTCGTCGTGCAGCTCCAGGACGCGCGCCAGCTGCTCGCGGAGGGCGATGCCACCCGCGCCGCCGGTCGCGCCGCCGACATCGTCGTGCTCGCCGACAGCAGCAAGCTCGGCCGCGACGCCGTCGAGGCCAGGCTGCTCGTGGCTGACGCCCTGATGGCCCTCGGCGAACCCGCCCAGGCCCGACCGTCCTACCTGTCGGTGCTGCGCCGGGCCGTCGAGGTGCCCCTCCCGTTGCGTGCGGCCGACGCCCTCGACGGGTTGGCGGCGATCGCCGCGGAGTCGGGCACGGCGGCATACCGGTCCATCGCCGGGGCGGCCGAGGCACTGCGCGCCAGTCGCCGCGCGGTCGGGCGCGAGCGCCCGGGCGTGCCGTATGCCGCGGGCTCGCCGAAGGACTGCCCCGCGGGTTGGGTGTCGGCCGGCCAGCTGACCGCCGCCGGGGTGGCCGCGGTGACCGGCCTGCTCGGCAGCCAGGACTCGGTGGAGCAGGCGCCGACCCCGTTGCGGGTGCTGACCCGGGCCGAACGCGCCGTCGCCGAGCTGGTCGCCGAGGGGCTGACCAGCCGCCAGATCGCCGAGCAGCTGTTCGTGTCACCGCGCACGGTCGACGCCCACCTCAGCCACATCTTCCGCAAGCTCGAGATCGCGTCGCGTGCCAAGCTCGCCGCGTTGATGGTCGAGATCGCCTGAGCGACAACCAGTGGGCGCGCGACCACGAATGACAACCGTGCCCGACTTCACCTACCGCGTCGTCATCCGGCTGTGCCGCGCCCTGTTCCGGGCGCTGGGGCTGCGCATCCGGGTGTCCGGCATCGAGCACCTGCCCGCAGCCGGTGCTGTGGTCGTCGCGGCCAACCACAGCAGCTTCCTCGACTTCATGTTCGTCGGGCTGGCGGCGGTGCAGCGCGGGCGGCTGGTGCGGTTCATGGCCAAGGAGTCGGTGTTCCGGTCGCGCCTGTCGGGACCGCTGATGCGCGGCATGGCCCACATCCCCGTCGACCGGGTGCACGGTGAGCTGGCCGCCAGGCAGGGACTGCGCGCGTTGCGGTCCGGCCAGGTGGTGGGGGTCTACCCCGAGGCGACCATCGGACGGGCCTTCGTCGTGAAGGACGCCGTGGACCTGCGCCGAGGCGCGGCCTACCTGGCGTTGGCGACCGGCGCGCCGCTGGTCCCGGTCGCGCACTGGGGCATCCACCGGATCCTCACCGTCGACGGCCGCTACTCGCTGCGGCGTGGCAAGGCCGTCGAGGTGGTCGTCGGGGCGCCCCTCGTCCCGCTGTCCGGCGAGGATGCCGAAGCCCTCACCGCCCGACTGCACGACCGACTGAGCGCGATGGTCGACGAACTGGTCGCGCGCTACCCGCAGCCACCGGCCGACCCGGCCCACGCGTGGTGGTGGCCGGCCGCCCTGGGCGGCGCGGCGCCGACCCGCGCCGACGCCCGCGTGCTCGACGACGCAGCCGTCAGCCGCGCCGACACCCCGCGCTGACCCCCACAGCCAGCCCCGCGGCATACCCCCTGTCGCGACGAACCTTTGCTAGCAAGGGTTCCTTGAACGCGGACAGGTTGCAGGGTGTCCGGGAACGAGCAACGTTTGCTAGCAAAGGTTGCTCGAAGGGGAGCTAGGCGACGGGCTGCGGCTCGCGCGGCTCGGGGTCGGGAGTGGGCTCGGTCGGCTCGGGCTCGGTGGGCTGGCCGTCGTCGCGGCGCTTGACCGCGGCGAGCAGCATCTGGGCGACGTCGACGACCTCGACGTCCGCGCCCTTGCCCTCGGACTGGGCGGCGGTCAGGCCGTCGGACATCATCACCCGGCAGAAGGGGCAGCCGATCGCGATCCGCTCGGCGCCGGTGCCGATGGCTTCCTCGGTGCGGTTGGTGTTGATCCGGGTGCCCAGCTTCTCCTCCATCCACATCCGCGCCCCGCCGGCACCGCAGCAGAACGACTTCTCCTTGGTGCGCTCCATCTCGCGCAGCTCGACCCCGGGCAGGGCGCCGATCAGCTCGCGCGGCGGGGCGTAGACACCGTTGTGCCGGCCGAGGTAGCAGGGGTCGTGGTAGGTCACCGTCTCGGCGGTGGAGGCGACGTCCTTGTTCGAGGACTTGCCGGGCACGTCGGCGGGACGGGCGACCGGGACGAGCTTCTTCTCGCGGACCAGCCGGTTGAGCAGCTGGGTGTGGTGGACCACCTCGTACTTGCCGCCGAGCTGCGGGTACTCGTTCTTGATGGTGTTGAAGCAGTGCGCGCAGGTGACGACGATCTTGGTGGCGCCGACCTCGTTGAGGGTCTCGACGTTCTGGGCGGCGAGCATCTGGAAGAGGAACTCGTTACCGGCCCGTCGCGCGGAGTCACCGGTGCAGGACTCACCGTCGCCGAGGATCGCGAACGACACCCCGGCCTGGTCGAGCAGCTCCGCGACGGCGCGGGTGGTCTTCTTGGCGCGGTCCTCGTAGGCGCCGGCGCAGCCGACCCAGAACAGGTAGTCGACGTCGTCGGCGGACTCGACGTCCTGGCCGAGGATCTTCACCGGGAACGGCAGGTCCTTGGCCCAGTCGAGGCGGGCGCGGGCGGCCATGCCCCACGGGTTGCCCTTGTTCTCGAGGTTCTTGAACAGGCCGTTCAGCTCGTTCGGGAACGCCGACTCGATGAGGTTCTGGTAGCGGCGCATGTCGACGATCGCGTCGACGTGCTCGATGTCGACCGGGCACTGCTCGACGCAGGCGCCACAGGTGGTGCAGGACCACAGCACGTCCTGGTCGATCACGGCGTCGGGTCCGTGCGGGTTGTAGGCCGCCAGCGGGTTGGTGATGTCGTAGCCGGTGTCGCCGATCAGCGGCACCTCGGCCAGCGCAGCAGCGCCCTCGCCGAGACCCGAGCGGTCACCCTCGGTGGCGAGCAGCCACGGCGCCTTGGCGTGCGCGTGGTCGCGCAGCGCCATCACGAGCAGCTTGGGCGACAGCGGCTTGTCGGTGTTCCACGCGGGGCACTGGGACTGGCAGCGGCCGCACTCGGTGCAGGTGGTGAAGTCGAGCAGGCCCTTCCAGGTGAAGTCCTCGACCTTGCCGACCCCGAGCGCGGCGTCCTCGTCGAGGTCCTCGATGTTCTCGAAGTCGACCGGCTCGCCCTTGACCATGAGCGGCTGGAGCTCGCCGAGCGAGGTGCGGCCGTCGGCGTGCCGCTTGAGGAAGATGTTGAAGAAGGCCAGGAAGCGGTGCCACGCGACCCCCATCGTCGGCTGCAGCGAGATGGTGATCATCCACGCGAACGAGATGAGGATCTTCACCGCGGCGACGACCACGATGACGTCCTCGAGGCGCGACACCGACCAGCCCTTGACCATCGCGCCGAGCCAGCCGGTCAGCGGGTAGTGCAGCGCGTCGGCGTGACCGACGCCGGAGAAGCCCTGGGTGCCGCCGTTGAAGTCGAGCGCGTACTCCAGCGCCCGCAGGGTGATGATGCAGATCGTGACGCCGAGGATGGTCAGCTCCACGTAGTAGGCCTGCCAGAAGGTCGACCCGAAGAACCGCGACCGCCGACCACCCTCGCCGGCGGCCGAGCGCGGATGGTTCTTCTGCCGGATCACCATCAGCGCGACGATGCCCACCAGGCCGGTCCACGCGAAGAACTCGGTGACCCACTCGTAGAGGAAGAAGTGCCCGATCACCGGCAGCGTGAAGTCCGCCTTGACCAGCTGTCCGAACGCATTCAGCAGGGTGAAGAACAGCACCCCGAAGCTGATCATCGTGAACCAGTGCGCCACCGCGACGACCGGCAGCCGCGACATCCGCGTGTGGCCGAGGAACTCGCGCAGCAGCGTCACGGTGCGGGTGCCCTTGTCGCCGGTGCGGGTGGCATCGGGCTGGCCGAGGCGGAAGACGGCGAGGAACTCACCGATCACCCGCGCGAACAAGGCGATACCCGTGAGGGCGACGGCGAGGCACACGACGAGCGCGACGATCTGGAGCGCAGACATGATCGTCACTCTACTGGCCAGTAAGCGCCTGCTTACCGTCTGTGTGAGGAGCATCAAAGGTGAGTCGCGGCCCCCCTGCCAGGCCGGGGTATGCCGCGTGGCTGCCTCCCAGGACCCCGCGGCGTCCACCGGGTGCCCGCCTGCCGGGCGTTCGTTGCCAAGGTGCATAACGATCTGTTGGAATATGCATAACGTCGGGTTCGCTGAACCCGACGACAGCCCACGACCTCGCGCCACGGCTCGCCCGCGGCATACCGACGCAAGGAAGCTCGCATGCCCATCTATGACGATGTCACCAAGCTCATCGGCAACACCCCGCTGGTGCGGATCAACCGGCTGATCGACAGCGACGCGATCGTCGCCGGGAAGCTCGAGTTCTACAACCCGGCCTCCTCGGTCAAGGACCGCATCGGCGTCTCGATCATCGACGCCGCCGAGGCGGCCGGGGCGCTCAAGCCCGGTGGCACCATCGTCGAGGCGACGTCCGGCAACACCGGGATCGCGCTGGCCATGGTCGGCGCCGCCCGCGGCTACAACGTCGTCCTCACCATGCCGGAGACCATGTCGAAGGAGCGGCGTGCGCTGCTCCGCGCCTACGGCGCCGAGCTGATCCTGACCGAGGGCGCCCTGGGCATGAAGGGTGCGGTGGCCAAGTCGGAGGAGGTCGCGGCCGAGCGCGGCGGCATCCTCGCCAAGCAGTTCGCCAACGAGGCGAACCCCGAGATCCACCGCAAGACCACCGCGGAGGAGATCTGGAAGGACACCGACGGCCAGGTCGACATCGTCATCGCGGGGATCGGCACCGGCGGCACCATCACCGGCGTCGGTCAGGTCCTGAAGTCGCGCAAGCCCGGGGTGCAGATCATCGCGGTGGAGCCCGAGGAGTCGCCGATCCTCAACGGCGGACAGCCCGGCCCGCACAAGATCCAGGGCATCGGCGCGAACTTCGTCCCCGAGATCCTCGACCGCGACATCTACGACGAGGTCATCGACATCAACGCCGAGACGGCAGTCGAGTGGGCCAAGCGGGCCGCCAAGGAGGAGGGCCTGCTGGTGGGCATCTCGTCGGGCGCCGCGCTCGCGGCGGCCAACCAGGTCGCGACCCGCCCCGAGAACGCCGGCAAGACCATCGTCGTCATCATCCCGTCGTTCGGTGAGCGCTACCTGTCGACGATCCTCTTCTCCGACCTGCTCGACTGACCTCGACTGACCATGGCCGAGCGCACCTGACCCCGCCACAACCCTTCTGCCGCAACGGAACCCGATGACCCTCGCTCTCTACGCCAGGCGCGCACGCAATCGCATCGTCGACGACCTCGACGCCGCGATCGCGCGCGACCCGGCCGCGACCTCGCGGGTCGACGTGGCGCTGAACGCCCCTGGGCTGCACGCCATCTGGGCGTACCGGTTCGCCCACCGGCTGTGGCCGCGCGGCGGGTGGACCAAGCCGGTGGCGAGGGTCGTCATGACCTTCGTGCGCTCGGTGACCGGCGTCGAGATCCACCCCGGCGCGGTGATCGGTCACCGGTTCTTCATCGACCACGGCATGGGCGTCGTGATCGGCGAGACCGCCGAGGTCGGTGACGACGTGATGCTCTACCACGGCGTCACCCTCGGCGGCCGGTCGATGCAGAGGGTCAAGCGACACCCCACGGTGGGCTCCCGCGTCACCATCGGCGCGGGCGCCCGCATCCTCGGGCCGGTCCACATCGGCGACGACGTGCAGATCGGCGCGAACTCGGTCGTGGTCAAGGACATCCCGGCCGGGGCGGTCGCCACCGGGATCCCCGCGACAGTCCGGTTCCCGCACGGGACCGAGGACCCCTACGAGGCGATGTTCAAGGACCCGGCCCTCTGGATCTGAGAGGGGTCGGGTCGCCAGTCGGTGCCGAAGAGGCAGAAGGCCCCCGCGGCCGGGTGCTCTGCGAGGGTTGCGGCCAGGGCCTCGGAGGCGGTCCGACCTGACGCGAGCTGCTGGTGGTAGGCCACCATCGCCTGCTCCGCCACGACATCTGACACCGGCGCGACCGGGGCGACGACGCTGCGCACCCCGAGCGCCAGCAGGGCGGCGGTGAGACCGAGCGGTTCGTCGCCCGGTCGGGGGTCGAGCCGGCCGACGTCGCAGGCCGAGAGCACGACGTGCGGCGCGGTGGCCGGTCGCGGGAGCTCGTGGGCGAAGACCGGACCGTCGGCCATGTGCAGCGAGGAGAACCACGGGCTCTGCGGCTCGTGGGCGCCATGCGCGGCGATGTGCACCACGCCACCACTGACCAGGGCGTCCCGCACCGACTGGGCCGTCGCGGCCGAGTGTCCCTCGGTGTCCGCGCCGACCGACCGCCAGGTCTGGGCGACGGCGGCGGCCTCGGCCCCCGCTCGGAGCAGCCGGGGGCCGGTCAGGGTCGTGACGGCGAGCGCACCGTCGATCCTCGGGCCGGGGGAGAGCAGGGGGGTGGCCCATCGGGTCACCGACGGGGCCACCGTGACGGGGCGACCCGCGAGGCTGGGCAGCATGCCCCACGGCACCGCCATCAGGGTGCGGCCCGGGACGACCACGACCGGCCCGTCGCCGAGGCGGAGGTCGGAGAGCAGCCGCTGGTCGAGCGCTGCGACGGAGCCGGCGACCGCGCGTCCCACGGCGGCCTCCATCGTCGGGTTGGTGCTGGCGAAGGCGTGCGCCCGCAGGTCGCGGGTGAGCCGGTCGGCCAGGGCGGCGACCTCCGCGGCCGGGCCAATGTGGTGCAGCCGGCTGCCCTGCTCGCCGACGACCAGGACGTACTCCTCGCCTTCCTGAGCCACCCACACGAGGGCCTGTTCGCCGCGGGCCCGGAGCAGGTCGCGGGTGGTGCCGTGCCCGAGCGGAGCGCCCGCCGCCGCGACGTCGTCCTGCTCCACGCGCGTCCAGTCGAGTCGGCTGACCTCCCACTCGAGGCGTGCCGCGCGGGCGCGCTGCCGGGCACCCTCCTGGCCGGTGGTCACGCCCTCGCGGCGGGCCTGGCGCAGCTCGGCCAGCAGCTCCGCCGACCGCTGGTCCTGCGGTGCGGAGAGCAGCGGGAGGCGGTGGGACACCGCCCGCCAGCGCTCGACCGCGTCGAAGACCCGGGGCGCCGACCCGCTCGCCAGCGCGTCGTTGACGTCGAAGTCGGCGAGCCGCCGACCGTGCAGGGCCAGGGCGGACCGGATCTCGACGCTCTGGCTCGGCGCCTGCCGCTCCGTCAACCGGTTCATCGCGGCACGTACCGCGCGCCGCGACTTGACGGTGTTGCCCTGTGCCGCAGCGACTTTCGCGACAAGGAGCCGGTCGTGCATGTCGGCGGCGAAGCCCTGGCGCACCCGGCCGCTGAGTCTCTGCACGGCATACCCGGCGTCGTCGACCTGCCCCCTCAACAACAGGGCTTCGACGTGGACCCGCGCCGCGAGGCGTTCGTCGGGCGTGACCGGCCGGGCGACGTCGAGCCACGGCGCGAGCGTGCGGCCGAGGCCACGCGGCACGACTCCCTCGGCGAGGGAGACCGAGGCGCGCAGCAGGGCGGCACTGCGCTGGCGCTCGGTGGCTCCGCGGGCGCGGAAGGCCGCCACCGCGGCGTCGAGGTGCTCACGCGCGGTCGAGAGGTCGTCGCGCAGCATCGCCGTCGTGGCGAGGTCGAGCCGGAGGTCGGCCTCCTCGAGGCGGTGGCCGTCACGCCGCGTCTCGTCGAGGGCGCGGCTGAGGGTCTCGCGGGCCTGGTCGAGCAGCCCGACCTCCAGCAGCACCAGGGCCAGGTCGTGCTGCGCCCGGACCCGACCGACCGGCACCGACATCTCGTCGGCCTCGCGCATCAGCTCGATCGCCTGGGGGAGCCGGCCCGCGTAGTACTCCAGGCACCCGAGGTTGTGGCGGACCTTGAACTCCTGCTCGGCCAGCCCGTGCTCGACGCAGACTCGCAGGGCGGTCTCCAGGTCGGCTCGCGCCGGGCCGAGCTCGAGCAGCGACAGGTGGGCCAGCCCGCCGTTGATGCGGGACGCCACCTCCTCGCCAGGAGTCAGGAGGGAGTGTCCGTCACCCACCTTGTCGAGGGCGGCCAGGGCCGAGCGCCAGTCCTGGCAGGAGACGTGCACCACCGCCTCCTGGATCCAGCTCAGCGCCCGGAGCCGGGGCGAGTCGTGCTGGGCCCGCGACTCCTGCAGCATCTCGAGGGCCTGGTCGAGCCCGTGCAAGGCCAGGGTCGGCCAGGCCAGGGTGATGAGCAGCCGGGCGCGGGTCGGCACCCGGTCGGGCTCGTCGAGGTCGTCGGACAGCGTCAGGGCGCGACGGAGCGAGCGCTCGGCGTCGCGGAACCTGCCGATCTCGTTGAGGTTCCGCGCTCGGGCCAAGAGCTCGGCGACCTGGCGGTCAGCAACCTCGATGTCGTACCTCAGATCTCGATGGCTGGCGTGATGACGGGGCGGCTCTGCGGGTCGTCGAGCCGGCGCATGACGAGGTGGACGAGCCCGCGTTGCACCGAGGTGAACGTGAACCGACCCGCGTCGTCCGTCGTGGTCTCCTGGGTGCGCGAGCGCTCCCGCAGCTCGATGTGCGTCGGTCCGGTGGTCACCCACCCGCTCAGCCGGGCGTTGGTCCCCTCGACCAGCTCGATCGTGATCATCGCGCTGAGCTGCTCGCTGGAGAAGGTGATCGTGCCGGCCCGGTCGTAGTCGGTCGAGCGGACCCCGGCCAGCTCGGGCGTGGTCGTGGTGATCTCAGCGATCTCGGCCTCCAGCGCGGCGACCGACATCGCGAACTTGGCGCGCTCGGCGAGGTCGCTCGGCACCGGGTCGCTCGCCTGCAGGATGGACCGGAGGGTCGCCAGGGCCCGCAGGTCCTGCTCGTCGATGGGCTCTGCCGCGAGGGCGTCCAGGTCGTGTTCGGCGGTCATGACGTCGCCCACCCGGGGTCGCCGAGCAGGGCCAGCTTGAGCTTGGCGAGGCACCGACCCCGGGTCGGTCCGATGCTGCCGACCGGCATGCCCAGCGCATCGGCGACCTGGACGTAGTCGGGCCGTTCGGCGAGGGCGATGACCCGGAGCAGCTGCTGGCAGCGCTCGGGCAGGTCCTTGAAGTGGCGCCAGAGCAGACCCTGCTCCTGGCTGCGGACCACGGCGTCGGCGGGCTCGTCGCCCGTCGTCGGGACCTCGGGCATCGCATCGCCGATGTCCTCGCGCACGTCCTCGCGCCGGGACTTCTTCGACACCGCCCACGCCTCGCGGCGGGTGGTCGTGAGCAGCCACTTCAGGACGCCCCGGGGGTCGGTGATTCCCGATGCGTGCTGCACGAGTGACAGCCAGGTGTTCTGGACGACGTCCTCGGCCTGCGCGGCCGAGAGCCCCTGGGCGCGGGCGGTGTGCCACAGCAGCGAGGTCGTGCTGTCGACCAGCTCGGACATCCCCTCGGGACGGCCGTCGCGGTAGTCGCTGAACGCGTTGGCGGCCAGCTCGGCGAGGCTGCGGGTGCCTCCTTCTGCGTGCATCACCGCTCTCCCTCCTTGGCGGCCCGGCGCCCCTTGAGCGAGGTGCGCTCCGCGATCGCGGCGCGGACCCGGCCGAGCAGGTCGAGCCTGGTCTTCACGTCAGCGTCGTCGGAGCACTCGTGCTCCACCATGGTCGCCGCGACGTCCCCGGCGTAGGCCGGCGCCGCGAACGACGTGCCGCTCCACAGCCCGAACCCGCTCGAGTAGTCGTCAGGGTCGCACGAGCCCCGGGCCGGGTCGTGTCCCGCTGGCTGGGCGATCACCGGCCGCAGGCTGCCGTCGAAGGTCGTCGGCATGGTGCTGACCACGGCCGTGCCGCAGCGGTAGGCCGTCACCCAGGACCCGGTGTTGGAGTAGATCGACACCGTGTGGCCGTCGGGGTTGTGCGACCCGACGCTGGTGATCGGGTGGTCGTAGCCGCCCGCAACGGCGAACGCCGCGGGGTAGAACTCCCGGTTGGTGCCGCCGTTCCCTGCCGCGGCGACCACCGCCACCCCGGTGCTGGCGAGCGCCCGCAGCACGCTGGAGAAGGCCGGCTCGTCGTCGAAGGCGCCCGGGGTCTCGTGGTAGTAGCCCAGCGAGAGCGACAGCACGTCGACGGCCGGCCCCTTGCCCCTGCCGGAGTGGGCCAGCAGCTGGCGCACGTAGAGCAGGCTCAGCGTCTCCACGAGGAACGCCTCGTCGGTGACGCCGTCACCGTGCATCACCGGGACGATCATCAGGACGGCATCGGGGCAGTGCTGGCGCACCACGCCCGCGATGAAGGTGCCGTGCCCGGCCAGCGGGTCGAGCACGCCGTTGACGCGGTCGAGGGTGCACCCGGTCAGCTCGGGGTCGTCGGCGGGGGTGAACCGCAGACCGATCGGCAACCCGTCGACCTCCACGTCACGGATGACGCGGTCGGCGAACCACGGGTGCTGGCCCAGCCCGGTGTCGAGCAGGGCCACGACGGGCCCCGACTTCTGGGTGGGCGCGGGCGCCGGCGCGGCCCAGACCACGGGCAGGCGCGGCGACGGTCCACCGCCGGGCATCGCGACCTCGTCGTCACCGACTCCGGAGCCGTAGCCGACCCCGGACCCGTAACCCACGCCCGAGCCGTAGCCGACTCCTGAGCCGTAACCCACCCCTGAGCCGTAACCCACGCCCGAGCCGTAGCCGGCCGCGGTGACGATGTGGCTGAGGCTGACGGCCTTGGCCGACTCCGGGTCCTCGGCGCGCAAGGTCTGGAGGATCAGCCAGGCGTCGGGAGCGACGACCGGCCGGTTCGGGAGCGGCCGGAACTCGACCATCGTCGAGACCGCCTGGTCGACCTGCGCGCCGAGCTCGTACTGCTCCACCAACGCCTCGAACCGCTCGTCGCGGCGCGTCTCGACCGAGTAGCCCAGCCGCTCGGCGATCGCGGACAACGAGCTGATCGGACCCTGCGCCGAACGGGTGGCGAGGCCACGCACGAGCAGTCGGTTGCCGGCATACAAGGTCGGCTCCAGGGCGTCGTCACCGTCGAGGCGCACCGCCTTCGCGGGGTCGAGCACGCGCACGTCGAGGCGCCGGGCCGCCGAGCGCGGGATCGCGACCGAGGGCGTGGGCCCCGGCCCTGACGGCGGCGGGGGAGTCGATGCGGCCATTGATTCTCCTGAGGTGGTGCCGACCACGAAGTGCAGTGTTCAGCGTAGTGAGGGATCGCTTCATCTGACAGGAGAAGCCGACGGGTCGGGTGATACCGGACAGCCCCGAGATTCTGGTCCGGAAAAAACTTTCGGCGGGGATGTATCAGGGTCCGGCGCCCCCGCTCTTGTCCACTGTCAGACCTGGTCGGGGGACAAGGTGGGCACAACGAAAGGAAGCCTCGTGTCATGCAGGATCCGTCGCAGGGGGCGACGGGTCAGGCAGATGGAGGGCCGCTGGGCACAGGGGTGCCAGCGGACCGGACGGCAGGTCGTGGGGGCGTGCTGCCGTCCCGCCCCTCGGGGCGCGTCGCCGAGTAGGTCAGGTCGAGGAAGGTGCTGGTCAGGGGTTCCCAGCACGCGCCAGGCCCGACCTTCTCGGCGACGCCGTTGAGCCCAGCAACACAGGAACGGCACGGCATACAAGACCTCGTATGCCGTGCCGTTTCGTGCTGCGCGCCCGTCCCACCTTTATCGGGTCTAGGGAGAAGTGTCCGCTTCACCCGGGAAAGGTTTCCGGGTGAAGCCGCCCTTTGTCCCAGGACCCGATAAAGCTGAGGTCTCGTGGTCAGGGGAGCTTGCCGGGGCCCGGGCCGAACCCGGTCGTGTCGGCGTGCAGCCGACCGTCGGTCCCCCGGTGCAGGGTCTCGGGGAGATCCTCACCGGTGAAGCGCTCGCGGGCGCTGGCACCCGCGGTCTTCGCCGCGTCGCCGAGCTTGGCCGCGACGACGGGCGCCTGCTCCTTGACCGCCTGCTTCACGGTGTCGACCCGCGCCTGCACGGGCTCGCTGCCCCAGACGCGGTCGGCCTGGGCCTTGATCTGCTGGTAGCGCTTCTGACCGGCCTTCGCCCCGAGCACGTAGCCCGCAGCGAGACCGGCGAGGAACGAGAGCTTTGCCATGGTTCGCATCCTTCGGTCGGGGCTTCGACCCTAACCCATGATTCGCACAAACCCGCTGGTCAGCGACCCGCCCGAGCTTTCGCCCCATCCCCAGCTTTATCGGGTCTAGCACCAAGGTTGACCCTCGCTCGGGTGATGAAGTCGAGCGAGGGTCAACGTTCCGGCATGACCCGATAAAGCTGGGACTCTGGGCGGCGGGTGTGGGATTTGAACCCACGAGAGGTTGCCCTCTGGTCGCTTTCAAGGCGACTGCACTAGGCCACTATGCGAACCCGCCCGGCGTGCGCGCCAACTATTCCAGACCTTCCCATCCCGCCGGGAGCGAGTACCGTGGAGGGAGGGCGACGACACGCCACGAAGCAGGTGGTCGCAAAATCGATTGCGGTCCGAAATGTGTTGAATCGCAGCATAGTTCGGGCCGCGACCCAACCAATTCGACGCCACTCATACGCGAATTGAAGGATCCTGAAGTCACGGCCTCGCGACTAGCGTTCGCGGTGGGGGGAAATGAGACGTCCGCTTTCGGGCGGCGGGCCGAAGGCCGGGCAACCCTGCAGCCCGGCCTTCGCGCCGTCCCGGCTCCGGACCTGGCAGCTCAGCGTGCGCGGCCCTGCCGGCCCCCGGCCAGCGCCGCGTCGGCCAGCGCGTCCGCGACCGCGTCGAGGTCCCCGGTCGCGGCCCCCACCGTGACCCGCACGTGCCCGCCGGTGCCCCCGACCTCGGCAGCGCCAAGCCGGAAGGGCGCCCCAGCCGCCACCCCGATCCCCCTGCTGGCGAGCCGGACGACCGCGGCGGTCTCGTCGTGCACCGGCACCCAGATGTTGATCCCCTCGGTCCCGGGCACCACGACACCACGCGCGGCCAGGGCGTCGACCACGTGCGCCCGCCGCGCGGCATACGTGACGGAGGCCCGGGCCACCTCGGTGCGGGCGGTCTCGCTGGTGAGCAGCCCGAGGAGCACCTGCTGCAGCAGCCGGCTCGACCAGCCCTGCCCCAGCTCGCGGCGGGCGGTCAGCGCCCGGTGCAGCGCCGCCGGAGCACTGAGCGCCGCGAGCCGCAGGTCCGGTCCGTGCGACTTCGAGAACGACCGGATGTATGCCGTGTGCTCGGGTCGCCAGCGACCCAGGCTCACGAGCGCCTCCGAGGACAGCCCGGCGGCCGAGTCGTCCTCCACCACCAGGGTGTCGGTGCCGTCGAGCAGGGCTGCGATGGCCTCGGCCCGTGCGGTGGTCATGGTGACGCCGACCGGGTTCTGGGCGCGGGGCTGGAGGAAGACGGCGGCCACCGGCTCGCGCAGGGCGTCCTCGAGCGCGCTGAGCTCGAGTCCCTCGTCGTCGAGCGGCACGCCGACGAGCTGCACACCGACGGACTCGAGGAGGTCGACCAGCGGCGGGAACCCAGGGTCCTCCACCACGACGCGGTCACCGAACCGCAGCGTCGTCCGCACGATGAGGTCCATCGCGTCCATCGCCCCGTCGACGACGGCCAGGTTGGCTGCGGCATACGGCCAGTCCTCGCGAAGGGTGTCCGCGAGGGCCGGCAGCACCGGGTCGTCGAGGTAGCTGCCGGTCGTCGGGGCCGAGGTGAGCTGCGCGAGCACCGCGCCGAGCGACGGCAGCAGCGCGGGATCGGGCACCCCCGTGGACAGGTCGAGGGTGAAGGCCGCCTCGTGGCGAAGGGCCTGGCGGTAGCGCCCTCCCGTGGCCCCGCCCTGGTCGAGGATGGTGGTGCCCCGCCGCCCGTCGGCGTGGACGGCGCCCGACCGCGCGAGCAGCGACCAGGCCGCGCTCACCGTGGTTGGCGACAGCGCCAGCTGCGCCGCGACCGTCCGGATCGGGGGCAGCCGGTCGCCCGCCACCAGCTCGCCGTCCCGGATCGCCGCCGAGACGGCATGCGCGAGGCCCTTCGCGGTGGGGTGGTCGAGGCGGTGCTCGAGGGCGGAGAGGACAGCGGTCATGTTTTGTACCATAGCAATAGTGAGATTGTGTTACCAATCGGTGGTGCGTATGGTTGGGGCATGACGACGCGCATCTCCCACTGGATCGACGGCCGCCTCCACGAGGGCGGCTCCGGACGCTCGGCGCCGGTGTACAACCCCGCCACCGGGGAGGTCACCGCCGAGGTCGACCTGGCCTCCGTCGAGGAGCTCGACGCCGCGGTCCAGACCGCGGTCGTGGCGGCCCGCGAGTGGCGGCACACCTCGCTTTCGCGGCGCGCTGCCGTCCTCTTCGCGTTCCGCGAGCTCCTGCACCAGCGCACCCCGGAGCTCGCCGCCATCATCACGGCCGAGCACGGCAAGGTGCTCTCCGACGCCGCGGGCGAGATCGCGCGTGGTCTCGAGAACGTCGAGTTCGCGACCGGCGTGCCGAACCTCCTCAAGGGCGGGTTCAGCGAGCAGGCCGCGACCGGGGTCGACGTCTACAACATCCGGCAGCCGCTCGGCGTCGTCGCCGGCATCACGCCGTTCAACTTCCCCGCCATGGTGCCGCTGTGGATGTGCGCCAACGCGATCGCCTGCGGCAACGCCTTCATCCTCAAGCCCAGCGAGAAGGACCCGTCCGCCGCGCTCTTCCTCGCCCAGCTGTGGAAGGAGGCCGGCCTGCCCGACGGCGTCTTCACCGTCGTCCACGGTGACAAGGTCGCCGTCGACGCGATCCTCGACCACCCCGCCGTCGCGGCGGTCAGCTTCGTCGGCTCCACGCCGATCGCCAGGTACATCTACGAGCGCGGCACCGCGAACGGCAAGCGCGTCCAGGCCCTCGGTGGCGCCAAGAACCACGCCCTCGTCCTGCCGGACGCCGACATCGAAATGGCTGCCGACGCGGTCGTCTCCGCCGCCTACGGCTCAGCCGGCGAGCGGTGCATGGCGCTGTCGGTGGCCGTCGCGGTCGGTGACGTCGCCCAGCCGCTGGTCGACGCGATCGCCGCACGCCTGCCCAAGCTCACCGTCGGCGCCGGGACCGACCCCGACTCCGACATGGGTCCCCTGATCACCGCGGAGCACCGCGACAAGGTTGCCGGCTACGTCGACGCCGGCGAGTCCGCCGGTGCCGCGGTCGTCGTCGACGGGCGGACCGGCGACCACCCCGAGCAGGGCTTCTTCCTCGGGACGACGCTGCTCGACCACGTCACCCCCGAGATGACCGTCTACACCGACGAGATCTTCGGTCCGGTGCTGTCGGTCGTCCGCGTCGACACCTACGAGGCCGGGCTCGACCTCATCAACTCGAACCAGTACGCGAACGGCACGGCGATCTTCACCCGCGACGGTGGGGCCGCCCGCCAGTTCCAGTACGACGTCGAGGTCGGCATGGTCGGCATCAACGTGCCCATCCCCGTGCCGGTGGCCTACTACTCCTTCGGTGGCTGGAAGGACTCCCTCTTCGGCGACACCCACATGTACGGCCCCGAGGGCATCAACTTCTACACCCGGGGCAAGGTCGTCACGCAGCGCTGGCCCGACCCGGCGACGTCCAGCGTCGACCTCGGTTTCCCGCGCACCCGCTGACGCAAGCCGCCAGACTGTCCGGAACACCCGGCATACCAAGGACTCTCGATGACTGACACGCTCCCAGCCGCCACCACGACCACCGCCACTGCCTTCACGACCAACACCGAGGAGCAGGTGCGCCGTGACGACCGGGCCCACGTCTTCCACTCCTGGTCGGCGCAGGGGCTGATCGACCCGCTGCCGATCGCTGACGCGTTCGGTTCCCACTTCACCGACTACTCGGGCAAGCGCTACCTCGACTTCTCGAGCCAGCTGGTCAACGTCAACATCGGCTACCAGCACCCCAAGCTGGTCGCGGCCATCCAGGAGCAGGCAGGGCGGCTGACCACGATCAGCCCGGCCTTTGCCAACGACGCGCGCTCCGAGGCGGCCCGGCTCATCAGTGAGCTCGCCCCGGGCGACCTCAACCGGGTCTTCTTCACCAACGGTGGGGCCGAGGCGACCGAGAACGCCCTGCGCATGGCGCGGCTGCACACCGGGCGCCACAAGGTGATGGCGGCCTACCGCAGCTACCACGGTGCGACCGCGGGAGCCATTGCCCTGACTGGCGATCCGCGTCGGTGGCCTTCGGAGCCGGGTATGCCGGGCATCGTGCGTTACTGGGGGCCGTACCCCTACCGCTCGGCCTTCCACGCGCAGGACGAGCAGGAGGAAGGGGTCCGCGCGCTGCAGCACCTGCGGGACCTCATCACCGTCGAGGGTCCGCAGACCATCGCGGCGATCATCCTCGAGACCGTGGTCGGTACCAACGGCATCCTGGTGCCGCCGCCGGGCTACCTCCAGGGTGTCCGCGACCTGTGTGACGAGTTCGGGATCGTCATGATCGCCGACGAGGTGATGGCCGGGTTCGCCCGCTGTGGTGAGTGGTTCGCGGTCGACCACTGGGGTGTCGCCCCCGACCTGATCACCTTCGCCAAGGGGGTCAACAGCGGCTACGTGCCCCTCGGCGGCGTCATCATCTCCGACCGGATCGCGCAGACCTTCGACCAGCGGCCGTTCCCGGGTGGGCTCACCTACTCGGGTCACCCGCTCGCCTGCGCCTCGGCGGTGGCCTCCATCAACATCTTCAAGGAAGAAGGCATCGTCGAGCACGCCCGCTCGCTCGGCACCGACGTCATCGGTCCCGGTCTGCGCGACCTGGCCGAGCGCCACCCGAGTGTGGGCGAGGTCCGTGGCCTCGGTGCCTTCTGGGCGCTGGAGCTGGTCCGCGACCGGGCCACCCGCGAACCCCTCGTGCCGTTCAACGCCGGCGGTGCGGATGCCAAGCCGATGAACGACTTCGGCGCCGCGTGCAAGGAGCGCGGGCTGTGGCCGTTCATCCACTTCAACCGCACCCACGTCGTGCCGCCGTGCACCACGACCGCCGACGAGGTGCGTGAGGGACTGGCCATCCTCGACGAGGCGCTCACCGTCGCCGATGCCTTCTACACCGGCGCGGACGCCTGACGCCGGTGGGTCATCCCGCGCTGGCCGAGGCCGCGCCGGCCGTCTACTGGCTCGACCAGCCCGACCGACCAGCGCGCCGCCCGGGTCTCGGGGGTGTCTCGTCCGCCGACCTGAAGGCGGACCTCGTCGTGGTCGGTGCAGGGTACTCCGGTCTCTGGACTGCCTTGCTGGCCAAGGAGACCGACCCGTCGCTCGACGTCCTCGTCCTCGAGGCCGGATCGGTGGGGTGGGCGGCCTCCGGCCGCAACGGTGGCTTCTGCTCCTCGAGCCTGACGCACGGCGAGGCCAACGGCCGCACCCGATGGCCGCAGGAGTATGCCGCGTTGCACCGTCTGGGGCTGGAGAACCTCGACGGCATCGAGGCGACCGTGCGCAGGTACGGGATCGAGTGCGACTTCCGGCGCACCGGTGAGCTGACCGTGGCGACGGAGCCGCACCAGGTGCAGTGGCTGGCCGAGGAGTCCGAGGGTGAGCTGCTCGACCGCGAGGCGGTGCGAGCCCACCTCGACTCGCCGACCTACCTCGCCGGCCTCTACCAGTCCGGCGAGACGGCGATCGTCGACCCGGCCCGCCTGGCGTGGGGGCTCGCGCGAGCAGCCGAGTCGCTGGGAGTCCGCATCGCCGAGGGCGTGCGGGTGACGGGTCTGTCGACCGCCGGGTCGGGTGTCGACGTCACCACGGCCGAGGGCAGGGTCGTCCATGCGCCACGAGTTGCATTGGGCACCAACGCTTTCCCCTCCTTGGTCCGACGCACCCGGCTACACACCGTGCCCGTCTACGACTACGCCCTCATGACCGAGCCGCTGTCGGACGCCCAGCTCGACTCGCTGGGCTGGGCCAGCCGGGCCGGCGTCGGGGACATGGCCAACCAGTTCCATTACTACCGCCTCTCCGCCGACAACCGGATCCTCTGGGGCGGCTACGACGCGATCTACCACTACGGGCGTCGTCTCGAGCCCAGCCTGGACCAGCGGCCCGCGACGTTCGACCGGCTGGCCACCCACTTCTTCGAGACGTTCCCGCAGCTCGAGGGCCTGCGCTTCAGCCACCAGTGGGGCGGGGCCATCGACACCTCCACCCGGTTCTGCGCGTTCTACGGCACCACCCACCGCGGTCGGGTCGCCTATGCGACAGGGTTCACCGGTCTGGGTGTGGGTGCGACCCGCTTCGGCGCCCAGGTCATGCTCGACCTGCTGAGCGGCGCGGAGACCGAGCGCACCCGGCTCGCGATGGTGCGCGAGAAGCCGCTGCCCTTCCCGCCGGAACCGTTGGCCTACACCGGGATGCAGCTCACGCGCTGGGCGCTCGCGAGTGCCGACCGGCACGAGGGCCGGCGCAACCTGTGGCTGCGGGCCCTCGACCGAGCTGGCCTCGGCTTCGACTCCTAGGACGTGCGGGTCCTCGCGGCCCCGCCTGGAAACCGGCCAATTGCCCGGTTCCCCGGCCCTCCACGCACCGGTGCGGCGGGAAACCGGGCAATTGGCCGAATCCTTGGGAGCCTTCGCCGCCTAGAGCGACGAGTCCTGGGGCTGGGCCGTGTCGAGGTGAGTGCGCAGGATGTCCGCGGCGAGGTCGTCGCGGGTCCGGCCGGTGGCAGCGGCCCGCTCCGCCAGCGCGGCGGCCACATCCGGCGGCAGGTCCAGCGTCGTTGCGGAGGTCCGTTGGTCGTCGCTCGAGCCGGGTCCGAACTTCATCAGGGCCGCCCCGACCACCGTCCCGAGGACGTCGAGGATGGCGACGATCCCGACCGCGCGGTAGAAGCCGTCGCCGGGGTCGACGCCGAGCACGAGCAGGCTGGTCAGCACGGCCAGGAGGGCGGCCAGCCCGATGGTGCCGAGCAGCATCCGTCGGGCCACGACGTTGGCCTTCTCTCCGGGCGCGAGCAGCAGGCAGGTCTGGGCGAGCGTGGCTGCGACGATGCCACCGACCGCGAACGTCTTGACGAGGGCTTCGTCGAGCCCACCACCCCCGTCGGCCCAGATCAGCAGCAAGCCGGTGACCAGGGGGACGAGGACGACCACACCACCCGCGATCCCGACCGGCTGTGACCTGCGGCCCGCAGTCGTGAGGTAGCAGAGCACCGCGATGCTGACGACGCCGACCAGCAGGGTGGTGAGGAGGATCTGTCCCTCCGTCTCGCCGAAGTCGCCTCCGCCGAGGAGAGCGACGATGCCGAGGAGGGCGGCCAGGGAGAACGAGCCGATGGTGACGCGGACGATCCAGCGTCGGATCGGTGCCGTGGTCGTGGTGGTGCGGGGGGTGGCCATGCCTCATGGTGGTGCATCGCGCTCGGTTCGCGCCTGAGTACCAAGCGCAGACGGCATGGCCCACACGGGTGGTCCTGTCCCCGGACCCGGGTGCGAGGATGGCTGGGTGAGCCTCCCCGAGCCGCGCCCCCTCGACCTGCCCCGGACGCCACCCTTGCGCCTGCGTGGCCGGACCTTCGACGCGTCGAGCCCTGCGGTCATGGGGATCATCAACCGCACCAGCGACTCCTTCTTCGCCGGCAACCGGCACGCCGACCTCGAGTCGGCCAAGCGTGCCCTCGATCTTGCGGTGGCGGCCGGCGCCGACATCGTCGACGTCGGCGGGGTGCGCGCCGGGCAGGAGGGCGAGGTGGTAGGCCCCCAGGAGGAGATCGACCGCGTCGTGCCCTTCCTGGCCCACGCCCGCGAGACCTATCCAGAGCTCGTCCTCAGCCTCGACACGTGGCGGTCCGAGGTGGCGCAGGAGGCGGGCCGGCACGGCCTCGACCTCATCAACGACACGTGGGCCGGCCACGATCCCGAGCTCGTCCACGTCGCGGCGAAGATCGGCGCCGGGATGGTCTGCTCCCACACGGGTGGGCTCCCGCCGCGCACCGACCCGGTCCGGGTGACCTACGGGACCGACCCGCTCGACGTCGTCCGAGACGTGCTCCGCACGCTGGCCGACGGTGCAGCCGCGGCCCGGCAGGCCGGCATACCCCAGGACCGGATCCTCATCGACCCCACGCTCGACTTCGGCAAGACGACCGTGCACTCCCTGGAGGTGCTCCGGCACACCGCAGTGGTGGCAGAGCTGGGCTTCCCGATCCTGCAGGCTTTGTCGCGCAAGGACTTCGTCGGTGAGTCGCTCGGGCTCGAGGCCGACGACCGGCTCGAGGGCACGCTGGCGGCGACCGCCGTCGCGGCCTGGCTGGGTGCCACGGTGTTCCGCGCCCACGACGTGCGCGCCACCCGTCGGGTGGTCGACATGGTGGCCGTCATCCGGGGCGACCGCGCGCCGGTCCGCGCCGTACGCGGCGTCTGACGGGCAGTCCCCGCCCGTCCTCATACCGCCTGGACGCTCATACCGCCTGGACGCGACGACGGCCGGAAGCCCCCTGGCATTCCGGCCGCCGCCAACCCTCAGCTCACCGCAGGGTGATGGTCACCGTGTGTGGCACTCCATCCCCCAGGTCGATCCGCAGCTCGTACGTTCCGACCTGGAGCGGCTTGGTGTTGAGGTTGAACAGGTACTGCCCATCGGTGTACCGGAACAGGTTGCCGGTGGTGGCCGCCGAGGTCGACACCGCCACAACCGTCTGACCCGCCGGCGTGGGGGAGACCTTGCGGACCCACAGCGTGGCCTGCAGGTTCGTCACGCCCGCCGAGGCGCCGGTCAGCGCGAACTTCACCGGGATGGTGCTGCCCTGCTTGTAGACGCCACCCTCCGTGACCGGTGCCAGCACGCCACTCCAGCCGACCGACACCGTGACCGTGAAGGACACCGAGGCGGTGTTTCCTGCGTGGTCAGTCGACGTGCAGGTCACGTTGGTGGTGCCGAGCGGGAAGGTGCTCCCGCTCGCCGGCGTGCAGGTCACCGCAGTGGCACCGTCGACCAGGTCGGTGGCCTGCGGCGTCGGGTAGGTCACGACCGCCCCGTTCGCCGACGTCGCCGTCACGTTGCGGTTCGCGACGCCGCCGAAGGCCGGCGCGGTCGTGTCGACCACGGTCACCGTGAAGGCAGCCGTACCGGTGTTGCCGGTCAGGTCCGTCGCCGAGCAGGTGACGATGGTGTCGCCGAGAGGGAACGTCGAGCCTTGTGCCCGGTCGCACGTCACCGGCCGCGTCCCGTCGACGATGTCCGTCGCCGTCGGAACCACCCAGCTGTGTGCCGCACCCGCGGCCGACGTGGCCTCGATGGTCTGGCTCGCAACCGCCCCGACCACCGGGGCCGTGGTGTCGGCCACGTTGACCGTGAAGGTCTTGTCGACCGAGTTGCCCGACAGGTCCTTCGCCGTGCACGTCACCTGGGTTGCACCCAGGGCGAACTCCGACCCTGAGGCCGGGGAGCAGACGACTGCGGGGGACGGGTCGACCAGGTCGGTGGCCGTCGCGGCGAAGGACACCGGCGCCCCGGTCGGCCCGGTGGCCTCGGCGGTGGGGACGGAGATGTCGTTGAACACCGGAGCAGTCGTGTCCCGCACCTTCACGGTGAAGTGGCCTTCGCCCTCGTTGCCGTGGGCGTCAGTGGCCGTGCAGTTGACGGTCGTGCTGCCGAGGGCGAAGGTCGACCCGCTGGCCGGTGCGCAGATGACGCTGACGCCACCGTCGACCAGGTCCGACGCGAGACCGACCGAGTAGGCCACGCTGGCGCCGTCGGGTCCGGTCGCCTCCTCCGTGACGGGAGCGAGGTCGGGGAGCGCCGGCGCGGTGGTGTCCCGGACCTTCACGACGAAGGAACCGGTCGCCTCGTTGCCGTGGGCGTCAGCGGCGGAGCACTCCACCGTGGTGGGCAGGTCGAGGGTGAACTGCGTCCCCGATGCGGGTGTGCAGTGCACCGCGACGGTGCCATCGACGAGGTCGGTGGCCGAGGTGGACCAGCCGACCACAGCGCCTGCCGGGCTGGTGGCCTCGGCCGTGATGTCCTCCGGCACCGTGAGGCTCGGGGCTGTCGTGTCCAACACCGTGACCGTGAACGTGGCCGACCCCGTGTTGCCGTGGGTGTCGTCGGCGGTGCAGGTCACCGTGGTGTTGCCGACCGGGTAGGTCGCGCCGGACGGGTGGTCGCAGCTGACCGTGCGGGCGCCGTCGGTGTCGTCCAGGGCCGTGGCTGCGGGCCAGCTGACGACAGCACCGGAGGGTCCGGTGGCCTCAACCGCCGCCGGCTCGTGAGTGGTCACGACGGGGGCTGTCTTGTCCTGGACGGTCACGACGAACGAACCCGAGCCGGTGTTGCCGGCCGCGTCCTTGGCCGTGCAGGTGACGGTCGTCGAGCCGAAGGCGAACCCGCTGCCCGAGGCCGGGGTGCAGCTGACCGGCCGTGCGCCGTCGACATTGTCCGTGGCGCTCGCGAGGAAGGTGTGGGCCGCGCCCGCGGGACTGGTCGCGTTGATCGTCACGTCTTCGGGCACGGTGACGACGGGAGCCGTGTGGTCCGCCACCGAGACCGAGAAGGTGGTGTTCGAGGAGTGGCCGCTCAGGTCACTGGCCGAACAGGTGACGGTCGTGCTGCCGATCGGGAAGGTGGAGCCCGAGGCGGGCAGACAGGTGACTGGGCGGGTGCCATCGACTGCGTCGGTTGCGGTCGGAGCGGTGTAGGTGGCCGGAGCCCCCGCCGCATTGACCGCGTCCACTGCCACGTCGGAGACCGATGAGAGCGACGGGCCCGTGGTGTCGACGATGGAGTAGGTCGCCGCCGCGGTGCCGAGCAGGCCACCGGCGTCGGTGTAGGAGCAGCTCACCGTTCGGCTCCCGAGCCCGGAGGCCGCGCGGGGTCCGCTGAGGGGTGAGACGGTGGGCGTGACGCTGCCCGAACCGTCGTGGTCGTCAGTCCACGAGCAGATCGGGGTCGGCGCGGAGCCGAACTCGTAGTTGGCACCTGCCGTGACGCCGGACAAGGTCATCACCGGTGCGGTGTTGCTCGTGCAGTTCCACGACACCGCGAAGGTGCCGGTGTCGCCGTCCGGGTAGCCAGCGGACGTGACCTTGACGGCTACCGTCGTGCTTCCAGTCGCTGCGCCCGATGAGATGGTCGTGCTGATCGGGAACGTGAACGACTGCCTGGCGCCGTTCGCGGTGAACCCATCAGGAACGACGACCGCCCCGCCGACCAGGCTGGTCGTGACCTGGGTGCTGCTGTCGGTGATCGCGATGGACAGCGTCTCACCGGGGAGGTAGTGGTTGGTGTTCGCGCCACCCGTGCGCTTGACCTCGACCAGGCCAGACCTGGTGACCGGCAGCGTGCAGGAGGTGGCGACGAGATCGGTGGTGGCCGCGGCGACCGTGTCGCCGTCAGGATTGACCTGGTCGGCGAAGGCCGACCCGGCCGAGAAGAGCGTCATCGTGGCCACGGCGAAGGCCGCGAGCAGACGTGACGGTGCGGACAGTGTCATGGACGTCCCCCAAAGAATGAAGCAGTAGTGGTGAGCGAACGATGACAGCCCCGCTGACCTGCGGAAATACCCCAGAGGAACAAAAAGTCCAAACGGCTGACACGTTCGTTGGGGTGGCTGTGCTAGGCCTTGATTTGGTTGCGTCTGGGGCTGGAAGGGGGCCAACGAGGGGTGAGTCTGCGAGGTAGCGTGAGTTGGTCGCCTGACCAGAATTTGACCTCGGAGGACCTCACGCGGTCGCCATGCTGCGTGCTAGCGTTTCTCACGGTTGCATCAAGCAGTTCCTCGCAAGGTCGACGAAGTGCCCGCCCTAGCACCATCAGAGCGGGCATTCGCCTTCTTAGGTGGCAGTTGGTCTGAGGGCGGGCATGTCTCGTCCGTGGGGGTGTGTACGGCAGCCTGGGTTCCGCGAAGTGCGGATTCCCAATGGCTACAAAAGAAAGAGTTACCCCATGGCACAGGGAACCGTTAAGTGGTTCAACGCTGAGAAGGGCTTCGGCTTCATCGCCCAGGACGGCGGCGGCCCGGACGTGTTCGTCCACTACTCGGCGATCGACTCCTCGGGCTACCGCTCGCTGGACGAGGCGCAGCGCGTGGAGTTCGAGGTCACCCAGGGACCCAAGGGTCCCCAGGCTGACGCCGTTCGCCCGATCTGATCCGAGGACTGCTCAACCAACAGTCTTCCGACAAGGCCCCCACCACCTGGTGGGGGCCTTGTCGCGTCCCGGTATGCCGCGTCGCTCAGCGGGCGAGCGCGGTGAGGAAGTCCTTGGCCACCGGAGCGGCGACGCTGCCACCGCTGGCGCCCTTCTCGACGAGGACCGCGAACGCGACGTCGCCCTGGTAGCCGACGAACCACGCGTGTGTCTCCGGCGGGTTCTTGGTGCCGAACTCCGCGGTCCCGGTCTTGCCGCGGACGGTGCCGCCGGGCGTCCCCCTGAGCACCGTGGCGGTGCCGCTGCTCACGACCTCACCCATCAGCGTCCGGAGCTGGCCGACGACCTTGGCGTCGAGCGGCTTGGGCGTCCGGTCGGCGCCGTCGACGGCCGGGTCGGTGACGAGCGCAGGGGCGATCGTCGAGCCGCGCGCGACGTTCGCGGCGAGGACCGCGAGGGCCAGCGGCGACGTGACGTTGCGACCCTGCCCGATGGCGGCCGAGGCCTTGTCGGTCTTGCCGTTGTTGGCGGGGACGCTCGCGTCGAAGGCGTTGGCGACACCGAGGGTCTTCGCCCACCCCGAGAGGCCGAGGGTGGCAGCGGCCTTGGCCAGGTCGCCGTTGCCCAGCTTGGTCGAGAGCTGCACGAAGGCGGTGTTGCACGAGTGGGCGAAGTCGGTGGTGAAGTCGGGGGTGCCGAGTGACTCGCCCTCGAAGTTCTTGTAGGGCCGGCCGTCGACCACGAACGTCTTGGGGCAGGTGACCGAGGTGTCCGGCGTGACCTTGCCCGAGCTCAGCAACGCGTAGGTGGTGGCGATCTTGAACGCCGACCCGGGCGGGTAGTGACCGGTCATCGCCCGGTCGAAGCCGAGCGCCGGCGAGTTGGCCGAGGCCAGCACGTCACCGGTCTTCACGTCCACCGCGACGAGAGCCGAGGGGACGTCGCCGGTCGAGGCGATCGCGCGCTCGGCGGCGTCCTGCACCGTGGGGGAGAGGGTCGTCGAGACGTCCTTGCCGGGCACGGCGTCCTTGCTGAACAGCGGGTTGTCGGGATCCGTGCTCGAAACCACCTCCACACCCGCGGTCCCGCCGAGGACTGCGTCGTACTGCCCCTGGAGGCCACTGACCCCGGCGTAGTCGCCCGCGGCATACCGGCCCTTGGACTTGGCGATCAGCTCGGCACTCACGGCGCCGAACGAGCCGAGCAACGGCTGGCCGAAGGTGCGCGTCTTGGCCAGCGGCTGCTCCCGAGCAGGGTAGATGACGCCCTTGAGCGCATCGAGGGCGTCCTTGCGCTCGTCGAAGTCGGCCTGCCGGTAGGTGATGACGGGGATCGGCGCCTTGCTGCCCGCCTTCGTCGCGGCGGCCAGCTTGGCCACGAGCGACCCGGCCGGCTCGTCGACGACCTTCTCGAGCTCGCGCACGGTGGCGGCGGTGGCCCGGGCGGGGTCGATCTGCACCGGGTAGACCTTGCCGATCGGGGTCAGGGCCTTCCCGTCACGGTCGAGCAGGGTGCCGCGCTCGCCCCAGGTGCGGTTGGCCGTGAGGGTGGCGCCGACCTTGAGCTGTGGGTGCCACGGCGAGTGGTCCTTGGGGAGCGTGATGGCCCAGCGGTCTCCGCCGGTCTCGGCGCGCTCGGCCGTGACCGGCACGTCGTAGGACCACACGACTCCGCCGGCCAGGGTCCACGAGACGTGCGCAGTGGCCGTCGCGCGGTCGCCGGTGCGCCGCACACCGTCAGCGGTGACCTTGACCGGTCCGGTCCCCAGACCGCCGGTCGCCTTGGCGAACTCCGCCTGCACGACGTCGCTGTTCGTGCCCGTGAACAGCATGCCCGGCGTCGAGAACGACCGCTTCGACCACGAGGCAGCGAACGACGTCACCTCGTCCCTGGCGAGCGTGTCGAGCTCCTTCTCCTGTTCGGAGTGCCGCCACCACAGACCAGCACCGGCCGCTGCCGCGACCAGGACGACGGCGGTGACTCCCCCCACTACTGCGCGTTGCCTCATGCGTCCATCCAACCTCACCTGTTGCGGCTTCGTCCCATTTGTCACCCCGGGACAACCCAGCGGGGAGCTACGGCGTCTGGAGGACAGGGCGCAGGAGGCCGAGCACTCAGGAAGCGCCCGTACACTCGCGGAGGCGATTCGTCGCCGGCCACCTGCAGGGGTGGCGTTTTTCAGGAATCAGAGAGGTACACGTGAGCGAGCCCACCAACGGCTCTGCGCCCGGCGACGACGTCAATGGCCAGAGCACGGGTGCCCCCGCAGACGGCACGCACAGCACCGAAGTCCCCCGGCGTCGGTCCGACCGCCACACGGCCAAGAAGCACCGCCACCCGTGGCTGCGTCGTGCTGCCTTCGGCGTGGCCGGCCTGCTCGTGGTGTCGCTCGTCCTCGGCGTCGCTGCGTACGTCAAGCTCAACGGCAACATCCAGCGCCTCGACATCACCGGCGCGCTCGGTGACCGCCCCACGCAGCAGGCCACGACGGACGCGCAGACCAACCTGGCCCCGCTGAACATCTTCGTGATGGGTTCGGACAGCCGTGAGGGCACCAACCTCGGCAAGGGCCAGACGGAGTACGGCATGGCGGGCAGCCGCTCCGACACCAACCTGATCGTCCACCTCTCCGCCGACCGCAAGTCGGCGATCGTCGTGTCGATCCCGCGTGACTCGATGACGATGGCGCCGCGCGACTGCAAGAACAAGAACGACAAGGTCGACAACGGCGTCATCCGTCAGTGGAACCAGAACTTCACCCTGGGCGGGCCGGCCTGCACGATCCGCACCTTCGAGGGCCTCACGGGCGTCTTCATCGACCACTTCGTCGTGATCGACTTCCGCGGCTTCCAGAGCATGGTCGACGCCCTCGGCGGCGTGACGGTCTGCCTCCCCGAGGCGGTCAAGGACCGCCAGAGCTTCCTGGACCTGCCGGCGGGCAAGTCCAGGGTCAACGGCAAGAACGCGCTGGCCTACGTACGGCTGCGCCACAACATCGGTGACGGGTCGGACCTGGGTCGGATCGACCGTCAGCAGGCGTTCCTGTCGTCGGTGATCCAGGAGGCGACGAAGTCCTCCCTGCTGCTGCGGCCGGACAAGCTGTTCCGCTTCCTCAACGCCACCACCTCGGCGATGACGACCGACAAGGGCCTGAACGTCGGTGAGATGAAGGACATCGCGCAGAGCGTGCAGAAGATCGGCACCGACCAGATCCGCTTCGTGAAGCTCCCGACCGAGGCCTACGCCCCCGACCCGAACCGCGTCCAGTGGACCTCGAGCGCCGACACCATCTGGAAGGCGATCCGCACGGACAAGCCGCTGCCCGGCACGAAGGTGCCCTCGAGCACCACCACGGCCACCGGGTCGCCCACCACGACCGGGCCTGCGCTGACCGTCTCCCCGGACCAGATCCAGGTGCGGGTCAGCAACGACTCGGGCATCGCGGGACTGGCCAAGCAGTCGGCCGCCGAGCTGCAGGTGCAGGGTTTCAACGTCTCGTCGTACATCACCGGCAACAAGAGCGCCGACGGTGTCGTGGTCCGCTACGGCCCGGGGCAGAAGGAGGCGGCGCGCACCGTCGCGGCCGTCTACCCGGGGGCGCAGCTGCGAGAGGACGACAGCCTGAGCACGACGATCGAGCTGAGCATGGGTGTCGGCTCGCCGAAGGCCGTCGAGATCCCCAACCGCCTCGGCACCCAACCGCTCCCCAAACCGACGGTCTCCGCTACACCGAGCACCGGCCCGAGCGAGACCATCAAGGCGCGCACCGCGGCCCAGGACATCTGCACCTGACCCGCCCACGGCACCCCTCGTGCTGTCCGCACAGGGTCGCTTTGCTCCCGTCGAGGGGGTGCAGATACCCTGTGCGGGCTCGGTTGCTCCATCGACCGGGTGAGGAGACGTCGCCTAGTCCGGTCTATGGCGCCGCACTGCTAATGCGGTTTGGGTTTATCGCCCATCGAGGGTTCAAATCCCTCCGTCTCCGCCACACCCAGCAAGGCCCGACACGCTCGTCGTCGGGCCTTGCTTCGTCCAGTCGAACGCGGCATCCGGATCCGTTTGGCTCGATCCGGAGACGGGATCCGGCCCGCTCGGGCATCCTGTGGGCGACCAAGTCAAGGAGCGTCATGTCGTACCCGTCCAACCCGTTCGGCCCGCCCGGGCACCAGCCCCAGCCCCAGTCCCAGCCGGCGTACCCACAGCAGCCCCACCCGCAGAACCCCCAGGCGTGGGCGCCAGTCCAGCAGACCGGGTATGCCGCGCAGCCGCCTGCGTCCGCGCCGTACCAGCCGTTCTCGCCGGCTCCCAAGGGTGGCAACGGCCTGGCCGTCACGGCGATCGTGCTGAGTGGGCTCGCCCTCTTGGGCGTCGTGGCGATGGCCGCGTTCTTCTTCGTCGGGCCGATCATGGCCGGGGGCGGCTACGCCCTCACGGGCGAGGTGACGGTCGTCGACAAGGGTGCGAGCTACTCGGACCTGCAGGACGCGCTGGTCGCCGCGATCGAGGACGACGGCGGCTCGGTCGACGAGATCGTGTGCCCCGAGCGCTCCCAGGTCGGTCAGGGACTGGTCACGGTCTGCCACGGCTCGGTGGACGGCTTCGACTGGACCGGGATCGTCGTGTTCGAGGACGACGAGGGCTCGTTCATCCTCACGGAGTACTGATCCAGGGCGGCCTGCTCGGTCGTGGTCAGCGGCCCCCCGCGGAAGATCCACGACCGCATGGCCACGAACCGCACGACCGTCGAGGCAGCCGTCGCAGCGCCGACGACGAAGGTCGCCACGACAGTCGACGGGGCAGCGACCACCGCGTGCAGGAGCGCCAACGCGCCCGCAGTCATCAGCCAGGTGATCCCGAAGACGGCCAGCCCCTGCACCTGTGACCGGAGCCGACCGACGCCCCGGATGCCGAAGGTCCAGCGCCGGTTGAGCCCCGTGTTGGCCAGGGTCGCCAGGAGCAGGGCGACGAGGTTGGCTGCCTGGGTCGAGGCCAGCGCCGACGCGAGCGACGCGAACAGGCCGAGGTGGATGACCGTCGACACGACACCCACCGCGGCGAACCGGCTGACCTGCCGCCACGTCCCGGTGGACGGGGCGCGGCGGCCGATCCGTGCGGCGATGTCCGCGACGGGCAGCCGCCCGGAGGCCAGCCCACGGCGCAGCCTGACCACCCCGCGCAGGTCGTCGAGCGCCGTGGCGAGGACGTCGACCCGCGAGTCGGGGTCGTCGAACCAGTCCACAGGCACCTCGTGGATGCGCAGCCCCGAGCGTTGGGCGAGCACCAGCAGCTCCGTGTCGAAGAACCACGTGGGGTCCTCGACCAGCGGCAGCAGCTCGGCCGCCACGTCGGCCCGGATCGCCTTGAACCCGCACTGGGCATCGGTGAACCCGGCCCCCAGCGCCCCCTTGAGGACGAGGTTGTAGCAGCGCGAGATCACCTCACGCCTGGCTCCCCGCACGACCCGTGAGCCCCGGGCGAGGCGTGACCCGATGGCCAGGTCGGAGTGCCCCGACATCAGTGGTGCCACCAGCGGCCACAGGGCATCGAGGTCCGTCGAGAGGTCCACGTCCATGTAGGCGAGGATCGGCGCATCGGAGGCGAGCCACACCTGCTTGAGCGCGCGCCCGCGTCCCTTCTGGGCCAACCGCGCCAGCGCCACCCCCGGCAGCTCCGCGGCCAGCACCGACGCGACGGCCACCGTCGCGTCGGTGCTGGCGTTGTCCGCCACCGTGATCCGGAACGGGTAGGGGAAGGTCTCGACCAGGTGGGCGTGCAGCCGTCGGACGCTGGCGGCGACCGTGTGCTGCTCGTTGTGGACGGGGATGACGACGTCGAGGACGGGGGCGGTCATCGGAGGACTCCTCAGGTGGTCTGCGTGGTCGTGCCGGTGGCCGTCGACGCGCCGCTCCACGTCAACGGCTGGGTGAGGTCGTAGAAGGTCGAGCCGCCGATCGTGACCTGGGTGAAGTTGGCCGCCACCCACTCGGAGATCTCGGAGCCGGTGCCGGAGCCACCCATCCCGCCACCCGGGCCACCACCGGCCCCGCCACTCGCAGCGCTGTTGACACTCCCGCCTCCGGCAAAGAAGTGGATGTCGCCGTCCGCGACGTACTGCTGGAACTGCGCCAGGGTCGGGCTGGGGTCGCTGCCGTTGAAGCCACCGATCGCCATCACCGGCAGACCGGTCCCGAGCTGCAACCCGGCCGCGTTCTGCGAGCCGATCGCGGCGGCGACCCAGCGGTACGAGCTGGCGTCGGCTGACAGGGCCGAGACGACCTCGGTGTTCGGGGTGGAGGCGTCGAGCAGTCCGCCCATGCCACCCGCCCCGCGGGTGCCCTGGGTGCCGGTGGCCCCCTGCGGCCCGGCGAACGTGCCCTGCGGAGGTGCACCCGTGCCACCCGGGCCACCACCCGGCATACCTCCGCCTCGGCCGCCGGCCACAGCGGGGCCCGCGGTGACGATGGAGCCGGTGTGCGCCGTGCCGACGGTCTGGACGCTGTAGGCGGCCGGTCCGGCGAGCGCCGCGACGAGGGCGCCGGCGATGACCACGGGCACGAACCGGCGGTGCAGCTGCGTGATCGCGAGCAGCAGGAGGGCGCTGGCGAGGCCGAGCGCGAGGACGACGATCCGCAGCCAGCCCTGCCAGTCGGTCCGCGACAGCAGGATGAACGACCAGGTGGCGGCGGCAGCCGTGGCGGCGGCCAGGGTGATCGAGCCGACCGGGCTGTGCCGGCGCTCCCACGCCTCGGCCGCGCCCATGCCGACCAAGGCGGCGATGGCGGGGGCGAGGGCGACCGTGTAGTACTCGTGGAAGATGCCGGCCATCAGCGAGAACGTCACCATCGTGACGAGCAGCCAACCGCCCCAGACCACGTATGCCGCGCGGCGGGCGTCGGTGCGCGGGGCCCGGCCCCGCAGGTAGAGGCCGACGGCCAGGAGGAGCAGGGCCGACGGGATGAGCCACGAGATCTGGCCGCCGATGGACGAGCTGAACATCCGCCCGAGCCCGGTCGTGCCCCAGCCGTTGCCACCGCCGACCGAGCCGGTCTCGTTGCCGCTGATCCGGCCGAGGCCGTTGTATCCGAACGTGACCGACAGGAACGAGTTGTCCTGCGAGCCGCCGATGTAGGGCCGCATGCTCGCCGGGACGAGCTCGACGATGGCCACCCACCAGGCCGCTGAGAGGACCATGACGGCCGCCCCGATCAGGGCACCGGTGATGCGACGGCGGAGCGTGGTGTCGGCGAACAGGACGTAGGCCAGGCCGAACGCCGGGACGACGAGGAGGACCTGGAGCGCCTTGGTGAGGAAGCCGAGGCCGATGAAGACGCCCACGATCGCGAACCACTTGGCCGAGCCCTGCTCGATCGACTTCATCGTCGCCCACGCGCCGAGCGCCATGAGCAGGACCAGCAGCGCGTCGGGGTTGTTGAACCGGAACATCAGGACGGCCACCGGCGTCAGCGCCATGACCGCGCCACCGATCAGTCCGGCTGCGGCGCCGAAGTGGCGCTTCACCGTCGCGTGGACGACGCCGACCGCGGCCACCCCCATCAGCACCTCGGGCAGGAGGATGCTGAACGAGCTGAGCCCGAGCACCCGCACCGACAGAGCCATCACCCACAGCGAGGCGGGTGGCTTGTCGACGGTGATCGAGTTGCCCGCGTCGGAGGAGCCGAAGAAGAACGCCTTCCAGCTGTCGCTCCCGGCCTGCACGGCGGCGGAGTAGAACGAGTTGGCGTAGCCGTTGGCGGTGAGGTTGTAGAGGTAGAAGAGGGCCGTCGCGAGGAGCAGGCCGAGGAGTGCTGGGCGGGCCCACGCCGGGTCGCCGGCCGGACCGCGCCACAGGCGCTCGATCCGACTCGGCGTCGTCGGCGCGGCCGGACCTGCCGGCACGGGAGTGGTGGGGCGCGCGGGCAGCACGGGCTGGCTGGTGGCGTCGCGGTGGAGGGTCATCGTGTCCATGTCCCTACGGTCGAGCTCGGCCCTGTGCGATCCCTGTGCTGCCCCTGAGCCCCGGTGATGAGCTCCGGTGATGAGCTCCGACTGCGGTCCCGTGCTTTCGGCCAATTGGCCGACTTCCCGCGCGCAGAGGCGGGTTGGTGGCGTGGTCCCGGCCAATTGGCCGACTTCCCGCGCGCAGCGGCTGATTGGTGCCGTGTTTTCGGCCAATTGGCCGAGTTCTTCGCGGGCGCTCAGCCCCGCGGCAGGGCGACCGTGAAGGTCGTGTCGCCGGGACTGGAGGACAGCTCGACGTTGCCCCCATGTGACTTGGCGACCGCGTCGACGATCGAGAGCCCGAGGCCACTCGAGCCGGACGCCCGGTTGCGGGAGTCATCGCCGCGGGTGAAACGCTGGAAGACGTTGCGCTGCAACGACTCCGGCACGCCCGGACCATCGTCCGAGACGCTGAGCCTGACCCACTGACCGTCGGGCTTGACCGACATGACGACGCGGGTGCCCGCCGGGGTGTGGGTGCGGGCGTTCGCGAGGAGGTTCGCGACGACCTGGTGCAGCCGGGCGGAGTCGCCGGTCACCTCGACCGGCTGGTCGGGCAGGTCGAGCTCCCAGCGGTGGTCGGGGGAGGCGGCATGGGCGTCACTGACCGCATCCATCGCGAGCAGCGACAGGTCGACGGGCTCGCGGTCCAGCGGCCGGCCGGCGTCGAGGCGGGCCAGCAGCAGGAGGTCCTCGACCAGGCCCTGCATGCGCAACGCCTCGGACTCGACGCGCGACAGCGCGTGGGTGACCGACGCCGGCACCGGCTCGCGCTCGCGACGGGACAGCTCGGCATACCCGCGGATGGAGGCGAGGGGAGTACGCAGCTCGTGCGACGCGTCGGCGACGAACTGGCGCACCCGCTGCTCGCTGTCGTGCCGTGACTGCAGGGCGCCCTCGACGTTGTCGAGCATGTTGTTGAGCGCGAGGCCGACCTGGCCGACCTCGGTGCGCGGGTCGGTGTCGGCTGGGGGGATCCGCTCGGCGAGCGCAACCGCTCCGGAGTCGAGCTTGAGTGTGGAGACCTGGGTGGCCATGTGGGCGACCCGCTGCAGCGGCGCGAGGTTGCGACGCACCAGCCACAGGCCGCCCGCCGAGACGATGACGAACCCGACGATCGTGCCGCCGACCACGAGGGTGATCATCGTGACGACGGTCTCGTTGATGCTCTCGACCGGCAGGCCGCTGATGACGGTGTCACCGTCCACCGCCCGCCCGGCCGCGACCCGGTAGTCGCCGAGACCTGGCACGTCGACGGTCTTGGGGGTCGACCCGATGCTGGCTGCGTTGAGGGCGTCGATCTGTGCGGCGGTCAGGGTGCCGGAGGTGCGGTCGTGCTCCACCCGGCTCTGCGTGGCGACGCCGTTGCTGAGCCGCAGGAAGAGCGACTCACCCGCGGCGCCGGGCGGGCCACTCGGACCGGTGCCGTCGCCGCCGGGTCGTCCCCGGTCGGGGCCGCCGGCCCGCACGAGGCTGGCGGTGACGCCCTCGTCGAGCTGGCGGACCAGGCTGTGGTGCAGCAGCAGGACGGTCAGCGCCCCTGACGCCAGCGTGACGACCAGGAAGAGCCCGACGACGGTGGCCACGAGCTTGCTGCTCAGCGACCACGCTGCGGGGTCGAGGCGCGAGCGGGCCGAGCCGACCGCTGGGGCAGGGCTCATGCCGCGGGCTTGAGGACGTACCCGACGCCACGCATGGTGTGGATCATCGGCTCGCGACCCGCGTCGATCTTCTTGCGCAGGTAGGAGATGTAGAGCTCCACGACGTTGGCCTGGCCACCGAAGTCGTAGTTCCACACGCGGTCGAGGATCTGCGCCTTGGAGAGCACGCGCCTGGGGTTGCGCATGAGGTAGCGGAGCAGCTCGAACTCGGTCGCGGTGAGGTTGATCGGCTCGCCGGCGCGGGTCACCTCGTGGCTGTCCTCGTCCATGCTGAGGTCACCCACCACCAGGACGGAGTCGGACTCGTCGGTCACCACGGCGGTGCGACGCATCAGGGCGCGCAGCCGGGCCACCACCTCCTCGAGGCTGAACGGCTTGGTGACGTAGTCGTCGCCGCCGGCGGTGAGGCCGGCCACCCGGTCCTCGACCGCGTCCTTGGCAGTCAGGAAGAGCACGGGGACGTTCGGGTTGTCGCCGCGCATCCGGCGCAGCACCTCGAGCCCGTCGAAGTCGGGGAGCATCATGTCGAGGGCGACGGCGTCGGGCTGGAACTCCCGGGCCGCGCGGACCGCTGCGACACCGGTGGCTGCGGTGCGGACCTCCCAGCCCTCGTAGCGCAGCGCCATCCCGAGCAGCTCGGTGAGGTTGTTCTCGTCGTCCACGACGAGGACTCGGACGGGCGAGCCGTCGAGGCGCTGGAGCTTGGCAGAGGCTGACTGCTGCGCGTTCATGCCCTCAGGAAACACCGGAACCATGTGCGGCGCCCTCGTAACTCCTGTGCGAATCCTGTGAGACCTCTGTGTCGGATGCTCAGTCGCCCGATACCCCTTCCACAGCCTCGCCACAGCGTCGGTGCCGAGAGTCGGACCCGACCACCTCCCCATCGACGTTGGAGAACCGATGACGACCCCGCGCACCGACGACACCGTCCCCCACCTCGAGTGGGCCCAGACCCAGACCTTCCCGTATGCCGCGCCGGCCCCCACCCCGGCCCCCGCACCTTCGGGTGTGGCCGCGGACACCGCGCCGGACACCGCGCCGGCCCTCAACCCGCCCACCTGGAGCGGTCGCAAGACCGCGATCGCCGCGGCGCTCGCCATCGGCATCTCGTCGGTGGGCGCGGTGGGCGCGGCTGCTGCGATCCCGGCGGGAAGCACCGCCGGTGGCGGCCAGGTGCAGCAGGGTGGCTTCGGCCCCGGAGGTCGTCAGCAGGGTGGGTTCATCCCGCCGGGGATGCAGCAGGGCTCCCAGCTGCCCGACGGCCCCGGGTCGGTGCAGCAGGCGCCCGGCGGCACGTCGCAGGCGCCCGGCGGCACGTCGCAGGCGCCCGGCGCCCGGCTCCAGCAGCCCGTCGCCCCGAACGCGAGCACGACATGATCCACGTGGCCGTCCTGCCGCGCAGCGCCCGGGCGCGCTGGGCGCGGAGCCGGACCGCGACACCCGGGTCGGCGGCATACCCGAGCTCGGAAGCGTTGCCCAGCAAGGACTTCAGCATCGTGCCGGTCTGTGGGTCGGTGCGACCCTCGGCGTCGCAGCGGCGGCTGAGCCAGCCCTGACCTCAGGGACGGATCTCGCCGGAGCCGCGCTCGACCAGCTCCGGTGCCAGCACCACGTGGCGCGGGGGTGAGGTGTCGCCGTCGATGCGGGCGAAGAGACGCTGGGCCACCTCGGCCCCGATCGCGCCGACGTTCTGTCGGATGACGGTCAGTGGTGGGTCGACGATGTCGGCCAACGGGAAGTCGTCGAAGCCGACCAGCGCGATCTCACCGGCCTTGCCGAGCCGGTGCAGGGCACGAATCGTGCCGACTGCCAACGAGTTTCGCGCAGCGAAGATCGCGGTTGGGGGCTCGTCGCTGGCGAGGAGGCGGCGGACCGCGGCCTCCGCGTCCTCGGGCGAGCGCAGTGACGTGATGGTCATCGAGGGGTCGATGGGGAGGTGCCTGGCCCGCATCGCAGCCTCGAAGCCCTCGTGTCGGGTGCGTGCCGTCTGGATGGTCGGCAGGTCGCCGAGGAACGCGATCCGCCGGTGTCCGTGGGCGACCAGGTGGTAGACCGCGAGCCGCGAGCCACGGGCGTTGTCGATCGTGACCGAGTCGGTGTCGATGCCGTTGGGGCTGCGGTCCACGAACACGATGGGCAGGCCGCTGCGCAGGTCGTCGGCGAGGTAGTCGTGGCGGTCGGTCGCGGGCATGAGGAGCAGGCCGTCGACCCGACGGCGGACCAGCCCCTCGACCAGCGCCCGCTCGCGCTCGGGCTCCTCGTCGAGGCTGGACGCCACGATGACGACGTCGCGGTCGCGGGCCTCGTCCTCCAGGCTGCGCAGGAGGCTGGACGAGAACGAGTTGCTGACGTCCTGCAGGAGGGCGCCGACCATGGCGGTCTTGCCGTGGCCGCGCCGCAGGTTGCTCGCCGCGAGGTTGTGCCGGTAGCCGAGCTGGGCGACCGCCCGCTCCACCCGCGTCACGACGTCGGCGGAGACGCCGGACTCCCGGTTGACGACGCGCGACACCGTCTTGAGGCTGACGCCCGCGAGCGCCGCCACCTCGCGCATGGTGGCGCGGGGGCGTCGAGGGTCACCCTTTGACAACGATGTCACGATCACGTCTGCAGTTGTACAGGAACCGTTGACAAAAGCACAACTGAAGACTACAAACTTCCTTGACAACGTTGTCACGCGGCACTGGTGCCGCACGAGATGGGAGACACCATGCGTCACAGCACCCTGCAGACCCCCACCTTCCGCCGCACCATGGCGGTCACCCTCGCTGCCTCGACTGCGCTCGCCCTCGGCGCGTGCAACCGTGGCGGCGCCGACACCGGCGGAGGTGGCGGCGGTGAGGCCGCCGTCGGCGTCACCCTCATCACCAAGGACTCCACGAACCCCTTCTTCGTCGCCATGCAGAAGGGCGCGAAGGCGGACGCCGCCAAGAACAACGTCAAGCTGACGGTCGCCTCCGGCAAGCAGGAGGGTGACGACCAGGGCCAGATCACGGCGATCGAGGACGCCATCGCCCGCGGCGACAAGGGCATCCTCATCACACCCATGAGCACCGGCGTCAACGCCGCCATGAAGAAGGCACGCGACGCCAAGCTCTTCGTCATCGCCCTCGACACCCCGCCCGACCCGCCGGACACGGTCGACATCACCTTCGCGACCAACAACCGCAACGCCGGCAAGCTCGACGGCCAGTGGGCCGCGGCACAGCTCGACGGCAAGCCCGCGGTCATCGCGCTGCTCGACCTGTTCGACGACAAGATCGTCTCGGTCGACTACAACCGTGACCAGGGCTTCCTCGAGGGCATGGGCATCGACGTGGCCGACGGCAAGAAGAACGGCGACGAGGCCAAGACCGGCAAGTACACCGGCGGCAAGGGCGGCGACTACACGATCGCCTGCAACGAGGCCGGACAGGGCGCCGAGGACGGTGGCCGCTCGGCCATGGAGAAGTGCCTGGCCAAGAACCCGAACATCAACGTGGTCTACACGATCAACGAGCCGACCGCGGTCGGCGCCAACGCGGCCCTCAAGGCGGCCGGCAAGACCGCGCTGATCGTCTCGGTCGACGGTGGTTGCGCCGGCGTCGGCAGCGTCAAGAGCGGCGTGATCGGTGCGACGGCCCAACAGTACCCGCTGAAGATGGCCACGCTGGGCATGGAGGCCATCGCCAAGATCGCCCGCGGTGGCGAGAAGCCGCAGGTCTCCCCCGGCCTCGACTTCTTCGACACCGGCGTCGCGCTCGTCACCGACAAGAAGGCTGACGGTGTCGACAGCATCACCTCCGACGAGGGCGCCAAGATCTGCTGGGGCAACTGACCATGTCGACTCAGGTCACCTCTGCTGCCGCCGAGTTCGCTCGGCGGCAGCAGTCCCCCCTCCAGCGGGTGCAGCACCAGCTGCACGGGAAGCCGTGGCTGAGCCCGCTCTTCCTGCTGCTCGTGACGTTCCTGGTGTTCTACATCGCGACGCCCACGTTCCTGACCGCCAACTCGATGGGCATCCTGCTCCAGCAGACAGCGGTGGTCGCAGCGCTCGCGGTGGGCCAGACGCTGGTCATCCTGACGGCCGGCATCGACCTCTCGGTCGGCGCGATCATGGTCCTCTCGATGATGGTGACGGCCACGCTCGCCAAGGACGGTGGCATGCCGGCCGTCCTGGCCCTGGCGATCGGGGTCGTCCTCGCGACGGGAGCCGGCTTCCTCAACGGCCTGCTCGTCACGCGGATCAACCTCCCGCCGTTCATCGTCACCCTCGGCACGCTGAGCATCTTCACGGCCGTTGCGCTGCTCTACTCCGGCGGTGAGAGCATCCAGGCCGACCACCTGCCACGGCTGCTCAACTTCCTGGGCGAGGGGTTCGCGATCGGCCAGTTCCGGCTCACCTGGGGCATCGTCGTGGTCATCCTCATCTACGCCGTGATGGGGTTCGTGCTCTCCCAGACCGCGTGGGGACGCTACGTCTACGCCGTCGGTGACGACGCCGAGTCGGCCCGTCTCTCGGGTGTGCCGAGCAAGCGGATCCTGCTCGCCGTCTACACGGTGGCCGGCCTGGTCTACGGCATCGCCGGCTGGATCCTCATCGGCCGGGCCGGAGCCGCCACCCCCAACGCGGCACCCGACGCCAACCTGGCCAGCATCACCGCGGTCGTCATCGGTGGCACCAGCCTCTTCGGTGGCCGGGGTCGCCTCATCGGCACCCTCATCGGTGCCCTCATCGTCCAGACGTTCGCCTTCGGTCTGTCCCAGATGGGCGTCAACCAGCAGTGGCGGGTCATGGCGACAGGCGTCCTCGTCATCGTGGCCGTCGGCATCGACCAGTGGATCAGGAAGGTGAAGGCATGAGCACCAGCACGCTCGAGGTCGCCCATGGCGGCGTCCCGACCGGCAAGGAGGAGATCTACGGCAAGGAGCCGGTCCTCTCCGCCCGCAAGCTGGTCATCACCTTCGGTCGCGTCGTCGGCCTCGACGGCGTCGACCTCGACCTCTACCCCGGCGAGGTGCTGGCGGTCATCGGTGACAACGGCGCCGGCAAGTCCACGCTGATCAAGTGCCTGACCGGGGCGTACGTCCCCGACTCGGGTGAGATCACGATGAACGGCCAGCCGGTGCACTTCCGCAAGCCGCAGGACGCCCGCGAGGCGGGGATCGAGACGGTCTACCAGCAGCTGGCCGTCATCCCGGCGCTCGACATCGCCAGCAACCTCTACCTCGCTCGCGAGGAGCGCCGCAAGGGCCCGCTCGGGTCGGTACTGCGCATGCTCGACAAGAACGGCATGGAGAAGCGGGCCGGCAAGTCGGTGCAGGACCTCGGGATCCAGACCATCCAGAACATGAGCCAGGCGGTGGAGACCCTCTCGGGTGGCCAGCGCCAGGCCGTGGCGGTCGCCCGCGCGGCGGCGTTCGGAAGCAAGGTCGTCGTCCTCGACGAGCCGACGGCCGCCCTGGGTGTGAAGGAGTCGGGCATGGTGCTCGACATGGTCAAGCAGCTCCGCGACAAGGGCCTGTCGATCATCCTGATCAGCCACAACATGCCGCACGTCTGGGAGGTGGCCGACCGCATCCACATCCAGCGCCTCGGTGGCCGCGCCGGTGTCATCACGCCGCAGACGCACGACATGGGTGAGGGCGTGGCCATCATGACCGGTGCGAAGCGGCTGGAGGGCGCCTCGTGAGCGGCGTCGTCGTCGTCGGCTACATCCCGACGCCCGAGGGCATCGCCGCCTTCGAGCGAGCCAAGGACGAGGTCGTGATCGACGGCTCCACGCTCGTGGTGGTCAACACCGGCCAGAGTGGCAACTTCGCCGGGTCGACGTTCGCGAGCCCCGCGGACATCGACGCGATCGACGTCGAGCTCAGCGGGGCGGGGATCGCCCACGAGGTGGTCCAGTCGACCGACGAGCTGGCGCCCGCCGAGGCGATCCTGCGGGTCGCCGAGGAGAAGGACGCCCGGCTCATCGTGATCGGAGTGCGACGTCGGACGCCGGTCGGGAAGCTTTTCCTCGGCAGCACCTCGCAACAGGTCCTCCTCGACGCCCACTGCCCGGTGCTCGCCGTGAAGGCGGCGAAGACCGGCTGACCGGCCCTGACCCGGATCCCCTGACCGGGTCAGCCCCCACGCGAGCGGCGTCCCTCCGACAAGGAGGGGCGCCGCTCGTCCGTCTCGGCGTCGAGGTCAGGTGCGGGCCGAGCCCAGGCCCAGGACGACGGCGATGCCGAGCGCGCTGCGCGGGTCGTATGCCGTGCGCCACAGCCCGCCGTGCACCGCGCCGGCTGCTTCCTCACGCCAGGGCGTCATGGGTGCGTGCGGTGCGGTGCGCAGGTCGTGGACGAGGAGGGCGGCCATCAGGGTGTTGCTCGTGGCCGGCTCGAAGACCTCGATCCCGAACCGGTGGGCGCCGGCATACGCGCTGGCGAGGGCGCGGTTCTTGACCACCGACCGGGTCCGGGTGGGTGGCGCCACGTTGAGTGACACGGTGCGACCATCGCGGCGGGCGACGGTGGCCCGCCAGCGTTGCAGCCGCTTGGCCAACGCGTAGTTCGGTCCCTGCTGCGGCACCAGGCTGTCGTTGAGGCCGGGGTCGGTGCCGGGCGCGTAGTTGCGCCGCAGCAGCCGGCCTCCGCTCACGGTCCGCAGCGCCGGTCGCACCAGCCGCATCGGCGTCGACGGGCTGCGGTAGCTGCGCGTCGAGTGCTCGACCGCCTCACCCGGCACGGCGAAGACGTCGGTCGGGGTGGCCAGGAAGCCGAGCGCCACGTCGGGTCGCCGCCGCATCAGCTCGACGGTGAGGGCGTCCACGGCGGTGGAGACGCGCACGTTCGTGGCCCCATCGGCATACACGTAGTTGCCGAGGACGAGCGGTCCCTCGACCTCGGTCAGCCAGTCGGCGACGGCGGGAAGGCCGTGCAACAGGTCGGCGCCGGCGTGCGCGGCGAGGTCGCTCGCCGACCACGGTGCGTCCGCGGCCACCGGCATGTGCAGCGTCCCGGCGCTGGTGGCGGCTACATCGAGGACCCGCTTCCAGATGTCCGGCCGGGGTAGGTCGACCCCGACGACGTGCCCACCCCACGACAGGATCGAGCGCAGCGGGCCCATCTCCGCGCCGGCGCCGAGCACGACGACCCGCTGGTCGCTGAGGTCGAGCCAGTCGGGGTTGGTCAGCACGGTGCGGACGGCCTCGGCGGCGGACGGCTCGATGATGCCGCGGGTGGTCCAGTCGTCGAGCTGCCTGCGGAGCGCGTCGCCGCGCAGGCGCTGCCCGTGCAGCGGGAGGCTGAGCTCGGTCGCCCGCTGGCCGGTGCCCCGCACGGTGGCGGTCCCGAGTGGCGTGCCGCCCCCTGCGGTGAAGGCGTCATCCAGCGCGACCTCGCCGTCGGCGGTCGTGGCGCGCATCCGCCCGTGGAGCGAGTCGAGACCCGCGCGCGCGACGTCGACCGCCGCCTCGCCGTCACGCAACAGGCCCGCCTCGACCATCCGCCGGAAGTGCGTCAGGTAGCCCTGCCGCCAGTTGGTCTCGCGCTCAGCGGCCTGCGCCCCCACCGGGTCGACCGGCCGGAGCGCGTCCGCCACGACCGCGCGTCCGAGCGCTGAGGTGCTGCGCTTGCCGTCGACCTCGGGAAAGACCACGCCGTGCGGTTGGTGGGAGTCGCTCTGCGCCATGCTTCGCGAGTATGCCGTGTGCCCCGGAGCGCGACGAGCCCGCCTCGTGCGTCACCTCGCCGCGTTCGACAGGCGTCGGGCGATCAGCGCCACAGCGGCGCGCAGCTCCGGACCGTCCACGATGCGGAAGGGGACGGGGAGGGCCGCCAGCTGCGCGGCATACCAGTCGGGGGCGCTCGTGCTGCCGACCAACCGGGTGGTGCCCTCGGGGCCCTCCTCGAGCCGTCCCAGGCCGCGGGGCAGCATCCGCGTCGCCGCCTCGAGCGGGGCCTGCACGACGACGTCGGTGGCGTACTCCCACCCCGCCGACATGTGGGTCTCGAGCTCGGCCACGGGGTCGAGGTCCGCGGGTGGCTCGAACCGCTCGGCGAGCGAGTCGACCGCGGTGACCCGGTCGATGCGGAAGGCGCGCCGAGCGCTCGCCGCATGGCTCCAGCAGAGCAGGTACCACCGGCCGTGCCGCACCACGACGGCCCACGGGTCCACCTCCTGCGACCACTCGCGCCCTGCCTCGGTGCGGTAGCCGATGCGGACCCGCGAGCGGTCGATGGTGGCCTGGACGAGGGCGGTGGTGGTCTGGGGGTTCGGTCGGGCGGCGCCCCGGTCGGGGGCCGGTGCGGCGGCACGTCGGACGGCTTCGGCCTGCTCGGCCACGGGTTGGGGGAGCGCGCGGATGATCTTGCCGAGCGCGCTGCCGGCCGGGTCTGCGGCGTCCGCCGCTTCGTGGTGGCCGTCGAGGACCGCCATGACGAGGGCGAGCGCCTCGGACGCCTCGAACATCAGGGGCGGGAGCCGCAGCCCGCGCCCGACGCGGTAGCCGCCGTAGGGTCCCCGCTCGGACTCCAGCGGGATGCCGGCCTCGCGCAGGATCGCCACGTAGCGGCGGGCGGCCCGCTCGGTGACGCCGAGGCGGTCGGCCAGCCGGCCCGCGCTGATGCCGGGGCTGCCCTGGATGAGCTCGAGCGCGAGCAGCGCTCGAGCGGTCGGGCTGGTGTCGGTGGACGGCATGACGACAGCGTAGGACGACATGCGGAAGCCAAACGTCCGGAACAGGACCTAGCGTGCAGGCATGGCTACCACAGACAGCTCGAGCGACCCGGTCACCGACACCCCCTGGGAGCCCCCGCTGGCCGGCAACGAGACCGAGGCCGTGCTGGGCGCCCTCGAACGACTGCGCGCGACCTTCCGCTACAAGGCCGACGGTCTCGACCCGACCGGTCTGGCGACGCAGGTCGGTGCCTCGTCGCTGACCCTCGGCGGCCTGCTCAAGCACCTCGCGGTCGCGGAGGACTACAAGTTCACGGTCAAGCTGAGCGGCGCCCCGATGGACCCGGTGTGGGACGACAACGGGTGGGATGACGACGACGACTGGGAGTTCGCCTCCGCGGCGCAGGACTCGCCCGAGAGGCTCTACGCCCTCTACGACGGAGCGGTCCAGCGGTCGCGGACCAGGGTCACCGAAGCCCTGCGCGACGCGGGTCTGGCCGTCGGCCTCGACCACATGGTCGAGGCGAAGGACGAGCACGGCAACCACGCCAACCTGCGGCGGCTGTTGCTCGACATGGTCGAGGAGTACGGCCGCCACACGGGGCACGCCGACCTCCTGCGTGAGGCGGTCGACGGCCGGGTCGGTGAGGACCCGCCGCCCGGGTGGCAGCCGGTGTCCGGCGCCTGGACGTGGGCCACCCGATGACCGACCACGACGAGCACCCCGGGTTCGACGCCACCCACCGTGGCGAGACGTTCCGCCGGTTCGACTTCACCGACACCGTGTTCGACGACACCTACCTGGTCGGCGCGCGGTTCAAGAACGTCGCCCTCAAGGGCGCGCGGATCACCGGTTCGCAGGTCGTCGACGTCGACATCTCCGGCGAGGTGGAGCGCCTCACCGTCAACGGTGTCGACGTCACCGACTTCGTCGAGGCCGAGCTCGACCGACGGGAGCCGGACCGCGCCAGGATGCGGCCGCGCAAGCCGGCGGAGTTCCGGGAGGCGTGGGACATCCTCGAGCGGCGGTGGGCCGAGACGGTCGAGCGGGCCCGGCGCCTGGACCCGGAGCTGCTCCACGAACGGGTCGACGGTGAGTGGTCGTTCATCGAGACGCAGCGCCACCTGGTCTTCGCGACCGACGCGTGGATCCGCCGAGCCCTGCTGGGTGACCCCTCGCCGTGGAGCCCGCTCGACCTGCCGCACGACGACATGGCCGACATCCCGGAGGTGCCCCGCGACCAGTCGGTGCGTCCCCCGCTCGACGAGGTGCTGGAGCTGCGTCGTGACCGGATGGCCACGATGCGCACCGTCGTCGACGGCCTGACCGACGACGCGGTCGAGAGCCGGACCACCCCGGTGACCGAGCCCGGCTACCCGGAGTCGCGTGACTTCCTGGTCGCCGACGTCGTCGGCTGCATCATCAACGAGGAGTGGTACCACCACCAGTACGCCATCCGGGACCTCGCCGTCCTCGAGTCGCGCGGGCGGCATACGGGCTAGCTCACCTCGGTCACTCGACGCCGAGGCGGGCCTTGAGGCCGTCGAGCTCGACCTGGAGCTGGGTCGGGAGGGTGTCGCCGAACTTGGCGAACCACTCCTCGATCTGGGGGATCTCGGCCTTCCACTCGTCGGCGTCGACGGCGAGGGCCTGCTCGAGCTCGGCGTCGCTCATGTCCAGGCCGGAGGTGTCGAGCGACTCGGGGGTCGGGACGTGGCCGATCGGGGTCTCGACCGCGGCGGCCTTGCCCTCGATGCGCTCGATCGCCCACTTGAGGACGCGGCTGTTCTCGCCGAAGCCCGGCCACAGGAAGCCGCCGTCCTCGTCGCGACGGAACCAGTTGACGTAGAAGATCTTCGGGAGCTTGGACGCGTCGGCGTCCTTGCCGAGGTTGATCCAGTGCTGGAAGTAGTCGCCGGCGTTGTAGCCGATGAAGGGCAGCATCGCCATCGGGTCGCGGCGCACGACGCCGACGGCTCCGGTGGCGGCGGCGGTCGTCTCGGAGGAGAGCGTCGCGCCCATGAAGGTGCCGTGCACCCAGTCGCGCGACTCGGTCACCAAGGGGACGGTCGTCTTGCGGCGGCCGCCGAAGAAGATCGCCGAGATCGGCACACCCTTGGGGTCGTAGTACTCCGGGGCGAGGATGTCGCACTGCTCGATGGGGGTGCAGTAGCGGCTGTTCGCGTGGCTCGACAGCTCCTCGGAGTCCGGCGTCCAGTCCTGGCCCTTCCAGCTGGTGGCGTGGGCCGGGGTGTTCTCCAGGCCCTCCCACCAGATGTCCTGGTCGTCGGTGAGCGCCACGTTGGTGAAGACCGAGTTGCCCTTGTTGATGGTCTTCATCGCGTTGGGGTTGGTGTGCTCGTTGGTGCCCGGGGCGACGCCGAAGAAGCCGAACTCGGGGTTCACGGCATACAGGCGACCGTCGTCGCCGAAGCGCATCCAGGCGATGTCGTCGCCGAGGGTCTCGACCTTCCAGCCCGGGATGGTCGGGGCGAGCATGGCGAGGTTGGTCTTGCCGCACGCGCTCGGGAAGGCCGCGGCGATGTAGTAGACCTGCTGCTCGGGGGAGACCAGCTTGAGGATGAGCATGTGCTCGGCCAGCCAGCCCTCGTCGCGGGCCATCACGCTCGCGATGCGCAGCGAGTAGCACTTCTTGCCCAGCAGCGCGTTGCCGCCGTAGCCCGAGCCGTACGACCAGATCATCCGCTCCTCGGGGAACTGGACGATGTACTTCTCGGGGTTGCACGGCCACTTCACGTCGGCCTGGCCGGGCTCGAGGGGGGCGCCGACGGAGTGCAGGGCGGGGACGTACTTGGCCTTGTCGCCGAGCTCCTCGATCCGGCGCAGCACGTTCACTCCGGTGCGGGCCATCACGCGCATGGAGACGACCACGTACTCGGAGTCGGTGATCTCGACCCCGAACATCGGGTTCTCGGCCTCGACGTGACCCATCACGAACGGGATGACGTACATCGTGCGCCCCTTCATGCAGCCGGCGTAGAGCCCGCGCATGAGGTCCTTCATCTCGTTCGGGTCCATCCAGTTGTTGGTGGGCCCGGCATCCTTCTCGTCCACGGAGCAGATGTAGGTGCGGTCCTCGACCCGGGCGACGTCGGTCGGGTCGGAGGCCGCGTAGAAGCTGTTCGGCTTCTTCTCCTCGTTGAGGCGCACGAAGGTGCCGGCCTCGACGAGCTTGTCGGTCAGTCGGGTCCACTCGGCTGCGGAGCCGGTGACCCACTCGATGTGGTCGGGGGTGGTCATCGCTGCCACCTCGTCGACCCATGCCTGCAGGCCGGCATGCGTGGTGCCGCCTGCGCGCTGGTCGGTGTGCGTCGCCTCGGTCGTCATGTGATCGGCCGTCCCTTTCGTCCGGGGCGGTGCTCCCCCGGATCATGAGGTTGTGCGTCCACGCCGACACGGGTCATCCGACCGCGTGTCCACATGGTGAACGCTCCTGATCTGGCCAAGGTACGCCCCCCTACGCGCCAGTAGATACCGCGCACGGTCTAGACCGCTCGTGAAAAGCCTCACAACCGGGGAGTAGGAAACGATCCCGTGCAACGTTCTTGCAAGCACTGCAAGAAGACGGCGGATTCCGTTGCGTTTCTTGCCGTTCGGCGTCGCGGGTCCGGAGCCGCCAGCCGTGGGGTGCGCCACCTCGGCCGCGTGCTCAGCCCGCCACGGCAGGAGGTATGCCGCGCGGCGGGCTCAGCGGCGCGGCATACCGATTTCGTCGGCGCGGGGTCGAGCCGGTAGTCTTTCCCGTCGTTGCTCTGGGCGATCCCACAAGGAATCTCAGGGCGACATTCGCGCCCGTAGCTCAACGGATAGAGCATCTGACTACGGATCAGAAGGTTAGGGGTTCGAATCCCTTCGGGCGCACGCTGCGTTGAGACAGACGACTGGGGCCCTGACCTGCGGCAACGCGGTCAGGGCCTTACTCGTTGCTGAGGGTGCGGACAGCCGCAGTCGTCCCTCATCCCTCGTGACATCCCTCCAATGGGTTCTGCGAGCGGCCGAAACTGGCGCGGGCAGGCTGGGGCGATGACCCAATCGCCGCCCGCTGCTGTTGGATCTCGCCGACGGGGGAGCGGCACGCAACGCCAGCGCCGGCCGGGGGTGTGGGAGGTCCGCGTCCCCACCGCCCCCGACCCCGTCACCGGGCGGCGCCGGCAGCTGTCGGTGACGGTGCACGGCACCGAGGCCGACGCCGACGCCCGACGGGTCCTGCTACTCACCGCTGAGCGCGGGGCGCGGTCCGCCTCGTTGACTGTCGGCCGGCTGCTCGAGCTGTGGCTGGAGGCGGACCACCCGTGGAAGCCCGCCACGCTGGTCAGCCACCGCTCCGTGGCCCGCGCCCTGCGCGCCGACCCCATCGCGGAAGTGCCGCCCGCGCGGCTGACCCCGGCGCTGGTCCGCGCGGCGATCACCCGATGGACCGCCACCGGGGCCACCCTGTCGGTGGTCGGTGGTCGGTTCCGGGTGCTCCGCTCGGCGTTGTCCTGGGCCTGGGACGAGCGCATCCTGCCCGAGCACCCACTGCGCGGGATGCGCAGCCCCGGCCGCGTCCCGCCTCGACGCCCCCTGCCCGACCAGGCCGTCCGGGCCCTGATCGCCAGCGCCGAGACCCGGGTCCTGGAAGCCCACGCCAACCACCACCCCGGCGACACCGGCTCCGCGGGCCGGCTGCACCGCGCGGAGCAGGACCTGCTGCTGGTTCGGCTCGCTGCCGACACTGGCGCCCGTCGCGGCGAGCTGGCCGCCCTGCGCCTGACCGACCTGGACGGCCGCGTCCTGACCATTGAACGCGCCCTGTCCGCCGGTCAGCTCACGACGCCCAAGTCGGGACGACCCCGCACGCTCACCGTCGGGTGCTCCACCGCCGAGCTGTGGCACCACCTGGAACGGCAGTGGTCAGCAAGAGCCGGCGCACCGCTCGGGCCGTGGCTGTTCAGTCCCGACCTGGCTCACCAACACAGACTCGGCGCCGAGGTCCTGGGCCACCGCTTCGCGCACGTGCGCGACGCCGCCGGAGTCCCGGACGCCACCCTGCACCGGCTACGGCACTCCGTCGCCACCTTCCTGGTCGCACGCGGGGAGATCCTCGCCGCCCAAGCCCGGCTCGGGCACGCCGACGCCGCCACTACCCTCCGCGAGTACGCCCACGCGCTCCCGCTGACCGACGGCGCCGTCGCTGATGCCATCGACCGGCACCTTCACCGCCCACCAGGCCAGTCGCGAGCAGCGACTGAGCAGGATGCCGGAGGGGAGGCAGCAACGCCCGAGCTGTGACCCCCGAGACCTTGGCTCGGGCTCGTGATCCGCGCCCTTACTCGGTTTTCGCATCATGGTGGTGGAGGTTGGTCACCGGGAGGAAGCGTGCCAGTGCACCGGGCCGGCCTGGATCGGCGGCTGGTCAGATTCGTTGCTACAAAAGGGCATTGGGAGGCGAACGCGGGTTCGGAGGCGAATCTGGTGTGGGCTGGTGTCATGGTCGTACGCGGCTCGGTGGGCCGGATCGCCAATGATCGCGTACGCGGCGATGACCTGTTGGAGTGTCGTGTTTGAGGCGGCCTTGTCGGCCGGTTCGCCCCAGGGGTGCGTGTCGGGGTGGTTCTGGCGCAGGAGCGCTCGGTAAGCGCGCCGTATCTGCTCCTGGGTCGCGTGCGGCGTGAGGCCCAAGACGGCATAGGGATCGGTCCGCTCGATCATGACCAGGCCGGCATGCTTCCTTCTTGGGTGGTGTGGGGGGCGTGGTGCTTGGGTCTCGCCTGAGCCGCGAACGGGTACGCCGTCAAGGCGTGGTCGTCGCGCAGGATGCGTCAGGCGCGTGGCACGAACGCGGCCCAGGCGAGAGTCTGTTCGATCGGTGCTTCATCGTGATGCGCGTTCGGTGTTGGGCGACCACCTACCTTTGTCCGTCCTTATCGTTCGACTCTGATTGGGTACTGCGGTGGCGCATCGGTGGGCCGCGGGGGCGAGCGTTGGCGACTCCACCCCCCGATGCCGGGGTGGCGTGGTCGGCGCGGGAAACCCCGGAAGTCGGGCGGGTCCGGTCGCGACCCCTGGTGGGCGCCGGCGGCAGGGGACGCTGCTGGGGGGTCGGCCGGAGGGGGACGACTCGACCATTCGCGGGCGATGATCGCGTCGAACTCCGCCCGAATGAACTCCTCGTCCGCGCACATCAGTTCGAGGAACTCCTCGTCCACACTGTGCGGCGCGTCGAGCTGGGCAGCGGGAACGGTGGGCACGAGTATCACCGCCGTGGTCAGGCGCTGATGGCCTGCTGGCCCTCGTTCTTACTGCTGATCTCGATCTTGCGCGGCTTGGCCTGCTCTGCGACCGGAATCTTCAAGGTGAGCACGCCCGTGGTGTAGCTGGCCTCGATGCGCTCGGTCTCCAGGGTGTCCCCCAGAACGAGCTGGCGGCTGAACACGCCCCGGGGACGTTCCGCGGCGATCAGCTCGGCGTCGCTGGCCCGAGCGGGCCGTTCGGCCTTGACGGTGACCACATTCTGTTCCACGTCGATGTCGATCGAGTCCTGGCTGACCCCGGGCAGGTCGAACTCGACATGGAAGACGTCTCCCTCCCGCCAGGCGTCCATCGGCATTGCCGAGGGCCGCGCCAGCGTGCCCAAGGCCTGTTGGGTCAGGCGATCCAGTTCACGGAAAGGGTCGGTGCGCATCAGCATCGTCTTCACCTCCGTCGTGTTCTTCACTGATGCTCCTAACGGTGCCATCGGCCCTACCAGGTCTGTGGCTGCCGCTATAGGTTTTATGTAGCACCGCGGGCATACTGAAGCAAGAGGGCAAGCACAAGAATTTCTCGAGGAAGGAGACGTCACCCATGTCAGTCCCTGCTCCCGCTGGCGACCGCGGCGTGTACGGCATCTCCGTGGCCGCCGACCTGGTCGGCATGGGCGTGCAAAACCTGCGCCTGTACGAGGCCCGCGGCCTGCTCGATCCCGAGCGCACCGACGGCGGCACCCGCCGGTACAGCGCGAACGACCTGGACCGACTGCGTCGGATCGGGGACCTGCTCGTCGCCGGTCTCAACCTGGCCGGCATCGGCATGGTGCTTGACTTGGAGGGACAGAACGCCCGGCTGCGTCAAGAACAGGAGGTTGCACCATGGCCAGCGGTGATGACAACCACGCGAGCACCGCGATCCCCGAAGCGGACCGGCTCGAACAGGAACAGCAGGCGAACCCCGCAGTAGGCAGCGAGCCCGCGTGGCCAACCTCGCCGACGCAGGAGGTCGACGAAGCCGACCGAGTCGAACAGTCTCTGCCGGTCCTCAGCGATCCCGATGAGGAGTACACGCCGGATCCACGCTGAGCTGCCGCTGTAGGTGGCGCGGCGCGCCGCCGCCTGGAGGACGCGCGGCGTCCGCTGTCGCCCCCCGGAGTGGCCAGTCGTCGATCAGGTCGCTGCTCGAATGCGGCGCGTGGTCATGGGCAAGGATCCTTGTTGCCCGAAAGGTTCCCGTTGGTGCCGCTGGCCGGACGCGGGCGTCCGCTCACTACATGGAGGGCAGTTGAGGGATTGATCGACCAACGGGTGTGCTCGCCGGCTCGAGCACGAACCACACGGTCATTCCGACGGCGTCCAGTTCCGAGCCCCACCTCGTCGAGACCGCGTCCACGAGCTGGAGCCCACGACCATGCTCGGCCAGCGGATCCACCGTGACGTTTCGGGGATCCACGACGACGGTCGAGCCGCCGTCGCGAACGGTCGTGGTGAGTACGTCGCGGTCGAGCACGACGCGAATCTCGCAGCCGGCATCGGTGTGGATGATCGCGTTAGTGACCAGTTCGCTCAGACACAGGATGGCGTTGTCGGCCGTGTCCTCCTCGATGCCCCATGCCGCGAGGGTTCTCAGCACGAAGTGGCGTGCCTGGGCGACCGCCCGAAGGTCCGCGGCGACGGAGTAGGAGACCGCGTGTGCGCCGTCCGGCATCGGCTCGGCCTGGAGGGATCTGCTGGCGTGGGTGGTGGCGCGCTGGACGCGGCGCAGGTCAACGCCCAGCCGTGCCCCGAGATCCTCGAGCTCGGTCAGCTGTGGCTGGTCGAAGCGCTGCGGTGTGTCGAAGAAAAGCACGTATCCGCCCTGGACGTGACCTGCCGCGACGATCGGGAAGGACGCGAGCGCGTGCGTCTTCAGCGTCTGGCGGTCAGCGAACGCGCGATAGAGGTAGGCGAGGTCGTCCAGCGAGCCCACTACCGCCTCGCCTGTGCGCACGGCGTGGTTCAGCGGGACGTCCTCGTAAGCGTCGACCTCACACCATTCGACGCTGTGCTCGTTGGATCGGTCACTGGCCGTAAAGAGCAGCCGTCGTCCACCGCCTTCGGCCAAGGCCAGCCCCGCCCGATGAACGCCCGGCACGTGGCCGAGCTGCGCGAGCGCGGACCGCGCCCACGTCTCCACGTCAGGTACCGGTCTGCTCGCGACCGTGTGCGCCATCTCGTCAGGGTATGGCCTTAACGGGCCGTGCGACGAAGAGCCGAAGCGTTCGTCGTCCTGGGCTTCCTGCTTGCGGACTACGCCCGCGCCGGTCATCACCGGCATCCGCGCATGCCGCCATGAGCGTCGTGGGACTTCCGTCGCCTTGAGCGCGTTCGCCCCTGCACGGCGTCTGGGCCCGAGGGCCGGCCTTCGCTGCATGTCCGATCAAACCTTGGGTGATCACTGGTAGGGGTCGGTGATCATTCGTAGCTCGGTGAGGGCGTCGCGGAGTTGCTGCATGCGTTCGGCGCCCAGATGAGCCCGCCATTCCTGTTCGATGCGCTCCTCCTCAGCTCGGGCGTGCGGGATCGCCTTCTTCGCGCGAGCGGTCATGCGCACCAACCGTGCCCGGCCGTCGGTGGGATCGACGACGCGCTCGACGTAGCCGGCACGCTCGAGCTTGTCGACCAGGGCGGTTGCCGTCTGCTTGGCGATCTGAGCACGTTCCGCCAGCACACTCAGCCTGGTGCCTTCGGGGTCGATGCCCATCATCAGCCGGCTCTGCGCGATGGTCACGTCGTCGAAGCCACGCTCCTGGAGCGCCTCGAAAATGCGGTTGGCGGCCGATCGCGAGGCGATGAACATCAACAGGCTGGCCGGCAGTTCGCGCTCCATCGCATCCCTTCACAAAGTCCTATCATCGAACTATAGTAGTTCGTTGATAGGACTAGTTTAGCCACGGAGGCGTCATGGACGCGACAGACGACACGGTGGTCGACTTCTGGTTCGACCCGGTCTGCCCCTACTCGTGGACGGCCTCCCGATGGCTGCACGAGGTGGGCCGGCGCAGGCAGCTGACGGTGCGTCACCACGTCTTGAGCCTTTACCTGCTCAACCAAGACCGCACGGACATCGCGCCGGAGTACCGCCGCAACGTCGAAGCAAGCCGGGGGCCCGCCAAGGTGGCCACGGCGGTGGTGACGCGGTGCGGGATGGGGGCACTCGCCGACTTCTACACCGCCTTCGGCAAGCGGGTGTTCGATGTATGGCGCCGGCCCACCGCTGCGGAGTATCACGAGGTGGTCAGTGCTGCCCTCGCGGAGGTGGGGCTGCCGGCCGAGCTGGAGGACGCCATGGAGTCCGAGGAACACGACTACGCCATGCGCGCCAGCCACGACGCTGGGCTGGCCCTTGTCGGACGAGGCGACGTCGGCACGCCGATCACCTCCATCGACGGTGTCGCGTTCTTCGGCCCGGTCCTCAACGCGATCCCGCGTGGGGCGCACGCCGACCGGGTGTTCGAGGGCGCGCGCCTGCTCGCCGGCTACCCGCAGTTCTTCGAGCTCAAGCGCACCCGCGTGCAACCCCCGGTCTTCACCTGAAGGAGCCGGTGTTGACTGGAAGGAGACGTGATGGCAACCCTCACAGCCAACGAGACGGATGCCCTGTGGGCCGGGATCGACGACCAGCGTGCGAGGACTGCCGCCCTGCTCGAAGGCCTCACGCCCGAGCAGTGGGAGCACCCTTCCCTCTGTGAGGGCTGGACCGTGCGACACGTCGCCGCGCACCTCACCATGCAACAGCAGAGCTTGCGCGATGCGTTGGGCTTCATCGGCCGTCATCCCCGGATCCTGGGGAGCATGCCGTTGAACACCTTCATCCACGACGCCGGGATACTGCAGGCGCAGGCCCTGTCCACCGAGCAGATCGTCACGGCGATCAGGAACGGCATGGGATCGCGTCGACACAATCCCGGGGTCACCCCACTGGAGACGCTGACCGACATCCTCGTGCACAGCCAGGACATCGCCATTCCTCTCGGCGAGGACCTCCCCATGCGCCCCTCACTCTGCGCCCTGGCCGCGACCCGTCGGTGGGACACCCGCGACACCTGGCTGGCCAGCGTCAATCGCCGACTGCCTTGGGCCAGCTGCCAGCTCACCGCCACCGACACCGACTGGCGCCGCGGCCAAGGACCCGAGGTGTCCGGCCCGATCGGTGCCATCCTGCTCCTGCTCACCGGGCGGCCAGCCGCTCTAGAACAACTCGCAGGCGAGGGAGCGGACGCCCTTCGCTTCACCGAGACCCGATCCGGGTAGATCGACGGCACCGACGCCTACGCATGGCAACGTGCAGACATCTCGAGTGGACACGATCCGTCATGCCGATCAACTCACGTCTGATCGGCTCCCGTTGCCAAGCTGTGCCCGAAACACCTCGCCGGTCATCCCGTCGATCGCCGCCGCGACGACCGGGCAAGGGCACTGGTCCAGCAACCCACGAATCTGTGCGAGTGAGGCCCCGGCCCGCAACCACTCAGCCGCGAGCGGTCACGGCATACCGTCTAGGTGTACCCGGCCATGACCTTGGTTGCGCCGGTGCCCTGTTGACGTGAGGAGAACCCCCGAGTGGGGTGTGGCTTGTCTAAGGCCCACATTCACTCGGAGGTTCTCGTGTCCCACGGTAATGCTCGCTTGACTGTCCATGGCCGGCTGCTGATCGTGCAGCGGCACCAGGCTGGCTGGCCCAAAGCCCACATCGCGGCGGCGATGGGAGTCTCACGCAAGTGTGTTCGGACGTGGATTGACCGGTTCACGGCTGAGGGCGAAGCTGGCCTGCTCGACCGGTCCTGCCGCCCGCGTCGAAGCCCGACCCGGACCCCTGTTGAGGTCGAGGCGCGGATCATCGAGCTGCGACGGCGTGAGCGTCGTGGTCCGGCGTGGATCGGTGCCGAGCTGGGCGTACCGGCCCGGACCGTCTCCCGCGTGATCTCCCGCCGCGGGCTGCCCAAACTGGCCGGGCTGGATCCGATCACGGGCGAGGTCATCCGGGCCAGCAAGGTCACCGCGGTCCGTTACGAACGCGAACGACCCGGCGAGCTGGTCCACATGGACGTCAAGAAACTTGGCCGCATCCCCGATGGTGGTGGGTGGAAGGCGCACGGCCGGGAGATGGGCAGCACCTCCAAGAGGAAGAACACCCGCGTCGGCTTCGACTACGTCCACTCACTGGTCGATGACCACTCCCGCCTGGCCTACTCCGAGATCCTGCCCGACGAGAAGGGCCCTACCTGCGCCGCCTTCTTGACCCGGGCGATCGGCTACTTCGCCGATCACGGCATCACCGGGATCGAGCGGGTGATGACCGACAACGCCTGGGCCTACCGCTGGTCACTGCGCGAGACATGCGCCCGACACGGCATCAGCCAGGTCTTCATCAAACCCCACTGCCCCTGGCAAAACGGCAAGGTCGAGCGACTCAACCGCACCCTGCAAACCGAATGGGCCTACCGGCAGGTCTTCACCACCAACGCCGAGCGCTCAGCCGCCCTTGCCCCCTGGCTCGAGCACTACAACACTCAACGACGCCACAGCGCACTCGGAGGACTCCCACCCCTCAGCCGGCTGCGACCAACCTGATGGCTCGGTACATCTAGGCGGGCCTGCGGTCAGGTCCCGGGAACCGTGGGATGCCGTCCAGGGTTTCGTCCATGCGCACCGCGACCGCCAGAGCCAGGGCCGAGGTGGTAGTGGGTGCCGGCCGATCCAGCCTTCGCAGTCGGCCCTCGGCGGTTCGCAGGGACTGTCTACACGCCAGAACACTGGGCGCGGGCGGCCTGAGACGTCGACGAGCTCAGGCGGGCTGCGCGTATGGGCTGCGATGGGTCTCGTACATGCGCGCCGCGACGACGAGTGCCGAGGCGGCCGTCAGAGCCGCGATCACCCATATTGCCTGGCGGACGCCGAGGGTGTCGGCGAGGACTCCGGTGAGGAGCGCGCCGATGGCGAATCCGAGGTCGCGCCAGAGTCGGTAGACGCCGACGGCGCGTGCTCTCCAGCTGGGGTGGGCGACGTCGCTGATGCTGGCCAGCAGGGTGGGGTAGACCATGGCGGTGCCGGCGCCGAGCAGCACGGACCCCAGGGCCCATGGCGTCTGCGAGTTGGCGGTTGCGATGATCGCCAGAGCGGCGGCTTGGAGCAGCATGCCGCCGGTGATGAGGTGTTTGCGGCCCCAACGGTCGGACAGTGCGCCGGTGGCTAGTTGCCCCACGCCCCAGACGGCGGGGTAGAGGGCGACGAGGATGCCGGTCTGGCCAAGCGACAGTCCGGCGGAGGTGAAGAGAACCGGGAACAGGCCCCAGGCGAGGCCGTCGTTGAGGTTGTTGACCAGGCCGGCTTGGCTGGCCGAGGAGAGGGCGGGCTCGCGGAAGCTTGTCAGCACGAGGACTTCCCGGTCGGTCAGGTCCTCGGAGTCGGCACGGGTCGCGGCCTCGTGGTCGGAGTGGGGACGGGTCTCCCGGACCCAGAGCGTGGAAAGGCCCAGGCCGAGCGCGGCATAGGCGACGCCCAGCAGGAACGGCTCGGGCCGAAGTCCGGCGTGTGCCGCGATGTTGCCTGTGAGCAGGGCCGTCACGGCGACCGCGAGGTAGCCGGCGGACTCGTTGAGGCCCATGGCCAGGCCCCGGTGTCGGGGCCCGACCAGGTCGATCTTCATGATCACGGTGGTGGACCAGGTCAGCCCCTGGCTGATGCCGAGCAGGACGTTGGCGGCGACGACGATCCACCACTGGGGCGCCCAGATGAGGAGCAGGGGGACGGGGAGGGCGACCAGCCAGCCGGCGACGAGTACGGGTTTGCGCCCATGGCGCTCCGACCAGGTCCCGGCGAAGTAGTTGGTGCATGCCTTGGCCAGGCCGAACGCGAGGATGTAGGTCAGGGCCGCGGTGTAGGAGTCGAGCCCGAACTCCTGGGTGGCAAGGAGGGGCAGGACGGTGCGTTCCTGGCCGAGCGTTCCGCCGACCAGAGCGTTGACGGCAACGAGTAGGCCGAACTGGGCCGCGTTCGCTCGTACGCCGAAGACGGGAGACGCCGACGTTCCTGCTCGTTTCACGGGCCAATGGCGAGGTCCTCGCCGTGGGCGGCGGCCCAGTCCTGGGAGCTGCCGGCGAACACGGCGACCTGGGTGAATCCGGCTCCGGACAGCAGCGATGCCGCTCCCATGGCGCGTTCGCCGTGTCCGCACATGACCACGGTCGGCACGTCGGCGAGGTGGCCGAGCACGGCGGGGAGGTCGCCGAGCTCGATGTTGAGGGCACCAGGGACGTGTCCGGCTCGGTACTCGGCCTCCTGACGGATGTCCAGGACCCGCACGGTGGCCGCGGCGCCTGCCGCGTCGCTCGCCTCGACCAGCGGCACCGAGGTGGTCGGCAGGCACGCAGCGGACCAGGCCGCCTGGCCGCCGGCTAGTTCGCCGATGATGTTGTCGTAGCCGATCTTGGCGGCCTGCCAGAGCACCTCCTCGACGTCCTGGTCGGGTTCGCGGAGGACGACGAGTGGTGTGTCGTCTGGTGCCAGCCAGCCGAGCCAGCTCGCGAACGCGGGCCGTAGCGGGATCGAGAGGGCGCCCGAGGGGTGTCCGGCGGCGAAGGCGGGCACTGGGCGGACGTCGACGATCATGGCGCCGGTGGCCTGCGCAGCGGCGACCGCCTGCGGCGTGAGCTGCTCGACCCCGAGCCGGCGGGGCAGGATCGCTGGTCCGCGCCGGTTGACCTCGCCCAGTCGCAGGAAGTAGGGCGGGAACGAGCCGAGGCTGCCGAGCAGCCGGGCGACGAACGCGTCCTCGTCCGCGGCGGACAGCAGTGGGTTCGCGGCGCGTTCGGAGCCGATGGTGCTGGTGCGGGCGGACCCGGCGGGTGCGGCGCAGAAGGAACCTGCGCCGTGGGTCGGCCACACCTCGACGGCGTCGGGCAGCTCCAGCAGTCGATGCACTGACCGGTACTGGGCCCGGGCGAGCTCGATCGTGCGGTCGGGGTCGACGAGGTCGGTCCGTGCAGCTGCCCCGACCAGCAGTGAGCCCCCCGTGAACACCCCGACGGGTTGCGAGCCGTCCAGCAACAGGTAGGACAGGTGCTCATCGGTGTGCCCGGGCGTCCCGAGGGCGCGCAGCCGCAGACCCCCGAGGTCGAACTCGTCGCCGTCCCTCAACCCGTGGTGTCCGAAGCTCCGGTTCCCGGCGGCCGACGCCAGCACCGTCGCGCCTCGCGTCGCAGCGAGCTGACGAGCGCCGGAGATGAAGTCCGCATGCAGGTGGGTGTCCGCGGCGACGGCGATGCGAAGACCCCGGGTCCCCGCGGCCGCCTCCAGGGCGCGCAGGTCACGACTCGGGTCCACGGCGAGGGCACGGCCGTCGCCGAGGTCGACCAGGTATGCCGTGTTGCCCAGCCCCTTGTCCGCGATCTGGAGCGTGAGTGGTTGCGTCATGTGCTGTTCGGCTCCATCTGCGTGTCACGCCTCAGCTGGGCTTGGCATAGGCCTTGATTCCGGTGTCGAGCAGGACACAGGGCTCGTCGCCGTCGGTCCACGCGTCGTGCCCGGGGTCGAGGTCCACGACGTCGCCGGGGCCGATGGAGACCTCGTTGCCGTCGTCGAACCGGATGGTCATCTGACCGGACAGGCAGATCCCCGTGTGGTGGGTTTGGCAGGAGTCGGTGCCGGCGATGGGCTTGACGTCGTTGGACCAGCGCCAGCCCGGTTCGAACACACCGCGTCCGAGGGTGAACTCGCCGAGGGTGACCACGTCCAGGTGGCCGTGAGCCTTGAAGGGGCGCTGCTCGTGCGGGGTGTCGATGTTCTGCTTGTCGAACATGGGTTCCTCCGGTGGTGTGGGTTAAATCGGTGGTCAAGGTGGCGAGGATGGAGATGCTCTTGACGCCATACGTGGCGCTGGCATTGCGGGCCTGGTCGGAGATGAACGCGTACGCGTTCTCGCGGTGATGGTCGATCGTGAAGCCGGCTTCCCCGTTCGAGATCACGCAGTCCACGGTGCCATCTCCCAGCGGGAGTGCCTCGATGCGGCCTTCCCGGAACTCGACCTAAGCGAGCCCGGCCTGGTCGGCCAGCCGGCGTGCCTTGTCGAGCTGATCGTCACGGTTCGCCTTCTTCGCAATATTCAATGATTCACTTGAATAAAACTCCTGTAGCGTGGGCGTTGTCAAGGGAAATCTTGAATAAAGTGCTGAGGAGAGGTGACGGATGGCAGATCACGCAGCAAAGGCCGCTCTGTATGACGCACTGGCGGAGTCGGCCAAGGCGCTGGCCAACGGGCGACGTGCGGAGCTGGTGGACGTGCTCGCTCAGGGCGAGCGATCGGTGGAAGAGCTTGCCGCCGAGATCGACCAGACCCTCGCCAACACTTCCCAGCACCTGCAGCGACTGCTGCGCTCCGGCCTGGTGCAGTCGCGCCGCGAGGGCACCCGGATCTACTACTCCCTGGCCAGCGAGGTGGTGGGTGACCTCTGGCGGACCATGCGACGAGCCGCCCAGGAGCATGTCTCCGGCCTCGAGCAGCTGGCTGCCGACTACCTCGGTGACCGCAGCAAGCTGCGGACCATCACCCGCGACGTCCTGCGGAGCCGCCTGCGCGACGGTGACGTGGTCGTGCTGGACGTACGACCCGAGGCCGAGTACGCCGCCGGCCACATCCGCGGAGCGATCTCGATCCCGATCCACGACCTGAGGTCGCGTCTTGGCGACATCCCGGACGGCGCCGAAGTGGTCGCCTACTGCCGCGGACCATTCTGCGTCTTCGCCGACGAGGCCGTCCGGATGCTCAGCAGGAAGGGCATCAGCGCCGCCCGGCTCGAAGACGGGTTCCCAGAATGGAACCAGGCTCACCTGCCGGTTGCCCGCTCCTAGAGAACGAGGGGATCCGGAGCGATTCGAGGAGTCCCTGGGCCGCATCCTCGTTTCAGCTGCCTGCTCACCCCGCTGGTGGAGGAATATGCGGTGCGCGCTGGCAAAATTGGGTACGCGCTCGGACACGTTTGAAAGGAGCGGACCCACGTTTGCAACCCGCACGATCGTCCGTGCAGCAGTACCCACTGCTGTGTGTGGCGATTCTGGCCTTCATGACAGGACCCGCACACGCGACGATCCACCCCATCGTCCAGTCCATCAATTGTGCCGCGGCGTCGGCATTTGCGAACGCGCCGATCGCCGACCCGCCCGGCCAGACACCAGACGCGCTGACGGCCGAGAGCATCACCGTGGCATTCCCGTTCCTGAGGATCTCGTTCCCCGAACCCCTGGAGTTCTCACAGTCCGACTTCCGCGCGCTGCAGGCAACCGGGTTCATCGATGAGGTCGTCCGCGACGCCAGTGGAAACGTGACCGCTCTTGTGGTCGACCTTCGCAACGTTCCCAAGGCAGCGAGCGGTCAGGGGTTCGCGCACTGCGCTAACCCCTGACAAGAACCCATTTCGCAGGTAGGAAGGCCCAACGCCGAGGCCCGGCACAAGTTGGGTCGTGCCTCGGCGCGCGCGATTCGCCGGACGAGCTCGTCCGAATGACGCGGGAGATCCTTGCGACGACGGCTAGACCGAGAGGTGCATGCCGCACGTCTCTGCAAAGTGAGCGTGATCAGCGTTGGCAACGCCCGCGGACCAGTCGGCATAGGGGGCGACCATTAACCTCGTTCCTGCCCGGCCGGACCTTCACCGGCCCGGCTGACTTCAACACCCAGCTGAGCGGCGGCTCTTCGTAACGGCGGCTGTGGTACTAGTCCGATCGGGCGAGGCGGCCGCCGTGGGGTCGGAGGAACGTGCTGTGGTGCGGGCCTGGTGCGCCGCTCCGGCGCATCGTCCGCGTGGAGGAGCTGGCTATGAGAGCTTTTGCGGTTGTGCGCGCCACCCTGGTTGCTGTCGCGACTGGGGCCCTGATGTTCACTGGTTCGGCGGCCGTGGCTGCTGCCGGCCCTGTCACGACGGTCGTCCACGAGCACCAGGGCACGGAGACCTTTGTCGACTTGGGGCCCGAGTGCGGCTCCACCGAACTCTTCGAGATCACCGTCACCTACAACTCGGTGGAGAAGCAGACCATCTTCGCCGACGGGCGAGAGCACGACACCTTCACCCAGACCGGGACCTTCGAAGCGGTCTCGCTCGAGACCGGACGGACTGCGACCGGACACTTCACCGTCTGGGGCGGTTTCAACGTCAACGGGAAGAGCGTTAACGGGACGTTCACGTTCAACGTCAACGGCGCCTACGACGACGGTCAACGGCTTAGTGTCCACGCCGTCGACCACTTCAGCGCCATCCCCACCGGAGCGGTCTTCGAGTGGTCGAAGTGCCACGGCTGAGGGCTGGCTGAGGGGACAGCGCGGCGCGCGTCAGGGACCGGACTTGCACAGGGTGTCCGGTCCCCGAGTTCGCATTCTCAAGCCATCGCTGAAAGGAAAGGGAACGTGCCCAAGACATCGAAGAGCAGCGCTTCAGAAACCGTTGAGGTGGAGGGCTATGAGGGTCACCTGGAGAGGCTCGAAGGGGGCTACACGGTGGCCTTCGAGAAGTACACCGCAGACGCCGACCTCGCAGAGTTCTTCAAGGGCTTGCCGGACGACCAGTGCCAGGCAGCGCACTGGGGGTACGTGCTGACCGGCAAGGTGACGTTCAAGACCGCCGCTGGTGAGGAGACGTTCGAGACCGGCGATGCCTACTACGTCCCCCCGGGTCACACCCCAGTGCTGTACGCCGGCACCGAGGTCATCGAGTTCAGCCCCACCGAGCAGCTGCAGCAGACCCTCGACGTGGTCACGAAGAACATGGAAACCGCCGGCTGAGGCTCGTTGGCGGATAACGGCAGCTCCTTGCGGGGTGCTGGGCGGAGCCGGACGGTGGGCGGTCCGTCGCGCCCGGCACTTCGCGGAGTTTGGCGGTGACCTCCTTCCGCGACGCAAGCCACCGATACGCCGTCTAGCAACCGACGTCACGAACCTCCCGGGTCGGCAGCATGCAGCGGGGCGACGTCGCAGACAGACGCGCGCAGCGGTGAGCTGCCGCTGATCGGGTCGCTGGGTGTCTGGCGCAGGACGAGGTTGAGGTTCGCACTATCCGGCCCGTAGGGCGGGTAGCCGGGCAGGCCCAGTTCCTCGCAGGCCTCCCACCACCCGTGCTGGGCGAAGACGACCTGCGGGTCGAGGCTGGGGTTGAATTTCGCGCGCGCCCGAACGCTTCCCTGTGGTGTGTCCAGGGTGACCCAGTCCCCGGCGGTGATGCCGCGGGCCGCGGCCGCGGACGGGTGCATCTCGACCTGCGGGTCGGGCGCGCTCTTGCGCAGGGCTGCGACCTGGCGATGTTGGGCTTCGCAGAAGAACAGGGACTTCGCGCAGCTGAGCACCAGCGGGTACCGGTCGGCCAGGTCCGGCCGGGAGCGGGGGCTCGTCAGCGGTTCTTCGAAGGTCGGCAGCGGTTCGTAGCCATGTGCGGCCAGCGTGGCCGAGTACAGCTCCACCTTGTGCGACGGAGTGGCGAACCCGGTCTGGGCGTACTTGCGGTACCGCGTGGTCAGCGGCACCCGGACACCGGCCGGGTTGGCCCGCAGATCCTCCAGGGTGATCCCGCTCGGTGCAAGTTGATGGCGGAACGCCGCCTCGATGTCGCCGTCCCAGAAGTGCGCGCCGAGGCCCAGGCGTGTCGCAAGGTCGAACACGATCTGCAGGTCCGAACGCGCCTCGCCGCGCGGTGCGACGAGCGGCTGTCGCAGCTGGACGAGCGATTGCGCCTCTTGGCTGTACTCGAAGCCGATCTTCAGTGCCTCGGATTCGAACGGCGAGGTCACGGGCAGCATGATGTCGGCGAGTTCGCCGGTCGGGGTCATGAACAGGTCAGCCTGGACGAAGAAGTCCAGGCTGCGTAGTGCCTCGCGTCCCCGGGCGCTGTCGCCGTGGGCCATCACCATGTTGCCGCCAAAGCTGACCAGCGCCTTGATCCGCCGGTCGAGGGCGGCAGTGTAGAAGTCCTCGCCGGTGACGTACTCGAATCGGGCCGGGCCGAGCGGCCGCTGTTCGAGGCCCACCGCGGGCGGGCGCGCGTCGGACAGGAACTCCGCTCCGTCGATCGGGTTCGATGGCACCGCTTCGAAGAGCACGTTCCCGCCCGGAACATCCAGGCTTCCGGTCAGGGCGTAGAGCACGTCGATCGCGCGGATGGTCTGTGTCGCGCCGCTGTGCTGCTCCAGCCCGCTCCATGTGTAGAAGGCGACCGGTCGGGCCTCCCAAAGCGTCCGCGCTGCGGCGACGATGTCTGCTGCCGGGACGCCGGTGATCTCCTGAGCCACTTCCGCCGGGAACTGCGCGCAGCGCGACGCCAGCAGATCCCAGACCCGTTCGCCCTCGACATCGTCAGCCGCATTGGTCCAGTCGCGGACGAAGTCGGCGTCGTACCAGCCATGCTCGATCATCACGTGCGTCAGGGAGAGGGCGAGCGCCGCGTCGGTGCCGGGCCTGACCCGCAGCCAGTGATCGGCCTTGGAAGCAAGGCCTGCCTTGCGGGGGTCGACCACGATCAGCTTCGCGCCCCGCGCGACAGCCGCGACGGTGCTCGTCGCGTGCGCGAGACGGGCGACGGACGGGTTGTATCCCCAGAACAGAATGCAGCCGGCGTTGTCGAGGTCCGGTAGATAGACACCAGGTACGGAGGCGCCGAACGTGTAGAGCGGGGCGAGGTAACGGCCCCACCCACACAGCTCCACGTAGTTGCAGTAGTTGGGACTGCCGAACGCACGGATCAGCCGCTGAACCCAGTCGACCGCGTCGCTGATCGCCGACGTAGACGGCGAGCTCGAACTGAACCCAACGCACTCCGGCCCGTCTGAGGCGGCGGCCGCTATCAGCCGCTCTGCGACCGTGTCCAGCGCCTCGTCCCAGGTGATCTGCTCCCACCCCGGGTCCGCAGAATCTCTGGGGTTGGTCCGCTTCACCGGGTGCAACAGCCGCGAGGGGTGGTAGACGATCTCCGGCGCCGCCTTGCCCTTCAAGCAGATTGCCTTTCCCGTCGGGTGGGACGCATCCGGGAGAAGCGCGACAAACGTCCCCTCCGTTACGGTGGCGCGCGCCCCGCAGCGCGACGCGCACAACGGGCAGAACGTCGGAACCGTGTCCCCGCCCATCACCGGATTGTCGCGCGTGGCCCAAGCACAGGGCAACAGTCTCAAGCGGCCCAGTCCGCAAAGGGGCCAGCTCAGGGCCGGGAGCGTCGATTCGTCGGGGGAGGTCAGGCACAGCAGGAGGTGGGGAGCTGGTTGCGGAAGAGCCATGCGGTGAGGCGGATGGACTCGGCCATGGTCAGGTAGGGGACCCAGGTGTCGGCGAGTTGGTCGGTGGTGAATCCGGCCTTAATCGCGTAGGTGGCGGCGAGCATCATTTCCCCGGCGGAGTCGGCCAGGGCGTGGACCCCGACGACGCGGCTCGTCTGCGCGTCGGCGACGACCTTGACCACGCCGCGGGTGTCGTGGTTGACCAGCGCGCGGGGGACATCGGCGAGGTCCAGGACGCGACACGAGCAATCGATGCCTTGGTCGAGGGCCTGCTGCTCAGTGAGTCCCGCCGACGCGAGCTGGGGCCGGGTGAAGGTGACCGAGGGCAGCCCGGTGTAGTCGACCTGCTCGTCGCGGCCGAGGGCGTTGTGCGCGGCGACCTTGCCGGTGGCGGCAGCGACGTACACGAACTGCGGCGCGCCGGTGACATCGCCGGCCGCATACACCTTCGGGTTGCTGCTCCGCTGCTGGGAGTCGGTCACGACGAAACCGCGGTCATCGGTGTTCACGCCGGCCTTCTCCAGGGCGAGCCCGTCGGTGCGCGGGGTCCGACCGGTCGCGACGAGAAGGCGCTGCCCGGTCACCATGCGACCCCGTCGGGTGGTGACGGTGACCATCTGGCCTTCGTGCCCGACGGCCGTCGCACGGTCGTTTACCACCGTGACCCCGTCGTCGAGGAACACGCGGCGCAGGACCGAGGCCAGCTCCGGCTCCGCCCGGGGCGCCAGCCTGCCAACGATCGTGACCGGCACGCCCAGGTGGGCGAACAGCTGGGCTTGCTCCAGGCCGACGTAGCCACCGCCGATCACCACCAACGACTCGGGCAGCGCGTCCAACGCCATGGCTGTCGTGGAGGTCAGGTAGTCAGTCCCGACCAGGCCTGGCAAGTCCGGGACGGCGCCCTCGGCGCCGGTCGCGACGATGAAAGCGTTGGCGGTCAATGGCTGCCCGTCGACCAGCAAGGTGTTGGGCCCGTCGAAGGAGGCGGACCCGTGGATGACGGGAAAGTCGTACGCGGCCGCTACGTCGGCGTACTTAGCCTGGCGCAGCCGGCCGAGCAGCTCGTCCTTCTGGGAGACCAGGGCAGCGAGGTCCACCGGGCCGGCCGAGGTCGGTGCACCACGGAAGGGGTTGGTTGCGGCAACGTGACGGGCGGCGGCCGCGGCGAGAAGGGTCTTGGACGGGATGCACCCGACGTTGACGCATGTGCCGCCGAGGGTGCCGCGCTCGATCACCACCGCGGTGGCGCCAAGCAGGCTGGCGTGGATAGCTGCCGACATTGCTGCCCCACCGGACCCGATGATGGCCAGATCAACCGCGGCCGTGCTGATGCTGGTGCTCACCGGGATCTCTCCATTCGACGTTTCGGCTTGATCCGAGACAGAATGAACCTTCCAGTGCAGGGGAAGGTCAACCCCCCTGACGCGAGCACGGATGTGAACGATGCGGATCGGTGAGCTGGCCGCGGCGGCGGGCACCACGACGAAGGCGCTGCGGTTCTATGAGCAGGCTGGTCTGCTCCTGCCACCGCAGCGAACCCCGGCCGGGTACCGCGACTACACGGACGCGGCCGTGTCGCGGCTTGACTTCGTGCGGCGGGGGCAGGCCGCGGGGCTGACGCTCGCCCAGATCCGGCAGGTGCTCGAGGTCCGTGACGCGGGACAGGCCCCCTGCCAGCACGTCGTCGCGCTCCTCGACCGAAGGCTCGAGGACCTCGACGCCCAACTCGCGGAGCTCCGGACGTTGCGGAACAGCATCGCCGGACTCCGTGCGCGGGCCGGAGGCGCTGACGAGCGGGCCTGTCCCGAGGACCAGGTGTGCCGGTACCTCTGATGCGGCGGTGGCGGATCGCCGCACGGCCCGGGTGCAGGTTCGGCCCGCGAGGACTGGGCTCAGCGCCATCGACGGGTGATGAAGGTTGCGGTGGCCACCGCTGCGAGGACCGCGCCGAGGGTGAGCATGGTGGGCCAGGTCCCAGCGTTGACGACGCCCTGGCTGATCGACGCGGACAGGTCGCGGACCCAGGCGACCGGGCCCGCAGCGACCCGCGTGCCGCGATACGAGGCGAGCTCGACCCAGGAGTACCAGAGCACATAGAGCGCGGCCGCCAGCACGACCAGACCGGACACGCGGCCAACATGGCGAGTCCAGGCCCGGGTGCGGGCGAGCGCGCGGCGGCCGAGGAGGCCGACGACCACGGCAAGGGTGGCCATGACCAGACCCATCCCGCCGGCATACGCCAGTGCCGCCAGGACGCCGGCCGTCGGTGTGGCGCCTGGAGCCGAGAACGCCGACACGACGGCGGCAAGGAACACCGGCAGCGTGCAGGACAACGACACGCTGGCATAGATGACGCCGTAGGCGACCATGCCCGAGGCCGAGCCGTCGACCAGCAGACGCGCTCGAGGCACCCGAAACGGGATGTCGCGACCGCTCAGCTGGACCGCGCCGACGACGAGCAACACCAGGCCCGCGAGGAGGGTGACCACCGACAGCCACGGCCCGAGCGTCAGCGACAGCGCGCTGACCGCCACACCGACCGCACCGAAGACGACGACGAACCCGGTCGTGACGGCAGCAGCCACGACCAGCGCGCGGCGCACGGTCTGGTCGTTCGTGCCTGTCCGACCGAGAAACGTGGTCAGGTAACCCGGTAGTAGAGCAAAGCCGCACGGGTTGAAGGCTGCGAGCATGCCCGCGGAGGCGGCGAACGCGAGAGTCCCGCTCACGGGGCCACGCGGCCGGTCGGGCCAGGGCCGGTCATCGCGTGGTGGTGGTAATGACGGTCGTGGTCGCAGTGTGCGCCGGGCCGGCTGACTGGCAGATCAGCCTCCCGTCCGGAGCGCGGCTGCAAGTCCCCCCGGGGGTCATCGTGACTGTCGAGGTACTGGCTCCTGCAGCGAGCTCGGCGACACGCGATCGGAGTGTCTGCTCGTCCAGGCCGCCGATCTGCAGGTCCGCCTTCCCGTCGGCGGTGATGAAGGCGAATGCCGGCTGGACCGACACGCCGTACTCGCGCCAGATCGAGCCGTTGACGTCCGCCAGGTGGGTCAGCCCGTCGGTGTGAGTCTCCTTGACGAAGGCGTCCATGGCGGGGACGGTGTCCTGGCCGGCCACGCCGATGAACCGAACCCTCCCCGTGAACTCCGCCGCGACGTTCCTGATGGCGGGGCCTTCGCTGCGGCAGATCGGACACCACGGCGCCCAGAACCACAGCACCACGGGCTTGCCGGCCAGGCTGGCCGGGTCGAACGGGCCTCCGCCAAGCGTGGCCGGCCGCGGGCGGATACCTGCCAGCGGTGTGGACTGCCCGGTTGTCGGAGCTAAGCCGGGGCTCGCTGGTTGGTCCTTGCCGGCGCAGCCGGCCAGAAGCAGCAGTGCCAGCACAGCGCTGAGGATCAGAGGCCCCCGGGTGCGGCCGAGGCGTTTCATGCCATCGGACCGTTGCCTGCCCGCGCCGTATGCCGGGTAGTTGGAGAACATGAGTACCTCCTCGCGCGCAGCCGTCCTGTTGGGAAACCCCGAATGGGCGCCCCGGCTTTCCTGCTCGTACCCATTGTGTGCCGGTCAGAGGCATTCGGCGACGAAGGTGCCCACGGGCCCCAGTCTCCGGGCTGGCCATCGGCTGGACTGTAAGGTCGCACACATAGCGCAGGCAGGGTTCCCCGAGGAACGAACATGGCGGGTGGACATCGTGGGACCGCGTCCTCGGCGCTGGGCCGCCGTGCGGCGCCGAATGCTGGCCCTGGGTGAGACAACCCGTCCCAGAAGGCGAACGGTCGGGCCGCCGTCGGCGCAGGTTCCGGTGAGTGCGCTGCTGCTGCTCGCGCCATGATGTCCCCGACCGGATTCGGGCACACCGGGGGAACCCGGTGAAGGGTTGGCCCTGTTCCCGGCGGTCGCGCTTGCGTGGGCCAGCGACTAAGGCGACCAGTGGAGGAGAGACGCATGAGCGAGGGAGCGGACAGACCGGGACAACCTTCAGGGGCTTCACGAGGTCTCGAACCGGACCAGCCCATCTCACCGGACGGTCCGCGACGGCCGCGGCTGCTGGTGTTCGACGTCAACGAGACGCTCTCGGACATGAGCGGACTCTCCGAGCGGTTCGCCCAGACCGGCATGCCCGCGGGCGCGGCAGCCACCTGGTTCGCGTCCCTGTTGCGGGACGGGTTCGCGCTGACCGTCACGGGTGGAAACCCGGCCTTCGCCGAGCTCGCCTCACAGTCGCTGGCGGCACTACTGCGCGGGCACGGAGTCGCGGACGTCGAAGCTGGAGTGGCGAAGATCATGGGTGCCTTTGCCGCGCTGCCGCTGCACCCGGACGTCGTCGTGGGTGTGCGCGCCCTGTCGGATGCGGGGGTCCGCCTGGTGACGTTGAGCAACGGCTCCACCTCGGTCGCGCAGGGCCTGTTCGAGCGCGCCGGTATAGCCGGGAGCTTCGAGCGGCTGCTCTCGGTGGAGCAGGCGCTGGCTTGGAAGCCGGCAGCCACGGCATACCGGTATGCCATGGATGCCTGCCAGGCACAGCCGGACGAGACGATGCTGGTCGCCGCGCACCCCTGGGACATCCACGGAGCGGCCCGGGCAGGGCTGTCGACGGCGTTCGTGAACCGTACCGGGACCCCATACCCGGCCTTCTTCGACCGACCCGACCTCGAAGTCGACTCCATAACCGAGCTCGCGCAGATCCTCACGGCATAGGCGCATAATGACGGCGCGCGTTCGACAACCGAGACGAGGTTCGGAGCTGCCGCCGTGGTCAGTTGCCGCTCAACCGGCGCAGTTGATGCTGGTCGAGCACGGTGATTCGGCCACGACCGAGTGTGATGAACCCTTCGTCGGCGAACTCGCCGAGGATCTTGGTGGTGGTCTCACGGGAGGTTGCGGCGAGGGCGGCGAGCTGCTCGTGGGTGAGCTTGATCTGGACGCCTCGTCCGAGCGGGCGCTCGGGCGAGGCCGAGGCGAGGGTGGCGAGGGCCCCGGCGATGCGTTCGGGCACTGACTTGAAAACGGCGTCGGAGAACTTCTGTTCGAGCTCGCCGATGCGTCGGCCGAGCGTCTCGGAGATCCGGGGCGGAGATCCGGGGGTCGCCGAGGAGAAGTCGGCGTACGTCGGCCCTGGTCATGACGCAGACAACGACGTCGTCGAGAGCTTCGGCGAAGCTGTCATGCATCTGCTGGCCGACGATGACCATCTCGCCGAAGATGGTCCCGGGCTCGATGATCGGGTGGCGTCGTCTCAGCCTTGTCGAGAATGGGCAGAAGGAAGCGGGTCGGGCAATTGGGGGACGGGCCAACGGACCCGCTGGGGTGTTCGGTTCAGCGGGCGATGGCGGTGGCGGGGACCGTTGCGGACGGTCTCGACCTGGTGCGGTCTAGGGCGACCAGAACGCCGAGCGCGAGGCCGTACAGCAGGTGCTCGATGATGAAGGTGCCCCATCCCGCCATCTGGGCCATGTTCTTGAGCGGGTCGCCGCTGTCGAAGATTGCGGCGGCGATCGGGAGGGCTACGTAGGCGCTCACGGCGAAGACGAGGAAGCCGTAGACGAGGCCGATGCCGGCGCCCGCGGGGAGGCCGCGTCGGAGTCGGGAGACGATGATTCCGAAGATCGCGCCGTACATGGCGCCGGTCCTCATGTGGATGATCGCGCCGAGGAGCGCCGTCCCGAACACGAAGTGGAGGTCGCTGCCCGCACTGGCGTCCTGCATCGATGTCATCATCGGGTCTTGGGACGCCCACAGCGAGGCGCTGTGGTGGAGCGGGGTGAAGAAGCCTGCGCCTTTTACCCAGGCGGCGACCATGGCGTACATCGCCATCACCACGGAGGCGATGACGCCACTGCCGGCTCCGACGAGGACGGCTCGGCTCAGGCCCACCGTGCTGCTGCTGCGGGTCACGGGCTGGTGCTCCTTGTCAGTTCGCTCACCGGTCGGGTCAGCCTCCTGAGGACGAGTGTTTCGGCGGATGACAGGCGTCGTCGGTGACGGTGCTTACACAACACGGGAGTCCATGAACGTGGCCGTGCTTGCGTCGATCCAGCCGTCAACAGCCCGTACGGCCTATCGACGTATCTCCTCGACCTTGACGTGGCCCGACGGCAGCGCGCCAAGCGCTCTCATTGCGCGCTCCGTGGGTTGCCTCGGCCCCGTGCGGTGTTCGTGCCACCGTGGCGAGCGACCGTCATTTCCATTTCAGATTCGACCGCTCAGCCGCGGCGGGTCTGCGACTTCTGGCTTGCTTCGAGGATGCTGTAGAGCACTCTGGGTGTCATGAACATTCTGACGATCGTCACCGCGAACGTGGATCAGGGCCAGGCTCAGGAGCTCATCGCGGCGTACGAGATGTTGCTGGCTGGCGGCCTCCCCGACGGGCTGCTCGAAACGCAGTTGCTTAGCGATGGCCAGGGACACTGGGCGATTCATTCGTTGTGGCGGGATCGCGCCGCCCTAGATGCCATGAGGGCTGCCTCCGAACCGCCTGCGGCTCCCGCCCTGTTCCGGCGATTCTCGGCCGAGCCGGCCCTGACGATCATGCCGGTTCTCGTGGACAGCCGGGGGCCATGCTGAGCACCGCACTCATCTGCCGCACATGGTGGCTCGCCTTCGCCAGGGAGCCCGACTTTGGTTCTGTGACGAGACGACCGCGCCAGATCCCGTGAGGGGCCGACACGGTCGTCTCGGGCCGATGGGAAGCGGGCCCAGGTGTGGGCTCCGGTGCACCCGCGAGCCATGTCGGCCTGAGGGCCAACGTACCCCAGGTTGTCCGGAATGGGCCGATGGCCTTGACCGGGTCGTCTGGTCATCGGCGGTGAGGTAGGGGCAGCGAACCGCAGCGAGGCGAGCGCGCCCATCCGTTTCGCCGCCCCGTGGTGCCTGATGCTCGCGTGACCTGTTCGTCGCCGACGGCAACGCCCGTCCTCCGCTTCGCCGGAACCAGGCACGGTTCCCGGGTGGATGGCGGGTCGTGTGGCCTGGGCGGGCTGCTATCTGATGAGGTGGGCAAACGCGACGATGTTGTCGACGTAGTGTCCGGTGGATTGGTCGAAGGCTCCACCGCAGGTGATGAGGCGGAGTTCGGCGCGACCGTTGGTGTCGCCGTACACGGTGGCGGTGGGGAAGGCGTTCTTGGGGTACCGGGCGACGCGGTCGATGACGAAGCGGGCTGTGGAGCCGTCCTTGCGGACCACGGACACTTGCGCGCCCTTCTTCAGTGACCCCAGGCGGTAGAAGACCGCGGGCCCGGACTTGCTGTCGACATGGGCGCCGATGACCGCCGGTCCGAACTCCCCGGGTGTGGGGCCGTTGGCGTACCAGCCTGCCTTCTGGAAGTCCTGGGGTGCTTCGAGCTTGCCGTTCTTGTCCAGCTTGAGGTCGACGATGCCCTTCGTATTCACGCCGATGGACGGGATAGCCAGTGAAATCGGCGAGCTTGGCGGCATGATCGGCCCGAATTCCGAGGTGCTCGCAGGCGTGGACGTGGTCGCGCTGGATGACGGCGACAGCGTCGTGCCCGGCGACGAGGATGCCGATGCAGCGGACGACGGAGCGGACTGGGCGGCAGGGGGCTGCGGCGGCGATTGGGTTCCCGAATAGGCCTTGCCGACCAGGGCGCCACCCACCAGGAGAAGCACGACGGTGACCGCCGCGGCAATGCTGCCGCGGCGGTCACCGAACTTCGTGGGGTGGGACATCAGACGCGGTTACGAGCCTTGCGAGCCGTGAAGGCGCCCGAACCCACAGCGGCGATGAGCAAGCCGCCACCGAGCAGGAGCATGCCTTCGTTGTTCGGGGTGGACGTGCCACCGGCGCCGGTGTCCATGCCGCCGGCCGGGGCCGCGTTCAGGACGCCACAGATGGCCGGGTCGGTTGCTTCGGTGGGCAGGCTCGGGTCGAGGTCGCTCTTGGTCTCGCCGTCGTACTTGCCGTTGTCGTTGTGGTCGACACCGTGGACGACGACGACTGCCTTGCCCTCGGTGATGGCCTGGGCCACGTCGGAGGAGACGTTGATGCTGCCGCGCTCGTAGCTGATCTTGCCACCGGGGGCGGTGTCGAAGCGGTCCACGGCCAGGCCGCTCTTGGGCGAGGTGTCGCCGGTCTTGGTCAGCGAGACCACGATGGGGCCGTAGGCGGGGCCACCGTCGGTGGTGTTGATGGTGCCGTCGCCCTTGGCGTCGTCGCCGGCGACGGGGCACTCGTGGCGGGCGTCGGCCCCGAAGTGGATGTGCGCCGCGTGCGGACTGCCGGCCAGCAGGCCGGACGCGGCCATGGTCACGTCGATGCGGGTGCCGCTGACGGTCACCATCGCGGTGCCGTTGGCCTTGACGCCGTTGAGTGCGACCGGGCGTAGTGTTGCCGTCGTGTTCCCATCGGCAGCCTGTGCGATGCCGGCACCGAGGAAGGGGAGAAGGGCCGCCGAGCCGAGGGCGACGGTGGCGATCTTGGTGGTGGTGCGCATACGGGTGCTCCTTGGTCCTGTGGCCGTGTTTGGCCGTCGATCCTGAACAACGCTTGTGCAGGTACTTCGGTGTGGTCCGTGCGGCAGATGGGTCCTGGGCCGGACTAGTTCGCGGCAGGCGCATCCCCGGTCGGCACGTGGCTACCCCGTTGGCGAGGTATGAGGGCCACGGCGGTCAGTGCCGCGGCTGCTGCCACGCCTTCGAACACCGCGCTCAAAGCCTTCTCGAAGAACCACACGGGCTCGTACATGGCTGGAAGTGGGCCCAGGGCGGGGACGTTGACGTAGCGGTAGAGGACGACGGCCACGGCGGCACTGAAGCCGACCGCGAAGGCGGCGAGCAGGGCGGAGCGGCTACCTCGCCAGAGCACCCATGCCGCCACCACCAGGGCAACCCCGGCTTCGATGCGGAACAGGTTTCCCGCGCCGATGCCGCTCGGCGCGGATTGTTGGTAGCCGCCGGCGAGCCGGAGGTGAACGACGGCATCGACGGCGAGGGACACGGCGAGAAGAACACGCAGTACGAGTGAGAAAGTGTGCCCCGCGGCGCGCGGGGCAGCGATCGCGGCGGTGGTCACTTGACGACCAGCGTGCTGGTCATGTTGGCGTGGAAGGTGCAGACGAACGGGTAGCTGCCGGGCTTACTCGGCGCGGTCAACGTCGCCGTCCCGTTGGGGTCCACCTTGACGTCGAATCCGCCCGCCTTGGACGTGACGGTGTGCGCCTGTGCGTCACCGTTCTTGATCGTGATGGTGGCGCCGGGCGCCACCGACGTAGGCACCTTGTACGCGAAGTCCGTGATCGAAATGACGGCCTCGCCCGCGTCCGTGGTGGTCGAGGCCGTCGGCTCCGCAGGGCTGGTGGTGGTGCTCGACTCCGAGGGCATCGGCATCGACGACATGGGCGAGGTCGACGACGAGCCGGAGTCCGATGAGCCACAGGCCGACAGGCCGAGCGTCAGCGCGGGAATGAATACGAGGAGCGTGATCTTGCGGTTCATGTGTTGCCTCCCGAGTCAGGCAGCCGAGACGACGACCGCACCAGGGAGTTCGCTACAAGGTCCAAACCGGCTTGGTGTGGCTGAGCCCATTGACCGCGCCCGGGCTGGACGCGACGTTCATCGAGCGCGTTGCCGGAGCCGACGCAAGGCTCATGGGCAGGTTCCCGCAAGGCTGAATGAGGGCCAATCCGTTGGGGCTCAGGGATCGAATGACAGGTCGGGTGTAGTGCGCCCGCACTGAGGGGCACCTGCGATCAAAGAGGATCCAAAAATGAAGAGAAAAGTTACGGTGCTGCTCGCTGCACCCGTGGTTCTGCTGGTGTCTGCCGGTGCCGCCGTCGCTGTCAGTGCGGGAAGCTTCGACGCGACCCTGAGGCCCCTGCCCCACAGTGAGTCCGCGGATGGCGGATCCGATGTCCACGGTCAGGCCTCGCTGCGCCTGACTGGGCGGACGCTCGATATCAATCTGACGGCTTCTGGGCTCACCCCGGGTGAGCCGCACGCCATGCACATCCACGGGGTGGTTCAGTCCAACAACGAGTGCCCCGACATCAGCGCGGACGTCAACACCGGTGACCCGATCGACCCTTCAACGTTCATCGCGGGACAGCCTGACGGCCTGATCTCGCTCGCTGAAGGCGGCCCGTCATACGGCCCGATCGACGTGTCGATGACCATCACAGGCGACACGAGTCCCTCGAGCGGTCTGAGCCTCGAGCGGTTCGTCAAAGCCGACTCTGCCGGCAACCTCGCCTACCACCGGTCGGTTGTCGTCCCCAAGGAGGTGGCCAAGAACCTGGCGAACCTGCACATCGTTCTCCACGGCGCGGACCTGCCGTCCGATCCTGACCACTCCTCCCTCAGCAGCCTGTTCGAAGCCACGCTTCCGGTGGCCTGCGGAGAAATAGCTCAACAGCGCTGACAAGACCGCACCGATCGAGCCGGTGACTCATGCTCCGCAGGGAGGAGCATGAACCATCGCACCAGCCCCTGACGACCCGGTCGTCAGGGGCTGCGTCGAGCAGGGGTGCTTAGCTGTCGTCGCTGAAGGTGCCTCCGTAGATGCTGGAGTTGCCGAAGGTGGGTGCGCACTGGTTGTTGGGTCCGGGCCGAAGGGCGGTGGAATGGCTGGCCGGGAGCTCGGCCGCCTGTTCCTGGTCCTCCTTCTCATCGCCAACCGTGGGCGCCGCGGCGCCGCCAGTGACGTCTTCGAAGAACGCTTGACGGTAGGAGTTGATCGCCGCGCAGACGGTGCTGTCACGCATGTCGTTCCACACCCCGGCGCCGTAGTCGCGGGTCGCGACGGCGTAGTTGTAGTCGCCGAGGAACTCGGACGTGAGCCCGTTGGCACTGGACGCGCGCCCGTCACCGAGGGCGCCGCGGTGGACGGTGGTCCACACCGTGACGGCGCCAGTTGTCCGGCTTACCTCCGCGTGCTTGACCACGCCTTGCATGCGGCGCGGGGAGGTGGTGTCGCTGCGCCACGGGTCAAGCCAGGCGTTGTAGACCAACCAGGCGTCCGAGCCATCGGGGGACACCGCGACGGCGGGGAAGTTGGCCCGGTCACCGGCGTCGCTGACGGCTTGGGCGGCGGTGTACGAGGCGCCGCGGTTGACGGAGGTGCTGACGTACGCCTTCTCCTGGTCGGTGCCGGCCCGGTTGTCCGCCCAGGTCAGGATGATCTGGTTGGTGGCATCGGTTCCGGTGGGGGCCCCGTTGGCGATGTCGGCGCTGGGGAAGTTGCTGGTCCGCGCACCGGCGATGCCGTCAATCGTGAACCTGCCTTGGACGGGGTCGAACTGGCCGATACTGGCGACGGTCTGTACGACCCGGGGCCGCTCGAAGGTGGCGCCGCCGTTGAAGGAGCGGGCTTGGTAGAACACGTCACGCCTGGACTGGATGTCGGTGCCGGCCCACAGGACGTACACGACACCCGTGCTGTCGATGCGGATGGCGCACCCTTGGCGTCCCCCGGTCTGGTTGTTGTTCGTGGCAGCGGACAGTTGCCGAGTGCGCCACGTTCCACCACCGTCGGTGGACCGGGCGAGGGTTACTGGTTCTGAACCGGCGGTGCCGCGGAATCCGACGTTGCAGACGTACACGTTGCCGAAGTAGGCGCTCGTGGCCGCGTTGTCGGCCCAGATCTGCTCCTTGTCGCTGAACAGGGCGCTGTTCTGCCGGGTCACGATGACGGGATCCATCCAAGCGGAGTTCTGTCCGGCTATCGCTCCGGCGATGTTGTCGGTGCGGGACACGGCGATGGCGGCAGCTCCGGCGAACGGCGCCCGGCCCGGGAACGGCGTGGCGATGTTGGCGTAGTACAGCCGCTGACCGTTGGCCCAGGAGAACGAACCATTCGCGGACGGACGCGGGCCGAACACCAGCTCGGGGTCACCGTTGGAGACCATCCCGTGCTCGTAGTACCCGGGCAGGGTGCCGATAGGGCCGCTGGGGTCGGGGACACAGCCAGTGTCACCCGCCGGTGGGACCCCGGGGGCGGGGTCCGGGGCACCGACACAGCTGGGCGTGACCCGGGCGGAGTACCCGGTGTACGTAGGTTGGGTCCAGGTGCGCCCCGCATCGGTGGAGAACTGCACCCCCGACACCCCGACACCTGGCGTGAACGGGCAGGTGCGGTCGTCGCCGGCGTTGCACGCTTCCAGGTCGATGTTGTCGTTGGCTCCCGCAGCTAGGACCGAAGGGGCGACCGGGTTGACCGCCAGTCCCGGCTCGTTTTGCTTGTTCTGCGAGAACAGGTTGTCGTTGCTTCCGACGGTGACCTCGGTGGATCCACCGGGCGTGATCGGGACTGCGTACGCCAGCCCCGGGGTGAGAACTACTGCTGTGGCGGCGGCTGCGCCCAAGGCAGCCATTTTGGTGATGCGCATGGCACTCCTCGGGTTGGGATGGGGCCTGCGCGGCGCGCCTCGTCCATGTCGCCTGAACGCTGTTGAGGCGGGGGCTCGGTGGTCGCGCTTTGGGCGTCGAGCGCCCTTCCGCGCTGTCGTCCCCGGTAACACTGCTCGCGCATCCGCGTCCCGGCCTGAGTGACCCCTGAGATCCTCTACGTCGTCACCGAGCGAACCCCCTCCTCGGGCGGGCTCTACACCTGCGGCAAGCTCCTGTCCGGGGGAACCCGAGCGCGCATGGGACGCGCCGGGCAGTCTCAGGCGAGACGCATCCGGTGGTGCGCCATCCGGACCGTGCGGCTGCGCGACACTGTCCGCATGCTGCACCTGCGCATCTCCTCACCGGCCGCCCAGACCGATCGCGTGCTGGCCCTGCTGGAATCTGACACCAGCGTCAGCGCCCTGTCAGTGGTTCGCCGTGCGTCCCTGCGTCCCCCCGGCGACCTGGTCCTGGCGGACGTGGCCCGTGAGGGCGCGAACGTGGTCATCGACGGGCTGCGCGACCTGGGCGTCCACCAGGGCGGGTCGCTGCACGTCGAGCACGTGACCACTTGGCTGTCGAAGGATGGTTACGAAGCCGAGCGGCGTACACCGGGCAGCAGCGCCGACTCCGTGGTCTGGGCCGACGTGACCCAGCGCGCGTACGAGGACTCCGAGCTGAACTGGACCTACGGCAGCTTCATGACGTTGGCGACGCTCATCGCGACCATCGCCATCGTCCTGGACTCCCAGATCCTGGTGATCGGGGCCATGGTCCTCGGTCCGGAGTTCGGGGCTGTCGCGGCACTCGGGGTGGCCCTCGTCCGCCGCAGGACCACGTTGTTGCGCCGCGCCACGGTCACCCTCGTCGCTGGGTTCGCGGCTGCCATCGCCTTGACCACCCTGTTTGCGCTGGCCGCCAAGGCGCTGGGCTGGATCACGCTCGGCGACGTCACTGGGCCTCGTCCCGGCACCGACTTCATCTACTTCCCCGACAAGTGGTCGTTCATCGTGGCCGTCATCGCCGGAGCCGCGGGGGTCCTGTCGGTGACCTCCGCCCGCACCGGTGGGCTGTCCGGGGTGTTCATCTCCGTGACCACCGTCCCCGCTGCGGGGAACATTGCCCTCGGACTGGCGTTCGGGGTCGGTCACGAGGTGTGGGGCAGCACCCTGCAGCTGGCGCTGAATCTGTCCGGTATGGCCCTCGCGGGGTGGGCGACCCTTGCAGTGCAGCAGGCGGTGTGGGCACGGATGTCAGCCAAGCGGGTGCGGATGCTCGGCCGGCTGCGACACCGCGGGTCCAAGCAGCCGGGGTAGTCGTCGAGGCGAGCTCGGGCCGTACTCCGTCTACACGGACAGTGCGATGGTGAGGTACACGGCGAGCAGAGCCACACCGACGCCGAGGGACATCGGCAGCGTCATCCGGTGGTTCTCCTCCCGGGCCGCAACGGCTCGCCCGATGGCGAGTGTTGCGGCGGCTGCGCTTACGGCAAGGAGCACTCGGACCGCCGTGCTCATCGTGCCCTCATGCTTTCCTCATGGCCCGAACGTATCAGCGGCGGTGGGGCCCGGTGCTGGCGTGGTGCCGGTCGGCAGGGTCAAGGGCTCGTCGCCCGTAGGGTGGCCCGACCTACACTCGCAGCAGAGGACGACATGAACGCTTCTGACCCGCTGGTCATGCCCGCCCGGGTGCCAAGCCCCGCTACCCGCACGGAGTCCACCAGGCCCGGGGCCAAGTGGCTGCTCGAGCACCGGGTCCAGCCGGTCGGTCCTGAGTCGGGTGAGGAGCATGCGAAGCCGCATGCGTGGTGGAAGGTGATGACCCTGACCGGGGTCGACTACTTCTCCACCCTGGCGTACCTGCCCGGAATCGCGGCGCTGGCCGCCGGGGCGCTGTCGCCGTTGGCGACCCTGCTCATCGTGCTGTTGACCCTGCTGGGAATGCTGCCGATGTACTCGCGTGTCGCCCGGGAGAGCCCGCACGGGCAAGGGTCGGTGGCCATGCTGGAGGACCTGCTGCCGTTCTGGCGGGGCAAGGTGTTCGTCCTGGTCCTGCTCGGGTTCGTGGCCACGTCGTGGATCATCACCATCACCTTGTCGGCAGCGGACGCGTCCGTGCACGTGCTGGAGTCCCCGTTCTTCCCGGACGCGCTGCATGGGCACGCGGTGGCGATCACCGTGTTCCTGCTGCTCGTGCTGTGCGGGGTGTTCCTGCTCGGGTTCAGCGAGGCCGTCAGCGTGGCCATCCCCCTGGTGGCAGTGTTCTTGGCTCTGAACGCGGTGGTCGTGGTCAAGGGCCTGGTCGAGGTGTTCACCACCGACGGAGCGCTGTCCGCGTGGACCTCCGCGCTGTCCGACAGCGGCGGCCTGGGCGGCGCAATCGGCCCGGCGGTCATCGCGTTCCCGCTGCTGGTGCTCGGCCTGTCTGGATTCGAGACCGGGGTGTCGATGATGCCGCTGGTGGCCGCGGACGGGAAGAGCGCCAAGGAGAAGCTGGCTTCCCGGATCCGCAACACCCGCAAGCTTCTCGCCGGGGCGGCGCTCATCATGTCGGTGTACCTGCTGTCCACCAGCTTCGTCACCACCGTGCTTATCCCCGCGGGGGCATTCGAGTCCGGCGGGGAGGCCAATGGGCGGGCGTTGGCCTACCTGGCGCATGAGATGTTCGGCGACGGGTTCGGGACCGTCTACGACATCAGCACTATTTTCATCCTGTGGTTCGCCGGCGCCTCAGCCATGGCCGGTCTGATCAACATCGTGCCCCGCTACCTGCCCGCCTATGGGATGGCGCCCGAGTGGGGGTGTGCGGTGCGCCCAGTTGTGCTCGTCTACACCGTCATCTGCATCGTCATCACGATCGCGTTCGGTGCCGACGTCAACGCCCAAGCCGGTGCCTACGCCACCGGCATCCTGGCCATGATGGTTTCCGGCGCGGTGGCCGTCACCATCTCGGCGTACCGGCACCGGCAGAAGGTGGCCGCGGCCGGGTTCGCGGTCCTGACGCTCATCCTGCTGTACGCCCTGGTGGAGAACATCCGCGAGAAGCCCGACGGCATCGCCATCTCAGCCCTGTTCATCCTGGGGATTGTCGTGGTCTCCCTCATCTCCCGTATCAGCCGCACCACGGAGCTGCGGGTCGAGCACATCGAGTTCGACGAACCCGCTCGCCGATTCATCGAGGAGTCGGTGGCGCACGATGGGCTGCTGAACATCATTTCGAACAAGCGCCAAGCCGGCGACGAGGCCGAGTACGTCGCCAAGGAGGCCGAGCAGCGGTCCATGAACCCGGTCCCCGGACGATCTGATGTGCTGTTCCTCGAGGTCGACATCGATGACCCGTCCGACTTCGCCGATGTTCTGCGCGTGCACGGCGTCGATGTGGCCGGGTACCGCATCCTGCGGGTGGCCAGCCCGGCGGCACCGAACGCCATCGCCGCCGTCCTGCTCGCGCTGCGGGACGCGACCGGCCTGCACCCGCACTGCCACTTCGAGTGGTCCGAAGGCTCACCAGTCGCCCATCTCGTGCGGTACCTACTCCTCGGGCGCGGCGACACCCCACCCGTCGTCCGGGAGATCATCCGCAAGGTCGAGCCGGACCCGACACGACGTCCGGGCATCCACGTCAGCTGAGGAGTGACTGGTTCCCCTGGTGTCGAACCCTTCATCCGACGCCGTACAGACAATGTTCGTTTCCGCGCCTAATCTGTAAAAATGCGCGCCAAGGGGACCGCGCCCTCGTTTCCCGAGGTGGGCGCCAGGGTCAAGGGCTGTGACTCTTGGCGAGCACGGGCTAACCGCAACTCCCGGTGCCGGTCGGCCCTGACGCCCCGGCCCCCGCCCGAGGGGCTCAAGAATGGGCCCAAGAAGCCCTGCCGCGCAGCAAGTGGGTAACGATTCGACAACACCCGCTTGGCGACGACTCCAGCCGTCTGCAGTGTCCTGACCTGCGACGATGCGCCTCGAGGGCGCTGACTAGGTCGCGCAGAGTCGTCACGAGTCGCCGTCCGCGAATTGCTACGGATCAGAAGGTTAGGGGTTCGAATCCCTTCGGGCGCACTCTGCGTTGAGACAGACGATGGGGCCCCCGCTCGCGGAAACGCGACGGGGGCCTTACTCGTGCCCCGGCTGGCCCACCTCGCCGCCGGCCTGGAGGCGGAGGCCGGCCAGGGTGAGGTCGAGCGCCGCGAGGAACTGCTCGCGGTCGTCGTGCCCGGCGAACTCGTCGGCGATCTGGCTGACGAACGGGAACTGGTCTGGGTCCGCGGCCCGCCACGTCGCGGCATACCGAGCGAGGAACTCGGCGCGGTCGACGGCGCCGCTGACGACCTCCTCGGGTGGGTCCTGACCCAGGTCGGCGGCTGTGCCGACGACGACCCCGACGATCGCGGAGACGGCGTGGAACCGCTCCTTCGGCGTCAGGTCGAGGCGCAGGGTCTGCTGGCCGAGCTTCTCGTAGAGGAGGAGGGAGTTGCCCTGGACGTCGGTGTTGCGCATGAAGTACGCGGCCAGCCACGGCCGGTCCACGATCGCGTCGAACAACGTCACGGCCATGACCCGCAGGTCCGCGATCGGGTCGTCGGTGCCGGGCTGTCCCTCGACGGCGGTCAACACCCCAGCGAGGACGTGGTCGGTCGCGCGGTCGAGCAGGTCGTCCTTGCTCGTGACGTACCAGTAGATGCTGCCGACGCCGGTGCCGAGGCGGGCTGCCAGCGCGCGGAAGGTCAGGGCCGAGTCGCCGGCCTCGTCGAGCAGCTCCACTGCCGCGGTGAGCACGGCGTCGAGCGAGTGCGAGGCGCGCCGGCGACCGGGTGGACGACGGTCCACTGCTCGCGTTCGGGGGCCTGCCATGACGTCCATCCAACCACAGCTTGCGGATTTATCGAACAATGTTCTATCGTCTGGAACGTCGTTCGATAGTCGACGACGCCTCGAGAGGAGGGCCCCATGACGCCTACTGATGTGACCACCACCGCCACGCCCACCGCGGCACCCACGTACCGGTCGCTGCGGGCGGCCTGGGTTCCGCTGGCCGCGCTCTGCCTGGCCTTCTTCGTCGAGATGGTCGACAACACCTTGCTGTCGATCGCGCTGCCCACGATCGGGCGCGACCTCGGGAGCGGCACCACGGCTCTGCAGTGGGTCACCGGCGCCTACTCCCTGACGTTCGGCGGGCTGCTCCTCACCGCGGGTTCGGTTGCCGACCGACTCGGGCGCCGTCGGGTGCTGCTCGTCGGGCTCGCGGTCTTCGGCCTCCTCAGCCTGGCCGTGGCCGCCGTGTCCACGGCCGCCGAGCTGATCACCCTGCGAGCCGGGCTCGGCATCGCCGCCGCGGCGATGGCGCCGATCACCAACTCGCTGGTCTTCCGCCTCTTCGACGACCGGGCACTGCGCATGCGGGCCATGACCGTGATGATCGTCGTGGGCATGTCGGGCTTCGTGCTCGGCCCCTTGCTGGGCGGCACCGCGCTGGCCCACGTGCGGTGGGAGTGGCTCCTGGTGGTCAACGCGCCGATTGCGCTGCTGGCCTTCATCGGAGTGCGGCTCGGCGTCCCGGCCGACCGCCGGGAGGACCTGACGGACGACGGGCTCGACCTGCCCGGAGCCCTTCTCAGCGTTGCCACGATCGGCCTCGCCTGCTGGTCACTGACCAGTGGCGTCGAGCACGGCTGGGGCTCCCTGGTGACGATCGGCTCGATCGCGGGCGCCCTCGTGGCCGGGGCGTGGTTCGTGCGCCACGAACGCCGCAGTGCCGCGCCGATGCTCGACCTCGGCCTCTTCTCGAACGGCACCGTCCGCGGCGCCTCGATCGCCCAGATCGGCACGTCGATCGCGATGGCCAGCGTGATGTTCGGCCTGATCCTGCACTTCCAGTACGCCTACGGGTGGAGCCCCGTCCGCGCCGGCCTGGCGAACCTGCCGATCATCCTCACGATGGTCGTGGCGACGCCGTTGTCCGAGTGGTTGGCGAGGCGCTTCGGCCACCGGATCGCGTGCCTCGTGGGGGCTGGCTTCCTGGCCGGGTCGCTCGGCGGGCTCTCCTGGGGCGTCGACCACGGTTACCTCGCCATCGCGGTCTGCCTGGTCCTGATGACGATCGGCCTGCGGACGGTCATGACGATCTGTGCAGTAGCCCTGGTCGACGCGATGCCGGCCAACCGCACCTCGATCGGCACCGCGCTCAACGACACCGCGCAGGAGGTCGGCACCAGCCTCGGCACGGCCGTCGTCGGCACGATGATCGCCGCGCTGGTCACCACCCAGCTGCCCGCGGGCACGTGGAGCACTGGTCTGGTCGCGTCGTTCTTCCACGGCGAGCGGATCACCTACGCCCTGCTCGCGGTGGTCGTCGGGATGGTCGCGGCCGGTGGCGCTCTCACGCTCACGAACTCCCACACCGTCGAGGAGCACCCGGTCGAGGAGCACCCGGACGACGAGACCGCCTGACGTCAGCTGTCGAGGCGGGCGGCTGGGGGGAGCAGCGCTGGATCTGCGGCGGGCCAGTCCCGGGGGTTGGGGCCGAGGAGCACGAGCTGCTCGACCTGCTCCCGACACCACGAGGACACCGCCCGCCGTCCGTCGAGCACCTCGACCGAGAACGTCGACCAGGGGACCCACTCGGCGCCACCGACCTCGGCCGGTTCGAGGCCCAGCTCACGACCGGGAAGCACCCCGACGAACACCGGGCACAGCTCGTTCTCGACCACGCCCTCCATCTCGGCGACGTACCCGAACTCCGGCAGCACCAGCCGCAGCTCGCCCACCGTGACGCCCAGCTCGTCGAGCGCCCGACGCCTGGCAGCCGTGTCGAGCGCCTCGCCCGGGGCCGGGTGGCCGCAGACCGAGTTGGTCCACACCCCGGGAAAGGTCGCCTTCGTCCCCGCCCGTTGCGTGACGAGCAGCGCCCCTTCCGGGTCGACGAGGTATGCCGAGAAGGCCAGGTGCCGGGGCGTCTGGCCGTGGTGGACGGTCGCCTTGTCCTGCGTTCCGACCGCGCGGCCGTGGTCGTCAAGGAGGACGACGAGCTCGGTCACGCCGACCGGCCCAGCTCGTTGACGGCCGCCGAGAACACCCAGGGCGCTCGCGCCGCCAGCGGCACCAGGGCGCGACGGGCAACCTGTGGGCGGGTGGCCTGCAGCAGCCCGTGGGTCAGCAGCGAGCACCGCCAGGTGGCTGCGAGCCATCCGCGCTCGTAGTCGGCCGGCCGGTCGGCAGCAATCGCCGCAACTGCGGCCCGCGCCTGGGCCAGCCCCAGCGAGATGCCCTCACCGGTCAGCGCGTCCACGTAGCCGCTGGCGTCGCCGACCAGCAGCACCCGGCCGGCGACCCGGTGCCGGCTGCGTTGCCGCAACGGACCGGCGCCTTGCACGGCCGAGGCCGGCCCCACCCCGGCGAGGCGTTCGGCGAGCGGCGGGAACTGGGCGAGGTGCTCGGCGAACGGTCGGCGTCGACGGCTCAGGACCGCGACGCCCACCAGGTCGTCGGCGACCGGGGTGACGTAGGCCTCGGCATCCTGGGCCCAGAGGACGTCGACATGACTCGACCACGGCGCGATCGCGAAGTGCTGGCGCAGCCCGTACCGGCCGGGCCGGCTCGCCGGTCGGTCGAGGCCGAGGTGTCGACGGGCCCAGGAGTGCAGCCCGTCGGCGGCGACCACGTGACCGGCGCGAATGGTCGGCCCACCCTCGCCACCCGGCAGCCGAGTCGTCACGTCGACGCCGTCGGCGTCCTGGCTCAAGCCGGTCGCCGACAGTCGGCGGACCGTGACGTCGGCGTCGGCGGTCGCCTCGCTCAGGCGGGCATGCAGCTCGGTCCGACGGACGCCGAGACCGGGGCCCCGGGTGAAGTCCGCGACGGCGCTGCCGTTGCGCGCCAGATAGCGGATCCCGTTGAAGGGGTGGCCCTTTGGCCGCACGCCGAGGTCGTCGAGGGCGGCGAGCCCTCCGGGCATCAGGCCCTCACCGCACGCCTTGTCCACGGGGCCGGGGCGCGGCTCGAGCACCTCGACCGTGAAGCCGCGTCGCACGGCATACAAGGCGGTGGCCAGGCCCACGGGGCCACCGCCGATGACGAGGAGGTCGACGCTCACGCCGCACCGGCTCGGAGCCCGAGCGCCTGCTCCTCCACCCGGATCCGCACCGACAGCAGGAGGAGGTTGAGGACCGTGAAGGCCGCTGCGGTGACCCACGCGGTGTGGACCAGCGGCAGCGCGAAGCCTTCGACGACCACGGCGACGTAGTTGGGGTGACGCAGCAGGCGGTAGGGACCGCCGGCGACCAGGGCGGCGCCGGGCACGACGATGACGCGGGTGTTCCACTGCGGCCCGAGCGTTGCGATGCACCACCAGCGCAGGCCCTGCGCGAGCCCGACGAGGACGAGCATCGGCCACCCCAGCAGGGGGATGAAGGGCCGGTCGGCGGCGACGACCTCGACGAGCGCTCCGACGAGGAGCGCGGTGTGCAGCAGCACCATGACCGGGAAGTGGCCGCGACCCGACTCCACCCCACCGCGCGCGAAGGCCCACGCAGCATGGCGGTTGGACACGACCATCTCGGCGAGGCGTTCGAGCCCCACCGCGGCGATGAGCACGGTGAACAGGGTCTGTGAGGTGGACATCGTCGTCAGCCGGCCGCTCGGAGCAGCACCATCTCGAGGCAGAACCCCGGGCCCATGGCCATCAGGACGCCGTACGACCCGGGCGTCGGGGGGCGGTCGCGCAGGGTGTCGGCGAGGACGTGCAGCACCGAGGCCGACGACAGGTTGCCGATCCGGTCGAGGGAGTCCCACGTCACGCCGAGGGCATCGCGCGGCACCTCGAGCGCGTCGGCCATCGCCTCCAGCACCTTGGGTCCGCCGGGGTGGGCGACCCAGAAGCCGATGTCGGCTCGGCTGAGGCCGTGCCTGTCCAGGAAGCCGTCGATGTCCTCGCCGAGGTTGGCCCGCACCAGGTCAGGCACCTCGACGCCGAGGACGATCCGCAGGCCGGAGGCGCCGACGTCCCAGCCCATGGCGCGCTCGCTGTCGGGGTACATGCGGCTCCGGGTCGCCAGCACCCGCAGGTCGTGGCCGGTGTCGGGACCGAGCTCGGCCGCCTTGTCGGCGCCCACGATGACCACGGCTGCGGCACCGTCGCCGAACAGCCCGCTGGCGACGAGGTTGGCGGTGGAGGTGTCGTCGCGCTGGACGGTCAGGCTGCAGAGCTCGGCCGACAGGAGGACCGCGACGTCGCCGGGGTGGCCGAGCAGGTGGTCGTGGACGCGGGCCACGCCGGCCGCCCCGGCGACACAGCCGAGGCCCACGATCGGCACCCGTTTCACGTCCGGGCGCAGGCCGATCCGAGCGGCGATCCGGGCCTCCAACGACGGGACTGCCAGCCCCGTCACCGTCGTCGAGACGATGAGGTCGACGTCGGTGGGGGTGAGACCCACCGCCTTCAGCGCATCGACGACCGCTTCGGCGCCGAGGTCCACGGCGACCGCGATGAACTCGTCGTTGGCCTCCCCGAAGTCGCGCAACGCGGCATACCGCTCCAGGGGCAGCGCGAGGTGACGGTGGCTCACGCCGGCGTTCGCGTGGATCCGCTCGAGCAGCAGCCGGTCGACGCCGTGCGCACCGAGGACGGACGCGAAGGCGGCGGTCACCTCACCCTGGGCGTAGCGGTGCTCGGGCAGGACCCCGGCGACGGACACGATGCGGCTCACGAGGAGAGCGTAGGCACACCAGCGGCCGTCGTGTGTCGCCGGGACCGTCGGGCTTGGCCGGTGGCCGCCTAGGGTGGGCCCGTGTCCAGCGAGCCGGTGTCAGCGTCGTCGACGTCGCGCACCGCGCTGGTACGGGCCTGTCACCCCGGTCCCACGCTCGCCGTCACGGTGCTGGTGGCGCTCCTCTCGGTGGCCCTCGACCTCGACCTGGCGACCGGCATCCTGGTCACCACCGCCGTCTTCACCGGTCAGCTCACCATCGGGTGGTCCAACGACCTTATCGACGCCGCCCGCGACCGTGCCGTCGCGCGCGAGGACAAACCCCTGGCCAGCGGAGAGCTCTCGGAAGCTTTGGTGCGCAGAGCGATCGGTGTCGCCGGTGTCGCCTGCGTCGTCCTGTCGTTCCTGTGTGGCTGGCGCTCGGCCCTGGTGCACCTGTTCCTCGGGGTGGGCAGTGGCTGGGCCTACAACCTCGGGCTCAAGCGCACCGCCTGGTCAGCGCTGCCGTATGCCGTGGCGTTCGGTGCGCTGCCCGCCGTCGTGTCGCTGGCGGCCCCGGACCGGGCGTGGCCACCGGTGTGGATGATGGCCACCGGGGCGGTCCTCGGGGTGGGGGCGCACCTGCTCAACGCCCTGCCCGACCTGTCGGACGACGCCGCCACCGGAGTGCGCGGGTTGCCGCAGCGGCTCGGTGCGGGGCGGGTGCGGGTGATCGCTGCCGCAGTGCTGTTGGCCGGTTCGGTCGTGGCGACGTTCGGGCCGGGTGGCGTGGTGCCTGCCGGTGCCTGGGTCGGCCTGGCCGCGTGCGTGCTGCTCGCCCTGTTCGCCGTGCTCGGTCGGGGGAAGGGCCCCTTCGTCGCGGCCATCGGCATCGCCCTGGTCGACGTGGCGGTCCTGGTCCTGCGCTGATGCCCTCGGCTCCGTGAGTGAGCGCCAACCCACTGTCAGGTCGACTCGGTGAGTGGGTTGGCGCTCAGTGAAGAGGCGACACGGTCATCGGGGTTCAGCGCTTTCGGCGCGCCCCCAAGGCGACCACGATGCCGATCAGGGCGACGAAGGGCCCGATGACGGCCCAGATCGGGACGCCGCTCATGCCGCTGCCACCCACGATGTCGAGTCCCTGCAAGGTCCAGAGGAGGCCGACCAGGACGAGCAGGATGCCGATGCCGAGCGCTACGCGTGGGTGCACGTCGTGAGCCTATGCCCGGGGCTCAGGCGCCACGGTCGGCCGCGAGGTGGGCACGGAGGGCGACGTAGACCTTGCGGACCCCCATCGCCCGCTGCAGGTCGTCCTGGATGCGGGTGAAGAACTCGCGCCGGTAGTTCTGGTCGATCACGGCTTGCACGGTGAAGTAGAGGCCGGCGAACGCGGACAGGAAGATGGCGACCGAGAACAGCTCGTCACTCACGAGGTGGAACGGCCCCGTGTAGTGCGGCTCCGAGCCCACCCACGCCTCGATCACGCTGGGGCGGATGGCGATCGAGCCGAAGACGACGAAGAACCCGAAGACGATCAGCACCAGTGACAGCATCTGGATCGCCTGGGCGATGAAGAGCATGAGCATGAGGTTGCGGCGCTGTAGCGGGGGCAGCCGGATGCCGGCCACCTCGGTCGCGAGGTGTGGCTCGGCGAGGATCTCGCGCGCGGCCGAGGCCACCGGGGTCCCGACGCAGGTGGCCGCGAGCATCTCGCCCTCGACCTCGGCGCCGACCCGCTCGATCTCGCTGCGGAACGACGGCGCGAGGAAGGCGACCGCGAGCAGCGCGAAGATCCCGACGCAGACCCACAGCAACGGCCGGGGCAACGCCGAGGACACTTGCCAGACCTCGGTGTTGATGAAGAGGAAGGTGATGAACAGCAGCAGGAACGGCAGGGCGCGTGTCGCCAGCGGGCCGATCAGCGACCGGTTCTCCCAGGCGTGGGCCAGCGCCCAGCGGCCGATCCGCCCGACCCGGAACACCCGGACCGCCCGGCCCAGGGCGACCACGGCTGCGGTGAGGAGTCCCGCCGCGACGGCCTCGCCGACCCCGGCGTCGAGGTTGAGCGCGACCACCGTCACGAGCACGGCTGGCGCCACGGCGAGCACGGCCCAGAGGCCGACGATCCGCGGCACGAGGGCCCGCTGGATCGCCTCGTGACCCGCTTCGACGAAGTACGGCAACCCGTGGGAGTCGAACCAGGCCTCGCACTTGGCGACGTCGTTCGTGGTGAGCACGACGTCAGCCTCTCAGGTGTCGGCGGCGGCGCCGAGTCACCACGCAGCACCCGTCATCCCACTCCGGTCACACGACACAGAACTCGTTGCCCTCGGGATCGCGCAGGGTCACCGCGTAGTAGTCCGCGCCCTCCGGCGCGTTGCGGTAGGCGATGCTCGCGCCGAGCCCGACCAGGCGCTCGACCTCGGCGTCCACGCTCGCCCGCCGCTCGGCATACGGCATCGCCTCGCGACCCGGCGTGTGCCGGACGTCGAGGTGCAGCCGGTTCTTGACCGACTTGGGCTCCGGCACCTCCTGGAACCAGATGCGCGGCCGCACGCCCTCGGGGTCGACGATCGCCCCGCTGCCCTCCTCCGCACCCACGAGCTCCTCCTCCGGGATGCCGCCGGCACGCCAGTAGGCGAGCCACGAGTCCCAGCCGTCCGGAGCCGGCTCGGGCACGTAGCCGAGCGCCTCGCACCAGAACGACACGAGGCGGGAGGTGTCGGCGCAGTCGATGGTCAGGTGCCAGTTCGCGGTCATCCCGGCAGTGTCGCACCGGGGTCCGTCAGCCGATGGGCCCTGGGCCGGCTGCCTCGCTGAAGCGGGCCGCCCACAGGCGCAGCACCTCGAGCACCTCCGGGGTGGCCTCCTCGAGCGTGAACGGGGCATCGACGACGCCCAGCCCGAAGGCCGCCCACCCCGGGTGCACCGCGTCCATCTCCAGCAGGCAGGAGGTGGCGTCCATCGGGGTGACCCGCGCCCACCGCCCCGTGCGGCGCTCGACCTGCTCCGCAGGAGCGTTGACCCGGGCGCGCACGACGACGCGAGTTTCATTGCGGGACAGTCCCTTTCGCACGTATGCCGCCGCGTCACCTCCCGGCACCTCGCGGGCTCGGAAGCGGGCCCGGGTGCCGAACGGCTCGCTGAGGCGGTCGAGCCGGAACGAGCGCCAGTCCTGGCGGTCGAGGTCGTAGGCGAGCAGGTACCAGCGGCGTCCGACGGTGACGAGGCGGTGCGGCTCGACGTGGCGCCGCACGGCCTCGCCGGCCCCTTGGCCGCCCCGCGCCAGGTAGGTGAACCGGATCCGCTCGGTGTCCCGGGTCGCCTGGGCCACGGCGGCCAGGACGTCGGCGTGCACCGCGGGAGCCTCGGAGAAGGGCGAGTCGTCCGTCACCGAGCGCAGCGCCTCGGCCCGCCGACGCAGCTTGGGCGGCAACACCTGGACGACCTTCGACAGCGCGCTCACCGACGCCTCCGACAGAGCGCCGGCGGTGAGCTGGGCGGCCCCGTTGAGCGCCACGACCATCGCGATCGCCTCGTCCTCGTCGACGGTGAGTGGTGGCATAGTCGCGCCGGCGCCGAGCTGGTAACCGCCCTCGATCCCGCGGACCGAGTCGACGGGATAGCCGAGCTCGCGCAGCCGCTCGACGTCGCGACGCAGCGTGCGTTCGGACACCTCGAGCCGGTCGGCGAGCTCGGGCCCGGCCCAGAACCGATGGGTCTGGAGGAGCGAGAGCAGTCGCAGGGTGCGGGAACTGGTGTTGGCCATGACTTCAGGATGCCGGAGAAAGCGGTCAGAAAGTGACCGGATGTCTCCCTAGCGTCGGAGGTGACAGGAAATCCACGACCACGACGTCAGGAGAAGGAACATGACCACCACGCTCGAGGCCACCCGCGACGGTGAGCCCACGGCATACCCGCCGGTTGAGACGCAGCCCGGGACCGAGGCGGTCGCGCGAGGCGCGCTGCCGGTCGGCCGGGCGCGGACGATCGCGCTGCTCAGCCTCTTCCTCGCGTCGACGATGGAGCTGCTCGACACGACCATCGTCAACGTCGCGCTCCCGACCATCGAGTCAGGGCTGCACGCGACCGCAGCGCAGCTGCAGTGGATGGTGGCGGCCTACCCGCTGGCGTTCGCGGTCGCCCTCATCACCGGGTCGCGGCTCGGCGACCTCTGGGGCCGCAAGCGGGTCTTCCTCGGGGGGCTGGTCGGCTTCACGCTGATGTCGGCCGCCTGTGGCTTCGCGCCGAACGCCGAGGCGCTGGTCGGCTTCCGCGCCCTCCAGGGCATCGCCGCCGCGGCGATGATCCCGCAGGTGCTGTCGAGCCTGCAGGTGATGTACGCGCCGCACGAGCGGGCGAAGGCGATGGGACTCTTCACCGGGCTGGCCGGCCTGTCGGCGGTGCTCGGGCCGGTGATCGGCGCGGTCCTCACCGAGGCCGACCTGGGCGGCCTCGGGTGGCGCTCGATCTTCCTCGTCAACGTGCCGTTCGGTGTGCTGGCGATCGTGGCCGCGCTGCGGTGGGTGCCGGAATCCGTTGCCACGCAACGTCCTCGCATCGACCTGCGCGGTGTCAGTGTGCTCGCCGTCGGCCTGCTCGCGGTGCTCTACCCGCTCACCATGGGGCGCGAGCTGGGTTGGCCCGCGTGGGTGTATGCCGCGATGGCGGCCGGTGTCGTCGTGCTCGGCTTCTTCGCCCGGTCGCAGGTGCGGACCGAGCGCGCAGGTCGCGAGCCGCTGGTGGCCCTCAGCCTCTACCGGGGCCGGGGCTTCGCCGCTGGATCGGCGATGAACTCGTTGCTGTTCATGGCAATGGCCTCCTACTTCCTGTGCCAGACGATCTACCTGCAGGCCGGTCTCGGCTGGTCGGTGCTCAAAGCCGGGCTCGCTGGGGTGCCGTTCGCGCTCACGACCACCGTCTTCGCCGGGATCGGGGTGGCCGTGCTCGCGCCGAAGATCGGCCGACGCGTGCTGCAGATCGGCGCGCTGACCTGGGCGGCCGGTGCGGTCGTCCTCGGCTTCACCGTGCACGGGGCCGACGCCTCGACCTCGGTCTGGACGTTCCTGCCGGGCTTCGTCGTGGCGGGCGCCGGGTTCGGGCTGATGGTCTCGCCGATAGGGGTCTTCACGCTCGCGGACGTGCCGGTCGACAAGGCCGGGTCGGCGTCGGGGCTGTTCAGCACCACGGGTCAGCTCTCGGGCGCGGCCGGGGTGGCCGTGCTTGGGTCGCTGTTCTTCTCCGTGGTCGACGCGCACGGATCGACCGTGCCGGTGGAGATGTTCCGGCCGGCGATGGAGGTGGCGCTCGCGGTGCTGGTCGGGCTCATGCTCGTGGCGGCCTTCGTCGCCCGGCAGCTGCCGGCCATGCCCAGCCAGCCCTTGGAGCACTGAGGTCGGGACGCAGCGCACTACGACACTGCTCGCTCTCAGCGGGCAGTGTCGTAGTGCCGTGAGCCGGTGCGCCGGGTCAGCGTGTTGTTCGTCCTGGGTGTCGCGCTCGCCGGAGCCGCTCGGCATCTCATCTGACCAGGAGCATGCTCGGTCCGATGTAAACACGCCCGGCAACCCCAGCGTGTTTACATCGAACCGAGCGCGTAGCCGAGCCAGACGGCGGGCAGTCCCAGCCCCAACGTGAGGGCGAGGTTGGCGACCAACGGTTTCCAGGCCCGCTCCTCCAGGAACACCCAGGTCTCGAAGGCCAGCGTGGAGAACGTCGTCAGCGCCCCGCAGAAACCGACGCCCACCAACGGCATCAGCCACGCCGCCGCGTGCGGGACCCCGGCCACGAGCCCGAGCACGAACGAGCCCACGACGTTCACGACGAGCGTGCCGAGGATGGTCCCGGCGCGGGTGTGGTCGCGGGCCCACCGGTCGACGACGAACCGCAGCGGCGCGCCCACGGCTGCGCCCGCCAGCACCAGCAGCGCGCCCGTCCCGGTCACGCTCGACGTCCGAACAGCCGCTCGCCGAGCGTGATCCCGAGCCCCACCGCGACGAGGCCGATCACGAGCGACCCCACGAGGTATGCCGCGGCGACCAGTCCGTGCCCCGCCTGCACCATCGCGTGGATGTCGAGGGCGTAGGACGAGAAGGTCGTCCACCCCCCGAGCACCCCGACACCGAGGAACGGCCTCAGCCACGGGTGCGGGCGGGCCATCGAGAGCACCCACACCACGAGCACCCCCATGGCGAGTGACCCCGTGACGTTGACGAGGAACGTCGACCACGCGAACGCCCCCGAGACGTGGGGGAGGGCCAGCCCCACGGCATACCGGCCGAGGGAGCCCAGCACGCCACCGGCGGCGACGGCCGCGAGCAGCCCGGAGTCACCGCGGCGCACGACATCCATCAGGCGCGCTTGGTCTCCAGGAAGTCCGCGATCCGCCCGATCGCCTCGGTGAGGACCTCGACGTCGGGGAGGGTCACGAGGCGGAAGTGGTCGGGCTCGAACCAGTTGAAGCCGGTGCCGTGGGTCACCAAGATCTTCTTGGTGCGCAACAGGTCGATGACGAACGCCTGGTCGTCCTCGATGGCGTAGACCTCGGGGTCGAGCCGCGGGAAGCAGTAGAGGGCGCCGTGGGGCTCGACGCAGGAGACGCCGGGGATCTCGTTGAGCAGCCGCCAGGCCGTCTTGCTCTGCTCGTAGAACCGGCCGCCGGGGTGGATGTACTCCTCGATCGACTGGTAGCCGCCGAGCGCGGTCTGGATGGCGTGCTGTCCGGGGACGTTGGCGCACATGCGCATGTTGGCCAGCAGGGTCAGGCCCTCGAGGAAGTCGACGGCCAGCTCCTTCGGCCCCGACACCATCACCCAGCCCGCGCGGTAGCCGCAGACCCGGTAGGCCTTGGAGAGTCCGCTGAACGTCAGGCAGAGGACGTCGTCACCGGCGTAGGTCGCCGTGTGGTGGTGCACCGGGTGGTTGACCTCGTCGGCGAACAGGATCTTCTCGTAGATCTCGTCGGACATCAGCACCAGGTTGTGGCGGCGGGCAATGTCGGCCATGCCCTTGACGATCTCGTCGCTGTAGACCGCGCCGGTCGGGTTGTTGGGGTTGATGACGACCAGGGCGTGGGTGTTCTCGGTGATCTTGGACTCGATGTCGGCGAGGTCCGGGTTCCAGCCGTTGGACTCGTCGCAGCGGTAGTGGACCGGCGTCCCCCCGGCCAGGGTCACGGCCCCGGTCCACAGCGGGTAGTCCGGCGCCGGGACGAGGATCTCGTTGCCGTCGTCGACGAAGGCGGTGAGCACCATCGAGATCAGCTCGGAGACACCGTTGCCGATGTAGATGTCGTCGACGTGCGTGTCGGTCAGCCCGCGCGACTGGTAGTAGTGCGCGACGGCGGTGCGGGCGGAGTAGATGCCGCGGGAGTCGCTGTAGCCCTGCGAGTTCGGCAGGTGGTGGACCATGTCCTGGAGGATCGCCTGCGGCGCCTCGAACCCGAACGGCGCGGGGTTGCCGATGTTGAGCTTGAGGATCTTGTGCCCCTCGGCCTCGAGCCGCTGGGCCTCCTCGAGGATCGGCCCGCGCACGTCGTAGCGGACCTGGTGGAGCTTGCGGGACTGCGTGATTCGGCGCACGGGTTCAGTCTCCCAGCAACTCGACCGTGGTCACGACGGTGGTCACCGATGGGCGAGTCGGCGTCGAGCTGAACCCGAACCGGCAGGGTGGGTCGACGTCGGCCAGCCGCCCCAGCGGCACGCCGCGCCACGCGCCCCCGATGCTGGTGACGGAGTGCAGGTCAGTGGCGCCGTACCACTCGCGCCGACCCTCGAGGGCCGTCCCGCGGGTGCGGACCCCTGGCATCAGCAGCCGCGCGACCGGGTCGATGGCCGCGGCCCAGGCCGGCGTCGCGCTGAGTCGGCGCGGCACCGCGCGCAGGAGCCAGCCCAGCGGCATACGCGGTCCGAGGTGCAGGTATGCCGCGAGGTGACCTTCGACGTGCACGTCCCAGCCGTCGTGGGTCACCCCCACCGACACCGGGGTCGTGCAGACCTCGTCGAACTCGTAGGTCTGCTGGACGAAGCTGGCCACCTCGTCGCTCGGGGCGAGCAGGGTCCGGTGGCCGGAGGCGTCCTCGACCATGACGTCGGCAAAGGGGCCCAGGGGTGAGTCGGTCCACCGCCCCACGACGAACCGCACGCCGCTGGTCGAGCCGACCCCGGCGATGGCGCCCGCGAAACGAAGACGTTGCACGGGCGCCAGCCTGACAGGTTCGGGCCCCCAGGGTGTCCCTCGTTGTTCGGAAGTTCCGCCGGACCAGGACCCGGCGGAACTTCCGAACAACGTCATCTGGTGCCGCTCAGTGGGTCGGCTTGGTGAAGCTGAGCGCGGCGACGACACCGATCAGGAGGACGGCGGCCGGGAGCAGCAGGGTCTGTGACATGGCCGTGGCAAAGCCGTCCGCGAGCTGGGGCGGGAGCTTCACCCCGGAGGTCCGCTGCGACATGTCCTGCGGGACACCCGGCAGGTTCGCCGTGAGCCGCGCTTCGATGAGCGCTGCGATGGCGGCGCTGCCGAGAACGGCCCCGACCTGGCGGGTGGTGTTGTAGATGCCTGAGCCGGCACCGGCCGACGAGAGCGGCAGGTTGCGGGTCGCGGTCGCGGCGAGCGGGGCCCACATGAACGCGTTCGCGACACCCATCAGGGCCATCGGCAGGAGCAGCAGCCAGGTCTGGCTCTCGACCGTGGTGACCCGGCTCAGCCAGAACAGCGAGGCAGAGCAGAGCGCGAGCCCGAAGGCCGTGATCGTGCGCGGGTGGATGCGGTCGGTCAGCTTGCCGGCGACCGGCGCCAGCGCACCGGACAGGACCGCCATCGGCACGAGCAGCAGTGCTGACTTGGTCGGCGTCATGCCCCGCACGACCTGGGCGTAGAGCATGAACGGGAAGGCCATGCCGGTGATGGAGAAACCCACCGCGCTGATCGCGATGTTGGACAGCGAGAAGTTGCGGTCGCGGAAGAGGCCCAGCGGCACCAGCGGCTCGGTGCGGATCCGGCTCTGCCAGAAGATGAACAGCCCGAAGATGACCAGGCCGGCGACGATCAGCAGTGGCACCGAGAGGAAGCCGGTGATCTGGCCCCAGTCGTAGGTCTCGCCCTCCTGGATGCCGAACACCAGTAGGAACATCCCGATCGCCGACAGTGCGACGCCGACCCAGTCGAAGGTGTGGCTGTGCGTCTCGAGCTTGGGCACCAGGCGCATCGCCAGCGCGAACGCGATGATGCCGATCGGCACGTTGATGAAGAAGATCCACTCCCAGCCGGGGCCGTCGACGAGCAGGCCACCGAGCAACGGGCCCACGAGGATCGCGACGCCGGCGGTCGCGCCCCACAGCGACATCGCCTGGCCGCGGGAGGCGGCCGGGAAGGTGCGCGTGATGACCGCCATCGTCTGCGGCGTCATCATCGAGGCGCCGAGCCCCTGCACGACGCGGGCGATGATCAGCATCTCGATGGTGCCGGTCAGGCCGCACCACAGCGAGGCGACGGTGAACAGCGCGAGCCCGGTGAGGTAGACGTACTTCGGCCCGATCCGGTCGCCGAGCCGACCCGTGATCAGCAACGGCACGGCATACGCCAGCAGGTAGGCCGAGGTGACCCAGATGACGGCGTTCACGTCCGAGTCGAGGCCCTGCATGATCGCCGGCGTCGCCACCGACACGATCGTGGAGTCGACGAGGATCATGAAGAAGCCGATCACCATGGCCCACAGGGCTGGCCAGGGGCGGTAGTCGGCGGGGAGGTCGGCCCTCACGGTTGTGGGTGCGGCCATGGCAGGTCGCCTTTCTCGAGTCGGGTGATGAAGCCGTTGATCCAGTCCTGCTGAGCCACGGTCATGTGGCGGATGTAGTCGGCGGTGATCCAGTACGCCTCGGCGACCTCGCGCGCCCTGGCCTTGTCGACGAGGCAGTCGATGTCGGACAGCTCGCGCTCGATCACCTTGAGGTGGTCGCGCAGGTCGGCGCACACGGCGCTCGCCGGCGCGTTGTGCGCCTCGGCGAGGGCGAGGGCGAAGGTGGGGAACTCGTTCACCGGCTCGCGCAGGATCTCGCGGATGCGGGAGACCAGGGCGGTGCGGCCGGTGTCGGTGATCGCGTAGGTGGTGCGTTCGGGGCGGTTGCCCTCCCGGCCCGTGCCGGTCGCCTCGGCCATCCCGTCGGCGGTCAGCCGGTCGACCGTGCGGTAGAGCGAACCGGGGGTGACCCGGACGATGCGGTCCTCGTGGCGCTCCAGCAGCAGCTGGTACATCTCGTAGGGGTGCATCGACCGCTCGTTCAGCAGGGCGAGCGCGGAGATGGCGAGGGGGCTGAGCGTCATGCGGTGACAGGTCCCTTCGCTGCTGGGGGTGGGCGCATGGGTCGGGCGCCCGGGTGTTCCGGATGAAATATTCCACGCGGAATATACGATCACCCGCGACCGTCGTCAACCCACCGGTGACTCGCGGGCGGGGCTCCCGCGGCCGTGACCTGCGGATCCCTTCGCCGGTCCGCGGCGCCTGCCATAGGCTCCCCTGCATGGCGTCCACGTCGGACCTCGGCGAACTCGAGGTCGAGCTCACCCGACTGCTCCGGCGTGCCCGCAGTGCCCAGCAGCGCACCGCCGCCGAGGTGCACCCCGACCTCGACTCCGCCGGGTACGTCGTGCTGGTCGCCGTGCGCGACCTGGCCGCGACCGGCGGCGGTGCCCGGGGTGGCGACATCTCCGACCTCCTGGGCCTGCACAAGTCGACGACCAGCCGGAACCTCACGACGCTCGAGGAGCTCGGGCTGGTCGAGCGGATCCTCGACCCGGCCGACGCGCGCGCACGACAGGTGCGGCTCACGACGGCCGGGTCGGCTGCGCTGGATCGCACCCTCGCGGGTCGTCGGGAGCGGCTGCGCGCCCGGTTGGAAGGCTGGGAGGCCAAGGACGTCACCGACCTGGCCCGGCTCCTGCGCCTGCTCAACGAAACCGCCCCCTGACCTCCCCTGCCCCAGCTTTATCGGGTCTAGGGAGAAGGTTGTGCTTCACCCCGGAACGGTTCCGGGGTGAAGGTCAACGTTCCGGGGTGAAGGTCAACGTTCCGGGGTGAAGCCGTCTCTGCCCGTCAAAAGGCTCCGGCGGGCGCGTGACGAGGGCCACGGGCGCCAGCGGTTCCCGGGCTACCGATCAGTAACTAGGCTCGCGGCCATGACGACGCTCTCCGGCAAGACCATCATCATGTCCGGCGGCAGCAGGGGCATCGGCCTGGCCATTGCCGTGCGGGCCGCCCGCGACGGGGCCAACGTCGCGCTGATCGCCAAGACCGACAAGCCCGACCCGCGGCTGGCCGGGACCATCCACACCGCGGCCGAGGCGATCGAAGCAGCCGGCGGGCACGCCCTGCCGATCGTCGGCGACGTGCGCGACGACGACCTCCTGCTGGCCGCGGTGGAGAAGACGGCGGCCCAGTTCGGTGGGATCGACATCGTGGTCAACAACGCGAGCGTCCTCAACCTCAGCCCGACCGCCCAGCTCGAGCCGAAGCGCTACGACCTCATGCAGGACATCAACGTCCGGGGCACGTTCATGCTGACGAGGGCGGCGATCCCGCACCTGCTGGCCAGCCCCGACCCCAAGGTCCTCACCCTCTCACCGCCCATCAACCTCGACCCGCGCTGGTTCGCCGGCCACCCGGCATACACGATGGCGAAGTATGGGATGACGTTGGCAGCACTGGGTTTTGCGCACGAGCTCGGGCAGAAGGGTGTGTCGTCGACCTGCCTGTGGCCGGCGACGCTCGTGGCGACCGACGCGATCGGCAACCTCCCCGGCGGCGACCAGATGGTCAAGGTCAGCCGGAAGCCGGAGATCGTCGCGGACGCGGCCTACGAGGTGCTCACCACCGACGGTCAGGGGCTCAACGGCCAGACCGTCATCGACGAGGACCTGCTGCGGGCGCGCGGGGTGGCCGACTTCGCGGCCTACTCCATGACGGGCAAGGACGAGGGCCTCGCCCCCGACATCTTCCTGAGCTGAGCCGGCAAGGTATGCCGCGTCGCCCAGTCCCAGCGCGGCTCACCCAGAGGCTGCTCACCCAGAGGCTGCTCACCTACAGCTCCTGGAGCCGGCCATCCTCGATGTGCCAGCGACGGGTGGCCTGCACATCGGCGAGCATCCGGCGGTCGTGCGTCACGAGGAGCACCGTGCCGCCGAACGAGTCGAGCGCCTGCTCGAGCTGTTCGATCGCCGGCAGGTCGAGGTGGTTGGTCGGCTCGTCGAGGACCAGGAGGTTGACCTCGCGGGCCTGGAGCAGGGCGAGCGCGGCGCGCGTGCGCTCGCCGGGGGAGAGGGAGTCGGCGGCGCGATGGACGTGCTCGGCGCCGAGGCCGAACTTGGCCAGCAGGGTGCGGACCTCGGCATCCGGCCAGTCGGGCAGGGCGTCACTGAACGCCCGCGCGAGCGTCTGCGGCCCGAGGAACAGCCCGCGCGCCTGGTCGACCTCTCCGACCCGCACCGAGGAGCCCAGCCCGGCCGTGCCCTCGTCGACGGCCACCGTGCCGAGCAGCATGCCGAGCAGCGTGGTCTTGCCCGACCCGTTCGCGCCGGTGACGACGATCCGGTCGGCCCAGTCCACCTGCACGTCGACCGGCCCGAGGGTGAAGTCGCCACGACGGACCACCGCGCCCGCGGCCGAGGCCACGACGGTGCCGGACCGCGGGGCCGCGGCGATGGTCATCCGCAGCTCCCACTCCTTGCGGGGCTCGTCGACCTCCTCGAGCCGCTCGATCATCCGCTCGGTCTGCCGCGCCTTGGCGGCCTGCTTCTCGGCCGACTCGGCCCGGAACGCCGGGACGAACTTGTCGTTGTCGGTCTTCTTCCGCCTGGCGTTGCGGACCCCTACCGTCATCCAGTTCCGCTGCGTGACAGCGCGTTGCTCCAGTCGCGTGCGGGTGTCGGCGTACTCCTCGTAGGCCTCCCGCGCGTGCCGCCTGGCCACCTCGCGCTCGGCCAGATAGCTGTCGTAGCCGCCCTCGTAGACCGCCACCTGCTGCTGGGCGAGGTCCAGCTCGACGATGCGAGTCACGGTGCGCGCCAGGAACTCCCGGTCGTGGCTGATGATCACCGCCGGGCTGCGCAGACCCGCGACGAACTGCTCGAGCCGTGCGAGGCCGTCGAGGTCGAGGTCGTTGGTCGGCTCGTCGAGGAGCAGCACGTCGTAGCGCGAGAGCAGCAGCGCCGCGAGCCCGGCCCGAGCGGCCTGGCCACCCGACAGCGAGGTCATCGGCGTCTCGAGGTCGACCCCGAGCCCGAGCCCGGCCAGGGTCGCGGCGGCCCGCTCCTCGAGGTCCGCGCCACCGAGCGCGAGCCACGACTCGAGCGCCACGGCATACCGGTCGTCGGCGCCGGGGCCGCCCTCCCCGAGGGCGTGGGCGGCGTCGCTCATCTCCGTCTCGGCCGCGACCACGCCGGTGCGGCGCGCGATGAACCCGGCCACGGTCTCGCCGGAGCGGCGCTCGGGCTCCTGCGGCAGGTGGCCGACCGAGGCGGTGGGCGGGCTCAGCGCGACGGTGCCCTGCTCGGGCTCCAGCTCGCCGGCCAACAGGCGCAGGAGGGTGGACTTGCCGGCACCGTTGGCGCCCACGAGCCCGACGACGTCGCCGGCGCCCACCACGAGGTCGAGCCCTTCGAAGAGTGCCCTGGCGCCGTGGCCGGCGGCGAGGTCGGTGGCCTTCAGGGTTGCGCTCATGACGGGGGCGACGCTACCCGGAGTGGATCATCCGGCCCCAGCGGATATCGCGGACCCGTCCCAAGGGAGCGCGTCACGGGTTGTGGGATGGCCGGACGCGCGGTGGGATGAACGACATGACCACGCTGTCGCACACCGCTGGTGAGACCGACGTCCCGCTGCTCGAGCAGACCATCCCCGACAACCTCGATGCGACCGTGGCCGCGTTCGGTGAGCGCGAGGCCCTCGTCGACGTCGCCCAGGGGATCCGCTGGACGTATGCCGAGTTCGGCGCCGAGGTGGGTCGGCTCGCCCGGGCGCTGCTCGCCTCCGGGATCACCAAGGGGGAGCGGGTCGGCATCTGGGCACCGAACTGCGCACAGTGGACGGTGGTGCAGTACGCGACCGCGAAGATCGGCGCGATCCTGGTCAACATCAACCCGAGCTACCGCACCCACGAGCTCGAGTTCGTCCTCAAGCAGGCCGACATCTCGGCGGTCTTCCTCGCCGAGTCGTTCAAGACCAGCGACTACGTCGCGATGCTCGACGAGGTGCGGCCGAGCTGTCCGGGTGTGCGGGACTCCTACGTCTTCGGGCGGGACTCGTGGGACGACCTCGTGGCCCGCGCCGACGAGGTCGATGCCGAGGAGGTCGCCGAGGTGCAGGCCGGGCTCGATCCCCACGACGCCATCAACATCCAGTACACGTCGGGCACCACCGGCTTCCCGAAGGGAGCGACCCTCAGCCACCGCAACATCCTCAACAACGGCTACTTCGTGGGCGAGCTGTGCGGCTACACGGAGGCCGACCGGGTCTGCATCCCCGTGCCCTTCTACCACTGCTTCGGCATGGTGATGGGCAACCTCGCGTGCACCTCCCACGGCGCCGCGATGGTCATTCCGGCACCCGGTTTCGACCCGGCCGCGACCCTCAAGGCGACGGCCGACGAGAAGTGCACGTCGCTGTATGGCGTGCCCACGATGTTCATCGCGGAGTGGGCGCTGCCCGACTTCGCGGCATACGACCTCTCCTCGGTGCGGACCGGCATCATGGCCGGATCGCCTTGCCCGGCAACGATGATGACCAAGCTCATCGACGCCGGGATCACCGAGATGACCATCTGCTACGGCATGACCGAGACGTCGCCGGTGTCCACCCAGAACCGCACCGACGACACGTTCGAGCAGAAGGTCGGCACGGTCGGCCGGGTGGGTCCGCACCTGGAGATCAAGGTCGTCGACCCGTCGACGGGGGAGACCCTGCCGAGGGGCGAGGCGGGGGAGTTCTGCACCAAGGGCTACTCGGTGATGCTCGGCTACTGGGAGCAGCAGGACAAGACCGACGAGGTGCTGGTCGACGGGTGGATGCACACCGGTGACATCGCGGTGATGGACGACGACGGCTACGTGCAGATCACCGGCCGGATCAAGGACATGGTGATCCGGGGCGGGGAGAACATCTACCCGCGCGAGATCGAGGAGTTCCTCTACACCCACCCCGACATCCTCGACGCCCAGGTGATCGGGGTCCCGGACGAGAAGTACGGCGAGGAGCTGTGCGCCTGGATCCGGATGAAGGAGGGCGCGGAGCCGCTCGATGCCGCCGCGGTCCGGGCCTTTGCGACCGGCAAGCTCGCGCACTACAAGATCCCGCGCTACGTCACGATCGTCGACGAGTTCCCGATGACCGTGACCGGCAAGGTGCGCAAGGTGGAGATGCGGGAGAAGACCGTCGCCGACCTCGGCCTCGCGACCTGACCGGACGCCGTCGGTGACGCGACGGCCGCCTGACCTCCTCTGACCTGCGCAAATACCGTCCCGTCTGGGTGGACGCGGCCGCAGACCTGGCCTACGTTGCCAGAGCCGGAGACCCGTTCCGGCCCCAACCAGGAGGGCTCATGAAACCCGTCATCTGGATCATCCTCATCATCGTCCTGCTCGTCGCCATCGCTCTGCTCGCCATGGTGGGCAGGAGCCGACAGGTCGAGGCGAGGCGCGGCGAGGCCGCCGACCTGCGCGCGGAAGCCGAGGTGCGCGAGCGGGAGCGTCTGGAGCGTGACGCCGCAGCCGCGGAAGCCCAGGCCCGGGCCGACCAGGCCCGGGCCGAGGCGGAGGCGCAACAGGCGCGAGCCGCCCAGCTCGAGACCGAGGCGCAGCGTCGTGCGGAGGACGCCGCCCAGGCCGGCGCGCAGCGCGACGAGCACCTGCGGCGGGCCGACGAGCGCGACCCCGACGTCGACGTCGTCGAGGCCGACGGCCGCACGCTCGACGCGGACAGCGAGAAGGGCGACCGCGAGGTGCCGGAAGACCGCCAGGCGGCGGAGGACCGTGAGGTGGCGGAGGACCGTGAGGTGTCGGAGGACCGTGAGGTGGGCGACCGCGAGGTGGCGGAGGACCGTGAGGTGGCGGGCGACCGCGAGGTGACCGAACCGCATACCCCTGACCGCGACGGCGACCCGGACGGCACCGAAGCCGACGACCGGCCCCGGCAGGTCTGATCCGAGTCACCCCCGTTCTGTCGGAAGCGGAACTACCGGATCTCCGGGCGTTCCGCTTCCAACAGGCGCGTCGGGGCAGGTGAGGCAGCGCGGGGAATGGCTTGACCATGGGTGTGGTTGTACGAGATAGTTGAAATTCAAACTAGATCGGGAGTGACCATGCCTGCTGTCTCCGTCGCCGACCTCACCGTCCTGCCTCGGGTGCCCGCCGTGGCCCCGGCTGCGGTGCAGCGCAAGGTCCGCTCGGTGACCAGCGCGCCCAGTGGGTTCGAGGGGGAGGGCTTCCCGGTGAAGCGTGCCTTCGCCGGCGTCGACCTGCGCGACCTCGACCCGTTCATCCACATGGACGAGATGGGCGCCGTCGAGTACGCACCGGGTGAGCCCAAGGGCACCCCGTGGCACCCGCACCGCGGCTTCGAGACCGTCACGTACATCATCGACGGCATCTTCGACCACCAGGACTCGTTCGGCGGCGGTGGCACGATCACCGACGGCGACACCCAGTGGATGACCGCCGGGTCGGGGATCCTGCACATCGAGGCCCCGCCGGAGCACCTGGTCGTCAGTGGTGGCCTGTTCCACGGCTTCCAGCTCTGGGTGAACCTGCCGAAGGTCGACAAGCTCAAGGCGCCGGCCTACCAGGACCTGCGCTCGAGCGAGGTGGGCCTGCTCACCTCGGCCGACGGCGGCTCGCTGCTGCGCGTCATCGCCGGTGAGGTCGGTGGCGTGGCCGGACCCGGCTCGACACACACCCCGATGGCCATGGTTCACGCGACCGTCGCCCCCGGTGGCGAGCTGACCCTGCCGTGGCGCCGCGACTTCAACGCCCTCGTCTACGTCATGAGCGGCGACGGCTTCGTGGGGCCCGACCAGACCCCGGTCGGTCCCGGCCAGCTGGCCGTGTTCGGTCCCGGCGACGCCCTCCAGATCTCCTCGGCCCGCACCCAGCAGGAGCGGTATGCCGCTGGCCTGGACGTGGTCGTGCTCGGCGGCCTCCCCATCCGTGAGCCCGTCGCCTGGGCCGGTCCGTTCGTGATGAACACCGAGGCCGAGGTCCGCAAGGCGTTCGAGGACTACCAGGCCGGCCGGCTCGGCCAGCCCGTCCCGCACGGCGACGTCGGCGGCGCCTCCGCCTGACCCGCTCGACTCTGAAGGATCGTCAGGACCCTGGTCCTGACGATCCTTCAGGTTCACGAGGCTGGGGTGGGCTGTGGCTCGCTGGGAGCCGGCGCTGCGGCATACCGGTCGCGCAAGTCGCGGTAGAAGCGGCTGGTGAGGGCGTAGGTGGTCAGCGCCAGCCCGAGCAGCCCGGCGAGGACGAAGACCAGGGCGATGCCACGCGTCGGGCCGGTGCCGAACCACCCGCCGATCCAGTCGGCGCCCCGCCCGTCGGTCATGAACGGCACGAACGCGAACTGCGTGATCGGGCTGATCAGGAACGCCGTCAACGGCGAGGCCGACTGCTCGACGCTCTGGGCGAACCCGAAGACCCGGCCCTGCCGCTCGTAGGGCACGACCTTCTGCAGCACGGTCTGCTCGGACGCCTCGACGTAGGGGATGAGCGCCATGTAGACGACCATCCCGACGGTCAGCCAGACGATGGAGTTGCGCATCGGGAAGACCACCGTGGTCGTCCACAGGGCGAGGTTGATCAGCAGGATCAGCCGCACCGGGTTGGAGCTGAGACCGGTGCGCGTGATGAGCAGCCCGGCGACGATGAGCACCCCGCTGAGGGCGCCCCAGATCAGGCCCCACGCCTGCACCGACACCATCGACAGCCCGTAGGCGTCCATGAGCGCCATGAAGACGCCACCGAGGAAGTTGTTGATCGTCGAGAAGACGATGAGCGCGGGCATGCCTGGTATGCCGCGCACCACCTGCACGGTGCCGCGCAGGTCGACCTTGTGGTCGGCCCCGTCGGCGGCGTCGTCGACGGCGGACGGGATGCGGATCAGTGCGAGGTGCACCAGCGCGATGCCGAGCACCACGAGGGCGAGCACCAGGACGCCGAACATCCCACTGGCGCCGACGAGCAGGCCGCTGATCACCGAGGTGACGAGGAACGAGACCCCGGACGTGGTGCCGACCAGGCCGTTGGCGCGGTCTCGCTGGTGCTCGGGGACGAGCGCCGTCACGACGGTCGGCAGCGCGATGGTGCGGAGATTGCCGGCGATCATGCCGGTCATCAGCAGGACCACGAACACCCAGAGCCGCACGCTGGTCGGGTCGCGGAACTCCTCGCGTGGGGTGATCAGGTAGAGCCCGAACGACGCGGCGTACAGCACCACCGAGGCGAGGGCCGACCCCTGCATGACGGCCTTCTTCGAGTGGTGGTCGACGAGGCTCCCGAACCAGATGCCGGTGAGCATGGTCGCCACGAGGAAGATCCCGGCGATCATGCCCGTCGCGAAGACCGACCGGGTCTCGAGGTAGACGAAGAACGTGATGGCGAACCACACGGTGAAGTTGATGACCGAGACGAGCAGGACGTTGGCCAGCAGCTGCACGAAGGTCGGCATGAACGGGTCGCTCCACCGCAGCCGTGCGGCGGTGCGTGGCGCCGGGGGCGTGGCGTGCTCGGCCTGCGTCGGGTCGGCGGGCGGTTGGTCCGTCACTGGTCCTCCTCGGGTCATCAGTATCGACCCGCCAGTGCGCTGGAACTCATCGCCGGTTGACCAGCCGGACTCGATTACGATACGCTCCGTATCGTATTGAAAGGAGGCGGATCCATGAGCCGTCACGCCGCCCACAAGTACCCCCACGACTACCTGCACGACAACCGCCCGTATGCCGAGAGCCAGTCGGACATCGGCGGTGGCCTGTTCCTCGGAGCCGTCACGCTGATCGTCCTGATGACCCTGATCGTCGTCGGCCTCGTCTGAGCGACCCCGCCAGCAGCGCGCCCGCCGTCCACCGTGTGGACGGCGGGCGCGACTGTGCTCACATTGCCGTGCCATCGCAGCGGCTCACCCCCTAGGTTTGGCGAGGTCACGGCAGGTTTTGCACAGTCACGGCCAGCGGCGGGAGCAAGAGTGCGCATCGGAGTTCCAGCAGAGTCCAAGCCGGGTGAGACCCGGGTCGCAGCCACGCCCAAGACCGTGGGCCAGCTGATCGGCCTCGGGTACGACGTGGTGGTCGAGCGCGGCGCCGGTGCGAGGTCCTCCTTCTCCGACGACGCGTATGCCGCGGCCGGCGCCTCCGTCGTCGACGGCTCGGCGGTCGACGGCTCGGCGGTCAGTGGCTCGGCGGTCAACGGCTCAGACGCCTGGACCAGCGATGTCGTGCTGAAGGTGAACGCGCCGAGCGACGTGGAGATCGGGCGGCTGCGGCCCGGGTCGCTGCTCGCCTCGTTGGTCTCGCCCGCGCTCAACCCCGACCTGGTGGAGAAGCTCACCGCAGCTGGGGTCACCGCGCTCGCGATGGACGCGGTGCCCCGCATCTCTCGCGCGCAGTCGCTCGACGTGCTGTCGTCGATGGCCAACATCGGTGGCTACCGCGCGGTGATCGAGGCGGCCCACGAGTTCGGCTCGCTGTTCACCGGTCAGGTGACCGCGGCCGGCAAGGTCCCGCCGGCGAAGGTGCTCGTCGTGGGGGCCGGGGTCGCCGGCCTGGCGGCGATCGGCACGGCCAGCAGCCTGGGCGCGGTGGTGCGGGCGTTCGACGCCAGGTCGGAGGTCGGCGAGCAGGTCGAGTCGATGGGCGCCGAGTTCCTGCGGATCGAGGTCGAGGACGAGGGCCCGTCCGCCACCGGTTACGCCAAGGAGATGGGCGAGGACTTCAACCGCAAGGCCGCGGAGCTGTATGCCGAGCAGGCCAAGGACGTCGACATCGTCATCACCACCGCGCTCATCCCGGGCAAGCCCGCGCCACGGCTGCTGACCGAGGAGATGGTGGCGACGATGAAGCCCGGTTCGGTGGTCGTGGACCTCGCCGCCGCGAACGGTGGCAACGTCGCGGGCACCGTCGCCGACCAGGTCGTCACGACCGCGAACGGCGTGAAGCTGATCGGCTACACCGACCTGCCCGGGCGGCTACCCACCCAGGCCAGCCAGCTGTTCGGCACCAACCTGGTCAACCTCCTCAAGCTGCTCACCCCCGGCAAGGACGGTCGCGTCGTCCTCGACCTCGACGACGTCGTGCAGCGCGGCATGACGGTCTGTCGCGACGGCGAGACGTTGTGGCCACCGCCGCCCGTGCAGGTCAGCGCGGCCCCGGTCGCCGCGGTCAAGGCGGCGCCCGAGCCCAAGGCCCCCAAACCGCCGCCGGACCCGCGGCGCAAGTACGTGGGCATGGCGCTGGCCGCAGTGGTCTTCGGTGTCATCGCAGCGAACTCACCCGCGGTCTTCCTCGGCCACTTCACGGTCTTCGCGCTCGCGGTCATCGTCGGGTTCTACGTCATCTCCAACGTCGCCCACGCCCTGCACACGCCCCTCATGGCCGAGACCAACGCGATCAGCGGCATCATCCTGGTCGGCGGAGTCCTGCAGCTCGGCAGCTCCAACGCGGTGATCCAGGCCCTCGCGTTCCTCGCCACCTTGGTGGCCAGCATCAACATCTTCGGAGGGTTCGCCGTCACCGGCCGGATGCTCCAGATGTTCCGGAAGGACTGAACCGGTATGAGCGGCAACGTCACCACGAACCTCGTCCAGGCGGCATACATCATCGCCGCCGTGCTCTTCGTGCTGTCACTGGCGGGGCTCTCGAAGCACGAGAAGGCCAAGGAGGGCAACGCCTTCGGCGTCGCCGGCATGGTCCTGGCGCTGGGCGCCACCATCTGGCTGTCGGTCGACCGGGCGGCCCACCCGGCGCTCACCATCGCCCTGATCGCGGTCGCCATGGCGGTCGGTGCCGCGATCGGGTTGTGGCGGGCCCGGGTCGTCGAGATGACCCAGATGCCCGAGCTCGTCGCGATGCTGCACAGCTTCGTCGGGCTCGCGGCGGTCCTGGTCGGCTACAGCTCCTACCTCGAGTCCCGCGATGCCGGCACCGACGACAAGCTGCACCTCGTCGAGGTCTTCATCGGGGTCTTCATCGGGGCGGTGACGTTCACCGGGTCGATCGTCGCGTTCCTCAAGCTGAGCGCCCGGATCAAGTCGTCGCCGCTGATGCTCCCGGCGCGGCACTGGCTCAACCTCGCGGCGCTCGTCGTGTCGGCCGGGCTGCTGGTGTGGTTCGTGCAGTCGCACTCGGTGGTCCCGCTGCTGCTCATGACCGTCATCGCGCTGGCGTTCGGCTGGCACCTGGTGGCCTCGATCGGCGGCGGCGACATGCCCGTCGTCGTGTCGATGCTCAACAGCTACTCCGGGTGGGCCGCTGCCGCGGCGGGCTTCATGCTCGGCAACGACCTGCTCATCGTCACCGGCGCCCTCGTGGGCTCCTCCGGTGCGATCCTGTCCTACATCATGTGCAAGGCGATGAACCGGTCGTTCTTCTCCGTGATCGCAGGCGGGTTCGGCCAGGAGGTCTCGGTCGGTGACGACACCGACTACGGCGACCACCGCGAGACCATCGCCGCCGATGTCGCCGAGCTGCTGCGCGACGCCTCGACCGTCGTCATCACGCCCGGGTACGGCATGGCGGTGGCTCAGGCGCAGTATCCCGTCGCCGAGCTCACCTCACAGCTGCGCAAGAAGGGCGTCAACGTCCGGTTCGGGATCCACCCGGTCGCGGGCCGGCTGCCCGGACACATGAACGTCCTGCTCGCCGAGGCCAAGGTCCCCTACGACATCGTGCTCGAGATGGACGAGATCAACGGCGACCTCGCCAACACCGACGTCGTGCTCGTGATCGGCGCCAACGACACGGTCAACCCGTCGGCCGCCGAGGACCCGGGCAGCCCGATCGCCGGCATGCCCGTCCTCGAGGTCTGGAAGGCGCGCAACGTCGTCGTCTTCAAGCGGTCCATGGCGACCGGCTACGCGGGAGTGCAGAACCCGTTGTTCTTCAAGGAGAACAGCCAGATGCTCTTCGGCGACGCCAAGGAACGCGTCGAGGACATCATCAAGGCGTTGTAACCCCGCCACACCGCGAGTTTGAAGGATCCGCCGCGCCTGGGCCCGCCGGATCCTTCAAACTCGCCGACTCTGGCTACGCGGGAGGCGGGTGGCCCTGGTCGGCGACGACGCAGAACTCGTTGCCCTCGGGGTCGGCCATCACCTGCCACCAGGTGTCGATCGCCTCGAGCAGGTCGGTCACGGGCTTGCCGATCCGCCTGCCGCCCAACGCTTCCAGCCGGTCGACCAGGGCGGGGACGCCGAGGTCGAGGGGCGGGTGGACGTCGACGTGCATCCGGTTCTTGCCGGCCTTCTCCTCCGGCACCCGCTGCAGGATGAACACCGGTCCGGGCGGCTCACCCTCGCGCGGCCGCAGCACCTCGAACTCAGGCAGTGAGAACACCGCGTCGTAGCCGAGCGCCGCCGACCAGAACGGCACGAGCAGGGACAGGTCACGTCCGTCGAGGACGACCGAGAGTCGCATGGCTCCCACGATGCCGTATGCCGCGTGGCTACGTTCCAGATCGCGCCTCAGTCCGCGGCGCCTCAGTCCGCGGCGCCTCAGTCCGCGGCGCCTCAGTCCGCGGTGGCCCGGTCGCGGTAGGCGCTCGGCGTGGTGCCGACGAGCGCAGTGAAGTCGCGGGCGAACTGGTTCTGGTCGTACCACCCTGCGGCAGCGGCCAGGTCGGCCAGCGAGCCGTCGTACCCCGAGTCGATCGTCGCCACGGCGTCGTGCAGCCGGCGGCGGGCGACCATCCACTTCGGTCCGACCCCGACGTACTGGCGAAGCAGGCGCTGGAGGCTGCGGACCGACAGCCCGCACCGGTCGGCGAGGTCGTCCACCCGCGTCACCGACGGGTCCTGGAGGTGCTGGACCACGAGACCCACCTGCGCGTAGCCGAGGTCGGGCCCACGACCACGAGCGAGGTCCTCCACGAGGGTGCACAGTGCAGGGCAGGCCGCCCCTGCATCGAGGGGCAGGTCGGCCAGCGACGCCGAGCCCGGGACCAGCCCGTCGGCGAGCCGACTGCGATCCGTGAGCTCGGCCGCCGGGATGCCGGTGAGGGCACTGAACCCACCCGGGTGGAACTTGACGCCGACCACTCCGCCGCGCCCGCGGCATACGGCGTCGAAGCGCCGGGTGGTCACCCCCGTGACCCACACGCCCGGACCGGGCGCCCCGTCGCGGTCGACCTCGCCGCGCTCGACGGTGAGGCTCACCGAAGGATGCGGCACGATCGAGTTGACGTGCTCGACGCCCTCGGGAAGGTCCCATGTCACGGACCACACCCGCTCGACCCAGGGCGCAGCCCCGGCGGTGGGCGCGGTCTCGTCGAAGGCCACGTGGCGAGCCATCTGCTCCGGTCGCAGCACGCCCTTCGACGACGGCGTCCGGCCTGTCGTGTTTGTGCTAGCCGCCACGGGCCGAGTCTAGGAAGGTCGGGGGGAGTAGGACCACTGACGACAGCAGGAGGACGCATGACCCCCACCACCTCGAGCAGCGCACCCGCGACCCTGGCCATGACGACGATCGACTGTGCGGACCCTGAGCGGGAGGCGAGGTTCTGGGCGGCGGCCCTGGGCTGGGAGGTGGCCCACGCCGACGGCGACTACGGCATGGTGGTGAACGGTACACAGCGGATCGGGTTCGGCCGGGTCGAGGGCTGGACGGCGCCGGGGTGGCCCAACGCCTCGGGCACCAAGCAGTTCCACCTCGACCTCGCCGTCGACGACCTGGCGGCAGCCGAGGAGGCCCTGACCGGGCTGGGCGCGACCCGCGCCGAGCCGCAGCCGTCCACCGACTGGGTGGTGCTGCGGGACCCCGATGGTCACCCGTTCTGCCTCACCAAGGCAGCCAGCTGGGGCTGAGCCAGCAACCCCCCCGGCGCCTCAGGTGCTCGTCATGCTGGGCAGCTCGCCCTTCTTCGGGTTCCCCGACAGGCGACTGCTGCGGTAGCCGTAGGCGAAGTAGATCAGGAACCCGAGCGCCATCCAGACGAGGAACCGGATCCACGTCTCGACCGGCAAGGTGAGCATGAGGTAGGCGCAGATGGCTGCGGACACCCACGGCACCACGGGCGAGAACGGCACCCGGAACGGCCGCTGCAGGTCCGGACGGCGCCGACGGAGAACGGGCACCGCGAGTGAGACGAGGAAGAAGGCCGACAGCGTCCCGATGTTGATCATGAACTCGAGCTTGCCCACCGGGGTGAGGGCGGCGACCAGAGCCACGACCACCCCGACGATGACGGTGATGCGCAGCGGGGTGCCGGTGCGGTGGTTGGTCTTGCCGAGCCACGGCGGCAGCAGCCAGTCGCGCGACATCGCGAAGACCACGCGGGAGGTGCCGATCAACAGGGTCATGACGACCGTCGTCAGGCCCGCCACGGCTCCTGCGGAGATGAGCGTGGCGTAGCCGGACTTCCCGACGCTCTCGAACGCGGTGGCCAGTGAGGCCTCGGTGGACAGCTCGGTGAACGGCACCATGCCGGTCAGGACGATCGCCACGGCGCAGTAGAGGACGGTGCAGATGACGAGGGAGGCGATGATGCCGATCGGCAGGTCTCGCTTGGGGTTCTTGGCCTCCTCGGCCGTGGTCGCGACCACGTCGAAACCGATGTAGGCGAAGAACACCAACGAGGCGGCGGCGAGGATGCCGGGGATCCCGAAGTGCGACGGTGCGAAGCCGAATGCCCACTCGATCAGCGGCGACTCAAGGGAGGACTTCGCCTTGGCCGGCTGGCTCGGGGGGATGAACGGGGAGTAGTTGGCCGACTTGATGAAACCGATGCCCGCGACGATGACGAACAGGACGATGAAGACCTTCAGTGCGACCAGGGCCAGGTTGACGCGCAAGGACTCCTTGATGCCGATGCTCACCAGGATGCTCAGCACGACGACGAGCAGGAAGGCCGGGAGGTCGAACCTCGACCCGTAGGCCACGGACTCCGGGATGGCCAGGCCGAGGTGGTCGAGGAAGACGCCGAGGTAGGCCGACCAGCCTTGCGCCACCACGCTGGCGCCCAGCATCAGCTCGAGGAGCAGGTCCCAGCCGATGATCCAGGCGATGATCTCACCGAGGCTGGCGTAGGAGAACGTGTAGGCGGAGCCGCTGATGGGGATCGACGACGCGAACTCGGCGTAGCAGAGCGCGGCGAGGCCGCAGCAGACCGCGGCCACCACGAAGGACAGCACGACCGAGGGACCGGCCAGCTCCTTGGCCGCTCGCCCCGCCACGGTGAAGATGCCGGCACCGATGACGACGCCGACCCCGAAGACGGTGAGGTCGAGTGCGGTGAGCCGCTTCTTCAGCTGGTACTCGGGCTCGTCGCCGTCACGCAGGGACTGCTCGACTGACTTGGTGCGGAACATGGACATCGGCGCGCCTCCCGAGCTCGGAGCCGAGCCGCAGCGCCGCGACCCGGAGTCCAGCCAACCTAGCGCCGGTGCGGGTGCTGCGCTCCTCGGCGATCCGGCATGCGAAACGTCCGGGCCGGCCCCTGCGGGCCGACCCGGACGTCGTCGGTGCGGTGTTGCTGCGGTGCTGCTGAGGCTGAGCCGTGGGGCTCAGACCAGGTCGTAGCGGTCCAGCTCCATGACCTTCACCCAGGCCGCGACGAAGTCCGTGACGAACTTGTCGGCGGCGTCGTCGCTCGCGTAGACCTCGGCCAGCGCGCGCAGCTCGGAGTTCGATCCGAACACCAGGTCGGCGCGCGTGCCGTTCCACTTCACGGCGCCGGACGCGTCGACTGCCTCGTATGCCGCGGAGTCCGGAGCGGAGGCCCGCCAGGTGGTGTCCATGGAGAGCAGGTTGACGAAGAAGTCGTTCGTCAGCGTGCCCGGCCGGTCGGTGAGCACACCGGCCGTGGACTGCTGGTGGTTGGCCCCGAGCACCCGGAGGCCGCCGACGAGGACGGTCATCTCGGGGGCGCTGAGGGTCAGCAGGTTCGCGCGGTCGACGAGCAGGAACTCCGCGGGAAGTCGCAGCCCCTTGCCGACGTAGTTGCGGAACCCGTCGGCCCGCGGCTCCATCTCGGCGAACGAGTCGACGTCGGTCTGGTCCTGGCTGGCGTCGGTGCGACCCGGGGTGAACGGCACCTCGACGTCGCGACCGCCGGCCTTGGCGGCCTGCTCCACGCCGACGCCTCCGGCCAGCACGATCAGGTCGGCGAGCGAGACCCGCTTGCCGCCGGACTGCGCACCGTTGAACGACTCCTGGATGCCCTCGAGGGTCCGCAGCACCGAGGCGAGGCGGGCCGGGTCGTTGACGTCCCAGCCGTTCTGCGGCTCGAGGCGGATGCGGGCACCGTTGGCGCCGCCGCGCTTGTCGCCGCCCCGGAACGTCGACGCCGACGCCCAGGCGGTGGAGACCAGGTCGGCCACCGAGAGGCCCGACGCCGCGATCTGCTCCTTGAGCGAGGCGACGTCGGCCGCGTCGACCAGGTCGTGGTCGACGGCGGGGATCGGGTCCTGCCAGATCTGCACCTCGCTCGGGACCTCGGGGCCGAGGTAGCGGACGACGGGGCCCATGTCGCGGTGGGTCAGCTTGAACCACGCCTTGGCGAACGCGTCCGCGAACTCCTGAGGGTTCTCGAGGAAGCGACGCGAGATCTGCTCGTAGACCGGGTCGACGCGCAGCGCCAGGTCGGTCGTGAGCATGTTGGGGGCGATCCGCGCGGAGGCGTCGTGGGCGGCCGGGACGGTGCCCTCGCCGCCGCCGTCCTTCGGCTTCCACTGGTGGGCGCCCGCCGGGCTCTTGGTGAGCTCCCACTCGAAGCCGAAGAGGTTCTCGAAGAAGTGGTTGCTCCACTGGGTGGGCGTCTGGGTCCAGGTCACCTCGAGGCCACTCGTGATGGTGTCGGCGCCCTTGCCGGTGCCGAACGAGTTGCGCCAGCCGAGGCCCAGCTCCGCGAGCTCGGCGCCCTCGGGCTCGTCACCCACGTACTTGTGGGGGTCCGCGGCACCGTGGGTCTTGCCGAAGGTGTGGCCACCCGCGATCAGTGCCACCGTCTCCTCGTCGTTCATCGCCATGCGGCGGAACGTCTCACGGATGTCGCGGGCCGCGGCCAGCGGGTCGGGCTGGCCGTTGGGGCCCTCCGGGTTGACGTAGATGAGGCCCATCTGGACCGCGGCGAGCGGGTTCTCGAGCTCGCGGTCACCGGTGTAGCGCTCGTCGCCGAGCCACTCGGTCTCCGGGCCCCAGTAGACGTCCTCGTCGGGCTCCCACACGTCCTCGCGTCCACCGGCGAAGCCGAAGGTCTGGAAGCCCATGTTCTCCAGGGCGACGTTGCCGGTGAGGACCATCAGGTCGGCCCACGACAGGCTCTGGCCGTACTTCTGCTTGACCGGCCACAGCAGGCGCCGGGCCTTGTCGAGGTTGGCGTTGTCGGGCCAGCTGTTGAGCGGGGCGAACCGCTGCTGCCCGGCACCGGCACCGCCGCGGCCGTCGCGGATCCGGTAGGTGCCGGCGCTGTGCCAGGCCATCCGGATCATGAACGGGCCGTAGTTGCCGAAGTCGGCCGGCCACCAGTCCTGCGAGGTGGTGAGGACCTCGGCGACGTCCTGCTTGACCGCCGCGAGGTCGAGGGCCTGGAACGCCTTGGCGTAGTCGAAGTCGGCACCGAGCGGGTTGGCCACCACGGGGTTCTTGGCGAGGATCCGCAGGTTGAGCCGGTCCGGCCACCAGCCGCGGTTGCTGCCGCCACCCTGGGTGGGGTGGGTCGCGGTGTGCGCGACCGGGCACTTGCCCTCGGCGGCGCTGTCCGTCGTGACCCCGTCGGCCTGCGGGTTGGTCTCCGCGGTCAGCGGCTGGTCGGGGTCCCAGCCGGCGGCATTGGCCTCGTCGGCTCGGGCGTTGGGGGTCAGGGGCTGGTCGGTGTCCGACATGTGGTTCCTTCCACGGTTGGGCGAGTGCAGGGCGATGGTCAGGTCTGGGTTGGTTGGTCAGGAGGCGGGCTGGTGCGTATGCCGCGTGGTCGCGACGGGCGCGCTCGTGGCGCTGGCGGGCGCGGTCGTCGCCCCACCGTTCGCGCAGTCGGGGCACAGGCCCCAGTAGACGACCTCGGCCTCGTCGATCACGAAGCCCTGGCTGTCGGACGCGGTGAGGCAGGGGATCTCGCCCACCGCGCACTCGACGTCGGCGATCGTGCCGCAGCCGCGGCATACGACGTGGTGGTGGTTGTCGGCGACGCGGGCCTCGTAGCGGGCCACCGATCCGGCCGGCTGGATGCGCCGCAGCAGCCCGGCTGCCGTGAGGGCGCGCAGCACGTCGTAGACGGCCTGGTGCGAGACGTCGCCGAGCCCGGCCCGGACGGCGCCGATGATGGTGTCGGTGTCGGCGTGCGGGTGGTCGTGCACCGCGGTCAGCACCGCGACCCGGGGCTTCGTCACCCGCAGCTCGGCGCCGCGCAGCACCTGCTCGAGCTCGACCGTCGTGGGCATGACCCGAGCCTGTCGCATTGTCTTGAATGAGTCAAGAAAACGTCTGGCGCGTGAGACGGTGCGGGCTCAGTCGTCCTGGTCGACGCGGCGGCGGGGGCGGAGCGGGATGGGGCCGGTGTCGGCGCTGCGGTCGCGGGCGCGCAGGTCGGGGCTGCGGTAGAGCGAACCCTGCGCTCGCGAGGTCGGGGACGTCGGCGCGGCGGGGCTGTGCCGCGGGTCGTCCCACCCGGCATACGGGTCGGGCAGGCCGCCACCCGAACGCCCCGCTCGCGACGGACCGCCGCCGCCGGACGGCGGGTCGTCCCAGCGGTCGTCCGGTCCCTCGAAGGGCAGGTCGTACGGGTCGCCGTAGTGGTCGTCGAACGGGTTGCGCTCGCCCACCCCGAAGATCTCGGAGCAGATGATGCGGTAGTGGTGGTCGGGGTCAGGCACGAAGCTGACCTTGTGCAGCGCCTGGTCCTGACCGGCGGACTCGAGCACGAACCGGCCGTAGCCGAAGATCCGCCCGGGCACCGACCGCTCGTACGCCATGTCGGTGACCTTGGTCAGCGGCATCATCGGGACCCGCCGGGTGATGAACCCGTGGAAGAGCAGCAGCCGCTTGTCGGTGGCGATGAACCAGTCGTGCCGCCAGTTGACGACCTTCCACCCGGCGCGCAGCACGAGCGCGAACCACGCCCACCACGCCAGCGTGCTGAGGAGGTTGAAGTCTGCGGCCAGCTTGGCGTCGAGCCATCCCGCGACAGCGAGCCCGGCAAGGGCGGACCCGACCGGCTCGGCGACCCTGCCCCAGTGCTGGTGCACTGCGAACACGATGCGCTCACCGTCGACGAGGTAGCGCTCGATCTCGCTACGACTGGGCGTCGGGCCCATGGGGGACTACCCGCGGCCGAGCAGGGCGTCGAAGAAGTTGCCGATGCTGCGAGCGCCGTCGACGATCATGCCCCACGACGTCCTGACGATGTCAGCTGCCTGGTCGGGAGACGTGAAGATGGCGTAGGCCGCGAAGGCGACGAGGACCCAGAGCACGATCTTCTTCACGCGCGTCATGCTCATCTCCTCGGTGGGGCGGGACCTCTGTGGCTGAAGTCCGCACTGGATCAGGGGGGTTTGTCGTGCGGTGGGCGCGCCCGTCAGGCGCACCACCGGGTCCATCCTGACCGATGCCATTGGCCGAACGGGTGAGGCGCGCCGCGCGCCCCGGCCACGCGGCATACGGTATCGGCGGTCAGACCACGCCGTAGAGGCGGTCGCCCGCATCGCCCAGGCCGGGGACGATGTAACCCTTGTCGTTGAGCCGCTCGTCGAGGGCGCCGGTGACGATCGTGATCGGGATGTCGAGGTCGGCGAGCGACTCCTCGACGTGCTTGATCCCCTCCGGGGCGGCCAGCAGGGTGACGGCGGTGATGTCGTCGGCGCCACGGTCCGCGAGGTAGCGGATGGCGTCGACGAGCGTGCCGCCGGTGGCGAGCATGGGGTCGACGACGTAGCACTGGCGTCCACTGAGGTCGTCGGGCAGCCGGTTCGCGTAGGTGATCGCCTCGAGCGTCTCCTCGTTGCGCTGCATCCCCAGGAAACCCACCTCGGCGCTCGGCAGCAGGCGCACCATCCCCTCGAGCATCCCCAGCCCGGCGCGCAGGATCGGCACGATCAGCGGCTTGGGGTTGGACAGCTTGATGCCCGTGGTCGGGGCGACCGGCGTCTCGATGTCGAACGGCTCGACCCGCACGTCGCGAGTGGCCTCGTAGGCCAGCAGCGTCACCAGCTCCTCGGCCAGCCGCCGGAAGGTCGGGCTGTCCGTGCGCTTGTCGCGCAGGTAGGTCAGCTTGTGCGTGATGAGCGGGTGGTCGGCAACGTGGACGCGCATAGGCGAAACTTAGCGCGTGACCTCCACCCGCGGACCCTCGGTCGATGAGCGGTATGCCGCGTGGATGGGCCTGGCACTCGACCTTGCCGCAGCTGCGGGCCGCCACGGCGACGTCCCGGTCGGAGCCGTCGTGGTGTCGCCGTCGGGTGAGGTGGTCGGCGAGGGGCGCAACCTGCGCGAGGTCGAGGGCGACCCGACCGCCCACGCAGAGATCGTCGCGCTCCGGGCCGCCGCGCGAGCGCTGGGGGAGTGGCGGCTCGAGGACTGCACGCTCGTCGTCACGCTCGAACCGTGCCCTATGTGCGCCGGCGCCCTGATGCTCTCGCGGATCTCTCGGCTCGTGCTGGGTGCGTGGGACCCCAAGCTCGGCGCGACCGGTTCGGTGTGGGACATCGTCCGCGACCGGCGGGCGACCCACCGGGTCGAGGTCGTCGGTGGGGTGCGGGCCTCAGAGTGCTCTCAGCTGCTGCTGTCATTCTTCGAGGGACACCGCAACGGCGGCGCAGTCGACCAGCCGGGGGAGCGCGCGTGAGCGGAATCATCAACAGCCTGGTCAACCAGGTGCTGGGTTCGCCGCCGTGGCTCGTTTACCTCATCGTCGCGCTGGTGGTCTTCGCCGAGGACGCGCTGTTCGTGGGGTTCGTGCTGCCCGGCGAGACCCTCGCGATCATCGGCGGGGTCACCGCCAGCCTCGGCCACACGTCGCTGGCCTGGGTGCTGGTCGTCGTCATCCTCGCCGCCATCATCGGCGACTCCGTGGGCTACGAGATCGGGCGGCTGTTCGGGCCGCGGGTGATGGGGCTGAAGATCCTCGAGCGTCGTCAGGAGAAGCTCGACTCCGCGCAGGAGTTCCTTCGTCGCCGGGGTGGGTCGGCCGTCTTCCTCGGCCGGTGGACGGCGTTCTTCCGGGCGGTCATGCCGGCGCTCGCAGGATTGTCCGGCATGCGCTACCGCGTGTTCCTCCCCTGGAACGCGATCGGCGGAATCGCCTGGGGCGCAACGGCTGTCACCGCCGGCTACCTCGCCGGCGAGTCGTACCACCGGGTCGAGAAGTGGCTCGGGCGTGGAGCGGCGGGGATCGTGGCGCTCATCGTGGTGGTGGCCATCGCCGTGTGGGCGGTCCGCCGACACCGCGCGCAGCCTTCCGCCCGGTCGAGGTAATTCGGGACCCGATTCCGGTCGCGGATTACCTCGAATCGGCGGCTCTGGCCTTGGGCATGAGGAGGGCGGCGACGATCGTCACGAGGGCAGCCACCAGGACGCCGACGAAGACCGCCGCGCCCGCACCGGCCGCAGTGCCCGGATCGGTCTCGGGGTGTCCGGAGCGGGCGATCACGCCGTTCGCGACTGCTCCGAGCACCGCTGCACCCACCGCGCTCCCGATCGAGCGCGCGAACATGTTGGTGCCCGTGGCGACCCCACGTTCGTGCCACTCGACGCTGGCCTGCGCCGCGATCAGCGACGGGCTGGCGACCAGCCCCAGGCCCAGGCCGGTGACGAAACAGGAGACAGCGACCACGGCCACGGAGGGGTGGTGCGCCGTCAGGGCGAGCGTCCCGGTGCCGAGGACGACGAGCGCCATCCCGACCAGGATCGCCGGTCGGAAGCCGAACCGGAGGTAGAGCAGGCGCCCCGACAGGGTGGCCGAGATGGGCCAGCCGATCGTCAGGGCCGCCAGGGCGAGGCCGCCGATGAGGGGGTCGATGCCGAGGGAGTTCTCGAGGTAGGTCGGGACGAACGACGTCAGGCCGATCAGGATGACGCCGACCCCCAGCGCCAGCATCGTCGTCGTGGCGAGCAGCCGGCGGCTGAGCACCCACAAGGGCAGCACCGGCTCCGCGGCCCGGCGCTCGACCAGGAGGAAGACGAGCAGCAGCACGCTGCCGGCGCCGAGCACCGTGCAGCTGGTGACCGACGACCAGGGCCAGGCCTGTCCGCCCTCGAGGATGCCGAGGATGAGCAGTGACATGGCGGCGGTGAGCAGCGCCGCGCCCGCGTAGTCGATGCGGTGCTGCTGGCGCGTCACCCGCTCGTGGAAGTTGCGGGCGATGAGGGTGCCGGCGACCAGGCACAGCGGCACGTTGACGAAGAAGATCCAGCGCCAGATGCCGAGCTGGGAGAAGATCCCGCCCAGCGTGGGACCGACGACGGACGACACCGCCCACACGCTCGCGATGTAGCCCTGCGCCTTGGCGCGCTCGGCCACCGTGTAGATGTCGCCCGCGATCGTGATGGCCATCGGCTGCACGGCACCCGCACCCAGTCCTTGGACGGCCCGGAAGACGATCAACGAGGTCATGCTCCAGGCGAAGCCGCACAGGACCGATCCCGCGAGGAAGAGCCCGATCCCGAACAGCATGAGCGGCTTGCGCCCCACGATGTCGGCGAGCTTGGCGTAGATGGGCACCGAGACGGCCTGCGCCAGCAGGTAGACCGAGAACAGCCACGGGAACTGCGCGAAGCCCCCGAGGTCACGCACGACCGACGGCACCGCAGTGGCGAGGATGGTCGCGTCCATGGCGATGAGCCCGGTCGACACCATCAGCGCCAACAGGATGGGCCCGCGGTCCGATCGCAGGCCCACTCCAGCGGTGGTCTCGGTGGTGGAGGTCATCTCCGATGACAAGTGCCGTGGGCGCCCGCGCATTCCCCCAGCCGCCTCGACCGCGCCCCTGGCGCGCAGCGAGGTATGCCGCGTCGGCACCCCCTCGGAGCCGTCCAGCAGGCGCGATCGGGGCGATTTCGTCGCCGTCGGCCGCTCTAGTAACCTGCTCCGCGGTGGCGTGTCCGAGCGGCCTAAGGAGCACGCCTCGAAAGCGTGTGTGGGTGAAAGCCCACCGTGGGTTCAAATCCCACCGCCACCGCCAAAGCGAGAAGGACCCGACAGTGATCTGTCGGGTCCTTCGTCATGGTGGCCCACAGAAGTCGGCCAATTGCCCGGTTCCGGGCGCCACCTGCGGTCCGGCACCGTGGGAAGTCGGCCAACTGCCCGATAACCTGTCGGGCTGGGCAACCGAGCGGCGACATGGAACGGTGGGGGGCGTGATCCCGGAGCCTGCTGACACGGTCGCCCCCACCCCGGTGTTCTTCCTCGCCGGCGGCACAGGCATCTCGGCCGAGACGCTGGGCAACCTCATGCTGGCGCAGTTCCCCAGCCTCACCTTCGCGCGCCGCAAGATCCCCTTCATCACCACGGTCGAGCAGGCCCGCGCAGTGGTCGAGGAGCTCGACGCGGCCACCACCGACTCGGTGACCGCGCTGGTCTTCTCGACCGTCTCGGACGAGGAGATCCGCAAGGAGCTGCAACGCACCAAGGGTGCGTTCATCGACCTCTTCGGCTCGCACCTCGACACCGTCGAGCGGGTGCTGCACGTCAACGCGACCCACGGCGTCGGCGCTCTCCACGGAGTCGGCGACACGCGTCGCTACGACCTGCGCATGAAGGCGATCGAGTTCGCGATGGAGCACGACGACGGCGCCAGCCTGCGCAACCTCGACCAGGCCGACCTGATCCTCGTGGCGCCCTCGCGGTGCGGCAAGACGCCGACCTCGATGTACCTCGCCCTCCAGCACGGCCTCAAGGTCGCCAACTACCCGCTCGTCCCCGAGGACTTCGACTCCGACGCGCTGCCGCGGCCGGTCCGGGAGCTCGGCGCCAAGTGCTTCGGCCTGCTGTCCACGCCCGCCCGGCTGAGCCAGGTGAGGGGGGAGCGACGGCCGGGCTCGACGTATGCCAGTCTCGCCCAGTGCAGCTACGAGCTGCGCCGGGCCGAGGCGCTCTACCGGCTGCACCGGATCCCCTCGATCAACTCGGCCTCGATGTCGGTGGAGGAGATGGCGGCGGTCATCATGCAGACCAGCAGTCTGGGCAACCTCGCCTGAGTGCCACCATGAAGGACAGCGTCACCACCCGCGGCTCGGCCGCCTGTCGAAAGGAACGTCGTGAGCGGCAACATCTCCTGGTTCAAGGACCTCGGGTTGGGCGACGTCGAGTCGGTGGGGGGCAAGAACGCCTCCCTCGGTGAGATGGTGCAGCACCTGTCGAAGGCAGGGGTGCGCGTCCCGGACGGCTTCGCCACGACGGCGGATGCGTATCGCCGTTTCCTGGCGCACGAGGGTCTGGCCGACCGGATCAGCGCGACGCTGGCGGGCCTGGATGTCGAGGACACCCGGTCGCTCGCGGAGGCCGGCGCGCAGATCCGTGACCTGGTGGAGGGGCAGCCGTTCCCGGCGGACCTCGAGACCGACATCCGCGCGGCATACGAGGAGCTCGTGGCCGGCGCCCCCGGCGAGGTGAGCTGGGCGGTGCGTTCCAGCGCCACGGCGGAGGACATGCCGGACGCGTCGTTCGCGGGGCAGCAGGAGACGTTCCTGAACGTGTTGGGGATCGACAACATCCTGCTGGCGATCAAGAAGGTGTTCGCCTCGCTCTACAACGACCGGGCGATCGCCTACCGGGTGCACAGCAGCTACGACCACGACGTCGTGGCGTTGTCGGCGGGGGTGCAGCGGATGGTGCGCTCCGACATCGGGTCGTCCGGTGTGATGTTCACCATCGACACCGAGTCCGGTTTCCCCGACGCGGTGTTCGTCACCAGCAGCTACGGCCTGGGTGAGGCGGTCGTGCAGGGGGCCGTGAACCCCGACGAGTTCTACGTCTACAAGCCGGCTCTGCGGGCCGGGCGGCCGGCGATCCTCAAGCGCGGGGTGGGTGGCAAGGCCACCAAGATGGTCTACACGCAGGACTCGGCGGTGGGTCGCTCGATCGACTTCGTGCCGGTCGAGGAAGTCGAGCGCGGCCGGTTGAGCCTGACCGACGACGAGGTCACCGAGCTGGCCCAGCACGCGCTCAAGATCGAGGAGCACTACGGCCGCCCGATGGACATCGAGTGGGGCAAGGACGGCGTCGACGGCCAGCTGTACATCCTGCAGGCGCGCCCGGAGACGGTGAAGTCGCGGCAGTCCGGCTCGACACTGCAGCGGTTCCGGATGGACGAGCGGGGCGAGGTGCTGGTCGAGGGGCGCGCGATCGGGCAGAAGATCGGCGCCGGAGCCGTACGAGTTCTCACCTCGGCCGAGTCGATGCACGAGTTCCAGCCCGGTGAGGTGCTGGTGGCCGACATGACCGACCCGGACTGGGAGCCGGTGATGAAGCGGGCCTCCGCGATCGTCACCAACCGCGGCGGCCGCACCTGCCACGCCGCGATCATCGCCCGCGAGCTCGGCATCCCCGCCGTCGTCGGCACCGGCACGGCGACGACCGCCTTGTCCGACGGGCAGGAGGTCACGGTCTCCGCGGCCGAGGGCGACACCGGCCTGGTCTACGACGGGCTCCAGAAGTTCTCGGTCACTGAGACCGCCCTGGACGACATGCCCGACATCGACGTGAAGATCATGATGAACGTCGGCACCCCCGACCAGGCGTTCGAGTTCTCTCGGTTGCCGCACAAGGGGATCGGGCTCGCCCGGCTCGAGTTCATCATCAACCGCCAGATCGGCATCCACCCGCGCGCGCTGCTCGAGCTCGACGACCAGGAGCCCGGCATCAAGGCGGAGATCGAGGCACTGATCGGCGCCTACGACAGCCCGCGCGACTACTTCGTCAAGCGGGTCGCCGAGGGCGTCTCGATGCTCGCGGCCGCGTTCGCGCCCGAGCCGGTGATCGTGCGGATGAGCGACTTCAAGTCCAACGAGTACGCCCACATGCTCGGCGGTGAGCGGTACGAGCCGGACGAGGAGAACCCGATGATCGGGTACCGCGGTGCGGCCCGGTACCTCTCCGAGGACTTCGCGGAGTGCTTCGCGATGGAGTGCGAGGCGCTGCGGCTGGTGCGCGACGAGATGGGTCTGACCAACGTCAAGGTGATGATCCCGTTCGTCCGCACCCTGAAGGAGGCCGAGGGCGTCATCGACCTGTTGGGGCAGAACGGCCTCAAGCGCGGCGAGAACGACCTGCAGGTCGTGATGATGTGCGAGGTCCCCTCCAACGCCGTCAACGCCGACGCGTTCCTCGACCACTTCGACGGGTTCTCGATCGGGTCGAACGACCTCACCCAGCTCACCCTGGGCCTTGACCGTGACTCGGCCCTGGTCGCCGGTGGCTTCGACGAACGCGACCCCGCCGTGAAGAAGATGCTCACCATGGCGATCGAGGCGTGCCGGGCCCGCGGCAAGTACGTCGGCATCTGTGGGCAGGGACCCTCGGACCACCCCGACCTCGCGGACTGGCTGATGGACCAGGGCATCGAGTCCATGTCACTCAACCCCGACACCGTCGTCGAGACCTGGCTTCGCCTCGCCAAGAGGTCGCCGGAGGCCTCGTAGCGCCGTCCGGCCGAACGGGCGATTCGGGAATGAACGCCCGGCCCGATAGGGTTGCAACCACTGCGTGCGCACCGTCGTGCACGCCAGGTCGTCTGCTCCGCGCCCCAACTACTGGTTGGCGCCGTCAGCTCACAGGTTCGTGAGTGGTCCAGCATCTTCGGCCACTCCCTACTGCTGATGAGAGTTCTCCGTGTCTTCGCACCACACCGCCCTGCCCTTTGCCGACCTCGGCATCCATCCCCGCGTCATCGCGGCCCTGAAGGAACGCGGCATCGACCTGCCGTTCCCGATCCAGGCCGCGACGCTCCCTGACTCGCTCGCCGGTCGTGACGTCCTCGGCCGTGGCCGCACCGGCAGCGGCAAGACGGTGGCCTTCGCACTGCCCATGGTCTCCGCGCTGGCCAAGTCCGGCCGCCGTCGGGCGCCGCACACCCCGCGCGCCCTCGTGCTGGTCCCGACCCGTGAGCTGGCGATCCAGGTCGCCGAGACGGTGACCCCGCTGGCCGCCGCGCTCGAGCTGCGCACCATGACCATCTTCGGTGGCGTGGGCCAGAACCCGCAGGTGGCCGCGCTCCGCCGCGGGATCGACATCGTGATCGCGACCCCTGGTCGCCTCGAGGACCTCATCGGCCAGGGCCACGTGCGCCTGGGCGACATCGAGGTCACCGTGCTCGACGAGGCCGACCACATGGCCGACCTCGGCTTCCTCCCCGCCGTGAAGCGCCTCCTCGACGCCACCCCGCGGGACGGCCAGCGGCTGCTCTTCTCCGCGACGCTCGACAACGCGATCGACCAGCTGGTCAAGCGCTACCTGCACAACCCGGTGACCCACAGCGTCGACAGCGCCGCGTCGCCCGTTCCCGCAATGACGCACCACCTGTTCAACGTGAGCCGCGACAACAAGCCGGCCGTCGTGCGCGAACTCGTTGCAGGACAAGGCCGCACGCTTGCCTTCACCCGCACCAAGCACGCCGCCAAGAAGCTGGCCAAGCAGCTCACCGCATCGGGCATCCCGGCCGTCGACCTGCACGGCAACCTGTCGCAGGCCGCCCGCCAGCGCAACCTCGCTGCGTTCAGCGAGGGCCACAGCCGGGTGCTCGTGGCCACCGACATCGCGGCCCGCGGCATCCACGTCGACGACGTCACCCTCGTCGTCCACGTCGACCCGCCGGCCGAGCACAAGGCCTACCTGCACCGCTCGGGCCGCACCGCCCGCGCCGGCGCCGAGGGCGTCGTCGTCACCGTCAGCACCCCCGAGGAGCGCGGCGACACCCGCACCCTGATGCGTCAGGCCGGCATCAAGCCCACCGCCGTCGACGTCAGCCCCGGACACCCCGCCATCGGCGACCTGACCGGCCCGGTGGCCGAGCTGGTCACCCCGGCCCCGGTGGTCGCGCAGCCGAACAACGGCAACGGCAACGGCGGACGCTCGCAGCGTGGCCGTGGCGGCTCCGGCCAGCCGCGTCAGCAGGGTGGCGCCGGTCGCTCCTCCGGCGGCGCTGGCCGCGCGTCGGGTGGTGGCGCTCGTGGCCGTCGCGGTGGTTCGCAGTCCTCGAGCACCGAGTCCTACCGCACCGAGACCCCGCGCTCGGGTGGCTCGCAGGGCGCCCGCTCGCAGTCGTCTCGCGGCGGTTCGCGGCAGGGTGGCTCGCAGGGTCAGGCCCGCTCCGGCGGCATCGCCGCCTTCTCGGCGGGTCGCCGCGGGCGCTGAGCCCACCCGCCGTCCGGAACTGGCGGCCTCACCTCAGCCACACGGCATACCTCCGGCTCCGGGTCTGAGCGGAACTTCCGGATTTCCGGAAGTTTCGCTCCCAACAGGGCTGGAGCGGTCGGGGTGACCCTGGGTCGCACGTCGTCCGTCGGCGCGCAAGGGTGGACCCATGCACGACGACACCACCCTGACGACCGGTCGCGTCACCCGCGTCCTCACCGAACGCATCTGGCCCGCGGTCCACGCGGTGTCCGTGCCGTTCACCGTCGAGGCCCACACCCTCCCCGGTGAACCGGTGTCACCGTCCGAGGGCCTCGCCCTCGACTACGAGCCGTATGCCGTGGGCTCACCATGGGGTGCGGCCTGGGGCACCACGTGGTTCCGGCTGACCGGTGCGGTGCCGGCCGAGTGGGCCGGTCGCCGGGTGGAGGCGGTCGTCGACCTCGGGTTCGACGTGGCCGAGCCGGGGTTCCAGTGCGAGGGCCTCGTCTACCGTCCTGACGGCTCACCGGTGAAGGCCGTGAACCCTCGCAACCACTGGGCGCTCGTGGCCGCTCCAGCCCAGGGGGGCGAGCGGGTCGAGCTCTACGTGGAGGGGGCGTCCAACCCGGTCGTGTTCGGGCCGGTGCGGTTCAAGCCGACCACCCAGGGTGACCTGCTCACCGCATCACCCGACCTGCTCTACAGCACCAGGCGGATGGACCTCGCCGTCTTCGACGAGGAGGTCCACGCCCTCGCCCTGGACCTCGACGTGTTGCTCGGGCTCCAGGCGGAGCTGCCTGCGGGACAACGGCGCAGCCGCATCCTCCAGGCGATGGACGACGCGCTCGACCGGCTCGACCTCGCCGACGTCTCCGGCACGGCGACCGCTGCACGCGCCGCGCTGGGCGAGGTCCTGGCCCGGCCAGCGGGCGCCTCGGCCCACGTGGTCTCGGCGGTCGGGCACGCCCACATCGACTCGGCCTGGCTGTGGCCGGTGCGCGAGACCGTGCGCAAGGTGGCCCGCACGACGGCCTCGATGGCTGCGCTCATCGACGAGACCGAGGACTTCGTCTACGGCATGTCGAGCGCCCAGCAGTACGCTTGGGTCAAGGAGCACCGGCCCGAGGTGTGGTCACGGGTCGTCGCGGCGGTGCAGGCCCGGCGCTTCCTGCCCCTGGGCGGGATGTGGGTCGAGAGCGACACGGTGATGCCGTCCGGGGAGTCGATGGTGCGCCAGTTCCTCTACGGACAGCGGTTCTTCGAGGAGGAGCTCGGGGTGCGGTCGCAGGGCGTCTGGCTCCCCGACAGCTTCGGCTACTCCCCGGCCCTGCCGCAGCTGGTGCGCCGGGCCGGCTTCGAGTGGTTCTTCACCCAGAAGATCTCGTGGAACCAGGTCAACACCTTCCCCCACCACACCTTCCTCTGGGAGGGCATCGACGGCTCGCGTGTGCTCACCCACTTCCCGCCGATGGACACCTACAACTCCGAGCTCTCGGGAGCCGAGCTGGCCCTGGCGGACCGGCAGTTCCGCGACCACCGCATCGCGTCGGGCTCGATCGCACCGGTGGGCTGGGGTGACGGCGGGGGCGGGACGACGCGCGAGATGACCGGCCGCGCCGAGCGCCTCGCCGACCTCGAAGGCAGCCCACGGGTGCGGTGGGAGCACCCCGACGACTTCTACGTCCGCACGCGTGCCGAGCTGGTGGGTGAGGACGGTCGGCCTCGGCCGGGCACCCCGGTGTGGGTCGGTGAGCTCTACCTCGAGCTGCACCGCGCCACCCTCACCTCCCAGCACCGGACCAAGGCGGGCAATCGGCGGTGCGAGCACCTGCTCGTCGAGGCAGAGCTGTGGGCCACCACCGCCGCGGTCCGGGCCGGCGCGGCATACCCGCACGACGAGCTCGACGCGCTCTGGAAGCAGGTGCTGCTGCACCAGTTCCACGACATCCTCCCCGGCACGTCGATCGCGTGGGTGCACCGCGAGGCGGTGGAACAGTACGCCCGGGTGGAACGTGAGGCAGAGGCGCTCGTGGCACGTTCCCTGGCCGCCCTCGTCGGTGAGGGGACCACGCGAATCGCACTGAACGGCGCGGCATCCGAACGCGCTGGGGTGCCGTCCGGCGCGGGAGTGGCGAGCAAGAACCTCGGCGCTGACCTCGGCGCGGACCTCGGCGCGGGTCCTGTCGAGGTCGTCCGCAACGGTGCCGACCTCGTCCTCGACAACGACGTCGTCCGGGTGACCCTGTCCGCACAGGGTCTCGTCACGTCGGCCGTCGACCTCGCCTCGGGGCGCGACGCCATCGCCCCGGGTCGCGCTGCCGGTCTGCTGCAGCTGCACCCCGACCTGCCGAACAAGTGGGACGCCTGGGACGTCGACCGCTTCTACCGCAACACGGTCCGCGACCTCCGCGACGCCGACAGCCTCGACGCGTCGGTGGACCAGCGTGGCGTGGCCCGGGTCGTCGTCGAGCGCACCATCTCAGCGAAATCGACTGTGCGGCAGGTCTTTTCACTGGCCCCGGGTTCGCGGACGCTCGACGTCGAGCAGGTCACCGACTGGCACGAGGTCGAGACGTTCCTCAAGGTGGCGTTCCCGCTCGACGTGCGGGCCGAGCACACCAGCGCAGAGACGCAGTTCGGGCACCAGCGCCGGCCGACCCACGTCAACACCAGCTGGGAGGTCGCCCGCTTCGAGACCTCGATGCACCGGTTCGTGCACGTCGAGGAGCCGGGCTTCGGGGTCGCCCTCGTCAACGATTCCACCTACGGCTACGACGTCACGCGTGACTGGGTCGAGGGCGGTGCGCTGGGGACGACCGTGCGGCTCTCGCTCCTGCGGGCGCCGAGGTTCCCCGACCCCGACACCGACCACGGGGCGCACGCCCACCGCTACGGGCTCGTCATCGGCACCGGGGTCGCGGGAGCCGCCCAGGAGGGCGTCCGGCTCAACACCCCGGCGCGGGAGGTGCTGGGCGCCCACGGGTTCGAGCCCCTCGTGCGGGTGGAGGGCGACGGCGTGGCCCTGTCGAGCGTCAAGCTCGCCGCCGACCGCTCGGGTGACCTCGTGGTCAGGGTGCACGAGGTGCTGGGTGGCCGGGCGTCGGGCACCCTCCACGTCGACACCGACGTGGAGTCGGCGTCCGCGGTCACCCTCCTCGAGGAGCCCCTGGGCCAGCCGTCGCCTGGCGAGGAGGCGACGAGGGGACGGGGCCCCGCGGTCGTCGACGTCGAGCTGGGCCCGTTCGAGGTGCGGACCCTGCGCTTCACTCGTCGTCCTCCGCGGAGATGACTTTGAGCACCGCGTTGATCAGCCCGAGGTGGGTGAACGCCTGGGGGAAGTTGCCGAGGTGCCGACCACTCTTGGCGTCGATCTCCTCGGCGTAGAGGCCGAGCGGGGTGGCCAGGTTGAGCAGTCGCTCGCACAGGTGCCGAGCCCGCTCCATCTCGCCGACGATGGCCAGGCAGGACACCAGCCAGAACGAGCAGATGGTGAAGGTGCCCTCCTCGCCGGCCAGCCCGTCGTCGGTCTCCTCCACGCGGTAGCGCAGGACCAGGCCGTCGTCGGTCAGCTCGTCGGCGATGGCCAGCACGGTGGCGTGCAGGCGCGGGTCGTCCGGGGGCAGGAAGCCAACAAGCGCCAGCAACAGGTTGGAGGCGTCCAGCGCATCCGTCTCGTAGTGCTGGGTGAACACCCCTCGCTCGTCGGTGCCCCGCTCGCAGATCTCCGCGTGCATCTCGTCGGCAGCGGTCTGCCAGCGCTGGGCGAGCTCGTCGTCCTCACGGACCCGGGCCAGCTTGGCCCCGCGGTCGGCGGCGACCCAGCACATCACCTTCGACGAGGTGAAGTGCCTGGGCTCCCCGCGCACCTCCCAGATGCCGCGGTCGGGGTCGACCCAGTGCTTGATGGCCGACTCGACGAACCCGGTGAGGATCGGCCACAGCCGCTCGTCGAGGGTGTCGCGCGACTTGGTGTGGATCCACACCGAGTCGAGGATCGCGCCCCAGACGTCGAGCTGCTTCTGGTCGAAGGCCCCGTTGCCGATTCGCACCGGTCGGGCTCCGTCGTAGCCCGTGAGGTGTTCGAGGAACGACTCGGTCAGGTCCGTGGCGCCGTCGATGCCGTACATGATCTGCAGGTCGTCCGACGACTCGGCCAGGTCGGCGATGAACCAGAAGAAGTCGCTGGCCTCCCAGTCGAAGCCGAGCGTGTCCAGCGCCCACAGTGCCAACGTCGAGTCGCGCACCCACGTGTAGCGGTAGTCCCAGTTCCGTTCGCCCTTGGGCGTTTCCGGGAGTGAGGTGGTCGACGCGGCCACGATGGCGCCCGTGGGGGCGTAGGTCAGGCCCTTGAGGGTCAACGCACTTCGTTCGAGGTGGGTGCGCCACGGGTGGTCGGGGAAGTTGCCGCGCGCCAGCCAGTGCTGCCAGTGGTGGGCGGTCCAGACCTGCCGCCGGTAGGCCTCCTCGTAGCTCTGCGGCGCCTCGTGGTCGCTCCACGACAGCGCGACGAAGTGGGTGTCGCCCTCCTTGACGAGGGTGCGGATGGCGGCCTGCGGTCCCTCGAACCCCAGCCGGAGGTCGGTGGTCAGCCACACCTTGTCGTCGTCCTCGCCGTCGGCCTGCGCCACCGCCGAGTGGTAGCCCTCGGCGGTGTACGACCAGGTCGGCTGGATCCGCCCGTAGTCGAAGACGGGCGTGCAGTTCATCACCAGCTGCACCTCGCCGTTGACGCAGCGGATGGTCCGCAGCAGCACGTGCTCGGCGTCGTAGTCGGTCGGCGTCCGCCGGTAGCGGTAGGCGCGCTCGGTCTCGTGGTGCCACGGCCCCATCAGCAGGGCGTCGCGGACGATGACCCAGCCGGTGGGCGTGCCCCACGAGGTCTCGAGGATCAGCGTTCCCGGGAGGTAGCGCCGCGCGGTGGGCACCATCATGTCGGCCGGGCCGAGTCGGAAGCCCCCGGCGTCGCGGTCGAGGATGGAGCCGAACACGCTGGGCGAGTCCATGCGGGGCAGGCACATCCACTCCACGTTGCCGCTCGGTGCGACGAGCGCCGTCACCTGGCAGTCCGAGAGGAACGCGTAGTCAGCGATCGGCGGGAACGGCGATCGCGGCAGCCGCCACTTGGGGGCCGGCTGGTCGCCGGTCTCGCCCTGCGGCTCAAGGGGGCTGACGGTCGAGGTCATGGGAACTCCTCACGAGGCGCCGTCGCCGAGCGCGCGGCCCGAACCCAAGCGTCCCGCAGATGGTCGCCGTCCGCCATGGCTCGGGGGCGCAGTCCGGTCCTGCAACCTGAGCGCCCCCGAGGGCGCCCAGGTTGCGGAGACGCCCCGGCGCGGCATACGCCCGCGGGAGTATGCCGCGGTGCCACCGTCGTGGGACGCCACACCCTGGCCGCGTTGCCTACGCTGGCAGGCATGCGTGAGCCCGACGACCTGGCCTGGGGCCCCCCGTGGATGCGAGGTCCGCGGGCCGGAGCCGGTCGGACGCACCCTGCTGCGCGCTACGTCCTGGCCTTCGTCGTGGCCGTGATCCAGGTCGGTGGCAGCTTCGGTGCCTCACACGGCCAGCCCGACCGCCGCGCGCTCGATGCCCTCGCCGTCGTCCTGCTCCTGGTGGCGCCGGTGGCGATCACGGTGCTTCGGCGGTTTCCGTTGTGGGCCATGGGGGCGACCTCCCTCGCCGCCAGCAGCTACCTCGCCCGTGGCTACGCCTACGGGCCGGTGTTCCTCGGGTTGGCGATCGTCCTGTTCGCGACGGTCGTGCGTGGCCACCGCGTGGCCGCCTGGCTGGGCGCGGCTGTCGTCCTGGCCGGTGATGCTGCCGGTCGTCTCGCCTTCGACTCGGCTCCTTGGTCGTGGCAGGCCATGGGCGGGCTGCTGGCCTGGACCCTGGTCGTGCTGGCCGTCGCCGAGGTCGGGCGCAGCTGGAGGGATCGGGCCGCCACCTACCGGCAGGCAGCCCGCGAGACGAGGCTGCGCCAGGCCGGGGAGGAGCGCCTGCGCATCGCGCAGGAGCTACACGACGTCGTGGCCCACCACATGTCACTGATCAACGTGCAGGCCGGGGTCGCCCTCCACCTGGCCGACCGACGGCCCGAGCAGGTCGAGCCCGCGCTCGTCGCCATCAGGGACGCGAGCAAGGAGGCGCTCTCCGAGCTCCGGTCGCTCATCGACGTCCTGCGCCTCGACGGGGCACCGGCGCCCCGCTCGCCGGTCGCCAACCTGGCCGGCCTCGACGACATCGTCGAGCGCAGCGGGCACGCGGGGCTGGCGGTCACCAAGACGGTGACCGGGCAGGCCCGCGCCCTGCCGGCGGCAGTGGAGCTCGCGGCATACCGGATCGTGCAGGAGGCGATCACCAACATCGTCCGGCACGCGCACGCGACCCGGGCCGCGGTGACCCTCCACTACGGTGACGAGGTGCTCTCCCTGACGATCGAGGACAACGGCGACGGCGCAGCCAGGCTGCCGAACCTGGTGCAGGGCAACGGGATCAGCGGCATGCAGGAGCGCGCGCGAGCGCTCGGCGGCGAGCTGCGGGTCGAGGCCGCGCCCGATGGTGGCCTCCGGGTCGAGGGCGACCTCCCGACGGGCGGTCAGCGGTGATCCGGGTGGTGCTGGCCGACGACCAGGCCTTGCTCCGGGCGGGGCTCCGGGCCTTGCTCGACGCCGAGGACGACATCGAGGTCGTGGGTGAGGCGGCCGACGGTGCCGAGGCGGTCGCGCTGGTCAGGCAGACCGGGCCCGACGTCGTGCTGATGGACATCCGGATGCCCGGCACGGACGGGCTCGAGGCCACCCGGCAGATCGCCGCCGACGAGCGGCTCTCGGGCACCCGCGTCGTCATGCTCACGACGTTCGACCTCGACGAGTACGTCTTCGAGGCGGTGCGGATCGGGGCCAGTGGGTTCCTCGTCAAGGACACCGAGCCGGCCGAGCTGCTGCGGGGCGTCCGTGCCGTGTCGGCCGGCGACGCACTGCTGTCTCCCGGCGTCACCCGACGGCTGATCGGCGAGTTCGCCACCCGCAGCCGCCCCAACGCCGCCCCGGCCGCGGACCGGTTGGGCGAGCTGACCGACCGCGAACGCGAGGTCGTCGCGCTCGTGGGCGCGGGCCTCAACAACGACGAGATCGCCCAGCGGCTCTTCCTCAGCCCGGCGACCGCCAAGACCCACGTCAGCCGGTCGATGATCAAGCTGCACGTCCGTGACCGCGCCCAGCTCGTGGTGCTCGCCTACGAGTCCGGCCTGGTGCGCCCCGGGTGGTCGCAGGAGTAGCAGGCGTCGGTGGCGTACGCCCGGGGGAGCAGGCGAGGTGTCGCCCCGGGTGGGATTCGGAAAGCATTCTCCCGACGAAGGATTGAGGAGTCAGCTCAATCCGACCAAGGAGTCACCATGACCACCGTCATCGCCACCGCGAGCACCCTCGCCGCCCACGACCCCTCCTGGAACGGCCCCGGCCCGTGGTGGCCGATCTTCCCCTTCCTGTGGCTGCTGTTCATCATCGGCATCTTCGCCACCTTCCGCTTCTTCGGGATCCGTCGCTGGCGCCAGGTGCAGGGCTACGCCGGCACCCGTGCAGGCGAGGCCAAGCTGGCCGAGCGTTACGCGGCCGGTGAGATCGACGAGCAGGAGTACGAGCGCCGGCTCGCCACGCTCAAGCGGATGGGGTCGTCATGACCCGGTCCGGGACTCGTTCCGAAGCGGTCGTGGAGATCCACGACCTGACCAAGAAGTACGGCCAGCTCACCGCGGTGGACAGGCTCAGCCTGACCGTCCACCGGGGGGAGGTGTTCGGCTTCCTCGGTCCGAACGGAGCCGGCAAGACCACGACGTTGCGGATGCTGCTCGGGCTGATCCGGCCCGGCAGCGGCGACGTCACGGTGCTCGGTGGGCGACCCGGCGACCCGAAGTCGTTGCGCCGCATCGGATCCCTCATCGAGGGGCCCGGCTTCTACCCCTACCTCACCGGCCGCACCAACCTCCAGACGATGGCCCGGTATGCCGGTGTGCCGGCTTCCAGCGTCGCCCCCGCCTTGGAGGCGGTCGGCTTGGCGGACCGCGCGGGGGACAAGTTCGGTTCCTACTCGCTCGGGATGAAGCAGCGCCTCGGTGTCGCTGCCGCCCTGCTCAAGGACCCGGAGCTGGTCATCCTCGACGAGCCCACGAACGGCCTCGACCCGCAAGGGATGCGGGACATGCGCGAGCTCATCGTCGACCTCGGGCGGCAGGGCAGGACCGTCATCCTGTCGAGCCACCTGATGGGCGAGGTGCAGCAGATCTGTGAGCGGGTCGCGGTGATCGACCGCGGCCGGATCGTGCGCGAGGGCACGGTCGAACAGCTGCGTGGTGACACCGAGCTCGAGCTCGTCGCGACCCCCTCCGACACCGCCCTCGCCACCCTGCGCGCGCTGTCGTTCGTCGACTCGGTGCGCGTCGAGGATGGGCGGCTCCTCGTGACGGTGGGCCCGCGTCACACCGCCGAGATCACCCGGGCGCTGGTCCACGCGGGCGTCGCCGTCACTGGCGTGCGCCGGCGCGAGCGCGAGCTCGAGGACGTCTTCTTCGACCTGACCACCCACCAGCCCGACCACTCCACCCACCCCGACAGGGAGCCCAGCCATGTCTGACCTCGTCAACGTCACCCGCGCCGAGCTGGCCAAGCTCGCCCGGCGACCCGCGACCTGGGTCCTGCTCGCCGCTGCCGTCACGCTCAACCAGGTGTTCGGCTTCGTGATCCCCTACCTGTCCTTCAAGAACGGCTCGGGGGGCGCCATGACCGACGGCCAGACCGGCGCCCAGCTGCTCGCCAGCACCCTGCCCGACCAGGTGGTCACCAACACGACCGGGGCCTTCCCGGTCTTCACCGGCGCGCTCGCCCTGGTCCTCGGCGCACTGGTCGCCGGCACGGAGTTCACCGGCGGCACGCTGAAGACCGTGCTCACGCAGGGGCCGCGTCGCACGTCCGTCTTCGGTGGGCAGCTGGTCGCCCTCGTCATGGCGGTCGGCGGCGGGGTGCTGACGCTGTTCGTCACCTGTGCCGCCAGTTCCTTCGCGATCGCGCAGGTCGAGGACCAGGCCGTCGTCTGGCCGTCGGTCGCCGACCTCGCTGCCGGCCTCGGGTCAGGCTGGCTCGTGATGGCCATGTGGGCCTCCCTGGGAGCCGTCTTCGCGGTGCTGCTGCGTTCGGTCGCACTACCCATCGGCCTCGGCGTGGTGTGGATCCTCGGCATCGAGAACCTCGTCTCCGCCGTGGCGCGCACCTCGCTCACGGCCCTGCAGCCACTGCGCGACGTGCTCCCCGGAGTGACCTCCGGGTCGCTGATCAGCTCGGTCCTGCCGGCCCAGGTCGGTCCGCTGCCGCCCGGGGTGCAGTCCGCCGTCAGTGGTGGCCGGGGCCTGGCGACCGTGGCTGGGTACGCCGTCGTCGCGACCCTCGCCGTCCTCGTCGTCGGCCGCCGCCGAGACGTCGCCGCCTGAAACGCGAAGCGGACCCGATGCTGCGGCTGATAGCCAAATCCCTTGGGCGGGAGGAGAATCAAGGTGTTCGGCCCGCCTCGGATCGACGGACCGCCTTCAAGGAAAGGTGGTTGTGACCACCATGAAGCGATGGAACCATCCACAGGATCTCATTGCTCTGATCGCCGGCGCCTACGCAGCCCTCTCACCGTGGTGGACCACCACGACTGACCGGGCGACCATGACCATGGTCGTGCTGGGTGCCGCCACCGCCGTCCTGGCTCTGATCGAGCTGTTCAGGCCGGACATGATGTCCATCGAGGGACTCACGGCACTCCTGGGCGCCGCCATGATCGCGGCTCCCTGGGTCATGGGGTTCAGCGGCACCCGGCCGATGGGGTGGACCGCCTGGATCGTCGGCGCCGTCGTCCTCGTGGTCGGCGTCGCCGACCTCCAGGTGACCCGCTCGCACCACAAGGGGACCATGGCGACGTCCCACTAGGCCGCCGGCCAGTCGTCGTCAGGTGAGGCTGAGGAGGGCCAGCGCGTAGGCGCACTCGGGGTCAGGATCCGTGTAGGTCTCGCGCCCCTCCTCGGTCTCCACCGTCACCAGCCACTGCTCCTCCTCGCGGCTCAGCGACACCAGTCGCTCGCCGATCAGGTCGCGCAGCTGGTCCTCGCGCGGCATCCAGAGCGCGGTGTCGAGCGTCACCGAGTCGAGCGCCCATTCCGTCGTGCCGTTGAAGCCGAGCAGCGGCTGGCCCTTGAAGGTGTGCACGTCGATCGTCAGGTGGCTGATCCAGAAGACCTCGCCGACCACGTTCGGCTGGTCGATGGTGAACCGGTCGCCCGGCGCGGGTTCCCACAGCACGCCGCCCTGGTTCAGGCTGCGCGACAGCTCCACCGTGATCATGGGCCGAGCCTACGTCGCGCCCCGTTCGGGCGCCGCCCCGCGACCAGAGGTATGCCGCGCGGCCAGCGGCCCACGCGGCATACCTCGGTCCGTGGTGGTGTCAGAGCAGGTCGTAGGCGCGCAGCTCACCCTCGCTCATCAGCCGGGACCGGATCAGGAACCGGACCCCCTCCGGCGCCTCGACCGAGAAGCCGCTACCGCGGCCCTTGACGACGTCGACGGTGAGGTGGGTGTGCTTCCAGTACTCGTACTGGGAGACCGACATCCAGAACCCGATCGGGTCGAGCAGCCCGTCGATGACCAGGTCGGCCAGGTGGACGTCGGCCTCGCCGGTGATGAACTCGCCTGCGGGGTAACACATCGGCGCGCTGCCGTCACAGCAGCCGCCGGACTGGTGGAACATGAGCGGGCCGTGCTTCACGGTGAGGCGGCGGAGCAGGTCCGCCGCCTCACCCGTGAAGTCGACCCGGCTGTGCTCGGTCGTGTCCACGACGGTCTAGAAGAAGCCGAGGGCGTCGGGGGAGTAGGAGACTAGGAGGTTCTTGGTCTGCTGGTAGTGGTCGAGCATCATCTTGTGGTTCTCGCGGCCGATGCCCGACTGCTTGTAGCCGCCGAACGCGGCGTGCGCCGGGTACTGGTGGTAGCAGTTGGTCCAGACCCGACCGGCCTTGATGCCACGGCCCATCCGGTAGGCACGGGCACCGTCGCGGGTCCACACGCCGGCGCCGAGGCCGTAGAGCGTGTCGTTGGCGATGGCAAGGGCGTCGGCCTCGTCGGTGAAGCTCGTGAGGGAGACGACCGGGCCGAAGATCTCCTCCTGGAAGACCCGCATCGAGTTCGTGCCCTCGAAGACCGTCGGGGTGACGTAGTAGCCCTCGGCGAGGTCGCCGTCGAGCACGTTGCGCTCGCCTCCGGTGAGGACCTTGGCGCCCTCCTGGCGGCCGATGTCGAGGTAGGACAGGATCTTCTCGAGCTGGTCGTTGCTGGCCTGTGCACCGATCATGGTGTCGGTGTCGAGCGGGTTGCCCTGCTTGACCTTCTCCACGCGCTCGATCGCGTCGCCGACGAAGTCGCTGTAGATCGACTGCTGCACGAGGGCGCGCGATGGGCAGGTGCAGACCTCGCCCTGGTTGAGCGCGAACATCGTGAAGCCCTCGAGGGCCTTGTCGTAGAACGCGTCGCTGCTCGCGGCCACGTCGTCGAAGAAGACGTTCGGGCTCTTGCCGCCGAGCTCCAGGGTCACCGGGATGATGTTCTGGCTGGCGTACTGCATGATCAGGCGGCCCGTGGTGGTCTCACCGGTGAAGGCGACCTTGGCGACGCGGCTGGAGCTGGCCAGCGGCTTGCCGGCTTCGACGCCGAACCCGTTGACCACGTTGAGGACACCGGCCGGGATCAGGTCACCGATCAGCTCGAGCACCTTGAGGATCGACCACGGGGTCTGCTCGGCGGGCTTGAGGACCACGGCGTTGCCGGCCGCCAGCGCGGGGGCGAGCTTCCACGTGGCCATCAGGATCGGGAAGTTCCACGGGATGATCTGCGCGACCACGCCGAGCGGCTCGTGGAAGTGGTACGCGACGGTGTTCTCGTCGATCTCCGAGCTGCTGCCCTCCTGGCCGCGCAGCACGCCGCCGAAGTAGCGGAAGTGGTCGATCGCGAGGGGCAGGTCGGCTGCCAGGGTCTCGCGGACCGGCTTGCCGTTGTCCCAGGTCTCGGCGATCGCCAGGGCCTCGAGGTTCTCCTCCAGGCGGTCGGCGATCCGGTTGAGGACGAGCGCGCGCTCGGCGAGCGACGTCCTGCCCCAGGCCGGCGCTGCGGCGTGGGCCGCGTCGAGGGCGGCCTCGATGTCCTCGGCGGTGCCGCGACCCACCTCGGTGAAGGCCCGGCCCGTCACCGGAGAGATGTTCTCGAAGTACTCGCCCTTCTTCGGCTCGACCCAGTTGCCGCCGATGAAGTGCCCGTAGCGTGGCTCGACCGTGACCTTCGAGCCCTCGGTTCCGGGGGGTGCGTAGACCGTCATCGCTGTTCTCCCAACGTCCTTGGTGGTGCCCCGCGTGTGCGGGTTGCCGTGACGGTAGGCAGCGCAACGTTGCGACCACGTTGCACCCGCTCACTCGGGGGGAGGCGTCAGGCGCCGAGCTCGCGGTCGAGGCGCGCGATCTGGCCGACGACCAGCGGTCGCAACGGGGAGGCCGTGCCCAGGGCGGCGAGCTGGGCGGTCCACATCTCGTGGTCGTCGGTGCCCCACGCCGACCTCGTCCAGGTGGACATCAGGTCGGGTTCGCCGCTGGCGAGCAGGGCGCGCCGCAGCTGGCTCTCCACGCTGCCCCGCAACCGCGCGACGCCCGGCGAGGTCGAGGCCGGCAGCAGCGGTCCGCGGTAGGTGCGCAGGGCCGCGCCGACTGCTCCCGCCGCAAGGTGCGCCTCCACGGCCAGCCAGTCCGCCGTGACCTCGGCCGCGAGCCGGTAGGGCCGCGACGCCAGCAGGTCGTCTCCGAGCAGTGACCGCAGCCGGTTGAGCTCGGCCCGCAGCGTCGAGGACGTCACGTCCTCCTCGTAGAGCAGCACGCCGAGCTCGTCGCCCGAGAGGCCGCGGGGTGCGGACGCCAGCAGGAGCAGGATCTCGCTGTGCCGGCGGCTGAGCCGCACCGTGCGCCGGTGGCCACGGCCGTCGTCAACGGTCAACAGCGCCTCGTCGCGACCGAGGGCGTGCACCGCCGCGGTGAGCTGCGAGGAGGACTGCTGCGGTTGGTCCGTGCCCCGGGTGAGCAGCTCTCGGGCCAGCTCGGCCTCGGCCATCCGCGCCGCGGCCCGGACCATCGCCATCGTCTGTGGGACGACGATCTGGTCGCCCCCGGTGATGTCGAGGACGCCGAGCAGGGACGCGGTGGTCGGGTCGTGGATCGGGGTCGCGGCGCAGCTCCAGCGCTGGACGGAGCGGCGGAAGTGCTCGGCTCCGATGATGTTGACCGACTGGTCGAGGGCGAGCGCCATGCCGGGGGCGTTGGTGCCGGCGAGCCGCTCGTCCCAGTTGCTCCCCTCAACGAAGCCGATGCTCTCCGCCCGCCGCAGCACGGCGGGTGTGCCGCAGACCCAGAGGAGCTGCCCGGCGGCGTCCGACACCGCCATGATCGCGTCGCACTCCCGGGCGGCCCGACCGAGGACGTCGTCGAGCAGGGGGAAGATCTGCGCCAACGGGTGTGCCTCGCGGTGGTCGCGCAGCGCGTCGGCCGGCAGCGTGATCGGCGCCTCCACGCGGTCGGCCTCGACCCCGGCGGCAGCGGACCTGACCCAGGAGTCGGCCACCTGGGCGCGCACCGCTGTCATCGGTTCCACCGCCTCAGTGTGGGTGGGGTTCCAACGCCTGTCCACGGTCGTCCGGACCGGGTCGGCCCAGCGGCGACCTGCCGCGCCGAGTGGTCGGCCTCCGGTCCGCCCGTGTCAGCAGGTGGAGTTCAGCGGGTGGAGTTCAGCGGGCGGAGTTCAGCGGGCGGAGTTCAGCAGGTGGAGGTGGTGGGCGACGGCGTCTTCTTCGGCGGGGGCGTCAGGGCGGTGAACTTCGCCCCGAGGACGAGGTCGACCGACGAGTCGGTGCGGCTGTCCTTGACCGCCTTCGCACCCTTCACCAGGGCGAGCACCAGCTTGCTCGACGACGCGCCGGTCGGCCCGTAGCGGACCTCGGCGGCCCCCTTGACGTCCCGCTGCAACGGGTCGTTGCTGACCGTGGAGATCTTGAACCCACGCTTGCGCACGTCGGCAGCCGTCTTGGCGGCGAGGCCGGTGCGCTCGGTGGCGTTGTAGACGTTCACGGTGACCTGGGCCGGGGTCTTCACGGTGGAGGTCGCGGTGCAGGTGGGCGCGGGCGCGGCCTTCGCCTTGTTGCTGTCCTGGTAGTAGGAGTAGGCGTACCAGAACGCGAAGAACAGCATCAGCGCGACCACCCCGAGGGTGATGAGTGCGCGACGGCGCCGCGCTCGGCGGGCTCGCGACGACCCCGACTCGACGACGTAACTCATCCACCCACCTCCGCCCGCGTCAGCGCGGCCCCGACATGCCTGAGGTCAGTCAAGCACGAGGACGCGTGCGTGGAGGGTAGGTCGCTGCTGAAGCGCGGCACGTAGCGCGCGGTGCAGACCGTCCTCGAGGTAGAGCGTCCCCTCCCACTCGACCACGTGGGCGAACAGGTCGCCGTAGAACGTGGAGTCCTCCGCGAGCAGGTGACCGAGGTCGAGCGTGCGCTTCGTGGTGACGAGGTCGTCGAGCCGCACCATGCGCGGAGGCACGTCAGCCCAGTCGCGAGGGGTCGACTTGCCGTGCTCCGGGTAGGGGCGGCCGTCTCCGACTTTCTTGAAGATCACCGTGCCACTGTAGGTGCACCCCGCACTAGAGTCGCGAGCGTGACCGAGAACGCCACCGAAGGCTCGACGAAGTCCGACGCCCAGCTCGCCGAGATCCGCGCCGGGTACTCCTTCGAAGGTGGGGCCCTGCACTTCGGTGCCGCCGTGATCGACGGCAAGGCGTATCCCGATGCGCCCGTGCGCATCCCGCTGTCGACCCTCAACCGACACGGCCTCGTGGCGGGCGCGACCGGCACGGGCAAGACGAAGACGTTGCAGCTCATGGCCGAGCAGCTCTCGGGTCAGGGCGTGCCCGTCTTCCTCGCCGACATCAAGGGTGACCTCTCCGGTCTCGCGACGGCAGGGCAGCCGAACGACAAGGTCACCGCCCGCGCGGCTGACGTGGGGCAGCAATGGGTCGGCACGGCATACCCGACCGAGTTCCTGTCGCTCGGCGGCCTCGGCAACGGCATCCCGATCCGCGCCACGATCACGTCCTTCGGGCCCACCTTGCTCTCGAAGGTGTTGGGGCTCAACGAGACCCAAGAGTCCAGCCTCGGCCTGGTCTTCCACTACGCCGACAAGAACGGCCTCGCACTCCTCGACATCAAGGACCTTCGTGAGGTCATCGCGTTCCTCAACTCCGACGAGGGCAAGGCCGACCTGAAGTCGCTGGGCGGACTGTCCTCGGCCACGGCCGGCGTCATCCTGCGCGAGCTGATCGCGTTCTCCGACCAGGGCGCTGAGGCGTTCTTCGGCGAGCCCGAGTTCGACACGCAGGACCTGCTGCGCACCGCCGCCGACGGCAAGGGGCTCGTCACGTGTCTCGAGCTGCCGGCCGTGCAGGACCGGCCCGCGCTCTTCTCCACCTTCCTCATGTGGATGCTGGCCGACCTCTTCCACGACCTGCCCGAGGTCGGTGACGTCGACAAGCCGAAGCTGGTGTTCTTCTTCGACGAGGCGCACCTGCTGTTCAACGACGCGAGCAAGGCGTTCCAGGACGCGATCGAGCAGACCGTCCGGCTGATCCGGTCGAAGGGGGTCGGTGTCTTCTTCGTGACGCAGTCGCCCAAGGACGTGCCCTCGGACGTCCTCGCCCAGCTCGGCAACCGCGTGCAGCACGCCCTGCGCGCCTTCACGCCCGACGACGCGAAGGCGCTCAAGGCGGCCGTCTCGACCTACCCCCACAGCGGCTACGACCTGGCCACGCTGCTCACCTCGCTCGGCACCGGCGAGGCGGTCGTGACCGTGCTCTCCGAGCGGGGCGCCCCCACGCCGGTCGCGTGGACCCGAATGATCGCCCCGCAGTCGCTGATGGCGCCGTCCGACGAGGCCACCGTCAAGCAGGTCATCGCCGCGTCCGCGATCGGGTCGAAGTATGCCGCGATGGTCGACCGCGAGTCCGCCTACGAGAAGCTCCAGGCCCGGCTCCAGCAGGCGCCCACGCCCGAGCAGGCGCCCGCCCCGACGCCGAAGTCCGAGCCACCGGCGCGCGCCCCTCGCCCGGCGAAGGAGGAGCCGGGCATCGTCGAGCAGGTCGTGAAGTCGAGCGCCTTCAGGTCCATGGTCCGCTCGGCCGGCACGGTCATCGGTCGCGAGATCACCCGCTCGATCTTCGGCACCGCCCGCCGCTCCCGCTAGCAGGCGTCGATCCATGACGGGGACGCCACGGATCGACCTCGATCACCGGTGCGGACGTCCATTGGTGGCTCGAGTGCCACAGATGGACCAGCGGTGACCGCCCCCGGCTTGGTGACCCCTCAGCCGAGGAGGGCGGCCACCAGCAGGATCACCGGCACGGCGCCGATCGTCGTGATGAGGATGGTGTCGCGGGCCAGGACGGTCGCCCGGTCGTAGCGGGTGGCGTGCACGAAGATGTTCTGGGCGGTCGGGAGCGCCGAGGTGACCACGATCGCCAGGAGCGCGTGGCCGTCGACTCCCAGCACCACCGACGCCACGAACCACGCGACCGCCGGTTGCACGAACAGCTTGAGCGACGACGTCGTGACCAGCTCCGCGACCGAGCCCGCGCGCCCGAGCCCGGGCCCCAGTCGCAGCGCGATGCCGTAGGCGACGAGCATCGACGGCACGGCCATGTCGCCGAGCAGGCCCAGTGGCGCCGAGACCATGGTGGGCAGCGTCCACCCGGTCAGTGACAGCCCGAGTCCGATGAGGGAGCCGACGGTCAGGGGGTTCACGAACGGCCTGGTCAGCAGCCACCACCAGGAGGACCGGCCGCCGTGGGCGTCGGCGTCGAGGAAGCCCAGGGCGATGGGCTGGAACACGAGCAGCTGGAAGAGCAGTGTCGGCGCGACGAAGGCCGCATCGCCCAGGACGTAGCTGGCGACCGGGATCCCAAGGTTGCCGGCGTTGACGTAGGACGACGAGAGGGCGCCGATGGTGGTGTCGCCCATCGAGCGGTGCCAGAGGGTGCGGGCCAGCAGCACGTAGACGCCCCCGGCGACGACGACGCCGGCCGCAGAGGCGCCGAGGTTCGCGGAGAGCACCTGGTGGACGTCGGCCCGCGACAGCGTGACCACCATCAGGGCCGGGCTCGCGACGAAGAAGGCGAGCCGCGACAGCACCTGCTGCGCGCCGAGGTCGACGATCCTGAGGTGGGCCAGCAGGGCCCCCACGGCGATGACCAGGCCGATGGTGGTGAAACCGTTGAGGACTCCCTGCACCCCGTCAGGCTAGGCGGGCGAGGACAGCACGGGGCCGAGGGTCTCAAGGACCGAGGCATCCTCGATCGTGCCGGGCACCGTGGGCACCTTCCCGTCGGCCATCTCGCGCATCGTCTTGCGCAGGATCTTGCCCGACCTCGTCTTGGGCAGGGCTGCGACGACGTCGACCCGCTGCAGCGACGCGATCGCGCCGACCTCGTCGCGCACCCGCTGCTTCAGCTCCGTGCGGATGCGCTCCCCGTCGGCCGCCCCGTCGACTCCGGCCTTGAGCACCACCAGCGCCCGCGGCACCTGCCCCTTGAGGTCGTCGTGGACGCCGATCACCGCGCACTCGGCCACGGCGGGGTGCCCGGCCAGCGCCGCCTCGATCGAGCCGGTCGAGAGCCGGTGGCCCGCGACGTTGAGCACGTCGTCGGTGCGACCCATCACGTAGAGGTAGCCGTCCTCGTCGACCAGGCCGCCGTCGCCGGTGAGGTAGTAGCCGTCGAACGCCGACAGGTAGCCGGACACGAAGCGGTCGTCGTCGCCCCACAGGGTCGGCAGGGTGCCGGGGGGCAGCGGCAGACGGATGCAGATCGCACCCTCCTCGCCCGCGCCGAGCTCCCGGCCACCCTCCCCGAGGATGCGCACGTCGAAGCCCGGGACCGGCACGGTCGGCGACCCCGGCTTGATCGGCATCGGCTCGAGCCCCCGCAGGTTCGCGGCGATCGGCCAGCCGGTCTCGGTCTGCCACCAGTTGTCGACCACGGGCACCCCGAGCCGTTCGGTCGCCCACGCGTAGGTGTCCGGGTCGAGGCGCTCGCCGGCGAGGAACACCGTCTCCAGCGACGACAGGTCGTGCCCCTTCATCAGCTCGCCTTCGGGGTCATCTCGCTTGATGGCTCGGTATGCCGTGGGGGCGGTGAACATCGCCTTCACACCATGGTCGGCGATCACCTTCCAGAACGCGCTCGCATCCGGGGTGCCGACCGGTTTCCCTTCGTACAGAACGGTTGTCGCGCCGGTGAGCAGCGGTGCGTAGACGATGTAGGAGTGCCCGACCACCCAGCCGACGTCGCTGGCGGTGAACCAGGTGTCGCCCGGCCCGATGCCGTAGATGTTGCCCATCGACCAGCGCAGGGCGACCGCGTGCCCGCCGTTGTCGCGGACGATCCCCTTCGGCCGGCCCGTCGTTCCTGAGGTGTAGAGGATGTAGAGCGGGTCGGTGGCGCCGACCTCGACGCAGTCGGCGGGCTCGGCGTCGGCGACCAGCTCGTCCCAGTCGAGCTCCTCCCAGTCGGTGTCGCGCTCGCCGACGGCGGCCCGAGCCTGCTCGCGCTGCAGGACGATGACCGACTCCGGCTTGTGCGTGCTGCGGTCGAGGGCGGCGTCGAGCAGCGGCTTGTACTCGACCACCCGCGTCGGCTCGACGCCACAGCTCGCCGCGACGATGACTACTGGCTTGGCGTCCTCGACGCGGGCCGCGAGCTCGGCCGGCGCGAACCCACCGAAGACCACAGAGTGGACCGCCCCCAGTCGGGCGCAGGCGAGCATCGCGACGACGGCCTCCGGCACCATCGGCATGTAGATGACGACTCGGTCGCCCTTCTCGACGCCCAGTGACGCCAGCGCCCCGGCGAACGTCGCGACGCGGTCGAGCAACGCGGCATACGTGATGGTCTGGTGGGTGTCGGTCACCGGCGAGTCGTAGTGCAGCGCCGGCTGGTCGCCGCGCCCCGCGGCCACGTGCCGGTCGAGTGCGTTGAAGCAGGTGTTGAGGGTGCCGCCGGTGAACCATCGGTAGAACGGCGGCCGGTCGTCGTCGAGCACCCGCGGTGGCGGAGTGATCCAGTCGATCGCCTCGGCGGCCCGGCCCCAGAACGCTTCCGGGTCCTCGAGGCTCTGCCGGTATGCCGCGCGGTAGTCACCGTTGCCCATGTCGCCATCGTGGGCCACCACGCCGCGACCCGCCAGAGCCGGAGACCGAGGAGGTGCTGGTTGCGCCGCCCTTCAGGCGCGGCGCTGGGCCGGGCGGTCAGTCCTCGGGGTTGCTCTGGTAGCGGATCCAGGCGCTGGAGTCGCGGTGCCACAAGCGGACGAGCGCCCACCCGCCGACGAGCAACAGACCGAGGGCGAGGGTGCGCGCGAAGGTCCCTGCGGTGGGCAGCAGCGCGCCGGCGAAGAGGCCGAGCGACACGGGGAAGAGCACACTGGCGATGATCCGAGCCCAGCGCGACCCGCGGGCCGTCGCCCTGGCCATCGCGAGCCAGATCACGCAGCTGACGACGGCGACCGCCGTAGTCAGGCTGAGCGTGAACCGCAGGACGCCCTCGATGTCGTCGGCGGTGGCCGGCAGCTTGCCCACCGCGACCTCGTTCCGGATCGCGTCGCGCAGCTGACCGCGGGTGAGAAAGCCGCGCACGACCTCGAGCACCTCGAGCGCGGCGCCGAACTGCATCAGGCGCACGGCGTCGACGATCGACCGTGGCGGAACCAGGGGCGAGCCGGGACGCCAGGCGGTGTGGTCCGGACGGCCGTCGCCGGGACCGTCGGGGCTCAGGACGCCGCGCCAGTTGATCTGTCGGGCCATGCGGTGTGGCTCCTCCGGACGAGGCCGGTCCTTGACGGGTCGGCCTCGTCGAGCGTGGTCGACCCGTCTAGCACCCGAGCACGGGACCTGGGTTGTGGCGGAGGATAGGGGATTCGAACCCCTGAGAGCTTTCACTCAACACGCTTTCCAAGCGTGCGCACTAGGCCACTATGCGAATCCTCCGCCGAGGAGGCTACCTGAGCCGAACCTCACCACTGAAATCGCTCCCGGATGACCGGGTCGAAACGGCTCCAGGGACGGCCGTCAGCTCGGTGACGACGCCGGCGGGGCGTCCGTTCGATGTAAACCCGCCGGGATGTGTCCGCGGGTTTACATCGAACCAGCCGCATCAGCGGATCAGCCTGGCCAACCGCGCCACGGATGGACCGGTGCGCGGCCGTGCCCGGGGTCCACGCCGATGATGCGCCCACCGGCGAGCGTCGTGGTCTCGTGCCGCGCGGAGCGGTCCACCGAGGTGACCGCGCGGATCGGCTCAGCGGCCCGGAACCGGTCGCGCGCCCAGTCGAAGACGGTGGAGTGTCCGTGCACCTGGCTGAAGGGCAGTGGTCGATGCAGCCAGCTCGGCACCAGCTCGGTGGCGGCCGAGGCCCACAGCGGCCCCACGGGTCCTTCGTCAGCTGTTCCGTGCAGCATGACACCCGCACGGAACACGTCGTCCGAGCCTTGCGCCGCAAGGGAGTTCAGCACCTCCGCCGCATCCGCCGCCGTCCGAGGCGAGCCCAGCACGGTCTCCCAGAACTCGGCCGTCACCCCGGCATGGGTCACGAGGTGGACCTCGCCGGCCGACTTGACGGTGGCGGCCATCGCGAGCTGGCCAGAGCCCCACCACCGGCGCATCGTCTCGATCGCGTGCGCGTGGAGGCGTTCCGGCCACTCGAAGACGGGCTGCCGCAGGTACTGCATCTCGTGGTTGCCCACCAGCTGGGTCCACTGGTCAGGTTGGTGGGTGAGGTAGCCGTCCACCAGCGCGACGACCTGCTCCGAGTCCGGCCCACGGTGGACGAGGTCGCCCAGCTGGACGACCTGCAGGTCGGCCGGCAGTCGACCGGTCCCGGGATCCGCCCCGAGCCGGACGAGCTCGGCGAAGAGGGCGGTGGCGTGGCCCCCGACGTCGCCGATCACCACGCGGCGGACCGCCGTGGGTGCCGTCATGGCGCCGGTCGCGACCATTCGGCCGTCGGGAGGTACACCGACAGCCGGGTCATCCGCTTCTGGACCGAGGCGATCTCCCGGACCGCCTGCGCGACCACGCTGCGGTCCAGGGGGGACATCAGCTCCTCCGAGAAGGTGTCGGACGGTGGCTGACCGGCTTGGTGCTGCATCAGCTGGTAGCGCAGCCGGAGCCGTTGGAGCGTGTCGAACACGTCGACGAGCGTGGCGGCGCGGTCATCGGGGAGCATGGTCGACCCGGCCGCCGCCACCAGCCGGTCGCGGGTGCCGAGCGCCTGCGACCCGGCGCTCAGGGCGGCCCACCGGGCGAGGTTCACCACCGGGAGCAGGGCATGCTCCTTGACGTCGATGTCGGCCGGCCGACGCCGCAACGCGTCGCGGGTCGTCCGCAGCCTGGCCCGGTGGGCGAGCGACTCCTCCAACAGCAACCGCATGGTCCCGGGGTGCCGACGCAGCTCGGTGAACACCTGCAGCGCGGCGGGGAGCCCCGGGTCGCCCTCGATAGGACGCCCGTCGACGAGGAGCGAGGCCATGATCGCGCCCTGGTTGAGCTCGGGCGACGCCATCCACCGCAGGGCTGCGGCGCGCCACTCGGTGTTGGTCCGGGCGAACGGCTCGCGCGAAGCGGTCGCGCCGTTCCAGTCGCGGCTCAGGCCACCACGGGCCAGCACGTCGTGGACCTCCCCGAACGCGGCGCGATAGGCGGGTAGCAGGTCCACCGGGACGTCGTCGGTGAACGCCACCGCCGAGTCGACGTCGGAGCTGAGCACCGCCTCCTGGCGCCCGTTGCTGCCGAGCGATAGCCAGGTGAAGGCGTCGCGGTCCAGCTCGGGGTGCGCGGCGAAGACGATCCGGATCGCCCGACGCACGGTCGTGTCGATGATCGCCGCGTAGAGGGCGATGACCCGTCCGGACGTGAACCCGCCCGCGAGCAGCTCGCCGAGGACGGAGGGTATGCCGCGGGCGAGCCGCGCGAGGTCGTCGACCGTCTCAGCGCGGTTGAGCTGCGCGTGCAGGGCGACGTCCGCGGAGGTCGACGGCGAGGCCGCGCCCCTGGACCGCGCCGCGAGGCTCTGGGCGAGGAACCGCGCGCCCTGCCGCGACGTGAAGACAGGGGTCGCGAGGACTCCCGGGATCCGCGCGATCCGGGTCTGGCCCGAGGCCACGGCCCGAGGCCCCACCGATCGCTCGGTCAGCATGGCGGAGAAGCCGAAGACTCCACCCGGCTCGAGGACCTCGTCCGGCACCTCGGCGAGCCGGGCCGGGTCGTTCCAGACGTCCACCCGGCCCTCGATGACGACGAAGACCTCGACCGTGGGGTCGATGAAGGCGTCGAGGACGAGGTCGCCCCCGCCGTAGTCGACGACCCGGGCGGCGGCAGCGAGCTCGGCCAGACCGGCCGCCCCGAGGTGGCTGAACGGCCGGTGCTGGCCCAGGAGCTCCGCGAGCTCACCCTCGTCCAGATCAGCCTCCGACGGTCGGCGGGCTGGGGATGTCGTAGCCCGACGGCCCCACCGTCTTCTCGAGGGCGGTCTTCCATGCTCCGGAGGAGATGTACTCCTTCAGCGCCGCGTTGACCTTGTCCACCATGGCAGTGTCGCCCAGTTTCACGCCGACGCCGTAGCGCTCGTCGGTGAAGCCCTTGCCGACGACCTTGAGGACGCCCTTGTACTCCGGCTCCGCGGCATACCCGGCGAGGATGAGGTCGTCGGTCGAGACCGCGTCGACGTCACCGTTGGCGAGGTTGCGGACGCACTCGGAGAAGGTGGGCACCTGGCGCAAGGTGATCTTGCCGGCATAGTGCGCCTTGACGTAGTCGGCCGACGTCGTGCCCGAGGCAGCGCACAGGATCCTGCCGTCGAGCGTCTCCGGCCCGGTGATCGCCACGTCGTTTCGTCGGATGAGCAGGTCCTGGTGGGCCACGAAGTAAGGCCCGGCGAACGACACCTCCTTCTTCCGCTCGTCCGTGATGGAGAAGGTCGCGATCACGAGGTCGACCGCGCCGCTCTGCAGGGCCGAGATGCGTTCGGCCGGGTCCACCGGTTTCCACGTGATGTTGGCCGACGGGACGCCGAGCTTCCCGGCCACGTACTGAGCCGTCTCGATGTCGAAGCCGGCGTACGTGCTGCCGGACTTCGCGCTCACGCCCGGCTCGTCGTCCGCGATCCCGATGGTGAGCTTCCCGGTGCCGCTGGCTCCGTTGTCGGTCGTGGGGGCGGCCGGGGTCGACGAGCACCCGACCAGGACGCCCACGACGAGGGACGCGGCGGCGACGGCGACCGCGGAGCGGCGACGGACGATCGACATGGGGCCTCCAGAACCCTTGTGGGACAAGGCGCGAGCCACGGTGCGGGACATCAGGCCTGCCCTCCGTCGATCGCGTCGGGGTTGGCCGCCACGCGGGGCCCGTAGGTCGGTCCGTCGTCCGCCCAGACCGCCCTGAGGCGGTCACCGGTGTTCGCGACGACCTTCGGTCGCACCACCCGCCAGCCGATCTCCAGGATCGCGAAGATGACGGGGATCCCGATGATGACGACGACGAAGTCGGTCTTGTGCCAGAAGTACGGCGACGACTTCCACCCGGAGGCGGCCATGCCGACCACCACCATCGCGAGGAAGGCGAGTCCGATGTAGCTGGTCCACGGCGACCCCGGGGCCTGAAAGGCGCTCGGGGGGATGACCCCTCGGTCGGTGAGCTGCCGAAGTCTCAGCTGGCACAGGAAGATCGTGCCCCAGGTGAAGAGCACACCGATTGCTGCGGCCTCGAGGGCGATCTCGAAGGCGTCCGGGGTCAGGGCGTTCAGCACCGCGCCGAAGACGTAGACGACGGAGGTGAAGACGATGCCGGCCCAGGGGACGCCGGACCCGCTCATCCTCAGGGTGAAGCCGGGCGCCTGCTTGGCCATGCCGAGGCTTCGCAGCACCCGGCCCGTCGAGTTGAGACCGGAGTTGAGGCTCGACATGGCCGCCACGATGAGCACGACCTGGATCAGGTCGCCCATCCAGTCGAGGCCCATCCGCCCGAAGATCGTGACGAACGGGCTGATGCCGGCCTTGAAGTCGCTCGTCGGCAGCATCGAGACGAGCAGGAAGATCGAGCCGCAGTAGAAGACCGCGATCCGGAAGATGACGGCGTTGACCGCCTTGGGCACCTCGACCTTCGGGTTCGCCATCTCGCCGGCTGCGACGCCGACCATCTCGATCGCGGCATACGCGAAGACGACACCCGACATCACGAGAATCGGTCCGTACCAAGCGAAGTCGCCACTCGCCGGCCAGAAGCCGCCGGGGTTGCCCCACAGGTTGCTCACACCGGCCTTGTGCCCGCCGATGTCGAGGCGCAGCCCCACGACGACGATCCCCACGATGAGGAAGATGATGATCGCGCCGACCTTCGCGACGGCGGCCCAGAACTCGAACTCACCGAAGGCACGGGCCGACAGCAGGTTGACGACCAGCACGACGGCCAGCGCGATGAGCACGGTCGCCCAGGTCGGCATCGTGGGCCACCAGTGCTGGACGTAGAGCCCCACGGCGGAGAGCTCGGCAATGCCGGTGAGGGCCCAGTTGAGCCAGTACATCCAGCCCGTGATGTACGCGGCCTTCTCGCCGAAGAACTCACGCATGTAGGAGACGAACGCGCCGGAGGTGGCGCGGTGCAGCACGAGCTCGCCGAGGGCGCGCATGAGGAAGTAGGCGATGACGCCGACGAAGGCGTAGCTCAGCAGCAGGGCCGGCCCGGTGCTGTGCAGCCGGGAGGCCGATCCCAGGAACAGCCCGGTGCCGATGGCGCCACCGATGGCGATCATCTGCACGTGCCGCCGCCCGAGGGACTGCTTGTAGCCCACCTGCTCTGCGTCGAGGGAGTGGTGCGACTCCTCGGCCGCCGTCCCCGTCACGGTGTCACTCATTGGTCAACCTCTGATCTCTCGCTCGGACCGACACCCCCACCGGACCTCCCGCGGTCGCGGGCGCTGGTGACTGGACGCATCCCACCACTGCTGCCGCCAGCCCACAATTGGCAAGTTCTGTGCTCGTTTGAGCAAGCCAACGTCGACTGACGTGTGTTGACGGGCGTTGGGGTGTCGAAGCCGCAGGTCAGGGACGGTGCGCACCGAAGCATGAGGGCTGCCGGCCGTCCGTCGGCGGCGGTGCAGGACGGGCGGCAGGTGTTCGACCCGTGGACACTTCGAGAGGTCCCGGGGGACGTGGAAGGGGGTGGCCGAGGGGTGGCCGGCCGCTCCGGGAGGGAATTGGCTGCAGCGGCGGGGGCCCGTCTACACTGGCCGCAGGCACCCCGTGTGGTGGTACCTCTCCGAACTCCCCCAGGGCAGGAATGCAGCAAGGGTAGGAGAGCTCTTCCAGGTACGCGGGGTGTCCCTTTTGTGCCGGACGCGCGTCAGGTGCGGTGGCCCTCGTCGAGCAGCCTGACCCGGCGCCGCCCGAACGCGACGGCGGCATACGAGGCGAGCACCAGGACCATGAGGGCGTTCGAGGCGGTTGACCTCGTCAGCAGCGCGGTCGCGGCGACGCCGCCGATGATGGTGAGCAGCAGCGGCCGGGAGTACCAGAACGCCACCGACACCACGGCCGACCCCGGTGAGAACAGGCTGACCGGCGGTAGTCCCCGGAACGCCGCCATGAGGTGGCCCCCGGCCACGAGCGCCACCATCGCCAGCGGCCAGACCACGGCGGCGAAGCCGGCCCCCGGCGTCGTGAGGACGACGGCGCCCCCGGTCAGGAGCGCGACCGCCGAGTAGAGCACCGAGGGCGTCACCAGGTGGGCCAACGCCTCCCTGCCGTACGCGAGCCCGATCAGCGGCGGCGTGCCGGCGTTGTCACCCTGCAGCCGCAGCCCTTCGGACCAGGCCCCGTAGCCCAGGTAGCACGAGACCGTGCCGACGAACGCGACGATGTTCGGCACGCCGGGGATGGTCGCGTGGGCGAGAGACCAGCAGCCTGCGGCGACGAGGACGAGGCCGACGACCAGGGCGCCGGGCGCGCGCCGGAGCCCCAACAGGTCGCGGCCGGCCAGCACCGCGACCGGCCCGCGGGCCCGGAGCCTGGTCCGCCGCAGGCGCGTCGACGGGGAGGCGACGTCGAGCCGGGCCGCGCGCAGGTCGCCGGCCAGGACCGCACCACCCATCGTCACCGCCCGCGACGACTGGGTCCGCAGACCGACGTGGTGCAGCGCCCGCAACGACCGGGCGCCCCGCAGCACCGTCGAGGCACCGCGTGGTCCGGTCGGCCACGACCGCACCTGGCCCCACAGCCACGACCCGGCGAACCCGAGCCCGGCCACCAGGCCACCCAGGCTCGACGGCAGCAGCGCCCACGGCGAGGACACGTCCGCGACGACCATGCCGGTGCCGACGACCGCGCCGGTGAGCAGGCCGCCGATGAGGCAGCCGAGCAGGCTCAGCCGCCACCAGCGACGCAGCACCACGGCGCGGTCGAGCGAGCTGACGGCGACGTGGTCGAGGTAGGGCAGGTCCGGCACCACCGGTCCGCGGAGCGATCCCAGCCGGTGCCCGACCAGCCACACGGCGGCGACGAGGACGCCCACGACCAGCACGCCCTGGGCCCCGGTCAGGTGCCGCGAGATCCAGGCCGGGTCGACGAACATGAAGAACGCCCGCGACGCCGGAACCCCGTAGGTGAGGGCGGCGATCACGGCGACGTACGCGGCATACACGACGTTGCCGTTGCCCTCCTCGGGCAAGCCGCCGCGGATCACCCGGCGCGCCTGGTCGAGGCGCTCGCGGTCGCTCGTGGGCCCGGCCTCCTGGGTCGGCGTCGAGCTCACGGGGCGACCACGTCGATGACGCGGTCGGCGATCGCCGCCGTCATCTCGGGGTCGTGGCAGGCCACGACGAGCGCGTCACCAGCCGCCTTGCGAGCCACCAGGCTCTCGGTGAGCAGGCCGCGCTTGTGGGTGTCGAGGCGCTGCTCGGGCTCGTCGAGGAGCAGCACCCGGGAAGGGCGGAACAGCACCAGCGCGAGGTGGAAGAGGTGCTGCTGCCCCGACGACAGCTCGTGCGGGAACCGCTCGGAGAGGTGGTCGATCTCGAGGCTGACGAGCAGGTCGTCGGCCCGCTCGTCCGCGGTGCCGATCGCGCCACCCCACGTGGAGTCGATCAGGACGAGGTGGTCGACCACGGTGAGGTCGCGGTATGCCGTGGGGTAGCCGATCAGCGCGGCCACCCGGGCGCGGGTGCCCGGGTGGCGTTCGTCGATGGAGCCGCCGTCGAGGGTCGCGCTGCCCTCGGACGCCTCGAGCGTGCCTGCCAGGATGCGCAGGAGGGTCGTCTTGCCGCTGCCGTTCTCACCCCGGACCACGACGCACTCGCCCGAGGAGACCGCGAGGTCGATGGGGGACAGGAGCACGTTTCCGTCGATGTGCTTGCCGACCCCGGTCGCCTCGAGCCGGATGGGTGCAGCGCTCTCGGACCCGCCGGGGGGCGGCTCGGTGGTGTCGTGTCTGCGGCGTGCGAACATCTGCCTCCCTCGTCCGCGCCAGTCTGCCACCGGGCTCGTCCCGCGCCCGCCGGGGCCGGGGTGAGGGACTGTGGGAGGGGCTGTGGGAGGGGGACGCGGATGTCATCCGGGGCGACTAGGGTTCCCGAGGTGAGCACCGCCCTGTACCGCCGCTACCGGCCCGAGTCGTTCGCCGACGTGATCGGCCAGGAGCACGTCACCGAGCCGCTCATGCAGGCGCTGCGCACGGGCCGGGTCAACCACGCCTACCTGTTCTCCGGTCCGCGAGGCTGTGGCAAGACGACCAGCGCCCGCATCCTGGCCCGCTGCCTCAACTGCGAGCAGGGCCCGACGCCGACCCCCTGCGGCACCTGCGACTCCTGCGTCGCGCTGGCCCGCGGTGGCGCCGGCAGCGTCGACGTCATCGAGATCGACGCGGCCAGCCACGGTGGTGTCGACGACGCCCGAGACCTGCGCGAGCGGGCGTCCTACGGTCCGGCCCAGAGCCGCTACAAGATCTACATCATCGACGAGGCCCACATGGTCACGCCGCAGGGCTTCAACGCCCTGCTCAAGATCGTCGAGGAGCCGCCGGAGCACGTGAAGTTCGTCTTCGCGACGACCGAGCCCGAGAAGGTCATCGGCACCATCCGCTCCCGCACCCACCACTACCCGTTCCGCCTCGTGCCGCCCGGCCAGCTGTCCGACTACATGGCCTCGCTCTGCCAGCAGGAGAAGGTCGCCGTCGCGCCGGGCGTGCTGTCCTTCGTGACCCGCGCGGGCGGCGGGTCGGTGCGTGACTCGCTCTCGGTGCTCGACCAGCTGATCGCCGGCTCGGGCGACGAGGGCCTCACCTACGAAGGGGCCGCGGCGCTGCTCGGGTTCACCGACGCCGAGCTGCTCGACGCGATCATCGACGCGTTCGCGGCCGCCGATGCCTCGGGTGTCTTCCACCAGGTCGACCGGGTGATCGAGACCGGGCTCGACCCGCGCCGGTTCGTCGAGGACCTGCTCGAGCGCCTGCGTGACCTCATCGTCGTGGCCGCCGTCCCCGACGGCGCCTCGTCGGTGCTGCGCGGGGTGCCCGAGGACCAGCTCGAGCGGATGCGCCAACAGTCCGCAGCGTTCGGCGGGGGTGCCCTGTCGCGGGCGGCCGACATCGTCAACGCCGGGCTCACCGAGATGACCGGCGCCACCGCACCGCGGCTCCAGCTCGAGCTGATCTGCGCGCGTGTCCTGCTCCCCGCCGCCTCCGGCGAGAGTGGGTATGCCGCCCGGCTCGACCGCCTCGAACGCCGCCTCGACGTGGAGGGCGTGCCGTCAGCCGCTCGCGCGGCTGCGCCGACCCCGCCAGCACCGGCTGCCGCGCCAGCACCGGCTGCCGCGCCAGCACCGGCTGCCGCGCAACCACCTGGCGCCGCTCCCTCCTCCAGCGCCGCGGCGGAGGCGACGCCCGCACCGCAGGACGCCCCGTCCGAGCAGGGTGCAGCTGGGTCACCCGAGCCGGCCGAAGCCGAGCCAGCAGCCGCTGCGCCCGTGGCGCCCCAGCCGGTCGCCGAGCCGGTCGCCCCCGCCGAGCCGGTGGCTGCGCCTGTCGCTGCGGACGCCGGACCGGTGGAGGAGCCCGCGCCGGCCGCTGCGGGTGGGCAGCCGGGAGCCATCACCGGTGGCCTGGACGTCGCGGCCATCCGGCGCGCCTGGCCAGACATCCTCGGATGGATCTTCAAGCACAAGCGCACGACCTGGACGCTGCTGTCCGAGCACGCCACCGTCCACGACTACGACGGCTCCAAGGTGGTGCTCGGCATCTCCACCGTCGGCATCGCCAACACCTTCCGCCACGGTCCGCACGCCGACCTGGTTCGCCAGGCCCTGATCGACGTCCTCGGCGTGGACGCCCGCGTCGAGGGCATCCCGACTCCCGATGCTGGGCAGTCCGCCCCGAGCGGGGAGTCCCACCCGACCGTCGTCCCGGCCAACCGCTACCCGTCCGACGACCCGGCAGTGAAGGGTGACAACCCGGCGCCATCGGGCCGAGGAGGCAGCACCGATGGCGGTGCGGCGGGCAGCGGAGCCGGCCCCGCGGCATACGCCGGCATCGCGGCCTCGAGCCCGCCCCCGGAGACCGGCGGCGGCTGGGCGACCGCGTCGTCGGGTCCGTCGAGCGGCCCGAGCTGGGCCAGTGACGACGCCCCGGGAGGTCCGGCCACGGCGGCTGCGCCCGAGCCCGGTGCGCCCGCCGAGCCGGGCACGGGCTCGAGGCTGGCCGCCGCGAAGGCCGCGGTGGCGGCGGAGGCACCGGCCCGCACCCCTGACACCTACGTCGCCGACGACAGTGCGGCCAGTGCCGACGACGAGGACATCGCCGAGCTCGGCGAGGTGGGCCGCCCCGTGATCGAGCGGCTCCTCGGCGGCAAGGTCATCGACGAAGGACCCTGACCGCGGCGATGGGCGAACACCTTGGCGGGGTGGTCGACCAGCTCACCGTAGTCGGGCTGGCTGCGGGGCTGCGCGAGCGCGTTCGGGGCGGCGTCGTGGGTGGTGACACCCCGAGGGCATAGGCTCACCGATGTGTATGAAGGTGTGGTCCAGGACCTGATCGACGAGCTCGGCCGGCTGCCCGGCGTGGGTCCCAAGAGTGCCCAGCGGATCGCCTTCCACCTGCTGCAGGCCGACGCGATCGACGTCAAGCGCCTGGTCGAGGTGCTCACCGAGGTGAAGGCCAAGGTGCGGTTCTGCGAGACCTGCGGGAACGTTGCAGAGTCCGAGCAGTGCCGCATCTGCGCCGACCCGCGCCGGGACGGCACCGCGATCTGCGTCGTCGAGGAGCCCAAGGACGTGGTGGCCATCGAACGCACTCGTGAGTTCCGCGGTCGCTACCACGTGCTCGGCGGGGCGATCAGCCCGATCGACGGCGTCGGCCCCGACGACCTGCGCATCAAGGAGCTGATGACCCGGCTCGCGTCCGCCGAGGTCACCGAGGTCATCATCGCCACCGACCCCAACCTCGAGGGCGAGGCGACGGCGAGCTACCTCGCCCGGTTCCTGCGCCCGATGGGTCTGCGGGTCACCCGGCTCGCCTCGGGCCTGCCCGTCGGTGGCGACCTGGAGTATGCCGACGAGGTCACCCTCGGTCGCGCGTTCGAAGGCAGGAGGCTTCTCGATGTCTGACGACCTGCAGGTGCTGGCCGACGAGTCGGCCCTCGACGCCCGCGCCTACCTCACGACGTTGACCGAGGTCGCGTCCGGCTCGGCTCCCGACGCCGCCATACCCATGACCCTGTTGGCCCTGTCGCAGGTGCTGGTCATGGGCGCGCGGCTCGGGGCGATCGAGGACATCGTGCCGGTCGAGCGGTTCGAGACCGACACCGTGGAGGCCGAGCTCGACCCCTTGCGCACGGGGGTGGCCAACCTCTTCGAGGGTCTGGATGAGTACGCGGACCTGGTCGACCCCGTCACCTCGACCGAGCTGACGACCGGCTCGCTCTCCAACGACATCACGGTGGTCGCCGGAGCGCTCTCGCACGGCCTGCGGCACTACGACCAGGGACGCATCTCAGAAGCGCTGTGGTGGTGGCAGTTCAGCTACCTGTCCGACTGGGGTGAGCGGGCCGCCTCCGCCCTGCGGGTGCTCCAGTCCCTGCTCGGCCACATCCGGCTCGACGCCGACGAGGAGACCATCTCCGAGGCCGAGTTCGACGCCCTCCACCCCTGACCCGCTGGCCTGACCCGGTCAGGTCCCAGGTCGACGGTGAGGCACATCTGTGCCCTCGGCGGCACGGACGGACCGGACCTCGGGCTGCGGGCGTCGATCGGTGACGCCAGTGCCCCAGATGGACGCGCCGCGCCTGACCAGCGACGTGGATTAGTCCAATCGCAGGTTCGCGGCGCGGGTCGTCGAGGGGATCGTGGGCACCGCAGGGACGACTGAAGGGAAGTCCCATGAGGAAGTTGCTGATCTCTGCCTGTGGCGTCCTGGTCCTGGCCTTCGCGATGGCCCTCCCGGCCCACGCCGCACCGTTGGAGCGCGAAAACTACAGCGGCTCCGACTCCTTCGACTTCGACGACTGTGGCCCGCTCATCCACGAGGAGGTCACCTTCGAAGGAGTGTTCATGCTCAAGGCGCCGACCAAGCCGGGCTACCCACCGCGATACTTCGACAACTACGACGTCCAGGAGGTCCTCACCGCCAACGGCAGGACCATGACGATCGACCACCAGGGCCTGTACAAGGACCTGCACGCGACGCTGATCTCGGGCACGACCTACCGCTTCGAGGCCATGGAGTCGGGCCAGCCGTTCGTGGCTCGTGACGAGACCGGTGCGATCCTCTTCCGCGACCACGGCCTCCTCAAGACCACGTTCGTCGATGACACCAAGGGTGACAACGACCTCGACAACGACGTGTTCATCGAGGGCAGCTTCGAGCTGCTGGCCGACCACGGCAGTCACCCGGCGTTCTACGTCGACTTCTGCGAGGTGCTCGCCGACTACTTCGGCTGACCTCGACGCCACGAAGGCTCGAGCGACGGGAGGTATGCCGCGTGGCCACCTCGGCCACGCGGCATACCGTCTCGCAGTGGTGCGCAGTCAGGCGATGCGGGTGCCGTTGGGCAGGCGCCGGATCGGCGTCTTCAGCCGGCTGCCGGCCAGGACCGTCGCACCCGCACCGGCCACGAGCAGGAAGGCCAGCCCGTACGGCCAGACCGGCGCGGTGTCGAGGGCCTTCGAGAACGGGTCGTCGACGCCCTCGTCCGAGCCCTGCAGCGGCTCGTTGACGATGTAGCCGGTGCACTCGTCGTGCACGTCGCTCGGCCCGTTGCGGGCGGCTCGGACGCCGGCGCTGATCCACCGCATCGGGGTGAACCCGCTGGCGTACAGGCCGTTGTCCTTGCGTGCCTCCGAGGGTGCGGCGTCGGCCACGACCACGAACGGGTTCAGCGGCAGCATCCACCAGATCCGCTCGGTGTGCGCGACCGTCGAGGTCCGGGTGAACGTGGTGCAGTCCGCGCGGGTCGGCTGCCGCTGGCTCTTCTGGATCTCCTCGAGCTGCTCGGGAGTCAGGTTGGGGTCGGCAGGGTCGAAGGCCGGCGGCTGGTGCTGCTCCCACCAGGTGTCCGGGATGCCGTAGACCTGCTGCTTCTCCTGCTGCGTCACGAGGAACGCGCTCAGCCCGAACCCGATGGTCGTGCCGAAGACGAGCGCGCCCATCGTCAGGTAGGTGAGCACCGCCGAGGAGACCGGGCGGGCCGTGAGCGTCGAGAACATCAGGCCGATGGCGCAGACGACGGCCAGCACGAGCACCAGCACGAACAGCGACAGCACGATCCGGCCGCCGGAGACACCGCCCTCGGCCCACGCCCACGCCAGGAACGGCAGCGCGGTCGCCAGGAACGCCAGCGCGACCACCCACGCGGACAGCAGCTTGCCGAGCGCGATGTCCCACTCGGTGAGCAGGGTGGTCTGGAGCGTGGCGAGCACGCCGTGCTCGCGGTCGCCGTTCACCGAGGTCGCCGTGAGCGACGGGACGATGAGCATCGACAGTCCGAGGACGAAGAACACGACGATGTCGTACATCGCCGAGCCCGACTGGAGGTCGGGGTCGTTGGTGGCCCAGTAGGACAGGAAGCTGATGCCCGCGATGAGCAGCACCCAGATCCCGAAGACGATCGGCCACCGCGACGTGCGCAGGCGCTGACGCAGCTCGAGCGCTGCGATGGTCTTGATCCCGTGCCAGCTCATCGCCGGTCCTCCGTCGCTGCGAGGTAGGCGGACTCCAGGGCACCCTGGCTCGGGGCGAACGCGATCACGCGGATGCCGTCCCCGACCAGGTCGGCCAGCAGGCGGGCTGCGTTCTCCTCGCCGGCGACCTCCACCTCGGTGAGGCCGCCACCGACCTTGGTGGCGGGGACGTGTCTCTCCTCGAGCCAGGTCGCGAGCCGTTCGGGGTCGAGCGAGTCGATCCGCCACGAGGCCGTGGCGGTCGCGATGAACCCAGCGTCGAGGCTCTGCGTCTCCAGGCTGCGCCCCCGCGCCACGATGACGGCGCGGTCGGCCACCTCCTGCAGCTCGGTGAGGATGTGGCTCGAGACCAGCACGGTCTTGCCCTCGGCAGCCAGGCCCCGGAGCACGTCCCGCAGCTCGATGCGGCTGCGCGGGTCGAGCCCGGACGCCGGCTCGTCGAGCAGCAGGACCGAGGGGTCGTTGATCAGCGCGCGGGCCAGGCCGAGCCGCTGCTTCTGCCCTCGCGACAGGACGCGGGCGCGCCGGTCCGCGAGGTCGTCCAGGTGCACGGTGTGCAGCAGCTCGTCGGCGCGGGTGCGCGCCTGGTCGGGCGCGATCCGGTATGCCGCGGCGATGGTCAGCAGCACCTCGCGCACCGTCAGCGCGTCCCAGGTGCCGAAGCCGTCGGGCATCCAGCCGATCTTCGCCCGGACCTCGGTCGGCTGGGTGACCGGGTCGAGCCCGTCGACTCTGATCTGCCCGTGGTCGGGGACCAGCAGCGTCGCCAACATCAGCAACAGCGTCGTCTTGCCGGACCCGTTGGGACCGATGAGGGCGGTGACCTCGCCCGGTTCAGCCGTGAGGCTGATGTCCTCCACGGCGAGCACGTCCCCGAACGCCCGCCGCACCCCCTGCACCTCGATGCTCATGCGCGAAGGCTAGCGGCGCAGCCACCTCCTGACCTCCGCTTTCGTACTCACTCGCGCGTCCGGCATACGACACCCGCGTCCCACGATGAGGACCGCAGATAGACTGACCGCCCGTCCCACCCGCACCTGCCCGCCGTGGTCCCAGGAGAAGCACCGTGCCCATCGTCGTCCAGAAGTACGGCGGCTCCTCGCTCGCCGATGCCGCGAGCATCAAGCGCGTCGCCCGGCGGATCGTCGAGGCGAAGAAGGCCGGCAACGACGTCTGCGTGGCGGTCTCGGCCATGGGCGACAGCACCGACGAGCTGCTCGACCTCGCCAACGAGGTGAGCCCCCAGCCGCCCCCGCGCGAGATGGACATGCTCCTGACCGCGGGCGAGCGCATCTCGATGGCGTTGGTGGCCATGGCGATCGCCGACCTCGGCTACACCGTGCGCTCCTTCACCGGCAGCCAGGCCGGGGTCATCACCGACTCGAGCCACGGCAAGGCGCGCATCATCGACGTCACCCCCGGGCGGGTCACCGACGCGCTCGAGAAGGGGCACATCGTCATCGTGGCCGGGTTCCAGGGGGTCAGCCAGGACACCAAGGAGATCACCACCCTGGGTCGGGGTGGCACCGACACCACCGCGGTCGCGCTCGCCGCAGCCCTCAACGCCGAGGTGTGCGAGATCTACACCGACGTCGACGGCGTCTTCACCGCCGACCCGCGAATCGTCCCGTCTGCCAAGAAGATCCACCGCATCTCCAACGAGGAGATGCTCGAGCTGGCGGCCTCCGGCTCCAAGGTCCTGCACCTGCGCAGCGTCGAGTACGCCCGCCGCTTCGACATCCCGATCCACGTCCGCAGCTCCTTCTCAGCGAAGGAGGGCACCATCGTCACGGACAAACCAGCCGAAGGAGACACCGTGGAAGCCCCGATCATCGCCGGTGTCGCACACGACCGCAGCGAAGCCAAGATCACCGTCGTCGGCGTCCCGGACCACCCGGGCATGGCAGCCGCGATCTTCCAGACCTGCGCCGACGCCGAGATCAACATCGACATGATCGTCCAGAACGTGTCGGCGACCGAGACCGGCCTGACCGACATCTCGTTCACCTGCCCCAAGACCGACGGGCAGACCGGCGTGCACGCCCTGAAGAAGGTCCAGGAGTCGGTGGGCTTCGCGTCCATCCAGTACGACGACCAGATCGGCAAGCTGTCACTGGTGGGGGCCGGCATGCGCTCGCACCCCGGCGTCTCCGCGACCTTCTTCAAGGCGCTGGCCGACACCGGCGTTAACATCGAGATGATCTCCACCTCGGAGATCCGCATCTCGGTCGTCACGCGGGCCGACGTGCTCGACGACGCCGTCCGGGCCGTGCACTCGGCGTTCGGGCTGGACTCCTCGGAAGGCGAAGCCGTGGTCTACGGAGGCACCGGCCGGTGACCTCACTCGCCTCGAAGGCCCCGCGCCCGACCCTCGCCCTGGTCGGTGCCACCGGAGCCGTGGGGGCGGTGACCCAGCAGGTGCTCGCGATGCGAGCCGACATCTGGGGCGAGATCCGCGCTGCCGCTGCGCCCGAGGATGCCGGGACGGTGCTCACCGTCTGTGGCCGTGAGGTGGTGGTGCAGGAGCTGTCGGCGGAGTTCTTCGACGGCGTGGACATCGCCCTGGTCGACGTGCCGCCCCCCGTGGCGGCGCACTGGGCGCCCATCGCGGCCGCGCGCGGAGCGGTCGTCATCGACAACAGCTCGGCCCTGCGCGGCGACCCCGACATCCCGTTGGTCGTGCCCGAGGTCAACCCCCTGCAGATCCGCAACCGGCCCAAGGGCATCATCGCCAACCCCGGTGCCACGACCCTGACGATGATCGACGCCCTCGGGGTGCTGCACGCCGGGTGGGAGCTGACCGAGCTGGTCGTCGCCTCCTACCAGGCCGCCTCCGGAGCAGGTCGCGTCGGGATGGCCCGGCTCTACGACGAGCTGGAGGTCGTGGCCGGGCACCGCGAGCTGGGGCACCAGTCCGGCGACGTGCGACGACTGATCGAGCACGAGCTCGGCACGTTGTCGCCCTTCCCGGCGCCGCTGGCCCTCAACGTCGTGCCCTGGATCGGCACCGCGGCCGAGGACGGCTGGACGTCCGAGGAGCTGAAGATCCGCAACGAGACCCGCAAGGTGCTGGGGCTGCCCGACCTGCGCGTCTCCGCGACCTGCGTGCGCGTGCCGGTCATCACCACCCACTCGGTGGCCGTCCACGCGACCTTCGCGCGCCGTATCGACGTCGCCGAGGCGCGCCAGGCGCTCGTCGAGGCCCCGGCCGTGGTCGTGCTCGACGACCCCGACAGCCTGGAGTTCCCGACGCCGTCCGACATCGTGGGGTCCGACCCGCGGTTCGCCGGGCGCCTGCGGCAGGCGCTCGACTTCCCGAACACGCTCGACTTCTTCATCTGCGGCGACAACCTGCGCAAGGGCGGCGCGCTCAACATGGTGCAGGTCGCCGAGCTCGTCGCGAAGGACCTCGCCGTCGTTCGCTGAGCCTCAGTCGTCGAGGGTGGCCCGCAGGCCGGCCGCCCCGACCGAGAGCTGGAGCCTGCCCTTCGCGGGCAGGTCGACCACGGCACAGCCCTTGAGGACGTCCACCTGCGGTGCCTCCACGAGCCGGCACACGGTATGCCGCCCGGTCGCGGTCAGCGCGAACGTCCCGTCCGCGTCGATGCTCGCCAACGACCCCCCGGCGCTGGTGACGTCGTCGTGGAGCACTCGCCCGCCCACGTAGGGCAGGTCTCCGGTGCTGGGCACGTCGATGCCGGCCCCGGAGAGGAACCCGAGCAGGGCGTCGTCCTCGAACACGGCCACCCAGCCGCCGGCCAGCGGTCGGTCGCCCTTGCCGGTGTCGTCGACCGCGACGACCTTGCCCTCGAGGTGGTCCGGTCCACCGCAGCCCGCGAGGGCGGCCAGCGCGACGGCCACCGCGACGGTGAGCAGCACGGCCGTGGCGGCGGCCAGCCGGCGGCCCCTCGGGACGGCGCCGGGCCGCGCTCGCTGGGTCAGGTGGGCGGGGGAGGTCATGGGGCGACATCCTCGCGCACCGCCGTCCCGCGGCTGCGGCGATCACGGCCGGGTGTCCATCACAGAGCGGTGACGAAACGGGTCGTCAGCGTGTCGCTTGACCTGTGACAGATGTGACTGATGTGACTATTGGGACTCAACGGGAGCGCGAGCCAGGGGGCAGCCATGAAGGACGAGAACCTCACACCGACACAGCTGTGGCGCAAGCACCGGATGCGTCAGGTGATGCTGTTCGTCACCATCCCCGGCGTGATCCTGGGCACCGCCAGCATCACCGCCGCCTACTCGGCCGGGTGGATGACCCCGCCGACGCCGAAGCCGGCGTGCAACCCGGTGGTCGTGCCCGCCCCGGCCAGGGCCTCGTTCACGGTCAACGTCATGAACGCCACCGGCCGCACCGGCGTCGCCGGGCAGGTCGCGTCCGGGCTGGGCAAGCGGAAGTTCACCGTCGGAGGGATCAGCAACGCCCCCGAGTCCTGGTACGTCACCCAGTCGGCGGTCGTGCACCACGGTCCCGACGGTCTCGACCAGGCCCTGCTCACCGCCTCCCAGATCCCCGGCGCGAAGCTGTTCGCCGACTCGCGCAAAGGCACCTCGGTCGACGTCGTGGTCGGGCTCGCCTACAAGGACATGGTCGCCATCCCGCCACGGCTCAAGCCGATCCCGAGCGAGGTCAAGGTCAACGTCTACAACACCACCTACAAGACCGGGCTGGCCAAGGTCGTCGCCGACGACATCGCCGGCCGCGGCTTCAAGGTCAAGGACGTCTCCAACGACCCCCAGCGCACCATGCAGCTCGGCACCGCCGTGATCCGCTACGGCGAGCAGGGAGACCTCGCCGCAGCCCTGCTCAAGGGCCACGTGCCCGGGGCACAGCTGGTCAAGGACGACCGCCTCGACGCCACGCTCGACCTCGTCATCGGCAATGCCTACACCGCCCTCACCCCGACCAGCGAGGTCCCGCCCCTGCCGGCCCGCCCGAAACAGCCCACGCCCACGGTCGCCCGCCCCTGCACGTGACCAGCACCTGAGAGCACGGCACGCCCGGACTGGATTCGAGGGGGACGAACAGGGCACAGTGGGTGCCCGATGACCTCTCGCCCCGTGTATGCCGTGTCCTTGGCTTCCCTCGTGTGCCTCGCCCTCGCGGCGTGCGCGGGTGACCCGGGCGGCTCCGCCGCCCCCACGTCGGTGGCCCCCACCACCACGAGCACCACCACGGCCCCCCCGACGACCACGGCGACAGCCAGCCGGACGACGAAGCCCTCGACGACCACGACCAAGGCCACGCCGTCCCGCAGCACGACCGTGGCGCCGCCGAAGCCCAAGCCGGTCACGGCGCTCGCCCCCGTGCCGCGGGCCGGTGCCGAGCCGACCGTCCGGTTCCCGAAGAACGAACCCGCCGTCGGCTCGGGGGCCAACGCATCGGTCGCGCGGGTGCCGGACTCGGTCTGGAACCGCATGGTCGGCGTCTCGTGGACCCAGGGCTGCCCGGTCGGCCGCTCCCAGCTGCGCTACGTCCGCGTCAACTTCTGGGGTTTCGACGGCAAGCGCTCGCGCGGCTCGCTCGTGGTCAACGCGTCCATCGCCGACGAGACCGCCGCGGCCTTCGCGCGGCTCTACTCGCTGCAGTTCCGGATCCGCCAGATGAAGCCGATGGACTCGACCTGGGGCAAGAACCCCAAGGGCCCGGGGGCCAACGACTACGCCGCCATGGAGGCCGACAACACCTCTGCCTTCAACTGTCGCTACGTCGGCGGCGAGGAGGCCAGCAAGGTCTACAGCAAGCACGCCTACGGCACGGCGATCGACGTCAACGACTTCGAGAACCCCTACGTTGCGGACGACGGCACGGTCTACCCCGACCGCTACTGGCTGCATCGTCGTGGCCCCGCCCCCGGGGTCTTCTCCTCCAGTGGCAGCGCAGCCGTGCGGGCCTTCACCAGCCAGGGCCTGCGCTGGGGCGGCCTCTGGAACAACCCCGACTACCAGCACTTCGACCGATGAGCCGGCGCTGGATGACCCGACGTCCCGTGCTCGGCGCGCTCGGTGTGGTCGCCGCGGTCCTCCTGGCCGGCTGCGGTGGTGCCGACCCCGAGGCGGCCGCCCCCACCTCGTCGTCCACAACCGCGACCACGCCCTCGTCGACCACCACGGGCACCACGACCACCGCGACGACCACGACCAAGCCGGTCCCCAAGCCCGTCACCAGCACTCGCAAGGCCACCCCGAAGCCGACGGCGAAGCCGAGCCCGAAGCCGACCTCCAGGCCCAAGCCGCCGACCTGCCGGGTGCCCTCGGGGGTGCGGGCGGCGCAGGTCGTCCTGGTGACGTCGTCCGGTTCCAGCGCAGCCGTGCGCGCCTGTCGTCGCACGGCGACTGGCTACGTTCGTGAGCTCGGTCCGTTCTACGGCCACGTCGGACGCAACGGCGTGAGCTGGTCCAAGCGCGAGGGTGACCTCAAGACCCCCGCCGGCACCTACCCCCTGCGCGGCGGCTTCGGTGCCAGGGCGAACCCGGGCCTGGCGCAGGGCTGGTTCCGCGTCGACAGCAACGACGTCTGGGTCGACGACAGCCAGTCGAGCCTCTACAACACCCACCAGCGCAAGCCGGTCTCCGGTCGCTGGGACTCGGCGGAGAACCTGCTCAACACGCCGGCATACAACTACGCCCAGGTGATCGGCTACAACGAGTCGCGCACCCCGGGCAAGGGCTCGGCGATCTTCTTCCACGTCGACACCGGCGGTGGCACCGCGGGCTGCGTCTCGCTGCCGACCTCGGCGCTCCTCGCGGTGCTCCGGTGGGAACGCTCGGGAGCCGTCATGTCGATCAGCTGAGCCCACTCCTCAGACCACGGTGGAAGTGGCACCCCCGACACGGCAGAGTGGGCGCATGACCGTCAAGACCGTCGCCATGCTCACCGCCGGTGGCCTCGCCCCGTGCCTGTCGTCCGCCGTGGGTGGCCTCATCGAGCGCTACTCCGAGGTTGCCCCCGACGTGCGGATCATGGCCTACCGCAACGGATATGCCGGTCTGCTCACCGGTGACTCGGTGGAGGTCACCGACGAGGTGCGCGCCAACGCACACCTGCTGCACCGGTTCGGGGGCAGCCCGATCGGCAACAGCCGGGTCAAGCTCACCAACGTCAAGGACTGCGTCGAACGTGGGCTGGTCCAGGAGGGGCAGGACCCCCTGCACGTCGCGGCCGAGCAGCTGACCCGCGACGGTGTCGACGTCCTGCACACGATCGGCGGTGACGACACGAACGGCACCGCAGCCGACCTCGCGGCATACCTGCACTCCAACGGCTACGAGCTGACGGTTGTCGGCCTGCCCAAGACGATCGACAACGACGTCATCCCGATCCGCCAGTCCCTGGGCGCCTGGACGGCGGCCGAGCAGGGTGCGGTCTTCGCCCGCAACGTCATCGCCGAGCACACCGCCAACCCACGCATGCTCATCGTCCACGAGGTGATGGGACGCAACTGCGGGTGGTTGACCGCGGCCACCGCGCAGGCCCACCACCAGTGGGTGCAGGGTGCCGAGTTCAGCGGCTGGGTGGAGAACGCGGCCGAGCGCTGGGACGTCCACGGCGTCTACGTGCCCGAGCAACCGCTCGACATCGACCGCGAGGCAAACCGCCTGCGCACCGTCATGGACGAGTTCGACGGCGTGAACCTCTTCATCTCCGAGGGCGCCGGCGTCGCGGAGATCGTGGCCAAGATGGAGGCCGCGGGGCAGGACGTGCCGCGCGACCCGTTCGGCCACGTGCAGCTCGACAAGGTCAACCCGGGGGCGTGGTTCGCCAAGCAGTTCGCCGACCAGCTCGGGGCAGACAAGGTGCTGGTGCAGAAGAGCGGCTACTTCTCGCGGTCCGCCGCAGCCAACGACGCCGACCTCGCGCTGATCAAGGACTGCACGACGTATGCCGTGGACGCGGCCCTGCGGGGTGAGTCCGGTGTCGTCGGACACGACGAGGACCAGGACGACGCCCTGCGGGCGATCGAGTTCGAGCGGATCAAGGGCGGCAAGGCGTTCGACCCCACGACGGACTGGTACAGCACACTGCTTGCCGACCTCGGCCAGTCGTAGCAGGGTCGGGTGCATGGCACCCACCTCGCCCGACGACACCTCTGCCCGCGCCACAGGGCCCGGCACCGCGGCATACCGGGAAGCTCGTGACACCCTCGTCGCGCTCAGTGGACAGCACGAGCGCGCGGTGCGCGAGTTCCGTTGGCCCGACGTGGGGGAGCGGTTCAACTGGGCGGTCGACTGGTTCGACGAGATCGCCCGCGACAACACCGCCACCGCCCTGTGGATCGTCGAGGAAGACGGGTCCGAGCTCAAGCTGAGCTTCGACGAGCTGGCCCTGCGGTCCGACCAGATCGCGGTCTGGCTGGCATCCCTGGGAGTGGGCAAGGGCGACCGGGTGCTGCTCATGCTCGGCAACCAGGTGGAGCTGTGGGAGACGATGCTCGGGGTGTTCAAGCTCGGCGCGGTGATCATGCCGACCACGGCAGCCCTGGGGCCGGCCGACCTGCGCGACCGCGTGGACCGCGGTGAGGCAAAGGTTGTCGTGGCCAACGCTGCCGACGCCCCGAAGTTCGACGAGGTGCCCGGCGACTACCTCCGCGTGGTTGTCGGCGCGGTCGATGGATGGCACACGTACGCCGACGCCTATGCGGTGGTGGGTCATGAGTTCCAGACCACCACCGCCGCCACGGATCCGTTGCTGCTCTACTTCACCTCTGGGACGACCAGCAAGCCGAAACTCGTTGAGCACACGCAGGTTTCGTACCCAGTGGGTCACCTGTCGACGATGTACTGGATCGGTGCCAGGCCGGGCGACGTCCACCTCGCGATCAGCTCCCCGGGCTGGGCGAAGCACGCGTGGTCCTGCTTCTTCGCCCCTTGGATCGCGGAGTCGACGATCTTCGTCTTCAACTACACGCGCTTCGACGTGGCCGCCCTGCTCGACCAGATCCGCCGTGCCGAGGTGACGACCTTCTGCGCGCCCCCGACGGTGTGGCGGATGCTGATCCAGGCCGACCTCAGTGGCGGCAAGGGCGAGCTCCGCGAGCTGCTCGCGGCCGGGGAGCCGCTCAACCCCGAGGTGATCACGCAGGTCGAGAAGGCGTGGGGTCTGGTGATCCGGGACGGCTACGGGCAGACCGAGACGACCCTGCAGGTGCGCAACATCGCCGGCGAGCCGCTCAAGCCCGGGTCGATGGGCCGGCCGATGCCGGGCGTGCCGGTGGCCCTGATCGACCCGCTCACCGGTGAGCTCGCCGACGAGGGGGAGATCGTCCTCGACCTCTCGAAGCACCCGGTCAACCTGATGACCGGCTACCTCGGCGACGACGAGCGCCAGGCCGAGGCGATGGCCGGTGGCTACTACCACACGGGTGACGTGGCGCAGCGGGACGCCGACGGCTACATCACCTACATCGGTCGCACCGACGACGTGTTCAAGGCGAGCGACTACAAGGTCTCGCCGTTCGAGCTCGAGAGCGTGCTGATCGAGCACCCGGCGGTGGCGGAGGCGGCGGTGGTCCCGGCTCCCGACCCGACCAGGCTGGCGGTGCCCAAGGCCTACATCGCCCTGGCGCCAGGCTGGGAGCCCGATGCGGAGACGGCCAAGGCGATCCTCGGCTACGCCCGGGGCCACCTCGCTCCCTACCTGCGCGTGCGCCGGCTCGAGTTCTTCGAGCTCCCCAAGACGATCTCGGGGAAGATCCGGCGGGTGGAGCTCCGCGACCGCGAGCAGCACGCCTTCGAGGGCGGCACCTCGCTGTCCGAGGAGTTCCGCGACGACCAGTTCCCCGACCTCAAGTCCTGAGGCGGGCGCGCGGTCCTCCCCGTGCACCTCCTCTGCACCTCCTCTGCACCTCCTCTGCACCTCCTCTGCACCTCCTCTGCACCTCCTCCACACCTCCTCTGCACCTCCTCGGCACCTCCCGCACGTCCGCGTCCCACGGGTGACATCCGTCGTTGGCTCAGGCCGGCTGCTCCTCTAGCATCTTCGGGTCGAACGGGAGCCGGGGACTGCGCCCGCCGACCAACACGTGGCCTGCTCACAGGCCGAACCACCGTGGGAGAAGGCATGAATGGGCTGGCCACTGCCGTGCCGCTGACGACGCGTATCGCCGTCCACGTGCTCGGCGTGGACCCGGACCGTCGCGTGCTCCTGGACCGCGCCCGCCCGCCGTCGGAGCCCGTCTGGGGCCTTCCCGGGGCCGTGGTCGCGCCGGGCGAGGACCCAGTGGTCAGGGCGCGCCGGCTGGTGTCGGACGCAGGGGCGATCGCCGCGACCAGGGTCGAGGTGATCGACCTCGAGAGCCTCGTCGAGGACGGCCTGCACGTCGTGCACCTGGTCTTCGAGTGCGGGGCGGAGCCCTCGCTGCTGCGCACCGACGGCACGTCGTCGGCCCTGTGGTGGACACTGCCCGAGATCGTCGGGCTCAGCCTCTCGGCGCGCACCCGCAAGGCGCTGGCCTCGCGCTGGGCGATGATCTGGCCCGACACCTGATCGGTGCGGTGCGGGATCGCTGCGCTGGTAGGGCATTCCGGCCATTACGGGCATCTGGGTTCCGGTGGGCGTGGTTGGTCTCAGTGGATGGTCGTTGAGGGCTTTCGAGGCCGTTGGACCCCGAGTACCGTGAAATCGGCGGTCCGCCGGGTCCGCTGGGGTATCAGAGCGGGCCGGGGCTGCCAGTGCGGACTTACCCATATGCGTTTCACGTCGCCCTCGACGGCAACGGACTGAACGGGCTCGAGGGCCGGGCGGGCGTGTGCCTGTTCCACTACGACCCCGTCACCGGCGACCACGCCTACAAGGTCACGTACTTCGGCGGAGCGTCCGGTGGGCACGCGCCGAGTGTCGACCCCAGCCGGCGGATCGGCTTCCTGGGCAACACGGGTCAGCACCTGCTCTTCTACGACCTCGCGACGCTGGAGGAGGCCGACCGGGTCTCGACCCTGCGGTTCGAGGTGCCCGACACCACGATCAAGGGCAGCACCCACGTGGTCTGGCTCGACGACACGCAGTTCGTCACGTCGATCGGCGAGCACCTGTGGAAGTTCGACGTCAACCGCCTCACCAAGGCCGAGCAGGTCGCACCCCACGGGCTGAAGATCCCGCACGCGATGAAGCGCACCGCCTCCGGCCGCTACATCGTCTACGGCGGGATGGACCACCCGACCAGGGGTGAGGCCAAGGAGGTCGGCATCCTCGACACCGTGACGGGCGAGGTCCGCCGGATCACCCTGCCGACCACCTGCTGGCACGTCGTCTGCCATCCGGTGCTCGACGTCTTCTACGCGATCTCGTTCAGGGTCAACGCCGCCGACCGCTCGGACTACGAGCACTGGGGCATGGCCTGGCTGCGCCAGTACGCGTTCGAGATCGACGCCGAGGACGGTCGGGTGGTGCGGCACTGGGCCGCCGACCGCGACCTGCCGGCCCACATCAACTCCGACGTGACGATCTCCGACTCCGAGCTGATCTTCTGCACCGGCGGCAGCCACACGGTCGTCTTTGTCGACCTGCTCACGCTGAGCCAGCACCGGCTCATCGACGAGCACCCGGGCGCGCTGGAGAGCCTCGCCCTCACCCGTCAGTCGGCCAACACCGTCGCCGAGTCGGTCATGCGCGGCAACTTCTTCAGCAACTCCAACCTCTATGCCGAGTCGCTGCGGGTGAGCCGCGGCGCCCTGGTCGACGGCATCTATGCGTGCCAGCTCTCGGCCGACCAGACCCTGCTGTTCACCGCGAACCGCGGCCAGAACCACATCACAGTCTACGACTACCCGTCCCTGGCGGTCCGCGACCGGATCGTCATGCCGGAGCTCCAGGAGTTCGACCCACGGTTGGCCGCGTGGGGTGACCCCCGACTCGGGTTCCACCACTCCTACCTCGTCAGCCCCGACGCCGCCTCGTCCGAGGCACCCAGTCCCGCAGGAGCCCACTGATGGCCGACTACACGATCGACACCACCGTCTTCGGCGGAAACACGTTCAGCTCCGACGTCACTGCGGACGTGACCTCGAGCCTCACCGGGCTCGACAACATGAAGCTCACCCTCGCGGGTGGCACCACGAACACGAACAACGGCGAGAACACCGTCCACAGTGACGCCACCATCACCCTCGAGCCGGTCACGACGACGTCGACGGTCAACACGACCTCGAGCATCGAGTCGAGCTCCGACGTCACGTCCAACGCCAACGTCGCGACGACGTCGAGCGTCGACCTCAAGCCGGTGGCGGTCGACACCTGCGTGCGGCTCGAGCTCGGACCGCCACCAGCCACCGAGGTCTGCACGCCCTACGAGCAGACGTGGGGGTGGTCGGTGCTCGGCCTGGAGCTGTTCGCGCTCACCGTCCGCGGCAGTGCCACGGCGCACATCCGGCCCGAGCACCACGGCCCCGTCGTGATCGACCTGTGAGCCCGTCGTGACCACCGCCCGCCGCAAACCAGCGAAGGCCACAGCCGCCAAGGCCACGGCCGCGAAGGCCACACCCGCGAAGGTCACAGCAGCGCAGCCGTCATCCGACGCGATCGTGCTGACCGGGCCGCCCGGTCTGCTCAGGGCGACCGTCTCGGTGGAGAACGCCGTCGACCAGCGCGTCGCGGTGCGGGGACTCACCCTGCACCGCAGCGGGCAGCAGGCCCTCGCCGGCGCCGGCGCGGCCGTGATCGCCCCGGGTGCCACGGCCCAGGTCCCGGTCTCCTTCCGACTCGAGCCGGACACCCCGCCGGGTGAGTACCCGGCGGAGGTGGAGGTGGGCGGCATCCGTCGGGAGGCGGTCCTACGGGTCGAGCCCGACCTCTCGATGCACGTCTCGCCACGGCGGGTGATGGCCGAGGTGGGCGGCTCGGCGGTCACGATCACCGTGACCAACGACGGCAACCTCCCGATCCCGCTGGCCGCCGTCGTGCGCGCCCGCACCGACGACGGCGGACCCGACCCGGGCCCCGACGTCACCCTCACGCTGACCGACGCGACGACTGCCGCGCCGGGCACCACCTCCGTGCTCCGGGGCAGCCTCAGCGTCCCCGACGAGCTCGACCCCACCCGTCGGCACACCGCACGGGTCCCGGTCGGCACGGCCGACCTCGACGTCATCATCCTGCCTCGCGACCCATCGGAGTGATCACCATGAGCACCACCGCACCCGAGTACCTCACCTCCCTGCGCGACGGCTTCGCCGATGCCGTGCAGCAGTGGGTGGACCAGTCGACGACCGCCTGGGACCAGTGGCAGCAGGCCTGGTCGCCGGTCGTCGAGGCAGCAGGGCTCGGTATGCCGGGTGCTCCCGGCACAGCCCCCGGTCGCCGGTCGAAGGGTGCGCGCGGCCACGGCCACGGCCACGACCAGCACCACGAGCACGGGCACGACCACCACCAGCACGGGCACGACCACCACGAGCACGGGCACGACCACCACGAGCACGGGCACGACCACCAGGGGTGCGGCTGTCACGACCGGTGCGGGTGCGGCGATGTGTGTGACTGCTGCGTGCCGGCGGCGGACGTGATCGTCCACGCCCGGGCCGGTGAGGTGCGCGTGGTGCCCTTCAGGCTCCACAACCCCTGGCGTCGCGAGCGCGAGGTGTCCCTCGAGGTCGGGCCCTGGCACGGCTGCGACGGTGACGACCTCGAGATCCGCGCGGTCCTGGAGGAGGAGAAGGTCGTCCTGAAGCCGTGCGAGGACAGGGTGGTCCGGCTGCTGGTGTCGACCCGCGGCGACGGCTCGTCGACCAGCAGGTCCGCGGACGTGGTCGACAAGGCGGAGCCCAAGGACCCGGCATCGGACGCACCCACCAAGCCCACCAAGGCGGCCGCAGCCGCAGCTGCGGCGCGTGAGTCCGTGGACGTGGTGGTCGCCTCGAGGAGCCGGACCGCCGACGTCGACTCGTGCGTGAGTGCCTATGCGGACGTCCGCTTCGAGGGCTGCGCGCGCCCGCAGCGGGTCGCCGTCGTGGTGCTGCCCGCGGAGTGCGACGCGGTCGACCTGGGCTGCGACTGCGGATGCTGCTGCTAGGAGGAGTGTCATGACGGAGACGAACAGCACCGACGAGACGCTGGCCCGGATCACCGAGCTGGCGCGCCAAGCCCTGCAGTCACAGTCGACCCTGGCCAAGCAGTCGCTCGAGCTGGGCCGGGCGGCCCTGTCCGGCGATGTCGACCGGTCCACCACCAGCAAGGCCTACCTCGACGCCGTGAGCCGCGAGGGCGCGCGCTACTGGCGTGAGGCCAGCGCCCTGGGCCTCGACTACGCCAGCGAGCTCATGGCGCTGGGCACCCGGAGTGCGGCCCGCATCATCAGCGACGCCTCCGCTGCCGGCGGCACGCGGGTGCGTCGCGGCACCACCACCTCGCGCACCGGCGCTCCGCCGGCGCCGCCGGCCGAGCCGGACGACGGGGTCCGCCGCTCACGGGTGCACCTGCGAGCGGCCGTGGGGCAGACCGCCCAGGGCACGGTCACGGTCGTCAACCGGCACCCACGCGCCCGTCGCGTCGAGCTGGAGCCCAGCGACCTGCGCGACGCCACCGGCACGGTGGTCGCGCTCAGCCTGGAGGTCGAGCCCGAGCACGTGACGATCCCGGCCGGGGAGGAGCACCAGGTCCGGATCTCGGTCGACCTCGAGGAGGCGGTCGTGCAGCCGGGTCAGCAGTACGTGGGGAGCGTGACCGTCAGCGGCGGCGACGAGGCCATGCTGGAGGTGACCGTCGAGGTCGCGGACTGACCTCCCCCGGATCCGTCAGGGGTGCGGCGACCAGGTCCCGGGCGGCGCGCACCTCGGGGTGCAACCGCAGTCCTTCACGCGCCCATCGGGGCAGGTCGGGGCTCACCGCCAGCCACGCCAGTGAGGCGGCCACCGACGCGCGAGCCGGCCGCGCGGCATACCCGAGGCCCTGGGCCTTGGTCGAGGTGTACCAGTAGAACCGGCCCACGGTGGAGGCTTCCTCGCGCGTGGTCAGCGGGGTCGCGTCCCGCAGCTGGGCCCACCACTCGGTCGCGGCCGAGACGGCCCACGCGCTGCCCGCGTCCATCTCTGCGAAGGGGCCGGGCAGCCCGGCGAGGTCGGACACGAGGCTGTGGAGCATGCGCCAGCTGACGTCCTCGCCGCCGAGCAGGTAGCGCTCACCGGCCACCCCGCGCTCGAGCAGGCACACGTGGCCTGCGCCGACGTCACGGGCGTCGACGACGTTGCACCCGCCGGGGAAGGTGCTGCGCGTCGGGTCGAGCAGGTAGCGCAGGACGATGGCGTTGCTCGGGGCGAGCCGGGTGAAGGGTCCACCCAGGACCACGGTGGGCAGGGCCAGCACGACCTCGAGGTCCAGCCGGCGACCGGTCTCGAGGGCGATCTCCTCCTGGGCGACCTTGCTGGCGTAGTAGGCCGGCGCTGGTTCGGACCCGAGGTGGTCTCGTTCGGACCGCGCCCGGGGGAGCAGGCTCGACCCGCGGGTCACCGACGACGAGGTGACGACGGCACGCGCGATCCCGGCCGCGGCGGCTGCCTCGAGGACGGCCCGGGTGCCGTCGGTGTTGACCTGGTCGACCTCGGCGGCCCGGGCGGCACCGAAGGCGTAGACCGCGGCGCAGTGGACGACGGCGTCGCACCCCTGCATGGCGGCGCGGAGGGCGGGCGGGTCGGTGAGGGCCGCGGTCGCGACGGGCACCGTGTGGACTCCGACCTTCACCTGCGTCCTGCGGTGCTCGGGGTCGGGCCGCGCGATCGCGAGCACCTCGTGCCCCGCCGCGAGGGCGGCCGCCACGACCTGGCCCCCCACCATGCCGGTGGCGCCGGTGACCGCGACCTTCATCGCGCACCCCGGACGTGGCGGAAGCCCTGCGCGTCGACCTCGGGACCGGTCGCCCTCGCGGCGCCCCCGGTGGGGTCGGGACCGGCCGGGCTGCCCGGGCGGTCGCCGAGCCAGTCGGTGACCGCACCGAGGACGAGGTCGAGGGCCTGCGTCAGGAGGGGTTCGGCGGGGTCCATGGGCGGTCGTCCGATCCGGAACCCGCGACCCTCGAAGCAGGCCTCCAGGTTGTCGAACGTCGTCGTGAAGAAGCGTCGGTAGGCCTCCTCCAGCAACGGGTTCCGCAGCTCGGGCACCGCGGCGAGGTCGATGCCCGCCCACGTCGCGGGGAGGGCGAAGAGCTGTCGCCCGCGCACCACCACGAGGGTGCCCGACGGGGTGCGGGTGAAGGTCAGGCTGCCGTCGTCGAACTCCGCAGAACCGTTGGGGCTGCTGACAGTTCGCCAGGTGAGCCGGTGCCGGTCCGGGCTCCGCTCGACCAGCTCGATCTTGCAGACGTCGATCGGCTCACCACCCCACGCTGCCAGGTAGTTGGGCTGGGGCAGGTAGAGGTTCCGCTCGGCCTGACGCGTGCGAGTGGTGCCGGTGGAGGACGGCGCCGACGAGACGGTCACCCGGCGCCCACCGAGGTAGTCGGCCATCAGGCTGATGCCCGCGGCCACGTCCACCCGGGCGACCCACTCGTCGAAGTCGGCCCGGACCTCGCGGCCCACCTCGAACACGGTTGCCCCGTCCACGAGCCGCCAGCGCATCCCATCGGCGTTCTCCGGGATCCCTTCCACCAGCGCGTCGAACGCCGCGAAGAACGCCGGCAGCCCGTCATAGGCGCTGACCGGGTATGCCGCGGGGTCGAATCCGAGGGGTACCTCACGGCGGTCGACGGTGTCCTTGTCCACTCCGGTGGACCAGGCGAGCGCGCCCTGTCGGGCGGCGCCGACCGCACCGAGGACGGCCGTGAGGGGAAGGTGGCCGGCGGGGTCGTCGGCCGCGACGACCAAGGGGGTGAGGAGAGCCCGCACGGTCGACAGCACCGCGTCGGCGGGCGACGCGCCCTCGTCCGGCCCACCGGTGGCGGCGCTGAGGACCCGCGCCAGGCGCGGCTCCACCGCGACCGACCGCGCCGCGCCGCGGGCCAGCGGATGGGCCGCATGAGCGCCCTCCAGCATCGTCAGGCGGCCCTCGGTGCGTCCCGGGGAGGGGCCGACGGCGAGCAGGGCGCGTTCGAACAAGGCTGACGTCGACCGGTCGAGCCCGAGCAGCGCCGCGGTGGCGCTGTCAGCCGCGAGCAGGTCGGTGGCCACCACGAGGGTGCGGCTGTCGAGCGTCTGGGCGAGCCGGCCGCCGTCCGGTCCCACGCTCGCCTCGAGGGCGTCGACGACGACCAGCGTCGGTGCGAGGTGGGCCAGGAGGTCGGCAGCGACGTCCGCGGCTTCGGCACCGGCCACCTCGGGAGCCGCGCCGAGGAGCGTCGTGAGGCCCGCGGCATACCCGTCGACCAGGTCGGTGACCGCGCGGGCGGCCACCACCCGCGTGGGCGCCTCCACCCACGCGCGGGACGCGAGGTGACCGGACAGCACGCTCGTGTCGGGGACCCGTGCGGCGACCAGGTCGCGGCCGAGGTCGACCACGTCATAGCGCGTGCCGGTCGCCGTGCGGCCACCGAGACCCGCGAGCCGAGCCAGCTCCTGCACCGAGTCGTGCCCGCGGTCGCGGTCGTACGCCTGCACGGTCGCGCCGACGACGACGGGGCTGCATCCCCTGTCCTGCAACAGGTCCACCAGCGCGTGGACCACGCTCGAGGCGACCGGCGTGGGCTGGCGCAGCCGCACGAGCACGACGGCGGCGCCGGAGAGCTCCGGGGCGAGGGCCGTGACCGCCGGGCCGAGGGCATCGACGTCCCCACCGCCGACCACGATGCAGGCCAGCGGGTCCCGGCTCGGCACGCCTCGGGGTGCCACCCGTCCATGTAACCAGCGTGCCCTCGCCAGCGACAGGGGCCGATGACATAGTGAGGACGTGGCCGACGACATCGACATCCAGCAGCACATCAAGGGACTCATCGACGAGGAGCACAGCCTGCGCGGCAAGCTCGGCGCCGGCGAGATCAGCGTCGAGGAGGAGAACCAGCGCCTGCAGACCATCGAGGTCGAGCTCGACCAGTGCTGGGACCTGCTGCGCCAGCGTCGCGCCAAGCGCGAGTTCGGCGAGGACCCCTCCGCTGCCGAGGTGCGGGACGCACGCATCGTGGAGAACTACCGGGGCTGAGCCACCCGCCGTTCACCCGGCGTTCGGCGCGGCGGACTGGACACCTCAGCGAAGGGTTCTACTCTCGAAGTAGGCCGGAACCCGACAAAGGGGGTGCGCCATGCGCACAACACTCGCCCACCTGCACGTTCCCCACCCGCACGTAGCCCACCATGAACCGAAGTGGTGGCTGAGCCACAGCCTCGTGGCCGTCGCGGCCGCCGCACTGATGATCTATGGTGCAGCCGTGCTGCTCGTCCTGACCGGGTTGCTGCTCTTCGCCTGACCCCGTCACCCCCAGATCTCCGCCCTGTTGAAGGTGGAACTACCGGATATCCGGGCGTTTCACTTCCAACACAGGTGGAATCACTGGGTCACCAGCGTCGGTCGACCCACTCCTGGAGGTGGGGCAGCTCGTCCGCGATGACGGTCGAGTCGCCGTGGCCGGGCAGCACCACCGTGTCTGCGGGCAGGGTGAACAGCCGGGTGCGCACCGACTCGATGATGGTGTCGAAGTCGCTGTAGTCGTGGCGGGTCGCTCCCGGCCCGCCCGGGAACAGCGTGTCGCCCGTGAAGACGACCCCGAGCGCTGGGGCGTGGAAGCAGCACGACCCCGGCGTGTGGCCCGGGGTGTGGATGACGTGCAGCTCGACGTCACCGACCGTCAGCACCTGGCCGTCGGCCAGGGCCGCGTCGGGGGTGACCGGGTAGAGCTCGTCCCACAGGAAGCGGTCCTCCGGGTGCAGGTGCGCGGGCGCACGAGTGCCGTCGCAGACCTCGCCCACCGCGTCGATGTGGTCGAAGTGGCCGTGGCTGATGAGGACGCCCTGCACGCGCTGCTCGCGCGGGATCGACTTCACGATCGCCCGGCCGTCGTGGCCCGCGTCGATGACCAGGCACTCTGTGTCGTCGCCGATCACCCAGGTGTTGTTCTCGAGGGTCAAGGCGCCCTCGGGTCGGTCGAAGGTGCCTGCGGTGACGATGCGCGCGACGCGCACGCCGCCCGGGGAAGGTGCGATGTCCGGCATACCCCCATCCTCACCCATCGCGGCTAGGCTCGCGCAGGTGAGCCGGATCTTCACGACGAGCGTGGCCGCGGTCTACCCCCACTACGTGAACAAGGTGGCGAAGAAGGGCCGCAGCCGCGCCGAGCTGGACCAGGTGATCGAGTGGCTGACCGGGTTCGACGAGCCCACGTTGACGCGACACCTCGCCGACGAGACCACCTTCGAGGACTTCTTCGCCGCCGCGACGGTGAACCCCAACGCGTCGTTGATCACCGGGTCGATCTGCGGGATCCGGGTCGAGGAGGTCGAGGACCCCCTGATGCAGAAGATCCGGTACCTCGACAAGCTCGTCGACGAGCTGGCCAAGGGCAAGCCGATGGACAAGGTGCTCCGCGGCTGATGACCCACGGGCTCTTCGTCTACGGGACGCTCGCGCCCGGGCGACCCAACGCGCACGAGATGGACGGCATGGTCGGCACCTGGGAGCCGGCCGTCGCGCGCGGCGACCTGTTGCCGGACGGGTGGGGTGCGGCCGCCGGCTACCCCGCGATCGTGCTCGATGACGAAGGGCCCGAGGTGCCCGGGCTGCTGTTCCGGTCGGACGACCTGCCGGCCCACTGGGACCGGCTCGACGCGTTCGAGGGCGAGGGCTACGACCGGGTGCTGACGACCGTGCACCTGCACACCGGTGAGGATGTCCGCGCCTACGTCTACGCCCTGCGCCGGTAGTCCCGATTCGCCCCCACGGTGTCCGGCGACTTGGTAGCGTCCGGGCCGATGAAGGGGATGCCGTGTCAGCAGCCGGTGTGATGACGTCGCAGCAGACGGCTGCGCGGTCGAGGGTGGCTGTCCTCGGGGCTGTCCTCGCGGGGGTCCTGCTGGTGGTGGGCGCAGTGGGCGTGCGGTTCTACGAACCGCTGACGTGGAACGGTTACGTCGGCCCCGGGGGAACAGGTGTCACCCTGGTCGACGATCCACTCTTCGGGTCCGCCGCGGTCCTCGATGGACCGGCCGGCAGCACCGCGACCGTCGTCTACTCGGTCCGGAACGACGGTCACCTCCCGGTCACGGTCTTCGCTCCCGGCGCCGACGGGACGCAGGCCGACATCGTCGACGTGCGCTGGGCCCCGGTGTTGGGACCGGGCAACACCTTCGGCGGGGTGCGACCCGACCCGGAGGCCACCTCGATGCGGGTTGGACCGGGCGAGGAGGTCGCCATGTGGGTCACCGCCACCAAGCCGCCCTGCGAGCCGGGTGTGACCTCGACACTCGACGTCGTCCCGATCCGGTGGGGGCTGTTCGGCCTGACCAAGGTGCAGCAGTTCGAGCTGAGCCCCAAGGGCCCTCCGCCCCTGGTGCTCTGCAAGGCCTAGGAGGTACGCACGACCTAGGCGCCCGGGACCCACTCGACGAGACCGTCGAGCACGGCTCGGTCGCCGGTGATCTCCAGTGTCTCCAACGGGATCCGGCCGTACATCGTGAGGACGATCTCGCTCGCCGAACCCCGGCCCGTCATGGTCGCAGGGTCCGTCGAGTCGCCACCATCCGGGAGGCGGGCGAAGCGAGCGCCGTCACCGTCGAGCCAGAGCCGCCAGGCGGGGCCCTCGGTCGACACGTAGTCGAGCGTCGCCGGTTCGTGCGGCCAGGCGTACGTGGTGGCGTTGCAGGAGGAGAGGAACTCCTCGACGCCGTCGACTGCTGCCTCGTCGGGGATGGGCTGCGGTGCGCCGAGGGCGACCTGGGCGTCATAGGTGTGCACCGCGACCTCCTGCAGCTGGTGTCGGGCGACCGCCCCGGCCGTCAGTGGCGACTGCGAGACATCCCACCAGGCCCAGCTCCCCCGGTCCGGTCCGGCGTCCCGCAGGGTGGTGTCCAGCTCGGCAACCGAGTCGGCCAGCCAGGCCTGCAGGGCATCGCGGTCCCGGGGCGCGTCCGCGCCATCCCCAGGGGCCGTGCCCGCCGGTCGCTCGTCGGAGGGGCCGAACGCCACGATCGTCGCCCAGCGCTGTCGCCCTTGGCCGATGTGCTCGGCGAGGTCGAACAGCGTCCACCCGGGGCAGGTCGGCACCGGGACGTCGAGATCGGGCGCCGCGGCCACCAGGGCAAGGAAGGCGGTCGATCGCTCGTCGATCAGTCGCAGCAGGTCGGGGAACTCCGGCGTCGTGTGCACCCCGGATGTCTACCAGCCCGATGACCCTCGGCGACATCGAGTTTCGGGCGGCCATCGGTATGAACCGTGCGGCCTTCGATCGTTTCTTGCCTCCGCGGGAGGCTCAGGCGTGGTTGCCGGCGCCGATGCGGGCGCGCAGGCCGAGGCTGAACACCTCGGCGGGAGGTTTCTGCGAGGACTCGAGCCTGCGGTAGGCCGTGGGGGTCGCGCCCACCTCGGCGAGGAACTGGCGGTTGAAGTTGGCCATGTTGCGGTAGCCACTCAGCTCCGCCACCTGCGCGATGGAGGCCGGGGTCGTGTCGAGCAGGCGGCGGGCGTGCGCGATCCGCAGCTTCTTGACCATGTTGCTGAAGGTCATGCCGGTGGCACTGCGGAAGTACTTCGAGAACGTCGGCTCCGACATGTAGGCGAGCTTGGCCGCCGTGGAGAGCCGGATGTCGTCGGTGAGGTTCTCGAAGATGTAGGCCAGACCCGCCTCGACGGCGTTGAGCGAGTTCGGGTCGGTGGGGCGGCCGAGCCACTCACTGGCCACGACCTCGCGCTCCTCCTGGGGGGCGCGCGCGAAGATCGAGAGCAGGCGGAACAGGCTTGCGACCTGCTCGGTGCCCTCGGTGCGCACGACCTCGAGGATGTTCTCGGCGGCCCGCCAGGCGGTGGCGCCGGAGAAGACGATGCCTCGCGCCGACTGGGCGAGGATGTCGTCGATCTCCTGCAGCTCGGGGATGAGCCGCATGCACTCCCGCACCCACTCGTCGGTGAACTGGATGACGGCGTCGCGGTCGGGGGCCACCTGCCCCGGGGGCAGGTCACTCACCCAGTCGTGGGGCAGCAGCGGGCCCATGATGCTGACGTGTCCGGGGGCGAAGGTGCCCACGTGGTCGCCGGCGATGAAGCTGCCGTGGGTCTTGGTGATGAGGTGGATCTCGTACTCGGGGTGGGCGCCCCACCCACAGATCTCACTGGGGAAGTCGTGGGTGAGCGCACGGAAGGCGTGCTGCGGGTGAGGGGGGATCACCTCACGGCGAGGGGCGGCTGGGTAGGGGCTGCCGGGGCGGTGGGCCGAGGGGAGCTCGACCACTTCCGGGGGCGCGAAGCGCGCGAGGGGGCGCCTCGGCGTGCCCGTCGACTGATACGAAGTCCTCACCTCCATCTGCTCCAGCGTGCGGTCAGAGCCGATCGAGACCTCAGTCTGCCGCACGAATGCTCAGGCGTGAAGGGCCCTGCTCAGATGAGCGGGATGGGAAAGTATCGAAACTCTGGCGAAGGCGTCATTGTCCGGTTGCCTGCCTCGCGGCCACGCTGAGGTCATCCCGGCACCGCGGCCAGGACCAGGTGAGCCCCACCTCGTCCCCTGCGAACGGCGGGACTCGAGTACCAAAGGCTCACCTACCAAAGGAGTTAGGCATGCTCTGTTCGAAGCGCGCCCTGACCGCGGGTGCGGGCGTGGTGGCAGCCGCGCTCGCCATGGCGGCCTGCTCGTCGGGCGCAGTGTCCAGTGGCGGCGGCGGAGGCGACGGCAAGAACGTCACCCTCAACCTGGCCACCGTGAACAACGGCCAGATGAAGGACATGGAGAAGCTCAAGGGGGAGTACGAGACTGCTCACCCCGGCACCAAGATCAACTTCCAGGTCATGGAGGAGGGTGACCTCCGCGCAGCGGTCACCGCCGACGTCGCCAGCAAGGCCGGCCAGTACGACATCGTCACCATCGGCGCGTACGAGACCCCGCAGTGGGGTGCGAACGGCTGGCTGGTCGACCTGACCGGACCGCTCAAGTCCGACGCGGCATACGACGTCGACGACCTCCTCGCGCCGGTGCGCGAGGCGATCTCCAACGACGGCAAGCAGTATGCCGTCCCGTTCTACGGCGAGTCGTCGATCCTCATGTACAACAAGGAGATCCTCGACAAGGCGAGTGTCACCCTCTCCGCCAACCCCACCTGGCAGCAGGTCGCGGACGCGGCCAAGAAGGTCAACACCTCCTCACGGGCCGGCATCTGCATGCGCGGCAAGCCCGGCTGGGGTGACCTCTTCGCGCCGCTCACCACGGTCGTGCAGACCTTCGGTGGCAACTGGTACGACACCAGCTGGAACGCCACGGTCAACACGCCGGAGTGGAAGCAGGCGGTCACGTTCTACAAGACGCTGCTCGACACCTCGGGGGAGAAGGACCCGGTCTCCTACTCCTTCAACGAGTGCCTGACTGCGCTCAAGGAAGGCAAGGCCGCCATGTGGGCCGACGCCTCCGTGGCCGCCTCGATGCTCGAGGCCGACGACTCCCCGGTGAAGGGCAAGATGGGCTACGCCCACATGCCTGTCGACAAGACCAAGGAGTCGGGCTGGCTGTGGAGCTGGAACCTCGCGGTCCCGGCGACCACGAAGAACAAGGACGCCGCGATCGACTTCATCAAGTGGGCGACGAGCAAGGACTACCACAAGCTCGTGGGCGAGAAGCTCGGCTGGTCCCTGGTGCCCCCGGGTGCCCGTCAGTCGACCTACGACCTGCCCGAGTACAAGCAGGCTGCCGCGGCCTACGCGCCCATCACCCTGGACGTCATGAAGTCGGTGAACCCGAAGCAGCCGGGCGTGAACCCGCAGCCCTGGGTCGGTATCCAGTACGTGTCGATCCCTGAGTTCCAGGACGTCGGCAACCAGTGCGCCCAGCTGATCGCCGACTACCTCGCCAACCGCGGCACGGTGGACGACGCACTCGGCAAGTGCCAGGGCATCGCCAAGAAGGCGGGCGACGCGCACAAGTAGTCCCCGCCCGGTCCTGAGGACCTCCGTCCGAACTCGCACGGACGGAAGACAGGGTGCCGGGGTCGTGACTCCCATCCGGCTCCGGCACCCTCCCCCAGGTCCTCCCGCCCGTCGCGCAGATCTCCTGCTCACATCCCCCGAACACCACCTGTCCAAGCCACAACCAGGGGAGTTTCCTCATGGCCGTCACCGAGCTCGACACCGTCGTCGCGCAGACTGCGACCGACAAGCGGCGGGTCAAGACCACCTCCAAGGAGGTGTGGACCGCACGGTGGCTGTTGCTGCCGGCCGTCCTCTTCCTCATCCTGCTGACCCAGATCCCGTTCCTCACGACCGTCGGCTACTCAACGATCCGGTGGAACCTCCTCTACCCCAACGACCGCGGCTTCACCTGGTTCAAGAACTACGGCACGGCGCTGTCGTCCGGCGACCTGTGGCCGTCGATCGTCGCCACCGTCGTGATCACCGCGTTGGCCGTGGTGTTCTCGCTCCTGTTCGGCATGATCTTCGCCCTCCTGCTGAACCGTCAGTTCCGCGGGCGGGCGGTGGCCCGCACGCTGATGATCACGCCGTTCCTGATCATGCCTGCGGCCTCGGCGCTGATCTGGAAGTACTCGATGTTCGACACGAACATCGGCATCCTCAACTGGCTCTCGCGGACGCTGCACCTGCCGGTCATCTCGTGGAGCACCGAGCACCCGCTCCTGGCCGTGATCATCGTGCTGACGTGGGAGTTCACCCCGTTCATGATGCTGATCCTGCTGGCTGGGCTCCAGGGCCAGGACACGGGAATCCTCGAGGCGGCCCAGGTCGACGGCGCCGGCCCGTGGCGCATCTTCACCTGGATCACGTTGCCGCACCTGCGGATGTACGTGGAGATCGGTGTCCTGCTGGGCGCGGTCATCATCATCCAGGTCTTCGACCCGATCGCGATCCTGACCAAGGGCACCGGCGGCACCAAGACGCTCGCCTACCTGCTCTACGAGCGAGCCTTCATCGGCCTCGACGTCGGTCAGGCCGCGGCATACGGAGTCATCACCGTGGTGCTCACGATCATCGTGGCCACGATCGCGCTCCGCACCCTGTTCAAGGTCTTCATGGCTGGAGGAAGTCGATGACACGCAGCGTCCGGGGAGGCCTCGTCACCACACTCACGTGGGTGCTCGTCCTGGTCTTCTTCTTTCCCGTCTTCTGGATGATCATCAACGGCTTCAAGCCGGAGGCGATCGCCTCGTCCATCCACCCGAAGGTGTTCTTCAGTCCGGTGACCACCGGCTACCAGCTCGCGATGGACCGCGGGATGAAGGGCTACCTGATCAACTCCATCACCGCGTCGGTGACCGCGACGATCATCGCCGTGGTGCTCGCCATCCCCGCGGCGTACGCGCTCAGCATCCGGCGGGTGAAGAACGTCGAGAGTGCTCTCTCGTTCTTCATCTCCACCCGCTTCATGCCGATGGCCGCGGTGGTGCTGCCGCTGTACATCATCCTCAAGAACCTCGGCCTGCTCGACAACATCTACATGCTGGCCGTGGTCTACGGCGCGGTGAACCTGCCCGTCACGGTGTGGATGATGCGGTCGTTCTTCCTCGAGGTGCCGTTCGAGATCGTGGAGGCAGCCCGCGTCGACGGCGCCGGCCTCTACCGCGAGATCGTGCGGATCGTCCTGCCGCTGGTGCTCCCCGGCGTTGCCGCGGCTGCGCTGATCAGCTTCATCTTCAGCTGGAACGAGTACTTCCTCGCCACCCTGCTGACCAGCAACGCGGCCCGGACCACGCCCCCGTTCCTCGGCAGCTTCGTCGACGGACGTGGACAGTTCCTCGCGGTCCTCTCCGCGGCCGCGACGATCGCGGCGCTGCCAGTCATCCTCGCCGGGTGGGTCGCGCAGAAGCAGCTGGTGCGCGGTCTGTCCATGGGCGCCATCAAGTAACCGACGGCCAGGACCAATTCCGTGACACACGAACCCACCGTCCACCACCGTGCCGCGGCCGGGGCGACCCTGCTCCCCGTCGTGCCCGAATGGGTCGCCCAACCCACCTACGACCGCTCGCAGGTGACGGCCTCTATCGTCCACTTCGGCGTCGGCGGCTTCCACCGGTCGCACGAAGCCGTCTACCTCGACACCCTGATGAACCAGGGGCAGGCGCTCGACTGGGGCATCTGCGGGGTCGGCGTGCTGCCGCACGACCGACGCGTCATCGACACCCTCGACGCCCAGCGTGGCCTGTACACGCTGATCGTCAAGCACCCTGACGGGAAGTGGTCCGCCAAGGTGGTGGGCTCGATCGTGGAGGTGGTCTTCGCCCCCGCGGACCGTGAGTACGTCGTCGACCGCCTGGTCGACGAGCGGACCCGGATCGTGTCGATGACCATCACCGAGGGCGGCTACCTGGTCAACCAGGAGACGGGTGACTTCGACGCGGACGACCCCGACATCAGGCTCGACCTCGAGCCGGATGCCGTGCCGCACACCGTGTTCGGGTACGTCGTCGCCGCGCTGGCCCGCCGCCGCGCCGAGGGTCGCGAGCCGTTCACGGTGATGAGCTGCGACAACCTGCCCGACAACGGCGACGTCGCGAAGCGGATGATCTGCGCGTTCGCCCGGCTCAAGGACCCCGACCTCGCCGACTGGATGGAGGCCAACGTCGCCTTCCCCAACAGCATGGTCGACCGGATCACGCCGGTCACGACCGAGGAGGACATCGAGCGGCTCACCGACCAGTTCGGCGTGACCGACCTGTGGCCGGTGGTCTGCGAGCCGTTCAGCCAGTGGGTGCTCGAGGACAGCTTCACCCAGGGCCGCCCGCCACTGGAGGACGCCGGGGTGCAGCTGGTCGAGGACGTCGTGCCCTACGAGCTGATGAAGCTGCGACTGCTCAACGCCAGCCACCAGGCGATGTGCTACCTCGGCTACCTCGCCGGGTACCGGTACGCGCACGAGGTCTGCCAGGACCCGCTGTTCGTCCGCATGCTCGCCACCTTCATGGAGCAGGAGGCCAGCCCCACCCTCCAGCCGGTGCCGGGTGTCGACCTCGCGGAGTACCGGCGGCAGCTGCTCGAGCGGTTCGCCAACCCCGAGATCCGGGACCCGCTCACCCGGCTGTGTGCCGAGTCCAGCGACCGCATCCCCAAGTGGCTGGTGCCCGTCATCCGCCACAACCTCGGCGCCGGTGGGGCGGTCGACATCTCCGCGCTGATCGTGGCGTCCTGGGCCCGGTATGCGGAGGGGACGGACGAGCAGGGCAACCCGATCGAGGTCGTCGACCGGCGCAAGGACGCGGTCGTGGCCCGGGCCGCACGCCAGCACGAGGACCCCTGCGCGTTCCTGCGCGACCCCGACCTGTTCGGTGACCTGGCCGACCAGCCGCGGTTCACCGAGGCCTACACCCGCGCGCTCGCCGACCTGCACGAGCGCGGGGCCGTGGCCGCGACCGAGGCGGCCCTCCAGTCCTGATCCGGCCGACCACTGTGACGCATGGTCGGCCGGGTCAGCCCAACGGTGCGCCGAGCCCGGCGTCCAGACCCACTGCCCGGTATGCCGCGCGCCCGGCTGCGCGGGCGGGCACAGCCCGGCGCGGGCGGGCATAGAACGGGGTGAGGGCGCGTTGCGGGTCGAGGTAGGCACCCTTGTCCATCTCGCGCGAAGCGCCGCACCCAGGAGTCACCATGAAGATCGCAGTCCTCGGCACCGGCAGCGTGGGGCAGGCCCTCGCCGGCCGCCTCCTCGAGCTCGGCCACGACGTGGTCGTCGGCACCCGCGACCCGGAGGCCACCCGCAGCCGCAGCGAGTCCTTCGTCGCCTGGCACGACGCCCATCGCGACGCGAGCCTGGCCACCTTCGCCGAGGCGGCCGCAGCCGCGGAGCTCGTCGTCAACGCGACGAGTGGGCCCGGCGCCCTCCCGGCGCTCGAGTCCGCCGGCGCCGACCAGCTGGCCGGCAAGGTCGTCATCGACATCTCCAACCCGCTCGACTTCTCGGCCGGCTTCCCGCCCACCCTGTTCGTGAAGGACACCGACTCCCTCGCCGAGCAGATCCAGCGCACCTTCCCGCAGGCCCGCGTCGTCAAGACCCTGAACACCCTCACCGCCGCGCTGATGGTGAACCCCGCGGACCTCGGCGCGGACTCGTCGGTCTTCGTCTCGGGCAACGACGACGCGGCCAAGGCCACCGTCACCGAGCTGCTCCAGAGCTTCGGTCACACCGACGTCATCGACCTCGGGGACATCACGACCGCACGCGGTCCGGAGATGCTGCTCCCCGTCTGGCTGCGGCTGATGGGCGCGCTCGGCACGCCCACCTTCAACTTCAAGATCGTCCGCTGAGTCGGTTTGCCGCTGCCCGCCAGCACCCTGGCGATCGGGGCATACCCGATCAAAGGGATATTCGGCGTAGTGTCACCCTTGCCGCGCTGGGGCCCGTTGGGTCCGCGCCGAGCTGAGGTCGTCCCGCCATGCCGAACGACACCGCACCAACCGTCCCAGAGCCACGACGCACCCTGGCCGAGCTGGCCGAGGACGTGCGCACGGCACGCGGGGAGGTCGCGGCGCGGCGGATGTCTCCGGTGACCCAGACCAGCCTGCTCTCGGCCCGTCGGGAGCTGCTCCGCGTGATGGAGCTCTATGCGGATGAGCTGGTCGCGCGCCGCTTGCCGGTGCCGCACCAGCTGCGCGACGACCTGCGCCTGCTGCGGGAGATCCGCGGAAACCCCGGTAGTGACTGGCATCGGCGGGGCAGGGCCCTCTAGGGGCGTGCCCCGCGGTCAGTCTCCGCAACCGCTGCACAGACGCAGGAGGGCGGCTCCTTCGACTCCGTCGAAGAACCGCCCTCAGTGCGTCGGGGTGACAGGATTTGAACCTGCGGCCTCTTCGTCCCGAACGAAGCGCGCTACCAAGCTGCGCCACACCCCGTGGCAATCGCCACCCACGCCAGTTCGACGGGAGCAGCGACAGTGAAGGATAGCCCACCTCACCCGGCCGCTCCCAATCGGTATGCCGCGTGCTCGCGGCCGGTGGTCGGGTCACCGACAATCGGCGCCAGCGCCACGGATCGACGCCGATCCGGACGAAGCACCTCCATCCTTGGCCACAGTGGCACGGATCGACGCCAGGTGGCTCAGGAGCGCGGCGCCAGGGTGAGCAGCGTGGCCTCGGGGCGGCAGCAGAACCGGACGGGGGCGTAGGGCGACGTGCCCAGCCCCGCCGACACGTGCAGCCACGCGGCGTCCGGGGGCGCGGCGGACGACGGGGCGGACCCGGCCCCGGGCCACCAGCGCGAGACCCCCTTGGCCCGGTCGGTCGGCAGGTCGCAGTTGGTGACCAGCGCGCCGTAGAAGGGCAGCGCGAGCTGGCCGCCGTGCGTGTGGCCCGCGATCAGGAGCCGGGCTCCGTCCGCGGCCATCGGGTCGAGCACGCGCTGGTAGGGGGCGTGCGTGACGCCGATCGTCACGGCGGCGGAGGTCGAGGCCGGCCCGGCCACGGCGGCATACTCGTCCATCCGGATGTGGGCGTCGTCGGTGCCGACGAGCTCCACCTCGGCCCCACCGACCGACAGGGTGGTGCGGGCGTTGTCGAGGTCGACCCACCCGCCGTCGCGCAGGCCGGCGCGCAGGTCCTCTACCGGCAGGCGCACCCGTCCCGCTGGAGCGTGGGCGTGCCGACGGGTGAGGTAGCGGGCCGGGTTCTTCGGCACCGGCGCGTAGTAGTCGTTGGAGCCCATGACGAACACGCCTTGGAACGCGAACAACGGCTCCATCGCGTGCAGCGCCCCCGGCACGGCGTCGAGGGCAGCGAGGTTGTCACCCGAGTTGACCACCAGGTCGGGCTCCAGCGCCGCGAGGCCACGCACCCACTCGATGCGGCGACGCTGGCGGGGCACGAGGTGGAGGTCGGAGACCTGGAGGACGCGCAGCGGCCGCGACCCGGGCGCGAGCACCGGCACGGTGAACCGCCGCAGGGCGAACCAGTTGCGCTCAACCACGCTGGCGTAGCCGACGCCCGCCACGCCCAGCGCGGCGACACCAGCGACCGTGCCCAGCGCGGCGCCCAGGGGAGTGTTCATCCCCGTCATCCTTGCAAACCGGATCTCGGTGGGTCGGACCACCACCCGCCTGCGAGACTGGGGGCATGACCGAGCAGAGCCTCAAGGCCACCGTCCAGAGCGACCTCACCGACGCCATCCGCCAGCGGGATGCGGTGCGGTCGGGCACGCTCCGCCTCGCGCTCACCTCCATCACCAACGAAGAGGTGTCGGGGACGGAAGCGCGCGAGCTCAGTGACGACGAGGTGCTCAAGGTGCTGGCGAAGGAAGCCAAGAAGCGCAAGGAGGCCGCGACCGCCTATGCCGGTGCAGGGCGCCCCGAGCTCGCCGCCAAGGAGGAGGCCGAGCTCGCGGTCCTCGAGGCCTACCTACCCGCCCAGCTCTCCGACGACGAGCTCACGTCCATCGTCGCCGCCGCGATCGAGCAGACCGGGGCGACCGGTATGCCGCAGCTGGGCCAGGTCATGAAGGTCGCCCAGGGCGTCGTGGCCGGCCGCGCCGACGGTGGTCGCGTGGCCGCCGCCGTGAAGGCGGCGCTGACCAAGGGCTGACCCTGCCGTGGTGAGCTGCCCGCGGAGCCGGCTCCGCGGCATACCTCGAGACGAAAGGGCCCCGCACCGATGGTGCGGGGCCCTTTCGTCTGTCACCGATGACCGGGCGGTGGCTTGGTCTTGGTCGGCTTCGGGTCGGGTGTCTTGGTCGGGTCGGGCTTGGGCGGCGGGTTGAAGCCGCTCGAGACGTAGAGGCCGACGGTCGACCCGCGCAGCGCCGAGCCGCTCGGGTTGGTGTAGACCACGATGCCCTGCGGGTAGCCGCTGTTGGTCTGTCCGGCGACCTGCACGAGGAAGCCGGCCTCCTTGAGCCTCGCGGTGGCCTCCGCGATCGACATGCCGCCGACGAACGGCACCGAGATGCGGTCGCCGTTGACGATCTTGTTGCTCGGGTCGTCGAACTGGCGCTCGGGCAGACCCTGCGACGCGTTCTCGATCAGGTTCTTCCAGATCGGAGCCGCGATGTCACCACCGAAGACGCCCCGGTAGTAGTTGCCGCCGAGCTGGATGCCGTTCATCCCGTTCTGCGAGTAGGGCGTGCCGACCCACACCGCGGCGGCTCGCTGGGCGGTGTAGCCGACGAACCAGGACTCGACGTGCTTGTCGGTGGTACCCGTCTTGCCGGCTGCGGGACGTGAGCCGAGCCGGGCCCGGCTGCCGGTGCCGTCCTTGATCACGCCGGTGAGCAGCTCGGTCGCGCCCTTGGCGACGTCGGGGTCGATGACCTGCTTGCAGCTGGTCGCGCCGATCTTGAGCGGCTTCCGGTCGGCGGTGGTGATCGACAGGATCGGGTTCGGGGGGCAGTACTTGCCGTTGTTCGCCAGGATCGCGTAGGAGCTGGCGAGGGTCATCGGGGTGACGTCACCGGTGCCGAGGACGGTGCTGGCGTAGCACGGGAGGTTCGTTCCCGAGCCGGTGTGCAGGTGCATCTTCGTCATCGTGTTGAGCACGTTCCTGGTGCCCAGCTTGAAGGTCAGCGACGCGAACGCGGTGTTGATGGAGTCGGCGGTCGCCTTCTTCAGCGGCAGCGGCTTGCCACCGATCGCGTAGTCGTTGTGGATCGTGTAGGGCCCACCCGGGGCGCAGGAACCGATCTCCTGCGGGGTGTAGACGGCGCCCCGCGTCGTGCTGGCGAACTTCGACGGCACCGTGCCGTTGACCGGCGTGCCGGTCTCGAGGGCCCGCACGATCGCGAACATCTTGGCCGTGGAGCCGAACTGGAAGCCCGCCGTGCCGTTGTACTTCTCGTCGACGTTCCAGTTCACCTCGGTGTAGCCGTAGGCGTTCTGCTGGGCTTTCGTCGTCGGGTACTTGGTGTTCTGGACCATGGCGAGCACCCGGCCGGTGCTGGGCTCGATGATCGTGCCGGCGCTGCCGACCATCCTGGAGTAGCCCGCCTTGGTCTTGTCCTTGGAGTCCTTGCCCATCGCGGTGTTGCCGAACGGCACCCGCTTGGTCAGGTCCTTGAGCGACTGCTCCTGCACCTGCGGGTCGAGCGTGGTCTGGATGGTCAGGCCGCCGCCGGTGATGTTCTTGATCCGCTCCGGACGGGTCTTGCCGAGCACGTCGAGGGCATGGTTGTCCATGTCCTTGAGGTACTCCATGACGTAGTTGCAGAAGTACGGCTCGGACGACGCGGCGCAGTTGCTCAGCGGGTTCTTCAGCTTGAGCATCTTCTTGACCGGGATGGCCTTCGCGGACTTGAGCTGCTTGGCGGTGATGATCCCCAGGGCGTACATCCGGTCGAGGACCACGTCGCGACGGGCCTGGGCCTTCTCGGGGTAGTTGCGCGGGTCGGTCTTGCCCGGGTTCTGCACGAGACCGGCGAGCAGGGCGGCCTGGGGGATGTTCAGCTTCGACGCGCTGACGCTGAAGTAGTGCTGGGCGGCGGCCTCGACGCCGTACGCGAGGTCGCCGTAGTAGGCCAGGTTGAGGTAGCCCTGCAGGATCTGGTCCTTGGTCATCTCCTTCTCGAGCGTGACCGCGTACTTGATCTCCTGGATCTTGCGCGCTGCACTCTTGCGGACGGCCGCCTGGGCGGCCTCCTCGTCGTTGTTCCGCAGCGCGTTCTCCTGCAGCGTCAGCTTGACGTACTGCTGGGTCAGCGTGGACGCGCCCTGGACGTCGCCGCCCTGGGCGTTCGACGCCACGGCGCGCAAGATGCCTCGGGGGTCGACCCCGCCGTGCTCGTAGAACCGGCTGTCCTCGATCGCGATCTGCGCCTTCTGCATGATCGGCGCGACCTGCTTGAGGTTGACGATGATGCGGTTCTCCTGCTGGGGAGTCGCCAGGATGCCGCCGCGGGCGTCCTTGATGGTCGACTGCTGCGACAGCTGGGTGGCGGTGAACTCGCCGGGAAGGTCATCGAACATCTTCACGCCGGAGGTCGCCGCGCTGCCCGTGGCGCCCACCGCGGGGATGAGCAGACCAGCCGTCAGCAGGCCCATGACCATCGCCGTGGCGACGAAGGCTCCGAGCAGGCTGACGACATTTCCGAGGTTGGTGGCGCGTCCTTGCATGCCGACAGGGTAACTGCCGAACCTTGAGCAGCCCGTTTCCCGCGAGTTGGGCAGCTGTATGGGGTGTTTGCGCCCGATTACGTCCTAGTTTTCGCACCGCCCGTTGGAGCGAGCCGCGATGGCTCGGAGTGACTAGTCCCTTTGGTCATGCCAGAACCACACGAATGGGCCATGTCGTCGGAGTGCCTTCAGTTCCTATCGTTTCCACACGTCGATACGGACATAAGACGCACGGTGAAGCGTCTGAAGCAGGAGTATCTGGAGGCACTGACAATGACTATCGCACCGGAGCGGCCCAGCGGGCCCGCAGGGACCGTGTGGATGGATGACTGGGCCCCGCTGGGCTCCTGCTCCAAGTCAGACCCTGATGCACTCTTCGTCCAGGGTGCTGCCCAGCAGACCGCCAAGGTCGTCTGCCAGCGTTGTCCCGTGATCGCCGAGTGCCTCGCCGACGCCCTCGACAACCGCACCGAGTTCGGCGTGTGGGGTGGGATGACCGAGCGTGAGCGCCGGGCCCTGCTCAAGCGTCGTCCCAACATCACCTCCTGGGCCGCCCTGTTCGCGCAGGCCCGCAGCCAGACCCCCTCCGAGGCGGAGAGCGCCTGACCTCCTCTGCACTCATGAGACGCCGCGGCTATCGCGGACCCCCCGAACGAAGCCCTTGACCCATCCCCCGCGGGTCAGGGGCTTCGTCGTTCCTCGGACACCGGGTCGGGTGACCTGGAAGGCCTCACCCCGGAAGGTTGACCTTCACCCCGGAACCGTTCCGGGGTGAAGCACAACCTTCTCCCTAGACCCGATAAAGCTGGGGCGGGTGGGGTCAGGAGGGATCAGGTGGGGGTGGGGATCAGGTGGGGGTCGGGGTGGTGAGGGCGGCGGCCACCTCGCGCAGGCCGGCCAGGTCGTGGATGTCCTGGGCCGAGGCCGGCACCTCCACCACGGGTATGCCGGGGTGTCCGGCCGTGAACCGCGCCGCCAGCCGTTCCTGCCGATCGGCGGTCTCTGCCAACGCGGCGTGCAGCCGCAGCAGCCCTTGCGTGGTGGCGGCCGTGGTCGAGCGGGTCTCCGCGTCGGCCAGCTGCTCGGCGGCGGCCAGAGCCCGCGCGGCCGTCAGGGAGGGTGCGGCCACGCGCTGGATCCGGTTCACGACGAGCCCGGCGAGCGGCATACCCTCCTCGTCGAGGCGACCGGCGAAGAAGGAGGCCTCGCGCAGCGCGTCGCGCTCGGGGGCGGCGACCACGACGAACGCGGTCTCGGGGGCCTTGAGCAGCGCGTAGGTCTGGTCGGCGCGCTCGCGGAAGCCGCCGAACATGGTGTCGAGGGCCGCCACGAAGGTCTGCACGTCCTGGAGCAGCTGGCCGCCCAGCACCCGCGACAGGGTGCTCGTGACGACATTGACCCCGACGCTGAACACCTTGAAGCCGGCCCGACCGCCGGCCTTGGCCGGGGCGGAGAGCAGCCGGATGAACCGCCCGTCGAGGAACGACCCGAGCCGCTTGGGGGCGTCGAGGAAGTCGAGCGCGGACCGTGACGGGGGAGTGTCGACCACGATGAGGTCCCAGCGCCCGGATCGCCCGGCCTCGGCCCGGAGCTGCCCGAGCTTCTCCATCGCCATGTACTCCTGCGTGCCCGCGAACGAGCTCGAGACCGCCTGGTAGAACGGGTTCGCGAGGATCTGGGCGGCCTTCTCGGGGGTGGCGTGCTGCTCGACCACCTCGTCGAAGGTGCGCTTCATGTCGAGCATCATGGCGTCGAGCGAGCCGTCCGAGCCGCCCGTGCCGCCGCCCCCTCCGGCGACCGGGCGCGGGGTGTTGTCGAGCTCGGTGAGCCCCAGCGACTGGGCGAGCCGGCGGGCCGGGTCGATGGTGAGGACGACGACGCGCCGGCCGTGCTCGGCGGCCCAGAGGCCCAGCGCGGCGGCAGTGGTCGTCTTGCCCACGCCACCAGCGCCGCAACAGACGACGATGCGCGTCCCGGGGTCGGTGAGCAGGGCGGCGAGGTCGAGCCCCGGGGCTCCGGGGCGGGCGGTGGACGGCGAGGAGGAGGCGGCCTTGGCGGACCGGGTGCGGGGAGGCATCAGACCATCCCCTGCTCGGTGAGGGCCTGGGCCAGCACGGTGATGCCGCCACCCTCGGTGCCCTCGGCGAGCAACGGCAGGCGCACGGTCAGCCGGCCCTCCTCCGCCAGGATGGCGTCCTGCTCACGCTCGAGGGCGATCCGGTCGGCGTGGTGGCCCGCGTCCGCCAACAGTCCGGCGACCAGGCCGTCGGTGACCTTCACCCCGACGGTGGCGAGGTCGGCCGCGACGCCGTTGGCCAGCCTCGCGTTGCGGGAGCGCCGCACCGAGGACAGCGCCTTGTCGGTCAGGAGCGGGTCGCGGAGCTGGTTGACGACGATCGCGCCGAGGGGGAGGTCGGTGCGGCGCAGCTCGGCCAGTGCGTCGACGGTCTCCTGGACCGGCATCTCCTCGAGCAGCGTCACCACGTGGACCGCCGTGGTGTGGCTGCGCAGCATCCGGGTGATCGAGTCGGCCTGCGAGCGGATCGGGCCCACCTTGGCGACGTCGGCGACCTCGGCGTTGACGTTGAGGAACCGCACGACCCGACCGGTGGGCGGGGCGTCGAGCACCACGGCGTCGTACGTCGGGGCGGCCGGACCCTTGCCGGACCGCCTCCCCGCAGCCTCGTAGACCTTGCCGATCAGCAGCACGTCGCGCACGCCGGGCGCGATCGTCGTCGCGAAGTCGACGGCCCCGAACCGGTCGAGCACCGTCATCGCCTTGCCGACCTTGTAGAACTTCTGGAGGTACTCGCGCAGGGAGTCCTTGGCGTCGACCGAGATCGCCCACAGCTGGCCGCCGCTGCGGTCGTGCAGGATCCGGGTCTCGGTGTGGCCCAGCGGTGGCACGTCGAATGTCTGCGAGATCCCCTGCCGGTCCTCGACCTCGGCCAGCAGCACCCGCTTGCCCTGCCGGGTCAGCGCGAGCGCCAGCGCGGCGGCCACCGTCGTCTTGCCCGTGCCGCCCTTGCCGGTCACGACGTGCAGGCGGACCTTCGACAGGTCGGGAGCCTCGGGCATGACCTCAGCCTAGGAGGCCAGCAGGTCGACCGCCTCGAGGACCCTGGCGAACGCCGGGTGCTCGGGGTCGATCAGCCCGTAGTGGCCCCCACCGTCCACGGGCGTGAGGCGGACGTGCGGCCCGTGGTGCGCCGCGGCATACCGCTCGCTCAGCTCGAACGGCACCACGTCGTCGTCGCGCGCATGCACCAACAGCGTGGGGATGGCGGGTGCGAGCCGCGCGGGGTCGGCCGCGGCGTAGGCGTCGGGGACGTCGGCCGGCCGGCCGCCGAGGAACGTCGTGATCGCGTCGCCGCCCACGCCGTGCTCGACGCCGTGGGCGAGGTCGAGGACTCCGGCGAGGCTCACGACCCCGCGTATGCCGTGGGCCCACGACTGCGCCGCGGCCCAGGTCACCAGCTGGCCGCCGGCGGAGTGGCCGACGAGCACCCAGGGCTGGTCGAGGTCGGGGTCGCGGCGGACCGCCGTGACGGCGTCGGCGATGTCCTCGGTGGTCCCGGGCCACCCGCCACCGGGCATGCCGGGGCGGCGGTACTCGAGGACCGCGGTCGGGTAGCCGGCGTCGGCGAACGCCTGGGACTGGCGGCCGGCATGCGCCCGGTCGTACTCGGGCCGCCAGAACCCGCCGTGGACGACGACGACGGTGAGGCGTCGCGTGACCCGCTCGGGAAGGCGCACGTCGTAGACCTGGGCGGGGTCGTCGCCGTACTGCGTCGTGCGGGTCGGCGGGGCGGCCTGCTCGTCGAGCATCTGGATCGGGTCACGGGCCATGCGGCCATCCTGCCAGCGGTGGCTAGGCTGCCACCCATGAAGAAGTTCGAGTACGCGACGGTGCCACTCATCGTCCACGCGACGAAGCAGATCCTCGACCAGTGGGGCGAGGACGGCTGGGAGCTCGTCCAGGTTCTCACCGGTCCCGACGGCAACGGCCTGGTCGCCTACCTGAAGCGGGAGAAGGCCTGATGAGCGCAGTCGAGGACCGTCTGGCAGAGCTCGGCCTGACCGTGCCCGAGGTCGCCAAGCCCGTGGCCGCCTACGTCCCGGCCATCCAGGACGGGCGCCGGATCTACACCTCCGGTCAGCTGCCCATGGTGTCCGGGGCGATCGTGCAGACCGGCAAGGTCGGCGAGGGCCACGGGCTGGTGCCGCCGGAGGACGCGAAGAAGCTCGCGGAGATCTGCGCGCTCAACGCGATCGCCGCGGTCAAGAGCATCGTGGGCGACCTCGACAAGGTGACCCAGGTGGTCAAGCTCGTCGGGTTCGTCGCCTCGGACCCGGCCTTCACCGGTCAGCCCGGCGTGATCAACGGCGCCAGCGAGCTGATGGGCAAGGCCTTCGGCGACGCCGGCATCCACGCCCGGTCGGCCGTCGGGGTCGCCGTGCTGCCGCTGGACGCGCCGGTCGAGGTCGAGATCGTCGTCGCCCTCGCCGACGAGTAGCCCCGGGGTGGTCAGGCGCGAGTTCCCGATCGCCGACTCCCCGTCGCTGCGGGCCAGGGCGGACGCCTGGCTGAGTGCGCCCGACCCGTCGGGACCGGTGCCGCCCAAGCGCGCCGCCACCGTCATGTTCGTGCGTGACGGGTCGGCCGGGGTCGAGGTGTTCATGCTGCGCCGGGTCGCCAGCATGGAGTTCGCCCCGCGGATGATGGTGTTCCCCGGCGGCGGGGTCGACCCGCGTGACGCCGATGCGGCGCTGCCGTGGGCCGGACCGACCCCAGCCGAGTGGGCCGACCGTCTGGAGGTCGACGAGCCGACCGCCCGCGTGCTGGTCGCGGCTGCGGTGCGTGAGGTGTTCGAGGAGTCCGGCGTGCTGCTGGCCGGAACGTCACCCGACGAGGTGATCTCCGACGTCAGCAGTGACCACTGGCACGAACAGCGTCGCCGACTGCTCGACCGCGAGGCGTCCCTCTCCGAGGTCCTGCAGGAGCACGGTCTGCTGCTGCGCTCCGACCTGCTGGGCTACCGCGCGCACTGGATCACCCCCGAGTTCGAGGTGCGTCGCTACGACACCCGGTTCTTCAGCGCCGCCGTGCCGCAGGGACAGCGCGCCGACGACGACACCACCGAGGCCGACGTCGCCGACTGGGTGCGTCCGGCCGACCTCCTCGAGGCCTGGCGCGACGGGCGGGCGCTGATGCTGCCGCCCACCGTCGTGGCGGTGGAGGAGGTCGCTGCGGCGACGTCGGCCGCGGCGTTCATCGCGGAGACCCCGGTGATCGCTCCGGTGCAGCCCGAGCTGGTCGACACCGGCGACGGCCTGGTGATGCGGGCGGACCTCCCCCGATGACCTCAGGAATGGCGCAGGCGCCCGAGCCGTCGGCGGCCTTCGGCGACTGGCACGGCGGACAGGTGACCGAGCGGGCCCTCTGCGTCCTCTGCCCCAACCCGAGCCCGATGACCCTCGACGGCACCAACACCTGGGTGCTGCTCGAGCCCGGCTCGACCGACGCCGTCGTCATCGACCCCGGCCCCCTCGACGAGGGCCACCTGCGCGCAGTCGTCGACGCGGTCAGCGCGCGGGGTGCCCGTGTCGCGCAGACCATCCTCACCCACGGCCACGCCGACCACGCCGAGGGAGCTGGCCGCTTCGCCGAGCTGACCGGTGCCCCGACCCGGGCGGTCGGTCGCGGCCACGACGACCTCACGGACGGCGACGTCGTGACCGCCGGTGGCCTCGACCTGCGAGTGGTCGCCACGCCCGGGCACACCTCTGACTCGCTGTCCTTCGCGCTCGCCGCCGACCATGCCCTCCTCACCGGCGACACCGTCCTGGGCCGCGGCACCACGGTGGTCGCGCACCCTGACGGTGAGCTCGCGGCATACCTCGCGTCGTTGGAGCGGATCGCCCGGCTCACGGGCGACGGCGAGGTGACCGCGATCCTGCCCGGGCACGGGCCGGTCGTGCCGGACGCGTCGGCGATGGTCGCGTTCTACCGCACCCACCGTGCCGAGCGGCTCGAGCAGGTGCGCCAGGCGCTCGCGGACGGCGCGGCCACCGCAGCCGACCCGGTGCTGGCCGTGGTCGAGCGCGTGTATGCCGACGTGCCCCGCGAGGTCTGGCCGGCCGCGGCCCAGAGCGTGGCGGCCCACCTGGACTACCTCCGGGCGCGCGGCTGACACTCCTGCGGGTCGATGTAAACGCGCCGGGAAAGACCGGCGTTTTTACATCGAACCGGCGAAGAGAGGCGGGAAGGGGCCGAGGTCAGCGGGCGCGGCGCTTGAGGCGCTCGACGTCGAGCAGCAGCACCGCACGGGCCTCGAGCCGCAGCCAGCCGCGGGTGGCGAAGTCGGCGAGCGCCTTGTTGACCGTCTCGCGGGAGGCGCCGACCAGCTGGGCGAGCTCCTCCTGGGTGAGGTCGTGGGCGACGAGGATGCCTTCCTCGACCGGGCGGCCGAACCGGGCCGACAGGTCGAGCAGTGCCTTCGCCACGCGACCGGGGACGTCGGTGAAGACGAGGTCGGCCAGGTTCTCGTTGGTGCGGCGCAGGCGCTTGGCGAGCGCGGCCAGCAGGACCTTGGCGACGCTGGGGCGGCCCTCGAGCAGGCCGTTGAGGTCGTCGTTGCCGATGCCGAGCAGCTGGGTCTCGGCGACGGCGGTCGCGGTCATGGTGCGCGGGCCGGGGTCGAAGAGGCTGAGCTCGCCGAACATCTCGCCGGGGCCGAGGATGGCGACGAGGTTCTCGCGGCCGTCGGCGCTGCGCCGCCCGAGCTTCACCTTGCCCTCGCGGATGACGTAGAGCCGGTCGCCCTGGTCACCCTCCGTGAAGAGCACGTCGCCGCGCTCGAGGCGGGTCTGCGTCATCGAGGCCATCAGCGTCGTCGACGCCTCGTCGTCCAGCGCTGCGAACAGCGGGGCCTTCTTCACCACGTCGTGATCCACGGGCGACAGTGTGCCACGTCGGATGTCTGTGCCGCCCCGTAGTCTGTGCTGGTGTCTGGAGCTCCCGCGCGCGCCGCTGGCGACGAGTCCCCCGTCGCCCTGACCCGACGTGCCCGGCGGATGTACCGGCTGCTCCACGAGCACTACCCCTACGCCCACTGCGAGCTCGACTTCGACAACCCGCTGCAGCTCCTGGTGGCGACCGTCCTGTCCGCGCAGACCACCGACGTGATGGTCAACAAGGTCACGCCGCAGCTGTTCGCGCGCTACCCCGACGCCGCGGCCCTCGCCGGTGCCGACCGCGAGGAGATGGAGACGCTGCTCAAGCCGACCGGCTTCTTCCGGGCCAAGACCAACTCGGTGATGAAGCTCGGCGCGGACCTGGTCGAGCGGTTCCACGGTGAGGTGCCACCGCGGATGAAGGACCTCGTCACGCTGCCCGGCGTCGGTCGCAAGACCGCGAACGTCGTGCTCGGCAACGCCTTCGACATCCCCGGCATCACGGTCGACACCCACTTCGGCCGGCTGGTGCGCCGGTTCGGCTGGACCACCGAGGACGACCCGGTCAAGGTCGAGCACGCGGTCGGGGCGCTGATCCCGCGCAAGGAGTGGACGATGCTGTCGCACGTCCTGATCTTCCACGGTCGCCGGACCTGCCACGCCAAGAAGCCGGCCTGCGGCGCCTGCCCGGTCGCCCGGCTGTGCCCCTCCTACGGGGTGGGTGAGACCGACCCGGTCAAGGCCGAGAAGCTGCTCAAGTTCGAGCTCGCGCCCGGGGCGACCAACCCGTATGCCGCGGCGACCGGGACCCTCGCGCCGTGACCGTCGCTCGTCCCGCCTGGATCGACCGCGCCCGCGACGCGATCGCCGCTGCCGACCGGGGGTACTTCGAGACGTTCGCCCCGCCGCCGGAGGGTGGTCGGCGGTCCAGCGTGATGATCCTGTTCGGGCCGTCCGAGGGCGGGGGCGAGGACGTGGTGCTCACCGAGCGCGCCCACACGCTGCGCACCCAGCCCGGTGACATCTCCTTCCCCGGCGGCAAGCGCGAGCCGTCCGACGCCTCGGACGCTGCCGCTGCCCTGCGCGAGACGCAGGAGGAGGTCGGGATCGACCCCGCCACCATCGACGTCGTGGCCGAGCTGCCCGACATCTACCTGAGCCCACGCCAGTTCGTCGTCACGCCGGTGCTCGGGTGGTGGCGGGAGCCGAGCCCCCTCGACACGGTCGACCCCATCGAGGTGCACCGGGCCGTCCGGGCGCCGCTGGCCGACCTGCTCGACCCGGCCGCCCGGTTCACCGTGTCGCACCCGAGCGGCTACCGCGGGCCCGGTTTCGAGTTCGACGGGCTGTTCGTCTGGGGGTTCACGGCGGGACTCCTGTCCGCTGTGCTCGATTTCGGTGGTTTGACCGTTCCGTGGGACCGTAGCGTCGAGCGTCCGCTTCCTGACCGCTACCGGCCAGGGGGTTCGCAGGACGCCCTGACCCGGACCGCGACGGAAGGCCGAGCCTGATGTTCCTCGGACTGACCGTCCTCGACTACCTGCTGATCCTGTTGTTCATCAGCTACGGCTTCACCGGGTTCCGGCAGGGCCTGGTGGTCAGCGTGCTGTCGCTCGCCGGGTTCCTCACCGGGGGTGCGCTCGCGATGTGGCTCATCCCGAAGGGGATCGAGCACTGGACCGAGCTCGAGTCGTCTCCGCTGCTGCGGTCGGTCGTCCTGATCGCCGGGGTGTTCATCCTCGCGTCCAGCGGGCAGGCGATCGCCGTGGCGGTCGGTGGGTCGCTGCGGTCCAAGCTGAAGATCAAGCCCGCCCAGTGGTTCGACGCCAGCCTCGGGGCGGTCGCAGTCGTCCTCTCGGCCGCCGTGCTCGTCTGGTTCATCGCCGGAGCCCTCCGCGGTGGCGCCCCGGCCCCGATCGCCAAGGCCATCGGTGAGTCGCGCGTGCTGCGCGCCATCGACACCGTGGTGCCCCCGGGCACGTCTCGGTTGTTCGCGTCGTTCCGCGAGGTGCTCGACCGTGAGGGCTTCCCCCGCGTGTTCGACGGCCTCGAGAGCGAGCGGATCGCGCCGATCGCCCCTCCGGACCCCTCAGTCGCCCAGACCGCCGGGGTACGACAGGCTGCGGCCTCGGTCATCAAGATCACCGGGGTCGCCGATGCCTGCAACCGTGGCCAGGAGGGCAGTGGCTGGGTCGTCGCCCGGGAGCGGGTGGTGACCAACGCCCACGTCGTCGCCGGCATGGACACCGCCACCCTGCGCATCCACGGCACCGGACGGTCCTACGTCGGCCGCGTGGTCATCTTCGACGCCAAGCGCGACCTGGCCGTCCTCGCCGTGCCCGGTCTGCCCGCCGACCCGCTGAGCCAGGGACCCGACCTGGCCCGGGGCGACAGCGGGGTGGTGGCGGGCTTCCCGCTCGACGGTCCCTACCGGCTCGACGCCGCCAGGGTCCGTGAGGTCGTCGACGCCCGAGGCTCGGACATCTACGGCCAGCCCGGCACCAGTCGCGAGGTCTACTCGCTCTACGCGCAGGTGCGTCCGGGCAACTCCGGTGGCCCGCTGCTGTCGACCGACGGCCGGGTGGTCGGGGTCGTGTTCGCCAAGTCGCTCGACGACCCCAGCACCGGGTACGCCCTCACGATGGACGAGGCCAAGCCGGTCCTCGACGCCGCGTCCAGCGCCTCGACCCCGGTCGACACCGGCGCCTGCGTCGCCGGCTGACGCCCGCGGCATACCCTCTCACCCGACACTTCTCCCGACTTCCCCCACTGGTTGCGCGCTGGTGGTCACCGACCGGCGGTTCGAGGGGTCTGGTGACGATCAGGTGGCAACAAGTGGGAGAAGGGGTGGATCAGCGGAGGGTGCCGAGCCAGTCGAGCAGGTGCTGGTTGACCACGTCGGGCGCCTCTTCGGGCAGGAAGTGGCCTGCGTTCGGCACCAGGTGCCGTTCGAAGCGGCCGGTCACGTAGGCCGCCGAGCCGGCCGCCGGGTCGGCCAGCACCGCGCCGTCGTGCTCACCGTGCAGCTGGAGCACCGGCAGGTTGATGGGGGTCTTCATCCGGGCGGCGAACTTCCACCCGTCGGGCCGCACCTGGCTGCGCACCACCCAGCGGTAGTACTCCGCCGCCGAGTGGGCCACGAACGGCAGCGCCATCGCGTCGGAGTAGATCCGGGCCTCCTCCGGCGAGGGCCAGATGCCCTCGGGCGAGGCCCACTCGCGCAGCAGCCGCTGGACGTACCCGCCGTGCACGGTCATCTGCCGCTCCGGGACGAACGGTCGCTGCAGCCCACCGAGGTAGGCGTTGGCCTTGAGCTGGCGCAGGTTCGCGAACGACGCCTTCCGGAACACCAGCGGGTGGGGCATCGACAGCGAGGCGATCGCCCGGGTCACGGTGGGCTGCAGGGTCGGCATGCTCCAGGCGATCCAGCCACCCCAACCGTGCCCGACGACGACCGCGCGCGACCCACCGAGCGAGCGCAGCACCGACGCGACGTCGGTCGCCGACGTGCGGGTGTCGTAGCCACGCGGCGGCTTGTCGGACGCGCCGTAGCCCCGCAGGTCCATCGCGCAGGCGCGGTAGCCGGCCTCGGCGAGCGCAGCCATCTGGTGCCGCCAGGCCCACCAGAACTGCGGGAAACCGTGCAGCAGCAACACGATCGGGCCCTCGCCCTGCTCGGCGACGTGGAACCTCGCGCCGTTGGCGGCGACGAAGCGGTGCTCCCACGGGCCCTCCATGAGGGCCATCGAGGCGTCGAGACTCATGGCTGGGTATGCCGTTCGGCTGGGTGTCGGTGGATGGGTCGGGTGTCGCGGTGGCCGGGTGGAGGTTGCGTGGGGGTGGCCGCGCTCAGGACGCGGACTTGACGGCGGTGACGGTGTCCTGGGCGTTCTTGATGGTGCGCTCCGGCTTGCCCTTGATCTTCTTCATGCTGCTGCGGCCGAGGAGCGCGAGGACGGCGGCGACGAGGAAGAGCAGGCCGGTGGTGATCAGGTAGCCCGCCCACTCGGGGAGCCAGATGTCGATCACGGCCACGATGGTGTGGAACAGGAAGATCAGCCCGAGCAGCGCGACGAACGCAGCCGCCCCGAACATGCCGGCCCCTGCCCCGGCGCGCTTGGCGTCGGCCGCGATCTCGGCCTTGGCCAACGCGATCTCGCTACGGACGATGGTCGAGACGTCGTGGGTGGCATCGGCCACGAGCTGTCCGATGGTCCGTTCGGTGCCGTCGCTGTTCAGCTGGTTGGGAGCCATGCGCCTTCACCTTCGCTTCCTCGTGTCCGGTCTGCCGGCTTCCCAACCCTAACGGCGTCGTTCGCCGTCCACACCCGTGACCTCGGCCGATGCGTCGTCGTCGTCGCGCGACTCCAGCTCCCAGAGCCGCCGGTAGACCCGGTTGCGGGCGCGCAGCACCACGGTGGCGAGGACCGCGGAGGCCAGCGAGCCGACCAGGACGGCCAGCTTGACGTGCTCGTCTCGCGGGCTGCCCGCACCGAAGGCCAGCTCTCCCACGAGGAGCGAGACGGTGAACCCGATGCCGGCCAGCAGCGACAGGCCGACGACGTCCCACCAGGCGAGGTCGTCGTCGAGCTCGGCCCTGGTGAACCGCGCGAAGACCCACGTCCCGCCAAACACCCCGACCAGCTTGCCGAGCACCAGGGCGAGCACCACGGCGAGGGCGGCCTCGTCGGCCAGGCTGTCGCCGAAGCCGCCGCCCACCACCACCGGCACACCCGCCGCGAAGAAGGCGAACACCGGCACCGCGACCCCAGCGGACAGCGGTCGCAGTCGGTGCTCCAGCCGGTGCGCCACGTCGACGTCGGCGGCCAGCGGGCGCACGGCCGGCACCCGGGCCACCCGGGACGCCCGGGGTCGCGGTTTCACCGGCACGGCCAGCCCGAGCAGCACCCCGGCCACGGTCGCGTGGATGCCCGAGGCGTGCACCAGTCCCCACGTCAGGGCAGCCAGGGGGAGCAGCAGCCACCAGTGCGCCACCCGCCGCTGCACCAGTGCAGCGAAGAGCGCGAGGGGGACCAGTGAGAGGGCGAGCAGCGGGAGGTCGAGGCGCTGCGTGTAGAAGACCGCGATGATCGTGATCGCCACGAGGTCGTCGACGACCGCCAGCGTCAGCAGGAAGCTGCGCAGCGCCGAGGGCAGGTGGGTGCCGATCACCGCGAGCACGGCGAGCGCGAAGGCGATGTCGGTGGCCGTCGGGATCGCCCACCCGCGCAACGCGTCACCCCCCGCGCCCAGGAAGGTGACGGTCACGGCATACACCAGGGCGGGGAGGGCGACGCCGCACAGGGCGGCGGCGACGGGCAGCGCGGCCCTGGCCGGGGTGCGCAGCTCGCCGACCAGGAACTCGCGCTTGAGCTCGAGACCGGCGACGAAGAAGAAGAGGGCGAGCAGGCCGTCGGCAGCCCACTGCCCGAGGGTGAGGTCGAGGTGCAGCGCGGGTGGCCCGATCGTGGTGTCGCGCAAGCCCGTGTATGCCGCGTGCCACGGTGAGTTGGCCCAGGCCAGGGCCGCGGTGGCGGCCAGGAGGAGCAGCGCACCGCCGACCGTCTCGGTGCGCAGGGCTCCTGCGACGTGCTGCGCCTCCTGCCACGTGGTGCGGGCGAAGAGGCGGGGCCGCAGGGGGTTGAGGCTCATGGGTTCCTCAGGGGTCGGCGACGGGGAGGACGTCGAACGACGCCGCCGACCAGACTTCCCGGCTCACCAGCGGCCCATCCTAGTCGTGGGCGACGGTGGGGACCTTCGTGCGCGCCTTGGCCCGGAGCTCCTCGAACATCGCGGCGAGGGCCTGGTCGTCCTCGTGGCCGGCACTGACCACGCCCTCCTGGGTGAGGGTCTTCCCGAACGCGAGCCCCGGGCCGTCGACCACCGTCATCTTGACCCGCTCGAGGGTCTGCCGCAGCGCCGACTTGGCGTAGCTCGCGCCGTGCCAGCCGTAGCCGACACACCCCACCGGCAGGCCCTCCCACTCGGCGTAGAGGTAGTCGATGGCGTTCTTGAGGGCGGCGTTGTAGCCGCGGTTGTACTCCGGCATGACGAGCACGAGGGCGTCGGTCGCCAGCATCTTGGCCGACCACTGACGGGTGTGCTCGTGGGCGTAGTGGCCGTCGGCGGGCTGGCCGGGTTCGTCGAGGAAGGGCAGCCCGATCTCGCGCAGGTCGTGGACCGTCACGTGGAGGTCCGCGGGCACGGCGTCGAGCACCCACTGCGCCACCTGGTGGCCGATCCGGTGCGGGCGGGTGCTGGCGATGATGACGGACACGCGCGGGGAAGCCATGGCGGAAGCCTAGGCGGGGCCGCCGCCGAGGCGTTCGACCCACTCGGCCGGCCACGGCGCGCTGGTGGCTCGCCCCGGTGCGCTGCGGTCGAGGTGCACCGTGACGTAGCGACCACGCGCGGCCCGGACGCGCGGGGCCTGCTCGAACTCCTCGCCCCACACCTCGAACCCGAAGGTCATCGACGACCTCCCGAGCTCGACCACCGAGACCGTCGTCGTCACCTCCTGCCCGAAGAAGAGCGGCGCCTCGAAATCCGCCTCGTAGCGGACGCGGGGCGCGACGGGGAAGTATCCGTCCATCCCGCGCTCGCGGGCGAGGTGGGCCTCGGCGGCCTCCACGAGCCGGATCACGGTGCTGTTGTGGTAGATCCCGGCGGCGTCGGTGTCGACCCACTCGATCCTGGAGCGCAGCGTCGCGGACGCGAGGACGGGGCGCGCATCCGCGTTGCCGTCCGTCCAGTCGGCTCCGGGTGCGGCGGTGCTCACGCGGACACGGGCGTGGGGGTCGGCGTTGCGGCCTCGCTCGCGCCGGGACGCCAGCGCAGGTGGACCGCGTCCTCGGTGCCCTCGCGCAGCAGGGCCAGTCGCGGCGGGATCTTGTCGGTGCGCGCCGTGGGCGGCCGGCGTCGCCCGGCCTTCCACGGGTCGGGCCACTCGGCTGCCGGCCCGGTGTAGTCCTGCTCCGCGGCCGCGTGCAGGGTCCACATCGGGTCGTAGAGGTGGGTCCGGCCGAGGGCACACAGGTCGGCGCGCCCGGCGAGGAGGATCGAGTTGACGTCGTCGTGCGACGAGATCGCGCCGACCGCGATGACCGCGACCCCGGCCGGCCGGGCGGCCTCGTGCCGGATCCGGTCGGCGAACGGGGTCTGGTAGGACCGCCCGAAGGCCGGCTTCTCGTCCTTGGTGACCTGTCCGGAGGAGACGTCGATGGCCGCGGCGCCGTGGGCGATGAAGGCGCGCGCGATCTCGACGCCGTCGTGCTCGGTGTTGCCGTCCGGCATCCAGTCGGTCGCCGAGATGCGCACCGTGACCGGCACGTGGGCGGGGACGGCCGCGGTCACGGCGTCGAAGACCTCGAGGGGGAAGCGGAGCCGGTTCTCCAGCGACCCGCCGTACTCGTCGGTGCGCTGGTTGGAGATGGGGGACAGGAACGACGACAAGAGGTAGCCGTGCGCCGCGTGCACCTCGACGAGGTCGAAGCCGGCCTCCATGCCGCGCCGGGCTGCGTCGCGGAAGTCGACGACCACCTGGTCCATGTCGGCGCGGGTCATCTCGCGGGGGAGGTGGCAGCCCTCGCCGTAGGGGAGCGGCGATGGTCCGACCACCTCCCAGTTGTCCTCGGGCAGCGGCTCGTCCATGCCCTCCCACATCAGCTTGGTCGAGCCCTTGCGGCCGGAGTGCCCCAGCTGCAGCCCGATCTTCGCGGTGCTGCGCTCGTGCACGAACCGCACGACCCGTGCCCAGGCGTCGCGCTGCTCGTCGGTCCACAGCCCCGGGCAGCCGAGGGTGATCCGGCCCTCGGGTGACACGCAGGTCATCTCCGACATCACCAGGCCGGCCCCGCCCAGGGCCTTGGACCCCAGGTGCACGAGGTGGAACTCACCGGGCAGACCGTCGACCGCGGAGTACATGTCCATCGGGGAGAGGACGACGCGGTTCTTCAGCTCCAGGGATCCGATGCGCACCGGCTGGAACATCGCCGGTGCCAGCTCGTCGCCCCCGGCCACCTGTCGCGCGAACGCGCCCTGGATGCGGGCGGCGAACTCCGTGTCGCGGTCCTTGAGGTTCTCGAAGGTGATCCGGCGTGAGCGGGTGAGCAGGTTGAAGACGAACTCGTCGGGGTCCTGGTCGGCGTACATCCCGATGTTCTCGAACCACTCGAGGCTGGCCTGCGCCGCGCGTTGCGTCGACTCGACGACCGGCTTGCGCTCGTCCTGGTAGGCGGCAAGGGCTTTCGGGACGGAGTCGTGCTCGTGCAGGCAGGCGGCCAGGGCCAGCGCGTCCTCCATGGCGAGCTTGGTGCCCGACCCGATGGAGAAGTGGGCGGTGTGCGCGGCGTCGCCGATCAGGACGACGTTGTCGTGGTGCCAGCTGGCGTTGCGCACCGTCGTGAAGCTCAGCCACTTGGAGTTGTTGGTGAGGATGCGGTGTCCGCCGAGGTCGTCGGCGAAGATCTCCGCGACCCGCTCGACGGCATACTCGTCCGACACCCCGGGCGGGAACACCTGGTCCTCGGTGCGGTCGAACCCGGCCCGGCGCCAGACGTCCTCGTGCATCTCCACGATGAAGGTGGATCCCCGGTCCGAGTAGGGATAGCCGTGGATCTGCATGGTGCCGAACTCGGTGTTGCGCACGATGAACTGGAAGGCCTCGAAGACCAGGTCGGTGCCGAACCAGATGTACTTGTTGTGCCGCGGGTCGAGGCTGGGGCCGAACGCGTCGGCGTACCTGCCGCGCACCTGGGAGTTCAGGCCATCGGCGGCGACGACGAGGTCGTGGGAGGCGCGCAGCTCGTCGGCATCGGGCGCGACGGTGCGGTAGTGGACCTGCACGCCGAGCTCGGCGACCCGGCCCTGCAGGATGCGCAGCAGCTCCTTGCGGCTCATCGCCGCGAAGCCCTGGCCGCCGATCGTCGACGACTGCCCGTCGATCGCGACGTCGATGTCGGTCCACCGCGCGAACTGGCTCTCCATCGCCCGGTAGATCGTGGTGTCGGCGCTCTCGATCCCGCCGAGCGTCTCGTCGGAGAAGACCACACCGAAGCCGAAGGTGTCGTCCGGGGCGTTGCGCTCCCAGACGGTCACCTCGTGGCCCGCGTCGAGCTGCTTCATCAGGGCGGCGAGGTAGAGGCCGCCGGGGCCGCCACCCACGATCGCGATCCTCATGAGGTCCTCTCCTCTGCCTGGTCGCGCTCTGCCGGCTGGTGCTGGGTCAGGTCGCGGAGCTTGAAGTGCTGGAGCTTGCCGCTGGTGTTGCGTGGCAGCTGGTCGACGAACCGGACCCGACGGGGGTACTTGTACGGCGCCAACGTCGCCTTGACGTGGTCCTGGATCTCGCGCGCCTTGGCGTCGTCGCCGACCACTCCTTCGCGGAGCACGACGAACGCGCTGACGATGGAACCGCGCTCGGGGTCGGGCTCGCCGACGACTCCGGCCTCGACCACGTCTGGGTGTCCGTCGATGGCGGCCTCGACCTCCGGGGCGCCGATGTTGTAGCCGGACGACACGATCATGCTGTCGGTGCGGGCCCGGTAGAAGAAGTAGCCGTCCTCGTCCTGCACGAAGGTGTCGCCGGTGACGTTCCAGCCGTCGACGACGTAGGCGTGCTGCCGGTCGTCGTCGAGGTAGCGGCACCCGACCGGCCCGATCACGGCGAGCCGTCCCTCGGTGCCGGGAGCGACCGGCTGGTCGTCGGGGCCGAGGATCGTGGCGCGGTAGCCGGGGACGGGCCGTCCGGTGCTCCCCGGACGGATGTCGTCGCCGGCGGCGGAGATGAAGATGTGCAGCATCTCGGTGGCGCCGATGCCGTCGACGATGGCCAGCCCGAGCTCGGAGCGGATGGTCTCCCAGACCTCCTGCGGGATGTGCTCGCCGGCGCTGACCGCGATGCGGAGCCCCTTGAGCTTGTGGAGGTGGCCGGCCTTCATGATCTGCTTGTATGCCGTGGGGGCCGTCGCGAGCACCGTCACCCCGTGCTCCTCCACGATCTCGGCGAGCTGCGCCGGCGTGGCCTGCTCGGTGACCAGCGCGCACGCGCCGGCGCGGAGGGTGAAGACCACGAGCATGCCCAGCCCGAAGGTGAACGCGAACGGCGCCGTGCACGCGACGACGTCGTCCTCGGTGAGCCGCAGCGTGTGGCGTCCGAAGGTGTTGTCGATCGACAGGATGTCGCGGTGGAAGTGCGTCGTGATCTTGGGGACGCCGGTGCTGCCCGAGGTCGGACCGAACAGGGCGACATCGTCCGCAGCGGTGGCGACGGCAGTGAACTCACCGGACTTCGTGGCGCAGCGGCTGGCCAGCAGGTCGTTCGGGCCTCCGTCGCCGTACGGCACGACGACGAGGTCGGGCGCCAGGGTGTCGCGGACCTCGATGGCATCGACGACGGAGCGCAGGTCGACGAGGGCGATCGACGGCTTGGTCTTCTCGACGATCGGGCCGAGCTCGCGGGCACGCAGGGCCGCCATCGTCGTGACGACCACGCCGCCGGCCTTGAGGGTGCCCAGCCAGGCGGCCACGGTCCAGGGGTTGTTGGGTGAGCGCAGCAGCACGCGGTTGCCGGGCACCAGTCCGAGGTCGTCGGTCAGCACGGCTGCGACCTGGTTGACGGTCCGAAGCAGCTCGCCGTAGCTCCACACCGTGCCGTCGGGCGTGCGCAGCGCCGGCCGGTCGGGGCCGTGCCTGGCGATCGTCGCATCGAGCAGCTCGACCGCGGCATTGAGCCGGTCGGGGTACTGCAGCTCGGGCGTCGTGAACTCCAGGGTCGGCCAGTCGCCGGCGGGCGGCAGGTGGTCGCGGGCGAACGTGTCGGTGTAGCCGCTCGGAGAGAGCGCGACCGGCGAGCTGGACATCACTGACCTCCGGTGGTGGCGCGGATCATGCCTTCCTGCACGACGGTCGCGAGGTGCTCGCCGTCGGGGGTGAAGAAGCGGCCGAGGCCGACACCACGACCGGAGTCGGCGGACACCGCCTCCTGCGCGTAGAGCAGCCAGTCGTCGAGGGCTCCGGGCGCCGGCTGCCGGTGGAACCACATGGCGTGGTCGAGGCTGGCGGTGACCAGACCGGGCCGCGCCCAGGGCAGGTCGAGGACCCGGAGCACCGGCTCGAGGATCGTGTAGTCGCAGACGTAGGCGAGGACGGCCAGGTCGCGCTGGGCGTCGGTGAGCCCGTCGACCGGCCGCAGGGCGTCGAAAGGCTTGACCCACAAGGCCTGCTGGGGCGTGCGGCCGCCGTCCACCTCGAGGTAGACCGGTCCAGGCACGTGTCGCATGTCGAAGCTGCGCCCGCCGGACCAGTACTCCTTCGACTCCGCCGTCATCGTCGAGTCGCCGCCCGGCGTGCGGTCGAGCAGGTATGCCGCGGAGCTGGGCAGCGTGTCCGGTACGGCGATGTCGGCAGGCGCCGACGCGGCATACCGGCCCCCGGGCTCGCCTGCAGCGAAGCTGGCGAGGCAGGTGTAGGCGGCCTTGCCGTTCTGGAAGGCACGGACCTGGCGGGTGGCGTAGCCGCGGCCGTCGCGGAGCACCTCGACCTCGTAGGTGACGGGCGCGCCGATGTCGACGGGGCGCATGAAGTAGCTGTGCATCGAGTGCATGCTCTTGCCGTCGGTCACCGTGAGCATCGCCGCTGCTGCGGCCTGCGCGACCATGTCACCGCCATACGCCTTGGGCCACGGGCAGGGCTGCGTCGTCGCCGTGAAGGCGACGTCGAAGTGCTGTGCTGCAACGGATTCCAGCTCGAGTGCCCTCGTCACGATCTCCGAGGTGGGCGCCTGGGCCCCGCCGGGGGTGCTCGTCACGGGCGGTCCGCCCAGTTGCGCAGCTCGTCGTCGGAGACCTGGAGGAGGTTGACGACGATGTTCTCGGGGGTGCGGGTCGTCATCCAGGTGAGCGGGTTGTTGCGGTCGAGGTTGCACTCGACGTGCGGCATGAACGGCGGCACGAAGACCCAGTCGCCCTCGGCCATGTCCAGGTAGTCCTCGAACCGCTCGCCGAAGTAGATGCGGGCTCGGCCCGAGAGGACGTAGCCGCCGGTCTCCGCCTCGCCGTGGTGATGCGGTGCCGAGCGGTAGCCGGCCTCGTTGCTCACCTTGCCGAACCACAGCCGGGTCGCCGGGGTGTGCTGGATGCTCACGCCGGAGATCCGGCTGGCGCCCTCCGACTGGCCGGTGTCGCCGACCTCCAGCCCACCGCGGGTGACGACCGGGACGACGAGGCCGCTGGCGTCGGCATACATCGAGTTGTCGCCCTCGAGCTGGTACTTGCTGAAGTCAGGTTCCACGGGTGGCTCTCCTTCGTCGGTGGCGGCAGTCCGGTCGGACAGGTCGGTCGGTCGGGCTGTCAGGCTGGTTTGGTCAGGCGGATCGTGTTGCGTAGCAGGCCGATCCCCTCGATCTCGGTCTCGAGGACATCGCCGTCGGCGAGGAACCGCTGGGGGTCACGGGCGACGCCGACTCCTCCGGGTGTGCCGGTGAGCACCAGGTCGCCGGGGCGCAGGACCGTGAAGGTCGAGATGTAGGCGAGCAGGTCGGCGGAGTCGAAGACCAGCGTGGCCGTCGTGTCGCGCTGCACCTCCTCGTCGTTGACGCGGCAGGTGATGGTCAGGCCCCGCGTGGGGTCGACCTCGTCGGGGCTCACGACGACGGGGCCGGTCGGGGTCGAGTCGTCCCACGCCTTGCCCTGGAACCACTGCAGCGTGCGGTACTGCCAGTCGCGCACCGACACGTCGTTGGCGACCGTGTAGCCGGCGATCGCGGCGGCGGCCGTCGCGCGGTCGGCGCCCCGGATCGTCGCCCCGACCACCACGGCGAGCTCGGCCTCCCAGTCGACGTCGGTGCCGGCGGGCAGCGCGACGTCGTCGACGGGGCCGACCAGGCTGTCGGCGTACTTCACGAACAGCGTGGGGTGGCTCGGCAGCTCGCGCCCGGTCTCGAGGATGTGGTCGCCGTAGTTGAGCCCGCAGCAGATCACCTTGCCGGGCCGGGGGAGCGGGGCGACCGGCTCGGCCCCGGGGAGCAGCTCGCCCAGCGGGGTGTCCGGGCCGAGGGTGCCGCCCGCGGCGAGGTGGGCGGACAGGTCGGCGGCCGGGAGGGCCCGCCAGCCGTCGGCGGTGCGGGCCGCGGCATGGGTGGTCCCCTCGTGGGCGACGGTGCCGAACTGCATATAGCGAGATTTTCACGATCGTCGCCAAAGGTCAATAGATGGGCTAGGCTCGAAGCACGCCCAGCCCGACCCTGGAGGTTCGATGTCCGCCCAGCCGCTGACCCCCGTACCCGTCAACCCCGCGTCCCTGGCCGCACCGAGCGGTTACTCGCACGGCACGCTGAGCGGCAACACGCTCTACCTCGGTGGGCAGACCGCCCTCGACGCGCAGATGCAGATCGTGCCGGGCGGCATCGTCGAGCAGTTCCGGCAGGCGTTCTCCAACGTCCTCACCACCCTGGCCGAGGCCGGCGGGATCCCCGAGGACCTCGTCAGCATCACGATCTACCTGACCGACATCCCCGACTACCAGGCCCACGGGCGTGAGATCGGTCGCGCCTGGCGTGAGCTGGCCGGCCCGGTCTACCCCGCGATGGCCGGCATCGGCACGACTGCGCTCTGGCAGCCCGAGGCCCTGATCGAGATCGTCGGCGTCGCGGTCATCCCGGACGAGCGGCTCCGGTCTGCGCGGTGACGAAGTCGTGCGCCGGCTCTGCGAGGAGGCGGTGCAGCTCGAAGAAGGTCTCAGCCGCCCGAGTGCCCGACCACGAGGCGGGCAGCAGGTCGGTCGGCAGGCCGGGGTCGAGATAGGGCAGCCGTCGCCACGCGGTGAGTGCCCGGATGTAGTCGGCGAACGCCTGGGGCCCGGGCTCGACCTCGGGTTGCGCAGCCCAGCTCGCTCGCGCGGGCTCGTGGGCGTCGAGGAAGTCCGTGTAGAGCTGGCCCAGCGCGTCGAGGTCCCACCACTGGGCGACCTTGTCGGCAGGGTCGCCGAACGCGACGTACTCGGCGCGGAACAGGTCGACGTACAGGTCGAGCCCGTTGGCGACGAGCACGTCCCGCGCGTCGTCGGCGAGGTGGCCGGGAGCGATCCACACGCCGGAGGACACGGTGCCGAAGCCGAGCCAGGCCAGCCGGGCCCTCAGGGCGTGCCGCTTCTGGCGCTCGGACTCGGGCACCGAGAAGACCACGACGACCCAGTCGCGGGACTGTGGCTCGGGGCGGGCGAAGATGCGGCGGTCGCCCACCTCGAGCACGTGGCGGGCGTACTCCGACAGGGCGTAGCCGGCGACGCCGTCCCTGCGCTCGGCCTCGACGATCCCCCGGCGCTTGAGCCGCGACAGCGACGAGCGCACGGCCTGGTCGTCGACCCCGGCCGCGGCCATCAGCCGGATCAGGGCGCTGACGCTGATCCAGCCGCCGAACTCGCGGACGTAGAGCCCGAGCAGCGTGACGATCAGCGCCCGCGGCGGCAGGGGTCCCCGCTCGGTGCCACCATCGAGCTCGGTCGTCGTCACGGACGAAATCTATCCGGCCCCCTCGCAGCTTTATCGGGTCTAGGAGGAACGTTGACCTTCACTCCGGTTCAGAAGTCGAGCGAAGATCAACGTTGTTGCCAGACCCGATAAAGCTGTTGGCCGGGGACAGGGTTGTTCTGAGGGCCCGAATCGCTCTAGAGTTCCGTTGAACAGAAATTGAAATCCGCATTGTGGAAGATTGAGGTCGAGTGATGTCAGCACCGAGTCCGGGATACTCCATCACCGTGCGGGCCCAGGCGCCTGTCGCGATCGACACCACCGGTGTCATCGCCGCAGCGGTGGCCGCGGCCGGAGGGGCGCTCACCGCCCTCGACGTCGTGGAGTCGCGCAGTGACCACCTGGTCGTCGACGTGACCTGCAATGCCTCCGACGCCGACCACGCCGACCAGATCACTGCGCAGATCGCCGCCGTCCCTGGGGTGACGGTGCGCAAGGTCAGCGACCGCACCTTCCTGCTCCACCTCGGCGGCAAGCTCGAGGTCGTGCCGAAGGTGCCGCTCAAGCACCGCGACGACCTGTCCCGCGCCTACACCCCCGGGGTGGCCCGCGTCTGCCTGGCCATCGCCGAGAACCCCGAGGACGCCCGCCGCCTCACCATCAAGCGCAACACCGTCGCCGTGGTCACCGACGGCTCCGCGGTGCTGGGGCTCGGCAACATCGGGCCTGCTGCGGCGCTCCCGGTGATGGAGGGCAAGGCGGCGCTCTTCAAGCAGTTCGCGGGGGTCGACGCGTGGCCGGTGTGCCTCGACACCCAGGACACCGAGCAGATCATCATGATCGTCAAGGCGATCGCCCCGGTCTACGGCGGCATCAACCTCGAGGACATCTCGGCGCCGCGGTGCTTCGAGATCGAGGCCCGGCTGCGCGACGAGCTCGACATCCCGGTCTTCCACGACGACCAGCACGGCACCGCGATCGTCACCCTCGCCGCCCTGCGCAACGCCCTGCGCGTCGTGGACAAGAAGCTGGAGGAGGTGCGGATCGTGGTCTCCGGGGTGGGTGCCGCCGGACACGCCATCGTCCGGCTCCTCGACGCCCAGGGTGCCACCGACATCATCGGGTGTGACCGCCGCGGCGCCCTGGATCCCGAGGCCGACCACGCGGACGAGTTCCGCGGCTGGATCGCCCGCAACACCAACCCTTCCCGCACGACCGGGACGCTCAAGGAGGTGCTGCGCGGGGCCGACGTGTTCATCGGCGTCTCGGCGCCGAACCTGCTCGACGGCGACGACATCGCGGGCATGGCCGACCGGGCCGTCGTCTTCGCGATGGCCAACCCCGACCCCGAGGTCGACCCCGTGGCGGCAAGCCACCACGCCGCGGTCGTCGCCACGGGCCGCTCCGACTACGCCAACCAGATCAACAACGTCCTTGCCTTCCCCGGCTTCTTCCGCGGACTGCTCGACGCCGGTGCCCGCGACATCACCGACGAGATGATGATCGCGGCGGCGGCGGCGATCGCCGACTGCGTCCACCCCGACGAGCTCAACGCCAGCTACATCGTGCCCAGTGTCTTCGACGCCGACGTCGCGCCAGCCGTGGCCGCCGCGGTGCGACAGGCGGCCGGAGGGCGGCACGCCGACCAGGCCGCGCGGCATACCGGCTCCGCCACGAGCCGCGAGGCGGCGACCCGGTGACCGTCGACCTGGCTGCCCTGGGCGCGACCCTCGACGAGCGCCTGCGGCACGCCGATGCCGACCTCGCCACGCGCTTCCCCGGCGAGCGACCGGTGCGCCAGCCGGTCCACACGGTCTACGTGCCGGCTGACCGCTACGACTCCGAGCTGGTCGGGCGCTGGCGGACCGAGGCGGTCGCTTCCCTCGACGAGCACGGCGGTGGCGCCGACGGGGTGGCAGGCGCGTTCGGGCTGCCCCCGACGCTCGCTGCCGACCTGCTCCAGCGGGTGCGGGACAAGCTCGAGCGTGAGGCCATCGAGGACCTGCGGATCGACTTCGAGGACGGCTACGGCGCGCGGTCCGACGAGGAGGAGGACGCGGCCGTCGACGCCGCGGCCGCGGCGCTCCTGCGCGCCGTCGACGCAGGGACCGCGACCGCCTTCAACGGCATCCGGTTCAAGAGCTTCGAGGCCCCCACCCGGCAGCGCGGCCTGCGCACGTTCGCACGGTTCGTCGAGGCGGTGACCCGCGACGGGCGGCTGCCGGACGGGTTCGTGGTGACCTTCCCCAAGGTCACGTCCGTCGACCAGGTCGAGGCGATGGTGGTCGCCTGCGAGCAGCTCGAGCAGGGCGTCGGGCTGGCCCCCGGGGCGATCCGGTTCGAGATCCAGGTCGAGACCCCCCAGGCCATCGGCGGGCCGGACGGCACGGCCCTGGTCGCCCGGATGGTGCACGCCTCGTCGGGCCGCTGCACCTCGCTGCACTACGGCACCTACGACTACTCCGCCTCCTGCGGCATCGCGGCGGCCTACCAGTCGATGGAGCACCCAGCGGCTGACCATGCCAAGGCGGTCATGCAGGTCGCCGCTGCGGGGACCGGCGTGCACCTGTCCGACGGCTCGACCAACGTGCTGCCCGTCGGCGACCACGAGCAGGTCGTGGCGGCCTGGCGGCTGCACGGACGGCTGGTGCGACGTTCGCTCGAGCGCGGCTACTACCAGGGCTGGGACCTGCACCCGGCCCAGCTGCCGAGCCGGTTCCTCGCGACCTACGCCTTCTACCGCGAAGGTCTGCCGGCGGCGGGCCAGCGCCTGAAGAACTATGTGGGACAAGTGGATTCGGGCGTCATGGACGAGCCGGCCACGGCACGTGCCCTCTCCGACTTCGTGGTCCGGGCGCTCGACTGTGGTGCCACGGACGAACAGGAGGTGCAGGCCCTGACCGGCCTGGACCGCGCTGCCATCGACCGCCTGGCCCGTCGTTCGCCCGCCTGACCGCCTGGCGTCCCTCCTCGCCTCGTTGACGCCACGTCGCTGACCTCAGCGGGGCGCGCGGGTAGGTTGGCCGCATGCGCGTGCGGGTGGAGTTCACGACCGAGCCGTTCCATGGCGAGGACGACCAGCTGCCGGCGCACGTCACCGCGTCCGCCGACGCGCTGAGGTATGCCGGGTTGTCACCCGACCTGGGACCGCTCGGCACGTCCGTGGAGGGCGAGGCCGACGTGGTCGTCGACGCCGTGGCCGCGGCGCTCAAGGAAGCCATGTCCCACGGAGCGACCCGGGTGACGCTCACCCTGGGGGACGTCGACGCCGTCACCGCCTCTGCGCCGGTCGCTGGTGCCACGGACTTCACCGACGGGCTGTCGCGGCTCATCGCCGACGTCGAGCGCGAGCTCGGTGGCGCGCTGGCCACCCTGCCACGCGCCGAGAAGCAGCACGCCGTGCGGCTGCTGGAGGAGCGCGGGGCGTTCGAGATGCGCCGTAGCGCGGAGACCGTGGCGGAGGCGCTGGGCCTGACCCGCTTCACCGTCTACAACTACCTGAACCGGATCCGCGACTCGGCGGCCGAGCCCACCGGCTGACGCGGCATACCCATCCCTGGGATCTCGGCGACCGCTCGTCGCAAGGGCACCGAACTTTTGAGGCGACAACTTTTCAACAAACTGTTGACTGGGTCACACCATCGCATTTATGGTTCCATCATTCGTAAACAGGTTTCCACCATTCGGAAGATCTTCGAATCGCTCGGGAAGCCATCCGCGCCACCCACGCCTGACCCGCCAGGGTCGACGGGCACCGCAAGGAGCACCATGAGCTTCGTCCTCGGACCCAACCAGTACGGCAAGGCGGAGAACCGAGTCGTCCGCGTCTACCGCGACACCGCCCGCCACGAGATCCGCGACCTCAACGTGTCGACCGCCCTGCGCGGCGACTTCACCGAGGCGCACACCACCGGTGACCAGGCCAACGTCCTGCCCACCGACACCCAGAAGAACACCGCCTTCGCCTTCGCCAAGGAGCACGGCGTCACCTCCCCGGAGGACTACGCCCTCACCCTCGGCCAGCGCTTCCTCGACGTGACACCCGCCGCGAGCGCCAGCCGGATCGAGGTCGAGGAGTACGCCTGGGACCGCATCGAGGTCGGCGGCACCGGTCACGACCACGCATTCGTGAAGCGGGGTGGCGAGGTACGCACGACCGTCGTCACCCGCGACCGCAGCGGTGCCGAGCCGCGCGCCTGGGTCGTCTCCGGTGTGAAGGACCTCGTCGTCCTCAAGTCCACCGGCTCGGAGTTCAAGGGCTACCTCAAGGACGAGTACACGACGCTGAAGGAGACCGACGACCGCATCCTCGCGACCTCGCTCGTGGCGCGGTGGCGTTACGAGACCACCGAGGGCGTGGACTGGAACAAGTCGTTCGACGACGTGCGGTCCCTCCTCCTCGAGACGTTCGCGACCACCTACAGCCGCGCGCTGCAGGAGAGCCTCTACGCGATGGGCTCCGCCGTGTTGGCGGCCCACCCGGAGGTCGCCGAGATCAAGTTCTCCGCCCCCAACAAGCACCACTTCCTGGTCGACCTCGCCCCGTTCGGGCTGGACAACCCGGGTGAGGTGTTCATCGCCGCCGACCGTCCCTACGGGTTGATCGAGGCCACCGTCCAGCGCGAGAACGGCTCCGACGCCGGCGACGCCTGGCTCACCGTGCCCGGCTTCTGCTGATGCACTGACGCACCAACGCGCCACACCACCGCGCCACACCACAGCACCACAGCACCGCACCACGTCCTGACCGCCCGCGTCGCGTCACAGCCGCAAGGACCCCCACCGGCCGGTCACGACGTCCAGCACGCCCTCTCCCGCACGCCCTCCTCCTGCACCCCCTCCTCCCGGAGCCTCCCGAAAGGTGCCTGTCATGAGCGCAGCCACCGCAACACCCCAGTCCCAGCGCGCCTCCCGCCACCCGGTCGACGAGGTCCTGCCCATCCCGAAGCTCGCGATCTACGGCTTCCAGCACGTGCTGGCGTTCTACGCCGGCGCGGTCATCGTGCCGATCCTCCTGGCCAGCGCCATCGGCCTGTCGACCCAGGAGCTCATCCACCTGATCAACGCCGATCTCTTCACCTGCGGCATCGCCTCCATCATCCAGTCCGTCGGGTTCTGGAAGGTCGGCGTGAAACTGCCTCTCCTGCAAGGGGTCACGTTCACCGCCGTCTCGCCGATGATCGCCATCGGCATGGCCGCCGGGGGCGGCACCGACGGCCTCCTGGTCATCTACGGGGCGGTGATCGTGGCGGGGCTGTCCACCTTCCTCGTGGCTCCCTACTTCAGCCAGCTCATCCGCTACTTCCCGCCGGTGGTCACCGGTTCGGTGATCACGATCATCGGCCTGGCACTGCTGCCGGTCGCCGCCGCCGATGCGGCTGGTGGCGCGGGCCCGACCCTCGACCCGTCGAGCGGACGAAACCTCGCCTACGCCCTCGGGACGCTGGCCCTCATCGTCGCGATCCAGCGGATCTTCAAGGGCTTCATGGCGACCGTGGCCGTCCTCATCGGACTGGTGGTCGGCACCGTCATCGCGTGGATCCTCGGCGACGCGCACTTCGACTCTGTGTCGGGCTCGGGCTGGGTCGGGGTCACCACGCCGTTCCACTTCGGCTGGCCCAAGTTCTCGGCGGCCGCGATCATCTCGATGATCGTCGTCATGCTCATCACCGCCGTCGAGACCACCGGTGACGTGTTCGCCACCGGAGAGATCGTCGAGAAGCGGGTCGGCAAGGAGGACATCGCCCGGGCCCTGCGCGCCGACGGCCTGGCCACCACGATCGGTGGCGTCTTCAACTCCTTCCCCTACACCTGCTTCGCCGAGAACGTCGGCCTGGTGCGACTGACCCGGGTCAAGAGCCGCTACGTCGTCGCCACCGCCGGGCTGATCATGATCATCATCGGCCTGATCCCCAAGGCCGGTGCCATCGTCGCGGGTATCCCGCACCCGGTGCTCGGCGGCGCCGCGCTGGCGATGTTCGCGACCGTCGCCGTGGTGGGCTTCCAGACCTTGTCGCGGGTCGACTTCCACGACCACCGCAACGTCGTCATCGTGGCGACCGCGGTCGGCCTCGCGATGTATGTCACCGCGCAGCCCGACGTCGCCAAGGCGGTGCCGGACTGGGCCCAGATCATCCTGGGCTCGGGCATCACGCTCGGCTCGATCACGGCCATCGTCCTCAACTTCCTGTTCCACCACGTCGGCTCGAGCCGTGGTCCGGCCGTGGCCGGTGCGCCCGGTGCGCTCGTGCGGCTCAACGAGGTCAACCAGATGTCCCGTGAGGACTTCGCCGACACCTTCGGCAGCCTCTTCCAGGGCCCGCGGTGGGTGGTCGAGCGCGCCTACGACTCGCGGCCGTTCAGCGACACCAGCGACCTGCGGCGGGCCTTCCAGGAGGCGCTGTTCTCGGCGAACGAGGACGAGCAGCGCCAGCTGATCGACTCCTACCCCGACCTCGGTGCCGACAGCGTGGCCGAGGGCGACGAGGGGCCCGACTCCCTGCGTGACCAGTCCTCGCTCGGGCTCACCCGGCTCGACGAGAAGGGCCACGGCGAGCTGGCCGAGCTCACCTCGCAGTACCGCGACCGGTTCGGCTTCCCCCTCGTGACGTGTGTGCGCGACCGCGACTCGTTCGACCAGGTCGTGCGCACGGGGTGGGAGCGGCTCAACAACTCCCAGGCCCAGGAACACGCCTCGGCCCTCGTCGAGATCGCCAAGATCGCCGGCTACCGGTTTGATGACCTCGTGGCCGACGCCAACCCGATCCACTCAGCCCGGACCCGCTTCGTGGAGGGTCGATGACCCTGGAGCGCCTCAACGCGCTGCCCGCGTCCGAGCTGGAGGAGCAGCTGACCGCGTGCCTCCCGGTGCCCAGGTGGGTGGCCGCCGTCCGCGACGGCCGACCGTATGCCGCGTGGCCGGACCTCGAAGCCACCGCCGGCGCCGCCGCCCAGCACCTCGACGACGAGGAGCTGGAGGCGGCGCTGGCCGGCCACCCGCGGATCGGCGAACGCGCCGCCAGCCCGCACCACAACGCGGCCGCCAGCGCGCGGGAGCAGGCCGGGGTGGACCCGGCCGACGCCGAGGTGGCGCAGGCTCTCGCGGCCGGCAACGCGGCATACGAAGCACGTTTCGACCGGGTGTTCCTCATCCGGGCGGCAGGTCGCTCCGCGCCCGAGATCCTCGCCGAGCTCGACCGTCGGCTCGGCAACGACGACGACACCGAGCGTGAAGAGACCGTGACCCAGCTGCGCGAGATCGCGCTGCTCCGACTCCGACAGGTGGCCTCCTGATGGGAACCCTCAGCACGCACGTCCTCGACACCAGTCTCGGGAAGCCGGCCGCCGGCATCACGGTCGTGCTGGAGTCCGTTGCGGGAACGGGCCTCTCGAACGACGTGCTCGGCGACGGCATCACCGACGGGGACGGCCGGGTCGGCAGCATCGGCCCGGAGCGCCTGGAAGCTGGCGACTACCGGCTCAGGTTCGCCTCGGGTGGCTACTTCTCGGCGCGTGGGGTCGAGGCGTTCTACCCCGAGGTGGTCGTGGTGTTCACGATCGCCGACGCCGACCAGCACTACCACGTGCCGGTGCTGCTCAACCCGTTCGGCTACTCCACCTACCGGGGGTCGTGACCATGTCGGCCGTCCCCCGGAAGGTCCTGGACGGTTGCACGGTGGTGACGATGGACCCGGCTCGCACGGAGCACGCCGTCGGCCACCTCGTCGTCGAAGGGACGCGCATCGTCGCCGTCGCTGCGGGTCGCTATGTCGACGATGGCAGCGAAGCAGACGTGGTCGATGCCACGGGTTGCCTGGCCACTCCGGGCCTGGTCAACACCCACCACCACCTCTACCAGTGGGCCACGCGCGGTCTCGCGGTCGATGCCACGCTCTTCGGCTGGCTGACGGAGCTCTACCCGGTCTGGGGCGGCATCGACGAGGACGTCGTGGGTGCTGCTGCAGCAGCAGGCCTGGGCTGGCTCGCGCGCACCGGCTGCACGACGTCGATGGACCACCACTACGTCTTCCCCGCCCAGGGTGGTGACGTCCTGGGTGCCGAGGTGGAGGCTGCGCGGCGAATCGGCCTGCGGTTCCTGGCGACCCGGGGCTCGATGGACCTCGGTCAGAGCCAGGGCGGGCTGCCGCCCGACCACGTGGTCGAGGACCTCGACACGATCCTGGCCGCGACGGCGGCCGCGGTCGACGCCCACCACGACGCGTCAACCGACTCGATGCTGCGGATCGGGGTCGCCCCGTGCTCGCCCTTCTCGGTGACCGCAGACCTTCTCCGCGAGTCGGCGGCCCTGGCCCGCGACCGTGGGGTGCGGCTGCACACCCACCTGGCCGAGACGGTCGACGAGGGGCGCTACTGCGCGGAGCGGTTCGGGCTCAGCCCGCTGGCCTACCTGGAGTCGCTCGGCTGGCTCGGCGACGACGTGTGGCTCGCGCACGGCATCCACTTCGACGACCCGGCGATCGGCACCTTGGCGGCCACGGGCACCGGCGTCGCCCACTGCCCGTCGTCGAACGCCCGCCTCGGCGCCGGCATCGCCCGCACCCGCGACCTGCGTGATGCTGGAGTGCCGGTCGGGCTCGGGGTGGACGGCGCGGCATCGAACGAGGCGTCCTCGCTGGTCGAGGAGGCGCGTCACGCCTTGCTCTTCGCCCGCGCCAGGGGCGGCCCGGAGGCGCTCGGAGTGCGTGACGCACTCGAGCTCGCCACGATCGGTGGCGCCCGGGTGCTCGGCTGGGACGACCAGATCGGCTCCCTGGAGGTCGGCAAGCAGGCCGACATCGCCCTCTGGCGGCTCGACGGCCTGGGTCATGCCGGCGTCGTCGACCCGGTGGCTGCCCTCGTGCTCGGCTCGCAGCCCCCACTGGAGCTGTTGCTCGTCGGCGGCAGACCCGTCGTGTCCCGCGACCGGCTCGTCACGGCCGACGAGGAATCGCTTGCGGCACAGGCGGTCTCGGCAGGGGAGCGGTTGCTCGCCCGGCACCGCGACTCGGCCGGATATATCTCCGCCACCCGCTGAGACGCCAGCCTGCCCGGTCTTGACGCCTCGACGGGATGAGTCTTACTCTCTCACTAGTTGGAAAATGACTTCCACAATACGGAATTATCGTGAACGCCAAAAGGAGATCATCGTGACGGACCACGGACTGCGCTACGAGGTGAACTGCTCGATCCTGTTCACCGAGCTGCCGCTCCTCGAGCGGCCCGCCGCCGCGAAGGCCGCAGGCTTCGACGCCGTCGAGTTCTGGTGGCCGTGGCCCGACCAGCCGGTGCCCGGTGACCGCGAGGTCGACGCGTTCGCCGGCGCCGTCGAGGACGCCGGGGTGCAGCTGGTCGGCCTGAACTTCTTCGCGGGCGACCTGGCCGGGCCGGACTGTGGAGTCCTCTCCATCCCCGACCGCGTGCAGCAGTTCCGCGACAACGTCGACGTCACCGTGGGCCTCGGCGAGCGACTGGGTGTCTCGGCCTGCAACGCCCTCTTCGGCAACCGGGTCGAGGGGGTGTCGGCGCAGGAGCAGGACGAGCTCGGCCGCGAGTCGATCGCGTTCGCCGCCAAGGCAGCCGACCGGATCGGGGCGACCGTCCTCGTCGAGTCGGTCAGCGGCCCCAAGCCCTACCCGTTGCGCACCGCGGCGGACGCCGTGGCTGTCGTCGACGACGTGCGGGCCACAGGAGCGAGCAACGTCGCCTTCCTGCTCGACCTCTATCACCTGGCCGCCAACGGCGACGACCTCGACGCGGCCATCGCGGCATACACGGGCCACACGGCTCACGTGCAGATCGCCGATGCGCCGGGTCGCGGCGAGCCCGGCTCGGGTGACCTCGACCTCCAGGGCCACCTCGGCGCCCTCGCCGCGAGCGGGTATGCCGGGTGGGTGGGTCTGGAGTACAAGCCCACCACCGCGACCACTCCAGAGAGCTTCGGCTGGCTGCCGCGCGAACGCCGCGGCGCCTGACCCTCGCCACCACCCCCTCCCACGCATTCGAGGTAATCACCTACCGGATTCCGGTCCCCGAATACCTCGAACCGCACGACCAAGGAGCACGACATGACCACCATCGCCTTCATCGGACTCGGCATCATGGGCAGCCCCATGGCCGTCCACCTCCAGGACGCCGGGCACGACGTCATCGGCTACAACCTGCACCCCGACAAGACCCAGCCGCTCGTGGACGCCGGTGGGACCGCAGCCGCATCGGTCGCCGATGCCGTGCGCGACGCCCAGGTGGTCGCGGTCATGGTGCCCGACAGCCCCGACGTGCAGGACGTGCTGCTCGGCGAGGACGGCGTCTTCGCCAACGCCAAGGAGGGCACGCTGGTGATCGACTTCTCCAGCATCCGCCCGGACGTCACGGTCGAGCTCGCGAAGGCCGCACAGGCCAAGGGGTTCCGGCTCCTCGACGCCCCGGTCTCCGGCGGCGAGGCGGGCGCCAGGAACGCCGCGCTGTCGATCATGGTCGGCGGCTCGGCCGAGGACTTCGCCGAGGCCAAGCCGCTCTTCGACGCGGTCGGCAAGACCATCGTCCACGTGGGCGGCAACGGCGCGGGACAGACCGTCAAGGCCGCCAACCAGCTCATCGTCGCGGCCAACATCCAGGCGCTGGCCGAGGCGGTGGTCTTCCTCGAGGCGTACGGCGCCGACCTCGGACCTGCCCTCGACGTGCTCGGCGGCGGTCTGGCCGGTTCCAAGGTGCTCGACCAGAAGCGCGACAACATGGCCAAGAAGTCGTTCGAGCCGGGGTTCCGGATCGACCTGCACCACAAGGACCTCGGGATCGTGACCAGCGCCGCGCGTGAGGCGGGGGTGGTCGTACCCCTCGGTGGGCTCGTCGCCCAGCTGATGGCCTCGGCCCGGGCGAACGGCGACGGCGGCCTCGACCACTCGGCCCTGCTGCGCGGCGTCCAGCGCCTCTCCGGTCAGACCCCCTGACCCTTCCCGAACTTCCTTTCCACTCCTCCCATTCGATGTAAACCTGCCGGGATTCACCGGCGCCTTTACATCGAACCGGGGACAGCAAACCCAGGAGCACCACCATGGCACGCATGACCGCGGCCCAAGCGGCCGTCGAGATCCTCAAGAAGGAAGGGGTGACGAACGTCTTCGGCCTGCCCGGAGCAGCGATCAACCCCTTCTACAAGGCGATGAAGACCAACGGCGGCCTGCACCACACGCTGGCCCGCCACGTCGAGGGCGCCTCCCACATGGCCGAGGGCTACACCCGGGCCAAGGCCGGCAACATCGGCGTCTGTGTCGGCACGAGCGGTCCCGCCGGCACCGACATGATCACCGGGCTGTACTCGGCCAGCGCCGACTCGATCCCGATCCTGTGCATCACCGGCCAGGCGCCGGTCGCCAAGCTGCACAAGGAGGACTTCCAGGCCGTCGACATCGCCTCGATCGCCAAGCCGCTCACCAAGATGGCGGTCACGGTCCTCGAGCCGGCCCAGGTCCCCGGCACGTTCCAGCAGGCCTTCCACCTGATGCGCTCGGGACGCCCGGGCCCGGTGCTGATCGACCTGCCCATCGACGTCCAGATGGCCGAGATCGAGTTCGACGTCGAGACCTACGAGCCGCTGTCGACCTACAAGCCGGCTGCCACCCGTCCCCAGGTCGAGAAGGCGCTCGACCTGCTGGCCGCCAGCGAGCGACCGCTGATCGTCGCCGGCGGTGGCATCATCAACGCCGACGCGGCTGACCTGCTGGTCGAGCTGGCCGAGCTGACCGGGGTGCCCGTCATCCCGACGCTCATGGGCTGGGGCACCATCCCCGACGACCACGAGCTCAACGCCGGCATGGTCGGGCTGCAGACCAGCCACCGCTACGGCAACGCCACCATGCTCGAGTCGGACTTCGTCCTCGGCATCGGCAACCGCTGGGCCAACCGCCACACCGGTGACGTCGAGACCTACACGAAGGGCCGCACGTTCGTGCACGTCGACATCGAGCCGACCCAGATCGGCCGCGTCTTCGCGCCCGACTACGGGATCGTCTCCGACGCGAAGGCAGCCCTCCAGCTCTTCGTCGAGGTGGCCCGCGAGCGGCGCGAGGCCGGCCGCCTGGCCGACCGCACCGCGTGGGCGCAGTCCTGCCGCGACCGCAAGGCGACCATGTGGCGCAAGACCAACTTCGACGTCACGCCGGTCAAGCCGCAGCGGGTCTACCAGGAGATGAACCGCGCGTTCGGCAAGGACGTCCGTTACGTCTCGACCATCGGCCTGTCCCAGATCCAGGCAGCCCAGCTGCTGCACGTCTACAAGGACCGGCACTGGATCAACGCGGGGCAGGCCGGCCCGCTCGGCTGGACCGTCCCGGCCGCGCTGGGGGTCGCCACAGCGGTCCCGGACGAGACCGTCGTCGCCCTCTCCGGTGACTACGACTTCCAGTTCATGATGGAGGAGCTGGCGGTCGGGGCGCAGTTCAACATCCCCTACATCCACGTCCTGGTGAACAACGCCTACCTCGGCCTGATCCGGCAGTCGCAGCGCGGCTTCGACATGGACTACTGCGTCCAGCTGTCGTTCGACAACATCAACAGCCCCGAGGTCGGCGGCTACGGCGTGGACCACGTCAAGGTCGTCGAAGGCCTGGGCTGCAAGGCGATCCGCGTCTTCGACCCCGAGGAGATCGCGCCCGCGCTGGAGAAGGCCAAGGCCATGGCGCAGGAGTACCGCGTGCCGGTCGTCGTCGAGGTCATCCTGGAGAGGGTCACCAACGTCTCGATGGGCCTGTCCATCGACGGCGTCACCGAGTTCGAGGAGCTGGCCGCCGGCGGCGCCGACGCCCCGACCGCGCTCTTCGCCAACCTGGACTAGGGCTGCCGATGCCCCGCGTCCTGCTCGCCCCCGACAAGTTCAAGGGCACCCTGACGGCCGCTGAGGTCGCGGGGCACCTGTCGGACGGCCTGCGCTCGGTCCGCCCCGACGTCGAGGTGGTCGTCGTCCCCGTCGCCGACGGGGGCGACGGCACCCTCGCCGCAGCGGTGGCTGCGGGGTTCACGCGGGTGCCGGTGCGGGCCACCGGCCCGACGGGTATGCCGTGTGAGTCGGCCTACGGGGTCCGCGGCGCCGAGGCCGTGGTCGAGCTGGCGGAGGTCTCCGGGCTCGCGCAGCTGCCGGGTGGCCGGGCCGCCCCGCTCGAGGCCTCCAGCAGGGGCACCGGCGAGCTGATCGCCGCCACCCTGGACGCGGGCGCGCGTCGCGTGGTCGTCGCCATCGGCGGCAGCGCGTGCACCGACGGCGGGGCCGGGTTGCTCCAGGCGCTCGGCGCCACCATCCGCACCGCGACCGGGAGCGAGGTGCGCCCCGGGGGAGCCGGGCTGCTCGACGCCGCCCGGCTGGACCTGAGCGGGCTCCGCCGCCGCCTGGCCGGGGCGGAGCTGGTCGTGGCGTGCGACGTCGACAACCCCCTCACGGGGAGCCGCGGTGCGGCCGCGGTCTACGGCCCGCAGAAGGGCGCCGGCCCCGAGGACGTCGAGCTGCTGGACTCCGCCCTGACCCGGTGGGCCGACCTGGTGGCGCGGGCCACCGGTCGCGACCAGCGCAACGCACCAGGAGCAGGAGCCGCCGGAGGGGTCGGCTTCGCGCTGTTGGCCGTGCTCGGCGCGACGACCCGACCAGGGGCCGAGCTCGTCTTCGAGCTGACCGGCCTCCCTGACGCCGTCGCCGGGGCCGACCTCGTCGTGACCGGCGAGGGATCGCTGGACGCCCAGACCCTGCACGGCAAGGCCCCGGCCGCCGTGGCCGCGCTGGCGCGCGACAAGGGCGTGCCGGCCGTGGCGGTGGCCGGTCAGGTCACGCTCACGCCTGCCGAGCTGGGAGCGGCAGGCCTGCACGCGGCATACGCGCTCGTCGACGAAGCGGCCACGCGCCAGGAGGCGCTCGACGCACCGGGACCACTGCTCCAACGGATCGGCGCGCGCATCGCGCGCGAGCACCTCGGAGGTGCGCTGTGAGGTTCGCCAGGGTCGGCCCACCGGGGGCCGAGCGTCCCGTCGTCGTCGCCGACGACGGCTCTCTCCTCGACCTGTCGAGGGTGACACCCGACATCGACGCGGCCTTCCTCGGCCGGCTCGACACGGTCGATACTGTTGCGCTGCCACGCCTTTCGCGGGGCGAGGACCTGCGGTTCGGTGCGCCCTTGACCCGCCCCGGCAAGGTGGTCGGCATCGGCCTCAACTACCGCGACCACGCTGCCGAGGCGAGGGTGCCGCTGCCCGCCGAGCCGGTCGTGTTCCTCAAGGCGCCGACGGCGGTCTGCGGCCCCACCGACGACATCCGGCTGCTGCCCCAGTCGGTCACGACCGACTACGAGGTCGAGCTCGGCGTCGTCCTCGGTGCCCCGCTCACGCACGAGCGCGACCACGACCGCGCGCTCGAGGCGGTCGCCGGCTACGTGCTGGCCCACGACGTCTCCGACCGCGCGCTCCAGCTCGAGCGTGGCGGCACCTGGACCAAGGGCAAGTCGGCCGACACCTTCTGCCCGGTCGGCCCGTGGCTGGTCACGCCCGAGGAGCTGGGCGACCCCGGCGACGTCAGGTTGCGCTTGTCGGTCAACGGCAGCCCCCGCCAGGACGGGTCGACCGGCGACATGCTGTTCTCCGTCGGTGAGCTGCTCTGCTACGTCAGCGGCCTGATGACCCTCGAGCCAGGTGACCTGGTCATCACCGGCACCCCGGCCGGAGTGGCCATGGGCCAACCCGAGCCGCGCCCCTACCTGCGCCACGGCGACGTCGTGGTCGTCGACGGGGGAGTCCTCGGGAGCCACCGGAGCCGGGTCGTCGACCACGCCCGTTCGGCCACACCGGCAGCGGCGAGCTGAGTCAGGGATTACGGTCATGACAGGTTCGGTGGACGGCTCCGGGAAGAGGTCGGGCGTGACGGCAGAGGTGGTCCTGCGGGCGAGGCGGGCGGTGGTCGACGGTGCAGAGGTCGCGGTCGCGGTCTCCCTCGCGGGCGGACGCATCGTCGCGATCGACCCCTACGACACCGAGGTGCCCGGCGCCCGCGTGGTCGAGCTGGCCGACGACGAGGTGCTGCTCCCCGGCCTCGTCGACGCCCACGTCCACGTGAACGAGCCGGGCCGCACCGACTGGGAGGGCTTCGCCAGCGCCACCCGGGCGGCGGCGGCCGGTGGCGTCACGACGATCATCGACATGCCCCTCAACTCGATCCCGCCGACGGTGAACGTGGCGGCCCTCGAGGAGAAGCGGGCCGTCGCCCGCGACCAGGCCTACGTCGACGTGGGGTTCTGGGGCGGTGCCGTGCCCGGCAACCTGCCCGACCTGCGACCGCTCCACGAGGCCGGCGTCTTCGGGTTCAAGTGCTTCCTGCTCCACTCCGGCGTCGACGAGTTCCCCCACCTGTCGGCGGCCGAGCTGCGCGAGGCGCTCGCCGAGACGGCGACCTTCGACGGCCTCGTCATCGTGCACGCCGAGGACGAGCAGACCATCGAGTCCGCACCGCAACCGCACGGCCAGGGGTATGCCGGGTTCCTGGGTTCACGTCCCAAGGAGGCCGAGGAGCGGGCCATCGCCGAGGTCATCGACGCGACGCGGGAGACCGGTGGCCGGGCGCACATCCTGCACCTGTCCGACGCCGACGCGATCCCGTTGATCGCCAAGGCCCAGGCGGAGGGGTTGCGGCTGTCGGTCGAGACCTGCCCGCACTACCTGACCCTCGACGCCGCGGAGATCCCCGACGGGGCGACGCAGTTCAAGTGCTGCCCGCCGATCCGTGAGCACGACAACCAGGACCGGCTCTGGGCCGGGCTCGAGGACGGTGTGATCCGCACCGTGGTCTCCGACCACTCGCCGTGCACCGAGGACCTCAAGCGGTTCGACTCCGGCGACTTCGGCGAGGCGTGGGGCGGGATCGCCGGCCTCCAGCTCGGCCTCCCGGCGGTCTGGACCGAGGCGCGCGATCGAGGGCACTCGCTCGTCGACGTCGTGCGCTGGATGGGTGAGGGGCCGGCCGACCAGGTGGGCCTCACCGACCGCGGGCGGATCGCGGTCGGCGCCACCGCCGACCTCGTCGTCTTCGCACCCGACGAGTCGTTCACCGTCGACGTCGCGTCCCTGCGCCACAAGAACCCCGTGTCGGCGTATGCCGGCCGCACGCTCACCGGGGCGGTGCGCCAGACCTGGCTGCACGGCACACCGGTCGACATCGAGGCCGACCCGCGCGGTCGGCTGCTCACGAGAACGTCATGACGAGAGGACAGCGATGACCACGCCCCGCTACCCGACCACCCCTTACTACGTCCCAGCCGGTGGGCTGCCGCCGCAGACCCAGCTGACGACGGACCGGGCGGTGTTCACCGAGGCGTACGCCGTCCTGCCGCGCGGGACGATGACCGACATCGTCACGAGCAACCTGCCGTTCTGGGACGGCACCCGGCTGTGGGTCATCGCCCGACCGCTCTCGGGGTTCGCGGAGACGTTCTCGCAGTACATCGTCGAGGTCTCCCCGGGCGGTGGCTCCGACCGGCCCGAGGCGGACCCGGGAGCCGAGGGGGTGCTCTTCGTCGTCGCGGGCGGGCTGACCCTGACCCTGGGGGAGGAGAGGCACGAGCTGGCCACCGGCGGCTACGCGTTCCTCCCGCCGGGCCAGGCGTGGACGCTGCACAACCGCGGCGACGCGACCGCGACGTTCCACTGGATCCGCAAGGCCTACCAGGTCGTCGAGGGGGTCGACGTGCCCGAGGCGTTCGTGACCAACGAGTCCGACGTCGAGGGTGGCGAGATGCCGGGCACCGACGGGGTGTGGACCACGCAGCGGTTCGTGGACCCGACCGACGTGCGACACGACATGCACGTCAACATCGTGAACTTCGAGCCGGGCGGGGCGATCCCGTTTCCCGAGACCCACGTGATGGAGCACGGCCTCTACGTCCTCGAGGGCAAGGCGGTCTACCTGCTCAACAACGACTGGGTCGAGGTGCAGGAGGGTGACTTCATGTGGCTGCGGGCCTTCTGCCCGCAGGCCTGCTACGCCGGAGGGCCGGGCCGGTTCCGCTACCTGCTCTACAAGGACGTCAACCGGCACGCGGTCCTCAGCCGCCAGTTCGTGTAGGTGCACCATGGCGCAGCCGCGGCGGCAGTCGGGGATCGTCAGCCTCCTGACGCGTGAGGACGCCTACGTCTCCGGACCGCAGGTGCTCTCCGAGCTGCGCCGCGTCATCGCGTCCGGTGCTGTGCCGCCGGGGAGCCCGATCCCGCTCGACGACGTGGCTGCCTTCTTCGGCGTGAGCCTGATCCCCGTGCGCGAGGCGCTCAAGACGCTGCTCGGTGAGGGGCTGCTGGAGCACCAGCCGCGACTCGGCTACACCGTCACCGCGCTCTCGCAGGCAGAGCTGGACGAGCTCTACATCGTGCGCGGCGCCCTGGAGGCGGCCGCGCTGGAGGCGGCCGTGCGCCAGGCGACTCCCACCGACGACGCCCGCGCCAGGGCCGTCCACCAAGGGCTGGGCGCGGCTGTGGCGGCCCAGGACGCCGCCGGCTTCCAGCGCGCCAGCCGCGAGTTCCACGAGGCCCTGCTCTCGCCGTGCCACATGCCGCGCCTGCTCCACATGCTCGAGATCGCGTGGAACCTCACCGAGCCGGTGCAGACGATGATGCGGGTCAGTGCCGAGGACAGGGCAGAGCTGCGCGCGGACCACGAGGAGATGCTCAAAGCGTTCGTCGCTCGTGACGCCGCCTGGCTCACAGCCGTCGCGGCGGCACACCACAGCCGGCTCACCGCCTGCATCTCCAGCCTCAGCGACGACTGACCCGGCCCCCTGTGCGTCTGCACCCGCCACCCGCTGTGCGGGTGGGTACGCGGCCTGTGCGCACCTGTCGACGTTAACGCAGTGTTGCCGGATATACGCAGATATACGGTTCAGGACATATGCCGGAAACTGTTGTCTCCCTAAGGTTCTCGTAACACAGAAACCTTGGAGGACCGATGGCCGGCATTGACACACCATTGACCGAGGAAGCTGCCGCAGAGGCAGGCTTCGCCACGCACCACGGTGAGCACGACCACGGGGCGGGCACGGGTCTGATCAAACCCAGCTACGACCGGCGGCTGACCAACGAGGACCTTGCGCCCCTGAAGGACCAGACCTGGTCCTGGTACAACATCTTCGCGTTCTGGATGTCCGACGTGCACAGCGTCGGTGGCTACATCACCGCCGGCAGCCTCTTCGCGCTGGGCCTCACCAGCTGGCAGGTGTTCGTGTGCCTGATCGTCGGCATCACGATCGTGCTGTTCTTCTGCAACCTCGTCGCGATGCCCAGCCAGCGCACCGGCGTCCCCTACCCGGTGATCTGCCGGTCGGTGTTCGGGGTGCTCGGCGCCAACATCCCCGCCATCATCCGCGGGCTGATCGCAGTGGCCTGGTACGGCATCCAGACCTACCTCGCCTCGGCGTCGCTCGACATCCTGCTGGTCCGGATGTGGCCCGGGCTCGAGCCGTACGCCGACGTGAGCCAGCACGGGTTCCTCGGCCTGTCGACGCTCGGCTACGCGACGTTCGCGCTGCTGTGGGTGGCGCAGGCGGCGGTCTTCTGGACCGGCATGAACACGATCCGCAAGTTCATCGACTTCGCCGGCCCGGCCGTCTACGTCGTGATGATCGCGCTGTGCGTCTACCTTCTCTCGAAGGCCGGCTGGAGCGTCAACCTCAACCTCTCCGACCACGAGCTGTCCGGTGGCAAGGTCTTCACGACGATGCTCGCGGCGACCGCCCTGGTGGTCTCGTACTTCTCCGGGCCGATGCTGAACTTCGGTGACTTCTCCCGCTACGGCCGCACCTTCCAGGCCGTGAAGAAGGGCAACTTCTGGGGCCTGCCGATCAACTTCGTCTTCTTCTCGCTGCTGACCGTGCTCACCGCCGCGGCCACCCTGCCGGTCTACGGCAAGCTGATCACCGACCCGGTGGAGACCGTCGGCCACATCGACAACACCTTCGCCCTCGTCCTCGCCGCCCTGACCTTCACGACGGCCACGATCGGGATCAACATCGTCGCCAACTTCGTCTCGCCCGCGTTCGACTTCTCCAACGTGAGCCCGCAGAAGATCAGCTGGCGGATGGGCGGCATGATCGCCGCGGTCGGCTCGGTCCTGCTGACGCCGTGGAACCTCTACAAGAGCCCTGAGACGATCCACTACACGCTCGACACCCTGGGCGCCTTCATCGGCCCGTTGTTCGGGGTCCTCATCGCGCACTACTACGTCGTGCACAAGCAGCGGGTGTGCGTCGACGACCTGTTCACCATGGACGAGGGCGGCGCCTACCACTACAAGCGGGGCTACAACCCGCCCGCGATCTGGGCGACCGCGATCGCTGCGGCCGGCGCCGTGGCGGCGGTGTTCGTCCCCGGCATCAACCGGTTCGACGACTACTCGTGGTTCATCGGCTGCGGCCTGGGCTTCGCGGCCTACGCCCTGCTCGCGCCGCGGATGGGTGTCAGCGACAGCCCGCTCGACGCGAAGACGTGTGTGAAGTGACCGTCCGTCTCACCGTCGTCAACCCCAACACCACGGAGTCGATGACCGCGCTCATCGAGGCCGAGGCGCGGCGGGTGGCCGGCCCCGACACCGTCGTCACGGCTCGCACACCGTCGATGGGGCCGGCCTCGATCGAGAGCCACTACGACGAGGCCCTCGCCGTGCCCGGGCTGCTCGAGGTCATCCGCGCAGACCAGCAGGCGGACGCCTTCGTCCTGGCCTGCTTCGGGGACCCCGGTCTGGACGCCGCCCGGGAGGCGGCGTCCAGACCGGTCATCGGCATCGCCGAGGCGGCGATGAAGACCGCCTCGCTGTTGGGGCGGAGCTTCTCGGTCGTCACCACGATGAGCCGCACGGTGGGTCGCGCCTGGGACCTCACCCGCACCTACGGCCTGGAGCGCCAGTGCGCGGGCGTGCACGCGTGCGACATCCCCGTCCTCGAGCTCGAGGAGGACCGCGACCGCACGTATGCCGTGATCCTCGCCTTCGCGAAGAACGCCCTCGCGGCCGACGGCTCCGACGCGATCGTGCTCGGGTGCGCGGGGATGGCCGGCCTGCCCGAGCTGCTCACCGAGCAGCTGGGCGTGCCGGTCGTCGACGGCGTCGCGGCCGGGACCCTGCTGGCCGAGAGCGTCGTGCGGCTGGGGCTGCACCCCTCGACGCACGGCGAGCTCGCCCCGCCACCCCCGAAGGCCTACACCGGGGTGCTCAGCGGCTTCGGTCGCACCTGACCCACTGGGTTCGAGGTAAACCCGCCGGGGATCCCCGGCGGGTTTACCTCGAACCAGTGGGTGAAACAGTCGCCCCAAACCCTTGATTCAACAGTTTGTTGAGAAGTATCGTGTTCAGGAACCAACGACAGGGCCGTCGTTCGGCATGGATAACCGGCGGACCCACTCCTGTCAGCAACCATGCCCCCTGGCGGTGACGCCTGGGGGATGATGGTCCCCAAGGACGGGGCGACGGGAGTAGAGATGGCGCCAGCCGACACCCACGCTGTTGACGAGCTTCACGCTGTTGGAGAGCACCGGGTCACGGTGAACGGCGCGCCCCGCGCGCTCGACGGCACCGACCCGAGCACGACGATCCTCGACTGGCTCAGGGCCCAGGGCCTGACCGGTGCCAAGGAGGGCTGCGCCGAGGGGGAGTGCGGCGCCTGCTCGATCATGGTGGCTCGTCCCACCGAGGGGTCGGGCACCCAGTGGACGGCCATCAACGCGTGCCTCGTGCCGGTCGCCGCGCTCGACGGCCAGGAGGTCGTCACCTCCGAAGGGCTCGGCCGTCCCGACGCGCTCCACCCGGTGCAGCGCGAGATGGCGGTCCGCGGCGGGTCGCAGTGTGGCTACTGCACGCCGGGCTTCATCTGCAGCATGGCCGCTGAGTACTACCGCGAGGGTCGCTGCGCCCCTACTGCCGCGACTCCGGACCCGTCTCAGAACGGCCACGAGCCTGCCGCCACGGCAAACGACCCCGGCAACGCACCGGACCACGAGCACGGACCCAACGGGTTCGACCTGCACGCCCTGTCGGGCAACCTCTGTCGCTGCACGGGCTACCGGCCGATCCGCGACGCCGCCTACGCCCTCGGCGCGCCCGCTGACGACGACCCGTATGCCGCGCGGCTGGCCGCCGCCCCGCCCGCAGCCCGTGCCACCCGGCTCGACGGCGCCACGGGCACCTACGCGCGCCCCGGGGACCTCACCGAGGCGCTCTCCCTCCTGGCCGACCACCCCGACGCCGTCCTCGTGGCCGGCGCCACCGACTGGGGCGTCGAGGTCAACATCCGGGGCGCGCGCACCCCGTTCGCGATCGGCATCGACCGACTGCCCGAGCTCCGGACACTGTCGGTCGGTGACGACTCCGTCGAGATCGGCGCCGCCCTCAGCCTGAGCGAGGTCGAGCGCGGCCTGGCGGGGCGGGTCCCGTTGCTGGACAAGATGTTCCCGCAGTTCGCCTCTCGACTGATCCGCAATGGCGCGACCATCGGCGGCAACCTCGGCACCGGGTCTCCCATCGGCGACACCCCGCCCGCGCTGCTCGCGCTGGAAGCCCTGGTCGTGCTCGCGTCGGCCGACGGCGAGCGCGAGGTGCCCCTGGCCGACTACTTCACCGGCTACCGCCAGACCGTCAAGCGCGAGGGCGAGCTCATCCGCGCCGTGCGGATCCCGTTGCCGCTCAGTGAGGTCACCGCCTTCCACAAGATCGCCAAGCGCCGGTTCGACGACATCTCCAGCGTGGCGGTCGGCTTCGCGCTCGACCTCCGCGAGGGGGTCGTCACCAAGGCGCGCATCGGCCTCGGCGGCGTCGCCGCCACCCCCATCCGGGCGCTGGCCACCGAGGCCGCGCTCGAGGGCCGGGCGTGGAGCGCTGACGTCGTCCGAGAGGCGGCAGCGGTGATGCGCGCCGAAGGCACGCCCATGGACGACCACCGCGCCAGCGCGGCATACCGCACGGCGACGCTCGGCACCGCGCTCCTGAAGCTCCATGCCGAGACCGCGACGCAGCAGGAGGTCGGAGCATGAGCGCCCTGTCCGAACGCCCAGCCAATCCCGTGGTCGGGCAGGAGATCCCCCACGAGGCCGCGTCGCTGCACGTGACCGGCGAGGCGCTCTACACCGACGACCTCGCGGTCCGCACGCACGGCATCCTGCACGCCCACCCGGTGCAGGCCCCGCACGCCCATGCCCGCATCACGAGGCTCGACCCGTCGCCCGCGCTCGAGGTCCCGGGAGTCGTGCGGGTGCTCACCGCTGAGGACGTCCCCGGCGTGAACGACGCCGGGGTCAAGCACGACGAACCGCTGTTCCCGTCGGAGGTCATGTTCTTCGGTCACGCCGTGTGCTGGGTGCTCGGCGAGACGCTCGAGGCCGCCCGGCTGGGATCGCTCGCGGTCGAGGTCGACTACGAGCCGCTGCCGTCGCTGGTGACGGTGCACGAGGCGATCGAGGCGGGCAGCTTCCAGGGCGGGCAGCCGCACATGGAGCGCGGTGACATCGAGGCCGGGTTCGCCGGTGCGGCGCACGTCTACAGCGGCGAGTTCGAGTTCGCAGGGCAGGAGCACTTCTACCTCGAGACGCACTGCTCGATCGCGCTGGTCGACGAGAACGGCCAGATCTTCGTCCAGAGCTCGACGCAGCACCCGACCGAGACGCAGGACATCGTCGCCCACGTCCTCGGCCTGCCCAGCCACGCCGTCACCGTCCAGTGCCTGCGGATGGGCGGCGGCTTCGGGGGCAAGGAGATGCAGCCCCACGGGTATGCCGCGATCGCGGCCCTCGGGTCGACGCTCACCGGGCGTCCGGTGCGGTTGCGGCTCAACCGCACCCAGGACATGACCATGTCGGGCAAGCGGCACGGGTTCCACGCCCAGTGGCGGGTCGCCTTCGACGACACCGGTCGGCTGCAGGCCCTCGATGCCACGCTCACCTCCGACGGTGGCTGGAGCCTCGACCTCTCCGAGCCCGTCCTGGCCCGGGCCCTCTGCCACATCGACAACGCCTACTGGATCCCCAACGTGCGGGTGAACGGCCGGATCGCCAAGACCCACAAGACGTCGCAGACCGCGTTCCGCGGATTCGGCGGGCCGCAGGGCATGCTCGTCATCGAGGACATCCTCGGCCGGTGCGCGCCCCAGCTGGGCATCGACCCGATCGAGCTGCGGTCCCGCAACTTCTACGTCGACGGGCAGTCGACTCCCTACGGCCAGCCGGTCCGCCACCCCGAGCGGGTCGCGATCTGCTGGGAGCAGGTGCTCACGACCGGTGACGTCGCGACGCGCAAGGCCGACATCGCGGCATACAACGCCTCGCACGAGCACTCCAAGCGCGCCCTGGCGATGACGCCCGTGAAGTTCGGGATCTCGTTCAACTTCACGTCGTTCAACCAGGCCGGCGCACTCGTCCACGTCTACAAGGACGGGTCGGTGCTGATCACCCACGGTGGCACCGAGATGGGCCAGGGGCTGCACACCAAGATGCTCCAGGTCGCGGCCACCACCCTGGGGGTGCCGCTGTCGACCGTCCGGCTCGCACCGACCCGCACCGACAAGGTCCCGAACACCTCGGCCACCGCGGCCAGCTCCGGGGCCGACCTCAACGGTGGGGCAGTCAAGGACGCCTGCGAGCAGATCATCGAGCGGCTGCGGGCTGTCGCCGCCGGTCGGCTCGGGGTGCACCCGGCCGACGTGCGGTTCAGCGACGGCCACGTCGGCAAGGTCGGCGGTGGCGCCACCGTGCCGTGGGCCGACCTCGTCAACCAGGCCTACTTCCAGCGGATCCAGCTGTGGGCGGCCGGCTTCTACCGCACGGAGGGACTGCACTGGGACTCGTCGGCCATGCACGGGTCGCCGTTCAAGTACTTCTCCTACGGCGTGGCAGCCAGCGAGGTCGAGGTCGACGAGTTCACCGGCGCCTACCGGCTGCGGCAGGTCGACATCGTGCACGACGTCGGCGACTCGCTCTCGCCGCTGGTCGACATCGGCCAGGTCGAGGGCGCGTTCGTCCAGGGTGCCGGCTGGCTGACGCTGGAGGACCTGCGCTGGGACGAGTCGGACCGGCCGTCGCGTGGTCGGCTGGCCACCCAGGCGGCGAGCACCTACAAGCTGCCGAGCTTCTCCGAGATGCCCGAGGTCTTCAACGTGGCGCTGCTGGAGCGCGCCCACGAGGACGGCGCGGTCTACGGCTCCAAGGCGGTGGGCGAGCCGCCGCTGATGCTGGCGTTCTCGGTGCGCGAGGCGTTGCGCGAGGCCGCGGCCGCGTTCGGTCCGGCCGGGACGTCCGTCGACCTGGCCTCGCCGGCGACCCCGGAGGCGGTCTTCTGGGCCGTCCAGGAGGCGCGGGGCGGCGCCGAACCGCCGCACATGACCGCCATGGTCGAAGGTGCCCCTGGCGTCGTGCCCGACCAGCCCGGCGCCGACGCCGCGCCCTTGCGACCGCGCTCCGAGCAGGCCGCCCAGCCGGCGAGGGCGGGGACGTGACCATTGAGTGGCTGTCTGCCGTCGAGCGGTTGCGCCGTGAGCGCCGACCCGGTGTCCTGGTGACGCTGACGTCGGTGCGGGGGCACTCGCCGCGCGAGGCCGGAGCCAAGATGGTCGTCGGCGTGGGTGCGACGTGGGGCAGCATCGGCGGGGGCAACCTCGAGGCCACCGCGGTCACCAGGGCTCGCGCGATGCTCGCCGAGGGGGCGGCCGCGCCCGAGCAGATCTCGTTGTCCCTCAACGACAAGGCGCCAGCCGAGCACGGCCAACAGTGCTGCGGGGGCGAGGTGCAGATCCTGCTCGAACCGCTCGCGGTGGTGCCTGCGGTCGCGATCTTCGGGATCGGCCACGTCGGTCTCGAGCTCGCCCGCATCCTCGCCCGACACGACCTCGAGCTGCACCTCGTCGACTCCCGCGCCGACCAGCTGGGTCACGACCGGCTCGGCGTGCTCGACGACTCGACGGCCCGGGTGCACGTCCACCACGCGCCGGTCCCCGAGCTCGTCCTCGGCCAGGTGCCCCAGGGCACGCACGTCCTGGTGATGACGCACGACCACGCGGAAGATGCGGCCCTGTGCGACGGCGCCCTGCGCTGCGCGCACCTCGGGTCGATCGGGCTCATCGGCTCGTCTGCCAAGTGGTCGCGTTTCCGTCAGCGCCTTGCGGCAGAGGGACATTCGGACGCCGACCTCTCGCGCATCCAGACCCCCATCGGGCTCCCCGACCTCACTGGCAAGGACCCGGCCACGATCGCGCTGGGTGTCGCTGCCGACCTGGTCCGCGTGTTCGAGTCGGAGACGTCGAAGGTCGCCCGATGACGCTCTTCCGGGCCACCGTGCTCGACACCCCGGACGACCCCTTCGAGGGTGGGTCGCTCCGGGCCCAGGACGACTGCGGGCTGCTCGTCGAGCGTGGCGTGATCGTCGCTCGCGGCGACTTCGTGACGCTACGGGCAGAGCACCCCGACGAGGACGTCCTCGACCTGCGTGAGGGCATGGTCCTGCCCGGACTGGTCGACACCCACGTCCACTTCCCGCAGGTGCGGGTCATCGGTGGCCTCGGGATGCCGCTGCTCGACTGGCTCGACCAGTGCGCCCTCCCCGAGGAGATGCGGCTGGCCGACGTCGACATGGCCCGTGGAGTGGCCCGGGACTTCGTCACCGGGCTCGTCGACGCAGGCACCACCACGGCCCTCGTGTTCGGGTCGCACTTCGCCTCCGCGGTCGACGTGATGTTCGAGGCGGCCGACCTGTGGGGTCTGCGGGTCACCACCGGGCTGGTCACCTCCGACCGGATCCTGCCCGAGCCGCTGCTCACCACACCCGAGCGGGCCTACCAGGAGTCCCGTGACCTCGCCTCACGCTGGCACGGCAAGGGTCGCCTCCGGTATGCCGTGACACCTCGCTTCTCGTTGTCTGCGAGCGACGCGATCCTCGAGTCCTGCGCCGCGACGTTCGGCGAGGTCGACGGCTCCTGGTTCACCTCCCACGTCAACGAGAACACCGCCGAGGTGAAGGAGGTCGCCGAGCTGTTCGGCGGCGCCTCCTACGTCGACACCTACGACCGCCACGGACTCGTGACGCCGCGCTCGGTGCTGGCCCACAACGTGCACCCGACCGACCCCGAGCTGGCCACCCTCGCCGCGCGAGGGGCCTCCGTCGCGCACTGCCCGACCAGCAACTCCGCCCTCGGCAGCGGGCTCTTCCCCCTGCGCCGTCACGTCGAGGCGGGCGTGCAGGTCGCCATGGGGTCGGATGTCGGTGCGGGCACCGGTTTCTCGATGCTCAAGGAGGGTCTGCAGGCCTACTTCATGCAGCGCCTGCTGGGTGACGAAGGACTGCCCCTCACCTCGGCGCACCTGCTCTGGCTGTGCACCTCGGCCGGGGCTCGTGCGCTCGGGCTCGACCACGAGGTGGGCGACCTGTCGGTGGGCAAGCAGTTCGACGCGATCTGGCTGCTGCCCGAGGCCGGCGACCCGCTGGCCGTCGGGCTCGGGAACGCCAAGTCGGCCGACGACGCGCTCTCGAAGGTCTTCGCGCTCGGCACCACCTCCGACATCGGCGGCGTGTGGGTCGGGGGCGACCAGATCGCCGCCGGTCGCTGGCGGATGCCCCGCCGCACCTGACGATCCTGCTTCCCGTTCGATGTGAACACGCCGGGGAACCCCGGCGTGTTCACATCGAACCGCTCAGGCGCGCTCGGCCTTGAGGACCTCGGCGTAGGCCGGGAGCGTCAGGAAGTCGGGGAAGTCGGGGTCCAATGCGCACTCGACGAACAGCCGCCGCGCAGTCTCCAACGCACCCCGTGCCGCCTCGTCGTCGCCGACGGACTCGACCAGGGCGGCATACTCGCTCTCCACCACCTCGTCGACGAGCTCGCGGGTGACGGTCTCGCCCGTGGCGAGGGTGGCTCCGGAGTTGAGCCACTGCCAGATCTGGCTGCGCGAGATCTCGGCCGTCGCAGCGTCCTCCATGAGGTTGTGGATCGCGACCGCGCCATTGCCGAGCAGCCACGCCTGGAGGTACTGGATGCCGACGGAGACGTTGCCCCGCAAGCCATCCAGCGTCCGGTCGCCCGGCGTCGAGGCCGCGTCGAGCAGGTCGTCGCCGCTGACCGAGACCTCGTCGCGCTGCTTCGCGAGCTGGTTGGGGGAGTCACCGAGGACGCCGGTGAAGATCTCCTTGCACAGCTCGACCATGCCGGGGTGCGCGACCCACGACCCGTCGAACCCGGCACCGACCTCGCGCTCCTTGTCGGCCCGCACCTTGGCGAAGGCGGCCTCGTTGACCGCCGGGTCCTTGCTCGGGATGAACGCCGCCATGCCGCCGATCGCGAACGCCCCGCGCTTGTGGCAGGTCTGCACCAGCAGGTCGCTGTAGGCCTTCATCATCGGCGCGTTCATCGTCACGGCGTTGCGGTCGGGGAGGGTGAACGACGGTCCGGAGTCCCGGAAGTACTTGATGATCGAGAACAGGTAGTCCCAGCGCCCGGCGTTGAGCCCGGCCGCGTGGTCGCGCAGCTCGTAGAGGATCTCGTCCATCTCGAAGGCTGCGGGGATCGTCTCGATCAGCACCGTCGCGCGGACCGTGCCGTGCGGGATGCCCAACGACTCCTGCGCGAACGTGAAGACGTCGTTCCAGAGCCGGGCCTCGAGGTGGGACTCCATCTTGGGGAGGTAGAAGTAGGGGCCACTGCCGCGCGCGATGAGCTCGGCGGCGTTGTGGAAGACGTAGAGGCCGAAGTCGACCAGGGCGCCGACCAGCGGCCGCCCGTCGAGGGTCAGGTGCTCCTCGTCGAAGTGCCAGCCGCGGGGTCGCGGCACGATGACGGGTATGCCGCCCGGGTCCTTGAGCTCGTAGTGCTTGCCGTTCGGGGCGGTGAGCTCGATGGTGCGGCGGACCGCGTCGTATAGGCTGACCTGGCCGCCGATCACGTTGTCCCAGTGGGGGGTGTTGGCGTCCTCGAGGTCGGCGAGCCACACCTTGGCGCCGGAGTTGAGGGCGTTGATCGCCATCTTGCGCTCGGTCGGCCCGGTGATCTCCACCCGGCGGTCGGCGAAGTCGGCGGGCGCCGGGGCGACGGTCCAGTCACCCTCGCGCACCGCGCGGGTCTCCTCGAGGAAGTCGAGCCGTCCGGTCCGGGACACCTCCGCGCGACGCGACCGCCGGGCCTGGAGCAGCTCGTCGCGGCGGGGCCCGAACCGCACCTGCAGCTCACCGAGGAAGGCCAGCGCCTCCGGACTCAGGATGTAAGCGCTCCGCTCGACCTCGTGGGGGGCGTCGACGACGACGCTGGGCGCGGACTGCCTGGTGGGCGTGCTGGACTCGGACATGCGCATCCTCGGGAGAAGTCAGTGGTGTCGCGTGCCGCGGTGGCGGCTCACGGACTAGGATTGTTCCATGATACGAAATCTTCTTCTCATTCGGGAAGGACTGGGGAGAGATATATGAGCACCGAACCGACCGTCGAGGACGCCTCGACGCCTGCCCCCAGGACCGGCGGTGGCGTCCAGTCGCTCGAGCGCGCGTTCGCCATCCTCGAGACGATGGCCGACGCCGGCGGCGTCATCAGCCTGTCGCAGCTCGCGAACGACGCGCAGCTGCCCCTGCCGACCATCCACCGCCTCGTGCGGACCCTCGTCGACCTCGGTTACGTCCGGCAGGAGGCCTCGCGCCAGTACTCGCTCGGACCGCGCCTGATCCGCCTCGGGGAGACGACCTCGCGGATGGTCAGCCGGTGGGCGCGGCCCCACATGGAGCGGCTGGCCCACGAGCTCGGTGAGTCGGTCAACCTCGCGATGCTCGACGGTGACCAGGTGGTCTACATCGGCCAGGTGATGGCCAGCCGCAACTCGATGCGCATGTTCACCGAGGTCGGTCGCCGGGTGCTGCCGCACTCCACCGGGGTCGGCAAGGCGATCATGGCCGGCATGGACCCTGAGGCGGTGCAGGCGATCCTCGCCCGCACCGGTATGCCGGCCCGTACCGAGCACACGATCACCGACCCCGAGGCCTTCGCGGCCGAGCTGGGGCGCACCCGCGAGCGCGGCTATGCCCTCGACGAGGGCGAGCAGGAGGTCGGCGTGCGCTGCGTCGCCGTCGCCATCCCGGGCTCGCCGCAGCCGTTGGCCCTGTCGGTGTCCGGTCCGCTGCCGCGGATGACCGACTCGTTCGTCGAGGGCGCGGCCGGCCCGATGCACGCCGTGGCGGCAGCGATCTCGGCGGAGATGCGGGGCGCGACGGCCTAGCCCCGACCGCTGCCGCCCTGTTGGTAGCGAAACACCCGGATTTCGGGAAGTTTCGCTACCAACAGGGCGGTCGGTGACCGGAGGTCAGCATCGGGCGAACGGTTGCCTTCCGTGGGGTGAACAGTGGTGCCAGAGGCCGTTTTCCGCGCTTCTGGCCTCCCGCACCCGGCACGCTGGTGTCATGGCCTACGGCTCCGAGCTCGGACCCATCGCCCTCGCCCACCGCGGAGGTGCCGCCCTCGCGCCCGAGAACACGCTGACCGCCTTTGGTCTGGCGACCGCCCTCGGCATCCGCTACCTCGAGACCGACGTCCGCATCACCGCCGACGGTCAGCTCGCCTGCTTCCACGACGCGACCCTCGACCGGGTCACGGACGGACGTGGCCCGGTCGCGCGGCATACCCTCGCGCAGCTGCGGCAGCTGCGCGTCCTGGAGCGCGAACCGATCCCGACGCTGACCGAGGCCCTCGAAGCCTTCCCCGACGCCAGGTTCACGGTCGACCTCAAGGAGCGGTCCGCCGTTGGCGCACTCACGAAGGTGTTGCAGCACAAGGACTTCCGTGAGCGGGTCTGCATTGCGGGCGCCTGGGACGGCTGCCTCGACGTCGTGCGCGCGCAGGTGCCGGGCGTGCGGACCGCCCTGGGCTGGCGCGCGCTGGCCGCAGTGGTCACCTGCGCGCGTGCCGGTATGCCGCCCGCTCGCCGGTTCGCGACCGCAGAGTTCCTGCACGTGCCGGACCGGCTGGGGCGGGTGCAGGTGTTCGTCGAACGCCTGGTGACGGGCGCGCACGGGATCGGGGTCAAGGTCGTGGTCTGGACGGTCAACGACCAGCCCTCGATGGTGCGGCTCCTCGATGCCGGGGTGGACGGGATCATCACCGACCGACCGGACCTGCTGCGCGAGGTGCTCGTCGCGCGCGGCGAGTGGATCCCGATGCCGGTCTCACCCACCACCTCCGCCGCCCGGGGCTCGCTGGCCGGCTGAGGCCGCAACGCCCGAGCGCCCGTCCCACTGGTGGGACGAGCGCTCGGAGCAATGCTGGACCTCGCTCAGGTCAGGCGCTGGAGGGCCTTGACCTCGTCGCGCGCGGTCACGATCGCCGCGTGCTGCTGCTGGACCACGGCGCGGAAGCCGTCGCTGAGGTCGTCCTCCGCGAGCGCCTTCTCGTACTCCGACACTGCGTGGTCCTCGCCCGTGACAGCGGCCCCGAGGACGCCGGAGGCATCGTCGCCGGTCAGCGCGTCCTTGAGTGCGAGCCACCCACGGTGCAGGGTGCCGGCAACCGAGCCGCTCTCGTCGACGTCCTCACCGTAGGCGTGACCCATGGCCACGATGTCGCGGGCGAAGGCGGCGCGCTGCTCGGAGAGACGCTCCAACGTCGCGGCGACCTCGGGGCTGTCGCTGTCACGCAGCTTCTCGGCTGCGGACGCGAAGCCCTTCCGGCCGTCCTTGAGGGTCTCCACGAGGTCCTTGGCGACCTTCTCGTCAGCAGACATGGTTCGTTCTCCTTTGATCGGTGATGGCACTTCACCGGGGGCCTACCCGCACCGTCCCCTCCCAAACCCCACGGGGCAGGGACGCGACGGGCGCGGAGCCGATCAGGACGGGGATCGTCCGCAACCGCCGGTAGCGTGCGAGGCATGGCCATCGCACGCTTCCCCAGCATCGTCCTCGACTGTCCCGACCCGTTGGCGCTCGCCACCTTCTACGGAGCGATGCTCGACTGGGCGGTCGACACCGCCAACTTCGACGCGTCGGACGGGTGGATCGACGTGAAGGCCGACTACGGCCAGTGCCTGTCGTTCCAGGGCGTCGAGGACTACAAGGCGCCGATCTGGCCGGGTCAGGACGTGCCGCAGCAGATGCACCTCGACGTCGTCGTCGACGACCTCGACACCGCCGAGGCGGCCGTGATCGCCCTCGGCGCGACGAAGCACGCGCAGCAGCCGGGCACGACCTTCCGGGTCATGCTCGACCCGGCCGGCCACCCGTTCTGCCTCTGCACCAGCTGACGGCCGCACCCGAGCCGACGGCCGCCTGCCGCCTGCCGCCGAACGATCAGCTCGGTCGGTCAGGCGCCAGGGCCGTGCTCACCGCCGCCGGACGACGCGCGACCTGATCGTTCGGCGGTCAGCAGCTAGTCCTCCTTGGCGGTGGACATGCCCTCCTTGATGAGGTTCATGACCGAGGAGTCGGCCAGCGTCGTGACGTCGCCGACCTCGCGGTTCTCGGCGACGTCGCGCAGCAGGCGGCGCATGATCTTGCCCGAGCGGGTCTTGGGCAGCTCGGAGACCACCATGATCGAGCGCGGCTTGGCGATCGGCCCGATCTCCTTGGCCACGTGGTTGCGCAGCTCCTGCACTGTGTCGTCGCCGTGGTCCTCGGCGCCCCCGCGCAGGATGACGAAGGCCACGACGGCCTGGCCGGTGGTCTCGTCGGTGGCGCCCACGACGGCCGCCTCGGCCACCGTCGGGTGGGACACGAGGGCGGACTCGATCTCGGCGGTGGAGAGCCGGTGGCCGGAGACGTTCATGACGTCGTCGACGCGGCCCAGCAGCCAGATGTTGCCCTTGGCGTCGTACTTCGCGCCGTCGCCGGCGAAGTAGTACTTCTCGCCGAACCGGCTCCAGTAGGTTTCCTTGTAGCGCTCCGGGTCGCCCCAGATGCCGCGCAGCATGCCCGGCCACGGCTTGGTCAGCACGAGGTAGCCGACCGCCTCGGGGTCGTGCAGCGGCTGGCCCTCGTCGTCGAGGATCTCGGCGCTGATGCCGGGGATCGGCTTCTGCGCGGAGCCGGGCTCGAGGTCGGTGACGCCGGGCAGCGGGCTGATCATGATGCCGCCGGTCTCGGTCTGCCACCACGTGTCGACGATCGGGGCGCTGCCGCCGCCGATGTTCTTGCGGTACCAGAGCCACGCCTCGGGGTTGATCGGCTCGCCGACCGAGCCGAGCAGCCGCAGCGACGACAGGTCGAACTTCGCGGGGATGTCGTCGCCCCACTTCATGAAGGTCCGGATCGCGGTGGGTGCGGTGTAGAGGATCGAGACCTTGTATTTCTCGACGATCTCCCACCAGCGGCCCTGGTGCGGGGTGTCGGGAGTGCCTTCGTAGATGACCTGGGTCGCGCCGTTGGCCAAGGGTCCGTAGACGATGTAGGAGTGCCCGGTCACCCAGCCGATGTCGGCGGTGCACCAGTAGACGTCGGTCTCGGGGTGCACGTCGTGCACGACCGAGTTCGTGTAGGCCGCCTGCGTCAGGTAGCCGCCGGTCGTGTGGAAGATGCCCTTCGGCTTCCCCGTGGTCCCCGAGGTGTAGAGGATGAACAGCGGGTGCTCGCTCTCGTGGGCGACGGCCTCGTGCTGGTCGCTGGCCGAGTCGACGACGTCGTGCCACCAGACGTCGCGGTCGTCGTTCCAGTCGACTGCGTCCTTGGTCCGCTGCACGACCAGGACCTTCTCCACGGTGGTCTCGCCCTCGACCGCGGCGTCGACCGCGGGCTTGAGCGGGGCGCTCTTGCCGCGACGGAACTGACCGTCGGCGGTGATGACGACCTTGGCCTCCGCATCGGCGATGCGGGTGCGCAGGGCGTCGGCCGAGAACCCGCCGAACACCACTGAGTGCGGTGCACCGATCCGGGCGCAGGCCAGCATCGCCGCGACCGCCTCGGGGATCATCGGCAGGTAGATGGCGACCCGGTCGCCCTTGGCGACCCCGAGGGACTCCAGCGCGTTGGCGGCCTTGGCGACGTCACGCTGCAGGTCGGCATACGTGACCGTGCGGGTGTCGCCACCCTCGCCCTCGAAGTGGATCGCGACCCGGTCGCCGTTCCCGGCCTCGACGTGTCGGTCGACGCAGTTGTAGGCCGCGTTGACCTCGCCGCCGACGAACCACTTGGCGAACGGCGCCCCGCTCCAGTCCAGCGTCTGGTCGAAGTCCTTGGCCCAGCTCAGGCGCTGCCGGGCCTGGTCGGCCCAGAACCCCTCGAAGTCGGCGGCGGCCGCGTCGTAGAGGTCGGCCTTGCCGTTGGCCTGTGCGGCGAACTCGGGGGTGGGGGCGAGGTCCAGACCCTCGGTGTGGCTCGTCGTCGTGGGCTCGGACACGGTGGTTCCTCCTGGCGGCATCGGCAGGCAACTCTCGCGGCAGTGCGTTCGAGGTCGCGGTGACCACCCCAGCCAACCTGCATCCGGCCCGCGCATCAAGGGGAGTGGTCGCGATGATCGGTCGGCGGACGCTGCGAGCGGCCAACGGCTAGCCTTGGGCGCCGTGAGCACCCCCACGAGCGCCACCCCGGCTGCCGGTTCCGGCGCCCCGTCCCAGCACCCCCTCGACCGGGGGCGGGCCCTGGCCGGCAAGGTCTGGCCCGAGGTGGCGCTGCTGCTCGCGGCCCTGCTTTGGTGGCCGGTCGGGTTCGCGGGAGTGACCTCGTGGCTGCACCTGCCGCTCAGCGTCTTCGACGGTGACGTGCTCTTCCTGGGCGCGACCGCTGCGGCAGCCTCGGTCTCGCTGTTGGTGCGCTCGCCGTGGCCCCGCTTCGCGATCGTGGTCGTGCTCAGCGGTCTCGGGTGGTTGCTCGACGCCCCGGCGGCTGACGAGTACCCGCACGAGAGGGTGGTCCTCGCGGTGCTGCTCGGGGCAGCCGCGTTCCTCGGCGTCGTGCTCGGCGCTCGTGGGTCCAAAGGCCCCGTGGCTGCTGCCACCGTGCTGGTCGTGGTCGCTGGCCTGTCGCCGGCCTCCTGGCCGACCGAGGCGGCCGTCGCCGTGGCGCTCGCCCTTCCCTTCGCCGTCGCCACGTGGCAGCGGGTCGCCCCCACCATCCTCTCGGTGGCCCGGCTGGTCGTGACCTGGCTGCTCTTCGCCCTGCTCGCCCGTGCCCTGCAGCACGGCTGGGACGTGCTCCGCCCCGGGACCGGCGGTGGGCTGACCCTGCGCGAGCAGGCCAGGCGCGTCGCCGAACCTGCCTGGGACTTCGTCCGCACCCAGTGGTGGACCTACTCCCAGGCGCGGCTGCAGGACCTGCTGCCCTGGCTCTGGCTCGCCTTGGGGGTGGCGGTCGTGCTCGTCGTCGTGCGGGTCGTGACCGCCCGTCTCGTGGCCGACCGCAAGCGGAAGGCCGCGGCACTGGACGAGGAGCGGATCGCCCGCCGGAGCTGACCGGCCGGCCCGCGTGGGTGTCCAACCGATCGACGTGGCTGAGCGGCCGGACCCGTTCGGACCCGACCGCTCACCCCGCTCGGCTCACCAGTGGTGGGCCACGTCGATGACGAGTCGGCTCGTCGTGGCGTCCTGGATCGTGAAGACGCGGAAGGGGAGCCGCGCCCGGACGCCCAGGCCCAGGCTGGTGTAGCCCTCGAAGCTGCTGTCCCACTTGACCTGGCGGAAGGTGGTGTAGCCCGTGACGTTGACCATCTCGTTCGGGTTCCGCGGGGTGTAGGTAGGAGCCCCGGTGGCCGGGTTGTAGGCGGGGGAGTTGACCGTGACCTGCAGCTTGCCGGCGCCGCGCAGCGAGATCGGCAGCCCGGACGCCTGCCCGGTGAACGTCTTGACGTACCTGACGGTGTAGCCGGGCGACTTGCCCTTGAGGTCGATGACCAGGCGGTCGAAGCAGGCGTGCCGGCCGGAGCGGACGCCCGTGACGGAGCCTGTCGGGGCCAACGCCTTCGTCTTGGCGAGCGAACCCCAGGTGATGCCGCAGTACGGAGCGGCCTGCGCCGAGGTGGTGGCCGTGGTGGCCGGGACGGCCCCGACGAGTGCGGCGACGAGGAGCGATCGGACGATCGCGGTGCGGGTGATGTTCATGGCGTCCTCCTTCCGGACACCGCACTGACGTGCACCGCGACCGCCGGGTTGACCTCGGCCGTGAACGTGACCGTGTCGTCACGAAAGGTCGGCTGTGTCACCGAAAAGCCCGCGCCACACGAATTGCTCCCGGGCCGGAACGGCACGGTGCCGTGCCCCCTCCTGCAGGGACACGGCACCGTGGTTCCGGGGTATGCCGGGTGGTGGCCTAGTGCGCGACCGCCTTCTCGGCGCCGTGGCCGGTCAGCGACCGCACCTCCATCTCGGCGTACTTGGCGGCGTTGAACTCCTTGCTCGTCACGGTGCCCAGCCAGCCGAGGATGAAGGCCAGCGGGATCGAGATGATGCCGGGGTTGTCCAACGGGAACCAGTGGAAGTCGGTGCCCTGCAGCATCGACAGCGACTTGCCGGTGGCCGGGTCGACCGGCTTGCCGGAGACGACCGGGCTGAAGACGATCAACGTCAGCGCCGTGATGAGCCCGCCGTAGATGGACCACAGCGCACCGCGGGTGTTGAACCGCTTCCAGAACAACGAGTAGAGGATCGTCGGGAGGTTCGCCGACGCCGCGATGGCGAAGGCGAGGGCGACGAGGAACGCGATGTTCTGCCCGTTGGCGAGGATGCCACCGAGGATGGCGAAGATGCCGATCACGACCGCAGTGATGCGGGCGACCCGGACCTCGTCCTCCGGGGAGGCGGTGCCCTCCTTGATGACGGAGTTGTAGATGTCGTGCGAGAGGCTGGCGCTCGCCGTGATGGTGAGGCCGGCGACGACCGCGAGGATCGTCGCGAACGCCACCGCCGAGATGAGTCCCAGCAGCAGCTCTCCGCCGAGCTCATAGGCGAGCAGTGGTGCAGCGGAGTTGGCCTTGCCGGGGGCGGCGGCGATCACCTTGGGTCCGACGAGGGCGGCGGCGCCGTAGCCGAGGACCAGGGTGAAGAGGTAGAAGATGCCGATCAGCCAGATGGCCCACTCGACCGACTTCCGGGCCTCCTTCGACGACGGCACCGTGTAGAACCGCATCAGCACGTGCGGCAGGCCGGCGGTGCCGAGCACCAGGGCCAGCGACAGCGAGATGAAGTCGATCTTGGTGGTGCCGGTCTTGCCGTACTGCAGCCCGGGGTCGAGCACCTTCTTGCCACCCGAGGCCTCGACGGCGTCACCGAGCAGCGAGCTGAGGTTGAGCCCGAACTTGCCGAGCACCCACAGGAACATCACGCCGGCCCCGAGGATGAGCAGGACGGCCTTGATGATCTGCACCCAGGTGGTGCCCTTCATGCCACCGATGAGCACGTAGGTGATCATGATGACGCCGACGACGGCGATGACGACGGACTGCCCGGCCTTGTCGTCGATCCCCAGCAGCAGGGCCACCAGGCCACCGGCTCCGGCCATCTGAGCCAGCAGGTAGAAGAAGCAGACCGCGAGGGTCGAGATGGCGGCAGCCATGCGGACCGGGCGTTGCTTCAGCCGGAACGACAGGACGTCGGCCATCGTGTACTTGCCGGCGTTGCGCAGCAGCTCGGCGACCAGGAGCAGCGCCACCAGCCAGGCGACGAGGAACCCGATCGAGTAGAGGAAGCCGTCATAGCCGTTGAGCGCGATGGCTCCGGCGATGCCGAGGAAGCTGGCCGCCGAGAGGTAGTCACCGGCGATGGCGATGCCGTTCTGGCGTCCGGTGAAGGCGCGGCCACCGGCGTAGAAGTCGGCGGCGCTGCGGTTGTTGCGCGACGCCCGGATGACGATCGCGAGCGTGATCAGGACGAAGACGCCGAAGATGCTGATGTTGAGCGCCGGGCTGCCGACCTCGGTGGCAGCGGGGGCGAGGGTGGGCAGGCTCATCGGTGGTCCTCCCCGATCGTCGTGGCGAGTGCGGCGGCGCGCGGGTCGAACTCACGGTCGGCCCAGCGCACGTAGATGATCGTGATGACGAAGGTCGACACGAACTGGCCGAGGCCGAGCAGGAGGCCGATGTTGATGTTGCCGAACACCTTGGTGCTCATGAAGTCCGAGGCGTAGACGGACAGCAGCACGTAGAGGAAGTACCAGGCGAGGAAGAGGCCGGTCATCGGGAAGACGAACCTGCGGAACCGGGACCTGAGGTCTGCGAAGTCCGCGGAGTCTTGGAGTGCGACGTACGGGTCGTGCTCCGTGCGAGCGTCGTTGCTCACGGGACACCTCCAGTGATGGCGCGGGCTTGTCCCGCGGTCGTCGCCACTGTGCTCCCGCAGCCCCCTGAGCAGCAGGTATGCCGCGTGGCCGCGCGCCGTGCGGAGGGGTGCGGTCGCCGGGTGGCCGGGTTTGCTGCGGTGAACGGTCGCCCTCGTGCGCCCAACGGCCGCGGCCGTCGTCTGGCCGCCCGCCGCAAGTGGTGTCACCGGTGATACCATCGCACCATGGCCATGACCCTGAGACTGAGTGAGGACGAGACGGAGGCCTTGCGCCGACGGGCCAAGGAAGAGGGTCGTTCGATGCAGGAGGTGGCCCGCGACGCCGTGTCGAGCTATCTCGAGCAGGCCAGCCGGCGACAGATCGTCGACGCGGTCCTCGACCGTGAGCTGGTCCGCTTCGCCGACGCGATCGAGCGACTCGGCCAGTGATCCTGCTGACCTTTGCTGACGTCCTGCACATCGCAGAGCGCGTCCTGGGTGAGGTGCAGGTGCGTGATGCCGGTCTCCTCCAGAGCGCCGTAGCCCGCCCGGCCACGACCGTCTTCGGCGAGGACGCCTACCCGACGGTCCACGAGAAGGCAGCGGCACTCCTCCAGTCGATCGTCAACAACCACCCTCTCGTCGACGGCAACAAGAGGCTGGGCTTCGTCTCCATGCTGGCCTTCTACGGCGCGAACGGTCTGCAGCTCCGGCTCACCAACGATGCGGCCTACGACCTCGTGATCGCGGTGGCGACGGGTGAGCTGCCCGAGATCTCCGACATCTCTCACAGGCTCGAGGAATCGGTCGAGCCCTGGTCGCAGATCCCCTAGCTCAGTTGCGGTCGAGGGCGAGGTCCTCGGGCGTGTGCAGCCGGACCATGGTGCGGGCCGTGTGCCGCGGGATCCGGCCGGGCGTGGCCAGGGACACGAGGACCGCCGTGGCGAACGAGATCGGGATCGTCCACGCCGCCGGCTGGCCGAGCAGCGCCCCCGGCCACCCGGGGATCGGGCCGGCGAAGATCGTCAAGGCGACCGCGGTGGCCGCGAGGCCGCCGCCGACCACGAGCCCGGCGGCCGCGCCGACGGTGCTCAGTCCGCGCCACCACGACCCCAGCACCAGCAGCGGGCAGAACGTCGACGCGGCGACCGCGAAGGCCAGGCTCACCATCGTCGCGAGGCCGACGGGCTCGATGAGTCTCGACGCGGCATACGGGACGATCACGGACAGCACGGTCGCGAGCCGGAAGCCTTGCGCCACGGTGAAGTCGTCACCGGTCATCCGGCCCAGCCGACGGCGCAGCAGGTCCTGGTCGATGACCCCTGCCACCGACATGGTGAGCCCGGAGGCCGTCGACAGGAAGGCGGCGAAGGCACCACCCGCGAGCACCGCCGACAGCGTCTCGCCGAGCTGGTCCGGCACCATGGCGCCGGGCAGCCTGAGCACGAGCGTGTCGGCGGTTCCGCTCGCCAGGTCGGGCAGGTAGACGCGGCCGAGCACGCCGTAGACGGGCGGGAAGAGGTAGAAGGCGCCGAGCAGGGCGACGACGGTGACGGTCGTCCGCCGGGCAGCCCTGCCGTCAGGGTTCGTGTAGAAGCGGACCAGCACGTGGGGCAGGCCCATCGTGCCGAGGCCGAGGGCGAGCAGCAGGCTGTAGGTGGCGTAGACCGGATGTCCTTGTCCCGCCAGTCCGTTCAGCGGCTCGATCCACTTGGTCTCCTGGGCGGCGGCCGGGCCCGGAGCGCCGTCGCCGACCCACGCGCCGAGCAGGACGAAGGCGGGGACGGCGATGGCGGTGAGCTTCACCCAGTACTGCACGGACTGCACCAGGGTGATCGAACGCATCCCGCCGGCGGCGACGTTCGCGACGACCACCACCGCCACGATCAGCCCACCGACCCACGTCGGCGCCCCGGTCACCGTGCCCAGGGCCAGACCCGCGCCCTGCAGCTGGGGGAGGAGGTAGAGCCACCCGATGCCGACCACGAGCACCGAGCAGAGCCGCCGGATCACGGTGCTCTCGAGCCTCGCCTCCGCGAAGTCGGGCAGCGTGTAGGCGCCGGAGCGCCGCAGTGGCGCGGCGACCAGGACCAGCAGGACGACGTAGCCGACGGTGTAGCCCACCGGGAACCACAGCATGTCCAGGCCGTTGGTGTAGACCAGCCCCGCGATGCCGAGAAAGCTTGCGGCGGAAAGGTACTCACCGCCGATGGCGCTGGCGTTGCGGTAGGGGGTGACCGTGCGCCCGGCCACGTAGAAGTCGCTGGTCGTGCGTGACAGCCGGAGCCCGAACGCGCCGATCGCGAGCGTCACCGTGCAGACCAGGACGATGGCGACGACGCCGTAGGCCGGGTTCACCGGCGACGCACCGTGTCGGAGAACTTGGCCTCGATCCGCTCGGAGGCCCGGACGTAGACGCGCGCCACGATGATCGCGACCGGGTAGACGACCACGGCGAGCACGATCCACGGGAGCGGGAACCGCCCGATCTCCATCGTCCGCGTGGCGGGCACCAGCAGGAACAGCAGCGGCAGTCCGCCCAGACCCACGGCCCCGAAGGCGAGCACCCGCAGGGCGAGTCGCAGCTGGGCGGACATCAACCCCGCCATGTAGACCTCGCCGAGCGTGCTCTGCTCGTCGAGGTCACGGGTGAGCGGGCGCAGGTCGCGCCGGGTGGCGGCATCACGGCGGGTGCTCGTGACCCTGACCCGCGAAGGGACCGGCGGCGTGGGTTCGTGCGGCTCGCCGGGCGGGCCGGTGCCGGAGCTCACCACGTCGAGCTCACGACGAGGTGCGCAGGGTCGCGCGCAGCAGGCGGTCGCGCAGCTCCCGGGTGTGGCGTCGGCTCACCTGGAGCTCGGTGTCGTCGAGCATGACACTGCACCGACCGTGCTCCATGCGCACCTCCCTGACGTGCGTGAGCGACACCAGCGTGCTCCGGTGGATCCGCACGAATCCCGCTGCGGCCCACCGTTCTTCGAGGGTGCTGAGCGGGATGCGGACGAGGTGGCTGCCGGTGGCCGTGTGCAGCCGTGCGTAGTCGCCCTGGGCCTGGGCGTAGCGGACCTGGCTGCGCGTGATGAACCGCGTGACGCCGGCGAGCTCCACCGGGATCGTCTCGTCCTCGGGCTCTCCCGCCGCCTGCGGCGCGGCCCCTCCCGGCTCCACGGCGGCGACCACCCTGCGCACCGCCTCAGCGAGGCGGTCCTTGCGCACCGGCTTCATCACGTAGTCGGTGGCGTCGACGGCGAACGCGTCGACGGCGTGCTGGTCGTGGGCGGTCACGAAGACGACCTGGGGGCGCTCCACGAAGCGGGCGATGACGCGGGCCAGCTCCATGCCGTCGAGGCCGGGCATCGAGATGTCCGAGAAGACGACGTCGATGTCGCCGCTGTCGAGCGACCGCAGGGCGTCTGCGCCGCTCGACGCCGTCACGACCTCCGCGATCCGCTCGTCCTGGCGCAGCAGCCAGCTGAGCTCCTCGAGGGCCGGCGCCTCGTCGTCCACGACGAGGGCACGCAGGGCTGCACCCGTGGAGCCGCCGGTGGCGTCCTGCGGGCGGCGGTGCTCCGGGTCGCCGGAGAGGGCGCCAGCCATGGGGGAGAGACTACGTCGTCGCGTGGACGCCGGGGGCGTACTTGGGCACCCGGAAAGTCACCCTGGTGCCCGCCCCGGGAGCGGTCTCGACGACCAGCCCGAAGTCGTCGCCGTAGACCTGGCGGAGCCGGGCGTCGACATTGCCGAGGCCGACGTTGTCGCCGTCGGCATGGCCGTCGAGGATGGTGCGGATCGCGGCGGGGTCCGACCCGACCCCGTCGTCCTCGACCGTGATCACGGCTTCGGCCCCTTCGTCGCTGGCGGTGATGCTCACGTGGCCACCGCCCTCCTTGGTCGCCAGCCCGTGCCGGACGGCGTTCTCGACCAGGGGCTGGATGGCCAGGTAGGGGACCGTGACCGGCAGGACCTCCGGCGCGATGAGGAGAGAGATCTGCAGCCGGTCGCCGAACCGCGCCTGCTCGAGCACGAGGTAGCGCTCGACGTTGCGGAGCTCCTCGGCCAAGGTCGTGAAGACCCCGCCGCGGCGCAGCGCGTAGCGGGTGAAGTCCGCGAACTCCAGGAGCAGGTCGCGGGCCCGGTCGGGGTCGGTGCGCACGAACGAGGCGATGGCGGCCAGGGAGTTGTAGATGAAGTGCGGGCTGATCTGCGCGCGCAGGGCGCGCAGCTCGGCCTCCATCGTGCGGGTGCGCTGGTGGCCGAGGTCGGCGAGCTCGGCCTGGGTGGCCATCCACCCCGCGACCTCCTCCGTCGCGCGGGCGAGCCCCGCCGAGGCGTTGGGACCGTATGCCGCGAGCGCCGCGACCACGCGGTCATCGGTCACCACCGGGGCGATCACCACCGAGCGGACCGGGCAGTCGGGGTCCGGGCACTGGACCTGACCAGCGCGCAGGACGATCGTCCGCCCCGTGCGCAGCACCTCCTGGGCGTGCCCGGGGGCATCCGCCGCGTGGTGGTCGGCCGCGCCGTCCCAGGCGAGCAGCCCGCCCCCGTCGCAGATCGCCACCGCCGACGAGCCGAGCAGCTCGCGCAGGTGCTTGGCGGCCCGGGCCGTGCCGTCCTCGGTCAGCCCGTCCTGGAGGTGCCGGGCCGCGAGCGACGCGGTGTGGAGCGTGGCGTGCGTGGCCTGGTCGACCTCGGAGACGAAGCCTCGCGAGGCGCTGCGACCGTGCCGGACCAGCCGGACGAGGGCATAGAGGAGTCCCAGGGACCCCGCGACCAGGATCGCGGTGGGGAGGTGGAAGCTGCCCGACACAGGGCGAACTCTAGGCTGCACTGCGTGGTCGACGTCATCGCTTCGCTGAGCGCCCTTGCCGAGCTGCCGGGCGTGCCCGAGCGGATCGCCGCCGCCCGCGATGCGTGCGAGCAGCTGCGCTGGCACGAGGCGTTGCGCCGCCGCATCCCCGAGGCGTCCGCGGAGTCCCGGGTGCGGGGTGCGCAGGCGAGCGCCGCCCTCGAGGGGGCGACGGTCCCCCTCGACCTGGTCCGCGACGTGATGCGCGGGGCTGCCGAGTGGCCCTTGCAACCCGACCCGGTCGAGCTCGTCGCGCGGGGAGCCGTCACGGCCACGGCCGAGAGCGAGCACGTCAGGGGTCTCGTGACGAAGGCTCCCCTGCAGGCGCTGGCGCGGCTGCACGTGGCCGCCGCCGCCGAGCTGCTGCCGGCCGAGCAGGTCGGGCGACCCAGGGTGGCCGGCGAGACCAGCGCCGAGTTCCGCGACCTCGGCGAGGCCCCGGTGTCGGACGCCCTGCGCGAGCGGCTCGACCTCCTGGTCACCGTGATGACCGCGGGCTCTGCCGTGCCCGGCCTCGTCGTGGCTGCCGTGGCGCACGCCGAGATCGCGACGGCCCGGCCCTTCGTGCGGGCCAACGGGGTGGTCGCGCGAGCTGTCGAGCGGGCCCTGGTGCAGGCCATCGGGCTCGACCCGACGGGGGTCGTGGTGACCGAGGCCGGGCACGCCACCCAGGGTGGGCCGGCCTACCTCGGCGCGCTCGCGGCATACGGGACGGGCACGCCCGAAGGGCTGGGGCTCTGGATCGGGCACTGTGCCGACGCGGTGGTCGCGGGCGCGGCGCAGGGGGTCCAGATCTGCGACGCGGTGCGTGCCGGCCGGCTCACCTGACCCAATCTCCTCCAGGTGTCGAGGGAAACGCCGGACGCCCACCTGCGGCTCAAAGTCAAGGGTTTCCTTTGCTCCCGAGCGGGGGTAGACATGGGGGCAAGTCGACGTACGAGAGTCCGACGGCCACCGTGACCCCATCGGGCACCCACGCGCGGGCAGTCCACTGGTGGACCGATCGTGACGGGCTTGTCCCGGTGCGACAACTACAGAATGCACGCCTGGTAACCCGTGGCGGATCACGGCCGATGGCACCCCGCAACGCGGGGTGCCATCCCCCTGCGGCGGCGGTTTGTCCGGAATGGACGGCCATGTCCGCGGAAATACTCGAATCTCGTGGGCAAAACGCGTCACGAACGAGTTGCGGTTGAACACTTAATGGTCCACGATGAAGGCGTCCGCTCCCCCTTGTGGGTAGAGCGGATCGGCGCACCGGCTCCTCCCCCCCGGAGCTTGGCGCGTCGACGGCCCCGGTTGTCCCCCCGACCGGGGCCGTCCCCTTTCTCCAGCCAGGTTCTCGTGGCTGCTCCCCCGGTTCGAGGTATTCGGCGACCGGATCCTGGTAGGCGAATACCTCGACCCGCCGTTCCCGCATCGCCGTCGTGCCGCACTGGTCCCGATGCGGTGTCCGTCGTCCACAGCTCCGTGATCGGCTGACCCCGCTCCACAGGCGTGGCGTCGGCCGCTCGCCCAGCGCCGTGGGCCACCGCAGGCTTGGCGGCATGGACCATCGCGTGCTGGGAGTGATCGGGGCGTCGGGCGGCCTGGGGGTGTCGACCCTCGCCGTCGCCCTCGCCGTGCGCGCCGTGGGCCGGGTGGGCGCCACGGTGGCGGTCGACGGCGCGCCTGGCGGGGGCGCGCTCGACGTCACGGCCTGCGTCGAGCACGTCACGGGGCTGCGCTGGGCGGACCTGGTCGAGGCCGAGGGCAACATCGACGGTGCGGCGCTGCTCCGGGAGCTTCCCGCCGAAGGCTCGGCACGGGTCCTGGCCGGACGAGGGCCGGCGCCTCCGGACGAGGTCGTGCGTGCGGCCGTGTCCGGGTTGTCCAGGGTGTGTGGGCTGACCGTCGTCGACCTGGGGTGTTCGACGTGGTTGGCGGAGCAGTGCAGCGACCTGCTGCTCGTGGTCGGGTCGAGCGCCCGCCAGCTGGCCGACGGCGCCGGGGCGGCTGAGCGTCTCCACGACCTCGGGGTGCCGGCCGCCCTCGTGCTGCGCCCCCACCGGGGCGACGCACTGGGTCCGGAGGAGGTCGCTGCGCACCTCGACCTCCCACTGGCCGGCATCATGCGCGACGACCCCCGGGTGCCCGTCGACGCGGACCGTGGGCGACCACCGGGCAGCCGTGGGTCGGGGGCCCTGGCCGGGGCTGTCGACTCGCTGCTGTCCGCACCGCCGCCGTGGCTGGTCCGACGATGAGGCGCGACGCCCTCATCGTCGACCGGATCCGCCGGGGCGAGGCGCCCGATCCCGGCGCGGTGCGGGAGATCGCGGCTGCCGACGCCGCTCGGCTCGGGGAGGCCGGCGTCGAGTCGGCCCGCGCCCTCCTGGCCTCAGAGGTGCTCGGGCTGGGTCCGCTCGAGCCGTGTGTGCGCGACCCGCGGGTGACCGACGTCCTGGTCAACGGCGACGGGTCCGTCTGGGTGGACCGCGGCGAGGGAGCGCTGGCTCCGGGCGGCCTCGCCTTGGAGCCGTCGGAGGCGCGACGACTGGCGGTCCGGTTGGCGGCTCTGGCCGGCCGCCGGCTCGACGAGAGCCAGGCCTGGGTGGACGGGCTGCTCCCCGGGGGGATCCGGCTCCACGCGATCCTTCCCCCGTTGGTCGACGGCGGTGCCCACCTGAGCCTTCGGGTCCCTCGGGCTGTCGGCACCGGGCTGGCCGGGCTGGGGTCCCGGGGGATGTTCGGACCGAGGGTCGAGGAGCTGCTCCGCGCGTTGGTGCGTCGCCGCCGCTCGTTCGTGGTCACCGGTGGCACGGGCACCGGCAAGACGACCCTGCTCGCGGCAATGCTGTCCGAGGTGACGGGCGGCGAGCGCATCGTCGTCGTGGAGGACGTTCGCGAGCTCGCCATCGACCATCCCCACGTGGTTCGACTGCAGGGCAGGGGCGCCAACGTGGAGGGTCAGGGAGCTGTCGGGCTGGTCGACCTCGTCCGTCAGGCGCTTCGCATGCGGCCCGACCGGCTCGTCGTCGGCGAGGTGCGTGGCGCCGAGGTCCGCGAGATGCTCGCGGCGCTCAACACCGGGCACGACGGTGGCTGCGGCACGCTCCACGCGAATGCGCCTGCCGACGTGCCCCGCCGGTTCGACGCGCTGGGCGCCCTGGCCGGGCTGCCTCGCGACGCGATCCAGACCCAGCTGGCCAGTGCCGTCGAAGCCGTCGTGCACCTCGGGCGCGAGGGCGGGGGGCGGCGGGTGGCCTCGATCTCGGTGCTGCGGTGGACCGGTTCCGAGACCGCCTGCGACCTCGCCCTCGACGCTGCCGCCGACATCGTCGGCCCGGGCTGGCCGGCGCTCACTGCCCTGGCCGGGGTCGACCAGTGACGCTTGCCGGCCCGCCGACCTCTGCGGCCCTGCTCGTCGCGGTGCTGGTCCTGGTGGTGGCGGCCGCGGCCCTGTGGCCAGCGGGCACTGAACGGCTGCCCGGTGCCGGCGGTGGCTCGGTCTCCGCTCGGCCGGTGGGTCGGGTGCGGGACGGCGCCGGCTCACGGCCCACGGTCGCGCCGCGACGTACGGTGGGCGCCTCCGGACGACGAGCGGCTCGCGAGCGCGCTCTCGCCGACCTGGTTGCGGCACTCGCCGCACCGCTTCGAGCCGGGGTGCCGCCAGCCGTCGCGGTGGCTGCGGCTGCGCCGATGTTTCCTGCCGACCAGGCGCTCGGTCCGCTCCTCGACGACCTCTCGGCGGCTGCCGTTCGCGGTGCTCCGCTCGCCGACGTGTGGCGCTGGCACGCCCGGATCCACGAGAGTCCCGATCTGTCCTTCGTGGCCCAGGCGTGGGCCCTGAGCGAGCTGACCGGCGCGCCCCTGGCCGACGCCCTGGCCTGTGGTGAGCAGGTGCTGCGCGACCGGGCCAGGTCGCGCGAGCGGTTGTCGGCGGCAGCGGCTGGCCCCAAGGCGTCGATGGCGGTCCTGTGCCTCCTGCCGGCCTCGGGCCCTGTCGTGGGGACCCTGATGGGTGTGGACCCGGTGACGCTCTACCTCTCCTCGTCCGTGGCCACTGCCAGCCTCGTCCTGGGCATCGGTCTCGGGCTGAGCGCGTGGCTGTGGAGCTGGCGCATCCTCCGGAGGGCCGCGTGACGACCCTGCTGGTCTGCATGCTGGCGGGTCTGGTCCCCGTCCTGTGGCCGGCCAGGGTGCCACCCGGGCCGATGCTCGTTCGCCCTGGAAGGACCCGAGCGTGGGGGAGGGCCCTGGGTGGCTGGGTGCCTTGGCGTGGCCGTCGGCAGGACCAGGCAGCCGATGGTGACGTCGCCGATGCCCTCGTCCTCGTCGCACTCTGCCTTCGTGCCGGGTTGCCGCTGACCACCGCGCTGCACCACGTCCAGTCGGGGGCCACCGGCGTGGTGCGCGACGACCTCGCGTCCGTCGTGGCTGCCCTGCGGTGGGGGTTGTCGGCGCAGGAGGCCTGGGCCCATGCGGGTGCCCGGTGGCGGCAGGCGGCGACCGCGACCCACCTGTCCGAGCAGACCGGTGCGGCGGCGGCCGAGCTCCTCGAGGGTGCGGCGGCCCGGATGCGTGAGCAGGGTGAGCGAGCCCGCGAACGCGCTGCCGCGCGGGCTGGGGTGCTGCTGGTGCTGCCGCTGGGGTTGGGCTTCCTCCCGGCCTTCGCCTGCACCGCGGTCGTACCGGTGGTGGTCACCCTCGCCTCGGGGATCCTCGCGGGGGCTTCGTGAGCCGTAAGGCTCGTCGGGAGGGTCGCCTGGCTGCGTCAACGGCGGCTACCGGCTGTTGAACCTCACAACAGGGGCCACCGTCCTGCCGTGGGGGCGGACCGCATCCGCACCACGATCCCGGCCGCCCAGCTCGGTAAAAATTCGGTGTGCGGGGCCGCGACACCCGGTTCGACGTGCGCAGCTCCGACTTCGCCGTGCTGAATCAGGCCTTCACCGGGGCGGCCAACGAGCTGGACCTGACCGGCGGCCGGTTCACTCCGGTCCATGCCAGCAAGGTGCCCGACTACCGCGGCCTGAGGCTGAGCAGTGGGGTCGCCGTGGCGCTGAAGGAGGAGGTCTTGAGCCTGCAGCGCACAGAACCAGGTGCAGGGACGTCTGGCCACCCTCGGCTTTCCCTTCCCGGTGCCAGCCGGAAGTCGGTTGACCCCGCGCACGTCCCCCTGACCGTGCGCTGACCGGGCTCGGGCCCTCACCATTCCCTCAGGTGAGGGCCCGAGTTCTGTGTGGGCGGCGGGTGCGTTGCCGGAACCGCCCACGCAGGCTGGCCCTTCGTCCACACGCACCCCCTGCCTCCGTGGTCGTCCACAGGCCGGCCGGAGTGGCATGGCGACCCCGCGCGAGGTCCGGTGGACTCAGGGGCGAACCGGGCCGAGCGCCCGTCACCCATTCGAGGAGCACAGCGTGAAATGCACACTGGTCACAAGGTTTTCGACGATCCGACGCAGGGCCGAGGCCGGCATGACGACAGCGGAGTATGCCGTGGGCACGCTGGCCGCGTGCGCGTTCGCCGCCGTCCTGCTCACCATCGTCCGGTCCGGCACCGTCAAGTCGGCACTGGCGTCCGTCATCACCGCCGCGCTGGGCTCGGTCGGCTAGCCGGCGAGGGCGGGATGGCGACGGCGGAGCTCGCCGTCGCCATCCCCACGCTGGTCCTGGTGCTGTTCGTGGCCCTGTCGGCGGTCGCGACCGTCACCGACCAGGTGCGCTGCGTCGACGCTGCGAGGGCGACGGCCCGGGCCCTGGCTCGAGGCGACGACCAGGCGTCGGCCCTGGCCGTAGGCAAGCCGCTGGCACCACCGGGCGCCGCGTTCGCGGTCTCGGCCGCCGGATCAGGCTCGGGGGTGGAGGTCACGGTAGTGGTGCGAGGGCGGCCGGCGCCGGGGCTCGGGTGGCTCGGGTCGCGGGCGACTCCGACAGGTCGCGCGGTGGCCGCCATGGAGACGGTGGGATCCGGTGACCCGGCGCGGTGACAGAGGGGCGGCGACAGTGCTGGTGCTGGCGGCGCTCGGAGTGCTGCTCGTGGTCCTCGTCGCGGGCCTGGCCCTGGGCAGCGCCGTGGTCGCGACCCACCGGGCCCGGTCAGCGGCGGACCTCGCTGCCCTCGCTGCGGCCCAAGCCCTCCAACGGGGCGTCGACCCGACCGCGGCGTCCGCGTCAGGCGTCTCGGTGGCCTCGCGGAACGGCGCTGAGTCCGCTCGGTGCGCCGTGGGGCAAGACGGTTCGGTGACGTGCCGGGCGGTGGCGCGGCCGTCGTTCATCCTGCCGGGGACCGGGCGTCGGACCACGACGGCGACGGCCCGAGCCGGGCCGTCGCCGTGATGGAGCTGCTGCCGAGCGAGTCGGCGCCAGCGGTTCAGTCGCGGGTCACTCGCGGACGGAGCGGTCGCCCCGTTCGGTCCGGTCGGCCTCGACGTCATCGACACCGTCGGTGCGGTCGCCCGTGCCAGCCGTCTCGGCGTCGTCGGTCGCGTCGCCAGAGTCGGCAGAGCCAGCGGGGTCGCGACCCATGATCTTGTCGGCAACGGTCCGGTAGCCCGGGTGGTTCGGGTCGTCAGAGGCGTCGCCGTCGGTCGGGGTGGCCGAGTCGTCAGCCGCCATCACGCGGGTCGAGTCACCGGTGGTCGCGCCGTCAGAGGCGTCGTCGGTGGTCGCGTCGTCCGTGGTCGCCGAGTCGTCAGCGGTGGTCGTGCCAGCGGTGGCGCCGGAGTCGGCTGGTGCGTCCGCTGAGTGGCGAGCGGCAAAGTCGTCTCCGGTCGCGTGGCGCTCGTCGTCGGTGTCGTCGCCCTGGCTGGCGGCGATCCCGGCTCCGGCCCCTGCTCCCGCGCCGACGGCGGCAGCGGTCGCAGGCTCGCCCGAGGTCGAGCGTCGGGCTGCGTACTCCTCCTCGAGCCGGCTGCGCTCGTAGGCGCGGGCCCGCTCCTCGGCGTCCTGCTGCCGCGTGGCGAACTCGGTCTCGCGCTCGCGGTCGCGTTCGGCCTGGCGGGCCTCGAACTCCTCGTCGCGCACCCGGTCGCGCTCGGCCAGGGCGCTGTGGTGCGACTCCTCGGCGCGGGCGCGCTCGTCCGCGCGGATGCTCTCCTCGATCTTGGCCTGGCGCTCGGCCTCCTTGGCCTCGCGGGCCGGGCGACGTCGGCGCTTGGCGGAGCTGCGGATCATCGCCAGCCCGAGCCACAGGATCAGCAGCACGGCTGCACCGGTGATGAGCAGGGCGAGCGGGGTCATTCCCCAGCTGTAGCCGGCGAACTCGAGGTCGACCGGGGTGGTGAGCGAGTCAGTGGTGAGGAACAGGATGACACCTGCTCCCACGGCGAGCAGGACGAGGATCAGGCCGAGCACGATCACGGAAGAAACCTCCGACGATGAGGGGTGCGTGGTGCACCGTCCGCCTTCGACCCTAGCCGCTGGCCTGCGCGTTTGCCCCATTCGTCACCATCGGAAACGGTGACGGACCCGTGGGTGTCGCGGCCCCGGCGGGCTGGTCCGGAGCACCCGCGAGCACCGCTCGCAGCAGTCGGATCGCGCCCGATTTGTCCAGCGGCTCGTTCCCGTTGCCGCACTTGGGTGACTGCACGCAGGCCGGGCAGCCGCTCTCGCAGCGACAGGCACTCACCGTCTCCAGCGTCGAGCGCAGCCACTCCTCGAACGACTCGTAGGCCCGCTCGGCGAAGCCGGCCCCGCCGGGGTGGCCGTCGTAGACCATGATCGTCGGCAGCCCGGTGTCGGGGTGCAGCGCCGTCGACACGCCACCGATGTCCCACCGGTCGCACGTCGCCACCAGCGGCAGCATGCCGATCCCCGCGTGCTCGGCCGCGTGGGCCGAGCCGGGGATGTCGACCTCCGCCACGCCGGCCGCCGCCAGCCAGTCCACCGGCATGGTCCACCAGACCGCCCGCGTGTTCAGCGTGCGCTGGGGGAGGTCGAGCGGGTGCGTGCCGATCACCTCGCCGCTGGGCAGCCGTCGCAGGAAGGACGTGACCTGGGTGTGCACGTGGACCGTCCCGAAGGACACCTGCACCGGCCCCCAGGCCATGCTGCGCTGCGCCCCGATGATGTCGAACGCGCTCACCGACTGCGCGAACGTGCTCCATCCGGGGTCACCGCGCACGGCTGTCGCGGTGCCGTGCTCGAGGTCGAGCTCGGTCACCACGTAGGTGTCGCCCTGGTGGACGTGCACGGCACCGGTGTGGACCTGGGTGTGGGCCGACGCCTCGTCGATGGTGCCCAGCACCCGACCGGTCCGCTGCTCGACGATGCCGACGACCTCACCGGCGCCACGCAGCGAGACGTGGTCGGAGGCACGGTCGGTGCGCGCCCAGTACCACCCGGTCGGCCGGCGCCGCAGGATCCCGCGGGCGACGAGAGCGTCGACGAGCGGCCGGGCCTGGTCACCGAACAGCGCGAGGTCGTCCTCCTTCAACGGCAGCTCGGCCGCCGCGGCGGCCAGGTGCGGGCCCAGCACGTGGGGGTTGTCCGGGTCGAGCACGGTGGCCTCGACGGGCTGCCCGAAGACGACCTCGGGGTGGTGCACGACGTAGGTGTCGAGCGGGTCGTCCGCCGCGACGAACACCGCCAGCGACCGCGTGCCGGCACGACCCGCGCGGCCGGCCTGCTGCCACAACGAGGCACGGGTGCCCGGCCAGCCGGCCAGCAGCACCGCGTCGAGCCCGCTGATGTCGATGCCCAGCTCGAGGGCGTTCGTGGCCGCCAGCCCGATGATCGACCCGGCCCGCAGGGAGCGTTCGAGCTCGCGCCGCTCCTCGGGCAGATAACCACCCCGGTATGCCGCGACGGCACTGGCCAGCCCCGGCGACACCTCGGTGAGCGTGCGGCGGGCGCTGGTGGCCAGGGCCTCGACCCCGGCGCGCGACTTGGCGAAGGCCACCGTCTGGACGCGCTGGGTGACCAGCTCGGCCAGCAGGTCGGCCGCCTCGGACGTGGCCGAGCGACGGCCGTCGCCCTCCCCGAGCAGGCCCGGCTCCCACATCGCGAAGGTCATCGCCTCCCGGGGCGAGCCGTCCTCGGTGACCGGCACGACCGGCATACCGACGAGGCGGGCGGCGTGCAGGCCCGGGTCGCGCACGGTCGCGGAGGCGAGGATGAAGGTCGGGTGTGCGCCGTAGCGGGCGCAGACCCGGCGCAGGCGGCGCACCAGCGCCGCGAGGTGCGAGCCGAACACCCCACGGTAGGTGTGGCACTCGTCGATGACCACGTAGCGCAGGGCCCGCAGGAACGGTGCCCACCGCTCGTGCAGGGGCAGCAGCGAGTGGTGGACCAGGTCGGGGTTGGTGAGGATCAGCTGGGCGTGGTCGCGGATCCAGCGGCGTTCCTCGGTGGCCGTGTCGCCGTCGTAGGTCGCCGCCCGCACGCCCGGCACGGCCATTGCCTGCACCCGGGCCAGCTGGTCGGCCGCCAGGGCCTTCGTCGGGGACAGGTAGAGGGCTGTCGCGCCGCGGCCGGAGGGGGCGGCGGACCCCTCCACGAGGGCCGACAGCACCGGCAGGAGGTAGCCGAGGCTCTTGCCCGACGCGGTGCCGGTGGCCATCACCACGTGTGACCCGTCGTGGGCGAGGTCGGCTGCCGCGCGCTGGTGGAACCACAGGGAGGTGACCCCGGCACCGGCACACGCGGCATACACGCTCGGATCGACCCAGGTGGGCCACGGGACGAGCGCCGCAGCGCGGGCCGGCACCTCGTGGACGTGCAGCAGCCGCTCGCTCCTGGTCCCGGTTGCGAGGCCCGCCAGCGCCGTGACCGGGTCGAAGGCGACGCGGCGAGACCCCGCGGAACCGGGTGGGGTGGGGCCGGAGGTGGACATTGCCGCTACCGTAATCCCGAGAGCAGACGGTCCGACCGCCTGCTCACCGGTGTACGCAGGTGAAAGGGTGGACGTGGACCTCTCGGTCTCCAGCAGTGAGCAGGGTGCGGTGACGATCGTGCACGTCGCGGGCGAGATCGACGTCTACACCGCCCCGTTGCTGCGCGAGGTCCTCGACAAGCAGGTGGCCGCAGGCCGGACCGACCTCGTCGTCGACCTCGAGAAAGTCACCTTCATGGACTCGACCGGTCTGGGCGTGCTCGTGGGCCGCCTCAAGCTGGTGCGCGGCCAGAACGGCACCCTGCGCATCGTCAGCGCCCAGGAGCGCATCCTCAAGGTCTTCAAGATCACCGGCCTGGACAAGGTGTTCCACATCTACCCCACGGTCGACGAGGCTGCTGCAGCATCGAACGCCTGACGAATTCTCTGTGACGATCCTCACCCGGCGTCACAAACCCTGTGACGTGCATTACCCTCGCACGCAACGTCCCCTCTGCGGTGCGCCATCGTGGCGCGCCCGTGGGCGGTCCTGAATGTTTCCCCATCGAGGAGGATGGAATGTCGCGCCTCGCGCCTGCCGCCACAGCTGCTGACCTGCAGCTGGACGGCACCAATCTCACCCTGGTCTATGCGGTGCTGGCCATTGCCATCATCGCGCTGGTCATGGGTGCGTTCTTCCGCCGGGAGGTCCTGGCGGCCGACCCCGGCACCGACAAGATGCAGGAGATCGGCGCTGCCGTCGAAGAGGGCGCCCAGGCCTACCTCGCTCGGCAGTTCAAGACGCTCGGCGTCTTCGTCGTGCTGGTCTTCGGCCTGCTCCTCCTGCTCCCCGCCGACACCACCGAGGTCCGCTGGGGGCGGTCCGCCTTCTTCGTCGTCGGCGCGCTGTTCTCCGCCGCGATCGGCTACTTCGGCATGAGCCTGGCCGTGAAGGCCAACGTGCGCGTGGCGTCCGCCGCGCGTGGCGGTGACCGTGACCTCGGCATGCGGATCGCTTTCCGCACCGGTGGCACCGTCGGCATGGCAACCGTGGGCCTCGGCCTGCTCGGCGCCTCCGTCGTCGTCCTGCTCTACAAGGGCGACGCCCCGAAGGTGCTCGAGGGCTTCGGCTTCGGCGCCGCGCTGCTCGCGATGTTCATGCGTGTCGGTGGCGGCATCTTCACCAAGGCCGCCGACGTCGGCGCCGACCTCGTCGGCAAGGTCGAGGCAGGCATCCCCGAGGACGACCCGCGCAACGCCGCGACGATCGCCGACAACGTGGGCGACAACGTCGGCGACTGCGCCGGCATGGCCGCCGACCTCTTCGAGTCGTATGCCGTGATGCTGGTGGCCGCGCTGATCCTCGGCTCCGCCGCGTTCGGCGAGTACGGCCTGGTGTTCCCGCTGATCGTCCCGGCCATCGGTGCGGTGACCGCGCTGATCGGGGTCTTCATCACCCGGGTCAAGCCCGGCGAGAACGCGCTGTCCGCCATCAACCGCGGCTTCTACATCTCGGCCGGCATCGCGGCCGTCCTCTCCGGCGTGGCCGCGTACGTCTACCTGCCCGACACCTTCGCGGCCCTCAAGTCGGCCGACGCGGGCATCACCGCCCTGTCGGGCGACCCGCGCCGCGTCGCCGTGCTGGCGGTCATCATCGGCATCGTGCTGGCTGCGGTCATCCTCTGGCTGACCGGCTACTTCACCGGCACCGACAAGCGCCCGACCAAGGACGTCGCCCGCACGTCGCTCACCGGTGCGGCGACCGTCGTACTCTCGGGCATCGGCGTCGGCCTCGAGTCGGCGGTCTACACCGCGGTCATCATCGGCGCGGCCGTCTACGCGGCGTTCCTGCTCGGTGGCGGCTCGGTCATCCTGTCGCTCTTCCTCATCGCGCTGGCCGGCTGTGGCCTGCTGACCACGGTGGGCGTCATCGTGGCGATGGACACCTTCGGCCCGGTCTCCGACAACGCCCAGGGCATCGCCGAGATGTCCGGCGACGTCGACGGCGAGGGCGCGCAGATCCTCACCGACCTCGACGCGGTGGGCAACACCACCAAGGCGATCACCAAGGGCATCGCGATCGCGACGGCCGTCCTCGCGGCGACCGCGCTGTTCGGCTCCTACTCCGATGCGTGGAAGGCGAAGTTCGAGCCGATCATCCAGGCTCTGGCCAAGTCCACCGAGGCGGACCTGGTGGCCAAGATCCAGAGCGGCACCCTGACGCAGGAGGCGGCGCAGGCGCAGTACACCGCGATCCTGCAGAAGGCCAACGCGCCGTTCGACCTCCAGATCGTCACGCCGAGCGTGCTCGTCGGACTGCTGCTGGGTGCGGCCGTGGTCTTCCTGTTCTCCGGTCTGGCCATCAACGCGGTGACCCGCGCGGCCGGCGCCATCGTCTTCGAGGTGCGTCGCCAGTTCCGCGAGCACCCCGGGATCATGGACTACACCGAGAAGCCCGAGTACGGCCGCGTGGTCGACATCTGCACCAAGGACTCGCTGCGTGAGCTCGCGACGCCTGGTCTGCTGGCCGCTCTCACCCCGGTCGCCGTCGGCTTCGGCCTCGGCATCGGTCCGCTCGCCGGCTTCCTCGCCGGCGCCATCGGCACCGGCTGCCTCATGGCGGTGTTCCTCGCCAACTCCGGTGGCTCGTGGGACAACGCCAAGAAGATCGTCGAGGACGGCACCCACGGTGGCAAGGGCAGTGAGGCCCACGCCGCGACCGTCATCGGTGACACCGTCGGTGACCCGTTCAAGGACACCGCCGGCCCGGCCATCAACCCGCTGATCAAGGTGATGAACCTCGTCTCGGTGCTCATCGCCCCGGCGATCGTGACCCTGTCGATCGGTGGCGACAAGAACAACGTCGCCCGCTACGGCATCGCTGCCGCGGCGATCATCATCGTGATCGCCGCGGTCGCCGTCTCCAAGGCGCGTGACCTGGCCATCGGTGGCGACGAGGACGGCCAGAGCGCAGCTCGCGTGGACGCGGTCGCGCCCGACGCCGGCGAGGCCGAGACCGCCCCCGGTCAGGCCGTCGACGAGGCGACCGACGTCGTCGAGGAGCCCGTGAACCGCTAGGCACCACGCGGCATACGCCAGGCGGGCCGGCTCACCCACACGGGTGAGCCGGCCCTCCGCGCGTAGGGTCACGCCATGGGCGATGCGGCGGTGAAGGTCACGCGGGTCACGGCGGACGACCTGCCGGACCTGCTGGTCCTGATGCGGGCCTACTGCACGTTCTACGACAGCGACCCGGCTGACGACGAGCTCCGTGCCCTGGCGACCGCGTTCCTGGAGGAGGGGTCGGGCGGCACGCAGCTGATCGCCCGGGACGACTCCGGACGGGCCCTCGGCCACGCGACCCTGCTCTCGAGCTGGGACACCACCCTGGGCCAACGGCTGGCCGTGATGGAGGACCTCTTCGTCACGGAGGCCGCCCGTGGACGGGGCGTGGGTGCGGCGCTGGTCGAGGCCTGCCGGCAGCTGGCGGCCGAGCGCGGCATCGGGGCGCTGGCCTGGGAGACCGCGCCGGACAACGAGACCGCCCAGCGGCTGTACGACGGGCTGGCCGACCGGGCCGGGACCTGGTTGGCCTATCGCCTGCCCACCGGTGGTCCGGCGACCTAGGCTGGAGTCATGCAGAGTCCGCTCTTTGACCAGGCCAACCTCGAAGTCCAGGCGCAGCAGCGGTTCGCGCTGCAGAACCCGCAGATGCTCCGCGTCCACCTCGGCGGCGACGTGCTGGCCGTCAAGGGCGCGATGGTCTCCTACCAGGGCCAGATCCGCTTCGACCACGAGAAGGCCGGCAGTGTCGGCAAGCTCTTCAAGAAGGTCGTGACGGGCGAGGACGTCTCGCTGATGCGGGTCTCCGGCGAGGGCGACGTCTTCTTCGCGTCCGAGGCCGGGTTCGTCTTCCTCGTCGAGCTGACCGGCGACGCCCTGAGCGTCAACGCCCGCAACCTGCTGGCCTTCGACTCCACCATCGACTGGGACATCAAGCGGGTGCAGGGCGCCGGGATGCTCAGCGGCGGCCTGTTCAACACGACCCTGCATGGCACCGGCACCGTCGCGATCCACACCGTCGGGCAGCCGGTGATCCTCGACTGCAGCCAGCAGCCCACCTACGTCGACGTGCAGGCCTGCGTGGGCTGGTCGGCCAACCTCGTGCCCCAGGTGGTGTCGAGCATGAACGTCCGGTCGATGCTCCGCGGTGGCTCGGGCGAGGCTTTCCAGTACGCCTTCTCCGGCCCCGGTTTCGTCATCGTCCAGCCCAGTGAGTGGACCCCGCCGGCCGCGGGTGGCAGTGGCGGCGGGGGTGGCGGCTTCAACCTCGGCGGCCTGCTCGACGGATGAGCGCTCCCACCCCGGCAGCCGACCCCGAGCTCGTCGCCCGCCTGCGCGCGGACCTCGAGGCCGCGGCATACACGGTCGAGGCGGTGGCTGCGCTCCTCGGACCCCTGGCCGCTGCGGCGCTCGGCCGCGAGCAGGTGATCCCGGCCCAGCGCGTGACGGCCGGCGCCGACGGGCCGCTGGCCACCCTGGTGCGGCTGTTCGGACTCGGCGACGCGGTCGACACGGAGGAGGCGGCGGCCGCGCTGCCCACCCTCGGCCTCGACGGCGCCAGTGCGCTGCGGCTCGTGCGCGAGCAGGGCCCCGGCGTGGTCGCGACCTGCGACCTGCGCCCCTACGGCGAGGAGGGCCACGCCTGGTGGGTCGCCTCCGACCTCACCGAGCTCGCCACCCGTGCACCCCTGCGCGAGGACCACGTCCTCGGCATCGGCGGGGCGTCGACCACGCTGGCCTCGTGGACGCCGCGCCCGGCCGTCGAGCGAGCCCTCGACGTCGGCACCGGCTGCGGGGTGCAGGCGCTGCACCTGGGTGCCCACGCCAAGCACGTCACGGTCACCGACATCTCGACGCGGGCCCTTGATTTCGCCCGGTTCAACGCCGCCCTCAACGGCCTCGAATGGGAGGTGGTGGAGGGGTCGATGCTGGATCCCGTTGCGGGACAACAGTTCGGGCTGATCGTGAGCAACCCGCCCTTCGTCATCACGCCACGCACCCCCGATGTCCCGCTCTTCGAGTACCGCGACGGCGGACAGGCGGGCGACAGCATCGTCGCCGACCTCGTGCGGTCGATCGGCGACCACCTCGAGCCGGGTGGCGTGGCCCAGTTCCTCGGCAACTGGGAGGTCGTCGGCGACCGCGACTGGCGCGAGCGGGTGCGCGGCTGGGTGGCCGGCACCGGCCTCGACGCCTGGATCGTGCAGCGCGACCTGCAGGACCCTGCCGAGTACGCCGAGACCTGGTCGCGCGACGGCGGTCACCACAGTGCGACGACCGAGTTCACGACGATGTATGCCGCGTGGCTCGACGACTTCGCGTCGCGCGGCGTGAGCGCGATCGGGTTCGGGGTGATCACCCTCCAGAAGCCGGTGGGGGAGCGGGAGCCCTTCGTCGACCTCACCGAGGTGACCGGTCCGGTCACGGCACCGATGGGGCCGCACGTGCTGTCGGGACTGCGCGCCCGGACCTGGCTGGCCGAGCACGACGACGCCGAGCTGCTCGCGGTGGCCTGGCGGTGTGCCGACGACGTGGTGGAGGAGCGACACGGGCGACCGGGTGACGAAGAGCCTGCCGTGATCCAGCTGCGCCAGGGCGTGGGCCTGGGACGCACGATCCGGCTCGACACGGTCGGCGCCGCGCTGGTCAGCGTGTGCGACGGGACGCTGCCTGCAGGGCTGGCCCTGGATGCGATCGCGGAGCTGCTAGGCGAGGACGCGGCGGCCGTCCGCGACTCGGCCGTTCCGCTGCTCCGGGGACTGGTGGCCGACGGCCTGCTCGTCTGAGTCGTCTTCTCCATCCGGTTCGATGTAAACCCGCCGGCGAATCCCGGCGGGTTTACATCGAACCGAGTGGGGTGGCGGCCTCGAACCGAGTGAGTGACCGCCGGGACATCTGTCATGAGTGGGTCCGTTTGTGCAGGTGGAAAACGTGGTTGTGAGTGAGTGCTCACTCACTCATACTGATTCCCATGTCACCCCGCGCTCCCGCGATGGCCCCCGACGACCGGCGGGCCTCGATCATCGCCGCCACGATCCCGCTGCTGCGGGACAAGGGCCGCGGCATCAGCACCAAGGAGATCGCCAAGGCGGCCGGCATCGCCGAGGGCACGATCTTCCGGGTGTTCGACAGCAAGGACGAGATCATCCACGCCTGCGTCCACGAGGCGTTCGACACCGCGGCGGTCAAGGCCGAGCTGGCGGCCGTGGACCGCGACCTGCCGCTGCGTGACCGCCTGGCTGCGGCGGTCACCGTGATGCAGAAGCACCTCCAGGGGATCTTCGCGCTGATGAGCGTGCTGCAGTCGTCCGGCCAGCCGTTGCACCGTCCGATGGACGCCAAGGCGCTGCGCCGTCGCCAGGAGGGGACCGCCGAGCTCGACCAGGCCTTCACCGACCTGATCGGCGACGACGCGCAGCGGCTGCGGATCCCGGTGCTCAACTTCATCGGCTACCTGCGGATGCTCACGCTCTCCAGCGTGCACCCCATGCTCGACGGCCAGGACTCGACGGCCTCCGAGCTCGTCGACGTCGTGCTCGAGGGCGCGCTGGCCCGACCAACCACCACGAGGGGGAAGAACTAGTGCTCATCCGGATCATCCGCGACTACCTCAGGCCATACAGCGGTCTGGTCGCCGTGCTCGTCGGGCTGCAGCTCATCGGGACGATGGCCTCGCTCTACCTGCCCAGCCTGAACGGCACAATCATCGACGAGGGCGTGGCCAAGGGCGACACCGGCTTCATCGTGCGCACCGGCGGGTGGATGCTCGCGGTGTCGCTCGTGCAGATCGTCGCCACCGTCGCCGCCACCTACCTCGGGGCCAAGTCGGCTGCCGGCCTGGGCCGCGACCTGCGGGCCGGCATCTTCGCGCGGGTCGGCGACTTCTCCGCGCAGGAGGTCTCGAGGTTCGGGGCCCCCACCCTGATCTCCCGCAACACCAACGACGTCACCCAGGTGCAGACGGTCGTCTTCATGGGCGCGGCGATGATGGTGTCGGCGCCGATCATGATGGTCGGCGGCATCATCATGGCGCTGCGCGAGGACGTCGGGCTGTCCTGGCTCGTGGCCGTCGCCGTGCCCGCGCTGGCGCTGTCGGTCGCGCTGGTGATCCGCAAGATGATCCCGCAGTTCCGGCTCATGCAGGAGTCGGTCGACTGGGTGAACCGCGTGCTGCGGGAGCAGATCACCGGCATCCGCGTCGTGCGCGCCTTCGTCCGCGAGGAGCACGAGCAGGATCGCTTCGCCGAGGCCAACACGCAGTACACCGGCACCGCGCTGGCCGTCGGCCGGCTGATGGCGATGATCTTCCCGATCGTCATGCTGATCTTCAACGCCTCGACCGTGGCCGTGCTGTGGTTCGGCTCGCACCGCGTGGAGAACGGTCAGATGCAGATCGGCGAGCTCACCGCCTTCATGAGCTACCTGATGCAGATCCTCATGTCGGTCATGATGGCGACCTTCATGTCGATGATGATCCCGCGCGCGACGGTTTCCGCCGGGCGGATCACCGAGGTTCTCGACACCGACTCCACGGTCGTCCAGCCGTCTGCGCCCGTGGCGATCCCGCGCACCGGCACCACGGTGGAGCTGCGTGACGTCGAGTTCTGCTACCCGGGGGCGGACGTGCCTGTCCTGCAAGGGGTTTCGATGACCGCCGAGCCGGGCCGCACCACCGCCATCATCGGAAGCACGGGCGCAGGCAAGTCCACGCTGGTGTCCCTCATCCCGCGCCTCTACGACGTGACCGGCGGGTCGGTGCGCCTGGGCGGGGTGGACGTGCGCGATGCGGCCCTCGAGGACGTCTGGTCGCGGATCGGGCTGGTGCCGCAGAAGCCCTACCTGTTCACCGGCACGGTCGCGTCCAACCTGAGGTACGGCGACTCCGAGGCGACCGACGACGAGCTCTGGGACGCCTTGCGGATCGCGCAGGCCGAGGACTTCGTGCGCGCCATGCCGCTGGGCCTCGACTCGCCCATCGCCCAGGGTGGCACCAACGTCTCGGGTGGTCAGCGGCAACGGCTCGCCATCGCCCGAGCCCTGGTGGCCAAGCCCGAGGTGTTCCTCTTCGACGACAGCTTCTCGGCCCTCGACCTGTCGACGGACGCGAGGCTCCGGTCCGCGCTGCGGCCGGTCACGCGGCATACCGCAGTCATCGTCGTGGCCCAACGGGTCTCGACGATCATCGACGCCGACCACATCGTCGTCCTCGACGACGGCAAGGTGGTCGGCGCAGGCCGCCACGACGAGCTGCTGGAGACGTGTCCGACGTATGTCGAGATCGTCGAGTCGCAACGATCTGCAGAGGAGGCCGCGGCATGACTGCCGAAGGTGTGAAGACCGAGGAGGAGAAGGCCGCCGAGGCCCGTCGTGGCCCGGGTGCGAATGCTGCCCAGCGGCGCGGTCCGATGTCGCTGGGCATGCCGACCGAGAAGTCGCAGAACTTCGGGCCGTCGGCGAAGCGGCTGCTCTCGCTGCTCCAGCCCGAGCGGACGTCGCTGTATGCCGTGCTGTCACTGGCCGTGGCCAGCGTTGCCCTCAACGCCGTGGGGCCCAAGATCCTGGGGCGGGCGACCGACCTGATCTTCGCCGGGTTCGTCGGGAAGCAGCTGCCGTCCACCGCTACGCGTGACCAGGTCGTGCAGGGACTGCGCGCCCAGGGGCAGGACAAGCAGGCCGACCTGATCGCGAAGATGGACCACCTCAGGCCCGGTTTCGGCATCGACTTCGGTGCCGTGGGGCGGGTGCTGCTGTTCGTGCTCGCCCTCTACGCCGTCGCGAGCGTGCTGTCGTGGGCGATGGGCTGGATCCTCACCGGCGCCGTCAACCGCACCATCTTCAACCTGCGGCGAGACGTCGAGGACAAGCTGAACCGACTGCCGTTGCCCTACTTCGACAACCAGCCGCGTGGCGAGCTGCTCAGCCGCGTCACCAACGACATCGACAACGTCGCGCAGAGCATGCAGCAGACGCTCAGCCAGATGCTGACGTCGCTGCTGACCGTCGTCGCGATGGTCGCGATGATGCTCTACATCTCGCCACTGCTGGCGGTGATCGCGCTCGTCACGATCCCGGTCTCGATGGTCGTCACCGCGACCATCGGCAAGCGGTCCCAGAAGCACTTCGTGCAGCAGTGGAAGAGCACCGGTGAGCTCAACGGCATCGTCGAGGAGACCTTCACGGGCCACCAGCTGGTCAAGGTCTTCGGTCGCGAGGACGAGGTGCGTGAATCGTTCAAGGCGAAGAACGACGACCTGTTCAACGCCGGCTTCGGCGCGCAGTTCATCAGCGGCATCATCATGCCGACGATGATGTTCATCGGGAACCTCAACTACGTGGTGATCGCCGTCGTCGGTGGCCTGCGGGTGGCGAGCGGATCGATGAGCCTCGGCGACGTGCAGGCGTTCATCCAGTACTCGCGCCAGTTCACCCAGCCGCTCACGCAGGTGGCCTCGATGGCGAACCTGCTGCAGTCCGGGGTCGCTTCGGCCGAGCGGGTCTTCGACGTGCTCGACGCGCCTGAGCAGCGGGCTGACGCAGTCGCCCCGACCACCCTCGACGACCCGCACGGGCTGGTGAAGTTCGAGGACGTGTCGTTCTCCTACGACCCGGAGAAGCCGCTGATCCAGCACCTCGACCTCAGCGTCGAGCCGGGCCAGACGGTGGCGATCGTCGGGCCCACCGGTGCCGGCAAGACCACCCTGGTCAACCTGATCATGCGGTTCTACGAGCTCGATGCCGGCCGGATCACCCTCGACGGCGTCGACATCACCGACCTGACCCGGCACAACCTGCGCAGCGAGATCGGCATGGTGCTGCAGGACGCCTGGCTGTTCGGCGGGACGATCCGCGACAACATCGCGTACGGACGGCCCGGTGCGAGCGAGGACGAGGTCATCGCCGCGGCGAAGGCCACCTACGTCGACCGGTTCGTGCACTCGCTCCCCGATGGCTACGACACGGTGCTCGACGCCGAGGGTGGCAACATCAGCGCGGGCGAGAAGCAGCTCATCACCATCGCGCGGGCGTTCCTGTCGGACCCGGCGCTGCTGATCCTCGACGAGGCCACCAGCTCGGTCGACACCCGCACGGAGCTGCTGGTGCAGCAGGCCATGTCGGCGCTGCGCCACGACCGGACCAGCTTCGTCATCGCCCACCGGCTGTCCACCATCCGCGACGCCGACGTCATCCTCGTGATGCGCGACGGCCAGATCGTCGAGCAGGGTTCGCACGAGCAGCTGCTCGCGAGCGGCGGCGCCTACGCCGAGCTCTATGCGGCGCAGTTCAGCGGCGCGGCCGTGGACGTCGACACAGGTGAGGCGCCCGCGCCAGACCTGGCCGTCGCCAAGGTCTGAGCCCCGTCGCTCAACGGCGGGGCCTCGGGTTCATGGTTCGCGTCGAGTCCACGAGGCGAAGCTGGGGCGGATGGGCTCCCGACTCGGCGACCTGGATGAGTTGCGCGGCGACCTCTGCGACCGTGCGGTTCGTGTTCTGTCCTATGCCGCGCAGCACCTCGTACGCCGCTTCCCGATCCAACCCATGGCTGGCCATGACCAGACCGGTGGCCACACCGGTGTCGTAGGAACGGCGGCGGCCCATCGTGGCCTCGTTCCCCCACGCGGGGCCCGGGTTCCCGTCCACGAAGGCCTGGTCCAAGGCCGCCTCGATCTGGCTGGCCACGATCTCCGCCACCACGACGGCCGCGGCATCGAATCCGCCGGTCGCACCCGTGAACAGTCGGAGCTCTCCCGCTCCTGCCCGATCCAGAAGGGCAATGGGCAGGCACACGACGTGGGAGCCCGGGCGACTGAGCGCTCCGGGCCGGGTGGCGTCGCGGTCGGCAGTCGACGCAGCGACACCGGGGTCCCCCGGTCTGGTCACCCGGAGTTCTGCGCGGTCCGTCAGGGGAATGGCCCGGATCGCCAAAGCCGGGGACATGACCAGGATCTGCTCGAACGACGCGCCTGCGAGCAAGCGCGTGGAGCCGACGGCCGCGGCAACGGAATGGCTGAGCGACGTGGGAGGTGGACGCTCAGGCACAGGACTCATCCGCGACTGGCGGGTCAATCGGTCGGTGCATGAGGAGGACCCTGTCTGCGCAGCTGCTACGCGGCGATGCGCTGCAGGGTCCGGGTCAGCACTAGTCGTTCGGTGCACATGACCATGGCACCCGTCATGGGTGCTGTCAATGCATCAGGCGGATGCTGTCATGCCGTGGCGGATGGCTGCTTGGAGGACGTCGGCGTCGATGTCGGCCAGGCGCTTGAACCTGATGCAGTAGCCCGTCACGCTCACCTTGCCGATCGTTTCGCCGTAGGTGCGCTGGAGGAAGGTCTTGTCGTCGAGACCCAGCACGTAGACCGAGATGCCAGACGTGTTGGCGCTCAAGCCGATTCGATAGAACTCGCGGGACGATCCATCGGCGTACGCCGGGACGATGGGGAGCCGGGGCGGCGCGGCCTCGGAGCCGTAGGGCGACGCTTGCCCGGGTGCCGATTCGCGGCATACGCCCTAGGTTGTCGTGAGGTCCGCAGACGTACCCCAGGAGTCGCTGATGAACGCCCTCGCCCACCTCGCCCTACCCGCTGCCGAACCCCTGATCGATGCCAACTGGCTCGACTACACGTTCGTCGCGATCTACTTCGCGTTCGTCCTCGGCATCGGCGTCATGGCCCGACGGTCCGTCTCCGACTCGATCGACTTCTTCCTGTCGGGGCGTTCGCTGCCCGCGTGGGTGACCGGCCTGGCGTTCATCTCGGCCAACCTCGGTGCCGTCGAGATCATGGGCATGTCGGCCAACGGTGCGGAGATCGGGCTGCCGACGGTGCACTACTTCTGGGTCGGGGCGATCCCGGCGATGCTGTTCCTCGGCGTCGTGATGATGCCGTTCTACTACGGCTCCAAGGTGCGCTCCGTCCCGGAGTTCATGTTCCGGCGGTTCGGCAAGGGAGCCCACCTGGTCAACGCGATCAGCTTCGCGTTCGCCCAGCTGCTCATCGCCGGCGTCAACCTCTACCTCCTCGGGTCGATCGTGCACGCGCTGCTCGGCTGGCCGCTCTGGGTCGCGCTCATCGTGGCCGCGGCGATCGTGCTGTCCTACATCACCCTCGGCGGCCTGTCGGCAGCGATCTACAACGAGGTCCTGCAGTTCTTCGTCATCGTCGCCTCGCTCCTGCCACTGACCCTGATCGGCCTGCACCGCGTGGGTGGGTACGGTGGCCTCAAGGACAAGATCACGGCCTTCGCCGAGTCCCAACCGGCTGGCTCCAAGGTGGCTCCGGCGGCACAGCAGCTCGAGTCCTGGCCGGGCCAGGCGCTGTCCGGCTTCGACTCGCCGTTCTGGTCGGTGGTCGGCATCGTCTTCGGGCTCGGCTTCGTGCTGTCCTTCGGCTACTGGACGACGAACTTCGTCGAGGTGCAGCGCGCGATGGCCTCCAAGTCGATCTCGGCGGCTCGCAAGACGCCCATCATCGGTGCCTTCCCCAAGATGTTCGTGCCGTTCCTCGTCATCTTCCCCGGCATGGTGTCGGCAGTCCTGGTCAAGGAGATCATCGACCTCAAGGGCGGGGGCAGCCCGCCGGGAGGTGCCTCCGGCGAAGGGGTGAAGTACAACGACGCCCTGCTCCTGCTGATGCGCGACATCCTCCCCAACGGTCTGCTGGGCCTGGCCATCGCCGGACTGCTGGCTGCCTTCATGGCCGGCATGGCGGCGAACATCTCGGCCTTCAACACGGTCTTCAGCTACGACCTGTGGCAGCGCTACATCCGCAAGGACCACAGCGACGACTACTACCTGCGGATCGGCCGGCTGGCCACGGTGGCGGCGACCCTCATCGCGATCTTCACGGCGACCCTGGCGAGCAGCTTCTCGAACATCATGGACTACCTCCAGACACTGTTCGGGTTCTTCAACGCGCCCTTGTTCGCGACGTTCATCCTCGGCATGTTCTGGAAGCGGATGACCGCCACCGCAGGCTGGGTGGGCCTCGCGAGCGGCACGCTCTCCGCAGTGCTGGTGGCCTTCCTCTCGGAGGACGCGTTCGGCTCCCTCAGCCAAGGGGTCATCCCCCTCTCGGGGCAGGGCGCGAGCTTCGTCGCCGCCTCGACGGCCTTTGTCGTCGACATCGTCCTCAGCGTCGTGGTCAGCCTGGCGACCCAGCCCAAACCGGCCTCCGAGCTCAAGGGGCTGGTCTACTCCGAGACGCCGAGGGAGGACCTCGTCGACCCCGAAGAGGCGAGTCTCCCCTGGTACCAACGCACCCTGCCCCTCGCAGGCATCGCACTCGTCATGGTCCTCGTCCTCAACTTCGCGTTCTAAGGAGGCTGCACATGTCCGACAAGAAGACCGACACCTCGGCCGAGGCATCCGGCGGCCACACCGCCGGTGCGTTCGACATCCGCAACATCATCGGGGCCCTGCTCGCCATCTACGGCGTGCTGCTGCTTGCCGCAGGGCTCTTCATGGACACCGAGGAAGCCAAGACCGGCGGCGTCAACGCCAACCTCTGGACCGGCCTCGCGCTGGCCGTCGCCGGCGCGGTCTTCCTCGTGTGGGCGCGGCTCAAGCCGATCATCGTCCCCGCCGACGTCGAGCGGGTCGAGGACGACCCGACCCGACCTGCACCGCGGCGCCGCCCCGGCGGCCACTAGCCGCAGACCCCCACGGCGGGGTATGCCGGGTGGTCACCACCCGGCATACCGGTCAGTGGGTCTCGCGGACTGGCTGGCGACGCAGGGCCTGGCTGCCGGTGAAGGCCAGGACCGCCGCGGCGGCCATGCCCAGCGCGCCTCCGCACACCCACATCAGCCGGGGGCTGAGCTCGAAGAGCGCCCCGGCGAGCGGTGGCGCGATGACCGTGCCGCCGATCGAGGCCGCGCCGTAGAGGCTCTGGTAGCGACCGTGCATGCCGTCGGGTGCGCGGTCCGACGCGTGCGCGGTGGCCGTCGGCTTGTAGAGCATCTCGCCGGCGGTCACGACGGCCACGGCGACGAGGACCACCACGATGCCCGGCGAGGGAGCCACCACCACCCAGCCGACGCCGACGAGCAGGAAGCCGAGGGCGATCAGGCGTTCGGGGGCGCGGTCGCGGAGCCGGTGCGCGAGCCACGGCTCGAACAGCACGATCAGCGCGCAGTTGAGCGAGATCGTCGTGCCGTAGATCCACGGGGCGGCGCCGAGGGCGTCGAGCTGCCAGGGCACGGCGGAGTAGGCGAACCGGTAGGCCGTGTCGGCGGCGACGACCGTCAGCAGCAGCAGGACGAAGCGCGGGTCCTGGCGCAGGGCAGCGAGCAGCCGGGTGGGCGTGCCGTCGGGCAGCGGGACGCGCGCGGCGGTCGGCACGACGAACATCACGACGCCGAGCATCATCAGGCTCGCGACTGCGTCGATGACGAAGATCGCGCCGAAGTGGTGCACGGCCAGCAGGCCTCCGAGCGGTGGGCCGAGGACGGTGCCGGCGTTGTTGACCGCCCGCATCCACGCGGTCGCCTGACGGCGGTGCTCGGTCGGCAGGGCGCTCGTGACGAGGGCGAACGACACCGGTCGGCCCACCCCGCCGAGCGCGCCCATGAGCGCCAGCACGACGGGCAGGGCGGGAGTCGGCGTCACCGGGACGAGCAGGCAGCCGACGGCCGAGGCGAGCGACGCCAGCGCCAGCGTCGGGCGCAGTCCGAAGCGGTCGCCGACCGAGCCGCCGGCGAGGTTGCCGGCGATCATGCCCAGGCCCCAGACGGCCGCGATCGACCCTGCGGCGCCCTCGCTCAGGCCGCGGTCGGAGACCAGGTAGAGCGGGATGAAGACCCAGGCCATCGAGCCGAGGGCGTTGACGAACCGGCCGACGAGCAGCCACCGGACCCAGCCGGGGAGATCCCTCACGCCAGCGTCACCACACGGCCCCGCCTGCCGAACCGGCCGTGCGTCACCACTGGACCCACCTCACCACATCGCCTCGAGCTCGGAGGTGCCCAGCGCCGGCGGCAGGTAGCGCGGCTGGTAGAGCGTCATGGTGCCGGCACCTGGGACGACGAGCTGCACCGTGGTGCCCCACGACTGCTCGGTCACGTCACCGTCGAACTCGGCGCCGCGCTCCCCGAGCTCGGCCATGGTCGCCTCGAGGTCGTCGCACAGCAGCGACAGGTCGAACCGCTGGTCGGTGCCTCCCACCTGCCTGTCACCGTCGGACTCGCCACCGTGGTCCCACGAGGACGGGTGCACGCCGAGCTCGCTCGGCCCGGTGCGGAAGATGAGCCAGCCACCGCCGGTGTCGGTGGCGGGGAAGCGCAACACGTCGCGGAAGAAGTCGCGGGCTGCGGCCGGGTCGTGCGCGTAGACCAAGGTGTGCAGTGCGGTGATCATGGGACCACGGTAGAAGCCCGGCGCCGCTCCAGCCCGTCGAGCACGACGTCGAGCCCGAACTCGAACTCGGTCTGGTCGTCGCACCACCCGAGCGTCGAGCCGGGGTCGTCGTGCGCCACCTCACCGAGCATCTCGACCAGGTGCGGGATCTGGCTCGCCATCGCGGCCAGCATCTCCTCCGAGGCGTCGCCGGCCGCGGCGTCACCGGGGTCGAAGAGCTCCTGCGAGAAGCCGATGACCCGGCTGCCGAGGGCGTGCAGCGAGTGGTGGGCGAGGTCGTGGCTGAACCCGCCGGCCCGCAGGATCCCCACGACCCCGTCGTAGTAGCGCACGATGTCGAGGTTCATGGTGGTGCGGGTCTCCAGGACGCCCGGGGCCCACCGGTGCTGCAGCATCACCTCACGGGCGGCCAGGGCCCGGGCCCGCAGCGCGCCCCGCCAGTCGGCCGCCGGGTCGGGGGAGTCGAGCGATGCCACGGCGGCGACGAGCTCGGTGGCGACCTGCTCCACCATCGCGTCGAGCATCGCCTCCTTGCCGGCGACGTGGTTGTAGAGCGACATCGCCTCGACGCCGAGCTCCTGCCCGATCCGCCGCATCGAGACCGCCGCGATGCCCTCCGCGTCGGCCACGTCGACCGCAGCACGCATGACGCGCTCGCGGCTGAGCGGGGTGCGCGGCGTGCCCTTCGTGGTGGCGCCGGCCGGGTCACGGCTGGTGTCGCTCTCGACGGTGTCGGTCACGGGTCCCTCCGGTCGGCTGGGGTCGGGCACGCGGGCGGTCCTCACGAATGCTAGCTCTCGGCCGTTGACAGACTTACGGCGTAGGGCTAACTTACACCGTATATTTACACCGTAAGTTCAACCCCACCCAGGAGCCACCATGACCGACCTCGACCACACCAGCCCTTCCGCGGCGCCGCCGAGCGTGGCCACCGAGCCCGCCCCGCGGCATACCGGTCCCAGGCCCACGACGATGCGCGCGGCGGTGCACGAGCGCTACGGCAACCCGGAGGAGGTCGTCGTCGTCAAGACCGTGCCGGTGCCGGAGGTGGGGCCCGACGACGTGCTCGTCCGGGTCGCGGCCGCGTCGGTCAACGCCCTCGACTGGCACTACGTCACCGGGCTGCCGATGTTCGCCCGCCCGACGCTGGGCCTGCGTCGCCCCAAGCGCCAGGTGCCCGGCGCCGACGTGGCCGGGGTCGTCGAGGCCGTCGGGTCGGCGGTCACGCGGTTCCAGCCGGGCGACCGGGTCTTCGGTGAGGTGTCCGGAGGGGCGTTCGCGGAGTACGTCGTGGCGCCGGCCGACTGGCTGGTGCCAGTCCCCGAGGGGGTGGGGATCGAGACTGCCGCAACCATCGGTGTCGCCGCCGAGACCGCGCTCCAGGGCCTGCGCGACTGGGGTCGGCTCGAGCCGGGTCAGCGGGTGCTGGTCAACGGCGCCTCGGGCGGTGTCGGCAGCTTCGCGGTCCAGCTCGCCAAGGCGTTGGGGGCCTCCCACGTGACGGCGGTGTGCAGCACCGGCAACGTCGAGGCGGCCCGCCGAGCCGGCGCCGACCGCGTCGTCGACTACACCCGCAAGGACGTCCGGGCGCTGGGGGAGACCTTCGACCTGTTCTTCGACAACGCCGGCAGCCTGACCCTGCGCGACAGCCGCCGCCTGGTCTCACCCGGGGGCGGCTACGTGATGGTCACCTCGCCGAAGTCGAAGTGGCTGCACCCCATGCCGCGGATGCTCAGCGTGCCGGTCTACTTCGCGTTCGGCAGCCAGCGGGCGCCGGCGTTCAAGGTGGCGTCGCGCAACCGGGCCGACCTCGAGCTCGTGGTCGACCTGGTGGCCCGCGGGCTGGTGACTCCGGTGATGGACCGGCGCTGGGCGCTCGCCGACGCCCCCGAGGCCCTGCGCGTGCAGGGCGAGTTCCACGCCAGGGGCAAGTCGGTGGTCATCCCCTGACCCAAGCCGGACTTGTTGCGCTCAGGTGGTCACAAGGCCGGGGAAACCGGGTCTCGGTGACCACGAGCGCGCAACAAGTGCGGGGTAGAGGGGGCGGGTCAGGCGAACTGCCAGGAACGCTTGCTCAGTCCGAACCAGAAGCCGTCGATGACGCTCTTGTTGTCGAGGCTGCCGGACTCGTATGCCGCGCCGAGACTCACGTACAACGGCGCCCAGTGCTCGGTGCGCGGGTGCGCCTCACGGGCGGCCGGGGCCTTCTGCATGAAGTCGAGGATGGCGTCGACGTCCTGGCGCTCGAGCGCCTCGGCGGCCCAGTTGTCGAACTCCGACGAGGCCCTGGGCGGCGTGCCGTCGGGGCCGCCGGCCGGGTTGAACCAGCGCAGGTTGTGCGTGGTGAAGCCGGAGCCGACGATCAGGGTGCCCTGGTCGCGGAGGGGAGCGAGCTTGCGGCCGAGGTCGAACAACGCCCTCGGGTCGAGCGTCGGCATCGACATCTGCAGGACGGGGATGTCGGCCTCGGGGTACATCTCGACGAGCGGCACGTAGGCGCCGTGGTCGAGGCCGCGGGTCTCGTCACGGTGGACCGGGGTGTCGGTGGAGTGCACGAGCTTGGCGACGTCGGCGGCGAGCTCAGGTGCACCCGGGGCTCCATACGTCACCTCGTAGTAGTGCCGCGGGAAGCCGTAGAAGTCGTAGACCAGGGGGACGTCGCCGGTCGTCGCGGACAGCGACAGCGGTGCCTCCTCCCAGTGCGCGGAGACCATGAGGATGTTCGCCGGCTTGTCGAACTGCGTCGACCACGTCGAGAGCTGGTCGGTCCACACCGGGTCGTCGGCCAGCGGCGGGGCGCCGTGGCTGAGGTACAGCACGGGCTGGCGGGTGGTCGTGGTCTCGCTCATGGCACGAGGATAGCAAAGGTTTACTTGAACCTTCAACTAGTCTCCGGAAGCCACGGACCGAACGCCGGGCGGTGCGACGCGAACTTGACGCGCTCGGATACCGTCATCCGCGATGCCGTGTCCATGCAGCGACGAATCCGCTGCACATGGGATCAGGAACTGAGGTTGAACCATGAGTGAGGGGCGCAAGCTCGTCATCGTCGAGTCGCCGGCCAAGGCGAAGACGATCGGCGGCTACCTGGGCAAGGACTGGGACGTCGAGGCGTCGGTCGGCCACATCCGTGACATCCCCACCCCGTCGGAGATGCCCGCCGACATCAAGAAGGGCCCGTTCGGCCGGTTCGGCGTCGACGTCGACAACGGCTTCGAGGCCTACTACGTCGTCGACGCCGACAAGAAGAAGAAGGTCTCCGAGCTCAAGCGGCTGCTCAAGGGTGCCGACGAGCTCTACCTCGCCACTGATGAGGACCGCGAGGGCGAGGCCATCGCCTGGCACCTGCTCGAGGTGCTCCAGCCCAAGGTGCCGGTCAAGCGGATGGTCTTCCACGAGATCACCAAGGAAGCGATCCAGCGGGCCGCCAACACCACCCGCGACCTCGACGTCGCGATGGTCGACGCGCAGGAGACCCGCCGCATCCTCGACCGCCTCTACGGCTACGAGGTCAGCCCGGTGCTGTGGCGCAAGGTCAAGGCTGGTCTGTCCGCTGGCCGCGTGCAGTCGGTCGCGACCCGCATGGTCGTCGAGCGCGAGCGCGAGCGGATGGCGTTCGTCCGGGCGTCCTACTGGGACGTCGTCGGTGACTTCACGCCCGACGGCACGTCCAACCAGTTCGGCGCGCGCCTCTCCGCGGTCGACGACGCCCGCGTGGCCACCGGCCGCGACTTCGCCGACGACGGCACGCTCAAGTCGAAGAACGTCGTCCACCTCGACGAGGAGACCGCGAACTCCATTGCGCGACAGGTGATCTCGGCTCAGGTCAAGGTCACCAGCGTCCAGGAGAAGCCCTACACGCGGCGTCCGTCCGCACCGTTCACGACGAGCACCCTCCAGCAGGAGGCGTCGCGCAAGCTGCGGCTCTCGTCGAAGAACGCGATGCGGGTCGCCCAGCGGCTCTACGAGAACGGCTACATCACCTACATGCGCACCGACAGCACCACGCTGTCAGAGGCCGCCCTCACCGCCGCCCGCCAGCAGGCGCGCGACCTGTATGGCGCGGAGTACGTGCCCGACGCCCCTCGCCGCTACGAGAAGAAGGTCAAGAACGCCCAGGAGGCGCACGAGGCCATCCGCCCCGCCGGTGACCGGTTCCGCACCCCGGCGCAGGTCGCCGGCGAGCTGCGCGGCGACGAGTTCGCGCTCTACGAGCTGATCTGGAAGCGCACCGTCGCCTCGCAGATGGCCGACGCCCGCGGGTCGACCGCCACGGTCAAGCTCGGCGGCACGCTCGAGGACGGCCGGGTCGTGGAGTTCAGTGCCTCCGGCACGGTCATCACCTTCCGCGGGTTCCTCGCGGCGTACGAGGAGGGCCGCGACGAGGAGCAGATCAGCCGCGCCCAGGAGGCCGACGAGGAGCGTCGCCTCCCCAAGCTCAGCGAGGGCGTGGCGATCACCACGCTGCGCGCCGACGCCGACGGCCACGAGACCTCGCCCCCGCCGCGCTACACCGAGGCGACTCTCGTGAAGGCCATGGAGGAGAAGGGGATCGGTCGACCCTCCACCTATGCCAGCACGGTCGGCACCATCCAGGACCGCGGCTACGTCAACACCCGCGGCAACGCCCTCATCCCCACCTGGCTGGCCTTCGCGGTCACCCGGTTGCTCGAGGAGCACTTCACCGAGCTGGTCGACTACGACTTCACCGCCTCGATGGAGGAGGACCTCGACCGCATCGCCGGGGGCGACGAGCAGCGCGCCGCCTGGCTGCAGCGCTTCTACTTTGGTGAAGGGCTCAGCGGTGAGGGGCTGGCTGACGGCGCCACGACTGGCTCACCCGGCGGGCTGCCGAACATCGGTCGCTCCGGCCAAGGGCTCAAGCACCTCGTCGAAGACCTCGGCGAGATCGACGCCCGCGAGATCTCCACCATCCCGATCGGCGAGGGCATCGTCGTGCGCGTGGGGCGCTACGGCCCCTACGTCGAGGAGACCGTCCCGCAGGGCGTCGACCTGTCGACCGGCGAGATGAGCGACGACGCCGCCACCACGCCGCGCCGCGCGACCATCAACGACGACATCGCACCCGACGAGATGACCCCGGCCAAGGCCCGCGAGCTGCTCGACCAGTCCGCCGACGACGGCAGGGTGCTCGGCCAGGACCCGGACACCGGGCGCGACATCGTCGCCAAGGCCGGTCGCTACGGCCCCTACGTCACCGAGGTGCTGGACGAGGAGACCGCGGCGCTCAAGGGCAAGGCCAAGGTCAAGCCGCGCACCGCGAGCCTGTTCAAGGACATGGACCTCGCGACCATGGACCTCGACACCGCCCTCAAGCTGCTCAGCCTGCCCCGCGTCGTCGGGATGTCGACCGAGGAGGACGGCACCCCGGTCGAGATCACCGCGCAGAACGGCCGCTACGGTCCCTACCTCAAGAAGGGGACCGACTCGCGCTCGCTGACCTCCGAGCAGCAGCTCTTCGACATCACTCTCGAAGAGGCGCTGGCGATCTACGCCCAGCCCAAGCAGCGCGGTCGCGCGTCCTCGGCGCCGCTCAAGGAGCTCGGCAACGACCCGGTGTCGGGTCGGCCGATGGTGGTCAAGGACGGTCGCTTCGGCCCCTACGTCACCGACGGCGAGACCAACTCGACGCTGCGCAAGGGCGACGACCCCGAGGCGATCACCCCGGAGCGTGGCGCCGAGCTGCTGGCCGAGAAGCGCGCCAAGGGCCCCACCACGCGCAAGCGGGCGGCGAAGAAGACGACCAAGAAGGCCGCCACGAAGAAGACGGCTGCGAAGAAGACGGCCAAGAAGGCCGCGACGAAGAAGGCGTAGCCGCATGCCGATCGACCCCACCACGGCCCGCAAGCTGGACCTGCGCCTGGCCACCGAGCAGTCGCAGAGCCGGCTGCCCTCGGTGGCGGCCGGCCTGGTCCGCCACGGCGAGCTGGTGTGGTCGGGTGCGGTCGGCACGCTCTCCGGTCGCGCCGACGGCGAGCCGTCGAGCACCGACACGCAGTACCGGATGGGCTCGATCACCAAGACCTTCGTCGCGGTGGAGGTCATGCGGCTGCGTGACGAGGGCCGCTTCGAGCTGAACGACCGGATCGACTCGCTGCTCCCGGAGACCGCCGACGCCGAGTTCGCAGCGGTGACGGTCGCCCAGCTCCTCTCGCACTCGTCGGGCCTCCAGGCCGAGACGTCGGGCCCGTGGTGGGAGCGGGTCGAGGGCGGCAGCTGGGGCGACCTGCTGGCGAGCCGGCCGACCCTGCGGTTCCGTCCCGGCGCGCGGTTCCACTACTCCAACACCGGGTATGCCGTGCTGGGCGAGCTGGTGGGGCGGCTCCGGGGTGCGTCGTGGCAGGAGGTCGTGACCGCGAACCTGCTCGAGCCGCTCGGCCTGTCCCGGACGACGACCCGGCCGGTTGCCCCGTCGGCGCCCGGCTGGGGCGTGCACCCGATGGCCGACCTGCTCCACGTCGAGCCCGAGCACGACGCCGGGGCGATGGCCCCGGCCGGGCAGCTGTGGTCGACGGTCGAGGACCTCGCACGCTGGGCCACCTTCCTGGCCGGCGACACGGCCGGGCTGCTCGAGCCGGCCACCCTCGAGGAGATGTGCCTGCCGCTCGTCGTCAACGACACGCCCGAACAGGCCTGGACCGGGGCGCACGGCCTCGGCTGGCAGGTCTGGAACGTCGACGGCGCGCGCTTCGCCGGACACGGCGGCTCGATGCCCGGCTTCCTGGCCGGGCTGCGGGTCAACCTGGCCACCGGCGACGGCTTCGTCCTCTTCGCGAACGCGACCTCGGGCATGGGCCCGCTCGGTCTCGACCTGTTGGAGCTGCTCGCCGCGGAGCCTCGCGAGGTCAAGCCCTGGCACGCGGACGCCGAGCAGTCGGCGGCGCTCGAGCTGGTCGGCGACTGGTACTGGGGCACCACCGGCTACGACCTGCGGCTCGCCCCCGACGGCCACCTCCTGCTCGGTGAGCCGGGCAAGCTCCGGGGCACCCGGCTGCGCCCCACCGAGACCGGGTGGGTGGGGCTCGACGGATACTTCGAGGGTGAGCCGTTGACCGTCGTCCGGGACGCCGACGGACGCCCCGGCCACCTCGACCTGGGGTCCTTCCGGCTGAGCCGGACGCCCTACGACCCTGCCGCCGACATCCCGGGTGACGTCCACCCGGACGGCTGGCACTGAACCACGCGGCATACCCCGTCATCCAACTGCCCGAAAACATGCCAAACCGTGACACCGGCAGGATGTGTGCCGAGGACATGTTCTGGCACGGTTGTGTGGCGAACCCGGACATGTCCGGCCCACTCCGGTCGCCCTAGGGTTCTGCACAGCGCGACGGATCCCCCACCGTCGCACCGAACCGCACGAGGAGGTGCCGGTGCCCAGCGACGCCAGCGCGCCCGCGCCAGGAGCACTGCTCCAGACCCGTGAGCTGACCAAGGAGTTCCGCGGCTTCCGTGCCGTCTCCGACGTCAGCCTCAGCGTCGCCGAGGGGACCGTCCACGCGCTCGTCGGCCCCAACGGTGCCGGCAAGACCACCCTGTTCAACCTGCTGACCGGCTTCCTGTCGCCGACGTCGGGCCAGATCCTCTTCCGCGGCGAGGACATCACCGGCCGCCAGCCCGAGCAGATCGCCCACCTCGGCATCGCGCGCTCGTTCCAGATCACCAGCCTGTTCGACCAGATGAGCGCCGTCGACCACGTCGAGCTGGCGCTGGCCTCCCCGACCGGGCTGGGCTACCGCTTCTGGCGGTCGTCCTCGCAGATGCGGCAGTTCCGCGACCGGGCCATGGACCTGCTCGGCCAGGTCGGTCTCGCGGACCGCTCGGGCGCAGCAGCCGGGTCGCTGGCCTACGGGCAGAAGCGGGCCCTCGAGCTCGCCCTCGCGCTCGCGCTGGACCCCCAGCTCCTGCTCCTCGACGAGCCCACTGCAGGGATGGGCCTGGAGGACGTCGACCGCACCATCGCGCTCGTCAAGAAGGTCTCGGAGGGCCGCACCGTCGTGTTCGTCGACCACAACATGCACGTCGTCGGGTCACTGGCCGACACAGTGACCGTGCTGCAGTCCGGGCAGGTGCTCGCCGAGGGCAGCTACGACCAGGTGCGCCACGACGAGCGCGTCGTCACCGCCTACCTCGGACAGGCCGGGTGACCCCGGTGCCCGGCGAGATCCTCGAGGTCGACGGCCTGTCCGCGTGGTACGGCGAAGCGCGGGTGCTGACCGACGTCAACCTGCGCGTCGCGCCGGGTGAGGTGGTCACGCTCGTCGGACGCAACGGCGCCGGCAAGACCACGTTGCTGCGCTCGGTGATGGGCCTGCACCGCCAGGTCGAGGGCTCGGTCTCGTGGGCCGGCCAGGTGCTCGGCCGGTCGAGTGCCGACAAGCGGGCCAAGGCCGGCATCGGCTGGGTGCCCGACGACCGCGGCATCTACGCGACGCTCTCCGTGCAGGAGAACCTGCTCCTCCCCCCGATCACCAGCAAGGCCGACGCGTGGAGCCTCGAGCGCGTCTACGAGCAGTTCCCCGTGCTGCAGGAGCGCCGCGACTTCCCCGGCACCAAGCTGTCGGGCGGTGAGCAGCAGATGCTCGCCATCGCCCGGGTGCTCCGCACCGGCTCGCGGTTGCTGCTCCTCGACGAACCGTCCGAGGGGCTCGCGCCGGTCATCGTCCAGCAGATCGGCGACATCATCCGCCAGATCAAGGACCAGGGCGTCTCGGTGCTGCTCGTCGAGCAGAACGTGAAGTTCGCCGCCACCGTCGCCGACCGCCACTACCTGCTCGCGCAGGGCCGTGTCGTGGAGTCGCGCGACAACGACTCCTTCCAGTCCCGCACCTCCGAGCTCCTCGAGTACCTCGGCATGTGAGCCCCAACGCGTCCCACTGAGCAGCCCCGCGTCACCAGACCACCTGAACCATCCCGCTCGTCCGGCTCCACACCCCAGGAGGGGAACATGCAGCGCACCACGTCCCGACAGACCCTGGCCGTCCTGGCCACTGCTGTCACCGGCAGCCTCGTGCTCGCCGCGTGCGGCGGGGCCGGCGGCCCCAGCTCCGGCGGCGGCAAGATCAGTGACGGCAAGGTCGTCATCGGTCTGCTCAACGACCAGTCCGGTGTCTACAAGGACCTGTCCGGCCCCAACTCGAAGGTCGCCATCCAGATGGCGATCGACGACTACAAGGCCAAGTACGGCGACAAGGCCGTCGCCAAGGACATCGAGATCGTCGCGGCCGACCACCAGAACAAGCCCGACGTCGCCAACACCAAGGCGCAGGAGATGTACGACCGCGACAAGGCCGACATCATCCTCGACGTGCCGACCTCGTCGGCGGCGCTCGCCGTCGCGACCCAGGCCAAGGCGAAGAAGAAGCTGTTCATCGACATCGGCGCCGGCACCACTGCGCTGACCGGCGCCCAGTGCAACAAGTACACGTTCCACTGGGCCTACGACACCTACATGCTCGCCTCTGGCACCGGAGCCGCGCTGGTCGAGGGTGGCGGCAAGAACTGGTCGATCGTCTACCCCGACTACGCCTTCGGCCAGGACATGACCAAGTCGTTCACCGCGGCCGTCGAGCGCGCGGGTGGCACGGTCCAGCAGAAGATCGCCACGCCGTTCCCCAACGAGAACTTCGCGACCTTCATCACCAAGGCCGGCTCGTCCAAGCCCGACGTCATCGGGATCATGGCTGCCGGTGGTGACCTGGTGAACTTCGTGAAGCAGTACAACCAGGCCGGGATGGCCGACAAGGCCAAGCTCGCGGTCGGCCTGATGTTCATCACCGACATCCACAGCCTGGGGGTCGACCAGTTCAAGGGCACCACCTTCACCGACGCGTGGTACTGGAACTTCGACGCCCAGAACAAGGCCTGGGCCGACAAGTTCAAGGCCAAGACCAACACCCGCCCGTCGTTCGCCCACGCCGGCAACTACTCCGCCGCGTTCAACTACCTCGAGGCCGTCCAGGCTGCCGGCACCGACAAGTCCGACGACATCGTCAAGCAGCTCGAGGGCAAGAAGATCAACGACATGTTCCTGCGCAACGGTGAGGTCCGCGCGGCCGACCACAACGTGATCCACGACGTCTACCAGGTCAAGGTCAAGAGCAAGGACCAGGTCAAGGAGGAGTGGGACTACGAGGAGGTCGTCAAGACCATCCCCGCCGCCGACGCCTACGGCCCGGCCAACCCCGCCTGCAAGATGGGCTGACGCCGCCACACGAGCGCGAGGTATGCCGCCCGCTCGCCCCGAGCGGGCGGCATACCGCGCCGGGCCGAAGCTCGAGAACAACCGCACCGCACCGACCACGGGAAGCCACATGACCGCCTTCATCCAGTACACGCTCCAGGGCCTGGCCCTCGGTGGCTTCTACGCGCTGGCCGCGCTGGGACTGGCCGTGATCTTCGGTGTCCTCGGCGTGGTCAACTTCAGCCACGGTGCCTGCTACATGCTCGGCGCGGTCGGCGCGGCCGTCCTGTTGGATGCCACCGGCCTCGGGTTCTGGTGGGCGCTGCCGCTGATGACGATCGCGATGTTCCTGTTCGGGGTGCTGATGGAGCGGCTGCTCGTCCAGTGGCTGCTGCGGCTCGACCCGCTCTACAACTTCCTCCTCACCTTCGGGCTCACCCTCCTGCTCGTCGACGTGGTCAAGCGCAAGTACGGGGTCTCCGGTCTGCCCTACCCACTGCCGGCCGGGCTCGACGGCCGGATCACCCTCGGGGCGGTGTCGCTGTCGACCTACCAGGTGTTCGCGGCGGTCTTCTCGATCAGCGTCTGCCTCGCGGTCTGGCTGGTGCTGACCAAGACCCGGGTCGGCATGATCGTGCGAGCCTCCACCGAGGACGCCGAGCGGTCCCGGGCGCTCGGCATCAACGTGAGCCGTTGGGTGACCCCGGTCTTCGGCTTCGGCATCGCCCTGGCGGGGCTGGCGGGAGTGCTGCGTGCGCCCACCGGCTCGGTCACCGCCGACATGGGCAGCTTCTTCATCATCATCCTGTTCGCGGTGGTCGTGATCGGCGGACTGGGCTCGATCCTCGGCGCCGTCGTCGCGGGCTTCCTGGTGGGCCTCGTGGAGGCGTACGGCCAGGGGTATGCCGGCCGGTTCAGCCAGGTGTTCATCTTCATGCTGATGGCGTTGGTGATCCTGGTCCGGCCCTCCGGGTTGTTCGGGCGAGAGGAGGCCGCGTCATGAGTGCGCAGCTGGAGCGCAAGGTCGACGTCGAGCTGCCCGCCGGTCCCGTGGTGGCGGCCCGCCGCCCCGTCGTCCGGTGGGCGATGCTGGCGGTCGGCCTGGTGGTGACCCTCGCGCTGCCGTGGTTCATCTACCCGCCGGTGGCGATGGACATCGCCGCGTGGGCACTGTTCGCGATCTCGGTCGACCTGCTGCTGGGCTACACAGGCCTCCTGTCGTTCGGGCACGCCGCCTTCTGGGGCACCTCGGCCTACACGACCGGCCTCATCGCCACCCACGTCGGCGTGCCCTGCCCGCTGGCCGTGCTCGGCGGCGCGGTCGCCGCGATGGTGCTGGCCGTGCCGATCGGCTACCTGTCGGTCAAGCGCACCGGCATCTACTTCGCCATGGTGACGCTGGCCTTCGCCCAGATGGTCTACTTCATCGCCAACCAGTGGCGCTCGGTGACCGGTGGTGAGAACGGGCTCCAGGGCATCCCGAAGAACCTCGGCCCCGCCACCGACACCATCAACGCCGACTCGTTCTACTTCTACTACGCGGCGCTGCCGATCATCCTGCTCGGCGTCTTCATCGCCTGGCGCACCGTGAACAGCCCGTTCGGCCGGGTCCTGGTGGCGATCCGCGACAACCCGGCGCGTGCGCGGGCCCTGGGCTACGACGTGGAGCGCTACAAGATCATGGCGTTCGTGCTGTCGGCCGGGCTGGCCGGGCTCGCCGGTGGCGTCTTCTCGATCAGCCACGGGTTCGCGTCGCTGCAGGAGCTGATCTGGACCACCTCCGGCAAGGTCGTGCTGATCACGGTGCTGGGCGGGATCGGCACCCTGTGGGGTGCGGTCGTCGGCGCCGCCCTGGTGGTGACCCTCGAGGACCAGCTCGCGTCGTCGGGCTTCAACGGCATCGGCATCGTCACCGGCACGATCTTCGTCGTCATCGTGCTGGCCTTCAGGCACGGCATCTGGGGCACGGCCCGCAACGGCCTGAACTCCTGGCTCCGCAGGCGTCGCACGTCCCGCGACTCCTGACGGCCTGGGTTAGAGTCGGTTCGCTCTAGAGGGACGTGTCAGGTTGCACCTCGCTGCACCGTCAGTCATTCTCACGGGGGTCAGCGAAATGAGGGTCTGTGCAACACGACAACGGCGAAAGTCGCCAGGAAGCGCCGCGGCGTTCCGCGCTGCCCCAGCGCGGTCCTGACGCCGAGTTCTACAGCCTCTACCCCGACGCGCCCCTGCCTCGTCCCGCGCGGGAGGTCCTTCCCAACGCGCTGCCCCTGGTGGCCGTCCAGCGCTGTCCCCCGATCACGACCGCGTCCTCCATCGGCTGGGTGCTCACCCCGGCGGTGTCCTTCGCCGTGCGGTGGCAGGGTGACGCCCTCGACATGGCGTACATCGACGACGAGAGCAGCGAGATCGGCCCCTGGTCGCCCATCATCGGTGACGGGCCACGGCACCCCCGGGTGCACGAGGTCCTCGAGATCAAGGACGCGGCGCGGCGGGCGGCGGCGGAGCAGATCGACCTCGACCAGATGCCCCTGATCGACCCCAGCCCGTTCGGCGACCCCCGCGAGTTCCAGTACCTCAGCGGGATCGTCGGCGTCACCGCTCCCGGCTGGGCCATGCTGGTCCGTTCGGTGCCGAACTGGCCCCGGGTGGGCGGCGAGTACGAGATCGTCGAGGGCGTCGTCGAGACGGCCTGGTCCGGCACGGTGCTGCCGGTCATGGTGCGGCTGCGCTCTGAAGGCTCCGTGGCGCGCTTCACGCGCAACTCGCCCATGGCGGTCATCCACCCGGTCGCCGTCGCCGGCTACGCCAAGGAGAACGCTCCCGTCCGGACCTCGGGCGCCGGGATCGACGCCTGGTCGGACGAGGCGTGGGACCGGTTCGTGCTGGCCCGCAGCAACCGGACCACCACTCGTGCCTCATACCGTGCCCTGCAGGCCGATCACTACCGTGAGGGACCACCCTCGGAGCAGCGTGACTGACGAGGCCGACGCCAGCCGCCTGCGCAACCACCCGGATGCCTACCGACTGGCCATCGCCAACGTCATCGACGGCCTCGGCACCTACGTCGGGCTCGCCGCGCTGCTCGTCGTCGGCTACAACGCCACCCAGCTCGTGGGCACGGCGATGGTGCTGGCCGCGCACATCCTGCCCGGCCTGCTGGTGACCCTGGTCGTCGCGCCGCGGCTCCAGCACCGGCAGCGGCGCAGGGTCCTGCTCGTCCTCAACCTCATCGGGGTGCTCTCCCTCGTGCCGGCCATCATCGCGCCGGGCGCCGCGACCGCCGTCCTGGCGGCGGCGCTGCTGGGCGCCACCGGGGTGGCCGCTCGCGGCGTGCAGATGGCTGCCCTCACCGAGGCCGTCCCGTACGCGGTCCGGGCCCGCTTCTACGGCACGGTGGGGTCCTTCACCCAAGCGGTCCAGGTCTTCGGCCTGGCCGCCGGCGGGGCGCTCGCGGCATCCTTGAGCCCACGGTCCGCGCTGGTCATCGACGCGCTCAGCTTCACGGTGGCCGGCCTGGTGATCGCCACCATCAGGTTCGGGCCGATGGCGGCCCGGCCGATCGGCCAGGGCACCGCCGAGACCTTCGGCAACGCGGCCCGGGTCGTGTGGTCGAGCCCCGTGCTGCGGATGCTCGCGGTGGTGACCTGGATCGGAGCGCTCGTGGCCAGCGTGCCGGAGGCCGCCAGCCCGGCCGTGACGAGTGGCCCGCTCCTCCCGTTCGTGATGGCGGCGTCCCCCGCCGGCGGTGCGATCGCCGCGCTGATCGCCACGAAGATCGGGCTGTTCAGTCGGCTGGGCGGCAGCCTCCGGCTCGCGGTCGCGTCGGCGGTGTCGCTGATGATCCTCGGCGCCGGGATGGGAGTCGCGTTCCAGCACCCTGCCGACTCGCTCGGACGGGGTTTCTACGGCGTCGCGGCCAACGCCCTGATCGGCGGGCTAGGGGTCTGGTTCCTCGGGATGATCGCCGCGTTCACCGAGCACACCCCGGCCTCGGAGACCGTGGCGGTGGGCTCGTTCATGTCGTGGAGCGTCGGCGCCGCCAGTGGCCTCGGTGGCTTCGCCGTGGCCGGCCTCGGGGTCGCAGGTGGCTATGCGGCGCTGGGTCTCCTGCTGCTGCCTGCGGCACTGTGGGGCCTGCGGGTGGTCTCCTCGATCCCGTCGGTCGGCAGCCGCTGACCCGCCGCCACGCGGCATACCCCTCCGCCGGGGGGCGACCGGGCGGAATGGGGCTTGACCCTCACGCGGCGTGAGGCGGCACAGTGGTCGCATGACCGAGCGGACGCAGACCCTGCTCACCGTGGGACAGGTGGCCGACCGGCTCGACGTGACCGTGCGGACCTTGCACCACTACGACGAGATCGGGCTGGTCCAGCCGAGCGAGCGATCGCGGGCGGGCTACCGGCTCTACACCGACGGTGACCTCACGCGCCTGCAGCACGTGGTGGTCTACCGCCGGCTCGGGTTCGCCCTGGAGGAGATCGCCCTCCTCCTCGACCACCCCGAGAGCGTCGAGCAGCACCTGCGGCGTCAGCGCGCAGCGGTCCAGCAACGGCTCGACGAGATCAGCGACCTCGTCACAGCCATCGACCGAGCACTGGAGAGAGCGATGAACGACGAACAAGCCACCACCGAGGACCTGAAGGAGCTCTTCGGCGACGGGTTCGAGGACGCCCACGCCGAGGCCGAGCAGCGGTGGGGTGACAGCGACGCGTGGCAGGAGTCGCAGCGGCGCACCAAGAGCTACACGAAGGCCGACTGGGCCGCCGTGAAGGCCGAGAGCGACGCCCTGCACCGGGGTTTCACCGACGCGATGGACGCCGGGGAGCCGCCCACCAGTGTCGCCGCGATGGATGCCGCCGAAGCCCACCGGCGCAACATCAACGAGCGGTTCTACGACTGCTCGCCCCAGTTCCACCGCAACCTCGCCGACATGTACACGAGCGACCCGAGGTTCACGGCGACCTACGACGAGATCCGACCGGGCATGGCGCTCTACGTCCGCGACGCCATCTACGCCAACGCAGACCGCCAGGAGCAGTAGGCCGCGGGAGCGCCGCGGGAGGGCCGGGGGAGGCCGCGGGAGGCGCCGGCGCCGGGGGCAGCAGGGGCCGGCGCTGGCCTACCCTCGGAGGATGGGCTCCGGACCGGTCGGCTTCGCTGCGCTGACGTGGCCGGTCCGGACCCGCCGCACGTCGCTGCGGCCGGTCGCTCCGGAAGATCGTGACGCGGTGCACGCCTACCGCGGCCGCGAGGACGTCACGACCTACCTCGGGCGCGGGCCGATGAGCCCGTCCGACGTCGACGAGCGGATCGCCGAGAACCTCGAGCGCTCCCGGCCCGGGCACCCGCGCCCCTTGCTGGGACTCGTGATCGAGGTGGAGGGCGCCGTGGTCGGGGACTGCATGGTCCGGTTCGAGCCCGACGACAACGGCATGCGGACGGCCTTCATCGGCTACACCCTCCACCCCGCGAGCGCCGGCCGGGGTCTGGCCACCGAGGTGGCCGAGGCGCTCGTGCGGCTCTGCTTCACCGAGCTGGGAGTGGCCATGGTGCAGGCCGACGTCTTCGTCCCCAACGTCGCGTCGCAGCGGGTGCTCGAGAAGGTGGGGCTGCGTCGGATCGGGGTCACCACCGCGGGCAGCGAGGGCGGGGGACACCCCCGCATGGACGACTACCTGTATGCCGTGACCGCGGCGGAGTGGGCGGCATCCCGCTCGTCGTAGCCGGGCGAGGCGGCGAGCGCGAGCACGCCGAGGGGGCGCACCTCGGTGCCTGACCAACGCCGCGGTATGCCGCGTGCCCGAGCCGGCCACGCGGCATACCCCTCTGCCCGCAAGCTTTGCTAGCAAAGGAAACTGGTTGGAGGACGGGTTGCAACCTGTCCGTGAGCTCGCAGCCTTTGCTAGCAAAGGTTGCTGCACGAGTGGCGTGGGCTGCGGGGGGGGCGCGGTTCGTCCGTCACACTGTCCGTTGTGTCCCGACGTCCCCGACCCCGCACGCTGCTCCTCGCAGTGGCGGGAGTGGTCGTCCTCCTGCTCCTCACCGCGGTGGTCGACGGCCTCGTGGTGACTCATCGGGTGCCGACCGTCGCCGTCACGGCGCCCGGCTCCGACGACGGCACGACCTACCTGCTCGCCGCGTCCGACTCGCGCGACCGCCTGGCCACCGCGGACCGGGCCCGCTACGCCGACCGCCACCAGCCGTCGGGGGAGCGCGCCGACCTCGTGCTCCTGCTGCGCGGGGACGCCCAGGGCCGCGCGACGCTCTACTCCCTGCCGCGAGATCTCTACGTCGGCCAGCGGCGCGGGTCCCCGCACCGCCTCGGCCTCGCCCTGCAGGACGGGCCTCAGTCGCTGGTCGACTCGTTGTGCCAGGACCTGGGGATCGGGGTCGACCACGTCCTGGTCGTCGACATGGCGGCGCTCGTCCAGCTGGTCGACGCGACGGGCGGGGTCACCGTCCGGGTCGACCGGCCGACGCGCGACGTCCGCGCGCGGCTCGACCTGTCCAACTCCGGTGTGCACCACCTCGACGGCCGGGGGGCGCTCGCCTGGGTGCGCTCGCGGAGCCCGCAGGTCCTCGTCGACGGCCGGTGGGTCGGCGACACCACGGCCGACCCGACCCGCACCGCCCACGCCAAGGACGTCCTCACCCAGGTCGCCGCGCGCCTCGATGACCCGGTCACGCTCCAGCGGGCGGCCTGGTCGGTGGGTCCGCGGCTGCGCCGGGACGCCGACCTCGGCCCGGTCGGCCTGGTCGCCCTGGGGCGGTCCCTGCAGGATGCGCTGGCCGCCGGCCGCCAGGTGACGGTGCCGGCTCGGGCCAAGGGGACCGCGGTCCCGTTCGCCTTCGTCACCCCGGAGACGACCCGGGCCCTGGAGCCGCTGGTCAGCGCCGGCTGCGCGGCCTCCGCAACCGGCTGATCTCGTCCCTTTGGGTGGGTTTGTCCGCGACACCCCGAAGACTTTCCCGAAGTGGGTGGGTCTGCGCGTCACGATCGCTAGCCTTCGCGGTCGAAGGGTCAACAACCACACCACCGGGGGAACTCCACCGTGCTCTCTGCTCGTCTCCGCACCACTGCCGCTGTCGCCGCGCTCACCCTGGGTGGGGTGCTGCTGTCCGGCGGCGCCGCCCAGGCCGCCGCCACCGACACCACCATCGTCGTCCAGTCCGAGGACGGGGTCGTCTTCGCCGACGAGCCCCTGGAGTCCTCGGGCACCTGCGCCGACGGCAGCACCTCTGCCGTCGTCACCGTCACGGTCGAGGACGACGTCGTCGCCGAGGACTCCGTCGACGTCGCCACCGACCTCACGTGGGAGTCCACGCTCGACGTGTCCGACGCCGAGGGCGACGCCACCGTCACGGTCGACTGCTTCGTCTACGCCGACGGCGACTCGGTCGGCACGGCCTCCGAGGACGTGTTCATCCTCGCGCTCCCCGACCTCGAGGTCATCGACGTCACCGTCTCGCCGTCCAAGGTCCGGATCGGTGCCCGCCTCACGATCGAGGCCACCTGCCCGGCCGGCACCGAGGTCGCCGCGGTCGCCGCAGGCAACGAGGACGCCGACGAGCCGTTCCTGATGGACAGCGTCGTCCCCGCCGCGAACGGCGACATCACCTACACCGGCACCGTCCCCAAGAGCGCCGAGACCGGCAACGCCTTCGCCGTGGTCGCCTGTGGCATCTCGGACCTCGAGGCCGCCCTCAGCGACCCCGACTCGGACGAGTTCCCGACCGCGTTCGGCGTCGGTGACTTCACCGTCCTCGCCGCCGCTGTCGCCGCCCCGGCCCCGGCCCCGGCCGCGGCTCCGGCCGCCGCAGCAGCCCGCCCGACCCTGCCCGAGACCGGCTCGGACAACCTGCCCCTGGCCGGCCTGGGGGCCGCCCTGGTGCTGGTCGGTGCGGGTGCCTACGGCGTCCGTCGCCGCACCTCCTGACCCACCCGCTCCACCACCCGTCGAGGTGTGCCGCGTGGCCCAGTCGGCCACGCGGCACACCTCGCGCGCAGGTCCTGTCCGTCCGCTGGCCTAGGCTCGGCCCGTGACCGACGGACTCTTCATCGCCTTCGAGGGCGGCGACGGCGCAGGCAAGTCCACCCAGGTGGCCCTGCTGCGCGAAGCCCTCGAGGCCGCCGGCCGCACCGTGACGGTGACCCGCCAACCGGGCGGCACCACGCTGGGTCGTGAGATCCGCGACCTCGTGCTCCACGGCGACCACGTCGCCCCGCGGGCCGAGGCCCTGCTGTTCGCCGCCGACAAGGCGCACCACGTCGACCAGCTCATCCGGCCGGCGCTCGACCGGGGCGAGGTCGTCCTCACCGACCGCTACACCGACTCGTCGGTGGCCTACCAGGGGGCCGGGCGCGATCTCGGGGCCCAGGAGATCCACGACCTCAACATGTGGGCGGTCGACGACCTGGTGCCCGACCTGACCGTGGTGGTCGACGTCTCGGCGGCCGAGGGGCGGCGCCGGCGCGGAGACGTGCACGACCGGCTCGAGGCCGAGGAAGACACCTTTCACGAGGCGATCCGGGCCCACTACCTCGCGATGGCGCAGGGCAACCCGCAGCGCTACGTCGTCGTCGACGGCACCCTCAGCCCCGACGAGATCCACGCCCGGGTCGTCGAGCGGCTGCGCGGCATGGGGGTCCTGCCGTGAGCGTCTGGCGCGACGTCATCGGCCAGGACTCGGCCGTCGCCACGCTCGAGCGCGCCGTCACCGACCCCGCGTCGATGACGCACGCCTGGCTGCTCACGGGTCCACCGGGGTCCGGGCGCTCCGTGGCGGCCCGCGCCTTCGCGGCCGCGCTGGAGTGTCCGCGGGGCGGGTGCGGGGAGTGCCGCGAGTGCCGCACGGCGGTCGAGGGGACCCACGCCGACGTCGACGTCATCGCCACCGAGGGGCTCTCGATCAAGGTCGAGCAGGCCCGCGAGCTGGCTGCCATGTCGGCGCTGCGGCCCTCGGTGGGGCCGTGGCGCGTGATCATCGTCGAGGACGCCGACCGGCTCACCGAGCGGGCGGCCGACGCCCTGCTCAAGGCGATCGAGGAGCCGGTGCCCCGCACCGTCTGGATCCTCTGCGCCCCCTCGCTCGAGGACGTCGTGATCACGATCCGTTCGCGGTCGCGCCACGTGCGCCTGCGCACCCCTCCCGCCGAAGCGGTCGCCGAGCTCCTCCACCGTCGCGACGGCGTCGAGATGCCGATGGCCATGTATGCCGCGCGAGCGGCCCAGAGCCACGTCGGCCTCGCGCGTCGGCTGGCTCGCGACGAGGGTGCCCGCATCCGTCGCCGCGACGTGATCAGCCTCGCGGGCCGGATCCACGGCGTGGGCGACGCGATCGGTGCCGCCGCCGACCTGGCGTCGATCGCCGACGAGGAGTCCACGGCCGCCGCCGCCGAGCGCGACACGGCGGAGCGTCAGCGGCTGATGGAGGTGCTGGGGGCCGACCCGTCCGCGCGCACCCAGCCGCCCCACATCCGCAGCCAGCTCTCGGGCCTCGAGAAGGAGCAGAAGGCGCGGGCCACCCGACATTCTCGCGACGTGCTCGACCGGTCGCTCGTCGACCTGCTGTCGGTCTACCGCGACGCGCTGATCCTGCACAGCGGGGCCGCCCTCGGGCTGGTCAACCAGGACAGCCTGCCGATCGTGCAGGGCGTCGCCCGGTCGATGAGCGCCGAACAGCTGCTCCAGGCGATGGACGCCATCGGCACGGCCCGTGAGCGCATCGGCCTCAACGTCGCCCCACTGCTCGCCCTGGAGGCCATGGCGATCTCGCTGCGCGTGCCGCGGTGAGTTCTCCCCAGCCGCTCGGGATACGGTCGAGCGCATGACTGCGAGGGGACGAGTCCTGGTGGCCGTGGCCGCTGCGCTGACCATGGGGCTGTCCGGCTGCTCCCTGTTGCCCGGCGGAGACTCCGAGCCCGCCGTCACGCCCCTGCCCAGCGCAGCAAGGACACCCCCAGCCGGGTCGGAGGCGCTCGCGAAGTTCTACGGGCAGACGCTGTCCTGGAAGGGCTGTGTCCTGGGTGAGTGCGCCGGGCTGTCCGTCCCGCTCGACTACGCCAAGCCCGCCGGCGAGGCGATCACCGTGCAGGTGGTGCGGATGCGGGCCACCAAGAAGTCCCAGCGGCTCGGCTCGCTGGTCGTGAACCCCGGGGGTCCCGGCGCGTCCGGCATCGACTACGCCCGTGCGGCGGACGTGATCGCGGGCAGGCCGGTGCGGCAGCGGTTCGACGTCGTCGGGTTCGACCCGAGGGGAGTGCAGCGCTCGAGCCCGGTCGACTGCCTGTCCGACGAGGAGATGGACGGCTTCCTCGCCCAGGACCCCACGCCCGACGACTCGAGCGAGGTGACGAAGTACCTCGACTCGATGAAGGTGCTCGCCGACGGCTGCCTCCAGCGCACCGGCCCCCTCCTCGGCCACATCTCCACGGTCGAGACGGCCAAGGACATGGACATCCTGCGGTCGGCCCTCGGCGACGCCAAGCTCAACTACCTCGGCAAGTCCTACGGCACCCAGCTCGGGGCGGTCTACGCCGGGCTGTTCCCCCAGCTGGTCGGGCGGTTCGTCCTCGACGGGGTGCTGCCGCCCGACCTCACCTGGGAGGAGACGGCCGTCGGCCAGGCGGAGGGGTTCGAGCGCGCGGCGCACTCGTGGGCCAAGGACTGCGTGAGGCGGGGCGGCTGCCCGCTCGGTGACTCGGAGTCCGCGGTGATGTCGGGGCTGGGCGACCTGCTGAAGCGGCTCGATGCCACTCCCGTGCCGATGCGCGACGCCCGGGAGTCCGAGCTCACCGAGGGCTGGGCCACACTCGGGGTTGCCCAGGCGATGTACGACACCCGCTTGTGGAAGCCGCTCACCGAGGCGTTGCGCCAAGTCGTCACCCAGGACGACGGCACCAAGCTGATGCTGCTCTCCGACCAGTACGCCCGGCGCAACCCCACCGGCAAGTACACCTCCAACCTGCTCGAGGCGTTCTACTCCATCAGCTGCCTCGACAACCCGGGCAGCCCGGACCCGAAGTACTACGAGGACCTCGTCGCCAAGGCGAGCGTGAAGGCCCCTGTCTTCGGCCCGGCCCTGGCCTGGGGTGCCGCCACGTGCAGCAGCTGGCCGGTCAAGGCCGGCCCGGGTCCGCGCAAGATCAGTGCCGAGGGCAGTGGTCCGATCGTGGTGATCGGCACGACCCGCGATCCCGCGACGCCCTACGAGTGGGCGGTGCGCGAGCGCGACCAGCTGGCCAACGCACGGCTGCTGACCTTCGATGGCGACGGCCACACGGCCTACACCTCGTCCAACAAGTGCATCGACAACGCCGTCAACGACTACTACACGAAGGGCAAGATCCCGGCCGACAACACGAAGTGCTGAGGGGCATGCCGCTGGGCTCAGCGGAAGGCGTAGACGACGGTGACCGTCACGCCGACGTTCTCGCTGCCGGGCTGGATCGGCACCGGTGACGCGCTGTCCTTGCTGGCCATGGCGCGCACGTCGTAGGCCACCGGCGGCGGGTCGGAGATCGTCTCGGAGATGCTGACGACCGCGCCGAGGTCGCGTCCGGAGGCCTTCGCGTACTGCTCGGCCTTGGTCTTCGCGTTGGCGACGGCGCGGTCGCGGGCGGTGCTGAGGAGCTTGCCGTTGTCCTCGAGGTCGAGGCTGATCCCGTTGACCTGCACGGCATTTCCGCCGGCGCTGACGGCGGCGGAGATCGCGTTGCCCGACTTGCCGAGGTTGCGGAGCGTAGCGGTGACGCCCTCGCTGACGGTGTAGCCCTTGACCACCGGGCTGCCGTTCGTGGGGTAGGAGTACTCGGGCTGGACCTGGAGGTTGGAGGTCTGGACGTCCTTGCCGGCCACGCCGTTCCTCGTCAGGGACGACTGGACCCGCGCGGTGATGGTGTTGGCCGACTCGAGGGCCTTGGCCACGGTGTCACCGCGGGTCTGGACGCTGAGGTCCAGGCGCAGTGTGTCCGGTTTGCCAGCGACCTCGGAGGTGCCGGTGACGGTGATGCCGGGCGTGCTCGTCGGGTAGCCGGGGGTGCCGGGGTTGGTCGCGATCGGGTAGGAGACGAGGGGTGCGGCCGAGGCCTCCCGGCCGGAGTGGGAGCCGACCCAGAAGGCCGCTCCGAGCATCGCCGCGGTCGCCGCGGCGACCGCTCCACGGGACATCTGCTGGGTGCTCATGGGGGTGGGACGGTATGCCGCGTGGCTCGGTTCCACGGGCCGGTCGAGCCGGTTCGGAAATCTGCCGGGTCATCCGTATACTCATCGTCCGTGCCTTCGGGCACCCGCCTCCTTAGCTCAGTCGGCCAGAGCGATTCACTCGTAATGAATAGGTCATCGGTTCGATTCCGATAGGAGGCTCAGCGAACGGCCCCCCAGGGACTGGGGGGCCGTTGCTGCGCTCATGTGCGACTGGCGGCGGTCGCTCAGAACTGGAAGACGAGCCGCGCGGCCGTGCGGGCGTGCAGGACGTCCTCGATCGCCTCGTTCACCTCGTCGAGCTTGCGGCTCTCGGCGATGACCCGGGTGCGGCCGAGGGCATGCAGCCTGAAGACCTCAGCCAGGTCCTGGCGGGTGCCGACGATCGAACCGATCACCGAGATGCCCTTGAGGACGGTCTCGAAGATCGGCAGGTGCATGGGTCCGTCGCTCTCGGGCGGGAGGGCGACGCACACCAGGCGGCCACCGCGACGCAGGGTCGCGAAGGCCTGCTCGAAGGCCTTGGGAGTGACCGCCAGGGCCACGGCCACGTCGGCGCCGCCGAGCTCGGCGATGGCCGGCACCGGGTCAGTGGTCGCGGCGTTCACCGTGTGGTCGGCACCCAGCTCGCGGGCCAGCTGGAGCTTCTCCTCGGTCAGGTCGACGGCGATGACCTCGGCGCCGACCAGGCGGGCGTACTGCACCGCGAGGTGACCCAGTCCTCCGACGCCGAAGATGGCGACGCGCTCGCCGGGCACGATGTCGGCGACCTTGATCGCCTTGTAGGTCGTCACCCCGGCGCAGGTGAGCGGTGCGGCGTCGAAGGCGCTGACCTCCGCAGGTACCGGCACCACGTAGTCGGCGTCAGCGACTGCATACTCGGCGAACGCGCCATCGACCGAGTAGCCGCTGTTGCGCTGCTGCTCGCACAACGTCTCCCACCCGCTGATGCAGTGGTCGCAGTGCCCACAGGCATGACCCAGCCAGGCGATGGCCACGCGTTCACCGACCGAGCGTAGGGTGACGTCGGCGCCGACGGCGGTGATGAGGCCGACACCTTCGTGACCCGGGACGAACGGCGGAGTCGGCTTCACGGGCCAGTCGCCGTGCGCCGCGTGGATGTCGGTGTGGCACAGGCCCGAAGCCTCGATCTGGACGACAACCTGCCCGGCAGCCGGGGTGGGCACGGGGCGTTCCTCGAAGGCAAGGGGTGCGTCGAAGCTGGTGACGACAGCTGCCTTCATGGCAGTTCTCCTTCTGGTGTTCGTGGTGGTCGAGCAGTACGCCCACCACCTCATCGCCCGCCCGCGCGCGCCGTCAGGGGCGAAGGTCCCAAGACCGATGAGCCACTCCCCGCACGGCTCGTGACTTCGTGGTGCGAGCCTGTAGGGGCGCAGGTCGCCACCCCCGCCCCCAGGAGGCTCGCCGACTCGCTCGGCGAGTTCGCCCTCGAGGCCACCACGTCAGGTGGTCCGTCACCCGCGAGCACCAGGCGGCCTGAGCGCCAGCGGCGCCGTGCGATGCTGGCCGGCATGCGGTTCTCGATCTGGCCTGACCTCGACGAACCCTGGCCCGAGCTGCGGGCCCTGGTGGCGCACGCCGACCTCACCGGTTGGGACACGGTCTACGTCGAGGACCACTTCATCACCCACTCCGCGCCGGAGTCACCGCTCCTGGAGGCGACCGGGACCCTCGCTGCCCTCGCGGCGGCGACCGAGCGGATCAGCCTCGGCACCCTGGTCCTGTCCGTCACCTACCGACACCCCGCTGTGATCGCCAACTGGGCCGCCACCGTCGACCAGCTCAGCGCCGGCCGGCTCGTGCTCGGCCTGGGTGCCGGCTGGGAAGAGCACGAGCACGCGGCATACGGGTTGCGGTTGGGATCGCCCGGAGAGCGGGTGGACCGGTTCGTCGAGGGGCTGGCCGTCGTGCAGGGACTGCTCACCCAGCCGCGGACGACGGTCGAGGGCCGCTTCTTCCAGGTCCGGGACGCGGCCTGCGAGCCGAAGCCCCACCAGGACCACGTCCCGATCCTGGTGGGGGCCAAGGGCCCTCGGATGTTGGGCGTCGTCGCCGAGCACGCCGACCGGTGGAACATGTGGGGGAGCCCCGCGCAGGTGGCCGACAAGGCCGCCGTCCTCGATGCGCACTGCGAGCGGATCGGCCGCGACCCGAGGAGCATCGAGCGGTCGACGCAGTCGATGGTGTGCGTCACCGACGACCCGGGTCGGGCTCAGGCGTTCCTCGAGGAACACGGCACGAGCGGACGGGCCGCGATCGCCGGATCGGCGGCCGAGGTCGCCGAGCGGATCGCCGCCTATGCCGAGGTCGGTGTCGACGAGTACATCCTGCTGACCAGCGACCTCGGCCGCGGCGCTCAGCGCCTCGAGGCCCTCGACGCTCTGGGCGCGGCGCTGGTCGCCACCCAGTCGTAGGGCTCTAGCCGACGCGGTCGAGGAAGCCCAGGGAGCGTTCGACGACGAGCTTGGTGGCCCCTTCGTCGTATGCCGCGAGCGAGCTGTCCGTGAACAGGTGACCGTTGCCGGGGTAGAGGAACAGCTCGACCTCGTCGTGCGAGTCGAGGAACGGCTGCGCCATCTCGAGGTCGCCGGCGTCGATGAACTCAGGGTCGGCATCCATCGCGTGCACCTGGGCGGGCGTGCCGTCCGGCCAGGCGCCGAACTCCGCGGGGTCGATGACGCCGTGGTAGAACAGCCCACCCAGCGCTCCGGGACGGTTCTGCACGAGCCACTGGGCGGCCATCACGCCCAGGGACAGGCCGGCATACACGATCCGCTCTGGCAGGTCTGCGGCCTGGCGGATGCCGCGCTGGCGCATCTCGTCGAACCCGACCTCGCGGCAGTAGACCGCGCCGTCCTCGATCGAGTCGAACGTGCGGCCCGCGAAGACGTCGGGTGTGTGGACGGTGTGGCCGCCTTCGCGCAGCCGGTCGGCGAGCTCGATGACGCCGGGCGTGAGCCCCTGGATGTGGTGGAGCAGGAGGATGTCGGTCATGCCCTCACGCTAGGGGCGGTTGCGGACGATCTGCGTCCGCCTTCAGGACGCAGCTTTCGCAGCCGGCTCCGGTGGGCCCCGTGCCCAGCCCCGCGCAATACACTCGGCCCATGTCGCGTGACGGACGCTCCGCGTCGAGCGGACGGGGCCGCCACCGACCGGGCCACCGACCCCCTGGCCCGCGGTGGCTCGAGGTCCCGCGGCCGGTTCGACTGGCCGTGACCCTCACGACCGGGTCGGCTGTTGCTGTCGGCGCCCTTGCCGGTCTCGGGCTGGGACCGTTCCGCGATGCGCCGCCTCCTGCAGGGCATCAGGCATCCGCCCTAGCGACCGCTGACGCGACGTCGCAGGACACGCCCACGAGTGGTGCCAACTCAGCCGTGCCCGACCCCACACCACCGTCCCCGAGCACGGGAGCTGATGTCCCACGCACCCTCCCACTCGGGGCGCGCACGCTCGGCACCGTTGCCGACACGACGAGCCAGGTCGTCATCGTCCGTGGGACGACGACGGGGTCGAACGCCGCCACGATCCAGTTCTACGAGCGGGTCGGGGCGGACTGGGTGCCCCGGGCCACCTGGCAGGGGCATGTCGGCAAGCGCGGCTGGAGCACCCACCACGTCGAGGGCGACCTCAGGACGCCGGTCGGCACGTTCGGCCTGACGGACGCGGGCGGGCGCAAGGCCGACCCGGGGTCGAAGCTGCCCTATGACCAGTCGACCGCGTTCACGCCTCCTGCGCCGCAGGCGGGCTTCGGTGACTCGACGGCGGACGCGTTCGACTACGTCATCGCAGTGAACTACAACCGGGCGGCGGGGAGGACGCCGCTCGACTTCACCCGACCTCTCGGTGCCGTTCGTGGGGGTGGCATCTGGCTGCACGTCGACCACGGCGGTCCCACACACGGCTGTGTCTCGGTGCCCAGGGCAGCCATGCGCTACCTGTTGCTCCACCTGTCACCGCAGGCGCGTCCGGTCGTCGTCATGGGCGCCGCGGCCCAGCTCAGTCGCTGAGGCACGGCGCCGCCCACGTCATCGGAGCGGCTGACGAAAAGGACGGGGACGTCGTCGACCTGCTCGCCGGCGTCCAGTTTCTGCCAAAGGTCCAGTTCTGGGGACCCCGTGCTGCAATCATTCGGCATGACCTCGGCACCCGGCGACGCTCTGGGCGACCGGCTCATGGGTCTGGCCCGGGTCACGGCGGAGCTGATCCAGGCAACCACGGCAGACGCAGTCACCAAGATCGTCGTCGAGCACAGCGCGGCGGCCGTGGGAGCCACCATCGCCTCCCTGAGCCTTCGAGTTGAACCCGACGAGGTTCGGCTCGCCGGACTCTGGGGCGGGATGGATGGCGATGCCGAGACCTACGCCTCGTACCCGCTGAGCACCTCAACGCCCGCCACGGATGTCATCCGCTCGCGACGACGCCTCGTGCTCGTCGGTCGGGAGGAGATCCTTCGTGCCTACCCCGACCTGCCCCGGATCGACCGAGGTGAGCGCTCCATCCTCGCGCTCCCGCTGAACACCGCCAGCGGCACGCTGGGCGCCATCGGCCTCTCCTTTCCGGGGCAGCGCCAGTTCGAGGCGGCGGAGCTGGACTTCCTCGACATCCTCGCGGACAGCTGCGCCCAGGCTCTCCTCCGCATCCAGGCCGAGGACCGGGCCACCGACCGGCAGGCGCAGCTGTCGTTCCTGGCGGAGGCCTCGGCGGAGCTCGCGAGCAGCCTGGACTACGAGTCCACCCTGGCGCGGGTGGCGCAGCTGGCGGTCCCCACGTTCGCGGACTGGTGCGCGATCGACCTGGTCAAGGACAACCGCCTGCGCCGTCTCGCCGTGGCCCACGTCGACCCGGCCAAGGTCGAGTTCGCCCACGAGCTCGCCGAGCGCTACCCGAGCGACCCGGACTCAGGGGCCGGCGCGTGGCAGGTGATGAGGACGGGCCGCAGCGAGCTCATTGCGCAGATCACCGACGAGATGCTGGTCGCAGCGGCGCGCGACGAGGAACACCTGCGCATTGCCCGGGAGCTGACACTGCACAGTGCGATCACCGTGCCACTGATCGCCCGCGGACGGACCATCGGCGTGATCTCGTGGGTCCGGGCAGAGTCGCAGATCCGCTACTCCCAGGACGACGTCGACTTCGCCGAGGAGCTCGCGCGCAGGGCCGCTGTGTCGATCGACAACTCGGATCTGCACAGCCAGACGTTGGCCGTGTCGGTGCGACTCCAGCACGCCGTTCTCCCTCTCGCCCTACCCGTGCTGGAGGGGTGCGAGGTCGCGGCGTACTACTCGGCCTCGGGTCGGACCGGTGTCGGTGGCGACTTCTACGACGTGCTCGCCCTGCCTGGTGGACGGGTAGCACTCTTCGTCGGTGACGTGATGGGGCGAGGAGTCGAGGCCGCGGCGGCGATGGCTCAGATGCGGGCCTCGGTGCGGGCCTACCTCGCGGTCGACCCGCAGCCGGACGGCGTGCTCAGCAAGCTCGACCTGATGATGGCCGCCTACGGTGAGGACCAGCTCGTCACGCTGGTCTACCTGCTCGCCGATCCCTCGACGGACACGCTCCTGGTGGCCAACGCAGGCCACCCGGCGCCGTCCCTGCTCCGAGCAGACCGCTCGGTCGCACAGCTCCCCTCCGCTGACGGAGGCCCCCTCGGGATCCCCGCGGGCGCCCGTCAACACCACCGGGTCGCCTTCTGCCCGGGCGACACGGTCCTGCTCTTCACCGATGGTCTGATCGAGCGGCGCACGGAGGACATCGACGCTGGTCGAGCGCGGCTCACCGGGGCGCTCGACGCTCTCGCCGAGGAGGGCCTGGACACGGCGCTCGGCCGCCTTGTCGCACTGGTCCGGGACGAGACGCAGGACGACGACGTCGCCGCCGTCGCGCTTCGCCGTCTGGCCTAGCCTCCCCCGGGTCGTCCCCGTCGTGACCCCGGCCCGGCTGGGCCCTCCGCGAGGGTGAAGCGCGTGACGAACAGGTGAACTCTTGTCGCGTTGACCAGGCGTCGCGTAAGGCGGGTCGGGGTCGGCGCGTCCTAGTAGCTGACCGGAGCCACCCAGCCAGTGGTCGGTCGCGGACGGCACCCACCAGTCCACCCCCGGACCAAGTGGGCCGCCGTCGGTCACGAGCGGCGGGCGCCCCAACCCCCTCACCCCGGGGGCGCCCGTCGTTCTGACGTGCCCACGGCATACCCACCTTGGCCGCGCTTCTGGAGTCGCTGCGGACGCCTCGCGTCACGAGTCGGCCAGCTGGACGTCCTAGGAGTGGGCGGCGTGGTCGCAGGGGATCACGCCGCCCGTCCCAGGGGACGGTCGATGCCCCGGGCCAGGCCCAGCTGGATGTTGCCGACCTCGGCAAGTCCAGTGGCAAGGGGCTGGACTGCTCGGCCCACGTGACCCGGGAGGTCAGCTGACCTGCGTCTGCCACGACAAGGCGGCCGGCTCCGACTTCGGAACCGGCCGCCTCGTGGTCCGCGGCGCTCTGGACGAGCGAGTCAGGGGGCCGAGTCCGAGGCCAGGTTCGCGCCCCACTGGGTGGTCTCGTGCACCATGTGGTAGGCGGCGGCGTAGACGTCCGACAGGGCTTCGAGCATGCAGCACGGATCCATGAGGTCGGACCCGGTGGAGTCAGCGTTGAGGAAGCTCGCCCACTCGACAGCTCGTTTCAGGGACTCCAGGTCCTGGACCGACACCGACGTCCGATCAGATGACTGCATGCCGCCCTCCCTGGGTGCGACGCGTCCACCGCGACCAGGGCGGCGACGAGAACGTGCGCCGAGAGCAGGGCCTCACGGCGGCCATGTGGTCCCGACCGTGCCCGTCGCAGGCGACCCGTTGGCGTAGGTGCCCTCCACGGTGGCGCGCACCTGACCGCGGGCATCCGCAGCCCAGACGGTGTGGATCGTGCCGCTCCATCGACCGTCTGAAGCCGGGCCGGCGGTGCAGGTCACGACATCCTGATTCTGCGTGCAGGAACCCCAGTCGCCGCCGACCCCCGCCATGGTCACTCCGCCGGGAAGCTGAAGGGTGAGGCGTACCGGACCCTCGACGCCCTGGGCCGACGCGGACACACCGATCGACGTGTCGGACCGGGGGCCGGCTAGGGCGAGGTCGACGGTCAGCGGGCTGGTGCGCGGGGCCGGACTGGTGGTCGTGGAGGTGACAACAGGGGGACGTGACGTGGCGGCGACCGGGGTGGGCGCCGGCCCCGGGCGCGAAGGCTTCGCGACCGACGGCACCGGGGCGGACGACCTCGTTCGTGTTGTCGTGCTCGGGGTCGGTTTCGGTCGAGCCGTGGTGGTGAGCGAGGTGACCGGAGGGAGCGGCACGGTCTGCAGGGGTTGTGCGACCGGTGGCGCGGTCATTGCCTCGGGTCGCCCGGCGAGCAGGATCGCGACGACGGCTCCGGCGAGGGCGGCCGAGCCCACCGCCCAGCGAGCGCCCGGCCGGAAGCCCGAGACACTCAACGACGGCCCCTGGGCCCCGACGAGGGCGCCTGCGCTCCCGCCTGCTCCCACGCCGGCTGCTCCGACGCCCGCCGCTGCCACCAGCAGCTTTGACGGTACGAGGCCGAGGACGGCGGGGCCGACGATGCCGGCGAAGTTGAGGTTGACCACCCGGAGCTCGTCGATGCGGCGCGTGCAGGCGACACAGCTCGCCACGTGGGCCACCAGCGCGGGTGGTGCGTCCACGTCGGAGATGGACAGGTCCGCGAGCCCGTCGATGAAGGGCTTGCACTGGGCCTCTACCCCTCGGTCGGAGAGGTGGGCGCGCAGGTAGGACAGCCGGAAGCCGCGTCGGGCGCGCTTGGCCAGCGCTGCGACACCGTTGGGTGACAGTCCCATGGCTCGGCCGACCTCGATGTTGCTGTCCTTGTCGACCGCCGTGCGCCACAGCACGATCTGCCACCGCTGGGGTAGCTCGGCGAAGGCGACGCGGACGAGCTGGAGCTCGCTCATGTGGGCGGTCGTGTCAGCGGTCGGCTTGTCGAAGAGGGCCACGTCGTCGGTCATGACGTCGCCGGCCGAAGAGCGCGTGGCCCGGCTCGCCGCCAGGTTGCGCACCGAGGTCACGAGGTAGGCGCGGACCGATGTCGTGGGTCCGGCACCGCCGGACAGGGCGGACAGCATCCCGGAGAAGGCGTCCGAGGCGATCTCCTCGGCGTCGCGCGGCTGTCGTGTCACCCGTCGGGCAGCCAGCAGCACGGAAGGGTAGTGCCTGGTCCAGAGGTCGACGGCAGCCTCGCGGTCGCCGGCTCGGAGGCGGTCCAGCAGGACTGCGTCGGGAGTCTGGTCCTCCGGGTCATCCACAGTCGGGGCCCGCCTCGGGCTCGGCGCGGGCGGCGGGCTGCTCCTGCAGCTCGTGGAGGTCCAAACCCGGATAGAGGGGCGCCACGCTGAAGTGGACGTCGCCGGCTTCCCCGGCCGCGACATCCGCACGACGCTCGGCCTCGGCGACCGCGAGGGCGGCGAGACCGTTGGCGTACGGACCGGAGTAGGTGGCCAGCGTGCACCCGTGGATGTTGGTCACGACGACGTGGGGCATGTCGATCTCGTCGATCTCCATCGAGTACATGATTCGCGCAATGCGCTCCATGTCGCCCGCGCCGTGCGGAAACTGCGACTCACTCACCTACCCACATCCTCGTTCGCCGAAAGAGCCTGCCCTACACGCATCAAGACTCCCCAGCGATCGATTCATGACGCCGCCACCCCCGACCCGGATCGAGGTCAGGACCCGGGTCCCGTAATGCCCGACTGACCCAGGCTGTCTAGGCAGTGACGCTCGTTTTCTCCGGTCCCCGCCAGGTGCTCCCTCTCGTCAGTCGCGGCAGGCATGGTGCGGCGCTGGGCGAAGCGGGGTCAGCACGGCTCTCGTGGGCGACCAGCTCTCGAGGGAGTTCGCTATGCCTGGAAGAGGTGTGACTTCGCATGAGCTTCGCGTCAACCAGGACCTGCAGGGCCGATCGCCCGCTCGCTCCGCACCAGCACCACGACCACTCATCCCACCGCCGCTCAACCCGGCGACGCCTGCGCGGCTCGTACTGCGCCGCGGCCGTGGCCGTGGCCCTCTCCGTCCCGTCGTTCGATGCCGCGAAGGCGGGCGCCCCGGCGACCTCAGCGACCTCGGCGACCTCGGCAGTGTCGGCGGACGCGGCGGTGTCGGCGGCCGCGGCGGTGTCGGCGACGTCAGGGGGCTGGGCGACCTCGGCCGACCCGGACCAGCCGGTGACCCGCGACTCCACGGGGCAGCTGGCCTCGACCTCCTCCGCCCGGCAGGCCCGTCGCGTCTGCGTGCGCGTGGCCAACGTGCGCTCCGGCTCCGGTCTCTCCCACCGCGTGGTGACCACCCTGAAGCGGGGGACGACGGTACGCGGGACGACGACCCGGGGGTGGCTGCGGATCCGCGCGGCCCGCTGGATCTCCCTGTCCGTCACCTGCCCAGCGGGCGGCTCGAAGGCCGCGCGTGCGGGACTGGGAAGCTTCAGCGCCTGGGTCCGCGCCATCGACCCGGCGGGGAACGCCCGATGGACGATGGACCACGCGCGCAGGCACACCCGCGGGAACGTCCGGGGACTGACCGTGTTCCAGAGCTCTGGACCAGCGCGGTCGACCGTCTACATCCAGCCGGGGATGACCTGGTCGAAGACCAAGCTGGTGATGGCCCACGAGGCGATCCACGTCAGGCAGATCCGCTACGGCGGCTTCAGGCACTCGCTCGAGGTCTTCGGCAGTGTCCGGGGGATGGAGCGGGCCGCGGACTGTGGGGCGACCATCATCCTGGGCCGGGTCGTCAGGAGCGGTTGCCCCGCGGGGCTGGCACCCCCCGTGCGGCGCCTCCTGGCTGGGCGCCCCGCCTAGACCGACCCTGCACTCCCCGAGGCGGGGTAGGAAACGGCGGGCGGTTGCAGGCCCGCCCGCCGTTTCCGGCAACCTGCATCCCCCGATGACAGGTCAATGGTGGAGACGGCTCATCGGCCGAAGTGTGACGCGACGACGTCAGGTCGATCCGCGCGACTCACTCACGGTGACCATCCAGACCCGCACGGGCGGTCGGCCGCGCCGCTGCGCGGCACGACGTCGACGCGCACCACGGCGGCCACGATGTCCCCGAGCCGGCCACCCGGCGCCAGGTCGACGGCCCCCGAGTCCGCGTCGACGTGGACGTACTCGCCATAGAGCACGAAGAGCGCGCCGGCGGCCGTCACGGCTCGCCGCCACCGCCGGTATGCCGGGTGGTCACCGCTGCGGGTCCACTCCAGGAGGGACACCTCCCGGCCGTCGACGGTGCCGGTGAGCGAGAAGAGCGCGCCGTCGAGGGCGCCCTGGACCGTGGCCGTGATGGGCGCGTGCGCGGTGATCCAGCCGAGCTCGTCGATGGCGAACAGCTCGAACCCCAGCTCGAGGTAGGTCGAGATCCAGGCCGAGCGACCTTCCGCCTGTTCCAGCTCGCGGTGGACGATGGGATCCGACGTCGTGAAGACCAGACCTGGCAGGTCGTCGCCGTCGGTGCCGGAGGGCGGGAGCAGGGCGTAGTGCATGTCCGACTCCCCGGTGTAGGGGTCGGCGGTGGTCGCGTCGACGGGCGCGGTGACGACCTGCAGCCGGGGTGGTTGGCAGGACCGGTGGTGGACCTCGGCCGAGAACTGCCGGTACCGGAAGCCGGCTTCGGGCGGGGGTGGGTCGGGGACCCGCACCTCGACGGTCAGGGACCTGCGGTCGCTGCTGTCGAACGGCCCCGAACACGTGGCGCAGCTGCGGGCCGAGGTCGCCGTCGCGACCACGTAGTGCGTGGTGTCCGCGGTCTTGAAGATGCTCAGCTCGGGGGGCCAGTCCACCTTGTCGACCCCCGGGTCCCCCACGGCGCGCACCCGCACTCCTCTCGTCGAGCTTCCTTCCTCGAGGGACGTCGCAGGAGCTCGGACGTGACGGAGCGTGACTGACCTGGTCCGTCACGGAGGAGCTGAGCCCCCGCTACGGGTCGGCTCAGCGCTGGTAGGCCAGCCGCCGTGCGTGCAGGACCTTGGCGTAGATGGCGGTGACCTCGTCCAGCGTGGACACCGGCACGGCGGTGACGTGCTTCCACCCGGGGCCGGTCGCGGTGACCCGCACCGTACCGACGACGCCGGGGGCTCCGCTGGGGTCGGCCTCCGAGGCGTGCGCCGGGGTGCTGCCGTCGTCGATCTGCCACTCGACCTGCTTGGTCGACGACAAGCCACTGGGGGTCGCCACGGTGTCAGGGCTCAGGGTGATGTCGCCGATGCGCTGCCTGAACCGCGCATCCGACCCAAGGCGGTACCGAGAACGGGGAGGGCTGGCGTGGGTCGTGGTCTGGGGTGCGGGCATGCACCAAGAGACGCGGCACCCGCTCGATCGTGACGGTTCCCGAGCGCGGGCGCGGCTGTCGCCGGTGCGGTCGGCTAGCCGTCGACCGGCGTCCCCAGCTCGGCCTTGATCTCGCTCTTCAGCACCTTGCCGACCTTGGAGCGGGGCAGCTCGGCCCAGACGTGCACCGCCTTGGGAGCCTTGACGCCGCCGATCCGCGCCTTGACGAAGGCGATGACCTCGGCAGGGTCGACGGTGCGGTCGGGCAGGGCCTGGACGACCGCCTCGACACGCTCGCCCCACTTGTCGTCGGGCAGCCCGATGACGGCACAGTCCTGGAGGTCGGGGTGCTGCATGAGGGCCTGCTCCACCTCCGTCGAGTACACGTTGAAGCCACCGGTGATGATCATGTCCTTGGCCCGGTCGACGATGAACAGGAAGCCGTCGTCGTCGAGGTAGCCGATGTCGCCGGTGTGGTGCCAGCCGAACCGCGAGGCCTCCGCCGTCGCGTCGGGGTTGCGGTAGTACCCCGGCATCACGAGCGAGGACCGCACGACGATCTCGCCGCGCTCACCGCGGGGCAGCAGTCGTCCGTCGAGGTCCATGATGGCGACGGTCACCAGCGGTGCCGGCCGGCCGGCCGAGGACAGCCGTTCGACCGCGACCGAGCCGTCGGGTCGGAAGTGGTCGGCTGGGGGCATCATCGACACCATCATCGGCGCCTCGGTCTGGCCGAAGAGCTGCGCCATCACCGGCCCGATGCGAGTCAGCGCCTCTTCGAGCCGCGTGGCCGACATCGGTGCCGCGCCGTACCAGAAGCACTGCAACGACGAGAGATCCGTCGCGTCGAGGGCGTCGTGGCCGAGCACCATGTAGATCAGTGTCGGCGGCAGGAAGGTGTGGGTGACGTGATGCTTTTCGAGCAGCTGGAGGAAGCCACCCACGTCGGGGCGCCGCATGATGACGACCTCGCCACCACGGCAGAGGATCGGGAAGCAGAGCACGCCGGCCGCGTGGGTGAGCGGCGCGAGCGCCAGGTAGACCGGTCGGCCATCGAACGGGTAGCCCATCAAGGTCAACGCCGTCATGGTCTCGAGGTTCGTGCCGGTGAGCATCACACCCTTGGGGCGCCCGGTCGTGCCGCCAGTGCCGACGATCATGGCCAGGTCGTCGACGGCCGGCAGGTCTGGCTCGGTGTCGTCGGTTTCGGCGGCGGCGGCGCCTCGGGCCAGGAACTCGTCCCAGCCCAGGGCTCCGGCGACGGGGTCGCCTGGTGCGGCGTCGAGGCACACCCAGGTGTGCACCTTCGCCAGGTCGGCGCGGATCCGTTCGACCAGCGGGGCGAAGGACTCCTGGAACACGACGACCGTGCAGTCGAACAGGTCGAGCAGCTCGCGGTTCTCGGCGGCCTCGTTGCGCGGGTTGATCGGGCACCACACCGCGCCCGCCCGGCTGATCCCGAAGACGCAGGTGAAGGCGACCGGGTCGTTCGCCGACAGGATGGCGACCTTGTCGCCCGGCTCCACCCCACTGGCGCGCAGCGCGGAGGCGACGCGGTGCGACAACGCCTGCACCGCGGCATACGTCATGGTCTGGCCGTCGGTGGTGAGGCAGGCCGCCCCGGGGTCGAGGGAAGCGCCCTTGTCGAGGTAGTCGACGACCCGCATGCGGGTCAGCTCTCGACCGTGAGGACCGGCTCCATCACCAGGCCGAAGGCCCGCAGGGCACCCAGCAGCTCGCGGTGACCGAAGGCCTGGGACGCGGATGCGAAGCCCACCGTCCTGGGAGCCTGCTGCAGCAGCGAGTACGCGGCATACGCCTGGAGCAGGCCGGTCTGCTTGTAGTTGCTGTTGCCGTGGATGACGCAGTGCGCGCGCCCGAGCGGGCCGGAGGCGTGCACGGAGTCGAGCGACTTGTTGACCCGGGGGTTCTCGCGCGGTGGCATCTGGTTCATCACCTGGGCCGCGGTCGCGTCGAGGGCGTCGTACTTGGCGTCGAGGTCCATGTCCTTGGTGGCCTCCAGCGCGGCTGCCACGATCTGCGGCACCCCGAGCATGAGCGGCCGGTTGAACACGCCTCCGAGGGCGCGGACGGTGGCGACCCGCGGGTCCTTCCGGAACCACACCGGGTGGGAGGTGCCCCCCCACGGCAGGGCCAGGGCGAGCTCGTGCTGGCCGGGGATGGAGAGCTGGTAGAGGCCGGCCTCGGGGTCCCACGGCTGGTAGGTGTTCTGCTCGAGGTAGTGCGCGGCCGACATGGCGGCGTTGACGAGGATCGTCTGCGTCGAGGCGATGGTCGGGCTGCCTCCCCAGAAGACGGCGATGTCGAGGGTGTCGAGGCCCGGCTTCTCGAGGCAGAGCTGGGCGGCGATCTCACCGGTGGTGTACATCTGCGCGACGCCGGGCGCGAGGAGCAGGCCGGCCGCCGCGAAGTCGGCGCCGTACTTCTCGTCGCAGGTGATGACCCAGTCCTGCTCGCCGGTGGTGTCGAGGTAGTGGACGCCGGCAGCGAGACAGGCCTCGACGACCTCGGGGCCGTAGCGCGCGAACGGGCCCACCGTGTTGCAGACGACGGAGGCGCCGCGGAACAGCTCGGTAAGCGCTTCGACGGTGTGCTCGGTCGTCGCCACCTCGTACTGCGCGGTCTCGATCCCCGCGACGTTGGTCTCCATCGACGTCTTGAGCTTCCCGGCGTCCCGGCCGGCCGCGGTGAAGGGGACGTTGTACTCGCGGAGGTACTCGCAGATCAGTCGACCGGTGTAGCCGGACGCTCCATAGACGATGACGGGCTTGTCGCTCATGCCAAATGCCTTTCAGGACAGTCGAACTCAAGGAGGGGTATGCCGCGTGGCGGCGGTACGTCGTGAGGGCGTCGGAGCGTCGAGGACGCCGGCGTCACATGCCCATGCCACCGTCGACCGGCAGGCCGGCGCCGGTGATGAACTTGGCGGCGTCGGAGGACAGGAAGACGACGGCGTCGGCCATGTCGTCGACCTGGCCGAGCCGGCCCGAGGGGGTGAGCTCGATGACCGCGCCGACCGCGGCCTCAGGGGACGGGAAGAGGCCCAGTGCCGCCACGTCGTTGGCCAGCCCGGCGCCCATGGCGGTCGGGACGAGTCCGGGGTAGATGCAGTTGACCCGTACGCCGTAGCCGAGCTTGCCGGACTCCATGGCCGCCACGCGGGTGAGTCGGTCGACGGCGGACTTCGTGGCGGAGTAGACCGAGATGCCGGGGAATGCGATCGTGGCCGCGACCGAGGCGACGTTGGTGATGCTGCCGCCCTGACCCGCGGCGCCGCCCGGACGCATCGCCCGGAGCCCGTGCTTCAGGCCGAGGGTCGTGCCGAGGATGTTGACGTCGAGCATCTTGCGGATGTCGTCCGCGTCGACCTCGGTGATGAGGCTGGTGATCTCGATGCCGGCGTTGTTGACCAGGATGTCGAGCCCCCCGAGGCGCTCGACCGTCTCCGCGACGGCCGACTCCCAGTTGGCGTCGTCGGTGACGTCGAGCCGCACGAAGCCGTGCTGGTCGCCGAGCTGCTTGGCGGTCTGCTCACCTTCGTCCTGGATGTCGGCGATCATCACGGTCGCCCCGGCCGCGGCCAACGCGGCCGCCATGCCCTCTCCGAGGCCTTGGGCCCCTCCCGTGACGAGCGCCTTGCGGCCGGTGAGGTCGATCGAGGTCATGGCGGGCTCCTTTGCCTGCGGGGCGGCGTGGGTCGACCGCCCGGTGGTACGCCGGCCGGCTGCGCATCAGGGACTGCAGCCAGCCGACGTGGGCTCAGCGTGCTCTTCGCCCTTGACACCTGTCAAGAGTTTCCTTGACACTCGTCAAGACAACCGCGGTCGCTATGCTCGGCAGCCAGGCGGAGCTCCTCAGGAAGCTCACGCCGTCGCGGTGAGGGACGTTCCGACACGGAAGGAGGGGGTGGGCGTGACGCAGGTCGTGGAGCCGCAGACCGACCGCTTCGACCGGGTCCGGGTCGACAAGTTCGAGGCCCGCCGCGGCGAGCTGGCGGATGCGACCCTGGAGACCCTCGGTGAGCTCGGGTTCGCCCGCACCAGCCTGCGCGAGATCGCCCAGAAGACCGCCTTCTCCCACGGCGTCCTGCACTACTACTTCCGCGACAAGATCGAGCTGATCACCTACTGCGTGCGCCGCTACAAGGAGCACTGCGTGACGCGCTACGACGAGATCGTCGAGCAGGCGGCGAGTGGCGAGGAGCTCGCCGGGCTCTTCGCCGACGCCCTCGTGGGCACGATGCTCGAGGACACCGCGATGCACCGGCTCTGGTACGACATGCGCTCGCAGGCGATGTTCGAGACGGCCCTGCAGCCGACCGTCGTCGACCTCGACCACCAGCTGGAGGAGATGATCTGGCGGGTCGTCTCCCGGCACGCCGAGCTCTGCGACACCGTGCCGGCCGTGCCGTCGGTCACCGCCTACTCGGTCTTCGACGGGCTCTTCGAGAACTCCCTCATCCGGCACCTCGCGGGCGACGCGGGCGCCGCGGAGCGTCTGCGCACCGAGTCGGCCTGGCTCATCAGCACGCTCATGAAGGCCTGACCTACCTGCCGTGGGTCACGGACAGGGTCGGGTCACCGTGACGACGGAGTCGGCCGCCGCGCCACCGGTTGCGGCCGGTTCGACCTCGGACGGCACCGGCCCCAGGGACTCGTAGCCGAGCCCGATGACGACGTCGACCGAGGTGCCCTTGCGCGAGTCGGCGAACAGCTTCGCGCCGGGGATCTGGGAGGCGGTGAGCAGGGCCTGGTCGAGACCGTCGGGACCGTGGTGCACGACCGCTGACTGGGTGACGTACCAGGACTCGGGGGCGTTGCTGATCCCGTCGACCGAGAACTTGCGCTTTGCCAGGCCGGCGGCGACCTGCGCGGCGACGCCGGTGCGGCCGGTGGCGTTCATGACGTTGACCGTGAACGACGCCCGCGCGGGCGCTGGCGCGACGACCGGGCGGCACACCGGCTTCGGGGTCGGTGGGGTCATCCACCCGGCCGAGTAGGCGGCGGTCATGCTGGCGGTCCCGAGCAGCACCCCGGGCACGGTGACGAAGAGCATCACCTGGCGCATCCGGTGCTTGCGCCACAGCTGCGCCGGAGTGCGGTGGTCGGTCATCACGGTCTCTCTCGTGCCTGAGCCCGAGGCGCGTCGGCGTCCTCGGGCGTGACGGTGGGTCGCCCGGGGCTTCCGCTGGTCGTTGCTGCGTCGGTCCCTCGTGTCCCGAGGTGGGATCCCAGCGCGCTCGGGGTTCGCAGTCGCGCGCTGGGATCCCCGCTGCGGGCGGGCACAGGGGTTCTTCGCAGCACCCTCAAGACGCGTGTGGGTCACGGAAAGTGACGCGTCCTTCGGGCGAGGGTGTCTGGGGCTGGTGGTGGAGCTCGGGGTGACACCCGCCGGCGGTGGACGTGGAGGTGCTCCGCCGGCGGGTGCCGTTGGTTCGACCGGAGGGTGAGCCGGTCACCCGATAAGACACGGCGGGCCGGAAACTGTGACGCGCTCCACGGTCAGGCCGGCGGCGCCGCGGCCACCTGGTCGGCGAGGAGGACGGCGACCCGTCGCTGGTCCCGGGTCGGGCGCGCCACGTGCGAGGCGCTCGTGAGCTCGAAGTAGCCGCGCGGCGCGGGCCCCGCGTGCACGGGCAGGAGGACCACGCGGTCGACCGGGAGCCCGGAGCGCTCGACGTCGAGCGACGTGCCCCCGCGGGTGACCGAGCCGTCGCGCTCGAGGACGGGTCCGCCGGGGAGCCGGGCACTGGCCACGAAGTCACAGCGGTCGAGGTCGAGCACCTCCCGGATGCGCGCGGCCACCGAGGTCGTCACCCTCGCCAGGTCGCCGTCCCGCGCCACGGACTCGGCCGTGGCCATGACGCCGTCGAGATAGCCCCGCTGACGTCCGACGTCGGCCCGCTGCCGCTGACCCCAGAGGGCCAGCTCGGTGACGGCGACCCCCACGACCAGCAGCAGCAGCGCCACCTCGACGTCCTCGGCGCTGTCGATGGCCAGGCTCCGATACGGCTGGGTGAGGAAGAAGTCGAAACCCACCGCACCCGAGACTGCTGCGACCAGGCCGGCGGCGCGGATCCCGGTCGCCGCGGCAGCGACGATGACGAGGACGAGACCCACCGCGGCGCTCGCATCGGGCACCCTGTCGTCGGCTGCACCGATCGCCGCGCAGAGGACGAGCGGGGCGACGGCGGCAGCCGTGACGACCCAGGGGCGACGTCGGGACGCAAGCTGGTCGATCTGCATCTCTGCATCACGCCTCGCGCCACGGGCCCCGGTCAAGATCCTTGACGCGATCTGAACGCCGCGCCGTCAAGATCGCGTCAAGGGTCGTCAGGGGCCCGTCAAGGGAGTGCCTGCGCTTCGACGGAAGTCGTTGACTGACAACGTGATCGAAAACCTCGTGGCCGCAGTCCTCGGCCTCGCGCTGCTGGGATACCTCGTCTACGCACTTGTCCGCCCGGAGCGGTTCTGATGTCGGACGACCTCAGCGGTCTGCTGACGATCGGCCTCCTGGTCCTGCTCCTCGCGATGAGCTACCACCCGCTCGGGGCGTGGATGGCGAAGGTGTTCACCGACCCTCGGCACTGGCCCGTCGAAAGGGTCGTCTACCGCCTCGTGCGCGTGGACCCTGACTCGGAACAGGGCTGGCGCGCGTATGCCGCCAGCGTGCTGGCCTTCTCGGCCGTCGGGGTCGTGGCGCTGTTCGGCCTGGTCGTCGGGCAGACCCACCTGCCGGGCCGGCAGGGCTCGGACGGGATGGGGCTGACGACGGCGGTCAACACGGCGATCTCGTTCGTGACCAACACCAACTGGCAGTCGTATGCCGGTGAGGTGGGGGCGAGCCCGGTCCTCCAGACCGTGGGCCTGACCGTCCAGAACTTCGTGTCAGCGGCGGTGGGACTGGCCGTGGCCGTCGCCCTGGTCCGCGCCCTGGCTCGCCGGTCGGCCGCGGCCATCGGGAACTTCTGGGTCGACCTGGTCCGCGGGATCGTGCGGATCCTCGTGCCGGCCTCCGTCGCCGCGGCGGTCCTGCTCCTGGTCGGTGGCGTCGTGCAGAACCTCCAGGGTCCCACCGTCATCCACTCCCTGTCGGGGGCCGACCAGGTGATCCGTGGCGGCCTGGTGGCCTCGCAGGAGGCCATCAAGGAGCTCGGCACGAACGGCGGTGGCTACTTCAACGCCAACTCCGCCCACCCCTTCGAGAACCCGAACCCGCTCACCAACGTCTTCGAGATCTTCCTGATGCTCGTCATCCCGTTCGCCCTGACCCGCACCTACGGCCTGATGGTCGGCGACCGTCGGCAGGGCTGGGCGCTCGGCGGCTTCGCGGCGCTGCTGTGGGCCGGCGGAGTGGCTGTGACCAGCTGGGCGGAGGTGTCCGCCTCGGGAGGGCTGACCGGCTCGATGGAGGGCAAGGAGCAGCGCTTCGGCGTCTGGGGCTCGAGCATCTTCGCCGCCTCGACGACGGGCACCTCCACCGGCGCGGTGAACTCGATGCACGAGAGCTTCAGCCCGCTCGGTGGTGGGACGGTGCTGGCCAACATGGTCCTCGGCGAGGTGTCACCGGGCGGCGTGGGCTCCGGGCTCTACGGCATCGTCGTCGTCGCCCTGCTCGCCGTCTTCGTCGCAGGCCTGATGGTGGGTCGGACACCCGAGTACCTCGGGAAGACGATCGGCCGTCGCGAGGTGACCTGCGCGGCCCTCTACGTCCTCGTCATGCCCGTCCTGGTCCTGGTGTCCACCGGCAGCTCACTCGCCAGCGACGGACCCCGGTCCGCGATGCTCGCCACCGGACCGCACGGGCTGACCGAGGTGCTGTACGCCTATGCCTCTGCGGCGAACAACAACGGCAGCGCCTTCGCCGGCCTGACCGCCGACAACCCTTGGTACAACCTGACCCTGGCGGTGTGCATGCTCCTCGGCCGGTTCGTCCCGATGCTGCTGGTGCTGCGGCTCGCGGGGCATCTCGCCGAGCAGCCCACCCGACCTGCCACGGTCGGGACGATGCCCACCCACACCCCGCTCTTCGTCGGTCTCGCCACCGGCATCGCCCTGGTCGTGGCCGGGCTCACCTTCTTCCCGGCACTTGCCCTCGGTCCCGTCGCGGAGGCACTGTCATGACCCGATCGCTGCTGCCCGTCGTCCCGCAGGCGTTCGCCAAGCTCGACCCCCGACACGTCTACCGCTCCCCGGTCATCTTCGTGGTCTGGGTGGGGTCGGCCCTGACCACCGGTCTGGCCCTGGCCGACCCCGGTGTCTTCAGCTGGTCCGTGGCCGGGTGGCTCTGGCTGACGGTGCTCTTCGCCAACGCCGCTGAGGCCGTCGCGGAAGGCCGGGGAAAGGCGCAGGCGGCCAGTCTCCGAGCGGCCAAGCGCGAGACGATGGCCCGTCGCCTGCGCCCGGACGGCGCCGAGGAGTCGGTGCCCGGGAGCGAGCTGACCATCGGCGACACCGTGGTGGTCGAGGCCGGCCAGGTGGTGCCGGGTGACGGCGAGGTCGTCGACGGCGTCGCCACCGTGGACGAGTCCGCCATCACCGGCGAGTCCGCACCCGTCATCCGTGAGTCGGGCGGCGACCGGAGCGCGGTCACGGGTGGCACGACGGTGCTGTCCGACCGCATCGTCGTCCGGATCACGACCAAGCCGGGCGAGAGCTTCATCGACCGGATGATCGCCCTCGTCGAAGGTGCCCAACGGCAGAAGACGCCCAACGAGATCGCCCTGACGATCCTGCTCACCACGTTGACGATCGTCTTCCTCGTGACCGTGATGGCCATCCAGCCGCTGGCCGTCTACTCCGGCCACGGGCAGCCGGTGGTGGTCCTCGTCGCCCTCCTCGTCTGCCTCATCCCGACGACCATCGGCGGGCTGCTCTCCGCGATCGGTATCGCGGGCATGGACCGCCTGGTGCAGCGCAACGTCCTGGCCATGTCGGGGCGCGCCGTCGAGGCAGCTGGCGACGTCTCGACGCTCCTGCTGGACAAGACCGGCACGATCACCTTCGGCAACCGTCGCGCCACCGAGCTCCTCTCGCTCGGTGGCGGGACGAAGCACGAGCTGCCCGACGCGGCATACCTGTCGTCGCTGGCCGACTCCACGCCCGAGGGGAGGTCGATCGTGGACCTCGCCACCGCCGAGTACGCCGTCAACGGCGGCCGCTCCGCCCAGGTGCTCGTGCGCGACGGCGCGGAGTTCGTCGAGTTCAGCGCCACGACGCGCATGTCAGGGGTGGACCTGCCGGACGGGACCCACATCCGCAAGGGTGCGACGTCGGCCGTGCGTCGCTGGGTGGAGGAGTCCGGGGGTGCCGTGCCGGACCGCGTGCGGGTGCTCGTCGACGACATCAGCAGCTGCGGCGGCACGCCGCTCGTGGTGGCCCGCCAGGACGGCTCGACCCCGGCTCGTGCGTTGGGTGTCGTCCACCTCAAGGACGTGGTGAAGCCAGGCATGCGTGAACGGTTCGATGTCATGCGTGCCATGGGAATTCGCACCGTGATGATCACCGGGGACAACGCCCTCACCGCCGCCTCGATCGCCAAGGAGGCAGGAGTCGACGACTTCCTCGCGGAGGCGACCCCGGAGGACAAGATGCGCCTCATCAGGAAGGAGCAGGAGGGCGGGCGCCTCGTCGCGATGACCGGTGACGGCACCAACGACGCCCCGGCGCTCGCGCAGGCCGACGTCGGCGTGGCGATGAACTCCGGCACCTCGGCGGCCAAGGAGGCGGGCAACATGGTCGACCTCGACTCCGACCCGACCAAGCTGATCGAGGTCGTCGAGATCGGCAAGCAGCTGTTGATCACCCGCGGGGCCCTGACGACCTTCTCGATCGCCAACGACATCGCCAAGTACTTCGCGATCATCCCGGCGATGTTCATCTCGCTCTTCCCCGGCCTGGGTGCCCTCAACGTCATGCGCCTGTCGTCACCGGAGTCGGCCATGCTGTCGGCGGTCATCTTCAACGCCTTGATCATCCTTGCGCTGATCCCATTGGCACTCAAGGGAGTTCGCTACCGACCCTCCAGCGCCGCGCAGCTGTTGCGTCGCAACCTGCTCGTCTACGGCCTGGGCGGCGTCATCGCCCCGTTCATCGGCATCAAGCTCCTCGACCTCGGTGTCTCCCTCCTCCCCGGATTGGCCTGATCAGATGTCCTCACCACGCCAGCTCGTCGCGTCCCTGCGGATGCTGCTCGTCCTCACCGTGCTCCTGGGCGTGCTCTACCCGGCCGTGGTCTGGGGCGTCGGGCGAGTCGGGCTGTCCGACCGCGCGGACGGTTCCCTGGTCAGCCGGGACGGCGTGGTGGTCGGCTCGAGCCTCCTCGGCCAGGATTTCAGGGGCCCGCAGTGGTTCCACGGGCGCCCCTCCGTGAGCGCGTATGCCGGTGCCGTCAGTGGTGGTTCGAACCTCGCCGCGACGTCGCAAGCCCAGGTCGAGGCCGTGCGCGAACGTCAGGCCGCGTGGGCCGGAGTGGGTGAGGGGGCTGCGCCGCCGGACGCCCTGAGCGCCTCGGGCAGCGGCCTCGACCCCCACGTGTCGCCGGCCAACGCGATCGCGCAGGTGCCCCGGGTGGCAGCCGCCAACGGGCTGAGCGACGCCGTCGTGCGGCGGCTGGTCGACGCCCACACCGAAGGACGCTCGCTGGGCTTCCTCGGTGAGCCACGGGTCAACGTGCTCGAGCTCAACCTCGCGCTCGAGGACGAGACGCAGCGATGAGCCGCCCGACCGGTGCCGGCCGAGTGCGAGGGACGACAATCGGCTCATGAGCAGGGGAGTGCTGCGGGTCTACCTCGGCGCCGCGCCAGGCGTCGGCAAGACCGTCGCCATGCTCTCGGAGGCCCGGCGCAGGAGCGAACGCGGCACCGACGTGGTGATCGGCGTCTGCGAGAGCCACGGCCGGGCGTTCACCGCGGGTCTCATGGAAGGGGTCGAGCGGATCCCCCTGCGCGCGGTGTCGCACCGCGGCAGTGCCCTCGAGGAGCTGGACGTCGCAGCGGTCCTGGCCCGGCGACCGGAGGTCGTGCTCGTCGACGAGCTCGCCCACACCAATGCCCCGGGGAGCCCCCACGCCAAGCGCTGGGAGGACGTCGAGGAGCTCCTGGTCGCGGGCATCGACGTGATCTCCACGGTCAACGTCCAGCACCTCGAGTCACTGAACGACGTCGTCGAAGCCATCACGGGCGTCCGGCAGCAGGAGACGGTCCCTGATGACGTGGTCCGGTCGGCTGACCAGATCGAGCTCGTTGACATGTCTCCGCAGGCCCTGCGCCGCCGCCTCGCCCACGGCAACGTCTATGCCGCCGCGCAGGTCGACGCCGCGCTGGCCAACTACTTCCGCGAGGGAAACCTGTCCGCGTTGCGCGAGCTCTCCCTCCTGTGGGTGGCGGACCGCGTGGAGGAGGGGCTCGACCGCTACCGGGCCGACCACGAGATCACCGAGCTGTGGCCGACCCGGGAGCGCGTCGTCGTCGCGCTCACCGGTGGACAGGAGGGCCGGACGCTCCTGCGTCGCGGCGCCCAGATCGCCTCGAGGGCCGGCGGCGAGCTGCTCGCCGTCTACGTCACCCCTCCCGACGGCCTGGTCGACGCCAAGCTCGAGGGTCTCGCCGACCTGCGCCAGCTCACCGTCGAGCTCGGGGGCACCTTCCACACCATCAAGGGCGAGGACATCGCGGCCGCCCTCCTCGAGTTCGCCAGGGGTGTCTCCGCGCGGCAGGTGGTCATCGGCGCCTCACGTCGCCGACGCTGGCAGGAGCTGCTGTCCACCGGTGTCGGTCAGCGGGTGGTGGAGGGCTCGGGCGACATCGACGTGCACCTGGTCACGCACGAGCTGACCCGCACGGTGCGCGCGCCGTTGCGGTTCGGCCCGGCTCTCGGCGCGCGGCGTTCGGCGCTCGGCTGGGCGCTGGCGGTGCTCGGCACAGGCGCACTGGCCGGCATACTCCGGGCCACGCCCGGGTGGCACGACCTGCCCCTGGAGGTGCTCCTCTTCCTCCTGGTCACGGTCGTCACCGCCCTCGTCGGTGGGCTGTGGCCCGCGCTGGCCTCGGCGGTCCTCGGGAGCCTGGCCATCAACTGGTTCTTCACCGAGCCGGTCAACACGCTCACGATCAGCGACCCCCAGAACCTCGTCGCGCTGCTCGTCTTCGTCGTCGTCGCCGCGGCCGTCTCGTCGGTCGTGCACGTCAGCGAGCGGAGGGCGGCAGCGGCCGGCTCTGCCCGGCGCGAGGCCGACGCGCTCGCGGCCACGGCGGAGACCCTCCTGGGTGAACGCGACCCGATGCCTGCCCTCCTGCGCCAGGCGGTCGAGTTCTTCGCGGTCGACGCCGCAGCAGTCCTCTCGCGCGACGACGTGCGCTCGCCGTGGACCGTGGTGGCGGCGACCGAGGGCTTCGACCTGACGACTGTGGCGACGGCCTCGGTGCGGGCCCCGGTGGACGACACGCGGGTGCTGGTGCTCACCGGTCGGACCCTCTCGGGGGCAGACCGGCGCCTGGTGTCCGCGTTCGCCTCGCGGGCCGGGGCGATCCTCCACCGCGACGAGCTCGTGGAGCTGGCCAGGGAGGCCAAGGTGCTCGCCAAGGACAACCGCGCCCGGACCGCCCTGCTCGCAGCCGTCTCGCACGACCTGCGCACCCCGTTGGCGAGCATCAAGGCAGCAGCATCGAGCCTGCGGCAACCCGACGTCGTCTTCAGCCAGGACGACCGGGCGGACCTGCTCGAGACCATCGAGGAGTCGACCGACCGGCTGACCGGGCTGGTCGCCAACCTCCTCGACATGTCACGGCTGCAGAGCGGCTCGGTGGTGCCGAGGCTGGGCGCGGTCGACGTCGAGGGTGCTGTCGCGGTCGCCTCCGCACCGCTCCTCGGTGCCGACCGCGTGCGGATCAGCATGGACGCCACCCTGCCCCCTGCCGAGGCCGACGCCGGCCTGCTCGACCGAGTGCTGGCCAACGTCCTCGAGAACGCCCTCAAGCACTCCGGCGCAGAGGTCGTCGTGCAGGCCGCAGCCACCGGCAGCCGGGTGCAGGTGCGTGTCGTCGACCGGGGGAGGGGCGTGCCCGAGGGCGCGAAGGAGACGATCTTCGCGCCGTTCCAACGGTTCGGTGACACTCCTCGCGGCACTGGCGTGGGTCTGGGGCTGGCGGTGGCCCGGGGCCTGGTGGAGGCGATGGGTGGGTCGATCGTCGCCGAGGACACCCCGGGCGGAGGGCTCACCGTGGTGATCGAGCTCGTGCGCCACGGCCACGGTGTCGCGGCGCAGGACGGTGGCCCGACCGGCGCCACTGCGAGGATGGCGCCGTGAGCTCCATCCTCGTCGTCGACGACGAACCCCACCTGGTGCGGACGCTCGCGATCAACCTCAGGGCGCGCGACTACACCGTCGAGACGGCGGGCGACGGGCGGACCGCCCTGCAGTCGTTCCACGACGCGCCCCCCGACCTGGTGGTCCTCGACCTCGGACTCCCTGACCTCGACGGGGTGGAGGTGCTGCGACGGGTCAGGCAGGTCTCGGACGTGCCGGTCATCGTGCTGTCCGCGCGCACCGACTCGGTGGACAAGGTGGAGGCCCTCGACCTGGGCGCAGACGACTACGTCACCAAGCCCTTCGCGATGGACGAGCTGCTGGCCCGGGTCCGGGTGGCGCTCCGGCGCCGGGCGGCGGACGGCGGGTCGTCGGTCGCGGCGGTGCGCACCCCGCACTTCACCCTCGACTTCGCCGAGCGGCGTGCCGTGGCGGCCGGCGCCGAGGTGCGGCTGACCCCCACCGAGTGGAGCCTCCTTGAGGTGCTGGCCCGGCGCCCGGGACACCTCGTGTCGCAGCGTGAGCTGCTCCGTGAGGTGTGGGGTCCCGGCTACGGCCGCGAGTCGAACTACCTACGGGTGTATGCCAACCAGCTCCGGCGCAAGCTCGAACCGGACCCTGCCGTCCCGCGGTACCTCGTGACCGAGCCGGGTCAGGGGTATCGGTTGGTCGTGTCGGCCGACTGACCTCGCGGGCTGCCCGGACGGGCTGCCCCTGCTGCCACTGGAACTCGTCGCAGGCAACCGAAGTCAAACGGTGCGAGGGGGTCGACTTTTCCGGCGCCCGATCTCCCCTATACCGCCGACCCCGATGGCATGCTGGTTCGGCTCTCCGAGGTGGTCTAGTCCGTTCGGTCAGTTGTGCGCAGGCCAAACGTGCCAAGTGGCCTCCGAGGTCTATCCAGCCTCCGTGTAGGCACCCGTATGTTTCCGTTCATTCAAGTTTTCGTGTCGTGAGGAAAGGTGGCTCCGTGTCCAGACTGCAGTCGGCGGCTGGCCGTGTCCCCCAACGCTGGTCGTTCGGTCACTGGCCCCTGCGTCGAAAGCTTGCAGCCGCGATCGTCCTGCCCGTGGTCCTCGCCTTCGTGTTCGGTGGCCTGCGCGTCAAGAACGACTTCGACTCCTCCCGCCAGCTCACCCAGGCTGCCGACACGGTTCTGGTCATCCGCCCCGTCGTCGACTACAACCTCGCTGTCCAGCGGCTCGCCGCCGCGGAGAGCGTCGGCGGTGGCGGTGTCATCGCGGCGATCACCAAGTACGAGTCCGCGGCGGCCGACCTCCGCATCGCCCTCAAGGCCGAAGGCGTCCCCGAGTCCGTGAAGGCCAGCGGCCAGAGCGCCCTCGCCCTCGGCCAGGCGGTCCGCACCGCGAAGACCCAGAGCCCCTTCTCCGACATCGTCATCGACAAGTCCGGCAACATCGCGACCCTCATGTCCTCGGCCGTGAGCGACCTGGGCCTGAGCGACGACTCGGCCTCGGCCAAGATCGTCGTCGCCCTCCAGGACTCCATCGCCGCCCAGCGCGCCATGACCGGTGAGCAGCTCAACCTCTCCAACACCGACGACGCGTCCGCCAACCTGCGCGCGATCGGTCAGGTCGGAGCCGAGACCGCCGCCCTCACGCGACTCCTCTCGACCGCGCCGGCCAACCAGGTCAGCCAGGCCCGCCAGCTCCTCAACGAGAACGGCCGCCGCAACTACACGCTCCAGCAGCAGCCCCCGGACAAGGCCCAGATCGCTGGCCTCGGCATCGTGATCGAGTCGAGCAACGCCGGTTACGCCACGCTGATGGACGGCCAGCTGCAGGCCCTGGAGGCCAACCTCCGTGACCGCGCCGCCCAGCACCGCGCCGAGGCAATCCTCAACGCCGCGATCGTGGTCCTCGCGCTCGCCGCCGCCCTCGGCCTGGTCGTCGCCCTCATCCGCTCCCTGCTCATCCCCATCCGCGCCGTGCGTCAGGGCGCCCTCGACGTGGCGAACATTCGCCTCCCCGAGGCCGTTGCCGCGATGCGTGATGGTGAGGAGCTCCCCGAGTTCGTCCCGATCCCGGTCCACACGACCGAGGAGATGGGCCAGCTCGCCCGCGCCGTGGACGACCTCCACACCCAGGCCCGCACGCTGGCTGGTGACCAGGCCCGCCTCCGGGTCCAGGTCGGCCACATGTTCGAGACCCTGTCACGCCGCAGCACCTCCCTCATCGACCAGCAGCTCAGCCTGATCGAGCGCCTGGAGAGCGACGAGGAAGACCCGAAGCGCCTCCAGAGCCTCTTCCGCCTCGACCACCTCGCCGCCCGTATGCGCCGGAACAGCGACTCGCTGCTGGTGCTCGCCGGCACCTCGACCCGTCGTGGCATGTCCGGCTCGGTCTCGGTCTCCGACGCCGTCCGTGCGGCCGTGTCCGAGGTCGAGAACTACGAGCGCATCGACATCGGCGACACCTCGAACGACCACGTGCTCGGCGCTGTGGGCTCCGACCTCATCCACCTGGTCGCGGAGATCGTCGACAACGCCCTGTCCTACTCCCCGCCCACCTCCCGCGTGGCCATCCGTGGTGCCCGTACGCCCGAAGGCGGGCTCCTCATCGAGGTCGCCGACCGTGGCCTCGGTATGCCGCCCAAGGACCTCGCGACCCTCAACGACCAGCTCGCGCACGGCGGCGACATCACCGCCGACACCGCGCGCCGCATGGGTCTGTTCGTGGTGGGAAGCCTCGCCAAGCGGCACGGCATCGCCGTCCGCCTGCGTCGCAACGGCGACGACAAGCAGGGCGTCACCGTGTCGATCCACCTGCCAGCCGGCCTGCTGGCCGACAGCGCCAAGGGCGAGCGTCCGGTCCGTCCGGCTGCCGCTGCCGCTCCCGCGGAGGCTGCTCCCGCCCCCACGACGCCGACGTCCGCCGTCGGTGGCACCACCAAGGCCGGCCTGCCCACCCGGGTCCGCGGAGCCAGTGGCGCCACGCCCAGCCCCGTGGCCGACGCCGCCAAGAAGCTGCCAACCCGGACGCCCGGTGCGCACGGCCCCACGGCCGCGAACGCCATCCAGGCGCCGCCGGCGAAGCCCGTCATCGAGGGCTCCGAGGCCGCTGAGGAGAAGGCAGCCACCAACGGCCACGCCGAGACCCAGCCGGTCAACGGCCACGCGGCCAAGGCCGACCAGGTCTCCGACGCCCCGGTCAACGGCTCCGCCCCCGCGGAGGCGCCGGCCGCCGTCGGGGCCAAGGACGCAGCGGCCAAGGACGTCGAGGACGAGGCCGCCACGGTCGACGCGAAGGCGGAGGCCACGGGTGACCCGAAGGCAGACGCTCCGGTGGAGCCGCAGGTCGACGCGGTTGACGCGAAGGCTGACGCGAAGACTGACGCGCCGGAGGCTGAGGCCACCGAGCCGCAGCGCTCTGCGGCCGGCCTGCCGGTCCGCACGCCGCGCGCCACCGGGATCACCGAGTACCGCGAGTTCGAGGACGCCCCGTCCACGGAGCAGCAGGACGCGACTCCCGACAAGGGCGCCGGGAAGGCAGACCTCCCCGCAGCCAGGGGTGGCCGGCTCAGCTGGCTCCCGGGTCGCGCCAAGGCGGCAGCCGAGGCGGCCCGCCTCGAGGCCGAGGCCGAGGCCAACGAGCCCCGCCAGATGCCGTCGAACCTGTCCGCCTGGCTGGAGCACCGCGCCAAGATCGTCGAGGCCTCCAAGGCTCGCGAGCTCGGTGCCGACGCCCCGACCGAGGCCCCCGCGACCAGCGGCAGCACCGACTCCACGGACGCGACCGACGCCACGCCCGACTCCGGCACCGAGATCCACGTGCCCGCCGAGTGGGTGGCCGAGGCCGAGGCCGACGCCGCGGAAGCCACCCCCGAGGTCGCCGCCGAGGCCGTCGTGGCGGACGCTGCGGTGGACACCGTCGAGACCGAGGTCGCGGCACCGGCCGACAGCACCGAGGTCCTCGAGGCGCCCGTCACCGAGGCCGGTCACCTCCCGACCCGCATCCCGGGGGCGACTGCCTCCGCGACCGCTGGCCTGCAGGAGACCGAGGCCCCCAGCTCCCGCCCGCGGGTGCGAGCCCACAACACGTCGTTCTTCGGCGCTCGCCGGGCCCGCGACGTGGCGGCTGTCGAGGCCACCCCGGTGGTCGAGGAGCCGGCAGTCGAGGTCCTGGTCGACGAGGCGCCCGTCGCCGAGGTCGCCGAGGTCAACGAGTCGGCCGAGGTCGCCGAGGTCATCGAGTCGGCCGAGGTCGCCGAGGAGACCGCGGCAGTCGAGCAGGAGACCGTGGCGCCCGCCGCCGAGGTCACCGAGCAGGTCGCCGAGGAGCCCGCCGAGGAGCCCGCCGAGGTCCACGTCGCCGTCGAGGCCGAGCACGTCGAGCCGGAGCAGGTCGAGGCCGAGCACGTCGAGCCCGAGCCCTTCGAGGCCGAGCAGTCGGAGCCGGAGCAGGTCGTGCCGGTCGTGGCCGAGGCCGAGGCCGACGTCGACCCGGAGGCCGAGCTGGCGGAGGCGCCCAGCGGCAACCTCAACGACACCCCCATCTTCCGGGCGATGATGTCCCGCTGGCTGACGGATGACAGCGATTCGGCAGCCGCGGCGACGTCGTGGTCCACCAACGAGGCGGACCAGGCCTGGTCTGCCGCAGCACGGATCGAGGAGACCCAACCCCTGGAAGAGTCAGCAGCCGGTCTCCCCAAGCGACGCCCCGGGAACTACCTGATCCCCGGTGCGGTCGACGAGGCCGACGAGAAGCCCGCTGCCCCCGCAGCATCGCGACGCGATCCCGAAGCGATCCGCCGCAACCTCAACCGCCACAAGAACGGTGTGAGCTCCGCTCGCACCGAGGCACAAGATGGAACACACCGAGAGGAAGCCGATGTTCACCACTGACGCCATGGCCCAGCCCAAGGGCGAGTACGACTGGCTCGTGGCCAAGTTCGCGACGGAGACCCCTGGCGTGTCACACGCCATCCTGGTCTCGGCCGACGGGCTTCCCATGGCCGCCAGCGAGCAGCTCCCCGTGGATCGGGCCGAGCAGATGGCAGCCGTGGCCTCGGGCATGGCCAGCCTCGCCTCTGGTGCGGCTCGCCTGTTCCAGGGTGGCACGGTCCTCCAGTCCGTCATCGAGATGGAGCTGGGTTACCTGCTCCTCATGAGTGTCGGAGACGGCTCGCACCTGGCAGCACTCACCAGCACCGACTCTGACATCGGTCAGGTCGGCTACGAGATGGCGGTTCTGGTTGACCGCGTCGGCAAGATGATCGACGCGTCTGCCCGGACCCCCATGACGGGCTAGTCCCATGGCGCCAGACGGACGCGACGTGTCGGCAGGCCCCCGCCTGGTCCGGCCCTACGCGCTGACGTCAGGACGGACCGAGTCCGTGGTCGACCTCCCCATCGAGGCCACGTTCGAGGTGCTGCCGTCCGGCCGCTCCACGACCTGGCCCGAGGGCGACCTCTCCGGCCGGATCATCGAGCTCTGCGCGGCGACCGAGTCGGTGGCCGAGGTCTCGGCAAAGCTGCACATCCCGCTCGGCGTCGCTCGGGTTCTCCTGGGTGACCTGGTCACCGCGGGTCACCTGAAGACCCGCACGACCATCTCCGAAAACACGACATCCGACGAACGACGTGAACTGATTGAAAGGACACTCAGTGGACTACGCGCCCTCTAACCGCAGCAGCGCCTCGACGAAGATTGTCGTGGCCGGCGGCTTCGGCGTCGGCAAGACCACCTTCGTTGGTGCCGTCTCCGAGATCGACCCCCTGCGCACCGAGGCTCTCGTCACGAACGAGTCCGAGGGCCAGGACGACATCTCCAAGGTGCAGCAGAAGCACACCACCACGGTGGCGATGGACTTCGGCCGCATCACCCTGGCCGAGAACCTCGTGCTCTACCTCTTCGGCACCCCCGGCCAGCGTCGTTTCTGGTTCATGTGGGACGACCTGGTGAAGGGTGCCATCGGTGCCGTCGTGCTGGTCGACGTCCGTCGCCTCGACGACAGCTTCGCCGCCGTCGACTACTTCGAGGCCAAGGGCCTGCCGTTCATCGTCGCGCTCAACCAGTTCGACGGCTCGCAGGAGTTCGGCCCCGACGACATCAGGGAGGCACTGGCCATCCCGTCGCACATCCCCGTCATCGAGGTCGACGCCCGTGACCGCGAGTCCGCCAAGCAGGCGCTGGTGCGGATCACGGAGTTCGCCCTGACCCAGCTCACCGGGGTGAAGGCCTCGGCCTGACCCCACACCATCGACAGAGCCCGGCCGCCCATGGGGCTGCCGGGCTCCGTCGTGGGTGGGAGCGGTCAGCCCGGGTCGAGCACTGGCGCGAGGCGGGCGACGTCGTCCGGGCCTGCCAGGTCGGGCAGCCCGACGAACACCGTCTTGATCCCGAACTCGTCGGCGAGGCGGCGGTACCGGTCGCGGTGGCTCCTCGCCTCGCCGGCGTGGTGACGCCTGGCGAACGCTGCTGCTGCGGTCCGGCCCCGCAACCGTTCGACCCTGCGCCAGGTGTCGTCGCGGTCGGTCCCCACGACGGGGAGGTCGAGCACGGTCACGGCCACCTCCGCGGGGTCGCGGCCGACCTCCGCGCAGTGCGCCCGCAGCACGGCCAGCTTGTGGGCGAGCACGTCCTCGTTGCTGGGGAGGTTGCACGCGTCCGCCTGCGCGGCCGCGATCCGCAGCGTGCGCCGCTCCCCGGAGCCGCCCACGATCACCTGTGGTCGCCCCACGGGCCGCGGGTATGCCGTGGTCTCGGGCAGGGTGACGCGCGTCCCGGCATACGCCTTGGTGCCCTTGTCCCACAACGCGTGGAGCGTCTCGATGCACGACTCCAGCAGGTCGAGCCGTTCGGCGGCGGGCGGGAAGGGGAGGCCGAACGCCTGGTGCTCCCGCTCCCACCACCCCGCGCCGAGCCCGACGAAGGCCCGTCCACCCGACAGCACATCAAGGGTGGCAACGGTTTTCGCAATGATCCCCGGCGCACGGAAGGTCACCGGCGAGACCAGGGTCCCGAGCCGCAGGCGGGTGTCGAGCCCGGCGAGCATCCCCAGCGTCACCCAGGGTTCGGGGATCGGCTCCCACGCGCGGTCCACCTGGGGGATCTGGATCAGGTGGTCCATCAGCGCGATCCCGGCGAAGCCGTGCTCGTCCGCGGCGACTGCGATCGAGCGCAGCCAGCCGGCCGGATCGGCACCCCAGGGGAACCGGGACACCTGGAGCACGACCTCCGGCCAGGCCTGCTGTCGAACGCCGTGAGCCTCGCTCGCCGGGCGCGGTACCGGACCGTCCACGACGTCAGCGCCCTGAGCCGGAGCAGGGGAGTCCACGACGACACGCACCTCGTCCCAGCCTTCGTCGGCGACTGCCTCGCGGGCCCGTGCGAAGGCGGCGTGCTGCTGGGCCAGGACCCTCGCCGGCACCGGACGGTCGCGGGTGGCGTTGCGTTGGCGGGATACGGACTCCGGTGTCTCGAAGAGCACTGCGACGCAGGGCAGCCCGGCGATTCGCCCTTGCTCGCGCAGCCGGTCGCGCAGGTCCGGGTCGAGGCCGAGGGTGTCGACCACCACGGTGAGACCACGCCGGGCCCGGCCGGCCACGATCTGGTGGAGCAGGGCGAAGGCGTCGGCCGAGGCGTCGAGGTCGAACTCGCCACTGCCGACCACCGCCCGCAGGGCGTCTGACGACACCACCTCCTGCTGCCGGTAGTGCTGCGCCGCCCAGGTCGACTTGCCCGAACCGCTGGGCCCGACCAGCACGACCAGCGCGTGGTCGGGGAGGGGTGCCGCTGCGGTCAGCTCTCTGCCCTCGGGGCGTGGCTCACGAGCCCGACGAGGTTGTCCTCGCTGTCCCGGATGAACGCCATCCACTCATCGTGTCCCGCCGGTCCCAGGCTGTCGTCGGTGTGGCTGAAGATGATGTGCGGTTCGGCCTCGACGACCACGCCCTCAGCCCGGAGCTCCTCGATGCGGGTGGGGACGTCGTCCACCTTCAGGTAGAGCAGCGCGGAGCTGGCACCCTCCTCGAGCAGGAGCCTGGTGCCGCCGCCGAGGGCGAAGAACAGCAGCCCTGGCGGGTCGAAGCGGGCCAGCGGTGGTGCGCCGAGCAGGCGTTCGTAGAAGGCTGCCGCCCGGTCGAGGTCCTGCGCGTACTGGGCCACCTGCGCCAGGCCCGTGCCAGCGGTCATCACCCACCTCCTGGCGAGAATCTACTGCGGGAGGGTGCGTCGCCGCTCGAGGATCGCAGCCGCGACCTCGCCGGGGTGGGTCTCGGGGATCCAGTGACCCGCGTCGAGCTCGGTGAAGGTGTAGTCGGCCGCGACGTGGGCACGGGTCCGCTCGGCGGCCGCCCGCCCGAGCGCGGGGTCGTCCCGACCCCAGACGTACGCGGTGGGGGTGGATATCCGGCGTGCGATGGAATCACGGGAACCCTTGCGCCGCAAGGGAATTGCTCGATACCAAGCCAGGCCGCCACTGGCCGCGCCCGGCTCACGGAAGCGCGCGGCATACCTCTGCACGTGGTGCTCGGGCAGGCCGGAGCGGCGCAAGGCCGGCACCAGCCGGCGCCGCAGGACCAGCTCGGGGATGGTGGGGAGCTGGAACGCGGCGAGGTACCAGCTGCGCCGCGCCTGGTCGCCATGACGCATCGCCCAGGCGATGGCGTGGTGGTGCGGGGTGGACAGCACGGTCAGGCTGCGCAGCCGCTCGGGGTGACGCTCGGCGAAGGCCCACGCGACCGAGCCACCCCAGTCATGGCCGACCAGGTGGACCCGCGCGGTCCCGAGCTCGTCGAGCAGGGCGAGGACGTCGGCGACCAGCTCCTCCATCCGGTAGGCCCGGCGTCCACGAGGTCGCGCGCGGGGGGAGTAGCCGCGCTGGTCGAACGCCACGACCCGCAGGCCGGCCTCGACGAGCGCTGGAGTCACCTGCGACCACGTGTGGCGGTCCTGCGGCCAGCCGTGCAGGAGCAGCACCAGCTCTGACGAGGGGTCGCCCCGGTCGCGGTCTGCGTCGCTGTCGCTGACGTCGAAGACCAGGCCGTCTCGGGTGAACTCCTGCACCCCGCGAACCTACCCGGCGCTCACCCCGGCGGGACCGGACGTGGGGGTGCGGGACAATGGGGCGTGACCAAGCCCGCCCCCCAGTTCCCCCTCGGTGGTCGGCGGGCCTGGATCGTCTATGCCGCGTCGGTGTCGGTCTACGTGCTGGCGGTGTTCCACCGCAGCTCGCTCGGCGTGGCCGGCCTGCTCGCGAGCGAACGGTTCGACATCGCGGCCACCCAGCTGTCGGTGTTCACCATGGTGCAGCTGCTCGTCTACGCCGCCATGCAGATCCCGGTGGGGGCGTTGCTCGACCGCTTCGGGTCCAAACGGCTGCTGCTGTGCGGCGTCACCCTGATGACGGTGGCCCAGCTGGGGTTCGCGTATGCCGACTCGTTCGCCATCGGCATCCTGGCGCGGGTCTTCGTCGGGATCGGCGACGCCATGATCTTCATCCCGCTGCTGCGGATCGTGGCCCTGTGGTTCCCGCCGCTACGCATCCCGATGGTGTCCCAGCTGACCGGCCTCCTCGGCCAGCTGGGTGCCCTGGTCGCGGCCACGCCGCTGGTCTACGCGCTGCACACCTGGGGCTGGACGCCGTCCTACCGGGGAGCCGCCCTGTTCGGAGTCGCCCTCGCCGCGATCGTCCTGGTCGTCGTGCGGGACTCCCCGAACCCCGACCACGAGCTCGACCAGATCAAGGTCCGGGCCCTGGCCCGGAGCGTCCGGGCCGCCTGGCGCACGCCCGGCACCAGGCTCGGCCTCTGGTCGCACTTCTCCGCGCAGTTCGGTGCGACGGTGTTCGCCCTGCTGTGGGGCTATCCGTTCCTCGTTGCGGGACAAGGACTTTCGCCATCCACTGCCGGCACCTTGCTGATGCTGATGACGGTGACGACGGTGGTGTCGAGCCCACTGATCGGTGGGTTCGTGACGAAGTACCCGTTCTCGCGCTCGACCCTCATCCTCGGCATCGTCTTCGCCATCATGTCGGTCTGGGCGGTGGTGCTGCTGTGGCCGGGGCGGGCGCCGCTGCCGCTGCTGGTGGTGCTCGTCGTCATCACGGCGGTCGGGGGCCCGGGTTCGCTGGTCGGCTTCGACCTGGCCAGGACCTTCAACCCCCCGACCCGGCTCGGGAGCGCCACCGGCATCGTCAACGTCGGCGGCTTCCTGGCCTCGCTGTCCACCGTGACGCTGATCGGCATCATCCTCGACCGGGTCGCGCCGGGCGGTCCGAGCACCTACGACGTGGACACCTTCCGGGCTGCGATGTCGGTCCAGTACCTCGTCTGGGGGGCCGGCGTCGTGCAGATCCTGCGTTACCGGCGCAAGACCCGGCGGGGGCTGCGCGAGAGCGATCCGGAGGCCTACGAGGCGCTTCGCTCGGGCGAGTCCATCACCCCCTGACGCCGGCTCCCGCGCCGGGTCGAGGGGCACCCGCCGGGAATTCGTCGCCGAGGCACCTCCACCGAGCCGGAAACCGGGTCAAACCGACGACTGGGCGGAATCGGCCAAACCTGCTCCTCAGGTGCTCTCACCTGCGAAAACGCCGATTTCGTTACCGATTCGAGACCATTGCTGGACACCTGATCGAAGCAGCGTCGTTACCTGCTGAAAGACATTGGTGTAACTCCGGTAATCACAAGGATGTCATTTCCCGGAACGGCCTGTAAGGCGTGGGATTTGTGTGACCAAAGGGTTTTGAGTGAAACGGCGGCTCTAGTCTCGTCCGGCTGTCACCTACTCACCCCGGACACCCACTCGAGAGGCATCCCCCAGTGCCGAAGGCCCTCCCCGCACGCCGCGCGTTGCGCACCGGCGCGACGCTGTCGATGGTCGGCGTCCTCGCGGTGTCCCTCTCGCTCTCGGCAGCTGCTGACCCGGTGTACCCGTCGAAGTCCCAGGTGGACCGGGCCAAGACCGCGGTCGCGACCACGAGCGGCCGGATCGCCAGCCTCGACGCGCAGTACGTGGCCGCCAGCGCCCGGCTCGCCCAGGTGCAGGACCGGGCCGCAGCGGCCGCGGAGGCCTACAACGGGGCCCGCTACGAGCTCGACCAGCGCTCGGCCGAGACGACCGCCGCCAAGAAGCGCGCGGCCCAGGCCCAGGACGTCGCGGACTCGGCCGGCCTGCAGGTGCGCCGCTACGCCGCCAGCGTCTACCAGCAGGGCGGCAACCTCGGTGAGCTCGAGGCCTACCTGTCGAGCACCGGTCCGCAGGACCTGATGGACCGCGCCACCGCCCTGGAGGCCGTGAGCGACGCCCGCGCGCAGAGCCTCCAGAAGGCCGACGCCGCCTCGATCGTGGCCGACACGATGCGTCAGCAGGCCGCGCAGGCCGAGGCCGCGCAGGCCAAGGCCGCCCAGGCCGCGGAGGCGGCCCGCAACGCCGCCCAGTCGCAGGCCGACGAGGCGAAGTCAGCAGCAGCCCAGATCCAGAAGCAGCAGAGCTCGCTCACCGCGCAGCTGGCCACCCTCCGCAAGACGTCGGTCACCCTGGAGCGGCAGCGCCAGGACGGGCTGGCCGCCGCCGCTGCGGCGCGCGCTGCCGCCGCCGAGGCCGCCCGGCAGGCCCGGCTCGCCGCCGAGCGCGCACAGGCCGCCAAGACTGCCGCCGCCAAGCGCGCCGCCCGCGCCGCGGCCGCCCGCGCGGCGGAGGAGGCGGCGCGCCAGAAGGCCGCTGCCGAGGCTGCCGAGGCGGCCGCCTCGCAGAACAAGCCGCGTCCCCAGCCCCAGCCGGAGAACCCGCCGCCCCCGCCGCCCTCGACCAACGGTGGTGTGTCCGCGGTCCTCGCGTACGCCCGCGCCCAGATCGGCAAGCCCTACCAGTGGGGCGGCGACGGCCCGAACAGCTTCGACTGCTCCGGCCTCACGATGCGCGCCTGGCAGCGGGCCGGGGTGAACCTGTCGCACTACACCGGTGCCCAGTGGGGTGAGACCGCCCGCGTCGCGATCAGCGACCTGCGACCCGGCGACCTCGTCTTCTACGGCAGCTCGGGTGCTGACAGCCACCACGTCGGCCTCTACGTCGGCAGTGGCCAGATGATCGAGGCGCCCTACACCGGCGCCAACGTCCGCTACGCCTCGATCTACCGCTCGGACCTGGTGCCCTACGGCGGCCGCCCCTAGGGGACGTGCAGGCTTCAGGCCGCGGTGACCGTCGAGTCAGCCACGAGAACCCCACCGGTCCGCGTCGTCTTCGGCTTGCCGGTCCAGTTGCCGCCCATGCCCATCAGGGTCGAGACGTGCGCCTGGCCGCCGGACACCGCCACGACGGGGACCGACTCGGCCGTGGCGGTGGCCCGGTTGACCCAGGTGTGGGTGAGCAGGCACACCCCGCCCGTGACCATGACCAGGGCGGTGTCCTGCTGGTCGGTGAAGTCGCTGGGGCGTGCCATCCCGAAGTTGAGGCGGGTGTTCGTGAACGACACGCCCCCACCCTTGACGACGATCAGCGCGCCCATGGCCGGGTCGCCGGCGTTCTGGCCCTCGATCACGCAATCGGAGAACGCGAGCCCGCCCTGTTGCGACGCCGTCCCCTCGACGAGGACCCCGCGGGATCCCCCTCGCGCCGTCAGGTAGAGGTGCTTGACGCTGGACTTGGCCACGTTGGAGAAGCGCATGAGGTACTTGCCGCCGTTGGCTCCGGCCCAGCCGTAGTTCATCGACGACGGGACGAACCAGTTGTCCGAGCCGCGCAGGGAGAACTGGGTGTCCTGCACGCCGACGAGGGTCCAGTCGCCGGCCCACGTGTTGAGGGTCGCCGAGAACGGGTCGGCTGGGGTGCCGAGGACGTGCTTGAAGCCGAAGAAGGTGAGCGTGTCGAGGCGCGTCGCGTAGGACGTCCCCGCGCTGAAGGGGTGGTGGTAGAACTGCGTGACCCCGTTGGAGGACAGGAAGCAGATCCCGGCGACCGTGACGTCGTAGGTGGTCGCGGTCCCCACGAGCCACGCGCTGGCGCCGGAGCCACAGTTGAGGGTGACGGTGCACTGCGGCAGGGCGCCGTTGCTCCCGCCGATCTCGGGGTTCTGCCAGCCGATGTTGGGCCCCAGGATCCGCAGGCCGCTGAAGGTCGTGCGGGTCAGGCTGAAGGTGTGGCTCCGCGCCGCGAGCCGGATAGGCCTGCGTGGGGTGGAGGCCTTGGCGGCGGCGAGGGTGGCCGTGAGCTTCTGGTCGTCGGTGCCCGCATAGGAGTCGAGGAGGATCTCGTCGCCGGCGGACGCGACTGCTGCGCCCGACGGCGAGGCCCCTGCGAGCGTGACGCCGGTCGTGACGAGGGCGCCGACGCCCATCCGCCTGAGGACTGCCCTGCGAGTGGACATGGCGGTCTCCTTCAGCCCACGTGGGGCGCTGTCTGGTGACGGTGTGCCTGCGGCACCGGGGGAACATCACCATGAAGACGCGCGTCGTGCTCGCCGCGTTACGCGGGCGGCTCTCTGCGAGGGTGAGCTCGTCACGAAACTCGTGGTGTAGCAATGACTTTGACCTGAGCAACGCACCGAACCCCCAGGTCGACGCGAGGTCGTCTGGGGGCTCGGGTATGCCGCGTGCGCGCCGCAGCGCGAAGGGTCAGTCGGTGGGGGGCTTGGCCTCGGACATCGGCTCCGCGGAGACGTCGGGCATGCGCCAGCGAGCGGTCGTCATGCCGGCCTCCTTGGCGCGCTGGATCGCCTCGCGCACCACGCGCTCGGCCTCCTCGCGGCCCGCCCAGTGGGCGCCCTCGACGGACTTGCCGGGCTCGAGGTCCTTGTACGTCTCGAAGAAGTGCTGGATCTCGAGCCGGTCGAAGCTGCTCACCTGCTCGAGGTCGACGAGGTGGGCCTGACGCGGGTCACCGGCCGGCACGCAGAGGATCTTGTCGTCGCCGCCGGCCTCGTCGCGCATGTGGAACATCCCGATCGGGCGGACCCGCACCAGGCAGCCGGGGAAGGTGGGCTCCTCCAGGAGCACCAGGGCGTCGAGCGGGTCGCTGTCCTCGCCGAGGCTGTCCTCGACGTAGCCGTAGTCGGCGGGGTAGCGGGTGGAGGTGAACAGCAGGCGGTCCAGCCGGATGCGGCCGGTCTCGTGGTCCACCTCGTACTTGTTGCGATGACCCTTCGGGATCTCGATGGTGACGTCGAACTCCACGACGATGTCCCTTCCGTAGTGCGATGCCTGGGCTTGGTGCGCGTGCCTGATGACCTAGGCTCGCGGCTAAGTGTTCCGTATGACGCAAGTCCAGCGCTGAGGGGGTCGAGTGCGTCGATTCCTGGCCGCCCTGCTGGCCGTCGTCCTCCTCGCCGTCGCGTACGCCGCGTTGGACGTCTTCGACGTCGTCCCGGGGATCCTCACCAGGGCGCAGCCGCAGGCGGCTGCCACCACACCCACGCCGACCGGCACCGCGACGCCCACCACCGTGGCGGTCCCCACCGTCGACCCCGCTGCCCAGCCGCTCCAGCCCGCCTCGGCCAGCGCCCCCATCCCCACCCCCGCCGGGCTGGCGACGGTCCTCGCGCCGGTGGTCGCCGACCCGGCACTGCGTCCCGGGCCCGGAGTCGTCGTCCGCGACGCCTTCACCGGTCAGACCTTGTTCACCAAGGCCGCCACCACCCCGCGGGTGCCAGCCTCGACCGCCAAGCTGCTCACCGCGCTGGCGGTCGGGACCACGCTCGACCCGCTGTCGACCCTCCCCACCAGGGTGGTCCAGGGGACCCAGCCCGGCGAGGTGGTCCTGGTCGCCGGCGGCGACACGATGCTGGCCAGGGGCAAGGGCTCACCCACTGCCGTCGAGGGACGGGCCGGGCTCGGCGACCTCGCCGCCCAGGTCGGAGCCGCCCTGCAGGCCTCCGGCACGACCAAGGTCACGCTGCGGCTGGACACCACCTACGCCAAGGGAGCCCGCTGGGCGCCCGGCTGGAGCCAGGCCGACGTCAACGCCGGCTTCACCGGTGGCGTGTCCATGCTCGGCCTCGCCGGCCAGCGGGCGATTCCCTACCGTCCGGCGCCGCGGGACCCGGAGGCGGTCACCGGTGCGGCGTTCGTGGCCGCGCTCGGCAAGGTCGGCATCAGCGCGACGCTGACCCGCGAGAGCACCTGGTCGACGCCCGTGCCGGCCGGCGCCGCCGAGCTGGGGCGGGTGGAGTCCGCGCCCGTGGGTGACCTGCTCGCGCTGGCTCTCGACGAGAGCGACAACGCGCTCACCGAGGGCCTGGCCCGCCAGGCCGCGGTGAAGGAGGGGAGCGCGGCCACGTTCGCCGCGGCGGTCGCCTTCGTGCGGAAGGCGGTCCAGGCCCAGGGTGTGGACCTCACCGGGGTGCGGCTCAAGGACACCAGCGGGCTGACCGCGGGTCAGGCGATCCCGCCCCAGGTGCTGTCCGACGTGCTCCAGCTGGGGGCCGACGGCTCGGTGCCCGCGCTGCAGGACACGCTCTCGAGGCTCCCGGTGGCGGGGCTGACCGGCACGCTCGCCACCCGGTTCCAGACGAAGAACACCCACGCCGTGGCCGGGCTCGCCCGGGCCAAGACCGGCACCCTCACCGGGACCAGTGCGATGGCCGGCACGGTGATGGATGCCGACGGCCGGGTGCTGTCCTACGTCGTGCTGGCCGACGGACTCCCGGGAGGCGCCGGAACCCTCGACGCACGGGCCGCGTTGGACCGCTTCGTGGCGGTGCTCGCGACCTGCGGGTGTCCCTGACCTACCGTGAGGGGATGACCGTGTCCGACGCCGCAGCACCGCACGTCACCCGCTATGTCGACTGGCAGTTCGCCAAGTCCACCGGCGCCCGGCTCGTCCCGGCCGGACCGAAGGTGACCGGGGCGGAGGCCGCCGAGGTCGTCGCCTCGGTGCGCGCAGCGGCGCTGGCCGCGCAGCAGCCGGTCGCCGAGACCGCCCGGCTGCACGCGCCCGGAGATGCCCCGGGTCCCGTGGTCGTCGACCGCCGCACCTGGATCTCGCTCAACGCCGACTCGATGTCGGCGCTGATGGACCCGGTGTTCGGCAAGCTCGTCGACGCGCAGAAGTCCGTGCCCAACCAGACCGTGCAGGCGATCGGCGGCAAGGTCACCGGCGGCGAGGCGGGGGCATTGCTGGCGTTCATGTCCAGCAAGGTCCTCGGTCAGTACGACCTCGCCCCCGGCGGCACACCCCAGCTCATGCTGGTCGCCCCCAACCTGGTCCAGGTCGAGCGCGAGCTCAAGGTCGACCCGGCCGACTTCCGCCTCTGGGTCTGCATGCACGAGGAGACCCACCGCGTGCAGTTCACTGCCGTGCCGTGGCTGCGCGACCACATGATCGACCGGGTGCGCACGCTGGCGTCCGACATGGTGCCCGACGCCGAGTCGCTGCAGGAGACCCTGTCGCGACTCGGCAAGCAGCTGCCGGAGTCGCTCAGGAGTGGCGGTGCGGGACTCACCGACCTGATCGCGACGCCCGAGCAGCGCGCCCAGCTCGCCGAGGTCACCGCCGTCATGTCCCTGCTGGAGGGTCACGCCGACGTCGTCATGGACGAGGTCGGGCCGCAGGTGATCCCCTCCGTCGCGCAGATCCGCAGCCGCTTCAACGAGCGCCGCAAGGGTGTGGGTGCGTTCGACCGGGTGCTGCGCCGACTGCTCGGCCTCGAGGCCAAGATGCGGCAGTACCGCGACGGCGCCGTCTTCGTCCGCTCGGTGGTCGACCAGGTCGGCATGGACGGCTTCAACCGGGTCTGGGAGTCGCCCGAGACGCTGCCCAAGCCGACCGAGATCGAGACGCCGTCGGCCTGGGTCGCCCGGGTCCACGGCTGACCGTGACCGGTCCCCACCCGGCGACCGCGGCGATCCGGCTCACCGTCCGCGCGGTCCTTGGCGAGTGCGACCCGGGCGACCTCGCCCTGGTGGCCTGCAGCGGGGGAGCGGACTCACTCGCGCTCGCGGCCGCCGTGGCGTTCGAGGCGTCGAAGCTCGCCGTCCGGGCCGGTGCCGTCGTCGTCGACCACGGCCTCGATCCTCGCTCCGCGGCCGTGGCCGAGCGGGCCGGCGGGCAGTGCTCGGCTCTGGGGCTGGCGCCGGTGGGCACCGTCCGGGTCGAGGTCGACGCCGGTGCGGACGGGCTCGAGTCGGCCGCTCGCGACGCCCGGTACGCAGCGCTCACCGCTGCCGCGGACCTGCACGGGGCCCGGCTGGTGCTGCTCGGCCACACCCTCGACGACCAGGCGGAGCAGGTGCTCCTCGGCCTCGCCCGTGGCTCCGGGGCCCGCTCCCTCGCCGGTATGCCGCGGGCTCGCGGCCGCTTCCGACGTCCCCTCCTGGGCGTGACGAGGGAGCAGACCAGGGCGTCCTGCGTGGCCGAGGGGCTGACGTGGTGGGACGACCCGATGAACGACGACCCCGCGTTCACCAGGGTCCGGGCCCGTCGGGCGCTGGTCGACCTCGAGCGCGACCTCGGACCGGGGGTCGCCGCCGCGCTGGCCCGCACTGCCGACCAGCTGAGGGAGGACGCCGACCACCTCGATGCGCTCGCCGACGCGGCCCTCTCCCGGTTCGATGTGAACTCGCCGGAGATCCCCGGCGGGTTCACATCGAACCGGCCGGAGGGTGCCGGGGTGTGGGTGGCGGTCGATGCGATGCTCGCGCTGGCCCGACCCGTGCGCACCCGGGTGTGGCGTCGGCTCGTCGTCGCCGCCGGAGCGCCGGCCGGACAGGTGAGCACGCGGCATACCGAGGCGTGCGACGCACTGCTCACGGACTGGCACGGACAGGGCCCGGTGAGCCTCCCGGGACCACTGCAGGCCACCCGCTCGGACGGCCGGGTATCCATCGGCACACCCGCTCGGGTTGAATAGCCCCGCACCCCGAGCCGACAACTGAGGGAGTTTGAGCCGTGGACGCTGCCCACATGGGAGCCGATCTCGAGAAGGTCCTCATCACCGAGGAGGAGATCCTCGCCAGGCTCGACGAGCTGGCCACGGAGATCTGGGCGGAGTACGACGGCAAGGACCTCCTGCTGGTGGGGGTGCTCAAGGGCGCCGTCATGGTGATGGCCGACCTGTCGCGCGCGCTGCCCGGCACGGCCCCCGTCGACTGGATGGCGGTGTCGTCCTACGGCTCCGGCACCAAGTCGTCCGGTGTGGTGCGCATCCTCAAGGACCTCGACACCGACATCACCGGCAAGCACGTGCTGATCGTCGAGGACATCGTCGACTCCGGGCTCACGCTGTCGTGGATCAAGTCCAACCTCGAGTCGCGCTCCCCGGCCTCGGTGGAGATCTGCACCCTGCTGCGCAAGCCCGAGGCGGCCAAGGTCGAGATCGACGTGAAATGGGTCGGATTCGACATCCCCAACGAGTTCGTCGTGGGCTACGGCCTCGACTACGCGGAGAAGTTCCGCAACCTGCGCGAAGTGGGGACCCTCGCGCCCCACGTCTACGCCTGAGGCGTAGCCGGAACACCGGGCCCATCCGGGTCGTTGTCCAGCACGAACCACCCCGGTACCGCGTAGTACCGTCGTGGCAGAGCCGTGCCCAGGCCGGGCACGGCACAGAGCGTGAGCGAGCAGGAGGAACGGGGCGGCCAGCCCCGCTACACACATGGATTTCAAGCGCATCCTTCGGGCACCCCTGTTCTGGGTCATCGCCGTCATCGCGATCACGCTGATGGTCTTCAGCCTGAGCGACGCAGGTGGCTACACGCGGATCGACACCTCCGCGGCGCAGCAGCTCATCGCCGAGAAGAAGGTGGAGCGGGCGGTCGTCACCAACAACGAGATCGTCGACCTCGACCTGAAGAAGGGCGAGACCTACTCCGACGGCAAGAACGTCAAGAACGCCACCAAGGTGCGCACGGAGTACGTCGAGGCGGCCGGTCCGACCTTCATCAAGCTGCTCGAGGACAACACCCCGCCCGGCCGCATCAACCAGGTCAACAAGGACACCAACCCGCTGCTCTCGCTGCTCGGCTCGCTCCTGCCGATCATCATCCTGCTGGGGCTGTTCTGGTTCCTCATGACGCAGATGCAGGGCGGCGGCTCCCGCGTCATGCAGTTCGGCAAGTCCAAGGCCAAGCTCGCCACCAAGGACACCCCGAAGGTCACCTTCGCCGACGTCGCCGGCGCTGACGAGGCCGTCGAGGAGCTCCACGAGATCAAGGAGTTCCTGGCCGAGCCGGCCAAGTTCCTGGCGGTCGGCGCCAAGATCCCCAAGGGCGTCCTGCTCTACGGCCCTCCCGGCACCGGCAAGACCCTGCTCGCGCGCGCCGTCGCCGGCGAGGCGGGCGTGCCGTTCTACTCGATCTCCGGCTCGGACTTCGTCGAGATGTTCGTCGGCGTGGGTGCGTCCCGGGTGCGTGACCTGTTCGAGCAGGCCAAGGCCAACGCCCCCGCCATCGTCTTCGTCGACGAGATCGACGCCGTCGGCCGGCACCGTGGTGCGGGTCTCGGCGGTGGCCACGACGAGCGCGAGCAGACCCTCAACCAGCTGCTGGTCGAGATGGACGGCTTCGACGTCAAGACCAACGTCATCCTCATCGCGGCGACCAACCGCCCCGACATCCTCGACCCGGCGCTGCTGCGCCCCGGCCGGTTCGACCGCCAGATCGCGGTCGAGGCGCCCGACATGATCGGTCGCCACCGGATCCTCGAGGTGCACTCGCAGGGCAAGCCGATGGCCACCGGTGTCGACCTGCTCGCCGTCGCCCGCCGCACGCCCGGCTTCACCGGCGCCGACCTGGCCAACGTCCTCAACGAGGCGGCCCTGCTCACTGCGCGCAGCGACGGCAAGCTCATCGACGACGCCGCGCTCGACGAGGCCATCGACCGGGTGATCGCCGGCCCGCAGAAGCGCACCCGCATCATGTCGGCCAAGGAGCGCAAGATCACGGCCTACCACGAGGGCGGCCACGCCATCGTCGCCGCGGCGATGAACCACCTCGACCCGGTGACGAAGGTGACGATCCTGCCCCGCGGTCGGGCCCTCGGCTACACGATGGTGATGCCGACCGACGACAAGTACTCCACGACCCGCAACGAGATCCTCGACCAGCTGTCCTACGCCATGGGCGGGCGCGTCGCGGAGGAGGTCGTCTTCCACGACCCCACCACCGGTGCCTCCAACGACATCGAGAAGGCCACCGGCATGGCCCGCAAGATGGTCACCGAGTTCGGGATGAGCGAGCGGATCGGCGCGATCAAGCTGGGCCAGCCGCAGGGCGAGGTGTTCCTCGGCCGCGACATGGGCCACCAGCGCGACTACTCCGAGGAGGTCGCCGGGGTCGTCGACGAGGAGGTGCGCAAGCTCATCGACGCGGCGCACGACGAGGCGTGGCACGTCATCAACGACAACCGCGACATCCTCGACAAGCTCGTCCTCGACCTGCTCGAGCACGAGACCCTCAACGCCAAGGAGCTCGCGACGATCTTCGCCCCGATCCGCAAGCGGCCGCTCCGCCCGACCTGGCTGTCGAGCGAGACCCGGTTCCTGTCCGACCAGCCCCCCGTGCTCACGCCGGCGGAGAAGGCCGCGCAGAACGGCTCAGCGGCGCCGCTGGAGGCCGCGGGCACCGACCGCGCCACCGCCGAGGCGATCGACAAGGCTGCCGAGGCGGGTGCGATGAAGGCTCCGGAGGAGCACCCGCCCACCCAGGTGATCGAGATCCCCGAGGGTGGCCAGGTCGATCCGAATGCCCACTGAGCGCGGGAGGCACGTGGTCGACCAGGCCCGTGCCGAGGCTGCGGTGCGTGAGCTGCTGATCGCCATCGGTGAGGACCCCGACCGTGACGGGCTCACCGAGACGCCGGCCCGGGTCGCCCGCGCCTACGGCGAGTTCTTCGCGGGGTTGTCCCTCGATGCGGCGGAGGTCCTCTCCAAGACGTTCGAGATCGACCACGAGGAGATGATCCTGGTGCGCGACATCGAGGTCTACTCGATGTGCGAGCACCACCTCGTCCCCTTCCACGGGGTCGCCCACGTGGGCTACATCCCCGCCAAGGACGGCCGGGTCACCGGGCTGTCCAAGATCGCCCGGCTCGTGGAGATGTACGCCCGTCGGCCCCAGGTGCAGGAGCGGCTCACGACGCAGGTCGCGGACGCTCTGTGCACCCACCTGGGCGCCCAAGGGGTCATCGTGATCGTCGAGTGCGAGCACCTGTGCATGTCGATGCGCGGCATCCGCAAGCCCGGGTCGCGCACCATCACGTCGGCGGTCCGCGGGCAGCTGCGGGACGCAGCCACCCGGGCCGAGGCGATGGCGCTGCTCCTGGGTGGCAAGCGGTGACCGGACGCGATCTCGCGCGCCCCACCACCCCCAAGCTCCCCGGCATACTCACGGCCTCGCGGGCGCCACGGCTGCTCGGCACCCTGACCTATGTCGTCGGCACCCTCGACCTGCTGACCGGCCTGCTGCACTCCTGGCGGGTGCACCTGCACGGGCTCACCGAGGTGCTGCCCGGCGCGCTCTCCGACGCGGCAGCGGCGGCCACCGTCGTCTCCGGCATCTTCCTCATCGTGCTCGGCCACTCGCTCAAGCGACGCAAGCGGCGGGCCTGGCGGGCGGCGGTCGCGCTGCTGACCCTGTCCGTGGTCCTGCACGCCATCAAGACCGAACCGGCCTCGGCCCTCATCTCCCTGGTGGGGCTGGGCCTGCTCGTGCGGCACCGGGCGGAGTTCCGGGCGCTCGGCGACCCGACGACGAGGTGGCGGGCGGTGCGGGCGTTCGTGCTGCTCCTGGTCGTCTCCGTCGTCATCGGCGGCTTCGTGCTGTGGCTCAACCGCCGCGACCTCGTGGGTGGCTTCCCGGGCCTGGGCGACCTGGTTCAGGAGCTCGGGCTCGGGATGGTCGGCCTGGACGGACCGGTCGAGTTCAGTCAGGACCGGGCGGCAGACATCGTGGGGTTCCTGCTGCTGGGGCTCGGGCTGATGACGCTCCTGACGCCCGTCTACCTCGCCCTGCGCCCGCCCGAGCCGAGGCCCTCGCTGACCGACGCCGACGAGGTGGCGCTGCGACGGCTGGTCGGGTTGCACGGCGACTCGCTCGCCTACTTCAACACCCGCCGCGACAAGTCGGTGGTCTGGTCCGCGTCGGGCAAGTCGGCCGTCGCCTACCGCGTCGTCTCGGGCGTGATGCTCGCCAGCGGCGACCCCGTCGGCGACCCCGAGGCGTGGCCGGGCGCGATCCAGGCCTTCCTGGCCGAGGCCCGCGCGCACGCCTGGACCCCCGCCGTCCTCGGCTGCTCCGAGCACGCCGGGACCATCTGGGTGCGCGAGACCGGCTTCACCGCCCTCGAGCTCGGCGACGAGGCCGTCGTCGACGCCTCCGCCTTCACCCTCGCTGGTCGTCCCATGCGCAACGTGCGCCAGATGGTCGGCCGCGTCGCGCGGGCCGGGTATGCCGTGGAGGTGTGCCGCGTCCGCGACGTCACCGCCGAGGTGCGTGACAAGGCCCTCGCCGACGCGGCGGCCTGGCGGTCCAGCGCCACCGAGCGTGGGTTCTCGATGGCGCTCGGCCGGCTGCTCGAGGAGAGCGATCCCGAGTGCGTCTTCGTGGCAGCACGGCAGGATGGGGTCGTGCGCGCGTTCCTGCAGTTCGTCCCCTGGGGCCCCGACGGCATGTCGCTCGACGTCATGCGTCGCGACGCGACGGCCGACGCAGGCGTCAACGAGCTGATGATCACCGAGACCCTCGCGGCGGCCCCGGGGCTCGGCGTGCAGCGGGTCTCGCTCAACTTCGCGGCGTTCCGCTCCGTGCTCGAGCGCGGCGGCAAGCTCGGTGCCGGGCCGGTGCTCAAGGCCTGGCGGCGGGTGCTGCTCTTCGCGTCGCGGTGGCTGCAGATCGAGAGCCTCTACCGGTTCAACGCCAAGTTCCAGCCGCAGTGGCAGCCCCGGTTCCTGGTCTACCCGTCGGGGTCCGACCTGCCCCGGGTCGGGCTGGCGGCGCTGGAGGCCGAGGCGTTCCTGACCTGGCCCAAGCTGGGTCGCCTCGGGGGTGGCGCGTGACCGTCGCACCGGGTGCCAGCGCCTTCGAGTGGCCCCTTCGCCGCGCCGACGGGCTCCCGGTCGTCATGGGCGTGGTCAACGTGACCCCCGACTCCTTCAGCGACGGCGGCCAGTGGTTCGAGCCCGCGGCGGCGATCGAGCACGGCCGCGAGCTGCTGGCCCAGGGCGCAGACATCCTCGACGTGGGCGGCGAGTCGACCCGTCCCGGGGCCGAGCGACCGACGGTGGCCGAGGAGCTCCGTCGGGTGCTGCCGGTCGTGTCGGCGCTCGCCGACGAAGGTGCGCTCGTCTCGGTCGACACGATGCGCGCCGAGGTTGCGGCGCAAGCCCTGCGGGCCGGTGCCGCGATCGTCAACGACGTCAGCGGTGGCCTCGCAGACGAGGGCATGGTCGGCGTCGTGGCAGGCGCCGGTGCTCCGTTCGTCGCGATGCACTGGCGGGGGCACAGCGCCGACATGCAGTCCAAGGCGGTCTATGACGACGTGGTCGCAGACGTGGTGTCCGAGCTCTCCGAGCGGGCGCGGGAGCTCGTCGCAGCGGGTCTGGAGCCCAGCCGGATCGTGCTCGACCCCGGGTTCGGGTTCGCCAAGCTGACCGCCCACAACTGGTCCCTGCTGCGCGGTCTCGACCGGCTGCTCGAGCTCGGCCACCCCCTCCTCGTCGGCACGTCGCGCAAGACCTTCCTCGGCCGGGTGGGTGTCGCGCCCGGTGGCGACCCGCGGCCTCCGCTCGACCGCGACGTGGTCACCGCTGCCACGTCCATGCACGCGGCCCGTCTGGGAGCGTGGGGCGTGCGCGTGCACCACGTGCCCTCGACCCTCGATGCGATGCGGGTCGCCCAGGCCATCGAGTCGGCCGACGGGTCGGCCGGCGGGTCGGCCGATGGGTCGGCCGGCGAGGGTGCCCCGTGACGACCGCAACCAGGACAGAGGGGCAGCAGTGACCGACCAGATCGTGCTCAAGGGCATTTCGGCCAAGGGCTACCACGGCGTGCTCGACTTCGAGAAGCGCGACGGGCAGGTGTTCGTCGTCGACGTCACCATGCACGTCGACCTCGCTCCCGCCGGCGCCAGCGACGACCTCGCCGACACCGTCAACTACGCCGAGGTCGCCGGTGACGTCGTGGCGCTGATCGAGGGCGACCCGCTCGACCTCATCGAGGCGCTCGCCTCGCGGATCGCCGACCGGGTGCTGGCCAGGCCGCTCGTCGAAGCGGTCGAGGTCGTGGTGCACAAGCCGGAGGCCCCGGTGGGGCACCCGTTCACCGACGTGCAGGTCCGGGTGACGAGGGAGCGGCAGTCCCACGTGGTCATCGCGATGGGCTCCAACGTCGGCGACTCGGTCGAGACCCTCCACGACGCCGCGATCTCTCTCTACGGCCTGATCGACATCATCGAGGTCTCGGCCCCCGTCGAGACCGACCCCGTCGGTGGACCCGAGCAGCCGGTCTTCCTCAACGCGGTGGTGACGGGCACGACCCACCTGGCGCCCTCGTCGCTGCTGGCCGGGCTGCACGACATCGAGCGGGCCCACGGACGCACCCGCGAGGTGCACTGGGGCCCGCGGACGCTCGACCTCGACCTGATCCAGTACGGCGACCCGGTCTTCGACACCGACGTCGTGATGGACAGCCCCACGCTCACCCTGCCCCACCCTCGGGCGCACGAGCGCGGCTTCGTGCTGGTGCCGTGGCTGCGGGCGGACAGCGAGGCCGTGCTGCGCGTCGAGGGCCAGGTCCGCCGGGTCGCCGACCTCGTCAGCGGCATGGACGTGTCCGGCGTCCGGCCCGGACCCGACGTCGACCTCCTGGAGGGCCCGTGGTGAACGACGGCCGCGGCCTGCGCTGGTCACAGCTCGCGGCGCTCGCCCTCGTGGTCGGCCTGCTCTCCTGGATCGGCTGGCGGTTCTACCTCAACGCGGGGCACCTCCTCGGACCGGCCTCATGGGTCTCCTCGGTGCTGATCGTCGCCATGGCGATCCTGGTCATCGGGGCCGGGCTGCCGGTGCGCCGCTTCCTGCGGGGCGAGGCCCGCAAGACGCTCAGCCCGATCCGCGCCGCCCGCACGCTGGTGCTCGCCCAGGCGGCCGCACTGACGGGGTCGGCCGTGCTGGGCTGGTATGCCGCACAGGTGGCGCATGCCCTGGCCGATGTCGACCTGCCCGGCTACCGCGCGCTGCTGTGGCGGCTGCTCGCCCTCACCGCTTCGTCGCTGGTGCTCGCGGGTGCCGGCATGCTCACCCAGCGGATGTGCCGCGTCGACCCACCGAACGACTCCGCCGGTTCGAGGTAATCCGCTACCGGATCCGGGTCGGCGAATACCTCGACCCGTCTGGTGACTGCACCCCTACTTGTCGACGTCGCCGACCACGAAGAACATCGAGCCGAGGATCGCGACCATGTCGGCGATGAGGTTGCCGGGCAGCACCTCCGCCAGCACCGCCACGTTGTTGAACGACGCGGAGCGCAGCTTGAGCCGCCACGGGGTCTTCTCCCCGCGGGACACCAGGTAGTAGCCGTTGAAGCCCAGCGGGTTCTCGGTCGCGGTGTAGAGGTCGCCCTCGGGGACCTTGAGCACCTTGGGGAGCTTGACGTTCACCGGGCCCTGCGGGAGCGTCCGCAACCGGTCGAGGCAGGCCTCGGCGAGGTCGAGGCTGACGTGCACCTGCTCGAGCAGCACCTCCAGGCGCGCCAGGCAGTCGCCGGCCGTGCGGGTCACCACTCGACCGGGACCGCTGTCCGCGAACAGCTCGCCATAAGCGAGGTAGGGCTCGTCGCGCCGGAGGTCCATGTCGACCCCCGCCGCACGCGCGATGGGACCCGAAACCCCATACGCCGCAATGGTTTCCGGCGTCACGATGCCGACGCCGCGCGTCCGCGCCTCGAGGATCTCGTTGCCGACGATCAGCGCCTCGAGGTCGGGGAGCCGCCCACGGACTGCCTGTACGGCATACGCGACGCGGTCGAGCCAGCCGGCTGGGAGGTCCTCCTTCAGCCCGCCGACGCGGTTGAACATGTAGTGCATCCGCCCGCCGGACGCCTCCTCCATGACCGCTTGGAGCTCCTCGCGCTCGCGGAACGCGTAGAAGATCGGCGTGATGGCGCCGAGCTCGAGCGGGTAGGAGCCCAGGAACATCAGGTGGTTGAGGACCCGGTTGAGCTCGGCCAGCAGCGTGCGCGCCCAGACGGCCCGCTCGGGCACCTCCATGCCCAGCATCCGCTCGACGCCGAGCACCACGCCCAGCTCGGATGAGAACGCCGACAGCCAGTCGTGCCGGTTGGCCAGGACGATGATCTGGCGGTAGTCGCGGACCTCGAACAGCTTCTCGGCACCGCGGTGCATGTAGCCGACGATGGGCTCGGCCGAGACGATCCGCTCCCCGTCGACCACGATCCGCAGCCGCAGGACGCCGTGCGTCGCGGGGTGCTGCGGACCGATGTTGAGCACCATGTCGGCGGTGGCCAGGCCGCCTGCGCCCATGCCGACGGTGAGCTCGCGCCGGCCTTCCGTCGTGGTCACCCCGTCAGTCTGCCGTATGCCGCGTGGCGAGGAACGGGCGCCGAAAAGTTTCTCACCGAGGTCGCGTCATCTTTGCGCGACTGACCCGTCTCTCACTTGGGCCGGCTGTCACGGCTCGCCATCCATTGCGCCATCCGTGCTGGCGCGATCGTCCTGGAGGTCTCGCGTGCCGCGTTCCCACTCTGCGCATCATCACTCTCGGCTCTTCCGTTGGGGGACTGATGGCCGGTTCTCGCTGATCAGCGCTCTGGTTGCGATGGCCCTGGTCTTCAGTGGGGTTGCGATCGCCACGGCGAGCAGCGCCAGCGCCGCAACGACGGGGCTCGGGACGCTGACGAAGACTGGCAAGGACCTGACCAACGGCAGCACGGCCGTGGCGGGCGGGGCTTCGGGGACCGCCAACCCCGGCGACACCCTCCAGTGGGTGCTCAACTACTCCAACACGCAGAGCACGTCGGTGAACGCGAACATCACCGACCCGATCACCGGTGACCAGGCCTACGTCCCCGGCTCGCTCCAGGTCCCGCCGGGCATGACGGGGCAGTACTCCACCAACGGAGGTGCCAGCTACACCACGACGCAGCCCGCGTCCGGGGTCAACGCCGTGGGCGCGACAGGCAGCGTCGGGCCGGGGACGACCGGAGCGACGAGCCCGTTCGGCGCCCCGACCTCGAGCTTCAAGACCAGCACGACAGGTGGCGACGGCTGGCAGGCTCTGACCTACAACGGCAACGTCTACCTCAACCACCACCACTTCACGCCGAGCGCGGGAGGCGGCGCTGGCCGCCAGCTCGACTGCTACAACCTGATCTCGGGTGCACAGTGTCCGGGTTTCTCTGGCGGAGGCGGCAACATCCAGTCCACGTCGGGTAGCTCCCCCTGCACCACCAACGGATGCGGCGACCTGGTCACCGGCACCTACAACTGGAGCTACCTGGATCCGGCTACCGGGAAGATCTGGTTCGCGGCCTCGATCAGCGGAACCAAGACCTACGGCATGGCATGCTTCGACACCACGACGAATACCTCGTGTGGGTTCTACCTCAACTACACCAACGGCACGAGCAACGCCGGCGGCGGGATCTACACCACCAACAACGTGGGCCTGGGGATCATCGGCAGCAAGCTCTACTTCCTCGACTCCTCCGGCTTCCTCGACTGCTTCGATGTCACCACGAAGGCGGCTTGCACGCCGCCCTCCTTCCAGCTGTTCCCGTGGAGCCAGGGAACCACGTCGTTGGCGTTCCTCGGATACAGCGGCAACGTCCAGACCTTCGGCTCGTCGACGTACGTCTGGGCGACGACGTTCAACCCGGCGGACGGCAGCGTCTACCTCGGCTGTTACAACACGGTGACCAACTCGGCGTGCTTCACGCCGATCAAGACGACCGTCTCCAGCGGCGGAAGTGCGGCGATGGCGCCGGTGCTCAACAGCTCCGGGAGCGTGACCGGCGCCTGCCTCCAAACGGCGCCCGGGACGGCGAACGCCTGGACATGCTGGAACACCTCCGGACAGGTGATGAGCCAGTCCTACCCGCAGCAGGCGAGCGGCTGGGTCGGATACCTCAACAACAGCTCCGCAGGCCCCGGCGGCGTGTATGTGAGCGGGACCAAGGTCTTCATGGCCTACAACAACCAAAGCACCGCAGTCACGACCTACACCTGCTGGGACTGGTCACTCAATGGTGGGTCGGGTGGGTCTTGTTCTGGGTTCACCAACCCGACCTCGACCACGCTGAACGGCGGCACACCGATCGGTGTCTCGGCCTACACGATCAGCTCGGTGAGCAGCTTCCCGGGGTGCCTCGTCGAGGACGGCGACGCCGGTGTCCTGCAGTTCTTCAATGAGAAGACTGGTGCCCCCTGTACAACCTCAACGGGAAGCGTGAGCGTCAGGCCCGCTGCCTACTACTGTGATGGCGGCTCGAACCACGTCACCGGGTGGAAGAACTTCACCATCAGCGGTCTCACGTCGAGCCAGTACACGGGCGCGACCTTCACCGTGTCCGACGCGAACGGGAACCCGTTGCCCGGCTTTACCGGCGTCACCCTGAGCAACACCCAACAAGTCGTCGACCTCTCCTCCATCCCCTATTCCGGGACGACGACCTCGCTGACGGTATCGGTCAAGCTTCTGAATGCCGACGCAACGGCGAAGCCGACCGTGACCCTCAACTACAACGGCGACCCGATGCAGGTCTGCTTCAAGACGACGGTGCCCAAGACCTGTGTCACGACCGGAACCACCGCACCCGACGTGGCGAACGCGGTGACGACCATTCCCGGGGGGGCCACCGACGGGCCGATCGGCGTCTCATCCGGCACCGCTACCTTCACGATCGCCTCTCCGGCCTCCGCCTGCTCGCTGGCGTTCACGAAAACGGCTGACAAGTCGATGTACGGACCAGGGGATACCGTCACGTACACCGTCGCGGTGAAGAACACCGGAACGGCGGACTGGACCTCCTCCAACCCGGCCACCTTCACGGACGACCTCACGAACGTCCTCGCCAACGCGACGTACAACAGCAACGCGACGGCATCGAGCGGCACCGTTTCCTACACGGCCCCCGTGCTCAGCTGGAGTGGGGCGCTCGCTGCTGGGGCGACGGCGACGATCACCTACTCGGTGACGGTGAAGAGCACGGCGACCTCGACGTCCGCCCCGTTGACCAACACGATCGTGTCCTCGAATCCGAACACGAACTGTGCTACTGGCTCGACGGACCCCAAGTGCACGGTGACCGTGCCGCCGGCGAGTCCGGGCCTGTCGCTGGTGAAGTCGGCAGCGCTGACCACGGATGCAAACAATGACGGCAAGGCCGGCGTCGGTGACCGGATCACGTTCAGCTTCGTGGTGAAGAACACCGGCACGATCACGTTGCACAACATCACGGTCGCGGACCAGCTGGTCGCCCCCGCCGGTCCCGCGGTGACGGTGACCTGCCCGGCCGGTGACCTGGCACCGGGTGCGTCGGTGACCTGTACGAGCTCGGTGTACACGGTGACGCAGGCGGATGTGGATGCCGGGTCGGTCGCGAACACGGCGACCGCGCACGGCCTGACCCCGGGTGGCACTGACGTGCCGTCTAACCCCTCGGGCACCACCACCCCGACCCCGACAGGCACGGGCCTGTCCCTGGTGAAGTCCGCGGCTCTGACCACGGATGCGAACAACGACGGCAAGGCCGGGGTGGGTGACCGGATCACGTTCTCGTTCCTCGTGAAGAACACCGGCACGATCACGTTGCACAACATCACCGTCGCGGACCAGCTGGTCGCCCCGGCCGGTCCCGCGGTGACGGTGACCTGCCCGTCGGGGAACCTGGCCCCGGGCGCCTCGGTCACGTGCACCAGCTCGGCCTACACGGTGACCCAGTCTGACGTCGACGCTGGTTCGGTGGCGAACACCGCGACCGCCCATGGCCTGACCCCGGGTGGCACGGACGTGCCGTCGAACCCGTCCGGCACGACGACGCCGACGCCCACCTCGACGGGTCTGACGTTGGTGAAGTCCGCGGCTCTGACCACGGATGCGAACAACGATGGCAAGGCCGGCGTGGCTGACCGGATCACGTTCAGCTTCGTGGTGAAGAACACCGGCACGATCACGCTGCACAACGTGACGGTGGCGGACCAGCTGGTCGCCCCAGCGGGTCCTTCGGTGACGGTCACCTGCCCCACCGGCGACCTGGCCCCCGGCGCCAGCCTGACCTGCACCTCCAGCGCCTACACGGTGACGCAGGCTGATGTGGATGCCGGGTCGGTGGCCAACACCGCGACCGCCCATGGCCTGACGCCTGGTGGGACGGATGTGCCGTCGAACCCGTCCGGCACGACGACGCCGACGCCCACCTCGACGGGTCTGACGTTGGTGAAGTCCGCGGCCCTGACCACGGATGCGAACAACGATGGCAAGGCCGGCGTGGCTGACGAGATCACGTTCAGCTTCGTGGTGAAGAACACCGGCACCGTGACCCTGCACAACATCACGGTGGCGGACCAGCTCGTCGCCCCGGCCGGTCCGGCCGTCACGGTGACCTGCCCCACCGGTGACCTCGCGCCGGGTGCGAGCCTGACCTGCACCTCCAGCGCCTACACGGTGACGCAGGCCGACGTCGACGCCGGGTCGGTGGCCAACACCGCGACCGCGCACGGCCTGACGCCTGGTGGGACGGATGTGCCGTCGAACCAGTCCCAGACGACGACTCCGACCCCGACGTCGACCGGCTTGTCGCTGGTGAAGTCCGCGGCCCTGACCACGGATGCGAACAATGACGCCAAGGCCGGCGTCGGTGACCAGATCACCTTCAGCTTCGTGGTGAAGAACACCGGCACCGTGACCCTGCACAACATCACGGTGGCGGACCAGCTCGTCGCCCCGGCCGGTCCGGCCGTCACGGTGACCTGCCCCACCGGTGACCTCGCGCCGGGTGCGAGCCTGACCTGCACCT
>NZ_LMSS01000003.1 GCF_001429605.1 Phycicoccus sp. Soil802
CCCGACTCGTGCAGCGAGATGGTGAGGCTATGCCTCAGAGAGCGAACGCAGGGCCGCGCTGCCAGCATGGATCCACGAGTACAACCACCACCGACCCCACACCGCCTGCGGGAACAAGCCACCCATCACCCGCTTGACCAACCTCTCCGGTCAGTACAGCTAGGTCAGCAGGCCGAGTTCGACCGCCTCGACTTCGGGAAGCTGGGTGCCGACGGCAAGCCCGCGATCCCGGTCGACGCCCACGTGGCGCTCGCGCACGAGAGCCGGCTGAACGGCATACGCATCCTGCGCCGTGGCTACAACTTCACCGACGGCTCGGACGGAGTCGGGCACCTCGACGCAGGGCTGTTCTTCATCGGCTTCATGCGCGACGCCCACCAGCAGTTCGTGCCGATGCAGCGGTCACTGGCGGCCAAGGACGGTCTCAACGAGTACATCGAGCACACCGGCTCGGCGATCTTCGCCTGCCCGCCGGGACTGGGGCCTGACGAGCACTGGGGTCAGACGCTCTTCTCCTGAGCGGCGCGATGGCGGTACCACTGGTAGGCGAGGACGGCGCAGACCAGGCCGTTGAGCATGCCGGCCAGCACGTCGGAGATGTGGTGGGCGCCGCGGTAGAGCCGGGCGATCCCCACGAGGAACGGGATGACGGCGCACGCGGTCATGAGCAGCCGCCGCAGCCAGGGCCGCTCGATGCTGGCCGAGGCCATCATCAACAGCGAGAAGTAGAGGGCCGTCGCCGCGCCCGTGTGCCCACTCGGGTAGCTCGAGGTCGGGGGTGAGGCGTCCATCGGGATCGCCGGCGGGCGCTGTCGCCCGACCACCAGGGTCAGGAACAGGAAGATGGTCGCCTGCAACGAGATCGCGATGAGCGGCACCACGGACCAGCGCCACTCTCGGGTGCGCCACCAGATGATCGCGACGGCGATGAGGCAGACCCCGATCACGACCTCGGTGTTGCCGAACCGCGAGAAGACCCAGCTGATCGGGTCCCAGAAGTCGGTGCGGTTCCGGTTGAACGCGTCGGTGACCTTGTCCTCCGCGTCGTCCACGGCGTCGAGCGGACCGTTGAGGAGCAGGCCGAGGCCGGCGAGCACCCCGAAGAGGACTACGCCGGGTGCGACGGCCCTGACGAGGAGGTCGCTGACGTCTTGCCGATGAATCCGAGCCATGAGGAGAACGTAATGCCCACGCCGAGGACATAGCCCGCCAACACGTCGGACGGGAAGTGCACACCGAGAAAGATCCGGTCCAGGCCCACGACCAGCGCAAACACCGCTGCGAGCACGACCGAGACCCGGTGGCCGAGGGTGGACAGCAGCGGCCAGAGCAGGAAGACGACCACGGTGACGACGACCGCGACGTTGAACGCGTGCCCCGACGGGAACGAGAAACCGGGTGAGTGCGAGATCGGGTCCTCGACCACCGGCCGGGCCCGGTGGACCAGGACCTTGGCCAGCAGGCCGACGTTCCACGCGACCATCATGGTGACGAACGCCCACAGGGCCCGGCTGCGCAGGTCCTTGGCGAGCCAGGCCCACAGGCACAGCCCGGTGGCCAGGAGGTAGAGCAGGAACGGCTGGCTGATCCCCTGGAGCGCGACCAGCGTGTCGCCGATGCCGTGCTCGCGGGTGAAGTCCGTCGCGCTCCGGATCAGGTCGTTGTCGAGCCGGATCAGCGGGTCGAACTTCTGCCGCACCGCGAACCCGAGCAGCAGCACGGGCACCACGAACAGCACCATCGCCACCGCCCCACGCGCCAGCCGCGCGGCGCGGGACACCGCGGGTGACGCGGTCCCGACGGCCATCAGTCGACCGACCCCACCCGCACGACGAGGGCTCCGGGGACCACCTCGGCGGAGATGGCGCGGGCCTTGCCGAGGGTGTCGCCGTCGATCTGGACCTCCTGCGGGCGGTCGGCGCGGATCTTCATCGAGGGACTCGTGTAGTGGTCGACGATCTGGTGCCCCTTGCGCTTGCGCGTGGCCAGGCGGGCCGCGACGGCGGCCCAGCCGGCGACGCCCTTGGGGGAGAGGATGACCATGTCGAGCTGGCCGTCGTCGACCTCGGCCTCGGGCATGAGGACCAGGCCACCGAGCAGCTTGCCGCAGTTGCCGATGACCACGGTGCGCGCGCGGCGGCTGAACTCCTCCTGCTCCTCGACCTTGACCCGCACCTTGAACTGCGGGCCGCGCAGGTTGCGGGTGCCGGAGACGACGTATGCCGCGGGGCCGACCTTGGCCTTCAGCTTCTCCGGGGCGTCGGCCATGATCGCCGCGTCGAAGCCGAGCCCGGCCATGACGAGGAAGACGTGCTCGGCGGGGGTCTGGTCCTCCCCGGAGGTGTCCATGGTCAGGCGCCCGACGTCGACGCGCTTGTTCTGACCGGTCAGGGCCACCCGGAGCGCGTCGTCCAGGTCGTCGACCGGGAGGTCGAGGTTGCGGGCGAGCAGGTTGCCGGTGCCACCGGGCAGCAGCCCCATCGGCACCTCGCTGCCGACCATCGCCTCCGCGACCGCGCGCACCGTGCCGTCACCGCCGAGGGGGCAGACCAGGTCGACGCCCTTGTCGAGGGCCTGCTTGGCCTGGCCGGTGCCGGGGTCGCGCTCGGTGGTGAGGATGAAGAGGGGCTCGGCCCAGCCGTGCTTGGCCGACTGCTCGGTGATCCGCCGGCGCACCGCCGCCACGTCGTCGAACTTCGTGGGGTTGACGATGATCGCGGCGCGACGGGTGGGGGAGTCGGACACGGTGCCCTCCGGGCGGAAGTCGTTGCGGTGCGGGCGGCGCCCCCACCGGCGGCCACGGTGGGCACCTCCGACGGTGCGCACGCGCATCCCGGCCCACCCGGCGATGCCGAGGGCGAGGATGACGACGAGCACGATCGCCCCGAGGGCGACCCAGCCGGAATGTTCGCGAAGCACGGGCCGACGCTACCCCACGGCAGCGGTGGCATCCGCACAGGTCAGAGCGCCTGCCCGGTGCCCAGGCTCCCGGCCAATTGGCCGATTCCGTGGGTCGGTCGGCCGCTTCGGCCGCTGGCTTTCGGGCAATTGGCCGAAAGTTGTGGGTGAGTGGCGCCGCTGCCCCTCGGCGGGCGGGGCGTCGCCACCTACCGTGGTCGCCATGGCCGACCAGCACGCAGAACCCGGCGACCCGATCGTCCCGGACACCAAGGACTGGACCTGGACCCTCCAGCGCCCGTGCCCCGACTGCGGGTTCGACGCCCGCACGGTGGCAGCGGCGGAGATCGCCGCGACCACCCTCGCGTCGACGGCGCCCTGGGCTGCGGTGCTCGCCAGGCCGGACGCCGCGCAGCGCCCGGCGCCGGACGTGTGGTCACCCCTGGAGTACGCCTGCCACGTGCGCGACGTCTGCCTCGTCTTCGACGGCCGGCTCAGGCTGATCCTCGACGAGGACGGACCGCGGTTCGCCAACTGGGACCAGGACGAGACGGCGGTGGCGGACCGCTACGGCGAGCAGGACCCGGCGGTGGTCGGCCCCCAGCTGCAGGAGGCGGCCGCCGTGGTGGCGGACCGGTTCGCCGGGGTGCGCGCCGACCAGTGGGGCCGCACCGGTCTGCGCAGCGACGGGTCCGAGTTCACCGTGCTGTCGCTGGGGCAGTACTTCCTGCACGACCTCGCGCACCACCTGGTGGACGTCCGCGCCTGACTGGTGCAGGCGGCATACCCGCGGCCGGTCAGGCTTTGTGAGGATGTCCCGTCAGCGCCGCGGCGCCGCCCATGACGAGGAAGATGCTCCCCGACACGTACTTCTGCCGCCGGACCGCGCGCGGGTGCCGGGCCAGCCACTGGCCGATCGACCCCGCACTGAGCGCGTAGACGCTGTCGAAGACCGCGCCGATCGCGACGAAGATCGCACCCAGCACCAGCACCTGCGACCAGATCGGCCCGGACTCGCGGTGCAGGAACTGCGGGAAGAACGCGACGAAGAAGACCGCCGTCTTGGGGTTGGAGATGCCCACGAGGAAGGCGTCACCGAAGGCGCGCCGGGAGTGCGTGACGGGCGCGCGGTCGAGGGCGAAGTGCCCCTTGCTGCGGAACTCCCTGATCGCCAACCAGACGAGGTATGCCGCGCCGGCGTACTTCACGATCGAGAAGGCCAGGACCGAGGAGCTGATCACCGCGGACAGGCCGAACGCCGTCGCGACCACCATCACCGCTGTCGCGGTCTCGATGCCGGCCATCGAGGCGACGGCCAGCCGGCGGCTGCCCTGGCCGATGCCCCGCGAGATGAGGAACAGCATCGCCGGACCGGGCAGCAGGATGAGGGCGGTCGCCGCGAGGGCGAACGACGCGAGGGTGGGCGTGGACGGCATACCGCAAGGATCGCGTCCCGAAACCCTCCCGGGCAACGTGTTTCAGGGGCTGGTCAGCGGGTCGGTCAGACCGCGAGGTGGCGGCGGGTGAGGGCGGCCGCCTGCTCCACGACGTCGATGCCCTGTCCCTGGCTGGGGTGCCGCTGGCTGAGGATCGCCAGCCGCAGGTCGAGCGAGCTGCTGGTGATCCGGCCGATGCTGTTGATGATCCAGCGCTTGCCGAGGGTCGTCCGGGGCAGCCAGCCGTTCTTGAGGCAGACCCGCTCGGTGCCGTGGGCCGCCGCGCTGACCCCCCATTTCTGCTCGGCGACCACGTCCTCCATGAGGTCGAGCAGCACGGTCCCCGAGTGAGCGTCGAGCGGCGAGGAGCTCGTCCCCGCCCCGCTGATCGCACCCACCAACCGCAGCTGGTCGCGGGCCGAGGTGCGGGTCAGCCCCCAGCTGTAGTCGAAGCACTGGGTGCTGCGCAGCCCGAAGCGCTGGTTGGCGGCCGACATCCCCGACGCCAGGCCGACCTGGCGGAAGAGGGTCCACGCCGACTCGTGGTCGCTGCGCCGGATCATCGCGTCGGCGACGGCGAGCTGGCTCGACGACGGACGCGCGCCCCGGTCCTGCAGCTGGAGCAGCAGGGTGGCCAGGATGTCGGCCTTGGCGATGCTCGCCGTCTCGATCGTGGTGTCGGCGCCCCACGTGAAGCTGCGCCCCGACCGTCGCTCGGTGGCGGCGATGCCGAGGTCCACGCCGTACCTGCGGGACAACGCCGACAGCTCCTCGCGCAGGTCGTCGAGGCTGGCCGCGGCGCGGGTGGGCCTGCTGGGGGCCCGGGTCGTGGTGGCCTTGGACGTCGGGGTGGCTGTCGTGGTGGTGGCCGTCGTGGGGCTGGTGCTCGTCGGCGTCGTGGTGCCGGAGGTGACCGCCCCGGTCGCCGCCGGCGGGTTCCCGGCGGCCGGCTCCCCGGCGCAGGCCGCGGCGACGCCGAGGGGCGCCACCGTCAGCAGGTACCGCCGCGTGAGCATGCAGGCATTGTGACCTGCGACCGCGCCCAGTGGCCGCTTCATCGCTCGATAGGCTGACCCGGTGATCGACATCAAGCTCCTGCGTGAGGACCCCGACCGCGTCCGCGCCAGCCAGCGCGCCCGTGGTGAGGACGAGGGGATCGTCGACGCGATCCTCGCTGCCGAGCAGACGCACCGCTCCTCCCTCACCGAGTTCGAGCAGCTGCGGGCGCAGCAGAAGTCGATGGGCAAGCAGGTCGCGCAGGCCCAGGGTGACCAGAAGCAGGCCCTGCTCGCCCAGACCAAGGACCTGTCCGCCCGGGTCAAGCAGCTGCAGGCCGATGCCGACACCGCGCAGGCCGAGCTCGGCGGGCTGATCCGCCAGATCGGCAACATCGTCGAGGAGGGCGTCCCGACCGGTGGCGAGGACGACTACACGGTGCTCGAGACCGTGGGGTCGGTGCCGGAGTTCGACTTCGAGCCGCGCGACCACCTCGCGCTCGGGGAGGCGCTGGCCGCCATCGACATGGAGCGCGGCGCCAAGGTCGGCGGCTCGCGCTTCTACTTCCTCACCGGGGTCGGTGCCCGGCTCGAGCTCGCGCTGCTCAACATGGGCATCGCGCAGGCCGTCGAGCACGGGTTCACTCCGATGATCACGCCCACGCTGGTCAAGACCGACGTGATGGCCGGGGCCGGGTTCATCGACAAGCACGCCGACGAGGTCTACCGCCTCGAGGCCGACGACCTGTTCCTCACCGGCACCTCCGAGGTGGCGCTCGCGGGCTACCACGCCGACGAGATCCTCGACCTGTCCGCGGGACCGAAGCGGTATGCCGGGTGGTCGGCCTGCTACCGCCGTGAGGCCGGGTCGCACGGCAAGGACACCCGCGGCATCATCCGGGTCCACCAGTTCCACAAGGTCGAGATGTTCACCTACTGCCGGGTCGAGGACGCGGCTGCCGAGCACCAGCGGCTGCTGGGCTGGGAGAAGGAGATGCTGGCCAAGATCGAGGTGCCCTACCGCATCATCGACACGGCGGCCGGCGACCTCGGTGGCCCGGCGGCGCGCAAGTTCGACTGCGAGGCGTGGGTCCCGACCCAGGGCCGCTACCGCGAGCTCACCTCCACCTCCAACTGCACGACCTACCAGGCCCGGCGGCTCAACACCCGCGAGCGCGACCCGAACGGCCAGGGCACCCGCGCCGTCGCCACGCTCAACGGCACCCTCGCGACGACCCGGTGGATGGTGGCCATCCTCGAGAACCACCAACAGGCCGACGGCTCGGTCATCGTGCCCAAGGCGCTGCAGCCGTTCCTGGGCCTCGAGGTCCTCAAGCCGGTCTGACCGAACACGGGTAGCGTCGGTGAGGTGAGCGATCGCCAGCTGCCCAAGTGGTCCGAGCTCAAGCCGCTGCTGCGACCCAAGCCGGTCGAGCTCAACGCGAAGAAGCGACGGCTGGCGGCGGCGCTCACGATCGCCGACCTGCGGGAGGTGGCCAGGCGCCGCACCCCGCGGTCGGTGTTCGACTACACGGACGGCGCGGCCGAGTCGGAGCTGAGCCTCCAGCGCGCCCGGGCGACCTTCCGCGACCTGACCTTCCAGCCCTCGGTGCTGCAGGACGTCGGCGACATCGACACCACCACGACCGTCCTGGGGAAGCCGTCGGCCCAACCGTTCGGGTTCGGGCCGACGGGCTTCACCCGGATGATGCACCACGAGGGCGAGCGCGCCGTGGTCCGCGTGGCCGAGCGGGTCGGTATCCCCTACGGCCTCTCGACCCTCGGCACCACCGACGTCGAGGGCCTGGCCGCGGCGTCGCCGGGTGCGCGCAAGTGGTTCCAGCTCTACGTCTGGCGCGACCACGGTCCGGCCGAGGACCTGATGGCCCGGGCGAAGGCGGCCGGCTTCGAGGCACTCATCCTCACCGTCGACGTGCCGGTGGCGGGCGTGCGGCTGCGCGATGTGCGCAACGGCTTCAACATCCCGCCCGCGCTCTCGGCCCGGACCGTGCTCGACGGGGCGATGCACCCGAGCTGGTGGGTCAACTTCCTCACCACCGAGCCACTGCGGTTCGCCAGCCTCGACCGCTGGGACGGCACCGTCGCCGAGATGATGAACGCGCTCTTCGACCCGACCATGACACTGAAGGACCTCGACTGGGTGCGCACCACCTGGGACGGCCCACTCATCGTCAAGGGCATCCAGACCGTCGACGACGCACGGCGGATGTTCGAGGCCGGCGCCGACGCGATCGTGCTGTCGAACCACGGCGGACGGCAGCTCGACAAGGCGCCGGTGCCGGTCCGCCTGGTGCCCGACGTGCGCGACGCGCTCGGCGACGGGCCGGAGGTGATGGTCGACACCGGGGTGATGTCGGGGTCGGACGTCGTCGCCGCCATGGCCCTCGGCGCCAGTTCGGTGCTCGTCGGTCGCGCCTACCTCTACGGCCTGATGGCCGGTGGCGAAGCCGGGGTCGAGCGCGCCGCCCAGATCCTCAGCACCGAGGTCCGCCGCACGATGGCACTGCTCGGCGCGCGTCGCATCGCGGACCTCGGTCCACAGCACGTCCGGCTTCCCTAGGCTCGTCCCATGAACCCCGGGCTCGCGGCATGACACGTCCCCAGAAGGCGTGGTCCCAGGCGGGTACGCCCCACCTCGTCGCGCTCGACGTCGACGGCACGACGATCAACCACGCCGGCGAGCTGTCACCCGCCGTGCGCGACGTCGTGCACGACGTGCTCGCGGCCGGTCACCACGTGATCATCGCCACCGGACGGTCGATCGTGGCGACGACCACCATCATGGCCGAGCTCGGCATCGAGAGCGGGTATGCCGTGTGCTCCAACGGGGCGGTGACGATCGAGCTGGACGCCAGGGAGGACAACGGTTTCCGCATCATCGACGCAGTCACGTTCGACCCTGCTCCCGCCCTCAACCTGCTCCGCCACGAGTGGCCGGATGCGGTCGTCGCGGTGGAGGAGCTGGGGGTCGGGTTCAAGCTGAGCGCGCCGTTCCCCGACGGCGAGCTCCAGGGCGAGCTGCGGGTCGTGCCGTGGGACGAGCTGGTCGCCGACCCGGTGACGCGCGTGACCTTCCGCGCGCCGAACGGCACCGCGGAGGACTTCCTCGCGCTCACCGAACGGATCGGCCTGCACGGCGTGAACTACGCGGTCGGCTTCTCGGCCTGGCTCGACCTCAACCCCGAAGGCGTGTCCAAGGGTTCGGCCCTGGAGCTCCTGCGCCGCCGGCTGGAGGTCGAGCCGCAGTACACCCTCGCCGTCGGCGACCAGCGCAACGACGTGGAGATGTTGCACTGGGCGGCGCGCGGAGTGGCGATGGGCAACGCGCCCGACTCGGTGAAGGAGGTCGCCGACGAGGTGACCCTCACGGTCGACGAGGACGGTCTGGTGCCGGTGCTCCGCTCCCTGCTGTGACCACGCGGCCGGCAGGGCTCTGGCTGACCCGGTAGCCGGTGATCCAGTCCTGCGCCCGGTCGGTCACCAGGTGCCGGAAGACGACCCGCAGCATCGCCTCCATCGGCACCCGACCGATCCTGCCCGGGATCTTGGAGCTGCTCGAGCGGGCGCCGACGGCGACCACCTTCTCCGCTCTCCTGCGGCGAGCGGCGACGAAGGAGTCGTATGCCGCGGGCACCCCGGTGCCGTGGGACGCGGCCGTGGCGAGGCAGCCGGCGAGCACGACGGCGTCCTCCAGGGCGAGCGACACCCCTTGGCCCGAGCTGGGCGACGGCGCGTGCGCGGCGTCCCCGACCAGCACGAGGCGGCCGCGGTGCCAGGTCGCCACGTGGCCGAGGTCGTAGGTGTTGTCGCCGGCCAGCTCCAGCTCTCCCGACTCGATCAGCGCCCGGGCCGGTCCCGCGTCATCGGCGACCAGGTCCGCGAGCCGGGCTCGCCACTGGTCCAGCGAGGTGTCGGCGCGCTGCGTCCGGCTGATCTGCGCCTCGGGCACGTTCACGAACCACACCACGTCGTCGGTCGGGGTGCGGTGGAGCCCGACGAAGGCGTGCCGGCCGAAGGTGAACTGCCAGCCGTCGCCGGGCAGGTCCTGCGCGAGGTCGGTGTTGCGGGTGATGCCGCCGAAGTTGGTCAGCCCGACGTAGCGCGCCGCAGGGGCCCCTGGGTCGACCGCGGTCCGGACTGCCGAGTGCACGCCTGATGCCCCCACGAGCAGGTCGCCCTCGACCGTGTTCCCGTCCTCGAGGACGGCGACCGCACGCTGCCCTTCGGTGCGCACGGAGGTGACCTTGGCGGCATACCTGACCTCGATGCCGCGCCGCGCGGCCTCGTCCATCAGCGCGCGGGTGAGGTGGGGCCGCTTCATCGTGAGCGCGGGCGTGCCGTCGGCCAAGGGGGTGCCGAGAGTGATCGAGCCGAGCCGCCGCCCCGTCGCCCCCAGCATGGTGTTGCGGCGCGAGGGGAAGCCGAGGTCCCGCACGAGGTCGAGGCAGCCGATCGCGGCCAGGGCGTCGAGGCCGTTGGGCGCGATGGTGAGGTAGGAGCCCGCCTCCGTGGCGGCGCGGTCCCGGGCCTCGAGGACGACGGCCTCGATGCCGACTTGCTGGAGGGCCATGGCGGTGGCGGGTCCGGCCACTCCACCTCCGACGACGACAGCCTTCACGGTGATAACCTTTCTTACGACAATCGGATAGTTCGATAATCGAAAGGATTGCACGCGTGGCGCGGACCCGTCAAGCAGCCATCGAGCAGGCCGGCAGGGCGATGCAGCGCTACCAGCGCAGCGTCCAGTCGTTCGACGACGCGGTGGGCCGGGCGCTCGGGCTCGGTCCGGCCGACATGCGGTGCCTCGACATCCTCAGCGAAGGCCCCCGCACGGCCGGTGAGCTGAGCGCCGCGACCGGGCTGCGGCCGGCAGCCACCACGGCGCTCATCGACCGGCTCGTGGTCAAGGGGTTCGTCCAGCGGCAGCCGAGCGAGACCGACCGGCGGCAGGTCCTGGTGGCGATGACCGAGGAGGGGGCCCGACGCACCTGGGAGGCGTACGGTCCGATGGTCACCGAGGGTCAGCAGGCCTTCGCGTCGTTCACCATCGCCGAGCTGGACCGGCTGCGCGACCTGCTCGACGGGTTCACCGAGCTGACCGCGCGGCACCGCGCGCGCGTCGAAGGGTCAGCGTGACTGGAGCGCGTCCAGCGCGACCGCCATGCCCAGACCGACCCGCCAGTCGAGCTGCCACCCGTTGCTCGCCTGGGGCATGTGGATGTCGTAGCGGTCGCGCAGGCTCCGCTTGCGCTCCGACGACAGGACGATGCTGCCGTCCGCGGTGGTGAAGTCGAAGTGGAAGAGGAACGGCAGCGGGATGTCTCCGACGACCGGGATGAAGTCCCAGACCCGGCGCAGGATCGCGATGTTCTGGTTGCGCTCGGTGCCGAACGCCTCAAGCCCGTCCGGGGTGCCCAGGTGCCAGGACGAGCGCAGCAGCGACTTGCCGAAGTCCTTGCGGAACCACCCGATCGGCGCCCCGGTCGCGTCGAAGACGTCGTAGGTGGCGCCGAGGTCCATCCGGGTGCGGGCCTTGAACGAGAAGACCGGCTGGGTGCGCGCCTCGTCCGCGTAGAACGTGACCTGCTCCTTGAACGCCATCCGCTTCTGCTGGGCGACCGCGATCACCGGCCCCTCGACCCCGGACGCGTCGACCGCCCGGATCTCGTAGCGGTTGACCATCATCGTGATCTTCTGGCTCAGCGAGTAGCGCTCGGTGACAGCGGGTTGGCTCATGGCGGACAGTGTGCCGCATGGCCCAGCAGTGACTGACAGACTGGCCACGCCATGGCTGACCTGATCATCACCTCGCCGTCGAACCCGCGCCTCAAGGCGCTCGCCGCGCTGCGCCGGCGGCGTACCCGTGAGGAGACCGGCCGCACGCTGATCGAGGGGTTCGAGGAGCTCAGCCTCGCGCTGGGGGCCGGGGTGCTCCCCGAGGCGCTCTACTACTGCCCCGAGCTGATGCTCGACCCGACGAGCCAGGAGCGGGTGGTCGACGAGGTGCGTCGCGACGGGGTGGAGACCGTGCAGGTGTCGCGGACCGCGTTCGAGCGGGCCGCGTACCGCGAGGGGCCGGACGGGTTCATCGCCGTGGTGCCCTCGGTCGTGCGGTCGTGCAGCGAGCTGACCGTCGGGCCGAGCGCCCTGACCGTCCTCTGCCAGGGCGTGGAGAAGCCGGGCAACCTCGGGGCCATGCTGCGCACCGCCGATGCGGCCGGTGCCGAGGCGGTGGTCGCGGCCGACCCGGTCACCGACTGGGGCAACCCGAACCTCGTCCGCGCCTCCAAGGGGACCGTCTTCAGCGTGCCGGTCGCGAGCGACTCGACGGCCGACACCCTCGTCTGGCTGGATGCGCACGGCATCGCCCTCGTCGCCACCACCCCGGACACCGACCTGCTGCACACCGACGTCGACTACACCGGCCCGGTGGCCATCGCGGTGGGGGCCGAGAAGTACGGGCTGACGGACGAGGTGCTGGCGCACGCGGCATACAAGGTGCGGATCCCGATGGTGGGCAAGGCGAACTCGCTCAACGTGGCCACCTCCGCCGCCATCGTGATCTACGAGGCGGTGCGTCAGCGGGGAGCCGCCGCCCCCGCCCCGGCTCACTGAAGCCTCACTGACCACACCCGTGTCAGGAGCACTCCCTGACGTATGTCACGATGTCGGGTATGCGAGTTGACCACGTTTCGTATGCGGCAGAGCACGACGGACTGCAGGCGACCGCGGAGCGCCTCGCCAAGCTGATCGGGGTCGACCCGGTCGATGGGGGCATCCACCCGCGGTTCGGCACGCGCAACGTGATCCTCCCGTTGGCGCACGAGCGCTACGTCGAGGTCGTCGAGGTGCTCGACCACCCGGCGTCCGACAAGGCGCCGTTCGGGCAGGCCGTCCGCGCCCGGTCCGAGGCCGGCGGCGGCTGGCTCGGCTGGTGCGTCGCCGTCGACGACCTCACGCCACTTGAGACCCGCATCGGTCGGGAAGCGGTCCCCGGCAACCGGTACCGTCCCGACGGCGTCGAGCTGCGCTGGCGCCAGCTGGGCATCAAGGGGCTGATGTCCGACCCGCAGCTGCCCTACTTCGTGCAGTGGGAGGACGCCTCGCTGCACCCGTCGACCGCGGCCATGACGACGGTCACGATCGACAGCCTGCAGATCGCCGGCGACCCGGCCCGGGTGCGTGACTGGCTGGGCCTGCCGCCCGACGAGACCTCTTCGGTCATCGACTTCACCTTCGTCGCCCCGCGCGGCACCCCCGGTCTGCTCGCGGTCACCTTCGACACCCCCGACGGCAAGGTCACCATCTGACCCCTGCACTCCCCGACGTACGCCCCGCTCGACCTCGGTCGCTCGCGGGGCGTCGTCGTCCCCGGTCTAGGGCATGTCGAAGTGGTCCCGGAGCAGCGCCTGGAGCGGGTGGGGTGTCGACTGTGGCGTGGCCAGCGTGTACAGGACGCCGTCCACCACCGCGTGGTGGAGCTGCGGGCTGCCCCAATATCCCTCGTTGAAGGCGACGGACTGCACCTGGCCGGCGGGTAGCGGGAGTGGATCGGCCCCTTCGTCGACGACGAGCAACGACGTGCCGGGGGTCGCCACGACCACCGACCTCACTTCCTGGGTCGAGTCCGGGAGCAGGACGCTGGTCCAGTTGCCGGTGGGGCAGTCGAAGTCATCTGGCTCGTTGGGGAAGTCCTCGATGCCCCAGAACTGCGGATGCCCGTCTTGGAACCCAGCGAAGCGAACGTCGCCCGGCCAGTCACCCATGTCGGTGACATGCACCGCCGCGGACGGCTCAGGGAGGGCATGCCACTCGCGCGAGTAGCGACCTTCCTCTCCATGGTCGAGGAATCCTGACCACGCCCACGCGAAGGACGCCGTGGCCGGCTCCCCGTCGACCCGCAGGTCCCCGGCCACTGCGACCACACCCGAGTGCGAGCCGCACATCACGTCGTCGACGCTGCCACGCACGTCGAGCCGATTGACCTGCGGCAGGAGCCGAAGGGGAAAGCCGCCGCCCAACACGCGAACCTCCTGGCTCGGGCCATACGTGGCGACCACCCGGACGTCTTCGTCACCGGCCACCGGCCACAGGCGGGTGGCCTGGTGGCCCACCTCGTCAGGTGGGGCGGAGGCTGCCCTGATCTCCCCGCCCCAGTCGCAGTGCCAGAGCCCTGTCGCACCGCACACGCCCACCAGTCGATATTCGACTTCACTTGAGCCGACCGGCGCCAGTCCCCACCGCACCGTTCGGACCGCACCCTGGGCGGCCGCCTCCTGTGGGACATCCACGACGCGGACGAACGCACCGTCCTCCATCAGAGCGAGCACCACGCGACCGTCATCGAGGTGCCCCCACACCGCTGTGCAGCTGGCTCCCGCGTTGGTCACTCCGTCAACCTGGACCGAAGGCCAGTCGACTCGCTGCCAGGCCTGCTCGGGTAGGTCCACGACAGGGAAGGTAGCCGATCGGTGGTCTGCCCCTCGGCTTCCCGGCTAGTCGTCCCAGGTGCGGTAGCAGGCGAATACCTCTTCTTCGTCCGCGTCCCTCATTGGCCACCGGGGGTCATCTGCGTCGGTGGGTGCGCCCGGGTCATGGCCGGGTGGTTTGACGAGGTGGAGCTGTCGGTCCCAGTGGGCTAGATGGTCGGGGAGGATCTCGATGTCGTTCCAGCGGGCGGGTTCGCCGGTGGGTGGTTGGTATGCCGCGGCTGTGCGTGGCTGGGGTGGGTCGCCGCCCGGTGGCGCGGCGAGCTCGACCGCGGTCGGGGGTCGGACCGGGAGGCCGTGCCGGGTGGTGACGACCAGCCCGTCGAGCCGGGTCGGGTCACCGGTCATCCGGTAGTCGCCGCGGCCGACCGCGTCGTGGTGGAACGGGCAGAGGCTGACCTGGTTGTCGTCGTCGGTGGGCCCGCCGTCGGCCCAGTCGTGCAGGTGGTGGATCTCGACGAACCGGGTGGCGGTGCAGCCGGGGAACCGGCAACCGCGGTCGCGGTCCTCGATCAGCCGACGGGACCGCTGCGGCAGGATCCGCATCGAGCGCCCGACGCTGACCGGTCGTCCTTCGGTCTCCCAGACCGGCTGGACCACCCCGTCGGAGATGAACCGGTCGAGCAGCCGCCGCGGGATGGCTCCGCCGCCGTTGACCCAGGCCCCGTCGGTCGACAGGTGCAGGTAGACCCGGTAGTGGCTGGCCCGACCCGACGAGGTGACCGAGGAGAACGACCGCCGGGCCAGCTCCTCGAGCGCGTCCGCGTAGGTCGGCCGGTCCGTCGCGGCGATGCCGTGCGCACGCGGAGCCCTCACCGACACGGAGGTGGCGTCGAGGGTGGCGCCGGGTGTGGTGCTGGGCGTTCCGTCGAGCTCGCCGTCGGTGGTCTCGGAGGCGGTGGTGTCGGGGGCGGTGGTGTCTGCGGCGGCGAGGAACAGGGCGTCCTTGGCTTCCTTGAGTGCCTGCTCGACCAGTGCCCCGACGGGCGCCGGCGCGCTGTAGCGCAGCTGGAACCGGCCGTCGACGTCGTAGTGCATCGACAGGTCAGGCCGGGCGCAGGCCCGACGCTCCGACTCGTCCTGCCCGGGCAGCCCAGGCGCCGGAGCGGGGTCGGTCGGGGCGGTGTCGGTCGCAGCGGTGTCGGCCGTGGCGTCTGCGGAAGGGTCGGCGGTCTCGGCGGGCGTCGCTGGCGCAGCGGCGAAGGCGTGCCGGCTCAGCGCGCGACGCAGCTGCGGCACCGTGGCGTGCCTGGCGAACTCTGCAGCCGACCGCTGGTGGGACGCCGGCGCGTGGTGGGCGACCACCGCGGTCTGGTCGAGGGACAGCAGCCCGTCACGCAGGGCCTCGGAGGCCGCGGGCAGCTCGTGGCGGCGCTTCGCGATCGCGACCACGTCCCGCGCGTGCGCCGGCGACAGGCCGGCCCGCACGACCAGGTAGTGCTCCGGCGAACGGAACCCGCCGTCACCCCAGTGCTCGCCGTCGATGAGCTCGGCAGTCAGGTCGACCAGCTCGCCCTGCGCCCGGTTGAGCCGCCCCGCGACCTCGGCCGTGCGCGTCCAGAGGGCTCGCTGCTCCTCGTCGCGCTGCACGGCTGCCGGGCTGACTGACATACCTCAATCGTACACCTGTTCGAATGCTGTGACCGGTAATCCACAGCTGAAATCAGTTGTGGGACAACGGATTCCGCTCTCAGCGAAGAAGTGCAGTGCGCTCGTGCTGGCCCGCGGCGGGCACAGTGGGGCGGGCACGCCGCCCGCCACTCACACGCGCCGTGCCGCCCACACCCGTGCGCTACCCACACCCGTGCGCCACCCCGTGTCCCGCGCCGCCCGCGGGACCCGAGCCGGTCACTGGCTCAGAAGTAGCGCTGCCAACCCGTCCCGATCACGCGCCCGGCATACACGCGCCCGGTGCCGTTACCGGCATAAAGCCGGAACTCACCGCCATGGTGATGCCGACGACGTCGGCCTTCCCATCACCGGTGAAGTCGCCGAGCGGGCCGACCGACCCGAGCGTGTTCCAGCCGGTGCCGACCTTCGACCGGACGCCGCGGAACCCGCCCTTGCCGTTGCCGGGGTAGAGCCACAGAACCCCGGCCTGGTCGACGGCCAGGATGTCGCGGGTGCGGTCGCCGTTGAAGTCCGCGGTCATGAACACCGACGTCATGGTCTGCCACCCGGACCCGATCTGGCGCCCCGTGGCCACCTTGCCGCGACCGTTGCCGGCATAGAGGTTGAGCACCCCGGTGGGGGTCACGCCCAGCACGTCAGCCCGTCCGTCGCCGGAGAAGTCGCCGCCGCCGGTGATGAACCGCATCGACGACCAGCCGGTGCTCGCGATGGTGGGATCGGTGAGGAAGCCGCCGTTGGTGCCCTGATAGAGCTCGAGCCGACCGACGTGCTCGGCGATCAGGTCGGGCTGTCCGTCACCGGTGAGGTCGCCGGCGGGCAGGATGCGAGTGCCCGGGACGACGTCCGCGATGTTGCGGACGCCGCCGCTGAAGCCGCCCTTGCCGTTCCCCCAGTAGCCGAAGGTGTGGGTCCAGTCACGCCTCAGGGCCACGAGGTCGCCGTGCCGGTCGCGGTTCAGGTCGCCGATGCCCACGACGTTGGACGTCAGCATCGGCGTGACGGTGAACGTCGTGGCCGGGCCGGGGCCGGCAGCGCTCAGGGAGGTGACCTTCACGGTGTACTTGGTGCCGGCCGTGAGGCCCTTGACGTATGCCGTGTAGAGGTTGATGCCGGTGACCCGCGAGACGTGGTGTCCGGGCTCGGCGACCATCTCGTAGCCGGTGATGTTGCCGATGTCGTCGTCCATGCCGGGGTTGAAGTCGATCCTGGCGCCGCGCGCCCACGCCCTCGCGGTGAGCTTGGGCGGCTTCGGGATCACCCGGATGTCGAGGCTGCGGAGGTCGAACTGGTGCGTGCCGACGACCTGGTTGAACCTCAGGTTCACCACCGTGCCGTCGGAGCGGTACTCAAGGGCGGGGGTGTAGCCGTTGTGGACGACGATCGAGTCCAGGTGATACAGCCCGATCCGGTCCATCACCTGGCTGATGGTCCCCGTGCGGGGTGCGTCAAGCCGTCGGACTTCGACGTCGCGCAGACCGTCGCCTTGGTAGGTGTACAGGAGCCGCACCCCGTCCAGGGTCGCCTGCCGATTCTGCACGGCGTACGAGACGACCACGGGCTTGCCGACGAGGACGGTGGGTGCCGCAAGCCGGATGGAGGTCAGCACCGGCGGGTCCGAATTCACGTCGAAGGTCCCGGAGAAGGTCGGCTGGGCGCCGGTCGGCGTCCGGGCCCCCCTGGCCAAGGTGACCGAACCATCGGGGTGGTACTCCGCACAGTTGAAGGACTTGTCGCACAGCATGAAGCTGGTCAGGTCGTAGAGACCGTTCGGGGTGCCGCCGGCGACCCATCCCCCGAACCTGCCGGCAGCAAGTGCCACCGGATCGCGGGAGTCGAGAATGACGCCCACCTGCCCGGTACTGCGGTTGGTGAAGCGGGCCGATACGTAGGCGAGGTCGGGAGCCGGGGACCGTAGGGTCCATGCGAGGTTTGCCTGGCGCTCGGGCCCGACGACCAGTGGCGCCGCCGGGGACACCGTCACCGAGGCGAGCTGCGGTGCGTCGTACTCCGGTGTCATCCCCCGCACGGTGACGTCACCCGCGGACAGGTCGCGGGTGACTGTGCAGTCTGAGACGCGTAGTGCCCAGAACGTGCCGCAGACCTTGGTGATCAGGTCGGGCTCGCTGCGCAGGCGCACCGAGCCGAGCCGCCACGTGCTGGTCTCCGTACCCGTCGGCACGGTCAGCGTGCCGGCGCCGGTCGAACCCGGCGTCAGGACCACCTTGTGCTGGACCCCACGGTCGTCGACGAAGACCGCGTCGGCCAGCGCCACCGGCGGACCCTCCGCGGTGTAGGTGACCTGCGCCGTGCCCGGCGCGGCCACCGTGGTGGGAGCGACGGTCACCGACGTGAGGCTCGGCGGGTCGGCCGCCTGGGCCGGTGAGCCGGCAAGCACGCCACCCACCACGGCCAGGACGGTCAGGAGCGCGGTGCTCGCGCGTCGCGTCAGGATCTGGTGCACGTCGTCCCCCCGGATGTTCGATGACCGGAGCAGCATAGGTGTGCGGACCGACGGGGCGCGGCGAAACAGCGCAAAGCCCCCGCGGAGGGCGATCGCGGAGAGACCTTTAGTCGCCGAAGTAGTCCGCGACCAGCCGCTTCGGCGCCTTCGTGGCCCACGCGTCGGTGATGACCTCGGCGAGCTCGGCGCGCGTCAGCCGTCCCAGGTCGCGCTGGCGCAGCAGCACCGCGTTGTAGCCGTCGAAGTGCGGCGTCGTGAACCACGGACCCCCACTTCCGAGGAGGGCTTCCTTGTCGTCCTGGTCGCCCACCGCGAACATGATGACGTCCTGCATCCGCTCCCCGGTCTCCGGGTCGATGGCGTCGGGCCGTGGCTCGCGGAAGTGCAGGAACGACTTCTTCCGCACCACGTAGGCCGGGTTGCCCCACGACGTGCCCTCTTCCACCTCCGGGAGCGACAGCGCGATCTCCGCGAGGTCCGACAGCTTCGCCTTGCGTGCGGCCATGGCGGCGACGCTACGCCGAGCCCCGTCCGCGCGCGCCCCGCCCGCCGGCGTCCCCGGCGCCGGCTGCCTCCGACTCGGCCACCAGTGCCCGGACCGAGGGGAGCAGGGCCAGCCCGTTCACCACCACCGAGAAGACCAGGAACGCCACCGCCCACCCGTGGTGCCCCGCGGCCCAGAGGCCGAGTCCGGCCAGTCCGAAGACCAGCACCTTGGCGACCGGCCGGATCACTGGACCGCCGAGTGGCGCTTTCGGCGACGCGAACGCCCACCAGACCCCGACCACGACGACCACCATCAGTACCGCGAGCAGCACGCCCCTCTCGTGGTTTCCCCAGACGCCCGCCGCCGCAGCAGCCAACAGCTCGTCCAGGAACACCAAGGCCAACACCACCCAGCCCAACGCCACCATGGGCCAAGCGTCGCACGTGCCCCCGTCGTGACCCGCGAGGTATGCCGCGTGGTCACCTCGCGGCATACGCGTCAGTCGGGCCGGCCCAGCCCAGCGGGCCCAGCCCAGCCGCTCAGTCCAGGAAGTCGACCAGCTCGGGCGCGACGCCGATGTAGCTCTGCGGCGTCAGCTCGGCCAGTCGCTTGGCGACGTCGTCGGGCAGTCCGAGCCCGGCGACGAACTCGCGCAGGTCGTCGCCGGTGATCCGGCGGCCGCGGGTGAGCTCCTTGAGCCGCTCGTAGGGGTTCTCCATCCCGGCGACGCCCTGGGCGCCGAGCGCGCGCATGGCCGACTGCACCGGCTCGCCGAGGACCTCCCAGTTGGCGTCGAGGTCGGCGGCCATCGCGGACGGCACGGCGTCCAGGCCGGCCAGGCCGCGGGCGGCGTTGTCGATCGCCAGCAGCGAGTGCCCGAACGCGACGCCGATGTTGCGCTGCATCGAGGAGTCGGTGAGGTCACGCTGGAGCCGGCTGTTGACCAGCGTCGAGGAGAGCACGTCGAAGAGCGCGTTGCTGACCTCGAGGTTGGCCTCGGCGTTCTCGAACCTGATCGGGTTCACCTTGTGCGGCATCGTCGACGACCCCACCGTGCCCTGGCCACGCACCTGGGCGAAGTAGCCGAGCGAGATGTAGGTCCAGACGTCGGTGCAGAGGTTGTGCAGGATCCGGTTGAACCGCGCGAGGTCGGCGTAGAGCTCGGCCTGCCAGTCGTGCGACTCGATCTGGGTGGTGAGCGGATTCCACTGCAGCCCAAGGGATTCGACGAACTCACGGCTGAGCGCGGGCCAGTCGGCCTCCGGCACTGCGGCGAGGTGGGCGCCGTAGGTGCCGGTGGCGCCGTTGAGCTTGCCGAGGAACTCGGCCGCCCCGATCCGCCGCAGCTGGCGGCCGAGCCGGTGCGCCAGCACGGCCAGCTCCTTGCCCATGGTGGTCGGTGTGGCCGGCTGCCCGTGGGTGTGCGCCAGCAGCGGCACCTCGCGCAGGTCGGACGCCATCGTCGCAACGGTCTCGACGAGCGCGGTGGCGCGCGGGAGCCAGACCTCGGTGACCGCGCCCTTGACCATGAGGGCGTAGGACAGGTTGTTGATGTCCTCGCTGGTGCAGCAGAAGTGGATCAGCTCGGCCAGCCCGCGGTCCTCGTCGCCGGGGGCGATGGCGGTGAGGCGGCGCTTGAGGAAGTACTCGACCGCCTTGACGTCGTGCTGCGTCTCGCGCTCGATCGTCGCGAGCTCCTGGATCTCGGCGGCGCCGAAGTCGTCGACCACCTGGCGCAGCTGCCGCTGCTCGTCGTCGGTGAGTGCGCGCACGCCCGGCACGACCTGGTGGGTGGTGAGGAAGATCAGCCACTCCACCTCGACCCGGATCCGCTCGCGGTTGAGCGCCGGCTCGGACAGGTGGTCGACGAGGGGGGCCACCGCACCGCGGTAGCGACCGTCGAGGGCGCCCAGCGCAATGGGAGGGGTCGCGTCAGCAAGCGAAGCCATGACCCACAGTCTCCCAGAGAGCGGGGCCACCTCCGGACACCGGTATGCCGGGTGCCCACCTCCCCGATGCGGGGCGCCCGAGGCGCCGGCACCGGCGGCCGTGGCACGGCCGCGCGCTGGGTCAGCGCGCGGCATACCGTGGGAGCCATGCGATACACCACGCTCGGCTCCAGCGGCACCGTCGTCTCCACCCAGTGCCTCGGCACGATGACCTTCGGCGCGGAGGCGGACGAGGCGACGTCCGGCGCGATCCTCGAGGCGTACGTCGAGGCCGGTGGCACGTTCGTCGACACCGCCGACGTCTACTCGAAGGGGGTCTCCGAGGAGATCATCGGCCGGTGGCTGGCGTCCCACCCGGACGACGCCAAGGATCTCGTGATCGCCACCAAGGGCCGCTTCGCCATGGGTGACGGCGCGAACGACCTGGGCCTGTCGCGCCGCCACCTGCGCCGCGCCCTCGACGACTCGTTGCGGCGGCTCGGGGTCGAGCACATCGACCTCTACCAGATGCACGCGTGGGACGCGGTGACGCCGCTGGAGGAGACGCTGCGCTTCCTCGACGAAGCCGTCAGCGCCGGCAAGATCTCCTACTACGGCTTCTCCAACTACCTCGGCTGGCAGGTCACCAAGGCCGTTCACGTGGCGCGCGAGCACGGCTGGACGGCTCCGGTCACGCTGCAGCCGCAGTACAACCTGCTGGTCCGCGACATCGAGCACGAGGTCGTCCCGGCCTGCCTCGACGGCGGCCTCGGACTGCTCCCGTGGTCGCCGCTCGCCGGCGGCTGGCTGACCGGCAAGTACCAGCGCGACGCCACTCCCGCCGGTGCGTCCCGGCTGGGGGAGGACCCCGAGCGCGGCATGGAGGCGTGGGGTCCCCGCAACCAGCAGGACCGCACCTGGGCCGTGATCGACGCGGTCGGCGAGGTGGCGTCCGAGGCGGGGGTGACGTCGGCCCAGGTCGCGCTCGCGTGGGTCGGTGCCCAGCCAGCCGTCACCTCGGTCATCCTCGGGGCCCGCTCCGTCGAGCAGCTCACCGACAACCTCGCCGCCGCCGACCTCGACCTGTCCGCCGAGCAGCTCGACCGGCTGGGCGAGGTGAGCGCGCCGCACGCGGACGACTACCCCTACGGCGCCGGCGGTGTGGACCAGCGGCACCGCGACGTCCAGCCGCGAAGTCTGACCAAGGTCTAGCCGGGCGGCGTGAACTGGCTGACGGTGAACTGCGCCCCGAGCGGGTCGGCCACGACGGCCTCCCGGGTCCAGTCGGAGGTCGAGCTGCGGATGACCGTGCCGCCGAGGCGCTCTGCCGTCGCCGCCGCGTCGTCCCGGTCCGCCACGGAGAAGGTGACGTGCCAGTGCGCCGCCTCGTCGGGCGCGAGCGGGGCGACCCAGCCGATCGCGTCGGCGAACCCCGGCGGCACCATCGCGCCCGACTGGCGCTCGCGGATGCCCGGGTCGACGGTCGCCTCGAGGTGGTCGCCGTAGCCGGGGCGCCGGATCATCCGGGCGAACCCGAGGTCCGAGACCTCCCAGTCGAACAGCGCGGTGTAGAAGGCAGGGGCGCCGTCGGGGTCGGCGGTGTGCAGGTCGCTGAAGTTCCAGGCGCCCGGCTGGTTGGTCACCTGGGCGCCGAGCCTGCGCCTGGCCTGGAAGAGCCCGAAACGCAGGCCATCGGGGTCGGCGCACAGGGCCGAGCGGCCGCCCTCGCCGGCGTCGGCCGGGGGCAGCAGCACCTGCCCGCCTGCGCGGGCCACGGCCGCGGCCGTCGCGTCGGTGTCGTCGACGGCGATGTAGGTCGTCCACTCCGTGCCACCCGGTCGGTCGGGTGACGCCGGTCCACCCAGGCCGGCTGCGTCCTGGCCGTCCAGCCGGGCGATGAGGTAGCGGAACGGTGCCTCGTCACGGGTGGCCGGCTGGAAGGTCCAGCCGAGCAGGTCGCCGTAGAACCGGGTGGCGACGTCGAGCGCCTCGAGGTCGGCCACCTCGAGGTCGACCCAGGAGGTCACCCCCGCCGGGTAGGTGCGTTCCATGGTCATCGGGGTCCCCTTCGGTCGGTCGTGCGCACAGCCTTTCCGTCCACGCTAGGACGGCGGACCGACAGTGGGGGATCGGCTCCCGGCGCGAGCAGGTGCGAGACCGACCGGACCCCGCCGGCGACCGGCTCAGTAGAAGCCGTGGCGGTCGAGCGCGGTGACGAGCTCGGACTCCTCGTAGGCGAGGTGCTCGAGGAGGGTCGACGACAGGACGTCGACGACGCGCTTGAGCTCCGTGGTCCCCGAGGCTCCAGAAACCAGCCCGACCAGGGCCTCGTCGAGCTGCTCGAGCACGTCGTGGATCACGAGGTGCTCCGACTCCAAGCGGTCGAGCACCGGCGTGAGCGCCGGGTCGCTGCGGCGCAGGTGCGGGAACACCGACCGGTCCTCGAGGCCGTGGTGGCCGGTGACGAACCGGCAGTACTGCGCGCAGTAGGCGCCCAGCGTCCAGTTGTTCTGGCGCATGGTCAGCTCGTTGATGGCGTTGCGTGCCCGATGGGCTTGCTCCTCGCCTGCGACCACCTGCTCGACGATGTCGCGCAGCCGGGTCAGCTCGGCCCGCAGGCCGTCGTGCACCTCGACGAGGTGCGCTCCCGCTCCCGAATGCGCTTGCGGCGCAACGGCTTCGGTGAATGACTCAGCGGTCAAAGGCTCAGCGGTCAAGGACTCAGTGGTATGCCGCGTGGCGGCAGCCGGGGCCGCCTCCTGCCCACGCACCTCGACTGCGGCAGTCTGCGTCGAAGTACCCGCGGCGCGCCTCGCGCGCTCGTCGTCGACCAGCTCGCGCACCGCTGGCGCGACCTCGTGGGCGAAGCGCTGGACCTGGTCAAGGCTCTTGACGGCGAGGATGTAGGTGCTCATCCCCTCGGTGAGGGTGAGCTCGGCGAGCTGCTCGGCCCACTCGCGCGGTGACCCCTGCAGCATCCCGCCGCCCGAGCCGAACCGCCCGTGGATGTTGTAGAGCCGGCGGATCGACGCTGGGTCACGGCCCGCCTTGGCGGCCGCGTCGTCGATGGTCCGGTTCAGCCCACCCAAGGTGTCCGGCGCGGCATACCCCATGCTCGGGAGCCAGCCGTCCGCGGACCGGCCGGTGAGGCGCAGCATGCGCGGCTTGTACGCCCCCAGCCAGATCTCGACGGGGTGCGCGGGTGCCGGGCCGGGGTGCAGGCCGACGACGCGGTGGTGCTTGCCCTCGATGCGCACGGTCGGGCCACCCTCGCCGGCCCACACCGCGCGGATGACCTCGATCGCCTCGGTGAGCGACTTGATGGACTCGCCGGGCGTGAGCCGGGTGCCGCCGGCCGCGACGATCGCGTCGAAGAACGCACCCGTGCCCAGCCCCAGCTCCACCCGTCCACCGCTGAGCAGGTCGAGGGTGGCGACGCTGCGGGCCAGCACGACGGGCGGGCGCAGGGGGAGGTTCGCGACGTTGGGCGCCACCCGCACCGACGTGGTGCGGGCCGCGATGACCGACAGCAGCGTCCAGGTGTCGAGGTGCTTGGCCTGGTAGGGGTGGTCCTGGATGGTCACGAGGTCGAGCCCGGCGACGTCCGCCGCCTCGCTGAGCTCGAGCACGAGGTCGGCGGACGCGGCGTCGGGGCTGGGGAAGATCCCGAACTGCAGGTCCTGTCCGTAGTCGGTCATGACGCGGGAGCGCCGTAGGCAGCCGGCCGCTCGTAGTCACCGAGGACCTCGGCCAGCGCGAGGTGCCGCTGGGCATCGGCGTGCCGACGCTGGCGCTGGAGCGTGCGTCCGAGGAGCAGGTGCAGGTAGCCGTCGTCGGGGGCGTCCTCGACCAGCTGTCGCAGCTCGGTCTCGGCCCGCCCGAGCTGGGCCGACCCGAAGTAGGCACGGGCCAGCAGCAGCCGCAGGTCGGCCGTGCCGTGCAGGTGCTCACCGCTGCCGGACTCGTCGACGAGCTCACGCAGCGCGGTGGCAGCGGCGCTGAAGTCGCCGTGGTCGAAGAGGCTCCGGGCCCAGTCGAGCCGCAGGGCGAAGGGCGTGCTGTTCGTCGTCATGACCCCTCAACAATAGTTCGATATTCAACTATTCCGGTCGGCGAGGGCGCGGCGCACGTGGTCCACGACGCCGTCAGCGGCGGCCACGACCTCGGCGTAGGTCTGGTCGAAGGCGGAGTCGTCGCCGTACCAGGGGTCGTCCATGTCGAGCTCGCCCGAGCGCTGCGCGTCCGGGTCGAAGGACCGGAACATCCGCACCTTGGCGCGCTGGCTGTCGGTGCGGGCCAGCTTGGTCAGCTCCCGAAGGTGACCGGCGTCGGCGGCCAGGACGAGGTCCACCTCGTCGAGCCAGGACCGCTCGAACCGTCGGGCCACGTGGTCGCGTCCGCCGAAGTCGTCGTGCCCGTTGCGGGCCAGCACCGCCAGGGTCCGCGGGTCGGCGGGGTTGCCCACCTCCCACGAGTGGGTGCCTGCGGAGTCGACGACCACCTGGTCGCCGAGACCGGCCTCCTCGAAGCGCTCGCGCAGGACGAACTCGCCCATCGGTGACCGGCAGATGTTGCCGGTGCACACGACGGTCACACGGTAGGGCCGCTTCTCGTGGAGCTCGGGTGCCATGGCCCCATTCAACCCACCGTGACGACCAGCAGCGCCACGGGGGCAGCGAGCACGCCCAGTGCAAACACCACCATCGCCGTGCGCAGCCAGGGTGGGGCGACTGGTTCGGTGAGCAGCCGCATCCGCGCTGCGGTGGTGGCCCGGTCCTCGGTCGCCCCGAGGGTGGTCTCCGGGTGGCTGCCCGCGGCGAGCGCCACCAGGGCCCGGGCGAGTGGCACCGGACCGACGGCGCGGCGGGCGGCGCGGTCGGCCAGCACCTCGATGAGGAGGTGCACCTCGCGCAGCGCCTCGGCCGCCCGCAGCCGAGCTGGCACCGCACGGTGCAGCACCGTGAAGAACTCCAGGACGAGGTCGTGCCGGGCCCGCAGGTGGGCGCGCTCGTGCGCCATCACGGCGGCCAGCTCGTCGGGTGGGAGCGCCGCGAGGGTGCCCTCGGTGAGCACCACCCGGCGGCGCAGGCCGGGCAGGCAGTATGCCGTGGGCGTGGGGTGGGCGAGCACGCGCACGTGGTCGCCGGTGTCGGTCCCCAACGCGTCGACGAGGGTGCGGTGCTCCCGACGCTGGGCGCGCAGCCGTGTGCCGATGGTGTGCCCCGACCAGAGCAGCCGCGCGAGCATGGCGGCGCTGAAGAGGAGGGCGAGGAGCAGCCCCCAGAGCGGGAGCGTGGTCGACAGGGCCGCCGCGGGAGCCACGGACAGTGCCGCGACGACCCCGGCGAGCGACACGGCCTGCCAGACCAGGAGCGCTTCTCGTGGCGCGCGGCGAAATCCATTGAGCCGAGCCATGACCCGTGGCGCCGGGCCGGTCAGGCCGAGCGCGAGGACCGCGAGTCCCGCCGTGGCGAGGGCGGCGCTGCTCAGGGCGCCTTCGTCCCCGAGCCGTCGCCGTGCCGCGCCTCCACCTCGGCGAGCGCGGCCTTGAGGTCGGCGATCTCCTCGGGCGAGGCGTCCCCGAGGAAGTGCAGCATCGCCGAACGTCTGTCGGTGGTGTCCATGCCGTGCAGCTGGTCGAGCATGGTCGAGGCGGTCAGCTCCTCGCGGGAGCCGGCGGCCGCATAGCGGTACGCCCGCCCGGTGCGCTCCTGGGTCAGCAGCCCGGCCTCGGCCAGCCGACCCATCACCGTCATCACCGTCGTGTAGGCGAGGTTGCGACTCGTGCCCAGCGCCTCGTGCACCTCGCGCACCGACACCGGCGCGCGGTGTTCCTCGGCAGCGCGCCAGACCTGTTCCATCACGGCGCGTTCGAGGTCGCCCAGCGTGTTCATCGCCTTGCGGGGCATCGGCACCTCGTTCCACTCACGGCAGGGTCGGCACGGCATCGGGGACCGGGTCACGAGGGGCCACGGTGGTCCGGGTCAGGTCCATGATGCCGTGTGCCTCGGCGAGCCCCTCGGGTCGGTGGCTCACCACCACGACACTGCGCTCGCCGCGGGCGGCCAGCAGATCGGCCATCACAGCCAGTGCCGTCGGGTGGTCGAGGTGGGCGACTGGTTCGTCGAGGAGCAGGACCGGCCGCTGCGAGAGCAGCGCCCGCGCGATGGACAGGCGGGCCCGCTCCCCACCGCTCAGCCCGCGTCCGCTGGCCCCGAGCCGGGTGTCGAGCCCGTCGGGCAGTCCCGCGAGCCAGGCCCCCAGCCCGGCTGCACCGACCGCCTCGAGGAGGTCCTGGTCCAGCGCGGCCGGCCGAGCCAGGCGCAGGTTCTCGCGCACCGTGGTGGCGAAGACGTGCGGCTCGTCGTCCACGACGGCGAACAGCGCGCGCACCCGCTCCACAGGGAGGCCCAGGGCGTCCTGGCCGTCGACGAGGTAGCTCCCCGTCGCCGGGTCGAGCTGTCGGGCGAGGACGGCGAGCAGGGTCGACTTGCCGCAGCCGCTCGGACCAGTGACCGCGACCACCTGACCGGGCGCGACGGCCAGGTCGGCGCCCTGCAGCGCGGTCCGTCGGCCGTCCCAGGAGGCGCCCACACCTCGGAGCCGGAGGTGCGGGACGTGCGTGCCGGCCTTCCGGTCGGCGGGGGTGATCACCGGTGCAGCCGACACGGCGGCGGCGTGGGGCGGGGCGGCGACGCCGGGGCGTTCGTCGAGCAGCTGGCTCAACCGCCGCTCGGCTGCTGACGCGCGAGCCCACGCGCGGGCTGCCTCGGGCAGGGTCCCGAACACCTCCGCCAGCGCGAACGGCGCCAGCACGAGTAGGGCGGACACCGCTGCGCTGTGGTCGGTCCGCGTAGCCACGAGGGCGCAACCCACGGTCGCCACGGCCGTCGCGAGCGGGAGCGTGGCCGTGGCCACGGCGCGCCCGCGACTCTGCACCCGGCTGGCCCGAGCGACCCGCCGCTGCGCGTCCCGCACCCACTCGATCGCCTGGCCTCCGGCGCCGACGGCCTGCAGGTCGAGGGACTGGCTGGCGACCAGCTCGGTGACGCGGGCGACGTCGTCGCGGGCGGCCACGAGGGCGTCCATCGACCGGGTTTCCAGCAGCCGTGCGAGCAGGGTGGTCAGCGCCGCGACGACGAGGAGGCCGCTCACGACGAGCCCGGCCGCGGGCTCGACCCACGCGCAGAGCAGCACCGTCGCGAGCCCGGCCAGGGCCGTCGTCACGAACGGCACGGTGACCCGCACCTGCGCCTCCACCCGCTCGGTCAGGTCGTCCACGACCCCCGCCAGCATGGCGGCCCGGCCGCGCCGCGGGAGCCGGGCGGGCGTGAGGGGCACCAAGGCGGCATACAGGTCGGCGCGGGCGGTCGCGAGGTCGTCGAGAGCGGCGTCGTGCGAACGCAACCGCTCCCAGTAGCGGAAGACCGGTCGGGCCATGCCGAACGTGCGGACGGCCACGATCGCCGTGAGCAGGGTGAGGATAACCGGGCGCTCGCTGGCGCGGACGACGAGCCAGCCGGACGTCGCGGTGAGCGCGACGCCGGAGCCGAGCGCGGTCGCGCCGAGGGCGCCGGCGGCCAGGATGCGGGGCGAGCGGCGGTTCATGCGGGGACTCCGGGCGCGGCGGCGGTCGCGCGCAGGGCGACGTGGTGGTCGGCCAGGGACAGCAGCTCCCGGCGGTGGGTGACGGCGACGACGCAGCGGTGCCGCGCCAGGTCGAGGATGACGCGGTGGGCGACGGCGGCCGACTCGTCGTCGAGGTGGGCCGTCGGCTCGTCGAGCAGGAGCACGTCGGCGTCCGCGAGGCGGGCGCGGGCGAGCACCAGCCGCGCGCGCTGCCCTGCGGAGAACCCCCGTCCGTCATCACCGAGCGGGGTCTGCAGCCCGTCGGGCTGGGCGGCGACCACCCCGTCGAGACCCACCTCGCGCAGGGCCGCCCAGATGGCGGCGTCGGAGACCGGGCCGGTGCCGAGGGTCAGGTTCTCGCGGAGGCTGCCGACCGTGAGGAACGGTCGCTGGGTCACCAGGTGGGTCGACTGCGCGCGGACCGCACCGGCGGTCGGCGTGCGCAGCCCGGCGACGAGCTCGAGGAGGGTGGACTTGCCGCAGCCCGAGGGTCCGGTGACGACGGTGAGCCCGGTCGGCGCGGTGAGGTCGACACCGTCCAGCACCCGATCGCTCGACCCCGGGTAGCTGTAGGCGAGTCCCTGCACGACCACGGTTTTCGGCCAATTGCCCGGTTTCCCGGGGCTGGGCGGCTCGGCCCCGTCGGAAACCGGGCGATTGGCCGGTTGTTCACGACCGGCCGGCTGGGCCCGCGAGACCTGGGGGAGCGCCGACGCAAGGGCCGCTGCGCCGTCGGCGGCGCTGTGGAACTCGGCCCCCACCCGTCGGATCGGCCAGTAGGCCTCGGGCGCGAGCAGGATCGCGAGCAAACCGGTGCCGAGCTCGACCGACCCGTGCGACAGCCGCAGCCCGACGGTCACCGCCACGATGGCCACGCAGATCGTGGCGAGCAGCTCGAGCGCCGCCGAGCTGAGGAAGGCCAGTCGCAGCGTCGCCATCGTGGCGCGCCGGTGCCCCTGGCTCACGTCGGTGATCGTCCGCACCTGGCGCTCGCCCCGTCCGTACGCCACCAGGGTCGGCAGCCCGCGCACCACGTCGAGGAAGTGGCCGGAGAGGTCGGCGAGCGCCCCCCAACGGCGTTCGGTGGCATCGCGGGTGGTCGCCCCGATCAGCGCCGCGAACACGGGCAGCAGTGGCAGCGTCAGCACGACCACGAGCGCGCTCAGCCAGTCGACGAACGCCAGGGTCACCACCGCAAGGGTCGGCACGACTGCCGCGGTGACGAGGGCTGGGAGGAAGCGCGCGACATACGGCTCCACGCTGGCGGCGCCCTGGGTGGCGAGCGTGACGGCTTCCGCCGACCCGGGGCGGTCCTCCGCCGGTGCCGACAGCCACCGGTCGAGCAGCCGCTCGCGCAGGGCGCTGCTCACCGTGGTCCCCGCCGCCGCCGCGACCGTCTCCCCGACGAACGACAGCACTGCGCGCGCCACCATCACGACGACGAGGTATGCCGCGGCGGACGCCACGGGCGCGCCGCGCACCACCGCGACCACGAGCGACGAGAGCGCGAAGGCGGTGCCGATCGTCGCCACGCCCTGGGCCACCCCGACCGCCGCGAGCACCCCCAGCGGCCGACGAGCCTGCGGGACCGCGCGCAGCAGGGCCGGGTCGACCGGACGCATCAGTGGCTCGCCACCGCGGGGATGTGCTGGGTGCCGATCCGCTTGCGGAAGACCCAGTAGGTCCACGACTGGTAGAGCAGGACGATCGGCGTGAAGACGAGGGCGACCCAGGTCATGATCTTCAGCGTGTAGGGGGTGCTGGACGCGTTCGCGGTGGTCAGCGACCAGGCCGCGGCGGTGCTGCTCGGCATGACGTCGGGGAAGAGCAGCAGGAAGTAGGTGGCCACCGCCATCGCGATCGTTACGAAGGTGCCGACGAACGCCCACCCCTCGCGCCCGCGGAGGTTGGCGGCGAGGGCCCCCACCAGGGCGAGCGCTGCCAACACCGTCGTCACCCACGAGGCGGCGCGGCCGTCGGCTGCGCCGAGGATCCCGAGCAGGGCCACGGCGAGGACCGCGGTGACGGCACCGGTGCGGGTTGCGATGCGGCGGGCGTCGCCGCGGATCGGGCCGTCGGTCTTGAGCGCCACGAACAGCGCGCCGTGGGTGAGGAACAGCCCGAGGGTCACCAGCCCGCCCAACAGCGCGACCGGGTTGAGCAGGGTGACGAGGTTGCCGGTGAACTCCTTGTCGCCGTCGATCGGCAGGCCCCGCACGACGTTGGTGAGCGCGACACCCCACAGCAGCGCGGGGAGGAACGACCCGACGACGATGGCCTTGTCCCAGCGCGCCCGCCAGCGCAGGTCGTCGCGCTTGCCGCGGTAGTCGAACCCGAGGTTGCGGACGATGAGGGCGACGAGGATCAGCAGCAGCGGCAGGTAGAACGCGCTGAACATCGTGGCGTACCAGTGCGGGAACGCCGCGAAGGTGGCGCCACCGGCGGTCAGGACCCACACCTCGTTGCCGTCCCAGACCGGCCCGATGGTGTTGATCAGCACCCGGCGGCGCTTCTCGGTGGTCTCGGCGTCGCCGCCCCTCCCGAGCACGGGCAGCAGCATGCCCACGCCGAAGTCGAAACCCTCGAGGACGAAGTAGCCGGTCCACAGGACGGCGATGATGACGAACCAGACGGTGCTGAGTTCCATTGCGGTGCAGGTCCTTCCGAGTGACGCAGGTAGGTCGGGGGGTCAGTAGGCGAACGCGAGGGGAGCGTCGTCGTCGTGGGTCGCCGGGGTCGCGGGCTCCTCGAAGGGCAACGCGCCGGCCCGCAGGTAGGTGAGGAAGAGCTTGACCTCGACGACGGCGAGCAGCCCGTAGAGCAGCGTGTAGACGACCATCGACGTGACGACCTCGCCGGCTGACACCGAGGGCGACACCCCGGTCTTGGTCGCCATCACCCCGAAGACCAGCCAGGGCTGTCGGCCGACCTCGGTGAAGATCCAGCCGAAGCTGTTGCCGAAGATCGGCAGCAGGGGGGCGGCCATGATCGCCCAGTGCCACCAGCGCGCCCGGGGGACGCGCTCGCCGCGGGTGGTCCACAGGGCCAGCAGTGCGATGAGAGCAGCCAGCACGCCGACGCCGATCATCAGCCGGAAGCTCCAGTAGGACAGGGGGATGTTCGGTGTGTAGGTCGCGTCGGCGGTGAGCGGGCTGCCGGTGCCGTACTTCTGCGCGTACTCGGCCTTCAGCTCGTTGATCCCCTGCACGCTGCCGTCGAAGTGCCCGGTCGCGAGGAAGCTGAGCACCCCCGGCACGGTGACCGCGAACTTCTCCTCGGAGCCGTCGAGCGATCCGATGGTCAACAGGCTGAACGGCGCGTTGCCGTCCGAGCTCTCATAGAGGGCCTCGGCCGCGGCCATCTTCATCGGCTGGACCTCGGTCATGATCTTGCCCTGGAGGTCGCCTGTGACGGCCACGCCGAGCCCGGCGACGAGGACCACGGCCGCGCCGAGGCGGGTGGCCCTGCGGTACATCCCCGCGTCCCCGCCGACCTCCCGACGCCGCAGGTGCCACAGCGCCACGGCCATCACCATCGCCCCGCCGACCATGTAGGCGGCGGTCACCACGTGCGGGAAGGTCACCAGCTGCACCTTGTTGGTGAGCACCGCGACGAAGTCGGTCAGCTCGGCCCGCTTGGTCTGCGGGTTGTAGCGGTAGCCGACGGGATTCTGCATGAACGAGTTGGCGGCGAGGATGAAGTAGGCCGACAGCAGCGTGCCGACGTGGACGATCCACATGCACGCGGCGTGCAGCTTCTCGGGGATCCGGCCCCAGCCGAAGATCCAGAGCCCGAGGAAGGTCGACTCGAGGAAGAACGCCAACAGTGCCTCGATGGCCAGCGGCGCCCCGAAGATGTCGCCCACGAACCGGCTGTAGTCGGACCAGTTCATCCCGAACTGGAACTCCTGGACGATGCCGGTCACCAGTCCGAGGGCGAAGTTGATCGTGAAGAGCTTGCCGAAGAACTTCGCCAGCCGCAGGTCGTCCTCCCGCCGTCGGCGGACCCACGCGGAGTGGTACCAGGCCACGAGCGCCGACATCCCGATCGTCACCGGGACGAACAGGAAGTGGTAGACGGTGGTGATGGCGAACTGCCACCGGGCGAGGTCGAGGTTGTCCATCCTGGCTCCGCGGTCGATGGGACTACTACATGTCGTAGTATATACTACGCCATGTAGTAGACGTCCCGACAGGGCCGAAGGTCCCGGGGGTGTGCTCGCTCAGTCCGGGTAGCCGAGCGGGTTGCCGCGCTGCCAGCGCCACTGGTCGGCGCACATGTCGTCGATGGTGCGCGTCGCCTTCCAGCCGAGCTCGCGCTCGGCACGGGACGGGTCGGCAAACGAGGCGGCGATGTCGCCGGCCCGGCGACCCACCACCTCGTGCGGGAGGTCGTGGCCACACGCCTTCTCGAACGCCCGCAGCACCTCGAGGACCGACGTGCCGTGCCCGGTACCGAGGTTCCAGGTCGACACCCGCTCGTCGGTCGAGCCCAGCTTGGTCAGCGCCGCCAGGTGGCCTGCGGCGAGGTCCTCGACGTGGATGTAGTCGCGCAGCGCGGTGCCGTCGGGGGTGTCGTAGTCGTCGCCGTAGACCTCGAGCTTCTCGAGCTTGCCGACCGCCACCTGGGCGATGAACGGCATCAGGTTGTTGGGGATCCCCGAGGGGTCCTCGCCGATGCTGCCCGACTCGTGCGCGCCGACGGGGTTGAAGTAGCGCAGCAACGCGATCCGCCACCGGTCGTCCGTGCGGGCGACGTCGCGCAGCACCTGCTCGATCATCACCTTGGTCCAGCCATAGGGGTTGGTCGCCGAGGTCGGCAGGTCCTCGGTGAACGGCGGGGTCGCGCTCTCGCCGTAGACCGTCGCCGAGGACGAGAAGACCAGCCGGAAACAGCCGTGCCGCTGCATCGCGCGCACCAGGGCGAAGGTCGAGTCGAGGTTGGTCTGGTAGTACTCCAGCGGCACGTCCACGCTCTCGCCGACGGCCTTGAGCCCGGCGAAGTGCACGACCGCGTCGAACTTGCGCTCGGCGAACAGCGACTCGACCTTGTCGCGGTCGGTGAGGTCGAACGCGTGCACCTCCAGCGGCCCACCGGTCAGCGCCTCCAGCCGTGGCACCACGGTGGGCTTGGCGTTGGAGAAGTTGTCGACGACGACGACCTCGTGGCCGGCGGCCCTCAGCTGGACGACGGTGTGGGACCCGATGTACCCGGCACCGCCGGTGACCAAGACGCGCATGCGCACACCGTATGCCGCGGCCCCGGCTCCCAGCCACGCGCCACCACGACGTGGGCAGGGAGCCGGGTCACCGGCGTCGCCGGCGCGGGCTCAGCGGCCGCTCCTGGCGCGCTCGATGGTGACGGGGCTGGCGGGGGCGCCGTCCTCGGGCGTGCCCTCCGTGCCGGGTCTCGGCCATCTCGGACCCTAGGGACAAAGGCCGCATTCGCGCGCCGACACCTAGGTCGGGGCATCGCCCGCGCGGGGCGGGAGGCTGCGCGACCGGCCGCGGAACTCCGCGATGAGAGCACCGTCGGACTCGCGGGTCACGGTCACGTCGGTGATGCCGCTGCGCCCGTATGCCGCGCGCACCCGTCCGTCCGCCACGAGGACGTCGCCTCGGTGCGCCACGGTGACGAACGAGATGTCCGCCCCGGCTGCGACCGTGAGCCGCCCGCGGGAGTTGCAGGCCAGCGCGAAGGCCGAGTCGGCCAGGGCGAAGATGAAGCCGCCGTGCGCGATGTCGTGCCCGTTGACCATGGCGTCGGTGACCGTCATCCGCACCACCGCGTGGTCGACCTCGACGACCAGCGCCTCCATGCCGAGCCCGCGTGAGGCCCGGTCGTCGTCCCACATGGTCCGGACATGGCTCAGGTCGTCGCTCAGGTCGTCGCTCGGGTCGTCGTGGGTCACCACCCCATCGTGGCAAACAGTCGGTCAGTCAGCAGCGGTGAACCGCACGTCCCAGGGCTGCACGGTCACCGACAGCACCCCGCCGGTCACCGACCCGTCGTCGGTGCGGGCCAGCTCGTCAAGCTCGGGGCCTGCCCCCACAGGGATGTGCACCACGGCCATCCCGGCTCCGTTCGCCGCGTCCACCGGCCCTGCAGCGACCAGCCAGCCGCGCTCCCGGAGTCGGTGCAGGAAGGCGACGTGCTCGCGGAACAGCGGGTGCGCGAACACCGAGCCACCGTCGGCGAGCCCGGGTCCGGGACGGTGGTGCAGCGCGAACCATTCCCCGGTCGGCTCCGTGCCAGCGCCAGCGCCAGCTCCAGCACGCTCGACCCACTGCTCGAGCCCTCCCAGCACCAGCGGCCAGCCGCGGTCGTAGTCCGCCCGTGCGGCCTCCGGCTCCGCGAGCCGCTCCCAGCCCGTGTGCGTCAGCGTGACCAGCGTGCCGTCGCCGTCCGCGGTGAACTCGACGGCGACCTCGGTGGCCCGTTCGGGGCCCTGACCCGGGTGCCAGGTCATCGCGAAACCGACCGGTCGCTCCCAGCGCAGCACCGTCCCCCAGACCGCGGTGTCCGCACCGCGCCGCTCCACGACCGTGCCGTCCTCGAAGGCGACGCTGCCCTCGGCGCCGAACACGCTGTGGGTGCCCAGCGGCCACCAGGCCCCGAGATGGGCGGTGAACAGCTCGAAGGCGGTGTCGGCGTCGCACCGCACCCGGACCTCGCGTCGGACGGGTGCGATCGGGTGGGAGGTGCTGGGAACGGTCTCGGCAGTCATCGACGTCGTCCTTCCGACTCCACCCTGTGCTCCTCCACATACGCCTGGAATGCGTTGAGCGCGGTGTCCCAGGTCGTCACCAACCACTGCTGGAGGTCGGCCAGGCCGTCGGGGGCGAGCGCATAGAGGTTGCGGGTGCCACGGCTCTCGTGGTCCACGAGGCCGGCGCCCTCGAGCACCTTGAGGTGCTTGCTCACCGCAGGACGGCCGATCGGCATCGCCGCGGCGATCTCACCGACCGCGCGAGGGCGCTCGGCGAGGAGCTCGAGGATCTGCCGCCGGCTGGCGTCGCCGAGGGCGTCGAGGGCAAGGGCTGATTGGTTACTCATGGGCAACGGTTACTCTAGAGCGACGGTTAAGGTCTTGTCCAGACCCCCTTACGATGAAAGGCATGATCGATGACGGCATGACCACGGCAACGGCGCCCAGCACCCACCCGCTCGTCGACAAGCACGCGGAGCTGCTCGCGCAGGCGACCACGGCTCTCGCGGAGCGGGCGTACTTCAGCCGCTTCCCCGAGTCCCCCTCCCCCCGCGTCTACGGCGAGGGGTCGGCGGAGGCCGGCCAGGCGGCATACGAGGCGCTGCGCGACAACGCGTTCGGTGGTCTGGGTGACGTGCGCACCGACGGCGGCTGGGTCGGCGACGAGGTCTCGCCGTACGGCCCCGCGCTGGGGATCACCTACCCCCACCTCGACGTCGACGCGGCGCTGGCCGCCGCGACCGAGGCGATGCCGGCCTGGCGGGACGCCGGCGCGCGCACCCGGGCCGCCGTCTGCGTCGAGATCGTCGAGCAGATCAACGCGCGGTCCTTCGAGATCGCGCACTCGGTCATGCACACGACCGGCCAGCCGTTCGTGATGGCGTTCCAGGCCGCCGGACCGCACGCCCAGGACCGGGCGCTCGAGTCCATCGTCGCCGGCCTGGTCGAGCAGGAGCGGGTGCCGAGCTCGGTCGTGTGGGAGAAGCCCGGCCGCGACAAGGAGGGCAACCCGGCCCCGCTGCGGATGCAGAAGGACTACCGCGTCGTGCCGCGCGGCGTCGCCCTCGTCATCGGCTGCAACACCTTCCCGACCTGGAACGGCTACCCCGGGCTGTTCGCCTCGCTGGTCACCGGCAACCCCGTGGTGGTCAAGCCGCACCCGCGCGCCGTACTGCCCCTCGCCATCTCCGTGGCGGTGTGCCGTGAGGTGCTGTCCGCGGCCGGCTTCAGCGCCGACCTCGTGCAGCTCGCCCCCGAGGCCGAGGGGGAGGGGCTGGCCAAGGTGCTCGCGGAGCGCGACGAGGTGCGGATCATCGACTACACCGGTGGGCCCACCTTCGGCGCGTGGCTCGAGGAGACCGGTGCGGCCCGTGGCCAGCTGGTCTACACCGAGAAGGCCGGCGTCAACACCGTCGTGGTCGACTCGACCGACAACCTGCGCGGCGTGCTGGGCAACCTCGCGTTCTCACTGAGCCTTTATTCCGGCCAGATGTGCACCACCCCCCAGAACCTCTACGTCCCCCGCGACGGCATCGAGACCGACGAGGGCCACGTGTCCTTCGAGGACTTCGGTGGTCGCCTGGCGGCGGCGGTGGGCAAGCTCACCGGCGACGACGCCCGCGCCGTCGAGCTGCTCGGCGCGACCGTCAACGACGGGGTCCGCGCCAACGCAGCCGGTCTCGCCGCGCTCGCCGAGGAGGCGGGCGGCACGGTGGTGCTGGACTCGCGCGAGGTCAGCCACCCGGCATACCCCGATGCCATCGTCCGCGCCCCGGGCCTGGTGAGCATGGACGCGAGCCGCGAGGACGTCTACACCCAGGAGTGCTTCGGGCCGGTCACCTTCCTCATCGGCACCAGCGGCACCGACCAGTCGCTGGCCCAGTTCCGCGACACGGTGCGCGAGCACGGCGCCATGACGGCCGCGGTCTACTCGACCTCCGAGGACGTCCTCGACGCGGCCCGCGACGCCGCCGCCGACGCGGGCGTCGCACTGTCCGAGAACCTCACCGGCCCGGTGTTCGTCAACCAGACCGCGGCGTTCTCCGACTTCCACGGCACCGGCGCCAACCCCGCCGCGAACTCGGCCTACGTCGACGCGGCGTTCGTGGCCAACCGGTTCCGGGTCGTCACCTCCCGCCGCCACGTCTAGCGATCTGGCACGATCGGGACCATGAACTTCCTGATCAAGGTCGCGGTCAACGCGGTGGCACTGTGGGTGGCGGCATGGCTCCTGCCCGGAATCAGCTTCGGGGACGGCAAGTTCGGCTCCAAGTTCGCGACCGTCCTGCTCGTCGCGCTGGTCTTCGGGCTCGTCAACGCCGTCGTCAAGCCGATCGCGAAGTTCCTCAGCTTCCCGTTCATCATCCTGACGCTCGGGCTGTTCACCTTCATCGTGAACGCCTTCATGCTGCAGCTGACCGAGTGGATCGCCGACCCCCTCGGGCTGAGCTTCACGATCAACCACTTCTTCTGGGACGCAGTGCTCGGCGCCATCGTCATCACGATCGTCTCGATGATCCTCGGCTGGGTCCTCCCCGACGGCGACGACAACTGACCGCACCACTGACGAGTCACGAATCCGCATCGCCTCGGGCGATGCGGATTCGTCGTCCGTGTCACCTCCGTACGCTTCCCGCGTGATTTCCTGGACCCACCTCGTGCTGCCCGCACTGGCCTTCGTCGCCTGCGCGGTGGGCGGGGTCGCGTATGCCGTCCTCACGGACCGACTCGCCCGCCGGAGTCTCGGCGTGGCCCGTCGCGGGCGCGCGATCACCGTGCCGATGCTGGTCACCGTCAATGGCGACCAACGACGTGGCCGTGCGGTCCTTGACGGTGACGACATCCGCCTGGTCGGGTCGGGCGTCAACGTCCGCGTCGCACGGCGCGGTTACGAGGCGGCCGCCGTTCGACGGGGTCAGGTCGACGCCGAGATCCTCGACTTCGCTGAGCAGCGCGCCTTCACCGACGCGTCCGGCACCAGGTACCTGCTCGGACCACTGGAGGAGTGGGAGGAGGCCTTCGATGCATCCCTCGGCGCACCGACCCGACCCGCGACCCGCGCCCGCTTGCTGCGGGCGGCGTTCCCCCGCAGGGCGCTCGGCCCCGTGCTGCTGTCCGTGCTCGCATTCGCGGCCTTCCAGGCAGTCTGGACTAGTGGTCACGACGTCGAGGCCACGATGGTCCGGGTCGTCGGTGACGAGGGACTCGAGAGCTGCGGAGTCGCCTGGACCGAGGAGGGCCGCGACGAGTACGCGGAGGTCGACTGCTACTCACCGTTCCCCAAAGTGGGGGCGCCAGTGCTGGTCCGGGCCATGGCTTGGCCGTTCGACGAGAGCGCTATGGACCACGAAGACACCTACTTCCTGGCCACGTTCCTCTTGGCCGGTGCGGTCCTGGTCCTCGGCGGGGTGGGCACCGCCGTGGCCATGGGGCGCCTGCGCGGACCGGGGGTGCCCCTCGCACCCCTGCCAACACCGCAGGTGACCCACGTGGTGACTCCGGCGCGGCAGACATCCGTGGAGCTCGGTCGTGACGCCCCGCTGCCCGACCTGCTGTCCGCCGTGGCGGCGCGCGAGGGCTGGGAGGATGACGGCGTGGCCGCGCCGCCCATCCAGCCCCGGTACGCGAGGTACCTCATGGCTCTCAGCGCCGGCACCTGGTGGCCCGGTGTGGTCCTCGCGGGTGTCGGGCTCCTCGTCGAGGGCCTGCCCCACGCCATGCGCTTCGCCCTGGCCGCCGGTGCCGCCGTCGCCCTGCTCTGGGCAGCTTTTCGCGCGGTCACGGCGTGGCTCGCCATCCGTCGCGCGTATGTCGGCCAGGTGACCAGCGAGTGGGACTACCGGCTGGTCCGGTCGCTGGACGACGAGTGGTTCGCCGTCCTCTTCCTGGGATCGACCCCGCACTGGATGGTGCTGCTGGACGGACCGGGCCATCCCGCGCCGGTCGGCCGCTGCGGCGTCCGTGGCGACCTTTGTGACGGCGGGGCGATCCAGCTCCAGTTCGGAGGCGAGTACTGGCCCACGCTCTCGCCGGTCTCGCGGGTCGACGACGAGCTGGTCTCGGACCTGCGCAAGGACCTGGTCGAGCGCCTGGGCTGAGAAATCGGCCAATTGCCCGACTCTCAGCGCCCTCAGGCCCTTTCATCCCAGGAAGTCGGCCAATTGGCCGAAACCACGGACCTGACCCACGCGGCATACCCCGCCGTGGCCCGCGCCTAGAGTGAAGGCATGAGCGACAGCACCCCCTCGAAGGACACCGACGTCCGACTTCGGGCGGCCCTCGACCAGGTGCCGGCCTACGTCCCCGGCAAGCCCGCAGCCGCGCCCGAGGGAGTGACGGCCTACAAGGTCTCCTCCAACGAGAACCCGTACCCGCCGCTGCCCTCGGTGCTCGAGGTGGTCCGCGAGGCTGCCGGCACCATCAACCGCTACCCCGACATGGCGGTCACCGAGCTGACCCAGGCGCTCGCCGACTCGCTCGGGGTGCCCGCCGAGCACGTCGCCACGGGCACCGGCTCGGTCGGCGTCCTCGGGCAGGTCATCGCCGCCACCTGCGACCCCGGCGACGAGGTGGTCTACGCCTGGCGCTCCTTCGAGGCCTACCCGATCGTCACCGCGCTGGCCGGCGCCAGCTCGGTGCAGGTCGGGCTCGACGACCACGCCCGGCACCGCCTCGACGCGATGCACGCCGCGATCACCGACCGGACCAAGGTCGTCATCGTCTGCACCCCCAACAACCCCACCGGCCCGATGGTCACGCACAAGGAGCTGGAGCGATTCCTCGACGCCGTGCCGAGCCGGGTGCTCGTGGTGATCGACGAGGCGTACCTCGAGTTCGTCACCGACCCCGAGGCGCCGCGCAGCCTCGAGCTCTACCGCGACCGCCCCAACGTCATGGTGCTGCGCACCTTCTCCAAGGCGTACGGCCTGGCCGGCCTGCGCATCGGGTATGCCGTGGCGCACCCCCCGGTCGCGGCTGCCCTGCGCAAGACGGCGACGCCGTTCGGCGTGAACTCGATCGCCCAGGCGGCCGCGGTGGCGTCCCTCAAGGCCTTCGACGAGCTCAAGGAACGGGTCGACGCGCTGGTCGCCGAACGCACCCGCGTGGTCGCGGCGCTGCGTGGCCAGGGCTGGTTCATCCCCGAGACGCAGGCCAACTTCGTCTGGTTCGGGCTCGGCGAGCGCTCGGCCGACTTCGCCGCCGCCGCGCAGGAGGCCGGGCTGACGCTGCGCCAGTACGGCACCGACGGGGTGCGGGCGACGATCGGCGAGACCGCGGCCAACGACGTGCTGATCAGGGTCGCGGGCGACTTCCTTTCCGAACACCCAGCCTCACCGAGCACCCGGTCAACCCCGCCTGAGCGGCCCTCCTGACCTGAGCCAGGCTGCGTCGTCCCTTTGGGGGAGGTGCGTCGGCCGGGGTCGGGAGGAGAGTCGGCAGCACACTCCCGGAGGCTCGCCATGACCGACCTGACTGACGTACGTCCCACGATCCCGGACTTCTCGGGACAGCAGCTGGCCCCGGGCGACGACGGGTACGACCGGTCCCGCAGCGTGTTCAACGGGATGATCGACCGGTCGCCGAGCCTGATCGCGACCTGCCGCAGCGCGGAGGACGTCGCCGCGGCCATCGCGTGGGCGCGGGCGTCCGACCTGCCGATCTCCGTCTACGGCGGCGGTCACTCGGTCCAAGGCTCGGCGGTGCTCGACGGCGGTCTGTGCGTCGACCTGCGTGGGCTGCGCGACGTGGTGGTCGACCCCGAGGCAGCGACGGCCCAGGTGGGGGGCGGCTGCACCTGGGGCGAGCTCGACGCGGCCACCCAGGAGCATGGCCTCGCGGTCACCGGTGGGCGGGTGTCGACGACCGGCGTCGGCGGCCTCGCCCTCGGCAGCGGGAGCGGGTGGCTGGAACGCCGGCTGGGGTTCACCTGCGACAACCTCATCGAGGCGCAGGTGGTGACGGCGGACGGGCAGATCGTGACCGCCTCGGAGACCGAGCACCCCGACCTTTTCTGGGCGGTGCGCGGCGGGGGTGGCAACTTCGGCGTCGTCACCCGGTTCACGCTGCGGCTGCACCCGGTCGGGCCGATCGTCTTCGGCGGCATGCTCATGTACCCGGCGCCGATGGGTGCCGACGTGCTGCGCAACTTCCGCGACTTCATCACCGACGCCCCCGACGAGGTGGGCGGCGGCGTCGCCTTCATCACCGCGCCGCCGATCGAGATGGTGCCGGAGCCGGCTCGGGGCAAGCCGGCGGTGGGCGTGATCGTGGCCTACACCGGACCGCTCGAGCAGGCTGAGGCGGTGTTGGCCCCACTGCTGACGTTCGGGCCGCCCGTCTTCGCTCACGTGGGGCCGATGCCCTACGTCGCCCTCCAGCGGATGCTCGACGACGCCAACCCGCACGGCATGCAGAACTACTGGACGGCCGACTTCTTCGACGAGCTGCCGGACGAGGCGGTCGAGACCCTCGTGCCGCTAGCGACCGCGCCGGTCTCGCCACTCAGCCAGGTCATCATCGTGCCGGGTGGCGGTGCGATCGCGCGGGTGCCCGAGGACGCCACCGCGTTCGGGGAGCGGCAGGCGCGGTTCAACATCCACTACCTGTCGATGTGGCCGGACCCGGCCGACACCGAGGCCAACATCGCGCACACCCGCACCCTGGCGGCGGCGCTGAAGCCGTGGACGACGGGAGCGGTCTACCTCAACTTCATCGGCGACGAGGGCCAGGACCGGATCGAGAGCTCCTTCGGCGAGACCAAGCTCGCCCGGCTGCGGGAGATCAAGGCCACCTGGGACCCGGACAACCTGTTCCGGCACAACCAGAACATCGCCCCCAAGTAGTCGGCAGCACCACGGCGCGACAGACTGGGGCCATGGTCGACACCTGGCTCCCGCCCTATCTCGCCCGCCCCGACCGCTACGGTCCGATGCCCTACCGCAAGGTCGGGCAGAGCGGGCTGCGGCTGCCGGCCGTCAGCCTCGGCATGTGGCACAACTTCGGCGACGACAAGCCGTTCGACGTGCAGCGCGCGATCCTGCGGCGGGCCTTCGACATCGGCATCACCCACTTCGACCTGGCGAACAACTACGGCCCGCCCTACGGCAGTGCCGAGCAGAACTTCGGGCGCCACTTCGCCGCCGACTTCCGCCCCTACCGCGACGAGCTGATCATCAGCTCCAAGGCCGGCTGGGACATGTGGCCAGGACCCTACGGCGACGGCGGCTCGCGCAAGTACCTGGTCGCCAGCCTCGACCAGACCCTCCAGCGCACCGGGCTCGACTACGTCGACATCTTCTACTCGCACCGCCCCGACCCCGACACCCCCCTCGAGGAGACGATGGGCGCGCTGGCGAGCATCGTCAAGCAGGGCAAGGCGCTGTATGCCGGCATCTCCAGCTACGGTCCCGAGCTCACCGCGCGCGCGGCCGACCTCCTCGACGAGATGGGCGTGCCGCTGCTCATCCACCAGCCGTCCTACTCGATGGTGAACCGCTGGGTCGAGGGCGGCCTGCTCGACACCCTCGGTGAGCGCGGCATCGGCTGCATCGCGTTCAGCCCGCTCGCGCAGGGGATGCTGACCGACAAGTACCTCGGCGGGATCCCCGAGGGGTCGCGGGCCAGCCAGGGCAAGTCCCTGTCCCCTGACCTGCTCACCGGCGAGACGCTGACCCACGTCCGCAAGCTCAACGACCTGGCCTCCGAGCGGGGCCAGTCGCTGGCCCAGCTGGCGCTGGCCTGGGCCCTGCGCGACGACCGGGTGACCTCGGTGCTGATCGGGGCCTCGTCGGTCGGCCAGCTCGAGGACTCCGCCGCAGCGGTCGGCAACCTCAGGTTCAGCGACGCGGAGCTCGAGGAGATCGACCGCGACGCCGTCGAGGCGGGCATCGACCTCTGGCGCACCCAGTCCCGCCTCACCTGAGCCAGCACTGAGTCCCACCTTTATCGGGTCTAGGGACAAACGCCGGCTTCACCCCGGAACCGTTCCGGGGTGAAGCCACCCTTTATCGGGTCACCCGATAAAGGTGAGGCGTGCGGCACCTGGGCGCGCGGCACACGCGGAGTCGTCCGGCAGGCAAACACGCTGGTGGGAAGCATGCCGGAGTCCGGATTCTGAGATTTTCCGCCGTCCCGATATCTTGGCCGGGTAAGGCCCCCTGTGAGCGCCGCCACAAGCGCGCCCCACACCAGCCGCCCCACGACGGCGGAGACCCCGCCCGGGTGAAGAAGGAGTTCCAGTGAGCGACAACGCAGTCGCCGGCGCCACGAGCGTCGAGCATGAGGACGAGGTGCTCGCCGAGCTGACCGCCCCGGTCCCCGAGGTCGGTGACGGTGGGCCCGAGATGGTCCAGCTGCTCACGCCCGAGGGCCAGCGCGTCGAGAACACCGAGTACGACGAGTACGTCAAGGACCTCACCGACGAGGACCTGCGCGGCTTCTACCGCGACCTCGTGCTGATCCGCCGCGTCGATGCCGAGGCCACCGCGCTCCAGCGCCAGGGTGAGCTCGGCATCTGGGCCAGCCTGCTCGGCCAGGAGGCGGCCCAGGTCGGCTCCGGTCGCGCGATGCGCCCGCAGGACTACGCCTTCCCGACCTACCGCGAGCACGGCGTCGCCTGGTGCCGCGGGGTCAACCCGCTCAACCTGCTCGGCCTGTTCCGGGGCGTCAACCACGGTGGCTGGGACCCGAACGAGAAGAACTTCCACCTCTACACGATCGTCATCGGCGCCCAGACGCTGCACGCGACCGGCTACGCGATGGGCATCCAGCGCGACGGTGACGTCGGCACCGGCGACGACGAGCGGGACGCCGCTGTGATCGCCTACTTCGGTGATGGCGCGACCGCCCAGGGCGACGTCAACGAGTCGTTCGTCTACGCGGCGGTCAACAACGCCCCGGTCGTGTTCTTCTGCCAGAACAACCAGTGGGCCATCTCCGAGCCCAACGAGCGGCAGACCCGCATCCCGCTCTACCAGCGGGCCCGCGGCTTCGGCTTCCCCGGCGTGCGGGTCGACGGCAACGACGTCCTGGCCGTGTACGCCGTGACCCAGCAGGCGCTCAACGCGGCGCGCTCCGGCAACGGCCCGACCTTCATCGAGGCCTACACCTACCGGATGGGCGCGCACACCACCTCGGACGACCCCACCAAGTACCGCGTCTCCGCCGAGGTCGAGGTGTGGAAGCACCGCGACCCCATCGAGCGGCTGAAGTCCTACCTCGTGCACACCCAGAAGGCCGACCAGGAGTTCTTCGACGCGATCGAGGTCGAGGCCGACGCGCTGGCCGTCACCGTCCGTGAGGGCTGCCTGTCCATGCCCGACCCGACCCCCGACTCGATGTTCGACCACATCTACGTCGAGGAGCACCCGGTCGTCGAGGCCGAGCGCCGGGAGTTCGCCGCCTACCACGCGGGCTTCGAGGGCGAGGGGAGCCACTGATGGGCACCATGACGATTGCCAAGGGCATCAACAACGGCCTGCGCGCCGCCATGGAGCGCGACCCGAAGGTCGTCCTCATGGGTGAGGACATCGGCAAGCTCGGTGGCGTCTTCCGCGTGACCGACGGCCTCCAGAAGGACTTCGGCGAGGACCGCGTCATCGACACCCCGCTCGCGGAGGCCGGCATCGTCGGCACCGCGATCGGCATGGCGCTGCGCGGCTACCGGCCCGTCGTCGAGATCCAGTTCGACGGGTTCATCTACCCCGCGTTCGACCACATCGTCAGCCAGGTCGCCAAGATGCGGGCCCGCTCGCTCGGCAAGATCAAGCTGCCGATGGTCATCCGCATCCCCGTCGGCGGTGGCATCGGCGCGGTCGAGCACCACTCCGAGTCCAACGAGGCCTACTTCGCGCACACCGCCGGCCTCAAGGTGGTCTGCTGCTCCAACGCCGAGGACGCCTACTGGATGATCCAGCAGGCCATCGAGTCCGACGACCCGGTGCTCTTCTACGAACCCAAGCGTCGCTACTGGGACAAGGGCGAGGTCGACGAGTCCGCCGCCCCGCGCGAGCTGCTCAAGGCGCAGGTATGCCGCGAGGGCACCGCTGCGACGCTGGTCGCCTACGGCCCCATGGTCAAGACCTGCCTGCAGGCGGCCGAGGCCGCCGCCGCCGAGGGCAAGGACCTCGAGGTCATCGACCTGCGGTCGCTCAGCCCGCTGGACCTCGACACGGTCGCCGCGTCGGTCGAGAAGACCGGTCGGGCCGTCATCGTCCACGAGGCGTCCACGTTCCTGGGCATGGGTGCCGAGATCGCGGCCGCCCTCCAGCAGCGCTGCTTCTACCACCTCGAGGCGCCTGTGCTCCGGGTCGGCGGGTACAACCTGCCCTACCCACCGAGCAAGCTCGAGGAGGAGTTCCTCCCCGACCTCGACAGGGTGCTCGACGCCGTCGACCGCTCGCTGGCCTTCTGAGAGGGGCGCGAAAACCCATGGCAGTCAAAGAGTTCAAGCTCCCGGACCCCGGTGAGGGCCTGACCGAGGCCGAGATCGTCACCTGGAACGTCAAGGTCGGCGACACGGTCAAGGTCAACGACATCATCGTCGAGATCGAGACCGCCAAGTCGCTGGTCGAGCTGCCGGTGCCGTTCGCCGGCACCGTCACCGCGCTGCACGTGTCCGAAGGCGACACGGTCGAGGTCGGCACGCCGATCATCTCCGTCGACACCGCGGGTGGACCGGCTTCCGTGCAGGACGCGCCCGCTGCCGGTGCCGTCGAGCCCGGCATCGAGGGCTCGCCCGCTCCCAAGATGGCCGCCGCGGCCGCAGCTGCTTCGGACGAGGAGGAGATCGAGGAGGGCAAGATCGGCGGCACCACGTCGACCGGTCGCACCGCCGTCCTCGTCGGCTACGGCGTCAAGCAGACCGAGGCCAAGCGACGTCCCCGCAAGGGCGACGTGGCACCTGCCGTCCAGCCGGCCAGCCCCGTCGCCGAACAGCCGGTGGCGACCCTGCCGGCCGCGTCGGCCCCCGTCGCCCGTGAGGGTGGCGCCCGCGCGCTGGCCAAGCCGCCGGTGCGCAAGTACGCCAAGGACCTCGGCATCGACCTGGCCACCGTCGCCGGCTCCGGCGAGGGCGGCATCATCAGCCGCGCCGACGTCGACGCCCACGCGGCGGGAGGTGCGGGCAGCGCTGCCGGCAACGCAGCGATCGGCGGCGGGGAGCGCGAGACGCGGATCCCGATCAAGGGTGTGCGCAAGATGACCGCGCAGGCGATGGTCGGCAGCGCGTTCACGGCGCCGCACGTCACCGAGTGGGTCACCATCGACGCGACGGCGACCATGGAGCTCGTCGAACGGCTCAAGAAGGACCGCGAGTTCAAGGACGTCAAGGTCACGCCGCTGCTGGTGCTGGCCAAGGCGATGGCCGTCGCGATCCGTCGTCACCCCGAGATCAACGCGACGTGGGACGAGGCCGCCCAGGAGATCGTGGTCAAGCACTACCTGAACCTCGGCATCGCCGCCGCCACCCCGCGGGGCCTGATCGTCCCGAACATCAAGGACGCCGACCAGATGTCGATGCGACAGCTGGCCGAGGCCATCGGAGCGCTGACCGCCACGGCCCGCGACGGTCGCACCCAGCCGGCCGAGATGTCGGGCGGCACGATCACGATCACCAACGTGGGCGTCTTCGGAGTCGACACCGGCACCCCGATCATCAACCCGGGTGAGGCGGCGATCCTCGCGTTCGGCGCGATCCGTCGCCAGCCGTGGGTGGTCACCGCCGCCGACGGCACCGAGACGATCGAGCCGCGCTGGGTCACCCAGCTGGCATTGTCGTTCGACCACCGGCTGGTGGACGGCGAGCTCGGCAGCAAGTTCATCGCCGACGTCGGTGCGATCCTCGCCGACCCGGCACGTGGCCTCGTCTGGGGCTGAGCGAGCACTTTCCGGCGCTGTGCCTTGCCCCAGACGACTGGGGCAAGGCACAGCGCCGCGAGCTCGCCTCGGAACGGGCGGCCGCGGGTCAGCTGAAGAAGTCCGTCTTCGCCGAGGTGCAGTGCGGGTTGGCGTACACCGTGCAGGCCGACACCACCAGGACGTAGGCCTTGTCCTCGGGGATGCTGAGGTTCGCCGTGCAGACGAACTGGTTGTCCCCGTTGCCGTAGTCGGTCTTCGACCACTGCGTGACCCCGTTGAGCCGGATCTCGGCCGTCGCCCACGTCGCCGAGGTGTTGAAACCGCTGTCGACCTTCGCGCACAGCTGGTCAGTCAGGTCCAGGTACTTGCCGGTGGCCCACGAGTGGGTCAGGACGGGGTTGCTGGCGTAGGCCGGGGTCGTGGTCAGCACAGCCAGCGCGACTGCACCCACGGCTGCCCCCCACACCTTGCGTCTCGTCGACATGGTCATCCCTTCGCTGGTGGTCAGCCCCGAGGCCTCGGGGCATTCGGAGTATGCAGCGAGATGGTGTTTGGCGCGCGATGAAGACGATCATCAGGGTTTGCCAGCACTGAGCAGCACTGGGCAACCGTGTGGCGCACTGAGTGGTGTTGCCGTGCAGAAGGGCGACGTTGCGACTACTCGTCGCCGCGGAGGGTGAACGAGCGCAGCCGGTCGCCGGTGAACCAGAGTGCCGCGACGGTGAGGAGGACGGCGGCCACCAGGGCGTAGGTCAGGCCGGTGCCGGGCCCGGTCAGCTGCCCGCTGACGTCGTGGCCGACGCCACGCCCCCACGCGCCGATCGAGACCCACTTGATCCCGCCGAGGAGCGAGCCGAGCAGCCCTTCCCACAGCAGCGCGAAGAGCAGCCCGATGACGACGGCGTGCCGGGTGAACGCGGCCAGCGCGATGAAGAGTGCGGTGTAGGCCGTGCCCGCCACCACTCCGGCGACTCCCCACGCCACGGCCTGGCGGGTGTCGCCGCTGTCGAGGACCAGCCCGGCGACCAGCAGCGGCAGGCCCCCGAACACGACCGTGGCAGCCCACGCGACCGCGAACTTGCTGAGCGCGATCACGTGCCGGCTCACCGGTTTGGAGATCAGGTAGACGATCGACCCGTCGTCCACCTCGGGACCGAGCACCGCGGTGGCGGCGAGGAGGGCGACGAGCGGCAACGCGAGGGTGTACCCGAGCGTGAGCACGGACTCGTAGCCGACGGCGTCGTCGGTCAGGGCCGCGACGATGACGGCCAGCGCGAGGAGCACGGTCGGGATGATGACGAGCACCAGGCCCCGGCGGCGGCCGAGGAGGGCCTGGCGGGACAGCCGCAGGATCGTGGGGTTGAGCGGTGGTGTGAGTGGCGCGGGGTTCCGGGTCGGCATGCGTCAGCCCCCCACCAGGTAGGCGAAGACGCTCTCGAGCGACTCGTCGGTCGGGGTCAGCTCGAGGATCCGGATGCCGTGCTGCCGGGCCACCTGGGGCAGCCGGACCGTGAAGGCCCCGAAGTCGGAGACGGACACGTCCACGCCACCTTTCGGTCGCAGCGACACCGCGACCACCGAGGGTTCGCCGATCAGGGCACTGGCCAGGCCGCGGTCGTCGTCACCCACGACGACGTACTGCACCGGGCGGTCCGTCATCAGGCGGCGGATCTGGCCGAAGTCGCCCGACGCCGCGTGCCGCCCCGACACGACGACCTCGATCTGCCGGGCGACCTGCTCGACCTCCTCGAGGATGTGCGAGCTGAAGAGCACGGTGCGACCCTCCGACCCCATCCGCCGGAGCAGGGTCATCAGGTGCAGCCGCTGGCGGGGGTCGACGCCGTTGAACGGCTCATCAAGAAGCAGGACAGCAGGGTCGTGCACGAGGGCCGAGGCGAGCTTCACGCGCTGTCGCATGCCCTTGGAGTACGTGCCGATCCGGCGGGCGGCGGGCTCGCCCATCTCGACCACGTCGAGGGCGCGTTCGGTCGCGGCGCCGGGGTCGGCGAGCCCGTGCAGCTCGGCGTTCGCCTGCACGAACTCGCGGCCGGTGAGGTAGCCGAAGCTCAGCTCGCGCTCGGGCACCAGGCCGATCACGCGGTAGGCGTCGGTGTGCCGCCAGATCGGTGTGCCGTCGAGGGTCACCGACCCGGCCGACGGCGCGAGGAAGCCGGACATCAGGGCGATCAGCGTGGTCTTGCCCGCACCGTTCGGACCGAGCAGCCCGGTCACGCCGGGCCGCACCGTCATCGAGATGCCGTTGACGGCCACGACGTTGCCGTACCAGCGCGAGGCCTGGTCGATCCTGATCTCAGACATGCGACGGCCTCCCCGGGCGCGGCGCACTCATGCCGTCGCCACCCGCCGGTAGCGCCAGACCAGGCCGCCGAGGCAGGCGGCGGACAGGCCGACGAACACGACGACGTAGGCGGTCTGCATCGGCACGCCCGTCGGTGGCGTCGCGATGTCGCCATCGGCCCACATCGCCATCAGCCCGCGGTAGAGCGAGTAGGGCGAGAAGAGCCCGGCGACCTCGCCGACCCGCGCGTGGTGCTCCTCGCCGGCGATGGCCTGGATCGCCGTCACGATCCCGTTGCCCAGCAACAGCAGCGCGATGGTCGCGACCACGGCGAACCCCCGCCGGGTCGACCACGAGGCGATCAGCCCGGCCACGCCGGCCAGTGCGAGGGCGAGCAGCACGGCCATCCCGGCCGCCACGGCGGCATCGCGGCTCTGGTCGGAGACGTCCAGCTCACCCAGCAACGCCACCGCATACAGGATCACGACGGGGGACACCAGGAAGACCAGGGTCGCGCCGAGGAGGGCGCCCCACCGGGCGATCGCGTAGGTCGCGGACGGCAGCGGCCGCGCGAGGTAGAGCGAGATGGTGCCGTGCCGCAGGTCGCGCGAGAAGAGCACCGGGGCCTGGGCTGCGACGAAGATGCCCAGCAGCACCTGCGTCGTCGAGGCGTACTGCGCGTAGCCGATCGGCAGCTCCTTGAGGCCGACCAACACCATCACCCCGCCGATGATGACGGAGGGCAGGATGTTGAGGCCGAGCAGGATGAACGGCAGCACCTTCGAGCGGCCCGAGCGGCCGAGCCCGAACGCGTTGCGGAAACCGGTGACCAGCAGGGCCCGGGCGATCGCTGCGGGTCCGAGCCGCGGGCCGGTGTAGGGGCGGTAGCCGAGGTCGTGGATGACGCTGCGGCCCTCGGGGGTCGCGGAGGAGGGATCGGTGGAGAGCTCACTCATCGCTGAACACATCCTCGATCCGGCGGTGGTCGACCTGCAGCCGGACCAGGCCCACCCCCAGGTCGCTCGCGGTGTCGCGGATGACGTCGTGGATGTCGTGGATGTCGTGGCTGTCGTGCACCTCGTGCCCGTCGGGATGGCCGGCAGTGGCGTCGACGGTCAGGAGGGCGCCACGCGGAGTGGTCGCCACCCCGGCCGCGGCCAGTGCCTGCGCCATCCGGGCGGTCGCGTCGTCGCCGAGCACCTCGACCAGCAGGACACCGGTGGCGTCGAGGAACTCGTCGGTGCGCGAGGCCCGCAGGAGGTGGCCGCCGTCGAGGACGACGACGTGGTCGCTCACCCGCTCGAGCTCGCCGAGCAGGTGCGAGGTGACGATGACCGCGATCCCGAAGTCGTGCCCGATCCGCTGCACCAGGCCGAGCATCTCGTCGCGCGCGGCGGGGTCGAGGCCGTTGGTCGGTTCGTCGAGCAGCACCAGCCGCGGGTCGTGGGCCAGCGCCTGGGCGAGCTTGGCCTTCTGCTTCATGCCGGTGGAGTAGCCGCCCATCGGCCGGTAGCGCTCCTCGGCCAGACCGACGTGCCGCAGCACCTCGGCGGCCCGCTCGCGCGCGGCGACCTTGGGCAGCCCCGACATCATCGCCATGTGCACGACGAAGTCGCTCGCACTCACATCGGGTGGCAGGCAGTCGTGCTCGGGCAGGTAGCCCACCGCCGCCCGGATCGCCGGTCCCTGGGTCGCGATGTCGTGCCCGAGCACCTGCGCTCGGCCACCGGTCGCAGGGACCAGCCCGAGCAGGATCTTGAGCAGCGTCGACTTGCCGGCCCCGTTGGCCCCCACCAGTCCGGTGATCCCCGGACCGATCTCGAGGTCGAGGGCGTCGAGGGCCAGCACCGCACCGTAGTCCTTGGTGAGGCGCTGGGTCTGCACCACGACCCCCGCGTGAACTGGTTCCACGCGAGTCACAGTAGCCGCGCCAGTCGGGTCGACCGGGGCGACTCCGTGCAGATTCAGGGGAGGTTCGGTGCAGATTCAGGGGAGCTTCAGGGAAGACCCCGACGTGCGGCCAGCCCAGGAGAGGCGAGGTATGCCGCGGTCGTGGGTCCGCGGCATACCTCGCCTCGTCGTGCTGGCTCGGATCAGTGGCCGATCGCGGGGGGCGCCACGGCTGCCGCGTCAGCGTCAGCGTCAGCCTGGTCAGCGTCCGCCTTGTCCCTGTCAGCCTTGTCTGCGGCGCCGCGCTCGGAGTAGGCCGAGCCGCCGCGCAGCTCGACGTGCGGGAGCAGCAGCATCACGAGGAAGCCGATCACCATCACGCCGGCGCCGACCAGGAACACCAGGTCCATGGAGTCAGAGAACCCGGTGAGGATCGGCTTGGCCAGACGGGCGTCCAGCTTCTCGATGATCGAGCTGTCCTTGAGGACGTTGGCGATGGGTCCGGGGTCACCACCCTGGGCCGCCGACTGCAGCCCCTTGGCGAACGCGGCGTTGGCCGGGTCGGAGAGCACGGCCGGGTCGTGGAGTGCGCCTTGGAACTCTTTCGTCGGGGCAGCCTTGACCATCGCCGCGTTGATCTTGTCGGGCACGGTGGAGAAGAGGATGGAGAGGAAGACCGCAGTGCCGAGCGTGCCGCCGATCTGCCGGGTGAAGGTCGCCGACGACGTGGCGACGCCGATCAGGCGTGGGGACACGGCGTTCTGGACGGCGAGGGTCAGGGGCTGGAAGTTGAAGCCCAACCCGAGCCCGAACGCGACCATGACGATGCTGGTCTGCCACAGCGGGGTGTCCGCCTTGATGAAGTGGAAGACGAACAGCGCAATCGCCAGCAGGGCCGACCCGATGATCGGGAAGCGGCGGTAGCGGCCGGTCCGGCTGATGATCTGGCCCGAGATGATCGAGCCGGCCATGATGCCGAGCGTGAGGGGCAGCAGGAGCAGACCGGCCTTGGTCGGCGACGCACCCTTGACGATCTGGAGGTAGAGCGGCAGCGAGGCGAGGCCACCGAACATGGCCATGCCGATGAGCACCGAGGCACCCGAGGCGACCGCGACGGTCCGCTCCTGGAAGAGCGTGAGCGGCAGCAGCGCCTCGTCCTTCATGGCCCGCTCGACGAGCAGGAACGCGATGACGCCGATGATGCCGACGACGTAGCAGGCGATCGAGCGCCCGGAGCCCCAGCCCCAGTCGCGGCCCTGCTCGGCGACGAGGAGCAGCGGCACCAGGCCGAGGGTCAGCGTGGCCGCGCCCCACCAGTCGATGCGGTGGTCGAGACGGGTGTGCTGCAGGTGCAGGGTGCGCGACACGACGAAGAGCGCGGCGATGCCGATCGGCACGTTCACGAGGAAGACCCAGCGCCAGCCGTCGACGCCGAGGATGCTGCTCTGGCCGGCGAAGAACCCGCCGATGACCGGGCCGAGCACGCTGGAGGTGCCGAACACGGCGAGGAAGTAGCCCTGGTACTTGGCGCGCTCCCGGGGCGGGACGATGTCGCCGATGATGGCCAGCGCCAGGGAGAACAGCCCGCCGGCGCCGAGGCCCTGCACGGCGCGGTAGAACGCCAGCTGGAGCATCGACTGCGAGAGAGTACAGAGGACAGAGCCGATGACGAAGATCGTGATCGCGGCCGAGAAGAACTTCTTGCGGCCGTAGATGTCGGACAGCTTGCCGTAGAGCGGCGTGACGATCGTCGAGGTGATCAGGTAGGCGGTGGTGGCCCAGGCCTGCTCGTCGAGGCCCTTGAGGTCGTCCGCGATGGTGCGGATGGCGGTGGCCACGATGGTCTGGTCGAGGGCGGCGAGGAACATGCCCATCATCAGGCCGACGAGGATCGTGATGATCTGTCGGTGGGTCAGGGGCCCGTCGGGACGGGCGGGGGCGGCGGCTGCCATGTCAGTTCTCCGAGGAACGAGTCGGGGCGGGTGAGGGAGTTGGGTTGGCGAGGTTCTTGCGGTGGCGTTCGAGGTCGGCGCCGAACCGTTCGAGGTGCCCCGCGAAGTCGCTGGCCTCCTCGGGAGTCCAGTCACCCATCAGCTCGCGGAACCACTCGGTCCGGCTCTGCTGGATGCGGGCGAGGAGCCGGGTGCCCTCCTCGCTGAGCTGGACGACCTGGGCGCGTCCGTCGGCGGGGTCGCTCACCTTGTCGACGAGGCCGTGGCTCTCGAGGGTGCTCACCTGACGGCTCACGGTGGAGACGTCGGAGTGCACGACCTCGGCGAGGACCGAGACGCGGCGCGGCTCCGCGGCGAGGTTGAACAGGATCGGGTACGCGGTGGCGTCAACCGCCGGGTGGATCCGTGGTGCGTGCTGGCGCATGGCCTGCAGGAGCTTCATCAACCGGATGAGGCCGACGCTGACGCGTTCAGCCGTCTCCCGGTCGAGCTGGTGCTGCGACATGGGGGTACCTGCGTGTAGAGAGAGGAGAGGTTGCTTGCAACATACAAGTATCACGAAATGGTTGTGTGCGGCAAACAAACAGCAGAAGCTCTCAGGGCACGAACACCAGGTTCTGCAGCACCTGGCGGGCGACGGCCTCGTCGCCCTGCACGGTGAAGTGGATGTCGTCGACGGTGCCGCGCCCGGCAGCCCGCCGGGTCAGCGCATCGGTCGAGAGCGTGATGGTGGTGAACACGTCGTCCGGGTCGCCGTCGTGGGCGATGCCGGAGAACAGCGGTATGCCGCGTGGCTTGCCGTCGTCGCTCGACTCCACCCAGACGCCGGCCCGGCCGACGACGGGGCCGGTGCTCTCGATGATGACGACGTTGCCCGGCGGGATCTGGGCGTTGCGGGCGATCAGCTTGGGCAACGACGCGAAGAGCAGGTGCATGAAGACGACGGCGCCACCGGAGTCCAGGTCCCCGGGACGACCGAGCGCCTGGCGGATGTCCTGCTCGTGCGTCCAGATGTCGAGGATCCGGGTGGGCAGGCTCTCGCTCAACGGGGCCGGGCCCCAGGCGCCCCGCACCACGGTGTCGAGGGTGACGCCGGGGGCGGTGAACTGCTCCACCCGTTGCGCCGCAATGGTCTCCAGCTCGGCGACCACCTTGGCGCCGACCATCGGCCGCCGGATCTCCACGGCCCGCTCGAGGAACTTCCCCTCGGCGTTGTGGATGTGCTCGTAGTCGGGCAGCTCGACCCGCGGGTTGTCGCCGCTGTGCAGCCACGACTCGAGGCCGACGACGTGCGAGATCTGGTCCTTGACGGTCCACCCCGGGCACGCGGTGGGCAGGGCGAAGTCGGCATCCGAGCAGGAGTGGCCGAGGTCGACCACCGCCTGGGTGGTCTGCTGGTAGGCCGCGACGAGTCCGGCCAGGTCTTCGGGTGCTGCCGGGTGCAGAGGCATGCCCCCACCCTACGAGCACGGGCTCTGTCCCGGTCGAACAGTTCGCTACCTAGGCTGTGCGCATGACCTCCACCGTCGCGGCCGCCGGGAGCAAGGACCTGGGGCCGGCCCGGGTGCCGCTGCTGGCCCTCGGCGTCGCAGCCGTGCTGGCCGTGCCGCTCGCCGCGGTCATCGGCGAGGCAGCGACGGCACCGGTCGTCGCCGACCCCGGGGCCTTCGTCCGCTGGGGCATCCTCTACACCCGAGTGGTCCACGACCTGGCTGCGGCGGTGACGATCGGGCTGCTGGTCCACGCGGCATACCTCGTGCCGGAGACCACCCGCACGAACCGTCGCCTCATCGCCACCCGGCTCGCCGGCATCGCCGCCGGTCTGTGGGCGCTCGCGGGCGCCGCAGGCGCGGCCCTCACGATGGCGGACTCGATCGGCATCCCGCTGACCGACCCGGCCTTCGGGCAGCAGTTCACGACGTTCGCGTGGTCCTACGAGCCGACCCGGGTGGCGCTCATCACCGCGGGGGTCGCGGCGGTGATCTCGCTCGGGGCGCTCGTCGCGAACAGCCGCGCCACGATGGCTTGGCTGTCCCTGCTCGCCGTGCTGGGCGTGCTGCCCCTGGCCCTCGCCGGGCACGCGGCCGGAGCCACCGACCACAGCACCGCCGTCAACGCGCTCGCGGTGCACCTCGTCGGGGTGACCGTCTGGGTCGGCGGCCTGCTGGCCCTCGCCCTGCTGCGGCCGCTCCTCGCTGACGGGTACGACTTCGCCGCCACCGCGTCGCGCTACTCGACGCTGGCCGGCTGGTGCTTCGGGGCGGTGGCCCTGTCGGGCCTGCAGAGCGCGTTGATCCGGATCGGCCCGCTCAGCGACCTGGGCACCCGCTACGGCGTGCTGCTCCTGGTCAAGACGGCGGCCCTGCTGCTCCTCGGGTATGCCGGGTGGCGGCACCGCCGCTCGCTGCTCGCCGGCCTGCGGGCCGGCCGGTCCACGGCCTTCCTGCGCCTCGTCGTCGTCGAGCTCGTGGTCATGGGCATCGCGATGGGCACCGCGGTGGCGCTCGCGCGCAGCGCCCCGCCGGTCCCGGACACCGCGGTCGACGACCCCTCCCCGGTGTTCGCGCTGACCGGCTACCCCGACCCCGGCCCGCTGACCGGCGACTCGTGGCTGACCTCGTGGACCACCGACTGGCTCTGGCTCAGCCTCGCGGTCGTCGCGGTGGGGCTCTACGTCGCCGGGGTGCAACGACTGAGGAAGCGGGGCGACGCGTGGCCGCTGCACCGCACCGTGGTCTGGGTGCTCGGCTGGGCGGTCTTCGTCTACGCGACCTCGGGTGCCCCGGGCGTCTACGGTCGGGTGCTCTTCTCGATGCACATGGTGATGCACATGGTCGTCGCCATGCTGGTGCCGCTCCTGCTGGTGCCGGCGGCCCCGATCCTGCTCGCGCTACGGGCCCTCCCAGCCCGCCCCGACAAGACCTGGGGACCCCGCGAGCTGGTCCTCCAGGTCGTCCACTCGCGGCTGCTCAAGGTGTTCGCCAACCCGGTGGTGGCGGCTGCGCTGTTCTTCTTCAGCCTGGCGATCTTCTACTACTCGCCGCTGTTCGAGCTCGCGCTGCGCACCCACACCGGGCACGTCCTGATGATGGTGCACTTCCTGCTCACCGGGTACCTCTTCACCTGGGTGCTCATCGGCATCGACCCGGGCCCGAAGAAGTGGCCACCGCTGATGCTGCTCGTCGTGCTGTTCGCGACGATGTCGTTCCACGCCTTCTTCGGGGTCGTCATGACCGGCAGCTCGACGCTGCTCGCACCGGGCTTCTTCGAGCTGGTGCGGCTCCCGTGGATGACCAACCCGCTCGGCAACCAGCACGAGGCCGGCGCGATCGCCTGGGGCATCGGGGAGGCGCCGACCGTCATCCTCACCCTGCTCGTCGCCGTCGCCTGGGTGCGCACCGACCGCGCTGAGACCAAGCGCAAGGACCGGCAGGCCGACCGCGACGGGGATGCGGAGCTGGCCGCGTACAACGCACACTTGCAGGAGCTCAAGCGCCGAAACGAGAGGCGGCAGTGAACGTGCGGGATGCGGTGCTGCGGGTGGCCGTGGTCCAGATTGCGTATGGCGACGACGAGTCGATGGACGACCGGATCGAGCGGGTCGCCGCGCTGGTGCGCGCCCAGGCCGGCCACGACCTCGTGGTGCTGCCCGAGCTCTGGGCGCCGGGCGGGTTCTCCTATCGCGAGTGGGCTTCCCGCGCGCAGCCCGTCGAGGGCTCGATCGGGTCGGCCATGTCGGCCGCGGCCCGGGACGCCGGGGTGCTGCTCCACGCCGGCTCGATCATCGAACGAGCGAGCTCAGGCCACGAAGGCTCGAGCGAGGTGGGGTCCGATGGTCGTGGCCTCTGGAACACCTCGCTCCTCTACGGCCCGGACGGCGGGCTCGTCGCGGCATACCGCAAGATCCACCGGTTCGGCTTCGGCTCGGGGGAGCCGAAGCTGCTCGACGCCGGCGAGGACATCGTCGTGGTCGAACGAGAAGGTTTCAGCGCGGGGCTGTCGACCTGTTACGACCTGCGGTTCCCTGAGCTCTACCGTCGCCAGCTCGACGCCGGAGCCACCGTCTTCATCGTGCCGGCCGCGTGGCCGGCCGCGCGGGTGCGGCACTGGACGTTGCTGGCGCACGCCCGAGCGATCGAGAACCAGTGCGTCGTGATCGCCTGCAACACCGGCGGCACCCACGCGGGCACCGAGATGGGCGGCCACTCGCAGGTCATCTCGGCGAGCGGTGAGGCGCTCGCGATGGCCGGCTCGGGCGAACAGGTGCTCAGCGTCGACGTCGACCTCGACGCCATCACCACCTGGCGCGACCAGTTCCCGGTCCTCCAGGACCGCCGGCTCTGATGCGCGCGCGTCATCGGCTCAAGGCCCCACCGCTGGTCGGGCGCGGCTGGCTCAACACCGCCGGCGCGGCGCTGTCGCTGGAGGAGCTGCGCGGCCGGATCGTCGTGCTCGACTTCTGGACGTTCTGCTGCGTCAACTGCCTGCACGTCCTGGACGAGCTGCGGCCGCTGGAGGAGAAGTTCAGCGACTCGCTGGTGCTCATCGGGGTGCACTCGCCCAAGTTCGAGCACGAGGCCGACCCGGACGCCCTGGCGGCCGCCGTCGAGCGCTACTCCGTGCACCACCCGGTGCTCGACGACCCTGACCTCATCACCTGGCAGGCCTACACCGCCCGCGCCTGGCCCACCCTCGTCGTCATCGACCCCGAGGGCTACATCGTCGCGTCGATGTCCGGTGAGGGGCACGCGCACGGACTGGCGGTCCTCGTCGAGGAGCTCGTGGCCGAGCACACCGCCAAGGGCACCCTCCGTCGGGGCGACTCCCCGTATGCCGCGCCGCCGGCTCCCGAGACCGCGCTGCGGTTCCCCGGCAAGGCCGCAGTCCTCGACGACGGGTCGTTCCTCGTCTCCGACACCGCCCACCACGAGCTGGTCTGGCTCGAGCCGGACCTGGTCACCGAGCGACGACGGTTCAGGGAGGACCTCGCGGAGCCGCAGGGCGTGCTCGTGCTTCCGACTGCCACCGCCGACCGGGTGGGGTACGACGTGGTCGTGGCCGACTCGGTGCACCACCAGGTCAAGGGACTCCGGCTGGCCGACGGCGAGTGGATCCTGCTCGCCGGCACCGGCCGCCAGCTCCGCGAACGGTCCGGCAGCGGCCCCGCGCTCAAGCAGGACCTCTCCACGCCCTGGGACCTCGCCTGGTTCATCGACCGGGTGGTCATCGCCATGGCAGGCACCCACCAACTCTGGGCGCTGCACCTGGCCACCGACCCCCAGGACAACACGGTCGCGGTGCTGGGCGGCACGTCGGCAGAGGGGATTCGCGACGGGGCCGCGGACGAGGCGTGGTTCGCGCAGCCGTCCGGGCTCGCTGTCTCGCCGGACGGCTCCCGCCTGTGGGTCGCCGACTCCGAGACCTCGGCGCTGCGCTCGCTCGACGTCGCCGACGAGGGTTTCGTCGTCACCACCCACGTCGGCCAGGGACTGTTCGACTTCGGGCACCGGGACGGCCCCGCGGACCAGGCGCTGCTCCAGCACCCCCTGGGCGTCACCGTGCTGCCCGACGGGTCGGTGGCGATCAGCGACACCTACAACGGCGCGATCCGCCGGTTCGACCCCGCGACGTCGGAGGTCAGCACCCTCGCCACCGGCCTGCTCGAGCCGTCGGACGCAGTGGTCGAGCAGAGTGGGCGGGACGACGACTCGGATGGCTCGGTGCTCGTCGTGGTCGAGTCGGCCGCACACCAGCTGGTGCGGATCCCGTTGCCCGACAAGGCCCAGCGCGTCGACGGTCTCGCGCACCAGACCCAGCGCCCGCGCACCGAGGTCGCCCCCGGAGCGCTCACCCTGACCGTCCACTTCACCCCGCCCACCGGGCAGAAGCTCGACCACCGCTACGGCGACCCGACCCGGCTGATGGTCTCGGCCACCCCGGAGGGCCTCCTGCGTGACGGCGCCGGGAGCGCGCAGGGCCTGACCCGCACGCTGGTCCTCGACCCGGCGGCCGGGGACGGGGTGCTGCACATCTCGGTGCGGGCCGCCTCGTGCGACGGCGACCCGGTGACCGGTGAGGTGCCCGACCACGCGGCCTGCCATCTCTACCAACAGGACTGGGGCATCCCGGTCGTCCTGGTCGACGGCGCGACCGATCGCCTCGATCTCGACCTGCGTGGAGCGTGACTGACCCATCAGGGCTCAGCTCCGCCGGGAGTAGATGACGGACTTCTTCCCGTGGGCGTCGGTGTCGACTCGGTGCCAGTAGCGGGGATCGTGCGCTCGGCGGTGATGGTGTCCGCACAACGGCACCGCGAGCGCGAGGTCGGTGTGACCGCCGCTCGCCCACGGATCCTCGTGGTGCAGCTCGGACCAGGCGTAGGGCCGGTCGCATCCTTCCGCGGCGCAGGTGTCGTAGACCGTCGCGAGCGCGACCCGCTGAGCCTCGGTGAAGAAGCGCTCCTGCCGACCGAGGTCGAGCGGCACCGACCTGCCCCCGAGCACCGCCGGGACGATGCCCGCGTTGCAGGCGAGCCGTCGCGCCTCGCTGGCTGAGAGGTCGTGGCCGGTGTCGAGGTGCGCCGCTCCGAGTGATGCCTTGAGCTGCTCGTGGTCGACCGTCACGACCACCGTCGCCGCGACCTTGCCCGAGAGGGTGTCGGTGGGCAGGTGCTCGAGCAGCTCCACGAAGGCGGAGCCGTAACGGTGGGCCCAGTCGCCGTCGGCGGCGCGGAAGGCGTCCCAGGTGGCGTCGGCGGCCTCGGCTGCGGTCGTGGCACCGGCCGCCCTTGCTGCCTTGGCCGCCTGCTGGGCGAACCTCCGCGGCGAGGCGACATGCTGGACCGTCTTGACGAGGATCGCCGCGGCGAGGGTGGGCAGGGTGAAGTGGCCGCTGGTCGTGCCGTCGCCGTTCTGGTGCCAGGTGAGGCGCGACTTCGCCAGCGCCTCGTCCTCCTGGGTGCGCAGGACCTGGTCCTCGTGGGCGTCGACCTCCGCCTGCGACCGCTCGACCGCAGCCAGCGCCCGTCGGCCGTCGCGACGCAGGGTGCCGGGGTCGACGAGCTTGGCCCGGCGCACCAGCGCGGTCTCGATCGCGGTGCGCTCCGTGGCATCGAGGCCTTCCGGCAGCTGGGCGGTGGCCGTCGCGATCACCTGGGCGTGCTCGGTCGACACCGCACCGGCGGCCAGCGCCTCCCGGGTGGCGTCGAGGCCGTTGTCGAGGGCGGTCGCGAGGCGGACGTCGCGCGCTGCCTGGCTCCCATCGCGTCGCGTGCAGGCCGCCAGCCAGGCACCGGTACCGGTCATCCCCGACTCGGACGCCACCTCGGACCGGTCGGCCTCCGCGACCAGCGAGAGCCGCACCGCCTGCAACCGCGTGATCACCTTGTCCGCCATGCTCAGGGCGGCGCTGGCATCGGCGGCCCCGACCACGTCGCCGTGCGGCAGGCGATCAAGTGCCTCGTCGATCTCGCGCAGCACCTCGACCGTCCCGAGCGGGACGGCGTGGAGGGCGGCGGCTGAGGACATGTAGGCAACTGTAGTCGAACACGTGTTCGAAGACAAGCACGATCCACAGGAAGCTGGCCAGAAAGATGGTCAGGTGCGTGGCAGTGGGTGGGCGAGCCGGCCGAGCCAGACCCCCAAGGCCGGCCCGAGCCCGGAAGGGGCTGTTGGACCCGGGGTCGGTATGCGAAGAATGCGCCGCGTTGCCGCAGGTCAGGGCCTTTCGGCGGATAGAGTCGAGGCAACGGGCGACCAGTGCCCGCAATCCCCCAGGAGTGAAGCATGTACATCGGACTCGGCATCTTCCTGATCGTCGTCGGTGCGATCCTCACCTTCGCACTCAACGCGTCCACCGACGTGGTCAACCTCGAGGTGATCGGCTGGATCTGCATGGCCGCCGGCCTCCTCGCGATCCTGCTCTCACTCGTCGTGACGAACCGTCGTGGTGTCGGTGGTGGTGGCTACTCGGCCCGCCGGGTCAGCCACACCGACCCGGCCACCGGCACGCAGGTCGACGAGGTCGACGTCGACCGTGACGGTCGCGTCTGACACACCCACGCAGTTTCACCGCCACGGGGCGGAGGGGAGAGCTCCCCTCCGCCCCGTCGTGCGTGCCGCGCCCCCGCGGGTAGTGCTCCCCATCGACGGGTGCACGCCAGGTTCCTACCTTCGTCATCAGCAGCCGGTTCCACCAGGGGGACGGGCCGATCCGAAACACGAAGCAGGAGAACGCAATGCGCTCACTCACCCTCAGCCAGAAGCCGGTCCGGCTGGCCCTCGCCGGGGCCCTCGGCCTCTCGGTCGTCGCCGGTGGCGCGGCCATCGCCGATGCGGCCACGGGCACGATCCGGACCAGCGGGGCCACCCTCACGGTCCGCTCCGGCCCGGGCACCGGCTACCAGGCCGTGACCACGATCGCCAAGGGCACCAGGGTCGACATCAGGTGCCAGACCTACGGCACGACCGTCAAGGGCACCTACGGCACCTCGAACATCTGGGACAAGATCGGCACCGGCCGCTACGTCTCCGACGCCTACGTCTACACCGGTCGGGACGGCTTCGTCGCCCCCAGGTGCGGCGGCAGCACCCCGGCCCCGACCGGCGCGATCAAGGACGACTACCCCTACCGCGGCGCCACCTCCGGCGTCGACCCGTGGAACTTCTACAAGGGCCAGTGCACCTCCTTCGCCGCCTGGCGGGTTCGCCACAACCGCGGGGTCGCCTTCTCCAACTCCTACAAGGGCCAGCACTGGGGCAACGCCGAGCACTGGGACAACGCCGCTCGCGCCGCCGGCATCCCGGTCTACAAGTCCCCCAGGGTCGGTGACATCGCGGTCCGCAGCAGCGGCACCTGGGGCCACGTCGCCTACGTGGCCAAGGTCAACAGCGACGGCAGCTTCATGGTGGAGGAGTACAACCACGTGCGCTCCGACACCTACAGCTACCGCCGCGCCACGAAGGGCACCGGCAGCGAGCAGTTCAGCGACTTCATCCGCTTCACGTAGACGGACGCCCGGTCAGCCGTCAGGCTGAGACATCCGTTTGGCTCGCTGATCCGAACCACTGGTGAGTGCGCTCGTCCCCGGAGGGGAGGGCGGGACCACGACTCTGTCCAGACGCAGGGCAGGTATGCCGAAGGGCTGGCTTCCAGGGGAAGCCAGCCCTTCGGTCGTGCTGGGACCACGCGGCATACCTGCGTGGTGCAGTGAGGGACGCGTCAGAAGGCGGACTCGGGGACGTCCATCAGCGCGTTGTCGGTCGACTCGGCGATCTGGCGCTCGGCCGCGATCTTCGGCAGGACGTTGCGCGCGAAGAACGACGCGGCGGCGATCTTGCCCTCGTAGAAGTCGCGGTCCTTGGCCGAAACACCTTCCGTCCCAAGGGCCTTGGCGGCCACCGAGGCCTGTCGCAGCAACAGCCAGCCGATGATCAGGTCGCCGGCGGACAACAGGAGGCGGGAGGTGTTCTGGCCGACCTTGTAGAGGTTGGTGACGTCGCCACCGTCCTGCCGCGGGTCGGACTTCATCAGCTCACCGACCATGTAGCCGAGGATGCCCTGGACGTCCTCGAGGCCCTTGCCGAGCAGCTCGCGCTCGGTGTCGAGGCGCCCGCCGTCGGCCCCGAGGTCCTTGGCGAACTCCTGCACCTGCAAGGCCACGTGGGAGAGGGCCTGGGCCTTGTCGCGGATGATCTTGCGGAAGAAGAAGTCGAGGCCCTGGATGGCGGTGGTGCCCTCGTAGAGGGTGTCGATCTTCGCGTCGCGGATGTACTGCTCGATCGGGTACTCCTGCAGAAAGCCGGAGCCGCCGAGGGTCTGGAGCGACTCGGTGCCGAGCAGCACCCAGGCGCGCTCGGAGCCGACGCCCTTGACGATGGGGAGCAGCAGGTCGTTGACCCGGTTGGCCATCTCGGCCGGGGTGTCTGCGGCGATCGCCTCGGAGCCGGACTCGAGGAAGGCCTGGTGGACGGTGTCCTGCTGGGTCGCGGTGTACATCACCAGGGCGCGCAGGCCCTCGGCGTAGGCCTTCTGCGTCATCAGGGAGCGGCGGACGTCGGGGTGGTGGGTGATCGTGACGCGCGGCGCGGCCTTGTCGGTCTGCTGCGTCAGGTCGGCGCCCTGGACGCGCTCCTTGGCGTAGTCGAGCGCGTTGAGGTACGCGGTCGACAGGGTCGAGATCGCCTTGGTGCCCACCAGCATGCGCGCGTGCTCGATGACGCGGAACATCTGCGCGATGCCGTCATGGGTGTCGCCGAGCAGGGTGCCGACAGCGGGCGCCTTGTCGCCGAACGTGATCTCGCAGGTCGTGGAGACCTTGAGGCCCATCTTGTGCTCGAGGTTGGTGACGTTGGCGCCGTTGCGCTCGCCCAGCTCACCGGTCTCGAGGTCGATCTGGAACTTCGGGACGATGAAGAGCGACAGTCCCTTGGTGCCGGGGCCGGCGCCCTCGGGGCGGGCCAGCACGAAGTGGATGACGTTGTCGGTCATGTCGGACTCACCGGAGGTGATGAACCGCTTGACGCCCGTGACGTTCCAGGTGCCGTCGGCGTTCTCGGTGGCCTTGGTGCGGCCGGCGCCCACGTCGGAGCCGGCATCGGGCTCGGTCAGCACCATCGTGCAGTGCCAGCCCTTCTCGACGATCCAGTGGGCGAGCTTCTTCTGCTCGTCGTTGCCGAGGATGTAGAGGAGGTTGGCGAACGAGTAGGAGGCCGCGAACATCGCGATCGCCGGGTTGGCGCCGAGCACCATCTCGTTCATGGCCCACTTGAGGCTGGGGGGAGCGACGGTGCCGTCGAGCTCGGCCGGCACGTCGACGCTCCAGAAGCCGGAGTCGACGTACGCCTGGTAGCTCTTCTTGAACGACTCGGGCATGGTCACCGAGTAGGTCTGCGGGTCGTAGACCGGCGGGTTGCGGTCGGCGTCCGAGAAGGACTCGGCCAGCTCGTGCTCGGCGAGGCGCGACACCTCCTTGAGCATCTCGCGGGCGGTGTCCGGGTCCACCTCCGAGTAGTGGCCCTGACCCAGCACCTCGCCGCGGCCGAAGACCTCGAAGAGGTTGAACTCCAGGTCGCGCAGGTTGCTCTTGTAGTGGCCCATCGCGGGCACCTCCACGTCTCGAAACGTCGTTGTCGTCGTGCGTTCGTCCTGTACCGGCAGCGTGTACTGGCCGGTAACATCCATGATGCTACTGACGAGTAACGAATGCAAGGCGTCTGTGGGATTCCCCACCAAACGGACCACCCGGAGCAGGGCGATCGGGTATGCCGGGCCCGCACGGGAGGTGCCCGGGCGCCGGTTGGCGGCCACGCGGCATACTCACGAGGGTGAGCGAGGAACCGCAGGAGCAGCCCGCGAGCCAGTCCAGTGGCGCCGTGCAGCGGGCCCGCGCCGACCTCGAGGCGGGTCGGGAGTGGAAGGCGCGCGAGCGGCTGGTCGGCCACCTTGCCGCGGAGTACGACGCGGAGGCGCTGGAGCTGCTCGGTGAGGTGAGCTACGCCATGCGCGACCTGCCGGCAGCGGGGGCGGCGTGGTTCGGCACGACCCGGCGCGGCAAGGACGTCGACGAGTCGGTCGAGGCGTGGCGCGAGCGGCACGGGGACCACTTCGCCCAGATGTGGAGCAGCCTGCCGCGGTCGGTGCGCGAGCTCGAGGGCAACAAGCGGGTGGATGCGCTGCGGCGCCGCGCCGAGCAGGTCGGCAGCTCCGGCGGGGCCGGGGGGGCGAGCAGCCCGGCACCGCCGGGACAGCCGAGGCCGGGCCAACCACGGCCGGGCCAGGCCCGCGCCTCCTCGGCGGACGACTCCGGTGAGGGCACCGACGCGGCCACGGTCATCGCCCTCGCCCTGGGCGTGCTGTTCGTGGCGTGCGCCGTGATCGGGCTCGTCACCGTGCTCGGCTGGCTGGTGCCCGGATGAGCGGCGAGCCCTCGGTCAGCGTGGGAGGTCCGCCACTGGTGCGGCCGGCAGTGGTGGCGCAGGTGGCCGACTCCGTGCCCGTCGCGGTGGGGGAGGACTGCGTGCGGGTGGCGGTCGACGGGGTCGACGGGTCGGGCAAGACGGTCTTCGCCCACGAGCTCGCCGCAGAGCTGGCCGCGCGTGGCCGGTCGGTGGTGCGGGTCAGTGCCGACGACTGGCACCAGGTGCGCGAGCTCCGCTACGCCCGGGGCCGCACGTCGCCGGAAGGCTTCTGGCTCGACTCCTACGACTACCCGCGGCTGCGGGCCGAGGTGCTCGACCCGCTCGGGCCGGGTGGCTCGCGGGACTACCGGCCGCGGGGCCACGACCTCGAGACCGACGACGTGCTGACCGGTCCGACGACCCGCGCACCGGCCGGTTCGGTGGTGCTGGTCGACGGGCTGTTCCTGCAGCGGGCCGAGCTGGAGGGCTGCTTCGAGCTCGCGATCTGGCTGGACGTGCCGTTCGAGGAGACCGCCGCGCGGATGGCGGAGCGCGACGGCACCCCGCCCGACCCCGAGGACCCGACCATGCAGCGCTACGTCGGGGCCCAGCGCACCTACTTCGAGCAGCGCTCCCCGTGGACGCGCGCCGACCTGGTCGTCGACAACACCGATCTGGCCGCTCCCTTCGTCGTCACCGGCCGGTTCGACTGACCGGGGGCGGCTCACGCAGCCATGACTGACGCTGCCGTGACCGACGCTGTGCGCTCCGGCGTGGGTGCTTCGCCGTGTCGGTGCCCCGTGTCACCCTCGGGGCATGGACAACCTCTCGGACGTGCTGCTGCTCCGCGCAGTCCAGGCCTGGTGCGACGTGTGCCTGGGCGAGCGCATCCTCGTGCCGGTCGTCGACGAGCTTCCCGGTGGGTTCTGCTGCACGGTCTGCGACACCGCGGTCTTCTCGGGCCTGGACGACCTGCCCGCCGTCGCCGCACTGCGCCGCTCCGCCTGACCTGACGGCATTCGAGGTGAACCCGCCGGGATTCTCGGCCACGTTTACCTCGAACCGGGGAGCTCCAGGGCTTCGCCGAGGATCCGCGCGGCGTCGGGGAAGGCGCTGGGGTTGGGGCCGCTGTAGTTGAGCCGCAGGAACGGACCGGCCGGCTCGGCCGGGAACCACTCGGTGCCCGGCGCGATGAGCAGACCACCTCGTTCGCAGCGGGTCACGAGGTCGGTGAGGTCGGTGCCGTCGGGCAGGCGCACCCAGAGGTTGAGACCACCCGTCGGCACCTGCTCCACGTGGGCCTGCGGGGCGTGGGTGTGGAGGCTGTCGAGCAGCAGGTCGCGACGGGCTCGGAGCTGCTCGCGGACGCTGCGCAGGTGGGTCTGCCAGGCCGGCTGGGTGACCACGTCCAGTGCGGCGGCCTGGAGCAGGCCGCTGACGTACATCGAGTCGGCGCCGCGGTCCACCAGGATCCGCTCACGCGCGGGGCCACGGGCGATGACGGCAGCGATGCGCAGCGCGGGAGAGACGCTCTTGGTGAGCGAGCGCAGGTAGATCACGTGGCCCGAATCATCCTGCGCCGCAACGGGTCTAGGTGTCGAGGTGATCCCGAAGTCGTGGGCCCAGTCGTCCTCGACCAAGAATGCCCCGTGGTCGCGCACCACCTCCAGCACCTGCTCAGCGCGCTCGACCGACCACTGCGCGCCGGTCGGGTTGGCGTAGTTGGGCTGCCCGTAGAAGAGGCGTGCGCCGCTCTCCTCGAAGGCCCGGGCCAGCTCGTCGGGGTCCGGTCCGTCCGGCCCCGACGGGACCGGCACCACCCGCACCCCCGCCTGGGCCGCGGCGGTGATGGCGCCCCAGTAGGTCGGCGACTCCATGAGCACGGGCTGACCGACGGCGACGAGGGCACGGAAGAGCGAGCTCAGCCCGCTCTGGCTGCCGGGCAGCACGATGACGTCGCTGGGCGAGGGCGGCGTGACGCCGACCGGGCTCGCCGCCCCGAGCTCGTGGGCGAACCACGACTGGAGCTCGGGCAGCCCCGCGACGGGCGGCCTGGACAGCGTGGTGTCCCCGCGCACCGCGCGGGTGAGGGCGGAGCGCACCAGCCGCTCGGGCAGCAGCTCGCGCTCGGGATAGCCGGAGTGCAGGGCGATGATGTCGTTGGGCGCGCTGCGCATCGCGGTCGAGACCGCAGGGGTGCGCGACTGGGGTGCCCGCAGTGCCGCGGTCTGCCAGCCGTAGTCGGAGGGCCGCGCAGTCCGCACGGCCCGCACGAAGGTGCCGACCCCCGGCCGGCTCTCGACCAGCCCCTGCGCGGTCAGCTCGCGCAGCGCCCGCTGCACGGTGACCGGGCTGGCCTGGTGGCGCGCGACGAGGGTGCGGGTCGACGGCAGCCGCGCGCCGGGCGGGGCGTCCGCGATCCAGTCACGGAGTGTCGCCGCGATCCGTGAACTGCTATCGTCGTTCATGACGCAGCATAGTAGCGCTACTCTCCCGGCATCGCTGGTGCTACCCGCTCGTGCCTCGGTGGGCCTCTGGTGGGGTCTGGTCGGAGTAGCAGCCTTTTCGTTCACGGTCCCGTTCACGCGCGTGGCGGTCGGCGGCCTGTCGCCCCTCTTCATCGGGTCCGGTCGCGCTGTGGTGGCTGCCGTCCTCGCCGCCGTCGCGCTCGAGGCGACCCGCCAGCGTAGGCCGCGTGGTCGCCAGTGGACGCGGCTCGCCGTCGTGGGCGCCGGGGTCGTCATCGGCTTCCCGCTGCTGACGTCCTATGCGCTGACCACCGCTCCCGCGAGCCACGGCGCCGTCGTCATCGCCCTGCTCCCGGCAGCCACCGCCACGATGGCCGTGCTGCGCGGGCACGAGCGCCCGCCCGTGTCGTTCTGGGTGATCGCGGTGGTCGGCGCACTCGCCGCGATGGGCTTCGCGTCGGCCCAGTGGGGCGGTCTGGGCCAGCTGCGCTGGTCGGACCTGCTGCTGTTCGGGGCCGTGGTGGCTGCCGCGATCGGTTACGCCGAGGGTGGGCTGCTCGCCCGCGAGCTCGGGGCGTGGCAGACCGTGTCGTGGGCGCTCGTGCTCTGCTCGCCGCTGATGGTCGTCCTGGCTGTCCTGTCCATCAGCCACCAGGCTCCGTCGGCCACCGGCGTGCAGTGGGCAGCCTTCGCCTACCTCGGCGTCGTCAGCATGTTCCTCGGCTTCTTCGCCTGGTACCACGGACTCGCGATCGGCCCGATGGCCCACGTGAGCCAGGTCCAGCTCGTCCAGCCGGTCCTGTCCATCTCGTGGGCGGCGCTCCTCCTGGGCGAGGAGCTGACCTGGACCACGGTCGTCGGTGGACTGGTCGTGATCGCGTGTGCCGGCGCGGCCGTGCGGGTGCGACTCGGCATCCCCACGCTGCCCGGTGCGGGGAGAGGAGACTGACGCCATGTACGTGCCGCACGTCAATGCCCTGGACGACGAGCCGACGATCCGCGCCATGGTCGCGGAGATCGGCTCGGCGCAGCTGGTCACGACCGGTGCCGACGGCTACCCGCTGGCGACGCTGCTGCCGGTGGTCTGGCGCGGTGACACCGTCATCGCCCACTTCGCCCGGGCCAACGAGCACTGGAAGGCGATCGGTGCCGACCAGCCCGCGCTGCTCGTCGTGACCGGGCCGCAGGCCTACATCTCGCCGACCTGGTACGCGGCCAAGGCCGAGCACGGCCGGGTCGTGCCGACCTGGAACTACTCGGTCGTCCAGCTGACCGGGCGCGCGACGGTGCACGACGACGTCGAGTGGTTGCAGGGCGCGCTCGACGACCTGGTCGAGCACCACGAGGGGCATCGCGAGGCGCCGTGGCACCGCACGGATGCGCCCGAGAGGTACATCAGCGGCCAGCTGCGCGCCATCGTCGGGCTCGAGTTCGCGGTGGAGCGCGTGGAGGCCAAGGCCAAGCTCAGCCAGAACCGGTCCGACGCCGACCGCGCCGGGGTCATCGCGGGGCTGGACGCCGAGACGTTACCCGACGCCCACGCCGTCGCCGGGCAGATGCGGACCGGAGTGCTGCACCGCGCCTGAGCCGGCGGGCGGTCCTCAGCCGTCGCTGAAGGGGCCCGAGAACGTCGTGACCACCGGGCGCGGTGCGGTGTCGACGGCCAGCCGGAACACGTCGGGGCGGTGGTAGTGGCCGACCGGGTCGAACATCCGCCGCGCCGACTTGACCTTCCCGAGGTCGAGCTCGGCGACGAGCACCGCCTCCTCGTGGCGCGATGGTCCCGCGAGGACCTCGCCGTTCGGCCCGACGATGACGGTGTTGCCGGGCTCCACCCACTCGGGGTCGTCGGCGTCCACGCGCCACACCCGGTCGCGGTCGGGGAAGTCCTCCGGGATCTGGTCGACCCGCACACAGGGGTTCACGCCGATCACGAAGCAGCGGCCCTCGCGGGCGATGTGGCGCATCGTCGCGACCCAACCGTCACCTTGCGCGAGGGTCGGCGCGACCCAGACGTCGACGCCCTGCGAGTAGAGGTAGAACCGCGCGAGCGGCATGTAGTTCTCCCAGCAGATCAGCCCGCCGAGCCGCCCGAACGACGTCGGGTAGGTGTCGAGCGTCGAGCCGTCGCCCATGCCCCAGACGGTGCGCTCCGAGCCCGTCGGCATCAGCTTGCGGTGCTTGCCCATCAGTGAGCCGTCGGGAGCGAAGTAGAGCACCGTGTTGTAGATCGTGCTGCCGGTCGGCTCGCGCTCGTCGATCCCGATGACGAGGTAGACGCCGGCCTCCTTGGCCGCCGCGCCCATCCGCCGGGTCGCGTCGCTCGGCACGACCACCGCCTGGTCGGCCAGCAGCTCGAACCACTTCTCGTCGCCGTCCCAGATCGGCACCCCGTCGATCCAGATCGGCGTGCCCGGCACGAACGCCTCGGGGAACACGACCAGGTCCGCTGCACGCACCTCCGGGCTGGCCAGCAGTGCCTCGACCTTGGCGAGCGTCGCCGCACGATCCATGAGGACGTATGCCGCCTGCACGGCTGCAACGGTCAGCGTGGCCATCTCGGGCCTCCAGTCCTGCGAAGTGCGGCTCCCTGCTCCGACCACTCAGACGATGACCCTGCCCCGGTCCGCGGTCAAGGGTGGTCCTGGCGGACGCGCCACTCCTCTGCCAGCAGCGCGTAGAGATAGCCGTCCATCCACTCCCCCGAAGGGTGCAGGGCGTCCTTGACGGCGTGCTGTTCACGCCGCATGCCCACTCGCTCCATCAGCCGGTAGGAGGGGGCGTTGCCGACGAAGCAGTCAGCGGTCACGCGGTGCAGCCCCAGGTCCTCGAAGCAGATCCGCAGCGCTGCCTCGACCGCCTCGGTCGCGTAGCCCTGGCCGGTCTCCTCCGGTCGCAGGGCCCACCCGAGCTCGGCCTGGACGCCCTTGGCCCGATCCGCCAGCTGGGGAGGCGCCCACACGTCCCCGATCTTGATCATCAGGTCGCCGATGACCGCTCCCTCGCGCTCGATGACGAGCAACAGGTCGAGTCGTTCGGGCGCCGCGAACCGCTCGTGGAAGTCCTCCGGGGGCTCGCCGAGCCACTCGGTCACCAGTGACGAGCTGCGGTATGACAGAACGGCATCCGTGTCGTCGACCGTCGCCCTTCGAAGCGTCAGTCGCGCTGTGGACACCGGCCATTCGACGTCGGAGAGCTCTCTGGGCACGGTCCATTGTGCGCCACGGTCCAGTTCGTCGCGTCAGGTCAGCGCCAGAAGGTGGCGAGGTGCTCGGCCAGCGCGAACGAGCGGCTAGCCCATCAGCTCCGCGAGGCGAGCGATCCCGGGCGGACCGTACTTCGCGAGACGCTCGGTGGCGTCGTCGAGCGCCTGCGACGGGACGTAGCCCGGAGGGGTGCGCGCCGGGTTGAGGGCGACGCCGGTGGCCCACTCCTTGATGTCCGGCTCGGCGGTGTAGGCCGCGGCGTTGCGACTGCCGAAGACGATCATCTGCGCCCACTCCTGCAACGAGTTCCCGTAGACCGACGGGGAGCAGATCCGGTTCTTCTCGTCGTCGTCGTCGCGGGTCGCCTCGATGTAGCCGGTCACGGCCGCACCGAAGGAGGGGAAGCCGGCCCTGATCGCCTGGAGCGTGATGACGTCGGGACGCCAGACGGGGACGCGCCCGGGGTACTTCAGGCCGTCGGCGGCGCAGTGCACGACGAGGGCGTCCTTGGTGACGGCCACCGACCCGTCCCCGAAGGTGAGCCGCCCGCGGTCGACGGTCTGGATGTGCCCGCGCCGCACGACGTTCTCGAGGGTGCGCAGCTGGTCGAGCTCCCAGGTGGCCAGCGTCGGTGTCTTGGCCATGGTCGGCGTGACCGTGCGGTCGATGCGCAGCACGACGTCGCGCTCCTCGAGCCTCAGCATCACCTCGTCGAGGGTCTCCGCGCCGACCGCCGCCTCCACGATGTCGGCGCTCGCGCCCAGGAAGATCGCGGGGTCGGGCTGGATGAGGGCGCGGTTGTACATCCACGGTTCGCGGGCCCGCACCCAGCAGATCGAGTCAGGGTCGACGCCCCGCGAGAGCAGCCAGATGCAGGCGTCGGTCGCGGTCTTGCCGGCCCCCACGACGACGTACTGGCTGGGCGCCTCGTCGAGCTGCGCCAGCTCGTTGACGGGGATGAGCCGCACGTCGTCGGCGACGCCGAACGGGGCTGCCTTCTCGGCGGGGATGCTCGGGGCCAGGTAGCGGGCGTCGACCACCCGGCACCCGGGACCGACCTCGAACCGCTCGCCGGAGACGCGCGAGGTGAAGCTGCGGTCACCGGCATACTCACTGTTGGGGAAGAACTCGACGCGGCCGGTGTCGACCAGGCGGTCGAGGACCTTGGCGTAGTAGGCGCAGATCTCCGGCTGGCTGGCGCGCTCCTGCAGTCCCTTCTCGGGCCCGCGCTGCTGCAGCTGGCCGCCGCCGAGCAGGGTCGACGCGACCCCGTAGAAGGCGGAGGACTGGTGCAGCCGCACGAACGGGTACGCCGCGAGCCAGTGGCCGCTGACGCCGTGCCGGCGGTCGACCAGCGCGACGCGGACGTCAGCGGCGTGGTCGACCAGCGCATCCGTGAAGGCCATGCCCATGGCGCCGGCGCCGACGACGAGGTAGTCGACTTCGAGCGTGCGCGTCATGCATCCACGCTGTCACCGAGTGGGCCGCTCGTCCATGCTGCAGATGGATGAGGCGTGCTAGTCAAGGCGGGCTGTGGGCGCGGACGTCTCAGGCGTGGCGCGGGCCATGGCTCATGCGGGCAGCGCGGGGCTGGAGATTGTCAGGAGGCCGGTGCCGCCCCGGCCCGTCGCCGGACGGCACGAGCCAGGTGGCCCATGTTCGCCTTCTCGTCGCGACGCAGCATGACCAAGAACAGCGGGAAGGCCAGCCGCAGCCACCCGTGCGGGGTCGGCTCGAAGACAGCGTCCAGGCGAGTGCCGTCCTGCACCGGTTCGAGGTGACACGTGAAGGTCACCTCCAGCGGACCTCCGTTGTGCATCGTCCAGCTACGCGGCCGGTCGAACGCCACCGTCTCCATCTCGATGTATGGGCTGCCCTTCCACTTGGCCTTGTACCGCGTCCCCAGACCCACCGGGCCGTCGGTGAGCTTCTCCATGCTCTGGCACTTGGGGTTCCACTCGAGCTCCGCGCGATGGTCCGACAGGTAGTCGAACGCCACCTCCGGAGTGCAGGCCAGGATCACCGAGTTCCTGATTTCCGGCATGGTGCCCACCTCCCGATGGAAGCCAGTGTCACTACCTGTCACTCACTAGAGCACTCACTAGTGACATCTCTAGTAAACTCCGGCCCATGGCGACGGTCAAGGGGGCAGCGACCACCCGGGCGGAGCGGGCGCGTCAGACTCGCCGCCGGATGCTCGACAGCGCTGGCGAGCTCTTCCTCAGGGATGGGTACGCCGAGACCACGATGGACCGCATCGCCGATCGAGCGGGGGTCGCAGTCCAGACCTTGTACTACACCTTCCGCTCCAAGGGGCAGCTGCTCTGCGAGCTCGTCGAGGTGACTGCTGCGGGCGACGAGGAGGTTGCTCCCGTCGCGCAGCGCGCGTGGGTGGGGGAGATGCTCACGGCGACCTCCGGGCAGCGGGTCATCGCGCTAGCCGTGGAGCACGGAGCCGACATCTTCGTGCGGGCCGCGCCGCTCTGGCCGGCCGTCGCAGCTGCTGCGTCGGATCCGCACGTCGACCGCTACTGGGCGGGAGTGACCGCCGGCCGGCGGGCCGGCCAGGCCCGGATGGTCGCTCGGTTGGACGAGCTGGGCGCACTGCGTCCGGGACTCGACCCGGACCGCGCGACCGACGTGGTCGTCACGCTCTTCGGCCACGAGGCCTTCACCAGTCTCGTCACCCGCGCCCACTGGAGCGTGCCGGAGTACAAGGCGTGGCTGCTCACGACCCTTGCCCAGCAGCTGCTGCAGCGCCCCCGCCTGGCGCCGCGCGCCTACGCGGACCTGTCCTACAGCGCGCAGGTGACCAGGTAGCGCGGTCCAGCATCAGTCGAGGCCTTCGAAGAGGTCGGTCAGACGCAGACGAGGGTGCGGTTCCGCGGCATACGAGCAGTATCGGCTCGGGCCTCGTGGCGGCCTAGATCGCGGCGACGCCGGCGGTGACGGCGAGGGCGAGCCCGAACGCATAGGTGCCCATCGCTCCGGTCATCCGCGGCGCGGACTCGGCGGCGAGACTCGCGCTGCGGAGCATCGAGACGGCGTGCAGGAGTCGCGAGGCGGTCGCCAGGACGATGAGGCCCTGGGCCCACGGCTGCGGGGACTGCCAGCCGACGAGCAGGAACAGCGCGATGAGGGTCGGCACGTACTCGGCCGCGTTGCCGTGCGCGCGCTGCGCGATCAGCAGCGGGTCTGCGGGATCCGTTGGCATCTGGCTGCCTCCGCGCTTCGCGGCGTAACCACGGTTGAGCGAGACGTTGAATCCGAGGACGAAGATCGAGGCGGCCAGGACGGCCGAGCAGATGATGGCTGTGGTCATGACGGTTCCTTCCACGTGGGGTGGGTGAGTACGTGTGAGACGAGGTCGGCGCAGTAGGTCGTGCCGAGCAGGGCATCGGCCTTGCGGAGCGCGCCGGGTGAGGTCACGTTGACCTCGATGAGGTGCTCGCCGATGACGTCGAGGCCGACGCAGCGCAGGCCGTCTCGCTGCAGGGTCGGGGCGAGCCGAGCGACGATCTCGAGGTCGCGGTCGGTGAGCTCGGCCGGCCCGTCGGGGCTGACGATGCGGAAGTCGCCCGGCACCGGGTGCCGCAGGCTGGCGCCGACCGCGACGCCGTCGAGCACGTAGACCCGCTTGTTGCCGGCCTCGACCTCCGGCAGGTAGGGCTGCACGACGACCGCTCTCTGCCCACTGTGCGTGGAGGACTCGACGATCGACGCGAGGTTGGGGTCGCTGCTCGACACGAGGAAGACGCCACGCCCGCTGAAGCCGTCAACCGGCTTCAGGACGATGCGCTCGTGCTCGGCCAGGAAGTGCCTGATCGTCTCGGCGTTCGCGGTGACGACGGTCGGTGGCACGAGGTCGGGGAACGACAGCCCGAGCAGGTGCTCGCTGCAGGCGCGCAAACCCCTGGGGTCGTTGACCATCGCTGTGGGGGCGTCTGCCCTGTCTGTCCTGCCCACGAGGTCGAGGACATAGGTCGCCGCGAGGAAGTCGAGGTCGACGGGCGGCTCGAGGCGCATGAACACCGCCGCCACGTCGTCGATCCGCAGCTGCTCCTCGGGGCCGACGTCGTACCAGGGATCGGGAACGGTCCACCGGCAGCCGTCGGCCGGCGTCGAGGGCGCCAGCTTCAGCGCCCGCGCCCGAGCCATCGGGCGCCCGTCGACGATCTCGAGCTGCCGCGCCTCGGCAGCCCACACCTCGACGCCCATCTCCTGCGCGGCGTGCATGAGGCCGATGCTGGTGTCGAGGGAGGCATCGAGCCGGTCGAGCGGGTCGATGACGAAGAGCGTCTTCACGCCGCCACCTCCTTGGCGTTGACTGCCTCCAGGAGCGCGGTCGGGTCGGCCGTCTGCCACTGGTCCCAGTAGGTCGGGAGGGTGGGTCGCAGGAGCTCGAGCGCCCGACGGCGCGTGTCCGCGTCGTACATCAGCGCCCAGACGGTGCCCAGCAGCTCGATGGTCGGTCGCTGGGAGTCGAGGTACCGGAGCTCGAGGTACCCACCGCGCGGCCGGACCGGCGGAAAGAGCGTGTTCAGGTGGTAGCCGTCGTCCATCGCCTGCGGGATGGGGAGACGTGCGGCGGCGCCGGCGAACGCGGCATACGCCTCGATCGGATCGTGCACGTCGAGGTGGCGCCCGTCGTACCCGGTCCTGGCCGGGTCGATCCCCTGCCAGATGCGGGTGCGTGCGCGGTCGCCGCCGTAGGCCGCGACCAGTGCCGGGCCCGCGAGGTTGGCGACCAGCCACTGCTCGTGGCCGGCCCGGCCGGGCAGCAGGTCGACGCACACCTGCAGGCTCGCGGTGAGCCGCATCATCCGTCGCCCGGCGTCGCCGTCGTGGTCGAACAGCTCCTGCATGGCGAGGTAGCGCGGCGTCTGGAGGGTGAGCGGCACGTCGTCGAGTGATCGCCACGGGTCGACGCCGGTGAGCGCGACTTCCGTTGCGGCTCCGACGGTCGCGAGGCACCAGTCGACCTCGCGGAGCAGTGCGGGGATGGACCGCTGCGGGGGCAGGCTCAGCTCCACCTGCCCGCCGGGCTCGAGGGTCGGGTGCCCGCGACGAGCCAGCTCACCATCGAGCTCCGGTATGCCGTCGCGCACGTGCATCTCGAGCTCGACGCCGATCATGCGGGGTCCCGTGGCGGGGCGGAACGCCCGCTGGACCGCTTCCCTCAGGTGCGCTGACTCAGTCATCGGATCTCCTTATTTCACCGCAGTTGCACTGCGGCCAATTACCGATAGAGTGACGCTCGTGGAAGAAGGTGTCAAGAGGCAGTACCGGTCGGCCGCTCGGACGGCGGCCGCCGAGGAGACGCGCGAGCGCATCCGTCAGGCGGCGAAGGAGCTCTTCATCGCGAAGGGCTACCAGGGCACGACGCTCAAGGATGTGGCGGAGCGTGCCGGAGTGGGGGAGCGCACGCTCTACGACAGCTACGGCAACAAGTTCGGGCTGCTGCGGCACACCATCGCGATGTTGACGATGGGCGACGAGTCACGGGTGCCGGCCGCTGATCGGCCCGACGCAGTTGCGGCGCGCGAGCTGGACGACCCGCGTGCGGCTCTGGCCGCCCACCTCAAGCTCGGGACCGACCTGATGAACCGGGCCGGCGACCTGATCCTGATGGGCGAGGCCACTCCGGGCATGGACCCCGACCTGGAGCGGTCAGTGGCCCGCGGCACCGAGGCCGCCTACGACATCAATCTGCGGATGGCTCAGCGGCTCCACTCGCGCGGCGAGCTCAAGGCCGGGATGACCGCTGCGACCGCCGCAGACATCATGTTCACCCTGACGTCGCCGGGCGTCTTCAACACCCTGCGGCGCAGGCGGCGGTGGGGCCAGCAGCGCTACCAGGAGTGGGTCATCTCCTGTGCCACCCAACAGCTCCTGGCCTGACTTGGCCCGAGGGAGGGGAAACGCTGCAGGTCAGGGGCCTGTGCGGTGGTCGCGAGGCGTAGGGTCGCGCTCATGTGCACCGCTCGAGCCAGGAACTACCTCGACCAGCAGGGGGGGTCGCGATGGCCTTCCTGACCCGTTACTCGGACGATCCTTCCGCGCCGTCGGTCGGCTCGGCCCTGCGCGACCTCGCGGTGCGGGCGGCCGCCCCCGCTGTGGTGCTGTGGGTCCTGATCGTGGGCGGTGGTCTCTTCATCAAGGGGCCGCTCAAGGGGTTGAGCTCCGAGGACACGATCAGCAAGGACGTGCAGGAGACCCGCACCAGGACCTGGGACTCCATCACTATGGTCTTGTCCCACATCGGCAACACCGAGATCGTCATCGGGGTCTGCGTGGTCGCTGTCGGACTGATCTGGTGGCGCACCCGCGAGTGGTGGCGGGCGCTGGTGCCAGCCATCGCGATCTCGCTCCAGGCCACCGTGTTCGTCATCGCGACCGCGGTCGTGGGCCGGCCGCGACCCCACGTCCCGCACCTCGATCCCGCGCCGCCGACCTCGAGCTACCCCAGCGGACACGTCGGCGCGGCGACCGCCCTCTACGTGTCGTTCGCCTTGCTCGCCCAGTCGATCGAGCGGCCTGCGCTGCGACGCCTGGTCACGACGCTGTTCCTGGTGATCCCGGTGCTGGTGGCATACGCCCGGCTCTACCGAGGCATGCACCACCTCAGCGACATCCTCATCGGCGCCGCGAACGGCCTCGTCTGCGCCCTCCTCGCCTGGGCCTACCTCCGCCGCAAGGCCTGACCCGCTCGTCCGCAGGTCGTGCACCTCGACCGCGCTGAGACCTTCGTCATTTCGCCGCGCTGGCGGCCGGCTGTCAGCTGCCCGCGGAGTCCACCAGCTGCAGGTACTGGTGCACCTGCTGGATCGCGACGGACCCTTCTCCGGCCGCGGATGCCACGCGCTTCACCGACCCAGAGCGCACGTCGCCCACGGCGAAGACCCCGGGCATCGACGACTCGAACACGAAGGGCGCCCGGGCCGGCGACCAGCCGTCGCCGGCGACCCCGGTCACGACGAATCCGTAACGGTCGCGGGCGACCTGTGCGGGGAGCCAGTCCGTGAGCGGCGTCGCGCCGATCAGGATGAACACGGCGTCGGCAGGGAGGGTCTCGGTCGTGCCTCGCTCGAAGTCGTGCAGCGTGAGGCTCTCGAGCTCTCCGTCGCCCCTTCCGTCGACGATCTCGGTCCGGTAGCGGACGTCGATGTTGAGCTGTCCCTCGATCTCCTCGATCAGGTAGCGCGACATCGTTTCGGCGAGCGTGGTGCGTCGCACGAGGATCGTCACCTTGCGGGCGTGCGCGGCCAGGTGGACGGCGGCCTGTCCGGCAGAGTTGCCGGCACCCACGACGAAGACCGAACGCCCGGTGAACCGCTCCGCCTCGGAGGCGGAGGCGCCGTAGAAGACGCCTCGTCCGACCAGCTCGTCGAGTGACGGAAGGCCCAGTTTTCGATAGCTGACCCCCATGGCGAGGACGACGGCGCCGGTCGCGATCTCGGCGCAGTTCGACGTGGTCAGGTACAGCCGATCCGCGTCGCTGCGGATCGCCTGGGTCTGGCACATCTGCAGGAACGTCGTGCCGAATACCCACGCCTGCTGGTGCGCCCGGGTGGCGAGGTCGGCACCGGTGACTCCGCGCTGGAAGCCCAGGTAGTTGCGGATGAGCGAGCTCGACCCGGCCTGGCCGCCGATCGTCTCGCGTTCGATCACCAGGGTGCGCAACCCTTCCGAGGAGGCGTACACGGCTGCAGCGAGCCCTGAAGGCCCGGCGCCCACCACGGTGACGTCGTACTCGCGGGAGCCCTGGAGGCGGGTGCGCGCACCGTAGGCTTCGGCGATCTCGCTGTTGGTCGGGTCGACCAGGACCCGCCCATTGCGTTGAACGACGACAGGAACGCCGGTGTCGGTCTCGCGGACCTCCTCCAGGATCTGCCTTCCCGCCGGCGAGCCTGTTGGGTGGAAGACGAACGGCACCCGGTTTCGGCTGAGCAGGCTGCGCAGCTCTGAAGCGCGGGCATCGCCCGCCTCGGCGACGATCGTCAGCTCCCGTGACAGCGATGCGTCTGAGCCGACCCACTCGTGGAGGTTCTCCGTCACCGTCCGGTGGAACAGCTCATCGCCCGCCCGCCAAGGCTTGATCGCGTAGTAGTCGATCTGCCCGAGTCCGATGCCCCGGCGCAGCGGGTGGGCGGTGGCATCCATCGCCCACTCGCCCCACGAGATCAGGAGGAGCCGGCGGGAATGGGGGAAGAGCTCCTTTGCCTGGGCCAGGAGCTCACACCCCGTGCCGTCGGGTAGCCACTGGTCGGACAGGACCAGGGCTACCCGCTCGCCGGTCTCCCGCAGTGCGCTCAGCTGGTCCAGTGCCGAGGTGGCCGCCCGGGCAGTTCGGATCTGGTACGCCCGGCCGTATCGGTCGTTCAGCTCCTCGCCCAGGAGCGCGATGGCGTCCGGGTCGTCGTCGACAGCCAGGATCACCGGACGTTGCTCGGGCGGGTCGACGTCGCGCGGAGCCGGGAAGGGGGCCACGGCCCCATTGTGACGTCATCAAATCGTCAGCGACGAGTCCCGGCTTTCTTGCGACAATGAGGCCATGACCGAGCTCTCGACGGTGCCCGAGGCCAGCGAAGCGGCGTCGCGCTACGCGTGGGGCGAGGCATTCCAGCTCTTCGCGGCAGCGGACGCTGTCCAGCCGCTGGGTCCCGATGAGCTCGACCAGATGGCCGAATGCGCGTGGTGGATCGGAAAGATGCGCCACTGCATGGCGCTCCGTGAGCGCGCCTACGAGACGCACCTCAAGCTGGGCAACCCGCGCCGGGCTGCTCACGTGGCCATCGACCTGGCCCAGCACTACGGCGATCTCGGTGAACGCGGCACGGCCACGGCGTGGCTGCAGAACGCCACCCGCCTGCTCGACGGACAGCCCGAGAGCGCCGAGCACGGGTGGCTCAGCTTCGCGCGCAGCATCGCCGCCCGCGACGATGGCGACCTCGATGCGGCGGTCAAGCATGCCGCGCAGGCCGAGGCGCTGGGCTCACGTCATGGCGACAAGGACCTGTTCGCCCTGGGCCACGCTTTCCAAGGTATCGCCCTGGTGTACACCGACGACCCCGAACAGGGCCTGCCGATGGTGGAGGAGGCGACAGAAGGCGCCGTGGCCGGGGACCTGGGTGCCCGGGCGACCGGAATGATCTACTGCATGATGATCGCGGTCAACGCCCAGGTGGCCGACTGGCAGGCAGCCGGCCGCTGGACCGAGGCGGCCACGCGGTGGTGCGACCGGCAGGCCATCAACGGGTTCCCCGGGGTCTGCAGGGTGCACCGCGCCGAGATCCTGCGCCTGCGAGGTTTCCTGGCCGAGGCCCAGGAAGAGGCTCTGACCGCGACCACGGAGCTGGGCTCGTTCAACCTGATGTTCTCCGCGCTCGCCTTCCGGGAGCTGGGCGAGGTCCGGCTCAAGATGGGGGAGATCGACGCGGCTGAGGAGGCCTTCCGGCAGGCGGAGGAGATGGGTGTGACGCCGCAGCCGGGTCGCGCCCGGGCGCTCGTCCAGCGGGGTCGCCCGGGGGCCGCCGCCACCGCCCTGCGGCGGGTCCTCGGCAGCAAGGGCATGGGTGCCCTCGAGAGGGCGAAGCTCCTGCCCACCCAGCTCGAGGTGGCCCTGATGCTCGACGACCTCCCGACGGCGCGCATGGCCGCGACCGAGCTGGCCGAGATCGCCGTGAACCACCGGACCCCCGCCCTGCGGGCGATCGCCGACGCTGGCGAAGCCGCGGTCCAGCTCGCCCAGGGCGATCTTGCGGAGGCCGAGAGGGCGGCACGCAATGCGCACAAGCTCTTCACCGAGATCGACCTGACCTACGAGGCAGCCCGGGTCGCCTCGCTGCTCGGTCGCATCCACGAGGCCGCGGGCGACCTGGATCGTGCCCGGGCGCAGCACGAAGCCGCACTGACGACCTACGCCAGGATCGGGGCCGTGGTGGACGCCGCAGCCGAGCGGGCGGTCCTGGCCACACCCGGTCCGGCCTAGCTGCGGTCAACGGCTTCACCCTGACCTGCGCTCACCCGTTGCGTGGCGATGGCCCCGGCAGCCTGTGGCTATCGACGTCCACCCCTGCAAGCGGTCCAATGGTTCCGTGTCGAATGCCTCTCCCGTCACGACGGCCCGGGGGGTCGAGCGGACCTACCTGATGCTGTTGCTCGGTAACACCCTTGCCCAGGCGCTGATCTGGGGCATCAACACGATCTTCCTGCTCGACGCGGGCCTGTCGAACCTCGAGGCCTTCGCGGCGAACGCCTTCTTCACCGCAGGCATGGTGATCTTCGAGGTGCCCACGGGCGTGGTCGCCGACACGATCGGTCGCCGCGCGTCCTACCTGCTCGGCACGATCACCCTCAGCGCGGCGACGCTGGCGTACGTGGGGCTCTGGCACTGGCACGCGGCGTTCTGGCTGTGGGCCCTGGCGTCCATCGCGCTGGGGCTGGGCTTCACCTTCTTCTCGGGTGCGGTCGAGGCGTGGCTCATCGACGCCCTGGCTGCGGTCAACTTCACCGGCACGGTCGAGTCGGTGTTCGGCCGCGGTCAGGTGGTGGGCGGGGCCGCGATGCTCGTCGGCTCGCTCGGCGGCGGTGTCATCGCCCAGCACACGTCGGTCGGCGTTCCCTTCGTCCTGCGCGCCGCGATCCTCGCGGTCATGTTCCTGTTCGCGTCAGTGGTGATGCACGACATCGGCTTCACGCCCGACCCGCGTGGGCGCCCGCTGGCCGAGATGCGGCACATCGTCGCGACCTCCGTGGACCTCGGGTGGCGGGTCCCTGCCGTCAAGTGGCTGATGGTCGAGTCGCTGTTCACCGGCGGCGTGGCCATCTACGCCTTCTACGCGCTGCAGCCGTACCTCCTCGAGCTCTACGGCGACCCCCACGCCTACCAGGTTGCCGGTCTCGCGGCCGCGATCGTCGCGGGGGCCCAGATCCTCGGAGGGCTGATCGCTCCCCGCGTCCGCCGCCTCGTCCACCGCCGGACGAGCGCGCTGACCGCGATCTCGGCCCTGGGGACCCTGGCCCTGGCGCTCATGGGCTTGCTGCAGAGCTTCTGGGTCGTCATCACGCTGGTGAGCCTGTGGGGTCTGCTCTGGGCGGCAGCGATGCCGATCCGCCAGACCTACCTGAACGGCCTCATCCCCTCCAAGCAGCGGGCCACGATCTTGTCCTTCGACTCGCTGATGGGCTCCAGCGGTGGAGTCTGGGGGCAGCCGGTGCTGGGCAAGTCAGCGGACGTGTGGGGGTACGGCCCGTCATACGTGGTCGGTGCCGCGATCTCCGCTCTCGCGCTGCCGGCACTTCTTCTCTCGCGTCGCCAGAACGCCCCGGCCGACTGGGTCACGACCAGCCCCACCGCCCCCGGCGTGGCACCAACAACCCCGGCGGGATCAGAAGGCGCTTGACCTCACAGCATTCCCTGGCTGCGCGCCCGCTCCACGACCGATTCCAGGTCGAGGCCGTACGCCGAGCGGCCGGTCGCCGCAAATGCCGTCAGCCGCTCCGCGGCGCGTTCGAAGAGTCGTTCGGCTCCAACCCGATTGCCGCGGGCCGCATGCGTCATGGCAACGCAGACCTGCGCAAGCCCTTGCCACAGGTCGCGTTCGTCGACCGGTCCGGCCTTCCACCGCGCCTCCAGGACCTCATGGGCTGAGAACGGACGGCCTGCTGCCACGAGCTCGCGAGCCGTCTTCAGCGTCTCCAGGGGAGGCAGGGCCTCCTCCGACACCGGCTCGACGCCTTCGGCGCCATAGGGCAACGGGCGGCCCAAGGCGTCGCGAGGCCTGGCCTGGCGCGCGCGGCCTTCGATGTCACGGTCACGATCGGGTCCGGTCATACGACCAGTCTCCCAACAGATGGCGCCGCCGGGCGGTTCACCGAGGCGTCACCTCGCTGGCGCGCTTGCGAAGAACGCGTCCACCTCCTCCTGGTCGGCGCACCAACCCCACGCCTCGACGATGCGCGCGTCGTGGTCGAAGCGGAGGACGTGCCCACCCGTCGTGTCGAGCGCGCGGCCCAGCCTGCGTCCCTGGATGCGGCACACAGAGACCACGATCTCCTGGTTGGCGGCCAAGGACTCGACGGCGATCTGCCACTCCTCGAGCGGCTGCATGCGTGCGGGCATGTCGGTGAAGTAGGCGTCCTGCGAGTAGTCACCGGACAGGTCGGTGTCACCCGGAACGTGCCACACGAAGTCGCTCGCGAAGAACCGCCGTCGTTCCTCGTCGGTCGCGGCCGATCCGGCCGCGTAGAACGCTCTTGCTGCAGCCAGGTTGCTGCGCTGGGAGTCACCCACCACGCCATTATCGCCGCGTGCAGCCAGCGCTGGAAGGAGTCAGCGGCGCGCGGTGATGAGCCAGGCACCAGACCCAAGGCGCACGCCGTCCTCGCCCGCATGTGCGGCCATCACCTCGTGGAGGTTCGCCTCGGCCTGCCGCTTGCCGGCGTCGTCCAGCTTGTCGAACAGCCACCGCATCTGGCCGACCACGAACGCGGTTGCGGTGCCCGCGTCGGGCCCGAACCACAGCGGTTCGTCACAGGCCGCGAACACGACATCGGCCCAGCCGGCCCCGTGGAGCACGTCGCGCACCCGGTCGGGGTCACTGAGAGTGAACGGCCCCGGCGCATCGGGCGGCGGTGGAGGCATCGGCAGCACCCGCCCGATCGCTCCGAAGAACTCGCGGAGCCATTCGTTGTCCTCGATCCCGCGCCACACGAGCATCGCCAGCCGGCCGCCAGGTCGCGTCGCCCTGGCCAGGTTGGCGAACGCCATCGCCGGGTCCGCAAAGAACATCGTGCCGGTCCGGCTGGCGATCACGTCGAAGGACCCAGGCCCGAAGTCGTGCACCTGAGCATCGGCCTGCACGAAGCTCGCCGGGAGCCCGCCGGCCCGACCCCGCGCCACCGCGAGCTGGGCAGTCGACAGGTCGACGCCCAGTGCGGTCGCGCCCGGCGCCTGACGCACCACATCGATCGCGAGCTCACCCGAACCACACCCCACGTCGAGGATCCGCTCCCCCGGCTGTGCCCCGATCGCCGCCAGCAGGGTCGGCTGGTAGAGGGCGACGGAGGCGTTGTAGGTCGCTGAGTGCTCGGCCCAATAGGCCCCGTGCTCGCCATCCCAGTCGCGGAGGATCCGCGCGTTGCGTGGGTCGATCTCCAGCGTCATGTCGTCCATCATCGACGCCTCCTCGAATAGTCCCAAAGAGAGTATGTGATATTTTTAGTCCCGAAGGGAGGGTCATGTCAACCACACCTCCACGACTCACGACGACGACCTATGGCGTGCTCGGCCTCCTGGCGGTTCGCCCGCACTCGACCTACGAGCTCGCCAAAGCGATGGGCCGCAGCGTCGGCCGGGCGTGGCCACGCGCCCAGAGCAAGCTGTTCGAGGAGCCCAAGAAGCTGGTCAGCCACGGATATGCCAGCGCTCGCGAGGACTTCGTCGGTCGCCGTCCGCGCACCGTGTACACGATCACCCGGTCCGGCCGACGCGCGCTCGCCACCTGGCTCGCCGACCCCGGCGACGGACCAGTGCTTGAGTTCGAAGGACTGGTCAAGCTGGTGTTTGCGGACCACGGCACCCGCGACGATGCGCTCGCCACCATTGCCCGCGCCCGTGAGTGGGCAGTCGAGATGAATGCCGGAAGCCTCGAGGCCGGCGAGAGGTTCGTCGAGAACAGCGGGCTGTACGAACAGCGCCGCGCCACCACGCTGCTCTTCGGCGCCTTCTTCACTGACTTCTACGCGCTGGTCGCCACCTGGGCGGAATGGGCCGAAGCCGAGGTGGCCGGCTGGCCCGAGGACATCGCCAGTCACCGCATCCCGCCCGAGCGGATCCGCGAAGTGCTCGAACGGGCGCGCTGGTCCCAGCAACCGGATTGACGTACCCATGCCTTCGGCTTCGGCCCTCGCCGCGGTGGGGCGCCAGGTCGTAGGGTGGCGGCCGAGAGGAGGCGGCGATGGCCGATCCCGTGCGCGACATCATCGGGGACTACCAGGCCTTCGCCGCGCAGCAGGCCGAGCGCCTCCTGTCCCGAGGCATCGACATCCGCCCCTACGCGCTCAGCCACCTGGCCTTCCGAGTGCCGGAGTGGGACCAGTACGTGCACGTGCGGACCCTGCTGGAACGGCACGCGGTCGCCAATCGCGAGAACGTCTGGAACGGTCGCCCGATCTCCTTGATCGTCCCCGCGGTTCCGCTCGAGGTCCTGGACGGCAAGGCCGTCCCGCTCATCGAGCTCATCCCGCCTGTGCACCAGCGCGTCTACAAGATGGGGCTGGAGCACCTCGGCGTGGTGGTCGGCGACACCTTCGACGCCTTCGTCGAGACCCACAAGCCCGTCCTCACGGGACAGCAGTTCCAAGGCCCGAACAGCACACCGGACCCCGTCTACGTCCTGTTCGAGGACTTCACGCACGTGAAGTTCTATCGGCTCTCCTTGCGGGCATCCGTCGAGCTGGATGCCGGCCCGTTCGCTGACGGGTTCGACCACGTCGACGACTGGGAGCCCCAGCGACTCGTGACCGCGACCGGTCCGAACCCACTGCCGCGATGAGCGGCGCCTGCGGCTCGGCCCTGCTCGCAGAAGGGTCGTGACCATGGCCCGGGGATCGGATGGGCAGGCGCGCAGTCCGCGGCTGCCTCCGACCTGGTTCATCCATCTGGCGTGGCGCACCCACCGAGGCCTGTACCGAGTCTCGCGTGGGCGCGTCGGTCTGTGGCGACCCAAGCAAAACCGTTGGGGCACCTTGCGACTCACGACCACGGGACGACGATCGGGTCAGCCGCGAAGTGTGATCCTCGGGTACTTCGAGGACGGCCCGAACCTGGTCACGTTGGCGATGAACGGTTGGGCCGACGGCGAGCCTGCGTGGTGGCTGAATCTCCAGGAACAGCCGGTCGCCGCGGTTGACCTCGCCGGCGGTGGGGGCACCGTGAGGGCACGCGCGGCCGAAGGGGAGGAGCGTGATCGGCTGTGGGCGCGATGGCGTGAGATCGACACCCAGCTGGATGCGTATGCCGCGCTGCGCACCACTGAGACTGCGGTCGTGGTCCTCGAGCTCGTCCCCAAGACCAGCTAGCGCGGCGCACTAGGCGCGATGGCCGATGACAGGGACCGCCGGCCCGGTCCACCATGAACAGCACCAACGAAGCGGCTGCATGAGGAGGACCAGTGCTGTTCCACATCACGCAGGTTCACAGTCCTGAGCTCTGCCCCCGAGACGAGGGCGGCTCGAACTCGCTGTATGACGACAGCGTCGAGGGGGTCACGCTGATCGGTCGCTACGGCGCGAACGCCCAGCACACCCTCTTCCTGGTCGTCGAGGCCGACGACGTCAACGCCGTGCACAAGTTCCTCTGGCCCGGCTTCAAGCGCTGCACCAGCACGATCACGCCGGTCAGCGAGATCCCCGTCCCGAAGGACTGATCCAGCCGCAAGGGCAACCCGGCCCGAGGCGGCACGCACGCGGCATACCGCGCGACGGAACACCGCAGTCAGCGCCACGTGATCGCGGCGGCAGCGCAGCACGTGCCTGTCCGTTAGTTGCCGGTTCAGTGGCCGTTCAGGCCGTCGAGGCTCAGCCTTCTGGCTGCATCTCCATGCATACCCACGAGGGGACCGTGGCTGGACCGTGGATGGTGCTCTACTCGGCGGGCCCGACTTCGGCCGATATTTGACAGAAAGCATCCACATTTCATGATCTCTCTTCGCCGCCGCCTGCTTGCCGCAGGTGTCACCGTCAGCACCATGACGGCCGCGGCCGTCATCGCAGCCACTCCGTCCGCCGCCGCCATCACCACTGACACGGCCCAGACCTTCTTCGCCACCGGGAGCGTCCAGACCTGGACCGTGCCCGCTGGAGTCACGCAGCTCTACGTCGACATCGCCGGTGCGCAGGGCGGCGCGGCATACGGCGGAGGCTGGGGCGGAGCCGAGCTGACCGGCACGATCTCCGTGACCCCGGGCGACACGCTCCACATCATCGCCGGCAGCATGGGCCGCGACGGCGTGAGGTTCGGTGCCGGGGCCGGCGGTGGCGGCGGGTCATTCGTCTACACCACCGCGGACCAGAGCGGCATCCTGGCTGCGGCGGGCGGCGGCGGAGGCGCGGGATCGAACGTGTTCCCCTTCGAAGCCAGCACCAGCACCTCCGGCGTGGCAGGTGGCAACGGCGGTGGCGCTGGAGGCACCAGCGGCAACGGCGGCGGTGCCGGCACCGCCGGCGGTGGCGGCGGGCTGCTCAGCAACGGTGGCAGCGCCCAGGGCGGCGGCGGCCAGTCCGTCGCGAATGGTGCGTCCGGCGGCTCAGGCAGCTATGGAGTCGGCGGCTTCGGCGGTGGCGGCGGGTCGACTGGCTTCGCAGGCGCCGGCGGTGGCGGTTACAGCGGCGGCGGTGGCGGCCGATACAACGGCAACAACGGCGGCGGTGGCGGCGGCGGGTCCTACTTCGCGGGCACGCTGACCGGTGCGGTCTCCGGCCACGGCGGCCACGGCATCGTCACGTTGTCCTACCCCGCACACCTCACCGCGAGCTCGCCCGCGGCCGGGCTTCCCGGTTCCTCCGTGACCATCGACGGCACCGGGCTCGCGGGAGCGACCGTGACCATCGGTGGATACGCCGCCCCGGTGACGTCTTCGAGCGACACCCAGGTCGTGGTCACCGTTCCCGCGCCCCCGACGCCCCCCAACGGAAGGCAGAACGTCGCCGTGACCACGGCGGGCGGAGTCACCCTCCCCGCGGTCGGGGCGTTCACCTACCTGACAGGCGCGCCGGTGTTCACTGCGGCAGCCCCCACCACCGGAACCGTGGGGGAGGCGTACTCGTCCACGTTCACCGCGTCCGGCTACCCCGACCCCACCTTCACCGTGTCCAGCGGAACGCTGCCGGCAGGGCTCACCCTGACCAGCGCCGGAGTGCTCTCCGGCACTCCGACCAGCGCCGGGACCTCCACCTTCACGGTCACCGCGAGCAACGGTCTCTCCCCCGACGCGGTCAGCAGCCTCCAGACGATCACGGTCGACCAGGCCCCGCAGGCCATCACGTTCACCACGGTCGCGCCCAGCGCTGCCGTGCTGGGAGACACCTATCCGGTCGCGGCCACCGGCGGGGGTTCGGCCAACCCGGTGACGCTCTCCATCGATGCGGCCAGCACCTCTACGTGCTCGATCAGCGGTTCGACCGTCACCTTCGACCACGCCGGCACCTGCGTCGTGGACGCCGACCAGGACGGCAACGCCGACTACCTGACCGCTCCTCAGGCCCAACAGACCATCGCCGTCGGCGTCGTCGCACAGGCCATCACCTTCGCTCCCCTCACCTCCCCTGCGACCGTGGGCAACACCCAGAGCCTCACCGCGGTGGGAGGCGCGTCGGGCAGCCCGGTCACCTTCACCGTCGCACCGGCCACGACCGGCTCGGCCTGCTCGATCGTCGGGACGACCCTGTCGTTCGACCAGGCCGGCACCTGTGTCGTTGCCGCCAACCAGGCTGGCAGTGCCGACTACGCCGCTGCCCCTGAGGTGAGCCAGACCGTGACCGTCGCGCTCGCGCCGACCTCGCTGTCGGTTGCCCTCAGCCCGGCCACGTCGGTCTTCGGCCAGACCGCAAGGGCAACCGCCACCGTGGGCGGTGGCCAAGCTGGGAACGTCCAGTTCTCCGTCGACGGCACCGTCCGCGGAGCACCCGTGACCGTGAGCAACGGCAAGGCGACCAGCCCCGCGCTGGGGACCCTCACGCCGGGCGCTCACCAGGTCGGGGCGGTCTTTGCGCCTCTCCAGGCGACGAAGTACGCACCGTCCAGCGCAACGCCTCAGACGCTGGTCGTCAACCAGGCTGCGACGACACCGACCATCACCGTGCGAGCCAGCAGCATCACGGCCCGGATCGCCCCGGTGGCACCGGGCTCGGGTACCCCGAGCGGTACGGTCAGGTTCACCGTCGACGGCACCTCGGTCGGGACTGCGACGCTTGCCGCAGGAGTCGCAACGCTGAGCTACTTACTCCCCACCAGCAAGGCCGACGAGGTTGCCGTCCAGTACCTGGGCGACGCCAGGTTCCTCGCCTCGTCCGCCACCACCACCCGGCACAACCCGACCATCACGGCGAAGGTCACCAGCGCGTACCCGAAGAGCAAGAGCGGGTGGTACCGCAGTGCGGTCACGGTGAGCTTCACCTGCACGCCGAACGGCGCCGACCTGGTCGCCGCCTGCCCGCAACCGGCCACGCTCGGCAAGAACGGCGCCGCGCAGTCCGTCTCCCGCACCATCCTCGCTGAGGACGGTGGTGCCGCGACCGTCTCGGTGACCGGCATCAACGTCGACCAGACCCGCCCGACGGTGGCGGTCACCGGAGTCTCGACTTCGGCGCCGTACTTCGCCACCGCACCGGCCGGGCGCTGCTCGGCTCGTGATGGGCTCTCCGGCGTTGCGTCCTGCACCATCAGCCGGCGGGTCAGCGGCGGCAGCGCCGTCTACACCGCGACGGCGACGGACAAGGCCGGCAACGTCTCGACGACGCGGCTCACCGCCAAGGTGTCCACCTTCGTGATCCAGGGCGCGACCTTCAGCAACGGCATGTACGTGGTGCACCCGGGTCGCACCTACACGATGCTGGCCGCCGCGACGAGCCAGCCGCGGTATGTCGACGCCATGCCCTACCCCAAGGCGCCGCGCGGTCTGGACAACAAGTTCTACTGGACCGGCACCAACCGGTGGGCCCTCGGCGTGACCTTCAGCACGGTGATGCTCCACCAGCGCACCTGGAACATCGGCATGCGAGTCGGTGACCGGACCCAGGTGCTGACGGTCCAGGTCGTCCGCTAGGCGAGGTCGGAGCGCTTCGGCACCTGAACCACGAGGAAGAGGACCCCGACGGAAAGCGTCGGGGTCCTCTTCCTCGTGGATCGACTCGTCGAACGCTGAGCCGACGGGCCGCCAGAGACGGGCCCTCGGACGACGCGATGGCCCACCGAGCGCGTCGGGCGGTGCGCAGCGCCTACGGAGCGGCGTCGAGAGCCCCGAAGCCGTCGCCGTCGCCTGACCTGCCGACCTGGGCGTGGGCCGGCACCCCCGCCCGGCCGAGGAGTCGGATGAGGACGGCGACGGCCGCGAGCCCGACGGCGACGATCGCCAGGGTCAGCAGGCTCATCCCGAGCCAGTTCGACTGGAACGCCTGCGGGACCAGGCGACTCGGCACGGCGGTGACGCCGATGAACGCACCCCACAACCCGGCATACGTCCCGATCATGTTGCCGGCGTGGGCACGGATGTTGCCACGCCGCGCGTTCCACAGACCCAGGCTCAGGGTGACGATCGTGAACGCGCTCAGGCCGTGGATCCACGAGAAGCTGCCGGGGCGCAGCTGCTGGATCCAGAACGAGCTGAACGCTGTGAAGTACATGAGCACCAACCAGATCCAGCCGATCGTCCGGTGCGGGCGGTCACCCCGCTTGCGCCGCAGCACGTTGACGGCGCCGAACACCATGGCGAACGACGCAGCGAACGCATGGATGGCGATAAGGACGTTCCACGAGTGGTCCACGAAGGCTCCTGTTGGATAGTGACACTATCCACTGTATGCCGCGTGCCTCGCCCCGCGCAACCGCACCTCCCAGCCGCGTCAAGCCGCGGCCCCGGGGCTAGAGGTACTGGCCGGTCGGCCCGCTGTCGCCGGTGTCGGGCCGCAGCCCCGGGGGCGCGGCCACGCCCGGCCCGCCCTCGGGGGCGTGCCCGGGGGGCAGTGCCCGGCGGATCTGCTGGAGCTGCTGCTGGGCGGCCATCTGCTGGGCGAACAGCGCGGTCTGGATGCCGTGGAACAAACCCTCCAGCCAGCCCACCAGCTGTGCCTGCGCGATCCGGAGCTCGGCGTCCGTGGGTGCCACGTCGTCCTTGAAGGGCAACGCGATCCGCTCCAGCTCGTCGATCAGCTCGGGCGCGAGACCGTCCTCGAGCTCCTTGATCGAGCGCCGGTGGATCTCCGCGAGCCGGACCCGCCCCGCCTCGTCGAGGGGCGCGTTGCGCACCTCCTCGAGGAGCTGCTTGATCATCGAGCCGATCCGCATCACCTTGGCCGGCTGCTCGACGAGGTCGGCCGGGTTGGTGGGGCCGTCCTCGCTGTCGTGGTGGGGCGCGACGCCCATGCCGTCCTGGGTCACGACGACGACGCGTTGCTGTCCGTCCTGGTCGCTCCCGGGCTGACCGCCCGCGTCGTCCTGCTGGTCATGTGGCTGCTGGCTCATGCCTTCCATCCTGCCCCACGACGAGAGGTGCGCCGTCCTAGTCGGCGCGCCGAGTCATCGCCGGCGCCCTTCGGATCGCCAGGGCCGACAGGGCCCCGGCGAGCAGGGGAACCCCGAGCACCACCAGGAGGAGTGGGGTCCACGGGATGGCCAGGTAGGGCCCCGTCACGTGGTCGACACCGGTGACGGAGTCGTACTCGTAGCTCCGAGTCAGGGGATAGGTGATCGCGATGCCCGGCACGAGCCCGACCGCGATGCCGAGGACAGCACCGATGAAGCCGACCACCATGGCCTGGGCCGCGGCGAAGGCCCGTCGGGTGCGACGGGTCGCGCCCACCGCCGCGAGGGTGCCGGTGTCGGCCTGCTGCTCGGCCATCGACAGGGCGGTCGAGATCAGCGTGACGATCAGCAGGAGCAACGCTGCGACGGCCATCATGATCTTCATGACCTTCTCGTCGTAGCGCTGGAAGCCGCGCTCGACGTGGAGCCCGCCCTCGTCGCCCACCAGCTCGTCGAGCTGCTTCTCGGTGGCCTCGTCGATGGCGCCGCCGTCCGGGGCGTGCAGCAGGACCATGGTCTGGAAGGTGGGCCAGCCCAACCGCTTGGCCGTCTCCGGGGTCACGAAGGCTCCGGTCTGGGCCGGCATCGCACCAGTGCGTCCAGTTGGTGCCACCGCGACCACCGGGAGCTTGGCCGTCGCGGTCGTGACGACGTTCGTGGGCGAGTAGCTGCTCTGGTCGATCACGAAGGTGCCGTGGGCGACGGTGAGGGTGGGCACCTTCGCCAGCGCGGGCACGCCGACGGCGATCCCACCCTCGTCGATGACCCGACCCTGTGCCTCGGTGAGCCGCAGCCGGGCCTTGATCTCGCTGGCCGGGAGCACGCCGATCTGTCCGTTGTCGTAGGACAACGTCCCGAGGGCGCCGCAGGCCCCCTCGGTGGAACTGTGGTCGAGCGTGTTCTGGACGGTGCACCCCTGGGGCACGCCGGTCACGAAGGGCTGCGGCCGCTGCGCGTCGGCCGCCGACGGCCCGTAGGGGTCCTCGGGCCCCCGGAGGAGGAGCAGCGGGGTGCTGCGCACGGCTCCCCCGACCTTGCCCAGCGCGGCTCCGACCGCGAGCTGCGTCTCGGTGTCGCCGGTGTAGATGGTGCCCTCACCCGGCAGGGCCTGGGGCTGGTAGGTCGCCATCTGCTGCTTGGTGTCGCTGGCCAGCCCGATGCTGAAGGCAGTCAGCGCGACGACACCCGCGAGGATCGCGGCCACCGTGGGAGTCGACCGGCTGCGGTGCCGAGCGGCGTCGCGGATCGCGATCCGGGGAGCCACCGGGAAACGCGCGGCGAGCGCGCCGAACGCGACGAGGATCGCCGGCACGAGCAGGAGGGTGCCGAGCACCAGTCCGACCGCGCCGACCGCGACACGGAAGTCGCCGCCGGCCTGCTGCTGCGCTGCGGACAGGACCACGGCCCCGCCGACCAACGCGAGGACGAGGCCGACGACCGGGACCACCTTGTTGAGCCTGGGCGACACGCTCTGGCCGCGCATCACGCCGATGATGTCGAGCCGGCCCAACCGCAGCGAGGGCAGGAGGGCTGCCACGACCGCGCTGAGCACGGCGCAGGGGACGAGGATGGCAAAGGCGCCCCACGGGATGTCGAGGGCGATCGAGGCGAAGGACGACTCGGGGTGGGTGCTGACCCACCACCACAGGCCGGCCCGCACGGCGAGGGTCCCGAGGACCACGCCGCCGAGCGCCGAGATGACGCCGAGGACGAGGGCCTGGGCCAGCACGGTGCGCCGCAGCTGGCGGGTCTCCGCGCCGTTGGTGGCGGCCAGGGCGAGGGTGCGCCGCTGACGGGTGGCGCTGACCGCGAAGGCCGGGCCGACCAGCAGCGTGGTGAGGATGAACAGCATCACGCCACCGATGACCGCGATCATCCGGCCGGTGTCCTGGGTGAAGCTGTCCTGGGGGCGGAGCTCGGGCGGCAGCGCGCTCTCCGGCGGCGGGTCCTCGAGGACGGCACGGCTGTAGACCGTCAGGCCGTAGGTGTTGAGCCGCTGGACGTCCTCCCACGTCACCGGACCACCGCCGACCACCACCCACGACCCCGGCGCGCCGATGCCGGCGCTCTCGGCTCCGGCCCCGTCGGGCATCGACGGCACCACGAAGTCGGGCATGCCGCCCCACTCCAGCAGCGCACTGGCGGTGCCGACGACCTGGACCGAACGCTCCGTGCCGCCCGCGGACAAGGTCACCGAGCCGGAGCGCGGCATTCCCTTGCGCTCACCGGCTGGGGTGATGACGATCTCGTCCGGCCCGTTCCCCCAGGAGCCCGAGCTGAGCCGGGCCTTGTCGCCGAGGTCTGCCACCCGCGGGTCCACCACCAGGCCGGAGACGCGGACACGACGCTCGCCGACCACGAGCCGCATCTGCGTCTCCCCGACGGCAACGGCCGTCCCGCCCCCGACCAGCCGGCCGATCGCTGCGGCGTTGTCCGGCGCCGCGGCGTCGGCGGAGAAGCCGGGGATCGTGGCGGCCGGGTTGTCGTCACTCCACCCGGTGCCACCTTGGTTGGGGTCCGGGGTCTGTTGGATCTTCCCGGCCTGGGGGCCTTGGACCAGCGCCTGGCCGGGTCCCATCCGGGCCGTTATGAGGTCGCCCGCGTCAGCCTGCTCAGTGGCGCCCAGGGTTGCCGCGCCGGCCAGCAGCCCGACCGGGATGGCCACCATCAGGAAGACGAGGATCGACCGCCCCTTGTGCCGACGGACGTCGCGCCTGGCCATCCGCAGGGCCACCCGCCAGGACGCCCGCCACCGGGAGAGCCGGGAGCTCTTCACGTCGCCGCGGTCAGCGTCCTCCGGAAGGCCGGCGGGTGCCTTGGGTTCCATCAAGGTGGTCACGGCCGGTGCCTCAGGCAGTCGGCTCGAGGAGCGCTTCGGCCGTCTCGGCCGAGCCGGTGCTGTCGACGACCACGCCGTCGCGCAGGAAGACCACCCGGTCGGCCCACGCCGCGTGCCGCGCCTCGTGGGTGACCAGCAGTCCCGCCGCCCCGGCGTCGCAGCGCTCGCGCAGGACGCGGAGCACCCCCTCGCCGGTGTGCGAGTCGAGCGCCCCGGTGGGCTCGTCGGCCAGGACCAGCCGCCGGTCGCCGACCAGGGCGCGGGCGATGGCGACCCGCTGCTGCTGGCCGCCGGACATCTTGTCGGGGTAGCGGTCGGCGAGCTCCTGCACGCCGACCATGGTCAGCGCGTCGACGGCGCGACGGCGGGCCCGGCTGACCCGCTGGCCGTCGAGCTCGAGCGGGAGCGCGACGTTCTCGACCGCGGTCAGTGACGGGATGAGGTTGAAGTCCTGGAAGACGAACCCGACGCGGCGCCGCCGGAGCCGGGCCAGCGCGTCGCCCTTGAGGGTGCCGATGCTCTGGCCCTCGATGAGGACCTGTCCGCTCGTGGCGGCGTCGAGCCCGCCGGCGAGGTTGAGCAGCGTGGACTTGCCCGAACCGCTCGGCCCCATGACGGCCACGAGCTCGCCGGCCCGGACCGCGAGGCTGACCCCGGCCAGGGCACGGACGGCCGTGCCATCGGTGCCGTGCACCCGGGTGACGTTGTCGAGCCGGAGGATGGCCTCGTGGTCGGTCCGGGGTGTGGTGTCGCTGCTGCTCATCGTGGTGCCCCCTTGGTCGTCGTGCTCTGATCACCTGCGATGGCCCCCATCGCAGGGTCGGTCGTGGTCGCCGTGGTGCCCGGGGTGGCGCTCGCGGGCCGCCGCGGGCGGTTCGCCTCGCGCACCAGCCGGGCCTCGACGTGGTCGAGCCAGCGGACCTCGGCCTCGCCGGCGTAGATGAGGTTCTCGAGGACCAGCAGCCAGGCCAGGTCGACCTGTCCGTCGCCGTCCTCGGCCGCCTCGTGGTGGGTGGTCGCCCGCTGCTTGAGGCGGGTGAGGTCCTGCAGGTGACGCAGGGTCGCAGTGCGCTGGGTCTGGACGACGCGGTGCACGTCGACCCCCTCCACGGTGACGGCGAGCGCGAGCTTGATGACCAGCTCGTCGCGCGGGGTCGTCTCACGGGTGACCGGGGAGACCCACCACCGGGCGACCTCGGCCTGTCCCGCGCGGGTCAGGCGGTAGGAGATCCGTCCTTCGGCGTCCTCGCCGATCGCCTCGACGAGCCCGTCCCGCTCGAGGCGGGCGAGCGTCGTGTAGACCTGCCCGACGTTCAGGGGCCAGGTCCCCCCGGTCCTGGCCTCGAACTCGGAACGCAGCTGCGCGCCATACATCGGCTCTGTCGCCAGCAGGGCCAACAGCCCCTGTTTGACCGACACGCGGCGCCCCGATCCCCTTGGTGGTGTCCCCTACATACCCAGTATCACTACTGGTGAGGAGATGTATACCGAGTATCCCGAGGGCTCGTCAAGCCATTCCCGACTTCTGGCCACAGATGTCCCACGCGAGGCCCTGGGCTGGCGCCACCTGCCACACCGGTGGCCAGAAGTGGGGAAGGAGGGTTGCCTGCCTCAGCGGGCGAGCAGGACCGCGGCGAGGGCGAGGACGCCGGGGAGGGCCTGCACCAGGAGGATCCGGCGGCTGGCGGTGGCCGCTCCGTAGAGCCCGGCGACGACGACGCAGAGCAGGAAGAAGACCTGGAAGCCGAACCGCAGGTGCTCGGGCCCGACCAGGCCCCAGACCAGGCCCGCGGCGAGGAACCCGTTGTAGAGCCCCTGGTTGCCGGCCAGCGTCTTGGTCTGCTGGGCGAACTCGGGGGTCAGCCCGAAGGCGGCCTGTCCACGCGGGGTGGTCCACAGGACCATCTCCAGCACCACGATGTAGACGTGGATGAGGGCGACCAGGGCGACGAGCACGGTGGCGACGGCGGTCATGGCGTCAGTCTCCCAGAGAGGTGGTCAGCAGGATCTTGCCGATGTGCCCGCTGTCCTCGAGCTCGCGGTGCGCCTCGCCCGCGTCGGCGAGCAGGTGGCGACCGTGCACCACCGGCACGACGCGGCCGGACTCGACGAGCGGCCAGACGTGCTCCCGGACCGCCGCGACGATGGCGGCCTTCTCGTCGGCGGGCCGGGCCCGCAGCGAGGTGGCGATGACCGCGACCCGCTTGCGCAGCATGAGGCCGAGGTCGACCTCCGCCTTGCCCCCGCCCTGCAGCCCGATGACGACCAGTCGGCCGTTGACGGCGAGGGCCTCGACGTTGCGGGAGAGGTACTTCGCGCCCATGTTGTCGAGGATGACGTCGACGCCCGCGCCACCGGTCGCCGAGCGCACCTCCTCGACGAAGTCCTGCTCGCGGTAGTTGACGAGGATCTCCGCACCCAGGGCCCGACAGGCCTCGAGCTTGGCGGCCGAACCCGCTGTCACCGCGACCCGCGCGCCCACCTCGCGGGCCAGCTGGATGGCCATCGTGCCGATGCCCGACGAACCACCGTGGACGAGGAAGGTCTGGCCCGGGAGCAGGTTGGCCGTCATGAACACGTTGGACCACACCGTGCTGACCACCTCCGGGAGCGCAGCGGCGTCCTCCAGCGAGACCCCCGCCGGCACGGGCAGGAGCTGCCCGGCCGGCACGCACACGAGCTCGGCGTAGCCGCCACCCGACAGCAGGGCGCACACCTCGTCGCCCACGGACCACCCGTCGACGCCGTCGCCGAGGGCGTCCACGGTGCCGCTGACCTCCAGCCCGGGGTAGTCGGGGGCGCCCGCCGGTGGTGGATAGAAGCCCATCCGCTGCATCACGTCGGCGCGGTTCACGCCGGCCGCCGCGACGCGGACCCGCACCTCCCCGGGTGCGGGCTGGGGGTCGGGGACGTCGGCCAGGACGAGCGCGGACGCGTCGCCGGGCTCCGGGATGGTGATCGCCTTCACGGGTCGAGCCTATGGCGGGCCCGGTCGAGGTCTGCGGCGGTGTCGACGTCCAACGAGGCGTGGTCCCCGACCGACACCGTGACCGTGCTCAGCGGGTCGAGCAGCCGCATCAGCGGGGTGCCGGCTGCGGGCTGTGGCACCGCTGCGCGCAGCGCTGCGGTCCGGTATGCCGCGAGCAACGGTTGGAGGCGTCCGTCGCCGTCGCGACCGATCACCGCGTCGAGCTCGGGGGACCGGTCGAGGGTGGCCACGAGCTCGGGAGCGGGCCCCGCGGCATACGGCATGTCACCACCGAGCAGGACGAGGACGGGACCGTCGAGCAGCACCAGCGCGGCCGCGATCGCGGCCACCGGGCCGCCACCGGGTGGGTCCTCGCGGCACCAGGTGACGGGTCGGTGTGTGGGTCTGGGCTCGCCGACGCAGACGACCGGCCAGTCGCCCGGGAGGCCGTCGACCAGGTGGTCGAGCAGGGAGCTGCCCGCGAGGTCGGCCCGGGTCTTGTCGCCGCCGAACCGCCGTCCGGTGCCCCCGCACAGGACCACCGCGGTCGGGGCTGGGGAAATGGTGTCTGCCGAGGTCACGAGCCCATTCTGGTGGGTCGAGGGGGGTGCTGCGGGGGTTCCGGGAGAGGGCGCCTCGGGTCTAGGTTGACGAGATTCGACCGCACTCGAAGGAGAACTGATGACGCTCGAGAGAAGGACGTTTCTGAAGGGGAGCGCAGCGGTGGCAGGAGGCGTGGCGATGGCCGGGCCGTTTGCCGGACTGGTGGCAGGCCCTGCCGCGGCGATCGGTGCAGCGCCGTTCCGTGGCCTGCGCGCGACGCCCGACCTGCGCGACGGCAAGGTGCGGCTGCACCTGCCCGAGGGCTTCAGCTACCGCTCGTTCCATGACACCCAGGCGGTGCCGCCGCCGCTGGTCGACGGCAAGACCATGCCCGGACGGCACGACGGCATGGGGGCCTTCGAGGGACCGGACGGAGCCGTGACCCTGATCCGCAACCACGAGGTCGCCGGCAGCGGGACCCCGTTCGGGGCGGTGGGGTCGTGGACCTACGACACGGGTGCTCGAGGTGGCTGTGTGCACGTCGACGTCACCGGCGAGGGCGAGGTCCTCGGCGAGCACACCGCCATCAACGGCACCGCGAACAACTGCTCGGGTGGGCAGATGCCCTGGGGCGCCTGGGTGACCTGCGAGGAGACGGTCAACGGTCCCGACGTCGGACCGGACTTCACCGGAGCCTCGAACGCGGGTTTCGCGAAGAAGCACGGCTACGTCTTCGAGGTCCCGGTCACGGGCCGCTCGGCGGCGATGCCGATCACCCAGGCGGGTCGGTTCGCCCACGAGGCGGTGTCGTTCGATCCGCGTGAGGGTCGGCTCTACCTCACCGAGGACAACTTCGCCTTCCCGTCGGGCTTCTACCGCTACACGCCGGGGACCAACCCGATGGAGAGCGGCCACCTCGACAACGACGGCCACCTGCAGATGCTGGCCGTCAAGGGCCAGCCGAACGCCCACCTCGAGGGTCACCAGGACAAGGGCGCCGTCTACGACGTCGAGTGGGTGGACATCGCCGACCCCGACCCGACCTTCACCCCCGGGCCAGGCGGCGTGCTGCCGACGAACGACTCCGCACTGGTGGCCGTCGGCGACCAGGGTCGGGCCCTGGGCGCAGCCGGCTTCTCCCGGCTCGAGGGCCAGATCTACGACAACGGCGTCGTCTACTTCACGTCGACGCAGGGTGGTGGCGACGCCGAGACCGGACCCGAGCTCATCGCGGGGTACGGCAACGGGTTCGGCCAGGTGTGGGCCTACGACACCCGGTCGGAGAAGCTCCGCCTCGTCTACCAGTCGCCGGGCAAGCAGACCTTCGACTTCCCCGACAACATCACGGTGAGCAACCGCGGCACCCTGGTCGTGTGCGAGGACAGCAACCAGGACAACTACATCCGCGGCCTGAACAAGGGCGGCCAGCTCTGGGACATCGCGCTCAACCGGGCGGCCAACGCCATCGGCACGCCGCGGTTCGACGACGAGTTCGCGGGCTCGACGTTCAGCCCGGACAAGTCGACGTTGTTCGTCAACATCCAGGCCAGTGCCGGCCTCACCTTCGCCATCTGGGGGCCGTGGCACACGATCGGCGTCTGAGCGCTGCCGCCGCCGGCCGGCCCGCGAGGGTCAGCCGGCGGCGGTGGGCTGCCGCGGCGGGCAGCTGGCGGTGGCGAGGTACTCGAAGTGCCACCACTCGTTGTCATAGGTGCGACAGATGCCGTAGGCCGCGCCGTGCGCCTGCAGCCACGTCGCCGCCGCCTGGGGGTGGACGTCGACGGCGTAGCCCTTGACGTGGGCCGACTTCAGCGGCGCGAGCACCCACTTCGACGCCTCGGCGCGTGAGCCGTACCGGGCGACCGCGCGGTCGAACAGGATCTGCTGCCACTGCTCGCTGCGCCACGCCGACCTGATCTCGGGGGTCAGCCCGTCGGCCCGGGCGTCAGCGAAGGCGCGCGTGAAGGCGGCAGCCGCAGGTGCCTGCATGTTCGTCGTGCCCGGGACTGCCGCCGACAGGGCGAGGCTGGTGGTCGGCGTGGGGATGCGGTCGGTGACCACGGGCTGAAAGCCGTTGGCAGCACTGCCCTTTGCCTTGTTGCTCGGACCCGAGCTGGTCGACCGGACCTTCGGTGTCGGCTTGGCGGACGACTGCTTCGCCTGCTTGGCGGAGCGACCCCCGGCAGGTGCGCTGCTCGATGGGCGGGCAGCCGCGGAGGTGTGGCCGTCGTCGTCGCCGTGCCACGCGGCATACCCGGCGGTCGCGGCCGACGCGACGAGCAGCGCGGTGACGAGGAGGGTGCGGCGGAGGCGCTGGCGGCGTCGCCGCCCCGCCGACACGTGTGTCGTCGTGCCCATGACCTCACCCCCGTCGCCGCGGTCGCCTCGATTCTGGCAGCCGAGCGGGTGAAGTCAGTGGACCCCGCCGATGCGGGCCGACAGCGTGGCGGCGGCACGGGACACCGCGGCGACGAGCCTGGCGCGCTCGGTCTCGTCGACGCCGTCGCGAGGGAAGGTCAGGGCGACGCCTGCGACGGGGTGGCCGGTGTGGTCGAGGACGGCCTGGGCCACCGAGGAGAGGCCGGCACTCACCGAGTCGTCCTCGGTGGCGTAGCCGCGGGTGCGGACGGCGGTCAGCTCGCGGCGCAGCTCGCTGACCGACGTCGGCCCGTGGCCGTCGCGCTGGACCAGGGCGTCGCGGTGCGGGAAGAGGGCCCGTACCTGCGCGGCCGGCAACCGCGCGAGCATGGCCAGCCCACTGGCGGTCAGCGTCGCCGGCAGCCGGACGCCGACGTCGGTGACGAGCAGCGGGCGTCCGGGGGCGCGCTCCTCGATGACGTAGAGGACGTCGCGGCCGTGCAGGACGGCGAGGTGGGCGTTGTGGGTGGTCTGGTCGACCAGCCGCCCGAGCAGCGGCCGGGCGATGCGCTGCAGCGGCGCCTGCCGCTGGTAGGCCGAGCCGAGCTCGAAGGCGGCCACGCCCAGCCCGTAGCGACGCTCCTCCTCCAGGTGCGTGACGAAGCCGGCGTCCCTCAGCACCGCGAGCAGGTGGTACGTCGTCGAGCGGGGCAGGCCCAGCTCGCGCGCGATCGAGCCGGCGGGGAGCGGCTCGGTGTGCCGGGCCAGCAGGGTGAGCAGGGTCAGGGCGTGCCGGGCGGCGGGTGCGTTGGCCACCTCCGCAGTGTCTCAGGTGCGAGACGGTGCGGTATGCAGTGCCGTCAGGCGCGGGTGACCAGCACCCCGTCCTCGTCGGCGAACAACCGCTGCCCCGGCGCGAAGTCGACGCCTCCGAAGCTGACGACGACGTCGCGCTCGCCGACCCCGTCCTTGGCGCTTTTGCGCGGGTTCGAGCCCAGCGCGAGCACGCCCAGGGGCAGCTCGCGCAGGGCGGCGACGTCGCGCACCGCGCCACGGATCACGACGCCGGCCCACTCGTGGGCGACCGCGCTGGCGGCGATGAGGTCACCCATCAGGGCCGACTCGAGCGAGGCGCCACCGTCGACGACCAGCACGCGCCCGGCACCCGGCTCGGCCAGGGTGGCCTTGACCATCGCGTTGTCACGGTGGCAGCGGATCGTCGTGAGCTCGCCCTCGAACGAGAGGTGGCCCCCGTAGTGCCGGAGCTGGAGGGAGCAGGACTGGAGCTCCTCGCCCCGCTCGTCGTAGAGGTCGGCCGTCGACACCGTGCCCATCAGCTGGCCGTCACTCCTTGGGGGCCTTGACCGCGAGCACGGGTGCCTCGGCCTCGAGCAGCACGGTCTGGGCGGCGCTGCCCATGATCAGCTTGCCCACCGGCGTGCGACGTCGCAGGCCTATGACGATCAGCTCGGCGTTCGTCTCCTCCGCAACCCGGAGCAGCTGGTCGGCCGGGTCGCGGGCCTCGATCGCCTGGGCGACCTCGTGCTCCACCCCCGACGCGTCCAGCTTGGCCTTGACCGCGTCCCAGTCGGCCGCCGAGGCGTACCGCGGGTCGACGAGTGCGTCGCCGCGACTGACGTTGAGCACCACGAGGCGGGTGCCCCGCAGGGTGGCCTCCTCGATCGCGCGGTCGAGGGCCGCTTGACCCTCTGGGCGGGGCACGTAGCCCACGACGATCGCCATGGTCACTGACCTTCCTGGTTGGCGGACTGGGGGGTCAGGTGCGGCACGTGGTGCGTGCCGTCGCCGTCGCCGTCCCCGGCCCGGCTGGAGCGGATGCGGTCGATGACCACCGGCGCCACGACCAGGATGACCGCGATGACGTAGACCGTCACCGAGAACGGCGTGTTGACGAGCCCGGAGAGCTGGCCGTCGCTGATCTGCAGGGCCTGGCGCAGCTGGTACTCCGCGACCGGTCCGAGGATGATGCCGATGATCGCGGGCACCACGGGGAGGCCGTACCGGCGCATGAAGAACCCGAGGATGCCGATGATCAGCAACAGCCACAGGTCGAAGGCCGACGTGTTCGTGGCGTAGGCGCCGATGCTGGCGAAGAACAGGATGCCCGAGTAGAGGTAGGGGCGGGGGATGTTCAGCAGCTTGGCCCAGACGGTCGCCAGGGGCAGGTTGAGCGCGAGCAGGATGGTGTTGCCGATGAACAGGGACGCGATGAGCGCCCACACCAGGTCCGCGTGGTCGCTCAGCAGCCGCGGACCCGGGTCGATGCCGTAGCTCTGGAAGGCGCCCAGCATGACGGCAGCGGTCGCGGTCGTCGGGATGCCGAGGGTCAGCAGCGGGACGAGCCCACCAGCCGCAGAGGCGTTGTTGGTCGCCTCAGGGCCCGCGACGCCCTCGATGGCGCCGTGGCCGAACTCCTCGGGGTGCTTGCTGAGCTTGCGCTCCAGCGCGTAGGACAGGAACGTCGGGATCTCTGCGCCACCGGCGGGGATCGCGCCGAACGGGAAGCCGATCGCGGTGCCCCGCAGCCACGGCTTCCAGGAGCGGCGCCAGTCCTCCCGGCCCATCCGGGCGCCGTCGACCTTCACGACCTCGGCGTGTCCGCGACGCAGGTGGGCCGCGACCCACAGTGCCTCGCCGACGGCGAACAGCCCGACCGCCACGACGACGACGTCGATGCCGTCGGCCAGCTGCGGGATGCCGAGGGTGAGTCGCTGCTGACCGCCGGCGGACCGGTCGATCCCGATGGTGCCGATGAGCAGGCCGATGCCCAGCGAGGCGAGCCCGCGGATCTTGGACGACCCCAGCACGGTGGTGACCGCGATGAAGGCCAACAGCATGATGGCGAACTTGTCCGGGGCCCCGAGCTTGATCGCCAGCTTGACGATCTCCGGCGCCAGCAGGGCCAGGCCGAGCGTGCCGATCGTGCCGGCGATGAAGGACCCGATGGCAGCCGTGGCGAGGGCTGCCGCTCCGCGACCCCTCTTGGCCATCTTGTTGCCCTCGATGGCGGTGATGACCGACGCGCTCTCGCCGGGGGTGTTGAGCAGGATCGAGGTGGTCGAGCCGCCGTACATGCCGCCGTAGTAGATGCCGGCGAACATGATGAACGCCTGGGTCGCCTCGAGGCGCAAGGTCAGCGGCAGGAGCAGGGCGATGGTCATGGCCGGGCCGATGCCGGGCAGCACACCGATGGCGGTACCGAGCACGACGCCGATCACGGCGTAGAGCAGGTTCACCGGCGTGAGGGCGGTGCCGAAACCGTCGATGAGGGCGTTGATGCCGTCCATCACAGAATTCCCTTCAGCAGGCCGACGGGGAGCTTGATGTCCAACCCGAGGAAGAACAGGTACCAGGACCCCACGGACAGCAGGATCGAGATCAGGGCCATCCGCACGTAGTGCCGAGCGCCGAGGGCGAAGGTCGTCCCGAAGAACAGGATCGCGCCTGAGATCGGCCAGCCCACGCGCTCGATGAGCAGCGCATTGGCCACGAACGCCCCGACCAGGAGTCCGATGGTGCGCCAGTCGCTGCCGTGCGAGAGGTCGACGTCCTCGCCGCCCTCCGCCTCTCCGCGTCCACCGCGCGCCAGGTCGATCACGAGCAGCACGGCCATCGCGACCAGGAGCACGCCGACGACGATCGGCATGGTCTTGGCGCTGACCGGCCCGCGTGAGGCCGTGTCGGTGAGGCTCAGGCCGTCGACGATGGCCCAGCCGCCGAGGACCAGCAGGAGGAGGGCCACCCCGTACTCGGAGCGGCCCTCCTTCTGCGTGGCCGTTGCCGTTGGCGTGGAAGACATCAGGCCAGGCCCAGTTCCTTGAGGATGCTGGAGACGCTCTCGTTCTGGGCGGTGAGGAAGGTCTTGAACTCGTCACCGGTCTGGAACGCGTCGGTCCAGCCCTGCTTGGCCAGGGTGTCCTTCCACTGCTGGCTACCGTGCATGGCGGTCACGAGGTCGACGTACTGCTTCGTCTTGGCCTCGCTGAGCCCGGGAGGGCCGACGATCCCGCGCCAGTTGGTGAACTCGAGGTCGACACCGAGGCTCTTCAGCGTCGGGGCGTCCACGCCCTCCACCGGCTCCGCGCTGGTCACGGCGAGGATCTTCACGTCACCCGACTTGGCCTGCTCGGCGACCTCGCCGATGCCGGTGGCTGCGAACGCCACCTTCTTGCCGAGCACGCCGGTGAGCAGCTCGCCGCCACCGTCGTACGCGACGTAGTTCACGTCCTTGGGCGTGACGCCCACGGCCTTCGCGAGCAGCATCGGGGTGAGGTGGTCCGGGCCGCCGGGGTTGGAGGCGCCGCCCACGGGCAGCTTGCCCGGGTTGGCCTTCCAGGCGGCGACGAGCTTGTCGAGGGTGTCGTAGGGGGAGCCCTTCGGCACGACGATGGCCTCCGACTCCTCGATCAGCTTGGCGATCGGGACGGTGTCGTTGAGGGTGGCCTTCGACTTGTTCGTGTAGACGGCCCCGACGACGCCGAGCCCCATCTGCATGAGGATGTCGTCGTTGCCCTTTTCGTTGACGAGCCGCTGCAGCCCGACCGTGCCACCCGCACCGGCGGAGTTGAACACCTCGATGCTCTCGGCGAGCTTGGCGTCCTGCATGGCCTTGGCCGCGAGGCGGGCCGTCGTGTCGTAGCCGCTGCCGGGGGAGTTGGGGACGAGGATCCGCAGACCCTTGACGGGTCCGGAAGAGCTGCTGGCGTCGGACGACGCGTCGTCGCCGCTCACGCCACAGGCGCTGAGGGCGAGACCGGCGACCGTGGCGGCTGCCACGATCTTGATGGGGGTCCGTACACGCACGGGAGACTCCTTTGTCTGAGGGGTGTTCGTGGCACACGGTGCCCGGCTGTGGGCCTGCTGTCACGGTTAGGTGCGCAAACTCTGTTTCGTCCTTTGTGCTCACGGGCTGCTGGCCCGACGGCGGCCGCCCCGACACAATCAGGGTGTGGAGGTTCGATGGCGCGCCCGGCTGGCGGCTCGACGCTGGCCGTGGCAGCGTCGCTGGACGCTGGCCAGCCGCATGCTCGCGATGCAGCTCGGGATCGTCTGCGTCGTCCTCGTGGGGGTGGCCGCGGTCTCGCTCGCGCAGTCCGACGCCAGGGCACGCGACACCGAAGGCCGTCGCGCGCTGGCGATCGCGGAGCGTCTTGCCGTGACTGCGGGGGTGCGCGAGGCAGCCGCGTCGGGTGGCCGGGAGTACCTGGGCCAGGCCACGTCGGTGGTGGAGTCGGGCCGCACCTTCTCCAGCTCGACCACGGTGCTCCTGGCGCTTCGTGACCGACGGGTGATCGCTTCGAGCGACGCGCTGCCGCGGGCCCCGCTCTACCTCCAGGAGACCGATGCCTTCGACGGACGGTCGTGGGTGGGGACCGAGCAGGGCACCGGTGCGGCCTTCGCCATGGCGCCGATCATCAACGTCGACAACCGCGAGACCGATGGCGTGGTGGCCGTCGTGCGGGCCTACCCCTCCGTCCTCGACAACCTCGCTGCTGCGGTGCCGAACCTGTTGACCTACCTGGGGATCGCGAGCCTGCTCGGCGTCGCCGGGTCGCTCCTGCTGGCCCGTCGCGTCAAGCGCCAGACCCTCGGCCTCGAGCCGCGTGAGATCGCCGGACTGGTCGAGCAGCGCGAGGCCCTGCTCCACGGCATCAAGGAGGGCGTCCTGGCCGTCGACCTCGACCACCGGATCACGATGGTCAACGACGAGGCGGCGCACCTGCTCGGCATACCCCTCACCTCCGGGGGCCGCACGCTCCAGGAGGTCGACGCCACCGGACGGGCTGCGCTGATCTTCACCGAGGCGGTCGAGCTCACCGACCACGTCATGCCCGTGCGCGGCCGGGTGCTGACCGTCAACCGGATGCCGGTCCGCAGCCGCGGGCGACACATCGGCTGGGTGGCCACGATGCGCGACCGCACCGAGATGCTCGAGCTGCAGCGCGAGCTCGACCTCACCAAGAGCACCACCGACACGCTGCGCGCGCAGGCCCACGAGTTCAGCAACCGGATGCACGTCGTCAGCGGGCTGATCGCGCTGGAGGAGTACGACGGTGTGCGCAACTACGTCCGCCAGATCACTGACGACTCCACGACCCTGACCACGAATGTCGTGACGCGGGTGCAGGATCCGGCCGTCGCAGCGCTGCTCATCGCCAAGGCGAGTCAGGCGACGGAGCGCGGGGTGGACCTCGTCGTCGACCCGTCCAGCGACGTGCCCCAGCTCGACGACGCGCTCGCGGCCGACGTCAACACCGTGATGGGGAACCTCATCGACAACGCCTTCGACGCTGCGGCGGGCAGTGACTCGCCCACCGTGCGGGTGGCGCTGGCGCACACCGGGGAGGCCGTCACCGTGACGGTGCGGGACAGCGGCCCGGGCGTCGACTCGACGATCGGCGAGATGGTCTTCGACCGCGGCTTCACCACCAAGTCGACGGCCACTGCCCAGGAGCGCGGGATCGGCCTCGCGATCGTCCGCGTGATCTGCCGCAACCGTGGCGGCGACATCGTGGTCGGCAACGACGAGGGTGCGGTCTTCGTGGCGACCCTGCCGGTGCTGCTCGGTCAGGGCGTCTCGTGATCTCGGTGCTCGTCGTCGACGACGACTTCATGGTGGCGCGCCTGCACTCCAGCGTCGTCGCCCGTGAGGAGGGCTTCGAGGTCGCCGGCATCGCCAGCACCGGCAAGGACGCCCTGCGGGCGGTCGAGGCCACCCGGCCCGACCTCGTGCTGCTCGACATCTACCTCCCGGACATGACCGGACTGGAGGTGCTGCGTCGGTTGCGGGAGGGCGGCAGCGAGGACCTGGACGTGATCGTCATCAGTGCCGCCCGCGACCTCGACACACTGCGAACCGCCTTGCGCGGCGGCGTTTTCCACTACCTCGTGAAGCCCTTCGAGATCGAGTCGCTCCAGCAAAGACTGCGTGAGTATGCCGTGCACCGGGCCGAGCTGGATGACCTCACCGAGGTGGGTCAGGAAGACGTGGACCGGGTGTTCCGGGCCGGGGCCGTCGTCCGGTCCGGGGTAGGCCTGCCCAAGGGCATCAGCCCGGAGACCACCGACCTCGTGCTGCAGGCGCTCGAGGCGGCCGACGAGGACGGTCTCTCCGCCACCGAGTGCGCCGAGTCCACCGGGCTGTCACGCAGCAGCACCCGGCGCTACCTCGAGCACCTGGTGTCGGTGGGCCGGGCCGAGATGCGGCCGCGCTACGGCGCCGCGGGTCGGCCTGAGCGGCGCTACCGGCTGCGCTGAACGCCGTTTTGCCAAGGATCCAGCGTCAGTCGGACCGGTCGAGCCGGTCCGCGATGGCGTTGAGCGCGGTGTCGCGGGCCGCGAGGACGTGTGCCTCGGCGAGTGCGCGAGCCCGCTCCGGGTCGCGCGTCACCAGGGCCTCGAGGATCTGGCGGTGCTCGGCCAGGGCGGCGGTGCGACGCTCCTGCGACTGGTTGGTGAAGGCGCGGTAGCGAGCCATCTGGCCGTCGACCTGGGCGTGCAGCCTGGACGCCCACCCGTGCCCGGCGATGTCGCCGATGGTCAGGTGGAAGTCGTGGCCGGCGTTCATCGCGTCGGTCGGCAGGTCGACCAGCGCGGCGTTGCGCTCGACCAGGCCGCGCAGGGTGGCGACGCCGTCGTCATCGAGCCGACTCGCGGCCTCGGCCGTCATCAGCCCCTCCAGGGAGGCCCGCACCGAGTAGAGCTCCTCGATCTCGCGGGCGCTCAGCGGACGGACCACCATGCCTCCGGTCGGGAGCTGGTCGAGCAGGTCCTCGGCGAGCAGCAGCCGCAGCGCCTCCCTCAGGGGGGTGCGGCTGACCTGCATGCGGGTGGCGAGCTCGGGCTCGAACAGGCGCTGCCCCGGCTTGAGCTCGAGGTCGAGGATCTGCCGGCGCAGCTCGGTGTAGACGAGCTGTCCGCCGGACGCCCGGCGCGGGCGGTCCACCATCTGGTCTCCGTTCTCGATCTAGTTGCATACTTGTATACAAGTATGCTTTCCTCTCCTCAGTCTTGCACAGCCGAACCGAGGAGGACGAGTGGACTTCGCAGCGAGCGACCTGTCGCGGTTCGCCACGGACGTGCTGGTCGCGGAGGGAGTCCCCGAGGCCGACGCCGCCCTGCTGGCCGACTCGCTCGTCACGGCCGAGCTGTGGGGTCACGCCTCGCACGGCATGCTCCGGCTGCCCTGGTACGTCACCCGCCTGCGGTCCGGGGCGATGGAGCGCACCACCGCAGCCGAGGTGGTCCGCGACGGTGGCGCGGTAGTGGTGCTCGAGGGGGGCCACGGCATCGGCCAGGTGCTGACCCAGCGGGCGGTCGAGCTCGGGATCGATCGCGCCCGCGTCCATGGCATCAGCGGGGTGGCCATCCGCAACTCCGGTCACTTCGGCACCGCCGCGTACTTCACCCGCCAGGCCGCCGAGGCGGGTTGCATCGCCCTTCTGATCACCAACGCCAGTCCTGCCATGGCCCCCTGGGGCGGCCAGGTCAAGGCGATCGGCACCAACCCCTGGTCCATCGCCGCCCCGGCCGGCCGCCACGGCGTGGTCGTGATGGACCTCGCCAACACGGCCGTCGCCCGCGGCAAGGTCTACCTCGCGGCCGAGCGCGGCGAGGCGATCCCCGAGGGCTGGGCGGCCACTGCAGACGGGACCCCGACCACCGACCCCGCCGAGGCCATCGCCGGCCTGATCCTGCCGATGGCCGGACCCAAGGGCTACGTCATCTCGTTCATGATGGACGTCCTCGCGGGCGTGCTCACGGGCAGCTCCTTCGGTGACGGGGTCGCCGGTCCCTACGACCCCGACCGCCGCAGCGGGGCCGGCCACCTGCTCATCACCATCGACGTCTCCGCCGTGTCCGACGCGGCCGAGTTCTCGGCCCGCATCGAGGCCCTGGTCGACCAGACCCGCGGGGGTGAGCTCGCCGCCTGGGCGGACGAGATCCTCGTCCCCGGCGAGCTCGAGGACCGCACCCGAGCGCGGTTGGCCGCACACGGCATACCCCTGGCTGCCACCACGCGGGACGCGCTGGCGACGCTCGGCCGGGAGGCCCGCGTCGCCCTGCCTGCCCCGCTCACCCCGACTGGACCGGAGGTCCTCGCATGATCGCCCTCGTCGTCTCCCTCGACGTCGTCCCCGGCCGCCTCGACGAGTTCTCCGAGGCCATCGCCACCAATGCCGAGCGGTCGTTCACCGACGAGCCGGGCTGCCTCTACTTCGACGTGGTGCAGGACCTGGCCGACGACCACCACTTCGTGTTCTACGAGCTCTACGCCGACGAGGAGGCCGTCACCGCCCACCGCGCCGCTCCGCACTTCGCGCAGTGGCGGGCTGCTGCCGACCGGTGCGTCGTGCCGGGCAGCCAGGTGAACACCCTTGCCGCGCACCGGTTCCACCACTCGCAGGGGGAGTCGTGAAGCTCCTCGTCCTGCCCGGTGACGGCATCGGTCCGGAGATCACCGACGCCACGGTCGCGGTGCTCGGGGCGCTCGACGACCAGCTCGGGCTCGGCCTCGAGCTCGAGCAGCGCGACATCGGGCTGGCCTCCCTGGCGGCCGTCGGCACGACCCTGCCCGACGACGTGGTGGCCAGGGTGACCGAGGTCGACGGCACCGTCCTCGGCCCGGTCTCGCACTACGACTACCCGGCCCGCGACCAGGGCGGGATCAACCCGTCCGCCGAGCTGCGGACGCGGTTCGCGCTGCACTCCAACATCCGCCCCTGCCGCTCCGTGGACGGGTTGAGCGTGCTGCGCACCCCGATGGACCTCGTGATCGTCAGGGAGAACACCGAGGGGTTCTACGCCGACCGCAACATGTATGCCGGTAGCGGCGAGTTCATGCCCGACGAGGACTCGGCGTTCTCGATCCGCAAGGTCACGGCACAGGCGTCCCGACGGGTGGCCAGGACCGCGTTCACGCTGGCCCGCTCCCGGCGCCGACACGTCACCGCGGTGCACAAGGCCAACGTCCTCAAGCTGTCGGACGGCCTGTTCCTGCGGTGCGTCCGCGAGGTCGCCGAGGAGTTCCCCGACGTCGAGCTCCGTGAGCTGATCGTCGACGCGGCTGCCGCCAGGCTGATCCGCGACCCCGGGTCGTTCGACGTCGTGGTGACCACCAACATGTTCGGCGACATCCTCAGCGACGAGGCCTCCGAGCTGTGCGGCAGCCTGGGCCTCGGTGGGGCGGTCAACGCCGGCGACGGGATCTGTGTCGCGCAGGCCCAGCACGGGTCGGCCCCCGACATCGCCGGGCAGGGGATCGCCAACCCGGTCTCACTGATCCTCTCGGCGGGCATGCTGCTCGACTGGCACGGTGCCCGCTCCGGGAGGCCCGAGCTGCGCGGCGCGTGGGACCACCTCGACCGCGCCGTCACCTCCGTCGTCGCCGACCCCGCCACCCGCACCCGCGACCTCGGCGGCTCCCTCGGCACCGCCGACTTCACCCGCGCCCTCATCGACGCACTGACCCACATGACGCCGACCCAGATGGCACCGACCCAGGAGGTCTCCCGTGGCTGACCAGCCGCTCGCCCCCAACCTGCTGATCCGACCCGACGCGGTCCGTCCGTTCGACCGCGGCAACGGCGTCGTCACGATCCCGTACGTCGGGAAGTGGAACTGCGAGACCAACCGGGTCACGACCGGTCAGACGCAGTTCCAGCCCGGCACCGGCCTGCCTCTGCACAGCCACAACGTCGAGGAGTCGGTGCTCGTCCTCGAGGGCGAGGCGGTTGCCGAGATCGGCGAGGAGCGTTTCGACCTCGAGGCCGGCGAGGCGACCTGGGTGCCGGCTGGCATCCCGCACCGGTTCTACAACCGCGGGGAGGGCGTCATGCGGATCTACTGGGTCTACGGCGGCCGCGACGTGACCCGCACGATCACCGCGACGGGAGAGACCTTCGAGCACCTCTCGGAGAGCGACCGTGGGGGGTTGAGCACCCCGTGAGCGCCGACGTCACCACCACCGGCACGGTCTCGACCAGCACGGTCACGACCACCAACCCCGCCGACGGGACCACGCTGGCGAGCTATCCGTCGATGGGTCCCGCCGAGGTCGAGCAGGCTGTCGCGCTCGGTGCCGACGCGGCCCGCGGCTGGGGCCGGGTCCCCGTCGCCGACCGCGCGGCGCTGCTCACCCGGTTCGCCGCCCACCTGCGCGCCGACGCCGAGCGGTATGCCGCCCTGGTCACCGCGGAGATGGGCAAGCCCTTGGCGCAGGCGCGGGGAGAGGTCGAGAAGTCGGCGGTCACCGCCGACTACTACGCTGCGAGGGCCGCGACGATCCTGGCTCCGCGAGAGGTCGAGATCGACTCTCCCGCAGGGGTTTCCGCTTTCGTCACGCCCGAGCCCCTGGGTCTCGTGCTGGCCGTGATGCCGTGGAACTTCCCGGTCTGGCAGGTGATGCGGTTCGCGATCCCCACCCTGGCGGCCGGCAACGGTGTGCTGCTGAAGCACTCGCCCAACGTCACCGGGACGGCCTTGGCCCTGGCCGAGGCGTTCGAGCGGGTCGGCTTCCCCGCCCACCTCGTGACGGCCCTGGTCCTGGTCGAGGACGACGTGCCCGACACCGTCGGCGGGCTGATCGCCGACGACCGGGTCGCCGCCGTCACCCTCACCGGCAGCAACCGGGCCGGTGAGATGGTCGGCGCTGCCGCAGGTCGCGCGTCCAAGCGGTCGGTCCTGGAGCTCGGCGGGTCCGACGCGTTCGTGGTCCTCTCCGACGCGGATGTCCCGGCCGCCGCGGCGGCTGCCGTGGGGGCCCGCTTCACGAACTCCGGCCAGAGCTGTGTCTGTGCCAAGCGGTTCGTCGTCGAGGCGCCCGTGGCTGAGGAGTTCACCAGGCTGTTCCTCGAGGGCGTCGAAGCCCTGTCCGTCGGCGACCCGACCGACCCGGCCACCAGCGTGGGACCGCTCGCGCGCGGCGACCTGCGCGCCGCCCTCCAGCGGCAGGTCGACCAGTCGGTCGCGGCCGGAGCCACGCTGGCGGCCGGCGGGCACAGCATCGACGGCCCCGGGTCCTTCTACGAGCCGACCGTCCTGCTCGACACCGGACCCGGCATGCCGGCCTTCGACGAGGAGACCTTCGGCCCGGTCGCGGCGATCGCCGTGGCCGCCGACGAGGACGAAGCCGTCCGGCTGGCCAACGCGACGCCGTACGGGCTGGGGCTCAGCGTCTGGAGCCGGTCCACCGAGCGGGCCCTGGGGGTCGCCCGCAGGGTCACCTCCGGAGCTGCCTTCGTCAACGCGGTCGTCGCCTCCGACCCGAGGGTGCCCTTCGGTGGCACGAAGCGCAGCGGCTACGGTCGCGAGCTCGCCGAGGCCGGCATCCTCGAGTTCACCAACCAGCGCACCTACTGGGTGTCCGCCTGACCGGTCAGCTGCTCGCCGACCAGTCGTGCCAGTCCGCGGGGAGCTCGAGCCGCCGGAACGCCTCGGTCGCCGTCGCCGGCACCTCGAGGGTGCGCCAGGTCGTGCCGCCGTCGCTCGAGGCGACCAGGACCACGCCCTTGGGCAGCCGCTCACCGTCGTTTCCCGACTCGGGCATCCGGTAGAAGGCCAGCACACCCTTCTCCCTGGTGTCCGCGGGTGCGAACACCGTGTCGGTGCTGGTGGGGAGCGCGTGCTCCTGGACCTGGCCTCGGCCGTCGACCCAGACCGCGCGGTGGCCCGTCACCCCCCACAGGAGGGTGTCCTGGGTCGGTGCCCAGCGGGCGACGGGCACGTCCATGCCCATCAGCCGCCGGTTCGCCACGTCGACCACGCACAGCGCACCGGACCCGCAGGCCACCACGTCCGTGCCGGGGCGCGCGGGCAGCAGCGTGCTCGTGCGCACGTCCCGCAGGGCAACCGGGTCGCGCAGGTCCGCCCGCAGGATCATCGGCGGGACCCCCTCGCGGGACAGGTCGACGTAGAAGGCACCGCCCGGCAGTGCGTCGTAGCTCTCGTACTGCGACAGCCCCCACATGTGCCGGCTGCTCCGGCCGCCCTGGGTGACCTCGACCGCCACCTCGCAGTCGACGCTGTTGAAGCTCGGCACGAGGCTGCGGCAGCGAGTCCACACCCTGGCCTCGGCGCCCGCGTCGTCGGGCGAGCGCAGGGTCCGCAGGAGCGTCGACCGGGGGTGGCCGACCACCTCGTCCACGGTCAGGAAGTCCACGGCGCCTCGCACGACGTCCGTCGTGCCGGTCCGGTCGGTCGGTGGGGTCGCCTCGCGGTGACCGCCCGAGGTCGTCACCACGGCTGCCAGGGCCACCACAGCCGCGCACGTGATGCTCGCGACGGCGGCCGAGCGGCGGCGACGTCGGCCGGCCACGGCGACCAGCTCGGCGAAGTCGGGGGCCGCGACCTGGTCGGCGACCCGGCGCAGGTCCATGAGGTCAGACATGTTCGGACTCCTCCCTCAGCAGCTCCGCCAGGGCGGCACGGGCCCTGGAGAGCCGCGACTTGACGGTGCCCTCCGGGATGTCGAGCTCGGCGGCCACCTGGGTCGTCGACAGGTCGGCGACGTAGTGCAGGACTGCCGTGAGCCGCAGGTCGTGGGGCAGCTGGGCGAGTGCGGTGACCAGGGCCACGTGGTCGGGAGTCAGCTCCACCGCCCCCGGTCCGCCCGGCGCCGGCACCCGCACGCGACGGACGACACCCAGGTGGCGCCACCCGTTGCGGACGTGGTTCACGGCGACGGTGCGCAGCCAGGCCTCCGGGTTGTCGACCCTGGCGAAGTGGGCACCCTGCCGGATGGCCTTGATGAACGCCTCCTGCACGGCGTCCTCGGCCTCGGCCAGGTCGCCGCAGACGCCGAGCAGCTGCACGACGAGCCGCTGGTATGACGCGTCGTAGACCCGGCTCACGACCTCGTGACGCTCCATGGCACCTCGGCTCCGTCCTCAGTCCGATGTTGACATCCTGACGACACCTGGGGGAGTGGTTCGGTTCGCGTCCACCGCGCCCGAGTCTCTCCACGCGTCTCGCATCCGAGACGGTATGCCGCGTGCGCGGGGCGCGCTGGCGGCATACCTCCGCTGCAATGGAGGCATGACCACCACTGCCACCTCCGTGCCGACGGTCACCGTCGGCACCGGCCCCATCTCGTTCGACGACGTCGTGGCGGTCGCCCGCCATGACGCCCGGGTCGAGATCTCTCCGGAGTCGCTCACCGAGGTGCGCCGCACCCGCGCCGTGATCGAGGCGCTGGCCGACGACACGGTCGCGCACTACGGCGTCTCCACCGGGTTCGGCGCCCTGGCCACCCGGCACATCCCCGTCGAGCTGCGGGCCCAGCTCCAGCGGTCGCTGGTCCGCTCGCACGCGGCGGGCTCCGGCGCGGAGGTCGAGCGAGAGGTGGTGCGGGCCCTCATGCTGCTGCGCATCTCGACGCTCGCGACCGGCCGCACGGGCATCCGCGAGGAGACCCTGACGACCTACGTCGGGATGCTCAACGCCGGCATCACCCCGGTGGTCCACGAGTACGGCTCGCTCGGCTGCTCGGGCGACCTCGCCCCGCTGTCGCACTGTGCGCTGGCGCTGATGGGCGAGGGCGTCGTCCGCGACGCCGAGGGTGTGCGGATGCCGACCAGCGAGGCGTTCGCCGCGGCCGGGATCACGCCGGTCGAGCTGCGCGAGAAGGAGGGCCTGGCCCTCATCAACGGCACCGACGGCATGCTCGGCATGCTCGTCCTCGCGATCACCGACCTGCGGATGCTGCTCAAGGTCGCCGACGTCACCGCAGCGATGAGCGTCGAGGGCCAGCTCGGCACGGACGACGTGTTCGCCGCGGACCTGCACGCGCTCCGTCCCCAGCCCGGTCAGGCGCTGTCCGCCGCGAACCTGCGAAAGATCATGCAGGACAGCGGGATCCGTGACAGCCACCGTGACCCGGAGGCGTGCACGCGGGTCCAGGACGCCTACTCGCTGCGGTGCTCACCGCAGGTGGCGGGCGGGGTCCGCGACACCGTCGAGTATGCCGCGACCGTCGCCGGCTTCGAGCTCGCCTCCGCGGTCGACAACCCGGTGGTGACGCCCGACGGCCGGGTCGAGTCCAACGGCAACTTCCACGGGGCGCCGGTCGCCTACGTGCTGGACTTCCTCGCGATCGTCGCAGCCGACCTGGCGTCGATCTCCGAGCGTCGCACTGACCGCTTCCTCGACGTGTCGCGCAACCACGGGCTGCACGCGTTCCTCGCTGACGACCCCGGCGTCGACAGCGGCCACATGATCGCCCAGTACACCCAGGCCGCGATCGTCTCGGAGATGAAGCGGCTCGCCGCACCCGCGTCGGTCGACTCGATCCCCTCCAGCGCGATGCAGGAGGACCACGTGTCGATGGGGTGGTCGGCGGCGCGCAAGCTGCGCCGCTCGGTCGACGGGCTCACCCGGGTGCTGGCGGTCGAGCTGCTCACGGCGGCCCGCGCCCTCGACCTGCGGGCTCCGCTCACCCCCGCGCCCGCCACGGCGGCGGTCGTGCAGGCACTGCGCGACGCCGGCGCCCCCGCACCGGGCACCGACCGCTTCCTCGCCCCGGAGATCGAGACCGCGGTCCAGCTCGTCGCCACCGGTGCGGCGGTCGCAGCAGCAGAGTCCGTCACCGGCCCCCTCAACTGACACCACGGCATACCCGACTCGTCGAAAGCACTCAAGGAGAACGACATGGAAGGCGCTCGCCCCGTCCGCTCACCCCGCGGCACCCAGCTCACCCACGCCACCCACTGGGGCGCCGAGGCGCCGCTGCGGATGCTCATGAACAACCTGGACCCAGAGAACGCCGAGCGTCCTGACGACCTCGTCGTCTACGGCGGCACGGGACGGGCGGCTCGCGACTGGAAGTCGTTCGACGCCATGGTGCGCACGCTGAGCACGCTCAAGCAGGACGAGACGATGCTCGTGCAGAGCGGGCGCCCGGTCGGCGTCATGCAGACCCACGAGTGGGCGCCCAGGGTGCTCATCGCCAACTCCAACCTGGTTGGCGACTGGGCAACCTGGCCGGAGTTCCGCCGGCTCGAGCACCTCGGGCTGACCATGTACGGCCAGATGACCGCCGGCTCGTGGATCTACATCGGCACCCAGGGCATCGTCCAGGGCACCTACGAGACCTTCGCCGCCATCGCCGAGAAGAAGTTCGGCGGCACGCTGGCCGGCACGCTGACCCTCACCGGCGGCTGCGGCGGCATGGGTGGGGCCCAGCCGCTCGCAGTGACCATGAACGAGGGCGCCTGCCTGATCGTCGACGTCGACGAGACCCGCCTGCGCCGCCGGGTCGAGCACCGCTACCTCGACGAGGTCGCCGACTCCCTCGACGACGCGATCGAGAAGGCCGTGGCCGCCAAGAACGAGCGCCGGGCCTGGTCCGTCGGCGTCGTGGGCAACGCCGCCGAGGTCTTCCCCGAGCTGCTGCGCCGGGGCGTGCCGATCGACATCGTCACCGACCAGACCAGCGCGCACGACCCGCTGTCCTACCTGCCCGAGGGGATCGAGCTGGGCGACTGGCACGAGTACGCGGAGAAGAAGCCGGAGGAGTTCACCGACCGGGCCCGTGCGTCGATGGCCAAGCACGTCCAGGCCATGGTCGAGTTCCAGGACGCCGGCGCCGAGGTCTTCGACTACGGCAACTCGATCCGCGACGAGGCCCGGCAGGGCGGGTACGACCGGGCGTTCGAGTTCCCGGGCTTCGTGCCGGCCTACATCCGGCCGTTGTTCTGTGAGGGCAAGGGCCCGTTCCGCTGGGCCGCCCTCTCCGGCGACCCGAAGGACATCGCGGCCACCGACAAGGCCGTGCTGGACCTCTTCCCCGACAACGACCGGCTGCACAAGTGGATCCGCGGCGCGCAGGAGCGGATCGCGTTCCAGGGCCTGCCGGCCCGCATCTGCTGGCTCGGCCAGGGTGAGCGCGACAAGGCGGGGCTGGCGTTCAACGAGCTGGTCCGCACCGGCGAGGTGAGCGCACCCATCGTCATCGGTCGCGACCACCTCGACACCGGGTCCGTCGCGAGCCCCTACCGCGAGACGGAGGCCATGCTCGACGGTTCCGACGCCATCGCCGACTGGCCGCTGCTCAACGCCCTCGTCAACACCTCCTCCGGCGCCAGCTGGGTGTCGATCCACCACGGTGGTGGCGTCGGCATCGGCCGCTCGCTGCACGCCGGCCAGGTCTCCCTCGCCGACGGCACCGAGCTCGCCGCCCAGAAGCTGGCTCGCGTGCTCACCAACGACCCGGCGATGGGTGTCATCCGGCACGTCGACGCGGGCTACGACATCGCCGAGCGCACCGCGCAGGAGCAGGGCGTCCGCATCCCGATGCGGGAGGGCTGACCGGCCCACCCGGAGCGACCAAGGGGCGGCCCCGAGTTGCCGGGGTCGCCCCTCCGGCGTACACCTGAAGGACCGGGTGCAGTGCTGGAGGGGCGATGCGACACGTCTTGGGGAAGTCGATAACGGTTGTCCTGGCGGCACTGACGGCGGTGACGGTGGTCGGCGCCAGTCCCCCGACGGCGGTCGCGGACACGGTCTGTGACCGCATGGACCGGGCCACCTGGCACGTCGCGCGTCCGGACACCGGCGCCAGTCTCCTGACGCCGTGGGCGGACGAGGCCACCAAGGCGGCCGCCTACGGCTTCACCGACCCGCAGGGCACCCCCTTCCGCTCCTCCGTCACCCCGCGGGTCGGACTGGTGGCAGTGGACCGGATGTTCAGCTCCCGCATCAACGACTTCCAGTGGGTGGTCGACGGGTCGACCGCCCAACGCGAGGCGCTGGCCGCGGGCTATGCCGACCAGGGCCCCGGCTTCTACGCCTCCGGGTTGCGGGTCCCCGGCTGCACCCGGGCGATCGCCTCCTTCGTCCGCCAGGGCCGACACCGCTACGCGCCGGCCGCCGAGGCCCCCGCCTTGCTGGCCGCCGGGTGGGTGCGGGTCCGCACTGCCTTCCACACGCCCCTGATCGAGCCGTCGACCGCGCCCCCCGCCGATCCGGTCTTCACCTTCGCCGTGATGCCCGACACCCAGAACGAGGTGAACAGCACGGACATCCGCTTCCCGAAGCGGGTGGACTGGCTGGTCACGAACCGCGCCCTCCTCGACCTCAGGTGGGTCCTGCACAGCGGCGACCTCCAGAACTGGGACACCCCGGCGCACGAACAGTTCGCGAACATGAGCAGGTGGATCGAGACCCTCGAGGCGAACGGCCTGCCCTTCCTCGCGGTGCCGGGCAACCACGACACCGCAGCGGTCTGTCCGGGCGGGTCGGCGTGCCCGAACGCCAACACCAACGTCACGGTGCGCGACACCAGGACCTGGAACGCGTACTACCCGCCCTACCGGTTCGGGCTGCAGGGCGTCTACGAGACCGGCAAGTCGGACAACGGCTGGCGCACCTTCTCGGCGGGCGGGGTGGGGTGGCTGGTGCTGGACCTCGAGCTCTGGCCGCGCACCGGGGTGATCGACTGGGCGAAGAACGTCGTGGCCACCCATCCCCACCACAACGTCATCGTCGTGACGCACTCCTTCCTCACGTCGAAGGGAGCCATCTCCGCGAGCAACGGTGGCTACGGTGCGACCGCCCCGACGACCCTGTGGGCGGCGCTCGACGACTTCCCCAACGTCGTGATGTTCTTCAGTGGGCACGTCGGCCAGGCCTTCAACACCTCGGCCACCGCGGTCGACGGCCACAAGGTGGCGATGTTCCTGCAGACCATGCACGCCCCGTACACCAACCCCGTCCGGCTCGTCACCGTCGACACCAAGGCCCGCACCATCCACACCTGGGTGCGGTCCAACGTCGACCGCTCCTACCCCGTCGGCCAGCAGGACGTCACCCGCGTCTACCCCTACACCGCGACCATCTCCCTCATGCGCTGGGTGCGCTGAGTCGCATCCGTCACCAAGCGTCACCGGGCGCTCCTCCGGACGGCGTATGCCGGGTGGTGACCACCCGGCATACGCTGGCTCGACGGGGCGGTGCAACTGAGGTGGGGTGACCGGCATGGGGCGAGCGGGGAGGGGGCGACGCGCGCTCGGGCTCGGCGCCCTGACCTGCGCCCTCGCCCTCATGACCGTCGGGTGCACGACTCCGGAGCCTCCGAGGAGCCCGGGCACCACGGCGACGGCCGCGCCCACCGGCACCGCTGCGGTGTCCGGCACTCCGGCACCCACGGCGGAGCCGCTCCCTCCGGTCGCCGACCCGGCCACGACCTTCTCGTTCGCCGTCATCCCGGACACCCAGCCCGAGGTGAAGGCCGACGACCCACGCACCGACAAGCGGGTCGCGTGGCTCCTCGCCCACCGTGAGCAGCTGAACCTCCAGTGGGTGCTGCACAGCGGTGACGTCCAGGACTGGGACACCCCGGACCACCAGCAGTGGGTGAGCATGAGCACCCGGTTCGCGGCCCTGGCGGCGGCCGGCCTCCCGTTCATCGCGGCGCCCGGCAACCACGACACAGCGGCCGTGTGCGAGGGCGGCTCGGCGTGCCCTGGGGCGGACACTGCGGTGACGGTACGCGACACGACGCTCTGGAACAGGTACTACCCCCCGTCCTACTTCGGCTTCGAGGGACTGGCCGAGCCGGGCAAGTCTGACAACGGCTTCCGCACGTTCCGGGCCGGTGGTGACGACTGGCTCGTCCTCAGCCTCGAGATCTGGCCGCGGCAGCAGGTCGTCGACTGGGCCAAGGGCGTGGTCGCCGCACACCCGCACCACAACGTCATCGTGCTGACGCACATGTTCCTGGAGGGGGACGGGTCGATCTCCACGACCAACGGCGGCTACGGCGCGACCACCCCGACCCAGCTGTGGGATGCGCTCAAGGGCTACCCCAACGTCGTCATGACCTTCTCGGGTCACACGGGTCAGGTCTTCTCCGGCTCGGTGCCTGCCCCCGATGGCCACCGCGTGGCGATGTTCCTGCAGGCCATGCACGCCCCCGACACCAACCCGGTCCGCATCGTCACCGTGGACACCACCGCCGGGACCATCACGACGCAGGTGCGGTCCAGCTTCGACCGCTCCAAACCCCTGGGACAGCAGGACGTCGAGGAGGTCTACCCCTACTCGACGACGATCACCGGGATGCGCTGGGTGCGTCCCTAGGCGGGTTCGGTGACGTCGGCGACCTGCGCGTCCAGGGCCCGGAGCACGTCGTCGGAGTGCGCGGTCGCGGCCACGCCGTGGGCCCCGGCGCCGATCGAGATCAGGCGCCCGGTGACGGTCGTGTCCGCGACGACCGGGAGCGCGGTGGTCGAGCCGAACGGCGTGATCGTGCCGCGCTCGTAGCCGGTCACCTCCTTGGCGACGGCCGCGTCCGGCATCGACATCCGGTTGACGCCCAGCAGCGCCCGCAGCTTGGGCCACGAGATCTCCCGGCCGCCCGGCACCAGGACGAACAGGAAGTCGTCCTCGGCGCGCCGCACCACCAGGGTCTTGATGATGTCCTGCGGCTCGACGCCCCGCGCTGCGGCCGCCTCCTCGAGGGAGCCGACCCGACCGTGACGGGTCAGGGTGTGCTCGATCCCGCTGGCGGCCAGGGCGGCCGCGGCCCGCGCCTCGCCCTCGGTCGGGATGCCGTCCCGGGTGGGGTCGGAGCCGGTGTCCTGGGTCATGTCGCCATGCTAGGTTCCCGGCGCAGGTTGCGTCTGCCGGGCACCGGTCTGGGATCCGAGACGCAATGCCCGGAGTCCTGCCGTGCGACGGCGGTCCCTGGTGTGGAATGGTCTCGGTGCCGGTTGAGCAGAGCGTCGAGTGGACCTCGCCGTCGGCGCGGCAGAGCTGAGAGGACACCGTGAGCTTCGAGTCGATGTGGTCTGACCTGCATCCGGTCGGACGCAGCGCCCAGAGCGGCGGCTACCGCCGGTTCGCGTGGACCCGCGAGGACCACGACCTGCGCGAGTGGTTCGCGGGGGAGTGCGCGGCGCGCGGGCTCGACCTCACCGAGGACCGGATGGGCAACCAGTGGGCGTGGTGGGGAGACCCTGACTCGGCCGCGGCCAAGGGGGACAAGGGCGTCGTCACGGGCTCCCACCTCGACAGCGTGCCGGACGGTGGCGCCTTCGACGGCCCGCTCGGGGTCGTCAGCGCCCTCGCGGCGGTGGACGCGTTGCAGGCCAACGGGTTCCAGCCCTCCAGGCCGATCGGTGTCGTCAACTTCGTCGACGAGGAAGGTGCCCGGTTCGGGGTCGCCTGCGCCGGCTCACGTGTCATCACCGGAGCCATGACCGCTCGCCGCGCGCGCAGCCTCACCGACGCCGACGGCACGACGATGGCCGACGCGCTCAAGGCGGCCGGGCGCGACCCGCACCAGATCGGTCGGGACGACGACGCGCTGCGGCGGATCGGCAGCTTCGTCGAGCTGCACGTCGAGCAGGGCCGTGGGCTCATCGACCTCGACCACCCCATCGCGGTCGGCAGCGACATCTGGCCGCACGGGCGGTGGCGGCTCGACTTCGCCGGCGAGGCCAACCACGCGGGCACGACCAGGCTCGAGGACCGGCACGACGCGATGCTCGGGTATGCCGCCGCGGTGCTCGCCGCCCGCGAGGCCGCCATCACCCACGGGTGCGTCGCCACCATCGGCAAGGTAGCCGTGACGCCCGGTGGCGTCAACGCGATCCCCAGCGCCGTGACCGGCTGGCTCGACGCCCGGGGCGCCAGCCCGCGCGCGGTCCGTCGCGCGGTCTCCGACATCACCGCGATGGTCGAGCAGTCGGGCGGCAAGATCACGCAGGAGTCCTGGACCCCGTCCACGCCGTTCGACACCTCGCTGAGCGCGCGGCTGGGCACCCGGCTCGGCGGCATACCGGTGCTCGGGACGGGGGCCGGGCACGACGCCGGCATCCTCGCGAACGCCGGCATCCCGACCGCCATGCTCTTCGTCCGCAACCCCACCGGCGTCTCGCACTCCCCGGAGGAGTTCGCCGAGACGTCCGACTGCCTCGAAGGGGTCGCGGCCCTCACCGCGGTGCTCGAGGACCTCGCCGGGGACGCAGCATGACGACCTACTGGGCGGAGCACGCCTGGCTGCCCACGGGACTGGCGACCGATGTGCGGTTCGACGTCGTCGACGGCGTCTTCGCGGGGGTGCACCGCCGCGCGAGGGCGGAGGCCGGTGACGTCCGCCTGCACGGGGTGGTCCTGCCCGGGCTGGCCAACGCGCACAGCCACGCCTTCCACCGCGCGCTGCGCGGCCGCACCCACGGCGACGGCGGCAACTTCTGGACCTGGCGCCAGCAGATGTATGCCGTCACGCGGCACCTCACGCCGGACACCTACCTCGCCCTCGCCCGGGCGGTCTTCGCCGAGATGGTGCTGTCCGGCACCACGGTTGTCGGGGAGTTCCACTACCTGCACCACGACCTGGCGGGGCGGCCCTACGCCGACCCCAACGCGATGGGCGAAGCAGTCATCGAGGCCGCCCGCGAGGCCGGCCTGCGGCTGACGCTCCTCGACACCTGCTACCTCGCCGGGGGCCTGTCGGGCGACGGGCACCTGCCCCTCGACGACGTGCAGCGGCGCTTCACCGACGGGGACGTCGACCGGTGGGCGGCCCGCGTCGCCGCGCTCAGCCCCGACGCGACCACCCGCATCGGGGCGGCGGTCCACTCGGTGCGCGCCGTGCCCCGCGACGACCTGCGCGCGATGGCCGAGGTCACCCGCGGTCGGATCGTGCACGCCCACGTGAGCGAGCAGCCGGCTGAGAACCTCGCCACCCAGATGTTCTACGGCGCCACCCCCACCGAGCTGCTCGACGAGGCGGGGCTGCTGGGCGACCGGTTCAGCGCGGTCCATGCCACCCACCTGTCCGACCACGACATCCAGCTGCTCGGTGGGTCGTCGTCGACCGCGTGCTTCTGCCCCACGACCGAGCGCGACCTCGCGGACGGCATCGGCCCGGCCCGTGCGTTGGCGGAGGCCGGTGCCCGGCTGTCGCTCGGCTCCGACCAGCACGCCGTGATCGACCCGTTCGAGGAGATCCGGGGGCTCGAGATGCACGAGCGACTGGCGAGCAACGAGCGCGGCCGCTTCACCCCCGACGAGCTGATGACCGCCGCCTCGGTGGACGGCTACCGCAGCCTCGGGTGGCAGGACGCCGGGCTCATCGCCGACGGCGCCGCCGCCGACTTCGTCGTCGTGCGTACCGACACGGTCAACACCGCGGGTGCCAAGGCGGGCCAGATCCTCTACAGCGCAACCCGATCCGATGTCGACACCGTCGTCGTCGGCGGGCAGGTGGTGGTCGAGTCCGGCCGCCACCGGCTCGGTGACGTGGCGGCCATGCTCGGCAAGGCGCTGTCCGACGTCAGGGACCACCAGTGAGCAGCACCGTCGTCACCGGCATCGGCGAGCTCGTCACCTGCGACGGGACCACCCCCGACGGCCTGGGGCTGCGTCACGGCGCCGCCGTCGTCGTGGAGGACGACCGGATCGTCTGGGTCGGCTCGTCCTCGGAGGCGCCGGCGGCCGACCGCGCCGTCGACGTGGAGGGTCGCGCGGTGCTGCCCGGCTTCGTCGACTCCCACGCGCACCTGGTGTTCGCCGGCGACCGCGGTGACGAGTTCGCCGCCCGCATGGCCGGCACGCCCTACGACGGGGGCGGGATCGGGGTTTCCGTCGCGGCGACCCGCGACGCCTCGGACGACGAGCTGCGGTCCCTGGTCGCGGGCCGGGTCGCGGAGATGCGCGCCCAGGGCACGACGACCGTCGAGATCAAGAGCGGCTACGGGCTGACCGTCCAGGACGAGGCGCGGGCGCTGCGCATCGCCCGCGAGTTCACCCCCGAGACCACGTTCCTCGGCGCCCACGTGGTGCCCCGCGAGTACGCGGGTGACCGCGCGGCATACCTGGAGCTGGTCACGGGGCCGATGCTGGAAGCAGCAGCTCCGCACGCGAGGTGGGTCGACGTCTTCTGCGAGCCGCACTCCGCGCACGCCTTCACCGAGGACGAGGCGCTGGCCGTCCTCGTCGCCGGACGGCACGCAGGGCTCGAGCTGCGCGTGCACGGCAACCAGCTCGGCCACGGACCCGGCGTGCGCCTCGCCGTCGAGCTGGGGGCGGCCAGCGTCGACCACTGCACCTACCTGTCCGACGCGGACGTCGAGGCACTCGCCGGAGCGGCGGACACGACGGTGGCGACCCTGCTGCCGGGGGTCGAGTTCTCGACCCGCTCGCCGTACCCGGACGCGGCGGCCCTGCTGCGGGCCGGGGTGTCGATCGCCCTCGCGACCGACTGCAACCCGGGCACCTGCTACTCGTCGTCGATGCCGTTCGTCATCGCGCTCGCCGTGCGCGAGATGGGCCTGACGCCGGGTCAGGCCGTGCTCGCGGCGACCGTCGGCTCGGCGAAGTCGTTGCGCCGCACCGACATCGGTCGCATCGAGGTCGGGGCGCGCGCTGACCTGACCGTGCTCGACGCGCCGTCCCACGTGCACCTGTCCTACCGCGCCGGGGTCCCGATCGCCCGGGCGCTCGACCTCTAGCGACGCGTCAGGCGTCGCCCTCCTGCATGGCCTTGGGGAGGTGGCCGGCCGACTTCTGGTAGTACTGGGCCGCCTTCCGGGTCACGATCACCTTGGCCGCCCCGACCGCGAGACCGGTCAGCGCCGCGAACGCGATGGCGTCCTTCCATGGCGTCCGCGGGTCGCGCGGGTCGACGACGGCGTCCCGGCCGGCCTTCTTCCAGACCGTGGTGACCAGCTTGTTGGCGATGACGCCGGCGAGCACCGCCGACCCGGTCCCGAGCACTCGCCACACCAGTGGTCCCATGTCGCACCTCTCCCGTTCCGATCGCCTGCCGATCGCTGTCCCGGCCGCGGCAAACTGCTGCTGACCTGCGCCTCCACCCTGTCACATCGTGGAGTAGTCTTCGACGCGTAACGACAGGGGAGCGCGCAAGCGCTGAGAGTGCGGGAGACCGCAGACCCTCACACCTGATCCGGTTCGCACCGGCGTAGGGAGTCGAGATCTCAGACACCTGTCGGGCGAGTGCGCCACCACAGGTGCTCCTCTCCCGGCAGCTGTCTCCCCGAGGTATCCACCGGATCCCACGGGAGAAGAAAACATGAGCACCACCAACACCCCGGCCACCTCGGCCGGCAGCACCTCGTCCACCTCGCCCACCTCCACCCCGCCACGTCGCGGGAGCATCCGCGCCAGCGGGCAGCTCTGGGGTTGGCGGACCGTCGACCTCCTGACGGTCTCCTTCCTCGGCGCCGCGTTCGGCGTCGCCTACTGGGCCTGGGGTCTGGCCTACACCGCACCGGCCGCGGGGCTCGAGGCCCTCTTCCCGCCGCTGCAGGGCATCACGGGCGCGCCCTGGTTGATGGCCGGGGTCGTGGGCGGCCTGGTCATCCGCCGCCCGGGCTCCGCCCTGCTCTGCGAGGTCGTGGCGGCCCTCGTCTCGATGCTTCCCGGCACCAAGTGGGGTTTCACCACCCTCGTCTCGGGGATCTTGCAGGGTCTCGGCGCGGAGATCGCCTTCCTGCTCCTCGGGTATGCCGCGTTCGGCCTCGGTGCCGCACTCCTCGCCGGCGCCCTCTCCGCACCGCTGGAAGCTCTCTACGAGTGGCAGACGTGGTGGACGGACTGGGACCTGGGCTACAAGCTCGCCTACGCCGGCATCCTCACCGTCGCGGGCGCGATCATCGCCGGTGGCCTCGGGTGGCTGCTGACGCGAGGGCTGGCCCGAGCTGGCGCCCTGGGCGCCTTCCCCGCAGGGCAGGAAGCCCGGGAGTCACACGCTGTCTGACCACCCCGGTCCCGGCGCCCCGTCGGGGCGCCGGGGTCAGCTCGAGGTCCGGGGACTGACCTGGCGGCCCTACGGCCGTCGCGACCCGGTCATCCCCGGACTCGACCTCGACATCCCGCCCGGCCAACGGGTCCTGCTCGTCGGCCCCAGCGGTTCGGGCAAGTCCACGCTGCTGCGAGCGCTGGCGGGCGTGCTCGAGGTCGCCGACTCGGGTGAGCGCGGCGGCACCGTGCTGCTCGACGGCGCCGTCCCGGGGACCCGGGCCGGCGATGTCGGTCTCGTCCTCCAGGAGCCCGGTGCGGGCATCGTCTCGGCGACCGTCGGACGGGACGTGGCCTTCGGCCTCGAGAACATCGGCATGCCGCGGGCGGACATGCCCGCGCGCGTCGCCGCTGCGCTGGCCGCGGTCGACCTCACGATGCCGCAGGACACCCCGACGTTCGCACTGTCCGGGGGTGAGCAGCAACGGCTCGCCCTCGCGGGAGCGCTCGCCCTCGAGCCTGCCGTCCTGTTGCTCGACGAACCCACCGCGATGCTCGACCCGGTGAACGCAGAGTCGGTCCGGCGCACGGTCGACGAGGTCACCAGGTCCCGCGGGCTGACGACGGTCGTCGTCGAGCACCGGCTCGGCCCGTGGCTCGACCTCGTCGACTGGTTGGTCGTCCTCGACCCCACGGGCCGGGTCGTGGCGGACGGCGAGCCTGCTTCGGTGCTCGCCCTGCACGGGGAATCCCTTGCTGCCCAGGGCATCTGGGTGCCCGGGTTCCCCGATCCGCAACCACGCGGCATACCTGCTGGGGTGTTCGAGCCGTCGTCGACGGGCGCCAACGTGCTGACCCTCGACGCGGCAGACGTCACCATCAGAAGGTCGGTGCGGGCGCTCGACGGCTCGACCCGCACCACGGTCGCGGTGCAGGACCAGTGGTTCCAGGCCCGCGCCGGGCAGGTGCACGCGCTGGTGGGCCCCAGCGGTGCCGGCAAGTCGACCCTCCTGCTGGCGCTGGCCGGGCTGCTGCGTCGGCAGGGTGGGGAGGTGCGGCTACGGCCCGACCTGGCGGTCGACGGGCAGCGCGACCCACGCGAGCTGGGCACGATCGACCTGGCCCGCCGGGTGGCCTGGGTGCCGCAGTGGGCCAGCTCCACCATCGTCAGCCACACCGTGCTCGACGAGGTGATGACCACGTCCCGGGCCGTGGGGCTGGTCGAGTCCGAGGCGCGGGTGCGGGCCCGGGCTCTGCTGGCGCACCTCGGTCTGGCCCACCTGGAGCAGGCCGACCCCCGACACCTCTCGGGCGGGGAGCAGCGTCGGCTGGCGGTCGCGTCCGCAGTGGTCCACCAGCCAGCCCTGGTCTGCGCCGACGAGGCCACCGTCGGTCAGGACCGGCTGACCTGGGCTGCCGTCATGGGCATCGTCGAGGGGTTGCGAGACACGGGGGCGGCGATCGTGCTGACCACGCACGACGACGCCGTGACCACGCGGGCGGACGCGGTCACGGTGATCGAGCGACCCGTTCAGCCGCCACCGGCACCGGTCCGCCGTCGCCCGCTGGTGGCCCGCGCGGGCCCGCTGTCGCTGTTGGCTGGCGCGAGCCTGGCGATCCCTGCGGGGGTCGTCTCGCCGCGGTGGTCCACCAGCCTGCTGGTCCTGTCCGTGCAGGCCGTGCTCGCGGTGATCGCGCTCTGGGCGCCGGGCCGGGGACCGGCCCCCACCGGTCGGCTGCGCGGCGTGCTCCTGCGGCTCGGCCCCGGGGTGCTCGGCGCCCTCTCGGTGGCGTGGTCCACCTGGCTGCTCGGAGGCCACGAGGGTGGCACCGCGTTCACGGCGGGGCTGCGGGTGCTGATCATCGTGCTGCCCTCGGCGGTGCTGATCCAGCACGTCGACGCCGACGCCCTCGGTGACCACCTCGGGCAACGGCTCCGTCTCCCGGCCCGCCCCGTCGTGGCCGTCGCGGCGGCGTTGCAGCGGGTGCACACCTTCGGGGAGATCTGGTCGGAGATCGCGCGGGCCCGCCGGGTGCGCGGGATCGGCGCCACGGCGCGTTCCCCGCGCTCGGTCCTCGCCGAGCTGTGGGCGCTGACCCTGGGGATGCTGGTCCGGTCGTTGCAGTCCGCGGCGGCGCTCGCGGTGGCGATGGACTCGCGAGGTTTCGCCACGGCATACCGGCGCACCTGGGCTGCACCCGCGCCGTGGCGACGCGCCGACTGGCTCGTGGTCGCCGCCAGCCTGGTCCCCCTCGCGGTGGCGGTCCTCGTCCGCTGATCACCGGGAGACCAGCGACCCCTTGCGGCGCGTGGGCGACCGGAGCAAGGTGACCTCATGAACCGTGTCAGCGACGCCGCGGGTCCGTCCTCACCGGACCAGATCCGCAACGTGGTCCTGGTGGGAGCGAGCGGGGCCGGCAAGACGGCACTGTTCGACCAGCTCGTGGCGGCCCGGATCCCGGGCCGCCGCGCTCGTGAAGGGGGCGACCTCGCCGCCACGCAGTCCCTGACGGCGGCCTCGATCCCGACCGGCGAGGTCACTCTCAACCTGCTCGACACCCCCGGTCACCCCGACTTCGTGGGTGACGTGCGGGCCGGCCTGCGGGCCGCAGACGCGGCCATCTTCGTCGTCGCCGCGGCGGAGGGCGTGGACGAGCCGACCCGACTGCTGTGGCGCGAGTGCGAGGTGCTCGGTATGCCGCGTGCCGTCGCCGTCACGCGCCTCGAGCAGGCGCGGGCCGACTTCGAGGCGACCGTCGACGGGTGCCAGCGCGCCTTCGGGGATGCCGAGCCGCTGGCCCTGCCGCTCGTGGTCGACGGCGCGGTCACCGGACTGCTGAACCTGTTGCGCCGCACCGTGACCGAGCAGCGGCCGGGTGGCGGTGAGGCCGACCGGGAGCCCAGCAGCGACGAGGGTGAGCTGATCGACGCCCAGCGGGGCGAGCTGATCGAGTCCGTGATCGAGGAGTCCGAGGACGAAGGGCTCCTCGAGCGCTACCTGGGGGGCGAGGAGGTCGACACCGAGGCCGTCTCCGGCGACCTGCGCCTCGCCATCGCGACGGCCCGCTTCTTCCCGATCCTGCCGACCCATGCTCCCGGCGGCGTGGGTGTCGAGGCGCTGCTCGAGCTGTGCGAGAAGGGTTTCCCGTCTCCGGTGGGGGCAGCAGTCCCCACCGTCTACACCCCGGCCGGCGGGGACTTCGGCACGGTGACCTGCGACCCCGCGGGTCCGCTCGTGGCCGAGGTCGTGCGCACCACGACCGACCCCTTCGTGGGTCGTCAGTCGCTGGTGCGGGTGTTCTCCGGCACGCTGCGACCTGACGAACCGGTGCACATCTCCGGTCACCTCCAGCACTTCGCGAGCCACCTCGTGGACGAGCACGCCGACCACGACACCGATGACGAGCGGATCGGCCCGCTCTCTGCGCCGGTGGGTGACGAGACGCGGCCGGTGGCCGCCGGGATCGCCGGTGACGTGGTCGTCGTCGCCAAGCTCGCGGGTGCGGAGACCTCGGACACGTTGTCGCGCAAGGACAAGCCGGCCCTCGTCGAACCCTGGCTGCTGCCCAACCCGTTGCTGCCCGTGGCGATCCACGCCAGGTCGAAGGGCGACGAGGACAAGCTCGCGACCGCGTTGCAACGGCTGGTCGCCGAGGACGTCACCATGCGGCTCGAGCACAACGCCGAGACCCACCAGCTCGTGCTGTGGACGATGGGCCCGGCCCACGTCGACCAGCTGATCGCCACCCTCGACTCCCGCTACCACGTGCCCGTCGAGGTCGAGCCGGTGCGGACGTCGCTGCGCGAGACCTTCGTCCGGCCCACCAAGGTGCAGGGCCGGCTCGTGAAGCAGTCGGGTGGACACGGCCAGTACGCCGTCTGCCACCTCGAGATCGAGCCCTTGGAGCGCGGCGCGGGCATCGAGTTCGTCGACAAGGTCGTCGGGGGAGCCGTGCCCCGCAACTTCATCCCCTCGGTGGAGAAGGGCGCCCGCAACCAGCTCGAGAAGGGGGTGCTGGCCGGCTACCCCGTGGTCGACGTGCGCATCACCCTCGTCGACGGCAAGGCCCACTCGGTCGACTCCTCCGACATGGCGTTCCAGACCGCCGCCGGGATGGCGCTGCGAGAGGCCGCCAACGACTCGACGGTCGCCATGCTCGAACCCGTCGACGAGGTGCACATCGACGTCAGCGACGACGCGGTCGGCGGGGTGCTGGCGGACCTGCGCGGCCGTCGCGGTCAGGTGCACGGCACCGAGCCGTCCGAGGTCACCGGGCGCACCGTCATCCACGCCGAGGTGCCGGCCCACGAGCTGGCCCGCTACCCGGTCGACCTGCGCTCGGTCTCACACGGCACCGGCAGCTTCACCCGCAGCTTCGTCCGCTACGACTACATGCCACCTGCCCTCGCCCGCGAGGTGACGGCCGGTTGACGTCCCGGGCTTGCGTCTGTTGGAAGCGAAACTGCCGGATCTCCGGAAGTTTCGCTTCCAACAGACGGGGGCCGGGTCAGTCGAGGACGATGAGCGGCGTCTCGGACCGGCCGCGCCGCGCGAGGTAACCGTGCCAGAGCAGCCGCGCCGCGGTCGACCGGTGCGGTCGCCACCGCTCGCCCACCAGCTCGAGGGCAGCCTGGTCGGGCACCACGTCGAGGCGCAGGGCCTCGGCCGCCGCCACCTGCAGCGCGCGGTCGCCGACCGGCCAGAGGTCCGCGCGGCCGAGACAGGCGAGCAGGTAGACGTCGGCGGTCCAGCGCCCGACACCGGGCAGGGCGATGAGCGCTCGCCGCACTTCGTCGTCGGTGAGGGCATCGAGCCCGGGCAGGTCGAGCTCGCCGGTCACGACCGCTGCGGCCAGGGCGCGCAGGTAGCGGTCCTTCTGGCGCGACACCCCGTCGACCCGCAGCTCCTCGGGGGTCGTGGCCAGCAACGGCTCGGGGCCCATGGTGCCCACGCGCTCGAGCACCCTGCGGTAGGCCGCGGCAGCAGACGCCAGCGACACCTGCTGCTCGAGGATGAACAGCACCAGGCTCGCGAACCCCGGTGGCCGCAGCCACAACGGAGGTATGCCGTGCTCGGCCACGAGCGCGGCGAGGTCGGGGTCGTGGGCCGTCAGCTCCGACACCGAGCGCGCGAAGAGTCGGTCGTCCACGTGCCGCGACGCTACCCCCAGCTGACCCGGACCGACCGCGTGGTCAGCCGGCGCGCAGCCGCCGCCGCTCGTCGCGCAGGGCCTGCAGCTCGGCCCAGTAGTCCCGGGTCGGGTCGGTGTCGGCGCGCGAGGCCTCAGGAGCCCGCGCGGGGGCGGACGGGGTGGGGACCACCCTCAGGTGTGACGAGCGCTTCTCGGCCATGACGCCCACGGTAGGACCCCCCACCGACAGCCACGCGGCATACCGGGTCTCAGGAGTGGGCCACTGGCCGAGATTCCGCTGCGACTCGTTGACCCAGTTCCTCGCCACCGCACCCCTGACGCCGGGACTTCTGGCCACTGGTGTCGCGCGACGGCCGCGAGACCGGGGGTCGGTGCGGCACGGCTGGCCAGAAGTCGGGGGTGAAGTGGGGGCGGATTGCTCGCTGACGGTCAACCGCGAGAGGCTGGCCGCATGCCCGAGGTGTTCGCAGGTCTGGTCGACGTCCACTACGGCTTCATCGACCTCTACTCCGACCCGGACGGCAGCGGCGACGAGTCCGACGACCTGCTCGGGGCGCGCCGCGGTCAGGCGAACGGGCTCGTGGGCGCGCAGGTCCCGCACCAGCTCGGCATGGTCACCGGCCTCCACACCGGCGAGGTCCCCCTGGTCGTCACCTGGAGTGAGGGTGCGCCCGAGGTGGACGAGGAGTGGGAGGACGTCGTCGAGGTCTCGGTCGACCTGTCCACGCCCGACCTGACGATCGCGACGTTCGAGAGCGCGTACGGCTGCACCATCCCCCAACCCGGCTGGCACCGGGCGCGCTACTGCGTCGCCGGCATGGACGAGGGGCAGGAGCTCGACACCCCCGAGGACGACGAGACCGCCCCCGACCGCTACCTCCTCCAGCTGTGGCCCGCGCCGCCCGGCCCCGATGCCGTGCTCCGCGAGGGCAGCGAGATCGCCGCCTACTGGCACGGCGTCGCTCGCGGCGAGGAGTGAGGCGAGAAAGGTCGCCCGGCCGGGAACAATCTCCTCACGCACGAAGTTGAGCCGAGTGAACGCAAGTTTGGCGCCAGGATTTGCCATGCGGCATACCGGCTCGTAACTTGAGTGCAGGCAACTCAACCCAGCGTCACCCAGACACACAGGAGATTCACCATGGCACGTGCGGTCGGCATCGACCTCGGTACCACCAACTCGGCCGTCGCCGTCCTCGAGGGCGGGGAGCCGACGATCATCGCCAACGCGGAGGGCGGTCGCACGACCCCGTCCGTCGTGGCGTTCTCCAAGGGCGGTGAGGTGCTGGTCGGCGAGATCGCCAAGCGCCAGGCCGTCACCAACGTCGACCGGACGATCCGCTCCGTCAAGCGCCACATCGGCACCGACTGGAAGTCGCCGGAGATCGACGGCAAGACCTACACCGCGCAGGAGATCAGCGCCCGCATCCTGCAGAAGCTCAAGCGCGACGCCGAGTCCTACCTCGGTGAGGACGTGACCGACGCCGTCATCACCGTCCCCGCGTACTTCGACGACCACGAGCGCCAGGCCACCAAGGAGGCCGGTGAGATCGCGGGCCTCAACGTGCTGCGCATCATCAACGAGCCCACCGCCGCGGCGCTCGCCTACGGCCTCGACAAGGGCAAGGAGGACGAGCTCATCCTCGTCTTCGACCTCGGTGGCGGCACCTTCGACGTGTCCCTCCTCGAGGTCGGCAAGGACCCGGAGGACGGCTTCTCGACCATCCAGGTCCGCGCGACCAGCGGTGACAACCAGCTCGGTGGCGACGACTGGGACGAGCGCATCGTCAACCACCTCCTCACCACGGTGAAGAACACCTCCGGTGTCGACCTGTCCAAGGACAAGATCGCGATGCAGCGGCTGCGTGACGCCGCGGAGCAGGCCAAGAAGGAGCTCTCCTCCTCGACCAGCACCAACGTGTCGATGCAGTACCTCTCGATGTCCGAGAACGGCCCGATCCACCTCGAGGAGACGATCAGCCGCGCCCAGTTCGAGCAGCTGACCAAGGACCTGCTCGACCGGACCCGTCAGCCGTTCCAGAACGTCATCAAGGACGCCGGCATCGCGCTGGCCGACATCGACCACGTGGTCCTCGTCGGTGGCTCGACCCGCATGCCCGCCGTGAGCGCGCTCGTCAAGGAGCTCACCGGTGGCAAGGAGCCCAACAAGGGCGTCAACCCGGACGAGGTCGTGGCCGTGGGTGCGAGCCTGCAGGCCGGTGTCCTCAAGGGTGAGCGCAAGGACGTCCTGCTCATCGACGTCACGCCGCTCTCGCTCGGCATCGAGACCAAGGGCGGCCTGTTCACCAAGCTCATCGAGCGCAACACGGCCATCCCGACCAAGCGCTCCGAGGTGTTCTCGACCGCCGAGGACAACCAGCCGAGCGTGCTGATCCAGGTCTTCCAGGGTGAGCGCGAGATCGCGCAGCACAACAAGCAGCTGGGCACCTTCGAGCTCAGCGGCATCGCGCCCGCACCCCGTGGCGTGCCGCAGGTCGAGGTCACCTTCGACATCGACGCCAACGGCATCGTCAACGTGTCCGCCAAGGACCGTGGCACCGGCCAGGAGCAGAAGATCACCATCTCCGGCGGCTCGGCCCTCGCCAAGGAGGACATCGAGCGGATGATCAAGGAGGCCGAGGCGCACGCCGACGAGGACAAGAAGCGTCGCGAGGAGACCGAGGCCCGCAACACCGCCGAGAACCTCGTCTACTCGACCGAGAAGTTCCTCGGCGACAATGCCGACAAGCTCCCGGCCGACGGCCGTGGCGACGTCGACGCCGCCCTCGCGGACCTCAAGGAGGCCCTGAAGCCGGAGTCGGGCGCCTCGCTCGAGGACATCTCGGCCAAGACCTCGAAGCTCTCCGAGGAGTCGCAGAAGCTGGGCACCGCGATGTATGCCGCGGCCGCCGAGTCCGAGCAGGCCGGCACCGCCGGTGACGGCGCGGCGTCCGACGACGCCGGCTCCGCCGACGCGGGTGCGTCCGACGACGACGTGGTTGACGCCGAGGTCGTCGAGGACGACGAGGAGAAGAAGTGACCGACCAGGCCCCCACGCCTGACGGTGCCGAGGGGGTGGTGGGCGCCGGCGAGACCGCGCCGCCCACCACCGCCGAGGCGGCCCCGCTGCAGGGTGACATCCTCGACGAGGGTGCCGGCCCGCAGCACCCTGGTGACGCCACCGAGGCGAGCGACTCGACCAGCAACCTCAGCACCTTCGAGGGTGCCCAGGATGCGGACCTGCACCCCGACACGGTGCTCGCGGGGGAGCGGCTCGCCGACCTGCAGCGCCTGCAGGCGGAGTACGTCAACTACAAGCGTCGCGTCGACCGTGACCGCGCTGTCGTGCAGGAGCGGGCAGCCCAGTCGGTCATCGAGGCGTTGCTCCCGGTGCTCGACGACATCCACGCAGCGCGGGAGCACGGCGACCTCGCCGACGGCCCGTTCGCGGCCATCGCCGACAAGCTGGAGTCCACCCTCGGCAAGTTCGGGCTGGAGCGGTACGGCGCGGCGGGTGAGCAGTTCGACCCCAACCTGCACGAAGCCCTGATGCACACCGCCTGGCCGCAGGACGGTTCGGTGCAGCCGACCGACTCGACCACCGTGGTCCAGGTGCTCCAGCCCGGCTACCGCGCGGGCGAGCAGATCCTGCGGGCAGCGCGCGTCGCCGTGGCCGATCCCGAGTGACGGCAGCATCATTCACCGCATGACCCCGACCGCAGGTTTCCCACCCAATCGGAACGAAACCTGCACCGCACCGCCGAGAGGAGGGCGCCGACATGGCTAGCCAGGACTGGTTCGAGAAGGACTTCTACGCGATCCTCGGCGTCCCCCAGGATGCCGACGACGCGGCGATCAAGAAGGCCTACCGCAAGCTCGCCCGCGCGCACCACCCGGACAAGAACCCGGGCGATGCGGCTGCCGAGCAGCGCTTCAAGGACGTCGGCGAGGCCAACTCGGTGCTGTCCGACCCGGAGAAGCGTCGCGAGTACGACGCGGTCCGCCAGATGGCCCGCGGCGGTGCCCGGTTCACCGCCGGTGGTCCCGGTGGGGGTGCGGGTGGCTTCGACGACGTGTTCTCCACGATGTTCGGGGGCGGGGCAGGGCGCGGTGGCACCCGCGTGCGGTACTCCACCGGCGGCGGCGCGCAGCCTGACCTCGAGGACATCCTCGGGGGGATGTTCGGCGGAGGTGCCGGCCCGGCATACGGGGGCACGGGGTTCCGCGCGCCCCAGGGGCCGCGCAAGGGCGCGGACCTGACCGCGCGCACGAGCCTGTCTTTCCGCGACGCCGTCGAGGGCGCCACCGTCACCCTCGGCACGACCGATGGTGGCCAGATCACCACGCGGATCCCGGCCGGGGTCAAGGACGGACAGAAGATCCGTCTGCGCGGCAAGGGCCAGCCCGGCGACGCGGGGGCTTCGGCCGGCGACCTCATCCTCACCGTCGCGGTCGAGAAGCACCCGGTCTTCGGGCGTGAGGGCGACAACCTCACGATCGAGCTCCCCGTGACCTTTGCCGAGGCGACGCTCGGGGCCACCGTGGGCGTGCCCACCCTCGACGGGTCCACCGTCAAGGTGCGGGTCGCGCCGGGCACGCCCAGCGGTCGCGTCCTGCGGATCAAGGGCCGGGGCGTGCCGGTGAAGGACAAGCCGGGTGACCTGATGGCCAAGGTCAGCATCGTGGTACCGCAGCGGCTGTCCGACGAGGCGAGGGCCGCGGTCGAGACCCTGCAGGCCCTGGACGAGGGGTTCGACCCGCGGGCCGAGCTCTTCGCGAACGCGAGGCGGTGACCGGTCGTGGACGACGCACGCTCGTTCTCCCCCGACGACGACTCCCCGATCTTCGTCATCTCGGTCGCGGCCACGCTGGCCGGCATGCACGCCCAGACCCTGCGGCAGTACGACCGGCTCGGCCTGGTCAGCCCGTCGAGGACACGCGGTGGCGGACGGCGCTACTCCGGGCGCGACGTCGCGATGCTGCGGGAGGTCCAGCGCCTGTCCCAGGAGGAGGGCGTCAGCCTCGCCGGCATCCAGCGCATCCTGGAGCTCGAGAACCAGGTCGCTGCCCTGCGCGGTCGGGTGCTGGAGCTGACCGACGAGCTGGAGCGTTCCCGGCTCGCGTCGCAGGCGCGATCCACCTCCCGCGTGTTCGCCGTCGGCCCGACCGGTGACGTGATCGCGGTGCGGGCCGGACAGCGCCCCCGGATGCAGCGCTCGCAGGCCCTGGTGGTCTGGCGTCCGAGCCACCACTGACCACGGCACGAGGGCGGGCCGGCACGCCTCGCTCCGACCAACGCACGGGCCGGCACACCAAGAGCCCCCACCTCGCACGACGATGGGGGCTCTCGGCCGGCGCCGGCGCAGTCTGGAGGGGTGCCGGGCAGGTCAGGCGGACACCTCGTCGCGCAGCGGCGCGGTGGCCAGCAGTGCCCGGTAGTCCTCGATCTGCAGCTCACGGAGCAGGCCGGCGTAGACCTCGGGACTGACGCGGAACTTGCTGCCGTTCTCGAGGTGCCTGATGTAGGACGGGTCGACCCCCAGAGCCGCGGCGAGGTCGGTCACCGCACGGCCCCTGGCCTGACGAATGACGCGCAGTGCGTAGCCGTGCACCTCGATCACGTGGTTTGGGGGTGTTTCCCTAGGCATGACCACGAACATAGTCATGACCGGGTGATCCGGCAAGAGTTCTGCCCAGGTGTCGGCAGAATGTGCCGTGATCGAGCGAGGTGACCCCGGTGTCAACCCACGACGCGCCGGAGTTGGGTGCCCTGGTGGCCAAAGCGTGACTGAACGGGACTAGAAGTGACTGGATGTGACTGGCAAGATGCGCAGCATGAATCGTGAGCAGCTCGAACGCCTCGGCCAACGCGTCGAACGGGCCCGTCTCAGCCACGGGTGGAGCAAGGAGCAGGCGGCCAGGGAGGCGCGCATCTCCTCGATCACGTGGAAGCGTGTGGAGGACGGGCTCGGGGTCCAGGACGTCAAGCGAGCCAAGGTGCTCGAGGTCCTGGGGCTGGACGACCGTGGTGAGCCTGTCGGTGGGTCGGCGCAGGATGGGGGCTTCGTGACCGCCCCGGGTCAGCGGTTGCGGTCCGGGGTCAGTGACGAGGAGGTCCTCGCGCTGATCGACGACGTGAGGAGCAGGCTTGACGCCATCGAGCGACGGATCCGGGGTTCCTGACCCCTGGGCGGTGCTGCGCGAGATGCGCGACGTGGTGCTGGTGCGGCAGCCCATCGCCGAGCCCGGTCGCTACTACCACGGCCGCCGGGCGATCGTCCTGCGCTCCGGTCGCAGCCTCGAGGAGGAGCGCTGCTCCCTGTGGCACGAGCTGGTCCACGCCGAGCGGGGCGACGTCGAGTGCAGCGGCTGGACGGCCTCGGCCACCGAGCGCCGGGTCGAGCGCGAGGCGGCCCGACGGGCCATGCCCCTCGACGTCATGGAGCGCCGACTCGCCCTCGCGAGCGACTGGGACGACTTCGTCTGGCACATGAAGGTGCCCGAGCGGTGGGTGCGGTTCCGGCTCACCCAGGCCGCCCCGGCCGAGCGCGCCCGGCTGCGCCGGGCCTGCCGCTGGGCCGACTGACGCCACCCGCCCGGCATACTCGTCCTGTGAGTGAGCACCTGCTGGTCTTCCCCGACCGTGAGACCGCCGACGACGCCGCCGCCGAGCTGGCCCATGAGGGCTTCTCCGAGGTCCGCGTCGTCCGGGAGGCCTTGGCGGGGGAGGACGACTCGGAGGACCACGAGTGGGCCGTCCACGTCGTCGAGGAGATGGTCGCCGACGAGTCCGGACCGGTCGAGTCCGGGCTGCGCGACCGGTTCAGCGCCCTGGCCGAGGAGCACGGCGGCTGGTACGACCCGGAGCCGGCCACCCCTGCCTGACCCCCGTGGCCAGGAGGCGCGCTGCTCAGGGGGCGAGCAGGTCGACCACGGCCTCGCCACTGGCCCACGACGCGCCGTACGTGACCACGTGGGTCGCGCCCTGAGGCGGTGACCACCCGGGCCACCCGGTGTCGATGACGACCGTGTCGGGTCGTGCGCGCACGATCTGCTGGACGACGGAGCCCATCCACTGGTGCCGGTGTGGGTCGCGCACCACGACCCACACGGGGCGCCCGGCCGCCGCGGCCAGTCCGGCGCGAACGCCCGCCGCGTCGGTGATCCGCAGCGGTGCGAGCCCGGGCCACCTGCGGGCCACCGCCGTCGTGAGGCCGGAGGGGGTGTCGTCGCCCACGGCGATGTTGCTCGGGGCCACGAGCTCGAGGACGCACGGGCCGGTTGTCGTGGCGACGACGGGGACCGAACCACGGACCCGGAGGGCCCTGGCCGCCGCCGTGCGCCCGGCCGGTGCCGCCCCGGGGACCGGTCGACCCGTCCGGGCCGCCGTGGCCGCGAGGCGCAGCTCGTCGCGCAGCCGCGCCGCGGCGGCCACCCGCTCGCCCGCCTCGGCCAGCCGCTCCAGGGGGAGGCGACCCGACTCGACGGCACCCACGAGTGCCGCGACCACGGTGTCCACGGTCTCGGCGTCGGCGAGTCCTCCGCCGATGCACAACGCGTCGACGCCGGCCAGGACCGCCTGGACCGCCCCCTCCGCCACCCCGAGCGGCCCGGCGACAGCGCCCATCTCGAGGCCGTCCGAGAGCGCCAGGCCCGTGAAGCCGAGTCCGTCGCGCAGGAGGCCGGTCATGATGGCGGGCACCAGCGTGGCGGGACGGGGATCGATGCCCGGGACCCGCACGTGGGCGCTCATGACCGAGGCAGCGCCGGCGGCGAGGGCCGCCCGGAAGGGTACGAGCCAGGGGCTGGTCTCGGGGTCGCCGAGGTCCACCTCGGGGAGGTCGTGGTGGCTGTCCACGCCCGTGTCCCCGTGGCCGGGGAAGTGCTTGGCGCACGCCAGGACGCCGGCCGCCTGCAGCCCGGCCACCCAGGCCCCGGTGTGGCGCGCCACGAGGGCCGGGTCGGCGCCGAAGCTCCGCACCCCGATGACGGGGTTGGCCGCCTCGACGTTGACGTCGGCGTCGGGGGCGTAGTCCAGGTCGATGCCGAGCTCGGCGAGAGCCGCGCCGATCTCGGCCGCCACCGCCTCGGTGAGGGCGGTGTCGTCGACGGCGCCGAGGGCGAGGTTCCCCGGCCACGACGAGCCGGTGGCGTGTTCGAGCCGCGTGACGTCGCCGCCCTCCTCGTCGATCGCCACGAGCGCCGCAGGGTTGGCCGCGTGGATCGCCGCGGTGAGGGTGGCCACCTGCGCAGGCGACTCGATGTTGCGCGCGAACAGCGCCACGCCGCCCAGGCCCTCGGCCAGCCGCTCGAGCAGCCACGACGGAGCGGTCAGCCCGGTGAAGCCGGGCTGGATCACGGCGAGCGCGAGGCGACGCAGGTCCGCGGACCCGAGGTCCACGGCATACCCGATCTCGCTGACGTCGCTCATCCCTTCACCGCCCCCGCGGCGAGCCCGCCCACGGCGCGGCGCTGGAGGATGGCGAACAGGAGGATGACCGGCAGGGTGAACAGCGAGGAGGCGGCCATCGTGGCCCCCCAGTCGGTGCCGAACACGGTCTGGAAGGCCGAGATCCACAGGGGGAGAGTCGCATTCGGCTCCGACTGCATGAGCGCGTTGACGAAGACGAACTCGTTCCAGATCGTGATGAACCCGAACAGCGACGTGGCCATGACCCCCGGCGCCAGCAAGGGGAAGACGATGCGGCGGAAGGCCTGGCCGCGCGAGCAGCCGTCCACCAGGGCGGCCTCCTCGAGCTCGACCGGGACGGCGGCGATGAAGCCGCGCATGGTCCACACGGTGAACGGCAGCACCATCACCATGTAGAGGGGGATCAGCGCCAGCAGGACGTCGAGCCCGCCGGTGTCGCGGTAGACGATGAAGATCGGGATGAGCATGGCCTCCCAGGGGGCGAGCTGCGCGGCCATGATCGTGATGAGGAACGCCTTGCGCCCCTTGAAGAAGTAGCGCGTGCTGGCCCATGCCGAGGCGAGCGCGATGAGCAGGGCGATCACCACCGCGCCGATGGTCAGCACGAGGCTGTTGCGGGCGAAGTGCCAGAACCCCGGGGCCTCGATGGCGGTGCGCAGGTGCTCGAGCGTCGGGGAGTGCGGGATGAACACCGGAGTGCGCGAGACCACGTCGGAGCGCGGCTTGATCGCGGTGACCGCCATCCAGTAGACGGGGAACGCCCAGAGGGCGGCGAGCACGAGGGCGATCGCCGACTGTATGCCGCGTGCGCGGCGGCTGGCCCTCATCGCACCTCCTCGGCGCGCACGGCCGACCGCACGTAGAGCGCGAGCAGGACGAGCAGGATCGCGACCGTCACGACCGATGCCGCGGCGGCCAGGCCGAACTGGCTGCGGGCCAGGCCCTCCTGGTAGATGAGGATCGGCAGCGTCGTCGTCGAGGAGTCCGGGCCGCCTCGGCGCATCGCGTAGACCTGGGTGAAGGCCTTGAAGTCCCAGATCACCTGGAGGAAGGCCAGCACGCCGATCATGGGCCGCACGAGGGGGAAGGTGATGGTCCACCAGCGCTGGCTCGCGGTGGCGCCGTCGATCACGGCAGCCTCGTCGAGCTCCGGGGGGACCGTCGCCAGGGCGGCCGAGATGCTGAAGACCACGAGGGGGACGGCCTGCCAGACGACGAGCAGGCCGGCCACGAGGAAGGTCGAGCGACCCGTCGAGAACCACGAGTGGCCCTCGGTGTCGAGACCGACCCGGGCCAGCAGCCAGTTGACGACGCCGAAGTCGGTGTCGAAGAGCCACTGGAACACGGTGGTCGCCGCGAGCACCGGGGTGGCCCAGGCCAGCACCAGGCTGATCGACAGGACCAGCTTCGGGAAGCGGGGCAGGCGCACCAGCAGGAGGGCCATGAGGACGCCGACCACCATGGTGGTGGCGGCACATGCGGCGGTGAAGAGCACCGACCGGACCACCGCGTCCCAGAAGGCCGGGTCGGCCAGGATCGTCCGGTAGTTGTCGAAGCCGACCCAGACGACGTCGCGGCTGATCAGCTCGCGGAGCGTGACCTTGCGCAGCGACAGCAGGACGTTGTTGACCAACGGCCAGCCCATCAGGGCGGCAAGGGTGAGGACTGTCGGTGCGATCAGCAGCAGCGGCAGGAGGCGGCCCGCGGGACCGCCTCCTCCGGTGGTGCCGCGCCGCCCCCGACGGCGGAGGTGTGCCGGGGGCGGCGCGGCCGTCGGGGGACGGACCGCGGTGGGACTGGTCAGAGCGCGCCGCTCATGCGCTTGGTGATCTCGGCGCTCGCCTTGGTTCCGGCCGCGGCCGGGTCGGTGCCGGTGAGGACCGCGGTCATGTAGTCCTTCACCGGGTTGGCCCCGGCCTCGACCCCTGCCCACCGCGGGTCGACCGGCGTCACGTGGCCGTTCGCTGCCGCGCCAGCCATGATCTTGGCCGTCGGGTCGGTGAGCTTGGAGAGCAGGGCCGTGCGGTTCGGGACCACGTTGGACGCGAGGGCGAGCTCGGTCTGGTACTTCTCACCGGTCATCAGGGCGAGCCAGTCGGCGGCGAGCTTCGGTGAGTCCGAGCCGGCCGAGATGCCGAGGTTGGAGCCACCGAGGAACACCGAGCCGGACTTGTCCGCGCTGCTGCTAGGAATCGGGAAGACCGCGACCTTGCCGTCGAGCTTCTTGTTGGCCCCGACCGCCGAGCCCATCTCCCACGGCAGGCCGATCATCTGCGCGACGTTGCCCTCCGCGAAGACCTCGAACTGCTGGGGGGTGGCCTCGTCGGCGTCCTTGGGTGCCTTCGAGAGCGACTGCAGCTGCTTGTACTTCCCGATCGCCTCGGCCGCGGCCGGGGTGTCGAGGCCGCCCTTCCACGAGTCGCCGTCCTTGACGGCGAGGTCACCGCCGGCGTCCCAGAGCAGGCCGGCGTAGACGTACCAGCTCTGTCCGGGGAGGTAGATGCCCTGGAAGTCCTTGGTGGCGGCGTTGGCCTGGTTGAGCTTGGTGGTGGCCGCGACCCACTCGTCGAAAGTTTTCGGGACGGTGACGCCGGCCTTCTCGAAGAGGTCGGTCCGGTAGATCACGACGCGGTTGGCGGCCAGGAGGGGCGCGCCGTACGTCTTGCCGTCCCAGACCCCGGAGGAGGCCATGCCCTTCGACCACTGGTCGATGCCGAGCTTGGCCTTGTCGGCGTCGAGGTCGAGCAGGGCGCCCGACTGGCTGAACTTGGCGTTCTGCGTGTTGCCCATCTCGATGACGTCCGGCGGGTTGTTGCCGGCCAGGGCGGTGGTGAGCTTGTCCTGGATGCCGTTCCACTCCTGCACCTCGACGGTGACCGTGGCCCCGGGGTGCTGTTTGGCGAGATCGGCGTTGACCGACTGCACGACCTTGTCGGGGACCGACCCGTTCATCAACCAGACCGTCAGGGCGTTCTTCTCCGCCGCGTCACCCGAACCCGACTTGGCGTCGCCGCCGCAGGCACTGAGCGCGAGGGTCAGACCCACCGCCGCCACCAGCGCAGGCGCTGTCCATCGCTGCTTCACTACGTCCTCCTTGAGACAGGCCAGGGGCTTCGTGGCCCACTGGGCAGGTCCTCCGCTGCCGCCACCGTAACAGGCAATAAAGTTTCCGGAAAGAGTCTTGCCCAAAAAGTTCGCGGATGGAACAGTGGGCCCCGTGACGACCGCCTCCACCCGCCAGCCGGCCCTGACCGGCACGCCCAGCCTGATGCGCGAGATGAACGTCCGCGCCGCTCTGGGCCTCCTCGTCGAGCACGGCCCGCTCTCCCGAGCCGAGCTCGCCAGCCTGACCGGCCTGTCCAAGGTCACCACCGGACAGCTGCTCGGACGCCTCGGCGAGCTGGGGCTGGCCGAGATCGTGGGGACCCGCTCCGGCGCACGCGGACCCAACGCCGAGGTGCACGGCATCGTCGCGTCGGCGGCCTACGTCGTGGGGGTGGACGTCGGTCCACGCGAGCTCACGGCATCCACGTGCGACCTGATGGGTCAGGAGGGGCCGCGCGTCACGCTGCGGGTGCCCGCCCGCGGCCCGCTGTCCGACCCCCGCACCGCCGTCGAGGCCGTGGCCGACAAAGCGCTCGAGGCGGCACACGTCTCGCGAAAGCGGTTGCGCGGCTTGGCGATCGGCCTCCCCGGCCTGGTGCAACCGGAGACCGGAGACGTGGGCTTCTCCTTCGACCTGCCTCGATGGAAGGAAGGGGTGCGGGACTCCCTCACGGCCAGCCTGAGCATCCCCGTGACGATCGACAATGACGTCAACCTCGCGGCAGTGGCCGAGCACCGGCACGGTGCGGCCGTGGGCGTGCAGGACTTCGTGCTGCTCTGGGTGGGCCGCGGCATCGGCTCGGCCATCGTCCTCAGCGGAGAGGTCCACCGCGGGGCATCGGGGGCCGCCGGCGAGCTCGGCTACCTCCCCGTCCCAGGCGTGGACCTGCCGCACCACATCAGTCGCAGGGACAAGGGGGCCTTCCAGCGGCTTGCGGGGGAGGAGGCGATCCTCGAGGCCGCGCGGACGTATGGCGTGCGGGCTGCGACCGCACCGGAGGCGCTCGCCGCCGGGGTCCCCGCCCTGCTCGACGACGTGGCGCACCGCTTGGCGGTCGGCGTCGCCGCCGTGTGCGCAGTGGTCGACCCCGGGCTCGTGGTGCTGACCGGCCCGCTCGCGGTGGCCGGCGGCGTCACGTTGTGCGACCGGGTCGCCGAGGCAGTCGCGAGCATCGCGCCGGTGCACCCCAAGGTCGTGCCGACGGGGGTGGCCGACGCCCCGGTGCTGCGCGGAGGGCACCTGGTGGCGCTCGACGCGGTCCGCCAGTTCGTCGCGGCAGGCTGAGCTCGGACCCCACGCGGTTCCACCCCCCCGACGAGAGAGGGATGGGCACGACCCCACGGTATGCCGTGGGGTCACCGTCCGCGCTGCGCAGCGGACCGCGGATGGCCGGCAGGATCAGCTGCCGGCCACCCGCAGGGAGGAGCTCGGGGCTACCGGCCCCAGACGCCGAGGTGCTCCGCGCCGGCTGGCTGGCCGATGAGCGTGGCGATGCTGCTGGGCAGCGGCGCTGCCACAGAACCGGCCTGCCCCTGAGCGGTGCCGGTCAGTGCGCCGGTGGTGCTGACGACCACGGAGCCGTCGTAGTCCAGGCTGCTGGCGTCCTGCCCGGTCCCGGACTGGAATGCGCCCAGCGTCCCGAAGACGTACGGGTTGACGGCCTCGGCGCCGCGGCTCCAGACGGTGAGCCACCCTGGGGTGGTTGCCGAAGCCCGGTTGAACACGTTGCCGTTGCTCGTCACGCCCATCTGCGCAGCGGTGCGGGTGTGGGTGTAGTCCTCGACGCACAGCACGCAGTTGGCGTTGCCGTTGGGCAGCCCGATCACGTTGTTGCGCACGGTGACCGGTCCTACGAGCCAGGTCATCTCCGGGTCGTTGGGGTAACGGTAGTCATCACCGTAGGACGTGTTCGCCGGCGTCCGCGAGTCCTGCACGATGTTGATCGGCCGGGCGTTCCGGACCACCGTGTTGTTGTAGATGTCCACCGTGCTGATGTTGTTCACCTTGATGCCCTCGGCGCCGTTCCCCATGATCAGGTTGTTGGCCACGGTGCCCCGTGCCGAGATCTCCAGGAAGACGCCGGTGGCGGTGTTGTTGTCGAGGTTGCTGTTCAGGATCTTGGTGTCGTACACCGACACGTCAGACCAGTAGCCGTGCCCGAGGTTGTCGGAGATGCTCGAGTCGAGCACCGTCACGCCTCGCGAGCGGCCGGCCTTCATGCCGCCGGACACGGGAGCGCTGTTGAACTGCTCCCAGTTGTTGCCGTCGAACCGGCTGGACACGACGCGGATCCGGTCGGCCGTCGCCGCGTGGACACCGAGCAGACCGGCGCGCAGCACACTGGTGTGGTCGATGACCACGTCGGAGGCGATGACGCCCAGGCCGATCGTCGCGCTGTCCTCGATGCGGACCTGCTCGAGTCGTACCTGCGGCTGCTCGACCGTCACGGCACCGATCTGCCAGATGCTGGGTGCGTACCGGCGCACGCCGATGCCACGGATGGTCGTGCCCGAGGCGCGCACGTTCAGGGCCTTGGCGAGCGTGGTCGCCCGCACGTCGCGGCCGGACGGGTCGGTGCCGATGTAGAGCTGCGACGTCGACTCGTCGAGGAAGAAGGTGCCGGCCACGACGGCCGACCTCGAGGCGACCTGGCGCAGCTGGCTGCCGTCGACGAAGACCTGGTCGGGGTGGGCGGCCATCGGGTGGGCCGGGTTGAGGTACTGCCAGCCCGGCGAGGTGCCGTCGACGTCGCCCTTGCTGAAACCGACGCTGGCGTCGAAGCGGGTCGTCCAGCCGTCGACCCGCCAGGCCGAACCGTCCTGCACCCAGCCTTGGACGGCGCGGGTGCCGTCGAGCCAGGCAGCCTCGCCCGGATAGTTCTGCAGGGTGACGCCCCGCGAGATCGTGACCGTCTCGTGGTAGCTGCCGCCCCGCAGGACGACCGTTCCGCCGTCAGGCGCCAGGGCCAGCGCACGGGCGATGGTCCGCACGGGGGCGCTGGTGGTGCCGGCTGCCGCGTCGTCGCCGCTCGGCGAAGCCACGACCGCACCTGCGGGGACGGCATAGGTGGCGGTGCCGACCGCCGCGGCGCCCGCGCTGTCAGCGGCGCGGCCACCCGCCGGGGCGGGGGCCGTGGTGGTCGTGGAGCTGCTGGTCGCGGTGCTCGACGGGGTCGTGGTGCTCGTCGTCGATGGCACCACGGGCCCCGTGGAGCTGGCGGTCTGGGTCGCCGTGGGGGTCGGGGTGGCCGTCGAGGTGGCCGTCGAGGTGGCGAGGGTGCGGTGCGGCCGGGGCGGCTTGAGCGACTTGGTCTGGGTCGTCGGGCTGCCCGGGCTGGTCCAGGTTCCGGCCAGGGCGGGAGTGGTGACCGTGAGGGCCAGAGCCGCGCAGCCGGCGACCAGGAGAGGTCGGCTGAGGGTGATGCGTCGGGGTGCGCGGTGTCGCGGGCTCGAGTGTCGGGGGGCTGAGTGTCGGGGGGCGGAGTGCCGGGGGCGTGGCGTCGGGGCCGGGGGCCGGGTCACGAGTTGGAGTGTCCTTCCAGGTCTTCCCTGCGAGGCAGTCCCTGCAAGCGGGGGACGTTATCAGTTTGTGATGTACGGAGACGATTTCTCGGCGTGTCGCTGGTTCTCTCGGCGTGTCGCGGGGCCGCACGAGGGCTGACACGCAGTGCCGGCGCTCGTGCGGCCAGTGCAGCGTGAGAGTCAGCGACCCCAGACGCCCAGCCACTTGGAGCCGGCGGTCTGGCCCGACAAGGTGGCGAGGGAGGACGGGAGGCCGACGGCGACGGTGCCCGCCTTGACCTGCGCTGCGCCGGACAGGTGCCCGGTGGACGAGACGGCGTAGAAGCCGTCGTACGCGAGGCTGGTCTTGTCCTGACCGGTGCCTGATCGGTGCGCTGCGAGCGTGCCGTAGACGGCCGGGTTGACGTTGATCGTGCCCCGGCTCCAGACCGTCAGCCAGTCGGGGTCGGCGGTGTCAGCGCGGTTGAACACGTTGCCGTTGCTCGTGACGCCCATCTGCGCGGCAGTCCGGGTGTGGGTGTAGTCCTCGACGCACAGCACGCAGTTGGCACGGGTGTTGGGGATGCCGAGGACGTTGTTGCGCACCGTCACGGGTCCGACCAGCCAGGTCATCTCGGGATCGTTCGGATAGCGCGTGTCGTCGCCGTAGGAGGTGTTGGCCTTGGTGCGCGAGTCCTGGACGATGTTGATCGGCCGGGCGTTGCGGAGCACCGTGTTGTTGTAGATCAGCACGGTGCTCGTGTTGTTGATCTTGATGCCCTCGGCGCCGTTGCCGTCGATGAGGTTGTTGACCACGGTCCCCCGGGCCGAGATCTCGAGGAAGATGCCCGTGGCCGAGTTCTTGATGAAGTTGCTGTTGACCAGCTTGGTGTCGTAGACCGACACGTCCGACCAGTAGCCGTGACCGAGGTTGTGCGAGATCGAGCTGTCCTTGACCAGGACGCCGCGCGACCGCCCGGCCTTCATGCCGCCGGAGACGGGCGCGCTGTTGAACCGCTCCCAGTTGTTGCCGTCCAGCCGGCTGCGGAGCACCTGGATGCGGTCGGCAGTCGCGGCGTGCACGCCGAGGAGGCCGGCGCGCAGGACGCTGGTGCGGTTGATGACGGCGTCCGACGCGATGACGCCGAGGCCGATCGTGGCCGAGTCCTGGATGACCACGTTCTCGATGCGGACACTCGGGCTCTCGACCGTGACCGCCCCGATGTGCCAGATGCTCGGCCCGTAGTTGCGGATGCCGATGCCCCGGACGACGGTGCCGGCGGCGCGGATGCTCATCGCCTTGGCGAGGGTGGTGCCGCGCACGCTGCGACCCGTGGGGTCGCTGCCGATGTAGAGCTTGGACGTCGCGGTGTCGAGGAAGAACTTGCCGGCTGTGACGGCGGCGCGAGAGGCGACCTGGCGCTGCTGCACACCACTGATGAAGACCTGGTCGGGGTGGGCAGCCATCGGGTACGCGGGGTTGACGTACTGCCAACCCGGACCGGTGCCGTCCTTGTCACCCTTGCTGAACCCGACGCTGGCGTCGAACCGCGGCGTCCACTTGTCGTGCCGCCAGGTGGCGCCGTCCTTGACCCAACCGGTCACGCCCACGGATCCGTCGAGCCAGGCAGCTTCCTTCGGGTAGTTCTGGATCGTCACCTTCTTGGTGACCGTGACGGTCTCGTGGTAGGTGCCCTTGCGCAGGACCACGGTGCCGCCGGCCGGGGCGAGGGCGATGGCGCGGGCGATGGTGCGCACCGGCTTCGTGGAGGTGCCGCTGTAGGTGTCGCTGCCGGCGGTCGACACGAAGACCGCGCCCGAGGGGATGGCATAGCCGGCGCTGCCGATGGCCAGGGAACCCGCGGTGTCAGCCGCGCGGGTGGTGGTGGCCGCGGACGCGGGGACGATGCTCCCCAGTCCAGCGGTGGCGGCCAGGGGGACACAGAGCGCCAGCGCGGCGAGGCGGTGAGCCTTCGAGTCGCGCTGGCCACGGTGCCGGGGGGCATACCGATGCAGGGCCTGAGGCCTGTTCACGAGAGGTCCTTCCGGGGGGTCAGTCCCTGCAAGCGGAGGACAATACATGAGCTCATACACAAGAACTAATCCATCTGCATGAGCCGGCGCGGCGTTTTTTGAAGTATCAACCGATCGGCTGATGGGCCTCCAGCACGGGGTTGAGTGGAATACGCTCAACTTTTGAGCCGTTGTCCCGAGTGGAAACTCACCCGAACTCATCCATGAGGAGTAAACGCACGCATGGAGCTGAAGCCGACCACCAAGGTGGCCGAGGCGCTGGCGCTCGCGCAGCGAGCCGCCCAGAGCGCCGGCCACCCCGAGATCACCCCCGACCACCTCACGAGCGCGCTCGTCCAGCTCGACCCGGCCCAGGCCGACGCGCTGCTGCAGGCTGCCGGCACCGGCGCGGCCCACGTGCTCGGCCAGGCTGACGCCCGGCTGCGCGCCCTGCCGACGACCACCGGCGCGACCCAGCCGCCGACCTTCGGTCGGGAGGCGCTGGCCGTGCTCCAGCAGGCTGACACCCTCATGCGCGCCAAGGGCGACACCTACCTCGCCCTCGACCTCCTGCTCCTCGCCCTCGCCGAGACCGGCCACCTGGCCGCTGTCCAGAAGCGCGGGGCCAAGGACATGGAGGCCAAGATCGAGGCGACCCGCGGTGGTCGCACCGTGACCAGCGAGACGCCGGTCGAGGGCGGCGAGGCCCTCGCGACCTACGGCACCGACCTGACCCAGGCGGCGCGGGACGGTCGGCTCGACCCGGTCATCGGGCGCGACTCCGAGATCAGGCGGGTCGTGCAGGTGCTGTCCCGGCGCACCAAGAACAACCCCGTCCTCATCGGCGAGCCCGGCGTCGGCAAGACCGCCGTGGTCGAGGGCCTGGCCCAGCGGATCGTCGACGGCGACGTGCCGGAGTCCCTCCGGGACAAGCGGCTGATCAGCCTGGACCTCGGCGCGATGGTGGCCGGCGCGAAGTACCGCGGCGAGTTCGAGGAGCGACTCAAGGCCGTCCTCGAGGAGATCAAGGACAGCAACGGGCAGGTCGTCACCTTCATCGACGAGCTGCACACCGTCGTCGGTGCCGGCGCGACCGGCGAAGGTGCCATGGATGCCGGCAACATGCTCAAGCCCCTGCTGGCCCGTGGCGAGCTGCGGCTGGTCGGAGCCACCACCCTCGACGAGTACCGCCAGCACATCGAGAAGGATGCTGCCCTCGAGCGGCGCTTCCAGCAGGTCTTCGTCGGCGAGCCCTCGGTCGAGGACACCGTGGCGATCCTGCGCGGCCTCAAGGAGCGCTACGAAGCGCACCACAAGGTGGAGATCGAGGACGCCGCCCTCGTGGCCGCGGCCTCCCTCTCGGACCGGTACATCAGTGGCCGCCAGCTCCCGGACAAGGCGATCGACCTGGTCGACGAGGCCGCCTCCCGGCTTCGGATGGAGATCGACTCGAGCCCGGTCGAGATCGACGAGCTGCGCCGAGCCGTCGACCGCCTCAAGATGGAGGAGCTCCACCTCGAGCGCGAGACCGACGACGCCTCCGTCGAGCGGCTCGCCCGGCTCCGCGAGGACCTGGCCAACCGGTCGGAGGAGCTGGCCGCCCTCAACGCCCGCTGGGAGTCGGAGAAGTCCGGCCTCAACCGGGTCGGTGACCTCAAGACCCAGATCGACGAGGCCAGGACCCGGCTGGAGAAGGCCCGCCGCGAGTACGACTTCGAGACCGCCAGCCGGATCGAGTTCGGTGAGATCCCCGAGCTCGAGAAGGCCCTCGCCCTGGCCAACGAGGACGAGGTGGCCAGCGGGCTGCGCAACGGCGACCTGATGGTCAAGGAGCGGGTCGGCGCCGATGACATCGCGGAGGTCATCTCGGCGTGGACCGGGATCCCCGCCGGGCGGCTCCTGCAGGGCGAGACCGAGAAGCTGCTGTCGATGGAGTCGATCATCGGCTCCCGGCTGATCGGGCAGTCGACCGCTGTCGCGGCGGTGTCCGACGCCGTCCGTCGGTCGCGCGCCGGGCTGGCCGACCCGAACCGGCCGACCGGGTCGTTCCTCTTCCTCGGGCCGACCGGTGTCGGCAAGACCGAGCTCGCCAAGTCGTTGGCCGACTTCCTCTTCGACGACGAGCGCGCCATGGTGCGCATCGACATGAGCGAGTATGCCGAGCGGCACGCGGTCGCGCGCCTCATCGGAGCCCCGCCCGGCTACGTCGGTTACGAGGAGGGCGGCCAGCTCACCGAGGCGGTCCGGCGGCGTCCCTACTCGGTGGTGCTCCTCGACGAGGTCGAGAAGGCGCACCCGGAGACGTTCGACATCCTGCTGCAGGTGCTCGACGACGGCCGGCTCACCGACGGCCAGGGTCGCACGGTCGACTTCCGGAACGTCATCCTCGTGATGACCAGCAACCTCGGCAGCCAGTACCTCGTCGACCCGACGATGGAGGACTCGGCCCGGCGCGACGCGGTGATGGGGGTCGTGCGTGCCAGCTTCAAGCCCGAGTTCCTCAACCGGCTCGACGAGGTCGTCATCTTCGACGCCCTGACGTCCGCCGAGCTGGCCCACATCGTCGAGCTCCAGGTCCGCGAGCTGGCCACCCGGCTGGTCGACCGCCGGATCACCCTGGAGGTCACCGAGGCCGCGCGGGAGTGGCTCGCGATCACCGGCTACGACCCGGCCTACGGGGCGCGTCCGTTGCGCCGGCTGGTCCAGAAGGAGATCGGCGACCGGTTGGCCAAGGCCGTCCTCGGCGGGCAGGTGCGCGACGGTGACACGGTGACCGTCGACCTGGACGAGACCGCGGACACCCTCGTGCTGCGCTGATCCGCCCCCCCGAGATCCCAGCTCTCGCCCTTCCGGACCCCGGAAGCTGCCGAGAGCTGGGATCTCGCGTGTGTGCGGATCTCCCGCGCGGGGTAGTGACCCGGCATGAGCGAACACACGGGTGAGGAAGGCCTCGACAGGCGGCCGGACGGGGTCAGCGACGCGACCGTCGAGGCGGTCGGCAAGGTGAGCGAGGCGTTCGAGGCCATCGAGGAGGTGAGGGGCAGGCTCTACGGCGTGCACCGGCTCACCGGGACCGCAGACCTCGCGCTGGGCGAGGCGTGTGAGCTGCTGCGCGCGGCCGGGCACGGCGGCCTCGCCGAGCAGCTGGAGCGCGAGCTCGTCGGGCGCAACGTGCTGGCCGGCCGCTGGACCTTCCAGGTCGTGGAGGAGTACGACGACGGCTACTACGCCGACTTCAAGCGGCTGGAGAAACAGGTGCGCGACGAGCTGATGCAGGGTCGGCGGCACGTCTACGAGGCCGAGATGAAGGCCGAGCGCCGCACCGATGGTCGTGCTGGTCACGAGGCCACGCCGGACGACGTGGCCTGACCCGCTGGCAGCGGGCACGGTATGCCGCCGGGCCGAGCCCGCGGCATACCCGCTGGTCAGGTGCGGTGTGACCGCTTCTCCGGTTAGGTGGGGGGATGACGCGGATCGGGTTCCATGCCTCGCACGAGCAGGTGAGCCCACGCCAGCTCCTCGCCGACGTGCAGCACGCCGAACGGGCCGGCTTCGCCATGGCGATGTGCTCCGACCACTTCTCGCCGTGGAGCACCCGACAGGGCCACAGCGGGTACACGTGGTCGTGGTTGGGCGCCGCCCTCGCCACGACCGAGCTCTCGCTCGGCTGCGTCACCGCCCCTGGCCAGCGCTACCACCCCGCCGTCCACGCGCAGCGGATCGCGACGCTGGGCCAGATGTTCCCGGGCCGGTTCTGGGTGGCGCTGGGGAGCGGCGAGGCCAGCAACGAGCACATCACCGGTGACCGCTGGCCGCGCAAGGAGGTCCGCACGCAGCGGCTCGAGGAGTGCGTCGACGTCATCCGGCGGATGCTCGCCGGCGAGGAGGTCAGCCACGACGGCCTCGTGACGGTCGACCGCGCCCGGCTGTGGGACCTGCCGGACCCCGTGCCTCTGCTCGTGGGGCCGGCGGTGTCGGTCGACAGTGCCGCACGGGTCGCCGCCTGGGCCGACGGCCTGGTCACGGTCAACCAGCCGGTCGAGACGTTGCGCGACGTGCTCGCGGCCTACCGGGGCGCTGGTGGGCGCGGTCGCACCGCGCTGCAGGTGCATCTGTCCTGGGCCCCGACGGAGGGCGAGGCGCTCGCCGTGGCGCACGACCAGTGGGCCGGCAACGTCTTCGGACCGCCCATCTCGTGGGACCTGGAGACCGCCGAGGCGTTCGACGTGCTCTGGGGCCAGGTCGAGCCGGACGCGGTGCGCTCCGCGGTGCGCGTCTCGGCTGACCTCGCCCAGCACCGCGACTGGCTCGCCGAGTACGCAGACCTGGGCTTCGACGACCTCTACCTGCACCACGTGGGACAGGAGCAGGACGCCTTCATCGAGGCGTTCGGCGAGCACGTCCTTCCCGCCCTGAGCACTGGGAGCTGACCATGCGCGTCACCGACACGAGCGACCAGTGGTGGAAGACCGCGGTCATCTACTGCCTCGACGTCGAGACCTTCTACGACTCCGACGGCGACGGCATCGGCGACCTGGGCGGACTCGCCGAACGGGTGGACTACCTGGCCGAGCTGGGGGTCACCTGCTTGTGGCTGATGCCGTTCTACCCCACGCCCGACCGCGACGACGGCTACGACGTCACCGACCTCTACGGCGTCGACCACCGACTGGGCACCCACGGCCAGCTGGTCGAGGTGATCCGCACTGCGAACGACCGCGGCATCCGCGTCATCGCGGACGTCGTCATCAACCACACCTCCGACCAGCACCCGTGGTTCAAGGCGGCCCGCCGCAGCAAGGACAACCGCTACCGCGACTGGTACGTCTGGCGGTCCGACACCCCACCGGACAGCTCAGACCAGGTGGTCTTCCCCGACAAGGAGGACAGCATCTGGGAGAAGGACCCCAGGACCGGCGAGTGGTACCTGCACCACTTCTACCGCTACCAGCCCGACCTCAACGTCGCGAACCAGGACGTGCGTGACGAGATCGCCAGGACCATGGGCTTCTGGCTGGAGCTCGGGCTCGACGGCTTCCGCGTCGATGCCGTGCCGTTCTTCATCGACGACGTCGAGACCGCCGCGGACGACCCGGCACGACCCGACGTGCCGGCGGACCCGCACCAGTACCTGCGCGACCTGCGCGCGTTCGTCAACCGCCGCAAGGGAAACGCGATCCTGCTGGGCGAGGTCAACCTGCCCCACAAGGACCAGAAGAAGTTCTTCGGCGGCAACGCGGCTGACGAGCTGCACATGATGTTCGACTTCATCGCCATGCAGAACCTCTACCTGTCCCTGGCGCGGGGAGACGCCCGTCCGCTGGCCAGGGCACTGCGCCAGCGGCCCGCCATCGCGCCGTCCTGCCAGTGGGCCACCTTCGTGCGCAACCACGACGAGCTGACCCTCGACAAGCTCACCGACGCCCAGCGACAGGAGGTCTTCGACGCCTTCGGCCCCGAACCGGAGATGCAGATCTACGGTCGCGGTCTCAAGCGGCGGCTGCCCGGGATGCTCGACGGTGACCCCCGGCGACTACGCCTCGTCTACGCCCTGCTCTTCTCCCTGCCGGGGACGCCGACGATCTTCTACGGCGAGGAGCTCGGCATGGGCGAGGACCTCGCCCAGGAAGGCCGGATGGCGGTCCGCACCCCGATGCAGTGGACCTCGGGGCGCAACGGCGGCTTCTCCACCGCGCCGCCCCGCAAGCTGGTCAGCCCGGTCGTGGAAGGCGGGTACGGGCCTGCGCACGTGAACGCGGCCCAACAGCGCCGTGACCCGGAGTCGCACTGGAGCTTCATGCGCGGGCTCATCGCGGCATACCGGACCTGCCCGGAGCTCGGCTGGGGGACCTTCGAGGTGCTCCCGCAACCGGACCACGCCGTCCTCGCGCACCGCTCGGCGTGGGAGGACGCGGCGGTCATCGCGGTGCACAACCTCGGCGCCGAGCCGAGGGAGGTCGCCCTCACCGTGGCCGACGGGGAGGTGCTGCTCGTCGACCTGCTGCAGGCCGGGGAGCAGCGAACCGACGAGCGGGGACGGGTCACCCTGGAGCTGGACGGCTACGGCTTCCGCTGGCTACGCGTGCACCATGGCGACGACGCCCGGCTCCCCTGAGGGAGGCGGGCGCCGCCGACGGGTGGTCCTCAGCCGATCGGGCGCACCACGGACGGCATGACGCCGGTCTCGCCGGTGGAGAACGCCCGCACCCGCAGGTCCGGGCCGCTGACCCGGTCGGCCTCCACGATCAGGCCGTCGCCGACGTAGAGGGCGACGTGGTGGATGCCCGTGGTGGTGCGGCTGGAGCTCGACCAGAAGACCAGGTCCCCGGCACGCAGCTGGGAGATCGGGACGCGTGGCCCGTCGGAGTACTGGCTGCGCGAGGTGCTCGACAGTCGCAGCCCGGCGCCCTTGGCGAAGGCGTACTCCATCAGGCCCGAGCAGTCGAAGCCCACCGTCTGCCGGTCGTCGATGCCGCTGGGGCTGCAGCAGATGCCCCTGGTGGGTCCGCTGTAGCTGCCGCCGCCCCACGAGTACGGGTACTTCCCCGTCATCGACCTCGCGGCCGCGATCGTCGCCTTCACCGCGGCGCTCGGGGTGGGCTCGGGCGGGGTGGTGGTCCCCGGGCACAGCGGCGCGACGAGGCCGTCCGAGCCGGTGCGGATGAAGGCGTCGCTGACGTAGCCGCCGCTCCTGATCCGGTCCCAGATCCGCGTGGTGCCGTAGGTGCCGGTCACCTGCTGCCCGTAGGTCTGGCAGACGATGGTGACGGTCGCCCCGTCGGAGCGCTTGCCGACGGCCTCGGAGGCCGCGGTCGGCGCGGCGCGCACCGTGAGCGCGGGCCCCGGGTTGCCGGTGGTGTTGACGGTGCCGGTGGCCGTGGCCGCGCTCGCGGCGACGGCGCCGACAAGCGGCGCGGCGACCAGAGCTGCGGTCGCGACGGCGGTGGCGATCCTGCGTCGGCGGGTGCTGAGCAGTTGCATGAGAGTCCCCCTCGGGTATGCCGGCTGGTGCCGGTTTCGCCCGAACGCTAGGGCGGGGTGTGGCGTTGCGACCATGGGGAGCGGTCCCCTCCGACTACCCTCGGGGTCATGCGCCTCAAGGGAATCGCCATCGCCGGCACGGCACTCACCTTCGTGGCACTTGCCCTCGTGGGGTGCTCGTCCGGGGAGGACGCCCCGGCCAAGGAGGGGACGCCCACCGAGCAGCTCGCGGCGGCGCGCACCAACCTCGAGAAGAGCCCGGCCGTCACGTTCACGCTGGAGGCCACGGGTCTGCCCGGCAAGGCCATCGGCGTCTCGGGGGCCAAGGGGACCGGGCTCTTCACGCCACCGTCCTTCAAGGGCACGCTCAACGCGACCATCGCCGGGGTGACCGGCACGGTCGACGTGATCGCGGTGGAGCAGGACGTCTACATGAAGTTCTTCACCCCCGGCTACAACAAGATCGACCCGGCGACCTACGGCGCCCCCAACCCCGCCCAGCTCTTCAACAAGGAGACGGGCATCACCAGCCTCATCGGCAAGACCCAGGCGCCCAAGAAGGGCGGCCAGGTGCGCGACGGGTCGGACGTGCTGACCACCTACACGGGCACCGTGCCGGGCACCGCGGTCGCCGACCTGTTCGTCATCGGCGACCGCGCCGGCACGTTCGACGTGACCTACGGCGTCACCGCGGAGAAGCAGCTCCGCACGGTGCTGCTGAAGGGCCCGTTCTACAAGGGGTCGACCTCCACCTACTCCCTGCGGCTCACCAGCCTGGCTCAGCCCGTTGCGATCACCCGCCCCTAGGGCGTTGCTCGCCACGGCCTCCGTGGCGGTGGCGCTGGCCGCGGCCGACACCTATGTCGTGGTGCTCGCCCTGACGGACATGATGACCGGGGTCGGCCTCGGCATCGACGCGCTCCAGAAGGCGACCCCCATCATCTCCGGGTTCCTGCTCGGCTACATCGCCGTGCTGCCGCTGATTGGTCGACTAGCGGATCTCGTTGCGCGGCAACGGATCCTGGTCGCCTGCCTGATGATCTTCGTCGTGGGGTCGGCCATCACGGCGCTGGCCGTCGAGCTGCCGGTGCTGGTGACCGGACGAGTGCTGCAGGGCATCGGTGGTGGGGGTCTGGTGCCCGCAACACTCGCCATCGTGGCCGACCTGTGGCCAGCCGAGCGCCGCGGCACACCGCTGGGTGTCGTGGGCGCCGTGCAGGAGGTCGGCAGTGTCCTCGGGCCGGTCTTCGGCGCCGCGGTCCTGGCGGTCTCCGACTGGCGGATGATCTTCTGGCTCAACGTGGTCGCGGGCCTGGCCCTCGCCGCCGTCGTCGTCGCCGTGGGAGGGCAGCCGCTGCGGCGACCGCGCGGCATACCCGTCGCGCTGGGCGCGCTGGCACTGGTCGTGGGCGGGCTCGCGCTGGCCGCGCCGGCCCGGCTCGCGACGGACGTCACGCTGGGGGTGCCGTTCGTCCCCTTCGGCGACTCGACGTCGCGGGTGCTGACCCCGATCGGGCTGGTGGCGCTGGCCCTGGTCCTGGCCCTCGTGGTGGTGACCGCGCCGAGGTGGTGGGGTCTCCTGCGACGGGCCGACCTGCCCGGCGCGGTCCTGCTCGGCCTGGCCCTGGGCAGCGTCGTCCTCACCTTCGCCGCCAGCGACCCCGAGCGCGAGGTCGTCGGGCCGCTCGGGTTCGCGCTGCTGCCGGTCGGCGCCGTCGCCCTCGGCCTCTACCTCTGGCGGCACCGCACCACCGCCGAGCCGTTGGTCGCGCGTGGCGTCGTCCGCGGCCGGGCCCGCACCTCGCTCGTCGTCAGCCTGATGGTGGGTGCGGCGCTGGTCGCGGTGATCGTCAACGTGCCGGTGCTCGCCCGGCTGACCCTGACCGACTCGCAGACGGTCGCGGCCTTCGTGCTCGTGCGCTTCCTGCTGGCCGTGCCCGTCGGGGCGTTGCTCGGCGGCTGGTCGCTGCGGCGGTGCGGTGACGGGCTGGTCAGTGGCGTGGGGCTGCTGGTGGCCACCGCCGGCCTCCTCGTCATGAGTGGCTGGGAGGACGGCTCGCTCGACGGACCGATGGCCACGGTGGTCCTCGTGCTCGTGGGTCTCGGCATCGGGCTGGCGCTGGCCCCGGTCAACAACGCCGCCCTGGCCGATGCACCGGCCGACGCCCACGGGGTCGCGTCCGCCCTGGTGGTCGTCGCGCGCATGGTCGGGATGGTCGTCGGGCTCGCGCTGCTCACCGCGATCGGGCTGCACCGTTACTACGAGACCGTGGCCGCCCTGCCCGACCAGACCGACACCAAGGCATTGCTGGCGGCCGGCATCGTGCAGGTGCAGACGGTGTTCCTCGGCGCAGCCGTCGCAGCGCTGCTCGGCGCGGTCGCCTCGCTCGGCCTCGGGCTGCGGCGGCGACCGGCGGACGACCACGGTGCGCCGTCCGGCTCGCCACTGAGCACGGCCCGGCTGGGCTGACCCCCACGCTGGTCGTTCGCCGGCGGCGGCAGGTCAGCTTGCAGGTCAGCGGGCCCGGCCGGGGACTGCTGCGGCCAGCACGGACTGGACCGCATCGACGACCTCGTCGGTGGCCTCGTACATCAGCATGTGACCGCGCCCGGGCAGCTCGCGCAGCTCGGCGTGCGGCACCAGCTCCACCAGCCGGTGCGCGTGACGGGGAGGAGTGAGCTTGTCGCGGTCGCCCACGAGCACGAGTGTCGGTATGCCGCGCAGTGCCTCGAGCGCCTCGCTCTCGTCGTGCTCGCCGAGGGCACCGAAGAAGCGGCCCATCGTCGGCAGCGACGTCCTGGCCACCATGTCGCGGGTCAGCTGCACGTGGGCCGGGTCGGGGTCGACGCCGAACAGCAGGCGGCGCTGGCCCCGGACCGTCACGAAGCGTCCAGCGGGGATCCGCGGCAGCCGCGCGGCGACGGCCATGGCCCTCGCCTCGACTGCGCCCAGCCGGTTCTCGAGGTCGTCGGCGCTGGTCGACACCAGCACGACCCCCACCACCCGGGAGCGGAAGTCGTCCGGGTGCAGCCCGGCATACGCCATCACGGTCATGCCGCCCATGGAGTGCCCGCCCAGGACGACGGGCCCGTGCGGGGCCACGACGTCGAGGACGGCGGCGAGGTCGTCGCCCAGCGTCCGCACCGAGGCCGCACCGCGCAGCGGGCTCGACTCGCCGTGCCCGCGCTGGTCATAGGTGACCACCCGCACCCCGGCGTCCACGAGCGGGCCGACGACCGGCAGCCAGGACTCGCGGGTGAGCGTCCAGCCGTGGGCCAGCACGACGGTGGGTCGGTCCTTCGCCCCGGCGTGCTCCTGCACCCGCAGCAGGGTCCCGTCGTCCGTGGCGACGGTGAAGGTGCGGGGGTTCATGCCGCCATTATTACCGACGGTAAGTTCTGGCGACCGCACCGCCCGACCCCGGCCCCCCTCCGCAACCTGAGCACCCTCAGGGGCGCCCAGGGTGCGGGTCGGGGTCAGTCGTCGAGCTGGACCACGACGGGCGCGTGGTCCGAGGCGCCCTTGCCCTTGCGCTCCTCGCGGTCGATGGCCGCCCCGCTGACCCGGTCGGCGAAGGCCGGCGTGCCGAGGATGAAGTCGATCCGCATGCCCCGGCGCTTCTGGAAGGCGAGCCGCGTGTAGTCCCAGTAGGTGAAGGTGCCCGGCTCCGAGGTGTGCGGCCGCACCACGTCGACGAACCCGGTGTCGAGGATCGCCTGGAAGGCGGCCCGCTCACCGGGGGAGACGTGGCTCTTGTCGAGGTAGTACTCCATCGACCAGACGTCCTCGTCCTGCGGCGCGATGTTCCAGTCACCCATGATCGCGGCCGTCTCGCCCGCGTCGACGGACCGCTGCGCGAGGTCGCGCAGGCGGGCCAGCCAGTCGAGCTTGTAGACCATGTGGGGGTCCTCGATCTGGCGGCCGTTCGGCACGTAGACGGAGGTGACCCGGACCCCACCGCAGGTCGCCGTCAGCGCTCGGGCCTCGACGACCGGCGGGTCGCCCCACGCAGGCGCGTCGGCGAACGACGGGGTGACGTCCTCGATGCCGACCCGGGACACGATCGCCACGCCGTTCCAGTGGTTCAGGCCGTGGTGTGCGACCTCGTAGCCGAGGGCCGCCAACCGGTCGAACGGGAACTGCGCGTCGGTGGCCTTGGTCTCCTGGATGGCGAGGACGTCGACGTCACTGCGTTGCAGCCAGGCCTCCACGCGGTCGATGCGGGAGCGGATCGAGTTGACGTTCCAGGTGGCAATACGCACGCAGGCAACCCTATGCGGACCGGCCTACAGTGGCGTCATGAGCACTGCCCTCGTCACCGGAGCCACGGCCGGCATCGGCCTGTCCTTCGCCCACCTCCTCGCGGAGCGCGGGCACGACGTGGTGCTCGTCGCCCGTGACCGGCCACGGCTGGAGAACGTCTCGGACGAGCTGCAGGCGAAGTACGGCGTCGCCACCGAGATCCTCGTGGCCGACCTGTCCGACCGGGCCGAGACCGGCAAGGTCGCCGAGCGGGTCGCCGACCGGGCCAGGCCCGTCGACCTCCTCGTGAACAACGCCGGCTACTCCCTCAAGGGGTCGTTCCTGCGCCACGACGTGACCCAGGAGGAGGCCAACTTCGACGTCCTCTGCCGGGCGGTCCTCGTGTTGTCCCACGCCGCCGGCAACGCCATGCGTGAGCGGGGCCACGGAGCCATCGTCAACGTCTCGTCGGTCGCGTCGTTCATCACCTCGGGCACCTACTCGGCCAACAAGTCCTACGTCACCGTCTTCACCGAGGGGCTGGCCGCCGAGCTGAAGGGCAGCGGGGTCACGGCGACCGTGCTCTGCCCCGGCTTCACCCACACCGAGTTCCACCAGCGCGCCGACGTCGACATGTCGAGCATCCCCGACTTCCTGTGGCTCGACGCCGACCGGCTGGTGCGTGACTGCCTCGACGACGTCGCCAAGGGCCGCGTCGTCTCCGTGCCGTCGCCCCAGTACAAGGCGATCGTGGCGGCGTTGCGCGTCGTGCCCCGCTCGCTCGTCCGGCGTCGCGCCGGCAGCGTCCACCGCCCCGGGAAGTGACTCGTGTGCCGCGTGGCCCAGCCACGCGGCACACCTCACGAGCTCAGTGGCGACCGCTCGCGTAGTGCCGGGCCAGCAGGTCGCCGCCCCAGTCGTCGGTGAGGTCCCGCCACACGCTGTGGATGTGGTTGGCGCCGTCCTGCGTGTTGTCGTACTCGAGCAGGAACGTCGGGCCGAGCACCGAGTAGTAGTGCCCCTCGCCGGGACTCGTCCCACCGGCCCACGCGAAGCGGATCGCGTCGAGCCCGGCACGGTCGGCTGCCGCCCACGCCGCGGCCGCCGCGTCCTCGGGGGTGCGGTCGAAGTAGTGCCGCACCAGGCGGTGCAGCCGCTCCTGCTGCGCGGGGGCCAGGTCGCCGTGGCTGATCCCGGCGCCGATGCGGGTCGGGTCGGCCACCGGGTCGTGGCGGGTCAGCACGTCGGCGGGTGCGGTGGCCGAGGTGATGGCTTCCCTCCGCTGTGGCTCGTCGAGCGAGGCGAGCAGCTCGCGGGCCAGGTCCTCCTCTGCGGTCAGCACCCGCAGCCCCTCGTGCGGACCGGTGGGCACCCGCGCGGGTTCGGACCCGAAGAAGCTCGGTGTCACGGTGAGCTCGCCACCGGCGACCGTGACGTGGACGGCCAGGTGGTGGCCGTTGACCCGCCAGGCCCACACGCCGGTCGACGGGTCGCCGAACACCCGGAACCAGAACCGGTCGTCGCCCGGCCGGGGATCCCCACCACCCAGCTGCCTGCGGATCAGGTCGAGCTCGATGACGGCCCGCGCGGTCCGGGCGCCGACGGCGCTGCACCCGGTGTCGAGCAGGGTCAGGGCTGCGTCCCGCTGCGTGCCGGTGAGCTCGCCGAGCACCAGGCCCGCACGGGGGCCGGGCAGGTAGGACCACTCGCGGAAGGCCGGGTCGCCGAGGTCGGCGGCGAGCGCCTCCCGCTGCTCGGGCCCGAGCGAGTCGACGAGGCCGGCGGCGGCGTCTGCCATGCGGCTGGTGAGCTGCGGCGAGGTCGTGGCCATGTCCTTCACCCTAGGCAGCCGGGGCGACCTCGCAAGGTGTGCAAGGGGCGTCGCCCCGGAGCCTCGGTATGCCGCGTGGCCGGCCACGCGGCATACCGCACCGCCTGCTCGGTAGGCTCACGAACCGTGACCGACACCTCCGCCGCCCGCGCCCGCCTGCTCGACATCATCAAGGAGAAGGCCATCGTGCACGGCCGGGTGACGCTGTCGTCCGGCAAGGAAGCCGACTACTACGTCGACCTGCGCCGCATCACCCTCGACGGCGAGGCGTCGCCCCTCGTCGGGATCGTCATGCGGGACCTCATCGCCGACCTGGACTACGACGCCGTGGGCGGGCTGACCCTGGGTGCCGACCCGGTCGCCACCGCGATCCTGCATGCCAGCGCGGCCGCGGGCGATCGCAAGGACGCGTTCGTCGTGCGCAAGGCCGGCAAGGCGCACGGCCTCCAGCAGCGCATCGAGGGGCCGTCCATCGAGGGTCGCCGCGTGGTGGTGGTCGAGGACACGACGACCACGGGCAACTCGCCGATCGACGCGGTGGAGGCGGCTCGCGAGGCGGGCGCCGAGGTCGTGGCCATCGCGACCATCGCCGACCGGGCGACCGGTGCGGGTGAGCGCTTCGCGGACGCGGGGATCGAGTACCGCTTCGTCTACGGCCTCGACGAACTCGGTCTGGCCTAGGCTGCACTGCAGAACGAGACCGCCGCACAAGACAAGGGGTTCGCTCATGTGGGTCTGGATCATCATCGCCGTCGTGCTCGTCCTGGTCGTGCTGTGGGCGGTCGGCGTCTACAACGGGCTGATCAAGCTGCGCAACCTCGTGCAGGAGGCCTGGCGCCAGATCGACGTCGAGCTCAAGCGGCGCCACGACCTGATCGGCAACCTCGTCGAGACGGTCAAGGGCTACGCCGCCCACGAGCGCGGCACCCTCGAGGACGTCATGAAGGCGCGGTCGGCCGCGATGGCGGGTGGCCAGAGCCCTGCCCAGCAGGCGCAGTCCGAGGGCCTGCTGAGCCAGGCGCTCGGCCGCCTCATCGCCGTCGCCGAGGCGTACCCCGACCTCAAGGCCAACCAGAACTTCCTGGCCCTCCAGCAGGAGCTCACCTCCACCGAGGACCGGATCGCCTCGGCCCGGCGCTACTACAACGCCAACGTGCGCGAGCTCAACACCAAGGTCGAGACCGTGCCGTCCAACATCGTCGCGGGCCTGTTCAACATCGGCCGGGCGGAGTACTTCGAGGTCGAGGGTGAGGAGCGCGACCCGGTCAAGGTCGACTTCGGCCAGCGTGACGCGACCATCCCACCGCCCAGCGGGTATGCCGGGGGCACGCCGGCCGGCGCCCCCGCGACCCCGCCCGCTGCGGTCGAGCCCACGCCCACGCCTCCCGCCGAGACGCCTCCCCCCACCCAGCCCTGACCCAGTCACAGCTTTATCGGGTCTGGCAAGAACGTTGACCCTCGCACCGGTTCATAACCCGTGTGAAGGTCAACGTTGTCCCTAGACCCGATAAAGATGGGGCGGCGGGGGTGGGTCAACCGGATGGTGGACGGCGGGTCAACCGCGCGGGGCTGACGCGATCGCCCCGAGTGCGGGCAGGCTGGAGCCATGTCAGCACCCCAGGCTCCGATCCGCGTCACCGACCTGCGCAAGACCTATGGCGACCGCGCCGCGGTCGACGGCATCGACCTGCAGATCGAGCGCGGAGAGGTGTTCGCCCTCCTCGGCCCCAACGGCGCGGGCAAGACCACGACCGTCGAGATCCTCGAGGGCTTCCGCAAGCGGGACGGTGGCACCGTCTCGGTGCTCGGCGAGGACCCGCAGACGGCCGGGCTGGCTTGGCGCAACCGCCTCGGCATCGTGCTCCAGTCCACGACGGGGCTCGACCTCATCACCCCGCGCGAGGCCCTCGCCAGCACCGCGAAGGTCTACCGAACCCCCCGCGACGTCGACGAGGTGCTCGCCGCCGTCGGGCTCACCGACAAGGCCGGTGACCGGATCGGCAAGCTCAGCGGTGGCCAGCGCCGCCGCCTCGACGTGGGACTGGGCATCATCGGCACCCCCGAGCTGCTCTTCCTCGACGAACCCACCACCGGGTTCGACCCCCAGGCCCGCCGCGACTTCTGGGAGCTGATCGGGTCACTCGCGGACGGCGGGACCACGATCCTGCTGACCACCCACTACCTCGACGAGGCCGAGCAGCTGGCCGACCGGGTCGGCGTCATCGCCGCCGGTCGCATGCTCGCCGTCGACACCCCGGCCAACCTCGGTGGCCGGTCGTCCTCGCTGGCAACGGTGACCTGGGAGGACGCGGTGGGCACGCGGCATACCGAGCAGACGAGCACGCCGACCCAGCTCGTCTCCCGCCTCGGCGCGGAGCTCGGCGAGGTGCCGAAGCTGACCGTGACCCGGCCGTCGCTGGAGGACACCTACCTCTCCCTGATCGCACCGCACCTCGCCGCCGCCGGCAGCGAGCCCGAGCTGGAGGTCGTCGCGTGAACGCCGTCGCCATCGGCTGGGACCGCACGGTCCTCGAGCTGAAGATGTACTTCCGCGAGAAGGAGGCCGTGTTCTTCTCCTTCGTCTTCCCGATCCTCATGCTCAGCATGTTCTCGGTGATCTTCGGTGACAGCTTCGGCGACGGCGACGCCGAGGCCGCCGGGGTGAACGCAGCCCGGTTCTTCCTCCCGGGGATGGTCGCGGCCGGGGTGATGCTGACCAGCTTCCAGTCGATGGCCCTGAGCGTCGCGATCGAGCGGGACGACGGCACCCTCAAACGCCTGCGGTCGACCCCGATGCCGCCGGTCGCCTACTTCCTCGGCAAGGTCGGGCTCGTGGCCAGCACGAGCCTCGCGCAGTTCGCCCTCCTCATCGCCGTCGCGAAGCTCGGGTTCGGGGTGCAGCTGCCCGGCGACGCCGGGAGCTGGGCGACCTTCGTGTGGGTGTTCCTGCTGGGTGTCGCGTCGGGCACCGTGCTCGGGATCGCGTTCTCCTCACTGGCTTCCTCGTCGCGTTCGGTCGGCGCCATCGTCATCGCGCCGACCCTCATCCTGCAGTTCATCTCGGGCGTCTACTTCGCCTTCACCGACCTGCCCGAATGGCTGAAGCAGGTGGCGTCGCTCTTCCCGCTGAAGTGGATCGCCCAGGGCATGCGCTCGGTCTTCTTCCCCGACGACTGGCAGACCCAGGAGATGGCCGGCACCTGGGAGCACGGCCGCACCGCCCTGGTGCTCGCCGTCTGGCTGGTCACCGGCCTGGTCGTCTGTGCGCGGACCTTCCGCTGGACCAAGCGCGGCACGACATGATGGTCCCGTGAGCACCGACGGCATCGGGCCCGCTGACTGCGGCTCGGAGCAGGGGTCGTCCTCGGACGACCTCGACGAGATGTGGCGCGGCCAGCTTCGTTGGTGGCACGGGCTGTTCGCCGTCCTCGTCGTGACGACCATCGTGGTGATGCTGGCGGAGGACCAGCAGTACCTCGCCTGGCGGATCGGGTGCGTGGTCGCCATCGGTGCCGCGTATGCCGTGTGGGGCCGCCGCGGCATGGGCGAGCGTGACGTGCGGGCCGGCCTCACCTACCTGGCCGTCGCGTGGGGGCTGATGATCGTCCTGATGGCGTTGGACGGCACCGGCACGGCGTGGATCCTGTCCTTCGGGCTCTTCCCGCAGACCTGGGCGATCCTGCCCCGCAACAAGGCTGCCGTGACGGTGATCCTGGCCGTGGTCGGGATCGGGCTCGCGCGCCTCTGGCAGGGACCGCGCACCGGCGACGACTTCGTGGGGATCGCCATCAGCACGGTGATCATGCTGGTGCTGTCCCTCACCCTCGGCCTGTTCATCGACCGGATCATCAGCGAGGCCGACACCCGCGCCCGCACCATCGACGAGCTCAAGCGCACCCAGGACGAGCTGGCCGCTGCTGAGCGCGCCCAGGGCGTGGCGGGGGAGCGCGAGCGGATCTCCCGCGAGATCCACGACACCCTCGCCCAGGGGTTCACGTCGGTCGTGACCCTCGCCCGCGCGACCGAGCTCGCCCTCGACCGGGGGGACCTGGCGGCGGTGCGCGAGCGGCTGCACCTGATCGAGCAGACCGCCGCCGACAACCTCTCGGAGGCCCGGCTCATCGTGGCCGAGATGACACCCGGCCACCTGCAGTCCCGCACCCTGTCGGAGGCGCTGCAACGGCTGGTCGACGCGGTCTCGGCCGAGAGCGGCATGACGGGCACCCTGCGGGTGGAGGGTGAGCCGGTCGTGCTCCCTGCGAACTCCGAGGTCGTGCTGCTGCGGACCGCACAGGAGGGGCTGTCCAACGTGCGACGGCACTCCGGCGCCACGACGTTCGAGGTCGCGCTGTCCTACGAGCCGGACGGTCCCGTCGCGCTCGCGGTGTCCGACAACGGAGTCGGGTTCGCACCCGGAGCGGAGGCGCGCGGCTACGGGCTCGACGGCGCGACCGCCCGGGCGGCCGAGGTGGGTGGGCGCTTCGACGTCGACAGCGCCCCCGGCGAGGGCTCCCGGCTGAGGGTGGAGGTGCCCCGATGACGTTGCGGTTGTTGGTGGTCGACGACCACCCGGTGGTGCGGATGGGCCTGGTCGCGATGCTCTCGGAACACGCGGACTTCGAGGTCGTGGGCGAGGCCGCCGACGGCGCCGAGGCCGTGCTGCTCGCCGCGAGGCTCACCCCGGATGTCGTGCTGATGGACCTGCGGATGCCGGTGATGGACGGCCCGGAGGCGACGGCCAAGATGCTGGCCAGCCCTCCCGCGCCGGCCGTGCTGGTGCTCACGACCTACGACACCGACGCCGACATCGTCCGGGCCGTCGAGGCCGGTGCCAACGGCTACCTGCTCAAGGACGCCCCCCGAGAGACCCTGGCCGACGCAATTCGTCGCGCTGCTCGCGGCGAGACGGTGCTCGCCCCGCCGGTCGTGGCGAGGCTGGCGAGCCGGCTTCGCGCTCCCGCCACCCCGGCCCTGACCGACCGGGAGGCCCAGGTGCTCCAGTGCGTCGCCAAGGGCATGTCCAACGCCGAGGTGGGACGCGAGCTGCACATCGGCGAGGCGACCGTGAAGACCCACCTGCTCAGGGCCTTCGAGAAGCTCGGGGTGACCGACCGCACGGCGGCCGTCACCGCGGCATACAAGAGCGGGCAGATCGAGCTCTGAGCGAGCCGGCCGCCACCCCCACGGGTGAGTCGCACCGGTTTGGTCCGGTTCGTCCGGGCCACCTGCGCTAGTACCGGAAACCGGTCCCCTTCCGGGCCGGTCCACGCCACCATGGGTGGTCGACGGGGTCCCGCACGGCCCCGCAGGGTGAGAGGGGTTCGCAATGCGCAAGGTCTACCGGGTACTCGCCTTCCTCGTGGCCATCGAGGTGGCGGTGCAGGCCATGTTCATCGTCTACGGCGACGCCGGACTGGGGCTGTGGGTCGACGATGGTGGGGTCGTGGACAAGGCGACGTTCGAGGACGCGATCGAGGGTGGGGCGGCTCCCTTCCCCGAGTTCCAGGCGTTCCTCCTCCACGGGATGAACGGGATGATGGTCATCCCGGCGCTGGCGCTGCTCCTGGTCATCTCGTCCTTCTTCGCCAAGGTGCCGCGCGGGATGGCGTTCGCCTTCGGCGTCCTCGGCCTCGTGGTGCTGCAGGTGACGCTGGGCCTCTTCGGCCACGCCGTCGCCGTCCTGGGCGCACTGCACGGGCTCAACGCCCTGGCGCTGTTCTCCGTGGCTGCCTGGACCGGCATCCGCTCGCGCTCGTCGGTGATGGCGAGGCCAGCTGACAGCGAGTCCGCGCAGCGCGTTGCCGTCTGAGCCGACGGCAGGTCGGGGCAGTCGGCGAGCGCGCGTCCGCCTGGTCGCCGCGCTCGCCGCCGCCCTCGTGGTGCTGCTGCCGCTGGCATGGCTGTGGGCGGCCAGCCTGGTGCCCGCGTCCTACTCCGTGATGACCATGGGCCCCGTCGACGTCGGCGGCGCTGCCCTCGCCCACGGCCACCTGCCGGGCGCCGCTGGCGGGCGCGACGTCACGACCCTGGTCGAGCCCGACCAGGGCCCCGCAGACGTCGAGGTGACCCTGACCGCGCGCCGGCAGAAGGTGACCGTTCGCGGCGGCCCGACGCTCACGGCATACACCCTGAACGGCACCACGCCCGGGCCCACGATCCGCGCCCAGGAGGGTGACCTCGTGCAGGTCACGCTGGTCAACGAGTCGGTGCCGGACGGCACCTCCCTGCACTGGCACGGCATCGACGTGCCGAACGCCGACGACGGTGTCGCCGGCGTGACCCAGGACGCGGTCCCGATCGGCGGGCGGCACGTCTACCGGTTCCGGGCCACGCAGGTCGGCACGTACTGGTACCACTCGCACCAGGTGTCCCACGAGCAGGTCATCAAGGGTCTGCTCGGCGCCGTGGTGGTCACCCCGCGAGCGGGGATCGGCGGCGACGTCGACGTGGTCGGCCTGGCGCACCTGTATGCCGGTCGGCGGGCGGTGCAGGGACGCTCCGGTGACGTGCCGGTGGAGGTGCCCGCCGGGAAGGCCGCGCGGGTGCGGATCATCAACACCGACAACGGGATCATGCCGGTGTGGGTGAGCGGTGCGACCTTCGAGGTCGCGGCCGTCGACGGCACCGACGTCAACCGGCCCACGCCGGTCGAGGGCGCCAAGGTGGCACTCGCGGCCGGCGGGCGGGTCGACCTCAGGGTCCGGGTGCCTGCCTCCGGGGCCGCGGTCCGCGTGGAGATGGGCGGAGCCGCCCTCGTGCTCGGGCCGGCCGGGAGCGCCGCGCCCGCGACCCCTGCGACGCGCGCGCCGACCGGCGTCGTGGACCTGCTGACCTACGGCTCACCGGCACCGCTCGGGCTCGACGTGGGCCACCCCGACCGGAGGTTCACCTACAGCATCGGCCGGCGCCCGGGGTTCGTGAACGGCAAGCCAGGAGTGCACTGGACCGTCAACGGCAAGATGTTCCCGGGTGCGCCGATGTTCATGGTCGCCGAGGGTGACGTCGCGGTCATGCACATCGACAACCACTCGGGCGAGACCCACCCGATGCACCTGCACGGTCACCACGTCGTGGTGCTCGCCCGCGACGGGGTCAAGGCCACCGGCAGCCCGTGGTGGACGGACAGCCTCGAGGTGGGCAACAACCAGACCTTCGACGTGGCCTTCGTCGCCGACAACCCGGGCATCTGGCTCGACCACTGCCACAACCTGCCGCACGCCAGGGAAGGGCTGACGGCCCACCTGATGTACGAGGGTGTGACCACCCGCTTCCGGCTGGGGCGGGACACCCCCAACACCCCGGAGTAGCTGCAGCTGCGGCTGTCGCTGTCGGACCGTCAGACGCGGTCGTCGCGCAGGTCCTCCACGGCTTCGCCGGTCTCCTCGAGGATGGCCTCGGTGGCGGTGCGCCCACGACGCGCTCGGATGACCTCGACCGCCATCGGGATCACGGACACCGCCACGATCGCGAGGATGGCCACCTCGAGATGGTCCTTGAGGACCGGGAAGGCGTTGCCCAGGAAGTAGCCGAGCAGCGTGACGCCGGTCGCCCAGAGCGCCGCCCCCACACCGCTCCACACGAAGAAGTGGCGGCGGTCCATCCGACCCACCCCGGCGACGACGGTGATGAAGGTGCGCACGATCGGCACGAAACGGCCGAGCACGAGGGCCTTCGCGCCGTGCTTCTCGAAGAACGCGTGGGTCTCGTCGAAGTACTTCTTCTTGAGGAAACGGCCGTCACGCTCGTAGAGCGGAGCCCCCACGGCGCGGCCGATCTCGTAGCCGACGACATTGCCCGCGAAGGCCACCACCGTCAGGAGCAGGCAGGCCACCACGACGTTGATGTCGATCGACCCCTCCGCGATGAACAGCCCCACCGCGAACAGCAGCGAGTCGCCAGGGAGGATCGGGAAGAGCAGGCCGCACTCGATGAAGACGATGGCGGCGCTCACCCAGAAGAACTGGCTGCCGAAGCGTTCGAGCAGCCACTGGGGGTCCATCCAGTCAGGGCCGAGGGTGGGGGTCATCACGCGTCAAGGGTATGCCGTGGCGTCGGCACTGCCCGAATCCTCACCTGTGCGGACGCTGAGAGGCCCCGCCCCTCCCGGTCTTTGATGAGTCGACCACACCAGGGTGTGGTCAACCCATCAAGGACCGGGGCCTCAGCCGGCCGGCCAGCTGCGCTGGATCCGCGACCAGTCCACGATCTGGGCGAACGGGTCCGGCTGGGCGCGGCTGCGCTCGGCCGGGGCCCCGGTGGTCGGGGCGTAGTGGTCCAGCCCCGAGGTGAACACGCCCTCGCCACGGGTCAGGTGCGGGATGCGCTGCTGCACGCCGTGGACCGCGTCGGCCGGCACCTGGCCGAGGAGCACGGCCGAGCGACCGCGCAGGGTCGTCTCCAGCGGCACGGCCTGGTGCCGGTTCAGCTCGCCCAACACCGAGCTGAGCGTGTCCTCCGGCACCTCCAGCTCGAACCGGTGCACAGGCGCGCAGACCACGGTGCCGGCCCGCACCAGGGCCTCGGCCAGCACCAGCCGGCTCAGGCTGCGGAAGTCCTGGGCGGTGCTCGACATCGCCTTGTCGAACGTCGCGTGCGCGTGGCTCTGCCGCGGGTAGTACCCCGAGTGCGTCATCACGACCCGCGCGTCGGGGACGGCCCAGCCGTGCACGCCCTCCTCGAGCGTCGCCGCGATGCCCTCGCGCACGGCGGTGAAGAAGGCGGGCGGCATCGACCCGAGCTCGATCTCGAGGGCGAACTCGTGGCCCGCGCCCACCGGCAGCGGCTCGACGCGCAGCCCCACCTGCGCGAGGAACGGGTTGGGCGCCGTGCCGATGAGCTGGACGGCCGCACCGGGAGCGACGAGGCGCTCGACGCAGATGCTGGTCGTCGGCCGGAACGTCACCTCGATGCCGTACTCCTCGGCCAGCACCGCCGCGATGACCTCCTTCTGCACCTCGCCGTAGAGCGAGACGGCGATCTCCCGTCGGCCGTCGTCGCGACGCAGGTCGATGAGCGGGTCCTGGTCGGCGAGCTCGGTGAGCGCGGAGTACATCCCCACGACGTCGCTGAGCCGCACCGCGTCCACGACGGTCTCGAGGGTCGGCCGGGCGAACTGCGCCGTGCTGGTGAACTGGTCGGCCCGGCTGCACGGCCTTGGCGCTGGGCCGAACCGGTCACCGATGCGTGCCGACGACCATCCGGTCACCGCCGCGATCCGGCCGGCGGGCACCTCGTCGACACTCACCAGCCGGCCCCGGTCGAAGAGCCGCAGGCCGGTGACCTTCTCCGCCGGCCGCCCGTCGACCTCGACGCGGTCACGCAGCCGCAGCGATCCCGAGCGCACCCGGGCCAGGACGGTCCGCCGACCCTCGCCGCGGTCGACCTTGAAGACGGTGCCGCTCGGTGGGCTGGCGGTGCCGGACCCAGCCGACGGCACGGGTGCCGCCACGGGGAGCAGGGTCGTGAGCGCGTCGAGCAGCTCGGTCACGCCCGCGCCGGTGATCGCGGACCCGAACAGCACGGGGTGGGAGGTCGCGCCGCGCACCGCGCTGCGCAGCTCGCCGAGCTCGGTGGTCCCCACCTCGAACGGCAGGTATGCCGCGCCGCGGGTGCCCGCGCCGCTCACCTGCCCGAGGGCGAAGGCCTCCGGGCTGAGCCGGGTGGTCACCTCGCCGAGGACCCGGTCGGGGTCGGCTCCGGCGCGGTCGACCTTGTTGACGAAGAGGACGACGGGCAGGCCGAGACGCTGCAGGGCGCGCATCAGCACCAGGGTCTGCGCCTGCACCCCCTCGACCGCCGACACGACGAGCACCGCTGCATCGAGCACGGTCAGCGCCCGCTCCACCTCGGCGATGAAGTCGGAGTGGCCGGGGGTGTCGATCAGGTTGACGGTCGTCGCCCGCCAGTCGAAGGAGACGACGGCAGACCGGATCGTGATGCCGCGCTGACGCTCCAGCGCCATGCTGTCGGTCTGCGTGTCGCCGGCGTCGACGCTGCCGGGGTGGTCGAGCACCCCGGCCTCGAAGAGGACTCGTTCGGTCAGGCTGGTCTTGCCGGCGTCAACATGCGCGACGATCCCCAGGCAGAGGGTCTTCCTGCGTCCAGCTCGCACTGGCCTTCACATCCATTCGGTAGGTGGGTACCTGGCGGGACGTGAAAGCTGCTCGCATCGGTCGCATTCCTCTCGTGGGCACTGCTGGTGGTCGACGGTCGGACTCCTTCATGGCAACAGAGCCCGGTCTTGCGGGGCAACCGGTTTTCGCTGGGGCAGGGGCACGACGCCGAGTCCGATGACTGCCGCGACCGGCAGCAGGGGCCACACCCAGTGCACGCCGTCGCGCGAGACGATGCCCGACGCCGCCATCACGCCGAGGCCGCCGCAGACGGCCGCCGTGGCGAGGGCCGGACGCCACACGGCGGGCGCGGGGCGAAGGTCGCGGACCGGCCTCTCGAACCGGCCGAAGACCAGGACCAGCCCGGACGTCACCGTGGCGAGGACGGCGAACCACACCGGCCGCGTCGCCCACCACGACCCGCTGAGCGGGACGGCCCGGAGCCCGAAACCCCCGGCCAGCAAAGACATTCCGATGACCAGCACCATCGCCGTGAGGTGCCAGAGGTAGAGCGACATGATGCGCAGGTTCACGACGACGGCGACGGCCCACACCCGTGGTCGCTCCAGCAGGAGGGCCAGCCGTCGCTCGGCGAGCAGCACCACACCGGCCTGGACCATGCCGAGGAACGCCAGCGTGACCCGGGTCGGGTAGGAGTTGTTGAGGACCGCCCCGTCGACCCCGATCATCGAGACCGGGTAGGGGCCGGCCCAGACGAGGGTCACGAGACCGGCGAGGCCGACGCCGGCGAGCGCGACCCGCCGTCGGCGACCCGCCAACGAGCCGTCCAGCCAGGCGAACCCGAGCTGGTGCACCGTGGCCCAGACGACGAGGTAGTTGGCGAAGCCGATCCAGTGGTTGCCGCCGGCGATGCTCCACCAGTCGACCAGGCCGCCCAGGAGCAGCCCGGCACCGACGCTCCACCAGCCGAACCGCTCCCAGACAGCGAGCAGGAGCGGGGCCACCGCGACCACGACGATGTAGGCGGCGAGGAACCAGGTCGGCACCAGGGCCACCTGCGACGCGGTGCGCAGGGTCGCACCGGGCACGCCTGCGGCATACGCGATCGAGGCGATCGCCAGCCACACGAGGAGGAGCGGGAGCACGGGTGCGGCGAGGCGCTGGAGGCGGGCCCGGAGCCACGTGGCGTAGGTGTCGCGGCGCCGTCGGGCCGAGCGCCAGGACAGGCCGTTCGAGTAGCCGCCGACGATGAAGAACAGCGGCATCACCTGGAAGACCCAGGTGAGGGGGTGGCTCCACGGGGCGATGTTCAGCACGGCGTTCGGGACGAGCGTGCCGTCCTGCACCATCACCGCGGCCATCAGCCAGTGGCCGAGCACGACGGTCACGATGGCGAGCGCGCGCAGGAAGTCGACGACGCGGTTGCGGTCAGCAGGGGTGGCGGCAGCGAGGGCGCGGGGGTCCATGGGTCGAGCGTGACGGCCCGGGGCAGGTCGCCGCCTGAGTAGCAGCGCCCACCCGGCATGGTCACTCCGAGCCCTTCCCGAGGCCACGGGTGCCGTGGAGCGCTGGTGTGCCGCCGCCGGCTCGGCGCAGGAGCGGGCGGACCTCACGGCCGATCATCTCGACGAGGGCGACCAGCTCAGTCACGTCGGTCACGTCGCTGGTCGGTTGGAGGACCACGGTGGTCGCGCCGGCGTCGGCCGAGCGCCGGACCGCGGCGGCGATCTCCTCGGGGCCTCCCGCGGCGGTGCGCGTCGGGTCGGCGGCCACGCCCCACAGGGCCAGGTCGGCATCGGCGCGGGCCTGCGCGTCGGGCCCGGCGGCCGCGACGACCGAGTAGACCACCTCGACGTCAGGGTCGCCCGAGCCTGCCCGGACGCGGTCGGCCGCAGCAGCCAGCTCGGTCTCGCTGAGACCCGCGGCGAGCAGCACCCCGTCGCCGAGCCGGGCACCCAGGTCGAGGGTGCGTGGCCCGGAACCGCCGGCCATGAGCACCGCGCCCGGCTCTGGTGGCCAGTCGAGCTGCACCCGGTCGAGGTGCACGTAGCGACCGTCGACGGTCAGCTCCTCGCCGTCGAGGAGTCGTCGCAACGCGGTGAGGTACTCCTCCAGGAGGGTCATCGGCGAGGCCGCGCGGCCGCCGACCTGGCCCATCCAGTCCTGGACCCCGTGACCCACGCCCGGCACGAACCGGCCGGGGAAGAGCCGGTGCAGGGTGGCGACCTCCATCGCGGTCAGGGCGACGTTGCGCAGGGGCGCCGGCATCAGCCCGAGGCCGACCCGCACCCGCTGCGTCGAGGCGAGGGCGGCCGTCGCGCTCGCGATGCCGCTCTCCTTGAAGCAGTCCTCCCACACCCAGAGGTCGTCGAGGTGCTCGTCGGCGGCCCGCGCCAACGGGAGGAGCGCTTCGGGGGGCAGGCTGGGGACGAACGCGACGCCGAGTCGGGGTGCCATCACGTCATCGTGACACCGCCCGCTGACACCCCGGAGTCCGTGCGGGTCCGGACCCCTGGCCTCGTGGTTGGCTTGGTCCATGACTTCCCAGGAGGGCAGGGTCCGCCAGCTGCGGCTGGTGGTGCACGCGGAGGACTACGAGGAGGCGCTGCGGTTCTACCGCGACGTCATCGGTATGCCGGTCCAGGAGGCCTATGCGGGTGACGGTGGGGCCCAGGTGTCGATCCTGGACGCCGGACGCGCGACGCTGGAGCTCTCCAACACCGCCCAGGTCGAGATGATCGACGCGGTCGAGGTCGGTCGACGGGTCGCCCCCCACTTCCGGGTCGCCCTCGAGGTCGACGACGCCCAGGCCGCCACGACCACGGCCGTCGCAGCCGGAGCCGAGCTCATCGCGCCGCCCACGGAGACCCCGTGGCGCTCGCTCAACTCGCGGCTGGAGGGTCCGGCCGGGGTCCAGCTGACCCTCTTCCAGGAGCTCGATGGCTGACGCGACGAGCACCCCTGAGGAGGTCGGGGTGGGGCCGTGGCCGGGGGAGTGGCCGGACGGCGAGCAGTGGGACCCCGAGCTGCTCCGGGACGGCGACCGCCGCAACGTGGTCGACACCTACCGCTACTGGCGGCACGACGCGATCGTGGCCGACCTCGACACGCACCGTCACGACTTCCACGTCGCGGTCGAGAACTGGGGTCACGACTTCAACATCGGCTCGGTCATCAGGACAGCGAACGCCTTCAACGCCAAGGCTTTCCACATCGTCGGCAAGCGGCGCTGGAACCGTCGCGGGGCGATGGTCACCGACCGCTACCAGCACGAGCACCACCACCCGACCGTCGAGGACCTCGTGGTCTGGGCCGCTGGGGCGGGGACCGCGGAGGTGGGGACCGCTGGGGCGGGGGCCACGACGGACGCCCGGCCACGCGGCATACCCCTGATCGGGATCGACAACCTGCCCGGCTCCCTGCCGCTCGAGACCTACGACCTGCCCCGGGAGTGCGTCCTCGTCTTCGGGCAGGAGGGTCCCGGGCTCTCCGCGCCCATGCGCGAGGCCTGCGAGGTGGTGCTGCACATCGAGCAGTTCGGGTCGACCAGGTCGATCAACGCGGGCGCCGCTGCGGCAATTGCCATGCATGCCTGGGTGCGACGCAACATCTTCGGGCAGGCTGTCGAATAGCACCCCGCTCGCTCGTCATCAGGGTGGAAGCACCGGAACCACCGGACGAACCCATCGATGAGAGGAACAAGCCATGACCCAGTACCTCGTCCTCCTGCCCAGCTCGGAGTCCCGCTACGCGGCGGCCACCGAGGAGGAGCGGCAGGAGCTCAACCAGGCCCACGGCGACTTCGCCGGGCTGCTCGCCCAGCGCGGGCACAAGCTGCTCGGCGGGGCCCAGCTCACGCCGTCCACGCAGACCCGCGTCGCCCGCGGTGACGGGATCGACCAGGTCACCCTCACCGAGGGCCCCTATGCCGAGAGCGCCGAGCAGGTCGGCGGCTACTACCTCGTCGAGACCGACGACCTCGACGACCTCGGCCAGGTGTGCGGCCGGCTGATGTCCACGCCGTTCCACCCGGCCATCGAGATCCGCCCCACCATGGGGATGTGATCCACCATGACCGAGTACGTCGTGCTGATCGTCGCTGATGCCGACCGCTGGCTCGGTGACGGCGTCGAGGTGCCTCGCGTCGTGAAGCCCGAGGACCGCGAGACGTGAGGTACGTCGTCCTGATCGCCTACGAGCCGGGCCACTGGGACGGCGCCGACGAGGCGGTGCGCCAGGAGTACTTCGACGCGCACCACGCCTTCGAGGAGTACGTCCAGCAGCACGGCCGGCGGCTCTCCAGCGGGGCGCTGAGCGATGCCGACCTGGCGACGACGATCAGGCGCGACGGCTCGTCCGACGTCGTCACGGACGGCCCGTTCGTGGAGCTCACGGAGCAGATCGGCGGCTACTACGACGTCGAGCTGCCCGACCTCGATGCCGCGATCGCGGCGGCGAAGCTGCTCCCCCGGGCGTACACCCTCGAGATCCGTTCCGTGGTCGGCGTGGAGGGCTACGAGAGCCTGTGAGTCGGTGACCACCGGGCAGGGCGGGCCACCGTCGGCATCCTCGGAACCATCCGCCGAGGTGCTGGCCACGGTCGTGCGCGAGGAGTGGGGACGACTGACCTCGCTGCTCCTCGCGCGGTTCCGGCGGCTCGACCTCGTGGAGGACGCCCTCGGCGACGCCGTCGAGACGGCGGCCCGCCGGTGGGCCCGTGACGGCACCCCGGACAACCCCGTCGCCTGGCTGCACACGGCGGCCCGGCGGCGGGTCCTGGACCGCCTGAGGGCCGAGTCGATGGCCCAGCGCAAGGTGCCCCTGCTCGTCGTGGAGGCCGAACGGAAGGAGGGGTCGCCCGTGCTCGCCGACCCCGGGGACCTGGTGGAGGACGACCTCCTGCGCCTGGTGCTGATGTGCACCCACCCGGCCCTCGACCCTGCGGCCGCCAGCGCCCTGGCCCTGCGGCTCGTGCTCGGCGTCAGCACTGCCGACATCGCCCGGCTCTTCCTCGTGCCTGAGCCCACCATGGCCGCGCGCGTCACCCGGGCCAAGCGCAAGATCGTCACCGCCGGCATCCCCTTCGCGGTGCCGTCCTCCGACGTGCTGCCCGACCGTCTCGACGCGTTGGCCCAGACCGCCTACCTCGCCTTCACGGCCGGCTACGCCCCCGGATCGGGCCCCGACGCCCTGCGCACCGGCCTTGCGGGAGAGGCGATCCGGCTCGTCCGTGTCGTCCTCGGGCTGCGACCCGAGGAGCCGGTACTGGTCGCCCTGCTCGCCCTGATGCTCCTGCAGCACTCGCGCCGCGACGCCCGCGTCGACGGCGACGGCGCGATCGTCCTGCTCCCCGACCAGGACCGGTCCCGCTGGCACCGCGACGAGATCGCCGAAGGGGTGGCCCTCGCGTCCTCGCCTGCCCTCACCGGACCGCTTACCGTCCAGGCCGCCGGGTATGCCGTGCAGGCCAGGATCGCGGTGGAGCACGCGACCGCGCCGACCGCCGAGGCGACCCGGTGGGACCGCATCGTGGCGCGGTACGACGACCTCGTGGCGCTGTCGCCCACCCCGAGTGCCCGGCTGGCCCGGGCGGTGGCTGTCGCAGAGGCCCACGGCCCGCGCGAGGGCCTGGCCGCGCTGGCGGGTCTGGACGACGACCTCGCCCACAGCCACCGGCTGCCGTCCGTCCGGGCCGAGCTGCTCGCTCGTGCCGGCGACGTCGAAGCCGCCGACGCGGCATACGCCCTCGCCATCGACCGCTGTGGCAACGACGCCGAGCGCGCGCTGCTCCGGGCACGCAGGGCCGCCCTCCACTTCCCCCCGACTTGAGCACCCCTGGGGGCGCCCAGGTTGCGGGACGACCAGCCTGAGACACGGGTGTCCCGGTCCGCGCCGGTCGTGAAAGGATCGGCGGCGACGCCAGGCCCACGCTTCGAGCCCAGACGCACCAGTCGAAGGAGACTTTCCATGCCCATCGCCACCCCCGAGGTGTACGCCGACATGCTGGACCGCGCCAAGGCCGGTTCGTTCGCCTACCCGGCGATCAACATCTCGTCGTCGCAGACCCTCAACGCCGCGATCCGTGGCTTCGCCGAGGCGGGCAGCGACGGCATCGTGCAGGTCTCCACCGGCGGCGCTGAGTACCTCTCGGGCCCGACGGTCAAGGACATGGTCACCGGGTCGATCGCGCTGGCCGCCTACGCCCACGAGGTCGCCAAGAAGTACGACGTCAACATCGCCCTGCACACCGACCACTGCCCGAAGGACAAGCTCGACGGCTTCGTCCGCCCCCTGCTGGCCGCGAGCGCCGAGCGGGTCGCTGCCGGCGGCACGCCCTGGTTCCAGTCGCACATGTGGGACGGCTCCGCGGTGCCGCTCGACGAGAACCTCGAGATCGCCCGCGAGCTGCTGGACCTGGCCAAGGCCGCCCACGTCATCCTCGAGATCGAGGTCGGCGTCGTCGGTGGGGAGGAGGACGGCGTCGAGGGCAAGATCGACGACAAGCTCTACTCCACGCCCGAGGACGCGGTGGCCACGATCAAGGCGCTCGGCGCCGGCGAGAACGGCCGCTACCTGACTGCCCTCACCTTCGGCAACGTCCACGGGGTCTACAAGCCGGGCAACGTCAAGCTCCGCCCCGAGATCCTCAAGACCGCCCAGGAGGCGGCCGCCAACCAGTTGGGGCTCGGCGCCGACGCCCGTCCGTTCGACCTCGTCTTCCACGGCGGCTCCGGATCCACCGCCGAGGAGATCGCCGCCGCGGTCGACTTCGGCGTCGTGAAGATGAACGTCGACACCGACACCCAGTACGCCTTCACGCGTCCGGTCGCCGGCTACATGCTCGCCAACTACGACGGCGTCCTGAAGGTCGACGGTGAGGTCGGCAACAAGAAGCAGTACGACCCGCGTGCCTGGGGCAAGGAGGCCGAGGCCGGCATGGCGGCCCGCGTCGTCGAGGCCTGCCAGAACCTGCGCTCGGCCGGCACCCACGCATGACGGACAACCTCCTCGGCATCCCCGAGACCCGGCTCCCCGTCGACCCCGCTGCCGCGAAGCTCGAGGACGGTGTCGCCGCCGACCAGGTCGCCGCGGCCTACCCGACGTCGTCGCTGGCGTGGGCGACCCTGGCCGAGGACGCGCTCGCCGACGGACGCACCGTCGAGGGCTACGCCTACGCGCGCACCGGCTACCACCGCGCGCTCGACTCGCTCCGCAAGAACGGCTGGCGCGGCCAGGGCCCGGTGCCGTGGGAGCACGAGCCGAACCGCGGCTTCCTGCGCGCGCTCGCCGCGCTGTCCCGCGCCGCCGGCGCGATCGGTGAGACCGAGGAGGAGCTGCGGTGCGCGCAGTTCCTGCGCGACTCCTCGATGACCGGCGCGCGCGAGCTCGGCCTCTAGGACGACAGTGACGCCGGGGGACCGGACCCTGGTGGATCCAGTCCCCCCGCGTCGCCCCCTGCCGTGGACCGAGGTCCACGTGGCTACCCGTCAATGTCGTCCCCTACCGCCTGACGAGCGGCGTCCCGCCATTCTGCAGGACCATGGCGCCGTAGGGGTGGCACTATGCTGTCAAAGGACAGATGATGCCGCGACGGGTGGGGGAAGCCTGTGACCAGCGGAAACGACCGCGCCCACGAGGTCGAGCGGCTGCTCACCGATCCCTTCGACCGGCTCATGGGCATCCTCGAGCGCGGCGAGGCGCAGCTCGACGAGAGGCGGGCCGAGCTCGCCGAGGTGCGCTACGCGCTCTACGAGCTGACCGCCCAGCGCGGGCTGGCCCGACCAGCCCAGGCGGGTCACGTGCTCGAACCACTGCGGGCCGAGATGGCCGCCCCCATGCTGCGCTACCTGATCGAGCACACGACCGACCTCAGCCGGGTCTGCACCATGGTGATCGACGCGGGTGCCGGCATCGAGCAGGAGAACTACCGGCTCAACCAGGACCTGTTGGCCGAGGGGCGCTTCCGGCAACGCACGATCTACCCGATGGACATCATGGACACCGAGCCGGGCCGGACGTGGGTGCATGCGTTCGCGGCGGCCGGCGAGGAGCAGCGGCTCTCGCTGTCACCGCCGAGCGAGTTCGCGATCTTCGACGAGCACTCGCTGGTCGCCGTGAGTGAGTGGGGCAACCCGGAGTCCAGCTACGTCATGGTGCGCGACCCCATGCTCATCGCGGCCTTCATCCAGCTGTTCGACCGGGCCTTCGACCGCGCCCTGCCGGTGGCGCCCGGCGACGAGCACGACGACGACCAGCGGCTGCTCAAGCTCCTGGGCCTCGGCCTCAAGGACGAGTCGATCGCCCGCTACCTCGGCTGCAGCCTGCGCACGGTGCGGCGCCGGGTGGCCGGGCTGATGGCCGCGCACGGCGTGCAGACCCGCTTCCAGCTCGGCCTGGCGGCGTCCACGGGTGGTCTCGACTCCCCGGCGGGGGACCGCGACCGGTAGCCTTTCCCGGTACGGGCCCCGTGCGAACACCGCGGGGCCTGCTGCATGACCAGTTCGACGGACGCGCGGACACCGACACAGACACGGAGAGGTGCGGGTATGCCGGCAATCGTGCTCGTGGGCGCCCAGTGGGGCGACGAGGGCAAGGGCAAGGCCACCGACCTGATGGGCAGCGACGTCGACTACGTCGTGAAGTTCAACGGCGGCAACAACGCCGGCCACACCATCGTCATCGAGAAGGACGGCAAGCGCGAGAAGTACGCGCTGCACCTGCTCCCGTCGGGCATCCTCACGCCGACCTGCACCCCGATCATCGGCAACGGCGTCGTGGTCGACCTGGCCGTGCTCTTCGAGGAGCTCGACGGCCTCGAGGCCCGCGGTGTCGACACGTCGCGCCTGCTGGTCAGCGCGAACGCCCACATCATCGCGCCCTACAACCGGGTGCTCGACAAGGTGACCGAGCGGTTCCTGGGCTCGCGCAAGATCGGCACGACCGGTCGCGGGATCGGTCCGACCTACGCCGACAAGATGGCGCGCAACGGCATCCGCGTACAGGACCTCTTCGACGAGAAGATCCTGCGCCAGAAGGTCGAGGCGGCGCTGGCCTACAAGAACCAGATCCTCGCCAAGATCTACAACCGGCGTGCCGTCGAGGTCGACGAGGTGATGGACGAGCTGCTCGGGTATGCCGAGCGGTTGCGTCCCATGGTCGCCGACACCTCCCTGGTGCTCGAGCAGGCCCTCAACGAGGGCAAGACGGTGCTCCTCGAGGCCGGTCAGGCGACCCTGCTCGACGTCGACCACGGCACCTACCCGTTCGTCACGTCGTCCAGCGCCACCGCTGGGGGAGCCTGCACCGGGTCCGGCATCCCGCCGACCCGCGTCTCCACGGTCATCGCGATCCTCAAGGCCTACTCGACCCGCGTCGGTGAGGGCCCGTTCCCGACCGAGCTGAACGACGCCAACGGCGAGTTCCTGCGCAAGACCGGGGCCGAGTTCGGCACCACGACCGGCCGCCCGCGCCGCTGCGGCTGGGTCGACACCGTGGTCGGTCGCTACGCGACCCGCATCAACGGCGTCACCGACTTCGTCGTGACCAAGCTCGACGTGCTCACCGGGCTGGACACCATCCCGATCTGCGTCGCCTACGACGTCGACGGGGTGCGGCACGACGAGATGCCGGTCAACCAGACCGACTTCCACCACGCCAAGCCGATCTACGAGGACCTGCCCGGCTGGTGGGAGGACATCTCGACCTGCCGCACCTTCGAGGAGCTCCCCGCCAACGCGCAGGCCTATGTGCTGCGCCTCGAGGAGCTCATCGGCGCCCGCGTGTCGGCGATCGGGGTCGGACCGGGACGCGACGAGATCATCAGCCGGCACTCGCTGCTCGGCGCCTGAACGGGTGGGCCGGGCGAGGCCCGCGCCCGGCTCCTCGGTGCGCGTGCGGTTCACGAAGTGGGGCGGCAAGCGGCACCACGGCGCCGAGCTCGTCTACCTCGGTGCCGACGAGCACGGCGACTGGCTCGGTGACCCGGTCGGCAACCAGTGGGCCGGCGGGCCGAAGTCGTTCGTGAGCGTCACCGACAACGTCCTCCTCGTCCCGCCCGACCGGGGCATGACGGCGATGTTCTACACCGAGCACCCCGAGCAGGCCTTCGAGCTCTACGTCGACATCACCACCCCACCGGTCTGGGACGGTGACCTCGTGACCGCGGTCGACCTCGACCTCGACGTGATCCGCCGGTTCGACGGCAGCTGGTACGTCGACGACGAGGACGAGTTCGCGGAGCACCAGGTCGCCTACGGCTACCCGCCCGAGCTGGTGGCCGCTGCCGAGGCCGAGTGTGCCCGAGTCAGCCACGAGATCCGTTCGGGTGCAACGCTTCTGGCGAGCGACACGGCCGACCCGTGGCGGGCAGTGTTCAGGACCATCCAGTCCTGACGGCGCCAGCTCGCCTTGTGCATGGGCTGGCGACGGGGTGGGGATCAGGCCGGGCGCAGGACGGTCATGCGGTGGGCAGCCCGGGTGAGTGCGACGTAGAGGACCCGCACCCCGCCGGGTGACTCCGCGGCGATCTCATCGGGGTCGACGATGACCGTGGCGTCGTACTCGAGGCCCTTCGTGGACATCGGGTCGATGACTCCGACCCGGTCGCTGAGCGAGCCCAGCTCGGCCAGCTCCGCGGCATACCTCGCCGGGGTGATGACGGCGATCGAACCCTCCACCTCGTCGAGGAGTGACTCGACGGCCGCCGTGGCGGCGGCGAACCAGCCGCCCGGGGCGACGGTGACGTCGACCGGGTCGACGCCGGTCTCCCGGACCGCCCGGGGGATGTCGGCGTCGGGCACGTGGGCCCGCACGACCTTGGCCGCGTAGTCGAAGATCTCCCGCGCGTTGCGGTAGTTGGTGTCCATGTGGAAGAGCCGGCGCTCCTGGGTGCCGAACGCCTCCTCCCGGGCCCGGCCTGCCTCGACGGCATCGGGCCACGACGCCTGGGCTGCGTCGCCGACCACGGTCCACGACGAGTAGCGACCCCGGCGGCCGAGCATGCGCCACTGCATCGGCGACAGGTCCTGGGCCTCGTCGACGAGGACGTGGGCGTACTCGCCGGGGCCCTCGATGCGACCCTGCAGCAGCAGCTCACGGGGGTCGGTGGGGGCGGTACGCGACGACTTCGTGCCGACCGCTCGGGAGTCGACCCCGGCCCGCACCTCGGCGACGCCGAACTGCGAGACGTCCTCGAACTCCTCGATCTCGTAGAACCCGCGCTCCTCGGCGGGTCCGTCCTGCACCGGACCGAGCCGCGCGGCGAGGTCGTCGATGAGGGCGGCGTCGGCGGCCGACCAGCTGCCGAGCTCGAGGGCGTGCTGCATCGAGGCGGCGAACACGTCGCACTCCTGTGGCGACAGCACACCGTGGCCGTGCTGGCGGGCCCGCTCGGGGTCCGCGAGCCAGAGCAGCACCTCGCGCGGGTCGACCTGCGGCCACCAGGCGGCGAGGAAGGCGTCGACCTCGAGGTGGTCCTCGAAGCGGTCCATGAACTCGGCCCGGTCGCCGTCGCGCACGCTGGCCCAGGCCGCTTCGGCCAGGGCGCTCTGGACGGCCTTGGCCGACAGGTTGCGCTGGTGGTTGCGCAGCACCTGGGCCCGGATGCGGTCGAGGACCGGGGCGTCGACCCGGACCGCCTTGCCGTTGACGAAGGCCCGGAACGACTGGGGGGCGTCCGGGGGTGCGTCGGCCGCAGCGCGGGCGAGCAGGCGGCGGATCCCCAGCGAGCCCTTGATGGCGGCGGCTTCCGGGGTGTCCAGCCGCGTGGCGGTGACGCCGTCGACGACGTCGCCGAGCGAGCGCAGGACGACCGACTCCTCGCCGAGCGAGGGGAGCACCCGCTCGATGTATGCCGTGTAGGCGGAGGAGGGGCCGACGACGAGGATGCCGCCGGACTCGAACCGGCGCCGGTCGGAGTAGAGCAGGTAGGCCGCGCGGTGGAGGGCGACGACGGTCTTGCCGGTGCCCGGTCCGCCGGTGATCTCGGTGATGCCACGGGCCGAGGCGCGGATGGCCTCGTCCTGGTGGCGCTGGATCGTCGCGACGATGTCGCGCATCTGGGCGCCGCGGCTGCGGGTCAGCGCGGCCAGGAGCGCGCCGTCGCCGACCACGACGAGGTCGTCGGGTGCCTCGGGGACCATGAGGTCGTCCTCGACCCCCACGACGTCGGGGCCCTTGCAGCGCAGCACCCGGCGGCGCAGCACGTCCATGGGCTCGACCGGGGTGGCGCGGTAGAAGGCGGCGGCGGCGGGAGCGCGCCAGTCGACCACCAGGGGCTCGTAGTCGTCGTCGCGCACCCCGAGCCGGCCGATGTAGCGCGTCTCGCGGTCGGCGGCCTTGCCCTCGTCGGACAGGGCGTGGTCGAGGTCGAGCCGGCCGAACACGAGGCCTTCGTACTGGGTGTCGAGGGTCGAGCGTCGACGGGCGGCGTTGAAGACGAGGGCATCGCGCTCGAACAGCCCAGTCAGCTCCTCGTCGCGCACGTCGCCGGTGCGGTCGGTGCGACCACGCGCGAGGCCGTCGGCCTCGATGAGACCGGCTCGCGCCTGGGCCTTGGTGAGCTCGGCGTAGACGAGATCCACGTGGGCCTGCTCGATGGCGATCTCACGGGCGACCTCGGCGCTGGACGCCCTGGAGCTCGATGACTGCGTGCTCGAGTGGTCCGATCCCGTCACGGTGCATTGCTTTCTGGCTGGTCGTTGATGGCGCCCACTGCCGGCGCCGTCTGTCGGCGCTGTCGTGCCGCCTGTCCCCACACGGAGAACGCACGAGTCTAGCGAGCAGGACGGGCCTTGCCGCGCACTAGACCATTCCGCGGCGCGCGGCCTGCACGCCAGCCTGGAAGCGGGTGCCCGCGCCGAGCTGGTCCATCAGCGCCCTGACCCGCCGTTCGACGGTGCGCTGGGACACGCCGGCCTGCCGGGCGATCGTCGCGTCGGGGGCCCCCGCGGCGAGCAGCGACAGGATCAGCTGGTCTCGGCGCTCGGTGACCCCGCCGATCGAGAGCGGTGACCCGAGGTCCCAGAGGTGGTCGGAGAGGGCGATGAGGGCGAGCACCATCGACCGGGCCCGGATCACCGCCGAGCCGAAACCCGAGGAGTCGAAGGCGCTGACGTCGACGATGGCGACCACCTCGTCGACGATCACCGCCGAGAACGGCACCGCCGACGTGAACCGGAAGCGCTCGCCGCCCCGTTCGCGCGCCTCGAGGATCTCGAGGGCGCCGTCGATCTCGAGGACGTCGGTGTCGTAGACGGTGGTGTAGTCGAGCACGTTGCCGCCCACCCCGCGGCTGGGTTCCTCGTGGCTGTGCAGCGGGCTGGCGAAGAGGGCCCGGGTGCGCGGTGAGAGCGAACGGAAGGTGCGGATCTGCGACGTGCCGGCAGCGACCGCCTCCGCCGTGACCGCCGCGATCTCGTCGAGGGAGTTGAGGATCCGCACCGTCCCGACGTCGGGGGTCCGGGAGGCCGACCTCGCCTGGAAGTAGACCTGCGCGAGCTCATGGGCGGCTGATCGGGTCTCGCGAGCCCGTCGCTCGTAGTCGAGGGCCAGGGCGGGCAACGAGATGTCCGGGGGGATGACCTCGATGGCTCCACCGGGGCGGAGTCGGATCAGGCCCCGGCTGCCGAGGACGTCGAGGGAGTGGTCGACCAAGGGGGCCTTCATCCCCTGCGCGATGAGCAGGGACCTCGTGGGCTCCTGGTGCTGGAGGACCGCGAGGAAGACGCGCGTGACGGTGCCCTCCACCTCGTCGACGTCGACGTCGAGGTCCAGACCGGCGCCCACCCCCGTTGCGGCCTTGGAGCCGCGGCCACCGCCGAAGCCGGGGCTGAGCCCGTTGGTGAGGACCGCGTCGGTGACCCCCGCGACCGCCGCGTGCGTGGCCTCGTCCGTCCGACTGTCGTCCGACATGCCCACATGCTTGCCCTCTGGCGAGATTCCGTCAATGGCGCAAGTCCGACACGTGCGGGCTTTACCTACGGGCCAACGATGGTCCACTCTTGATCCAGTCGACCACGTCGACCCACGTGCATGGTTGCAGGTTCCCCCGCCAGGCGACCGCACGTCGGCTGCGCGGCGTCCCCGGGAGATGTCCCCCCTGCCTCCCCGGGGCGCCGCGCACTCATGTCCGGCGCCGCTCGCCCCGCGTCCCGGTCGGCCCGTCCCGCGTCCCGGTCGGGCCACCCCGGGTCGAACTCTCTACGCTGGACCCGTGAAGGTTCTCGTGATCGGTTCCGGTGCCCGCGAGCACGCCATCGTCAAGGCCCTCGGCACAGACCCGGAGGTCGATGCGGTCATCGTGGCCCCGGGCAACCCGGGGATGGACGCGATCGCGCTCTGCGAGGCGCTTCCCGGTGGGGTCCTCGATGGTGAGGGGATCGTGGAGCTGGCCCGGCGGCATACCGTCGACCTGGTCGTGATCGGCCCCGAGGCGCCCCTCGTCGCGGGGATCGCCGACGTCGTGCGCGACGCCGGCCTGCTGGCCTTCGGGCCGTCGGCCGAGGCCGCCCAGCTCGAGGGCAGCAAGTCCTTCGCCAAGGACGTGATGGCAGCGGCCGACGTACCGACCGCGATGGCCCGCGTCTGCACCACCCTCGAGGAGGTCGCCGACGCGCTCGACGCACTGGGTGCGCCCCACGTGGTGAAGGACGACGGGCTCGCTGCGGGCAAGGGTGTCGTCGTGACGAACGACCGCGCGGAGGCGCTCGCCCACGCGGAGGCGTGCCTGGCCAAGGACGGGGGAGTGGTCGTCGTCGAGGAGTTCCTCGACGGACCCGAGGTCTCGCTGTTCTGCCTGTGCGACGGCAGCACGGTCGTCCCCCTCGCCCCGGCCCAGGACTTCAAGCGGGTCTTCGACGAGGACAAGGGCCCCAACACCGGCGGCATGGGCGCCTACAGCCCGCTGGACTGGGCCCCCGGGTCGCTGGTGGACGAGCTCGTCACCCGGGTCGCGCAGCCCACGGTCGACGAGATGGCGCGACGCGGCACGCCGTTCGCCGGGGTGCTCTACATCGGGGTGGCCGTCACGTCGCGTGGCCCGCGGGTCATCGAGTTCAACGCCCGCTTCGGCGACCCCGAGACCCAGGTCGTGCTGGCCCGCCTGCAGACCCCGCTCGGCAGCCTGCTCAAGGCGGCGGCGAGCGGCGACCTCGACGGCGTGGGTGCGCTGCACTGGTCCGACCAGCACGCCGTGACGGTGGTGGTGGCCTCGCACAACTACCCCGGCACGCCGCGCACCGGTGACCCCATAGCCGGGATCGAGGAGGCCTCTGAGGTGCCGACGACCTACGTGCTCCACGCGGGCACCGGGCGCGGCGACGACGGAACGCTCGTGTCTGCAGGAGGCCGCGTCCTGTCGGTCGTGGCGCTCGGCGAGAGCCTCGCCCAGGCGAGGGAACGCGTCTACGAGGCCGTCGACCACATCGAGCTCGAAGGTTCGCACCACCGCACCGACATCGCGCTCGCGGCCGAGCGCGAGGAGCTGCACGTCGGCTGACGCCTCACCCCCGCCACCCGGTGATCCGGACTTCTGGCCACCGGTATGGCACGCGGGCCTGTTTTGGTGGGCCCGGTGCGCCATGGCTGGCCAGAAGTGGAGGTCAGGCGGCGCGGCGAGCTGCGGCCAGCCCCACCGCACCGACGGCCGCGCAGGCGGTCATCGTGGTGGCGAACAACCAGCCCGGCAGGTCGGGAGCCTGCCACGCGATGAGGGCGCCGGCCGCGGCCAGCCCGATCGCCTGGGCGACGGACGCCGTGAGGCTCGAGGCGGCCGTGATCCGACCCTGGTCGCGCACCGGGGCGAAGAGCAGCAGCTGGGTCGAGAGGGTGGGAGACACGATCCCCATCCCGAGCCCGGCGACGCCCCAGAGCGCCAGCCCGATGACGACCGGCAGGGCGTCGAGGCTCGTGAGTGCGGGCCCGAGGACGCCGACCGTGATGAGGCTGAAGCCCACGGCCAGGCGCCGAACCGCGGGCACCCGTCGCTGCACGACGTCGAGACCGTGCAGCTGAGAGCCGGCCGCCCAGGACAGACCGGTCACGGTGAGGCTCGCCCCCGCGGCGGCGGGCCCCAGCCCGTGGATGGTGGTCAGCATGAGGGGCAGGAGGCTCCCGGCGGTGCCGAACGCTGCGGCGACGAGTCCGCGCAGTGCCACCAGCGCCGGTATGCCGCGGGCGAACCGCAGCGTCCCGGCCGGCAGGACGGTGCGGACGGCCGGCACGGTGCAGGCGGTGCCGACCAGCACGAGGGCGAGGCCGAGTGCCTCAACGGGGCCGGAGCGGCCCAGCAGCGAGCCGCCCGCGGTCAGTGCCGCGAGGCCTGCCGCAGCCAGGGCAGCGGCCCGGACGGCGCGGTGTTCCCGAGGGGTCCAGGCGGTCCCGGCCTCGCTGGTCGGTTGGGTCGTGACGCCCTCGCCGCCCTCGGCATCCTCCGCGCGCTCGACGCCCTCGGCGCGCATGGCCGGGCGCAGGAGGACCCACGCGAACGGCAGCAGGGCGACGCCCACGCCGAAGACGGTCCGCCACGAGAGCACCTCGGTGAGCAGCCCCGCGATCGGCGGACCGACCAACGACGGGAGCACCCACGCCGCGGCGAAGGCGGCGAACACCTTGGCCCGCAGCTCCTCGGGCATGGTGCGGGCGAGCAGCACGGTGAGCGAGACGTCCATCAGCGCCTCGGCGATCCCCGACCCGAACCGACCCACCGCGAAGACGGCCATCCCCGGCGCCAGGGCCATGGCGACCTGTGACGCGGTGAAGACCAGCATCCCGGCCTGGAGCGGGCGTACCGGCCCGCGGTGGTCGGCCCACGCGCCGGCGACCACCGTGGCGACGACGAACGACACCAGGGGTGCTGCGCTCGCTGCCCCGAACAGCCACAGCCCGTCGAGGTCGCGGGCGACGGTGGGCAGCACCGTCATGGTGGCGCGGTTCTCGAACGCCCCGAGGGTCACCAGCGCCACGGCTCCCACGGCGAACGGCAGGTGGGCGCGGTCCAGCAGTGAGGCGGGTCGGGCCGGGGTGTCTGTGTGGGTGGCGTCAGGAGTGGCGGTGGGCATGGGCAGATTCTGGAAGTTGAAGTCGACTTCAAGTCAAGCCGAGAGGGGGCACCTGTTGCTCGGAGGTGGGCACGTGGCGCCGAAATCCGGCCCTCGTACCCACCAGGCGGCAACAGGTGGACGACGGCTGGGAGGATGTCGGCCATGACGTCCTCCCAGCCCGGCGCGCCCGTCGACCTCCCCGGCTACGCCCACGTCTACTCGGGCAAGGTCCGCGACCTCTACGCCCCCCTCGACGCCTCCGGCGCGCCCCGCGACGACCAGCTGCTGCTCGTCGCCAGCGACCGGCTCTCGGCCTTCGACTTCATCCTCGAGACCCCGATCCCCGACAAGGGCGCGGTCCTGACCCAGCTGTCGCTCTGGTGGTTCGAGCAGCTGGAGGACCTCGTCCCCAACCACGTCGTCTCGACCGACGTGCCCGCCGAGGTGGCGGGCCGTGCGGTGCTGGTGCGACGGCTCGAGATGCTGCCGGTCGAGTGCGTGGCCCGCGCCTACCTCACCGGCGGCGGTCTCCGCGAGTACCAGGCCGACGGCCACGTCAGCGGGGTGCAGCTGCCCGACGGCCTGGTCGACGGCTCACGGCTCCCCGAGCCGATCTTCACGCCGTCGACGAAGGCGCCCGTGGGCGAGCACGACCAGCCGATGCCGTATGCCGATGTCGTGGCTGCCGTGGGCGCGCGCGCCGCCCAGCGCGCCAGCGACCTGACCACCCGGATCCTCGCCCGTGGCAACGAGATCGCGGCCGACCGCGGCATCCTCATCGCCGACACCAAGGTGGAGTTCGGGATCGAGGGCGACGAGCTGGTGCTGGCCGACGAGGTCCTCACCCCCGACTCGTCGAGGTTCTGGCCGGCCGACCAGTGGGAGCCCGGCCACACCCAGCCGTCCTTCGACAAGGAGTTCGTGCGCGAGTGGTTGATCTCGCCCGCGAGCGGGTGGGACAAGTCCTCCGGCGAGGCCCCGCCGCCCCTGCCCGGCGACGTCCTCGAGCGCACCCGCGCCAAGTACGTCGAGGCCTACGAGCGGCTGACGGGACGGACGTTCTCGGCCTGATCAGCGGCGAGTCAGCATCGCCACGGGGATGGTTCGCCCAGCCTTGCGGGCGTACTTCGCCACCCCTGGGAGCGTGGCCAGGATGACGTCGTTCCACGCCTCGTCCCGCTCGCCGTCGTGCAGCTCGCGCGCCGAGGCCGGCAGGCACTCGGTGCGGACCTGCAGCTCGGTCTCGCCCGCCGCCCGCAGGTTCCGGAACCAGTCGGGGTCACGCGGGCTGCCCGACCCGGTGCCCCACACCAGGTAGCCGCCCGGCCGCCGGATCGCCCGGACGCAGGTCGAGTGCGGGGTGCCGCTGCGCCGCCCGACGGTGGTCAGCATGACGACGGGTGCGGCCTCCGTGCCGCCCATGGCGCGACCGTTCAGGCGGCGGTACATCCATGCGCCGATGCGGGTCGATCGTTGCGCCATCGACATGACTCGAGTGTCCCGCTCGGCGGGGCCGCGGGAAAGGGCGTCGAGCCACCGGGTGGTCGACCCGGGACGGTGACCGGTCCGAGGGGGTTTCGCTCGAGTTCAGCCTCGTCCGTCCGGGAGGTGACCGCGCGGCATACCCACCGCCCGGGCGCGGATAGACTGCGCGTGCTCCCTTCCCCGCACCACCCCGCTGCAACCCAGGAGACACCCGAATGGGCCACGTCGTCATCGACGTCATGTTGAAGCCAGAGATCCTCGACCCCCAGGGGCAGGCCGTGAACGGGGCTCTTCCCCGGCTCGGCTTCGAGCAGTTCACCGACGTGAGGCAGGGCAAGCGCTTCGTCCTCACGGTCGACGGCGAGGTGACCGACGAGCACCTCGCAGCGGCGGCGGAGGCGGCCGAGAAGCTGCTCTCCAACCCCGTCATCGAGGACGTCGTGAGCGTCCGGGCATCCGAGGACCCCGACCAGTGAAGGTCGGGGTCGTCACCTTTCCGGGCTCGCTCGACGACCGTGATGCGGCTCGCGCCGTGCGCGCCGTCGGCGCCGAGGCGGTCACGCTGTGGCACGGCGACGCCGACCTCAAGGGCGTCGACGCGGTCATCCTTCCCGGAGGCTTCTCCTACGGCGACTACCTCCGCTGCGGTGCGATCGCCCGCTTCGCCCCCGTCATGGACGCGCTGATCCCCGCCGCCCAGGGTGGCCTGCCGGTGATCGGGATCTGCAACGGGTTCCAGGTGCTCTGCGAGTCGCACCTCCTCCCGGGCGCGTTGATCCGCAACGACCACCGCAAGTTCAACTGCGTCGACCAGCGCCTGGTCGTCGAGAACGCCGCCACCGCCTGGACCTCCGACTTCGAGGCCGGCCAGGAGATCACCATCGTCCTCAAGAACGGCGAGGGTGGCTTCGTGGCCGACGAGCGCACGCTCGACGAGCTCGAGGGCGAGGGTCGGGTGGTCTTCCGGTATGCCGGGGACAACCCCAACGGTTCATACCGCGCCATCGCGGGCATCACCAACGACCGCGGCAACATCGTGGGCCTGATGCCCCACCCCGAGCACGCCATCGAGGAGGGCTACGGCCCCTCGACGGACGGGCTCCCGTTCTTCACCTCCGTCCTGAAGGCACTGGCCACCGCATGACTGCGCACCCCACGACCGCCCAGGTCGACAAGCCCGTCCTCGACACGGTCGCCCACGCGGCGCAGACCCCCGACGTCGACCAGCCGTGGGTCGAGCTCGGGCTCAAGGCCGACGAGTACGCCACCATCCGCGAGATCGTCGGTCGGCGGCCGACCAGCGCCGAGCTGGCGATGTACTCGGTGATGTGGTCGGAGCACTGCTCCTACAAGTCCTCCAAGGTGCACTTCTCCCTCTGGGGCGAGAACACCACCGACGAGATGCGCGAGAAGCTCCTCGTCGGCATCGGCGAGAACGCCGGCGTCGTCGACATCGGCGACGGCTGGGCGGTGACCTTCAAGGTCGAGTCGCACAACCACCCGTCCTACGTCGAGCCCTACCAGGGCGCCACCACGGGGGTCGGCGGCATCATCCGCGACATCATGTCCATGGGTGCCCGCCCGATCGCGATCATGGACCCGCTGCGGTTCGGCAACCTCAACCACCCCGACACGCAGCGCGTGCTCCCTGGCGTGGTCGCGGGTGTCGGTGGCTACGGCAACTGCATCGGCCTGCCGAACATCGGTGGCGAGGTCGTCTTCGACGACTGCTACCAGGGCAACCCGCTCGTCAACGCGCTCTGCATCGGCGCCATGCGCATCGAGGACATCCACCTCGCCAAGGCCTCCGGGGTCGGCAACAAGGTGATCCTGTTCGGCGCCAAGACCGGTGGCGACGGCATCGGCGGCGTCTCGGTGCTGGCCTCCGAGACGTTCGACGAGGGTGGCCCGACCAAGCGCCCCGCGGTGCAGGTCGGCGACCCCTTCGCGGAGAAGGTGCTCATCGAGTGCTGCCTCGACCTGTATGCCGCGCACGTGGTCGACGGGATCCAGGACCTCGGCGGTGCGGGCCTGTCCTGCGCCACCAGTGAGCTGGCGTCCAACGGCGACGGCGGCATGCAGATCGAGCTCGACCGGGTGCCCCTGCGCGACGCCTCGCTGCGACCTGAGGAGATCCTCATGTCGGAGAGCCAGGAACGCATGATGGCCGTCGTCGAGCCCGGCAAGCTCGACGAGTTCATGGCGATCACCGACCGCTGGGACGTCGAGGCCACTGTGCTCGGTGAGGTGACGGACGGGGACCACCTCGTCATCACCTGGCACGGCGAGGTCATCGTCGACGTCCCGCCGCGGTCGGTTGCCCACGAGGGCCCGACCTACCACCGCCCTCTGGAGCGGCCGGCATACCTCGATGCGTTGCAGGACAACGGCACCGACACGCTCGGACGTCCCGTGGACGGCCTCGGGCTCAAGTCCGACCTGCTCACCCTGCTCGCCTCCCCGAACCTGTGCGACAAGTCGTGGGTCACCGACCAGTACGACCGTTACGTGCTCGGCAACACCGCGCTCGCCATGCCCGACGACGCGGGTGTGGTGCGCGTCGACGAGGAGACCGGTCGCGGTGTGGCGGTGTCGACCGACTGCAACGGTCGGTTCGCCAAGCTCGACCCCTACGCCGGGGCGCAGCTCGCGCTGGCCGAGTCCTACCGCAACGTCGCGACGGCCGGGGCGACCCCGCTGGCCGTGACCGACTGCCTCAACTTCGGTTCGCCGGAGGACCCGGGCGTGATGTGGCAGTTCCGCGAGGCGGTCAAGGGCATCGCCGAGGGCTGCAAGACCCTGGGCATCCCCGTCACCGGCGGCAACGTCAGCTTCTACAACCAGACCGGCGATGTCGCGATCCACCCGACGCCCGTCATCGGCGTGCTGGGGGTCATGGACGACGTCGCCCGGCGCACCCCCTCGGGGTGGAAGACGCCCGGACAGGTCATCTACCTGCTCGGCACCACCAGCAACGAGCTGGCCGGTGGCGAGTGGGCGCACGTCGTGCACGGTCACCTCGGCGGTCTGCCGCCGGTCGTAGACCTGGGCGCGGAGCAGCTGCTCGGCGAGATCCTCGTCAACGCCAGCCGCGACGGCCTCGTCGACGCGGCCCACGACCTGTCCGACGGTGGTCTGGCGATCGGGCTGGCCGAGGCGACCATGCGCTACGGCACCGGCGCCCGGATCTGGCTCGACGCGGTGTGCGAGCGCGACGGCATCGACGCGTTCACCGCCCTCTTCAGCGAGTCCACCGCGCGCGTCGTCGTGTCGGTGCCCCGCTCGGAGGAGGTGCGGTTCACCGACATGTGCACCGCGCGCGGCCAGGTCCACGCCCGGATCGGGGTGGTGGACGACGAGACCGACGGCCTCGACGTCCAGGGCCAGTTCACGGTCTCGCTCGACGAGCTGCGCACGGCGCACACCGCGACCATGCGGGACGTCTTCGGCGGCTGACCGCCGCTCCGGTTCGAGGTGATCCGCGAGCGGATTCCGGTCGTGGATCACCTCGAACCGGAGACAGGGCCGGAACATGCGAGCGGCCCGGTCGCGCATCCCCCGCGCGCCCGGGCCGTTCGTCCCCTGTGTGTCCCCGCCTTGAACAGTACGTCGGGGCTCCGACACCCGCCATGGGTAGAAGTACCCATTCTCGTAGGCCGAACAGCTCACAGTGCCGCGCGTCATCGAGTGTGGGTCGGCCGTGCGACGATGCCGGTATGCCGCCGCGCCGCCGAGTTCCCGTCGCCGCCGGACGTGCCGCGGTGTCGGTCTGGCGGGCCAACGGGTCGGAAACCGACCGGGCTGACCTGGCCACCGCCGTGCGCTACACGCTGGAGGAGCTCTCCGTCGTCGCGCCGGGGCGCAGCGTCGAGGTGCGCGTCCCGCCGTTCGGGGCGGTCCAGTGCATCACCGGCACGACCCACACGCGGGGCACGCCCCCGAACGTCGTCGAGACCGACGCCCAGACCTGGCTCGCGGTGGCCACCGGCGCGCTGACCTGGGACGGCGCCTGGGAGTCCGGCACGCTCCGGGTGAGCGGCCACCGGGCCGACCTCGCGGCATACCTCCCACTCGCCTGACCCGCGCCCGCACCCACGCCCGCACCCCGCACCCCGCCCGGCACGAATCGACGCCGGGTCGTGCGACGATCAGCCGCAGCCGAACACTCCGAGAAGGGTCGACCCATGCAGATGAAGCTGGAACTGGTCCCGCTGCCCGTCGCCGACGTCGAGCGGTCCATCGCGTTCTACGAGGGCACGTTGGGCTTCACGAAGGACGTCGACGTTCAGCCCGCCGAGGGCATCCGGGTCGTCCAGCTCACCGCCGAGGGCTCGGGCTGCTCGATCGGCTTCGGGACGGGGCTCGAGGTCTACCAGGGTGAGCCAGGCAGCATCCGAGGTCTGCACCTGGTCGTCGAGGACATCGAGGCGGCCCGGGCCGAGCTGGTCGCGCGCGGGGTCGAGGTCAGCGAGGTCCACGACTTCGGGGGTGGGGTCAAGGGCGCGGAGTTCGCCGACCCCGACGGCAACTCGTTCGAGCTGCAGGAGATGGCCTGGCGCCGCGGCGACACCTTCTAGGTGCTCGCCCCGGGCTACTCGCCGGGGAAGCGGACGCCGATCTGGGCACGGACGTCATCGAGTGCGTCCATGATCGTGAGCGTCTCGGCCCACGGCAGGAGCGGTGACTCGCTCGCCCCGGCGCTGACCTGGCGGGCCACCTCCGCAGCCTCGAAGTGCAGCCCGTGCTGGGTGTCCGCGTTGGTGAACCGGTCGAGCTCGGTCCCGTCGTTCCCGACCAGCCGGACGACGGCCTTCGGGGCGTAGAAGTCGCCGTCGATCTCCAGGCGGGCCTCGGTACCGCACACGGCTGCCGTCGTGGGCGTCTTCGTCAGCATGGTCGTGCCGAGCACGCCCATGGCCCCGCGACTGCTGGTGACCCCGATCGAGGCTTGCGAGTCGACGCCCTTGTCGGTGCGTCGACCACTGGCGGTCACGTCGACGAAGTCGCCGAGCACGAAGTGGGCGAACGACACGGGGTAGATCCCGAGGTCGAGCATCGCGCCGCCTGCGAGCGAGGGCTCCGACAGCCGTGCGGGTCCGTTGGGGTAGAGGCGCTGCCCGTGGTCGGCGTGCACGGTGTGGACCTCGCCGAGGAGACCGTCCTCGAGACACCGACGTACGACGTCGATGTGCGGAAGGAACCGGGTCCACATCGCTTCCATGGCGAAAACGCCAGCAGCAGACGCGGATTCGAAGATCTCGCGGGCCTCGGTGGCGTTGCGGGCGAAGGCCTTCTCGACGAGCACCGGCTTGCCAGCAGCTGTCGCGAGCATCGCCTGGGCGCGGTGCTCGGAGTGCGGGGACGCGACGTAGACCACGTCGACGTCCGGGTCGGCGACCAGCTCGTCATAGGCCCCGTATGCCGCCGTGACCCCGAACTCGTCGGCGAACGCCTGGGCGCGCGGCAGGCTCCGGGACGCGACGGCCTGGAGCTGCTGCCCGGATGCCGCGCGCAGGGCGGTGGCGAACGAGTGGGCGATCCCGCCGGGCGCCAGGATCCCCCAGCGCAGGGCCGGAGCGTCGTGCGGGTCCGGGGTGCGAGGCGTGGGCAGCGTCAGCGAAGGCATCGGCCCATCATCGGCGCTCGGAGCGGGATGCGCACCGGCCGTCCCATCAGGTGTCAGCCGAGCGGCACTGCTCGCGGCTCGGTCAGCGGATCCGCCACTCGCCGGGCGCGGTCGGCGGCCGGGGCGAGGGCGCCGCGTCGGTGTCGGTGAACGGCCGCCCTGAGCCCAGCGCCCGCGCCAGGGCGCCGCCCTCCAACACCGTGCTGGGAAAGGCGCCTCTCGCTACGGTGCGGATGATCGAACCCAGGAGGAGCGGCTGTCGCGACCCGACCAGCACGAGGTTGCCGAACCGCCGTCGCTTCCAGATGTCGACCTGCGCGATGGCGGCGGTGTGGGGCAGGTGCTGGGCCAGACCGGCCAGCACCCGCGCCGCGTGCCGGTGGTCGGGCTCGTCGGCCACGTTCATGGCCAGCACCCCACCCGGCCGCAGCACCCGCGCCGCCTCGGCGAACCACTCGGAGCTGGTGAGGTCGGCTGGCACCTGGCTCTCGGCATACGCGTCGACCACGATGGCGTCAGCGCTCGCGTCCTTGAGGGCCGTGACGCCCTCGCGCCCCGGTTGGGGACGCACGCGGATCCGGTGGCCCCGGGGGAGGGGCAGCTCCTTCCGCACCCGCTCGGTGAGAGGGGCGTCGGGCTCGAGGACGATCTGTGGCGAGCCCGGCCGGGTCGCCTGCACGTAGCGGGGCAGCGTCATCGCGGCGCCGCCGACGTGGGTCACCGCGACCGGCCCGTCGGGGAGCGAGTCGAGGACGGCACCGAGGTGCTGGACGTAGCCGAAGACCAGCAGCTCGGGGTCGTCGAGGCTCACGTAGGACTGCGGATAGCCGTCGACGAGCACCGTGCTCCCGCCGTGCTCGTCGACCTCGATCCGGAAGTCCTGCACCGTGTCGGTCCTCCGCCGTCAGGGCCGGACGAGGGACTTGATGGCCCGGCGCTCGTCCATCGCCGCGTAGCCCTCGGCCACCTCGGACAACGGCACCTCGAGGTCGAACACCAGCCCCGGGTTGATCGCCCCGGACAGCACGTCGTCGCGCAGCTGCGGCAGGTACTGACGGGCCGGCGCGATGCCGCCGGCGATGCCGACGTTGCGCACGAACAGGTCCCGCACCGGGTACTCGATCCCGTGCGGCACGCCGACGTAGCCCACCGTCGCACCCGGGCGCGCTGCCGCGATGGCCGTGGACATCGACTCGTTGGTGCCGACGCACTCGAGCACCGCGTCCGCGCCCACTCCGTCGGTGAGCTCCTTCACGGCGCTGACGGCGTCGTCGCCGCGCGCCTCCACGATGTCGGTGGCCCCGAACTCGCGGGCGATCCGCTGGCGTGGCTCGTGCCGCGACATGGCGATGATCCGGTCGGCCCCCATGCGCTGTGCGGCCAGCACGCCGCTGAGCCCGACGGCCCCATCGCCGACGACCACGACCGTGTCACCCTCCTGGACCCGGGCGGCGACCGCAGCGTGCCAGCCGGTGCCCATGACGTCCGACAGGCTGAGCAGGCTCGGGACGAGGCTGTCGTCCGGCACCTCCCGCGTCGAGACGAGCGTGCCGTCGGCCAGCGGCACGCGCACGTACTCGCCCTGCCCGCCATCCACCATGGCGCCGTCCCGGTCGTTGCCGCCCCAGAACCCGCCCGCCGAGCACCGCGACTGGATGCCCACCCGGCAGTGCGGGCAGGTGTTGTCGGAGTACATGAAGGGCGCCACCACGAAGTCACCCGGGCGCAGGCCGCGCACCTCCCCGCCGACCTCCTCGACGATCCCCACGAACTCGTGCCCGATCCGCGTCGGCTCGGTCACGTCGTTGATGCCGCGGTACGGCCACAGGTCGCTGCCGCAGACGCAGGCGGCGGTCACCCGCACGAGGGCGTCGGTCGGCTTGACGATGGTCGGGTCCGGCACGTCTTCGACCCGGATGTCGCGGGGGGCGTTGAGGATGGTGGCCTTCATGCCTCCCAGCCTCCCACGCAGGCAGGAGGGGTATGCCGCGTGGTGACCACGCGGCATACGCTCGCCGCATGCGCTTTGGCATCACCATCCTCCCCGAACACCACTGGACCGAGGCCGCCCCGCTGTGGCGGCGGGCGGAGGAGTACGGCTTCGACCACGCGTGGACCTACGACCACCTGGTGTGGGCAGGTCTGCCGGACTCGCCGTGGTTCGGGGCGCTGCCCACGCTGACGGCGGCGGCGACGGTCACCTCGACGATCAAGCTCGGGACTTTCGTCAGCTCGCCCAACTACCGCCACCCGTATGTCTTCCTGCGGGATCTCCTTGCGCTGGAAGACATCTCGGGTGGTCGCCTCCTGTGTGGTCTGGGGACGGGCGGTGACCTCGACTCGCGGATCCTGGGCGAGGAGCAGACCGTCAAGGAGCGGGTCGACCGGTTCCACGAGTTCGTCGAGGTGCTCGACCGGCTGTTCCGCGAGGACCACGTCGACCACGCCGGTGCGCACTACCGCACGGTCGACGCCCGCACGCTCCCCGGGTCCGTGCAGCAGCCCCGGGTGCCCTTCGTGGTCGCCGCCAACGGGCCGCGGTCGCTGCGGCTGGCGGCCAGGCTCGGCCAGGGCTGGGTGACCTACGGCAAGGGCGGCGACACCCTCGACGAGTGGTGGAGCGGGATCGTGGAGCTGTCGGCCCGGCTCGACGCCACGGAGGCGGGAGCCGGACGGGCCGAGCCGCTGGACCGCTACCTCTCGCTCGACGGGGCGCCGCGGTTCTCGCTCGAGAGCGTGGGGCTCTTCGTCGAGCTGGTGGGACGGGCCCGCGAGCTCGGGTTCACCGACGTCGTCACGCACTGGCCCAGAGCCGAGGGCGTGTATGCCGGCAGCGAGGCGGTGCTGGAGGAGGTCGCCGGCCTCCTGCCGTCCCTCCGGTAGGCGCGCCCCCACGCACTTCTGGCCACCCAGCTCGCACCTGAGGGGCCGGATGGCCCTGCGGTGCGGCACGAGTGGCCCGAAGTCGGGTGGGGTCAGGTGACGCTGCTACGTGAAGCTGAACAGCGCCACCGGTGCGGTCGTCGGTGCGGGAGAGCCACCAGCCGGCTCCAGGGTGATCCCCGCGCCGGTCGCCGTCGCAGCGTCGCCCTCGAGAAGGACGGTCACCGTGTCGGCCGCCCCGTGGGGCATCACCCCGGCGCTGACCATGCCCCGGTTGGGCTGGTCGAGCCAGAGCTGGAAGTCCTTGCCGTCGGGCGCCGCCGGCATGTGGTCGGCGATGATGACCGCCTTGCCCAGGGAGGCACTGCGCACGATGGTCGCCTTGGCGCCACCGATGACCTTCTCGTAGCGCTGGGCGTCGCTGGCCGCGAGCACCTGCTCGGTGACGGTGCCACCCGTGCCGTCGTCCCACGGGCTCCAGCTGATGCCAGCGACGAGCAGGACCGCGGCAGCGGCTGCGGCTGCGAGCCACGCGGTGACCCGACGGCGGGGGCGGAGCTGGACGACGTTGGACCCAGTCCGGGTCGGCGCGTCAGCCGTGGGCGAGGAACCGCCAACGGGCCCAGAGGCGACTGGGCCACCGGACTGCGCCTCGAGAGGGGGGAGGGGCCGGACCTGGCGGATGCCGGCCAGCACGGAGTCACGCATCGACGAGGGTGGCGCGGTCTCGCTCATCAGGGACAGGTGGCTCGCTGCCTCTTGGAGACTGGCGACCTCCGCCTGGCACTCGGGGCACTCGGCGAGGTGCAGCTCGAAGGCGATGCGCTCCTGCTCGTCGATGGCGTCGACTGCATAGGCACCGACCAGTCCGTGGATGTCTGCACTCATGATTGCACCCCCATGCTGTCTCTCAGGCGGATGAGTCCGTCGCGTATTCGGGTCTTGGCGGTGCCGAGCGGCACCCCCAAGAGGGAGGCCACCTCCGTGTGCGTGTAGCCACCGAGGTAGGCGAGTTCGACCGCGCTGCGCTGGGTCTCGGTGAGCGAGTCCAGGGCACTGCGTACTCGTTGGGCGTCCAGGCGACGTTCGACCGTCTCGGCCGTCTCGTCGTAGGTGCGCTCCTGGTTCCGTGAGCCGTAGGTGTCCTCGCGGTCGGTGGACGCCTGCGCGGACCGCACCCGGTCGACCGCCTTGCGGTGCGCGATGGTGAGCATCCAGCTCACCGCGCTGCCCCGCGCAGGGTCGAACCGGGCGCTGGTGCGCCAGATGTCCAGCAAGGCTTCCTGCGCGACCTCCTGCGACTGCGCCGGATCCCGCACGACTCGGAGCACCAACCCGTAGATCCGGGCGGACACCGCGTCGTACAGCTGGGCGAAGGCGTTCTCGTCACCCTGGGCGCTGGCTCGGAGGAGGCCGGCAAGGTCGGTGCCCACGGCAGCACCACCCCAGGAGGGTTGAGGACCTGAGGGGGTTGCTGCCATGGGCACCATCATCGCTGATTCGGTCTCAGCCGGGGAGCAGGACGCCGTCGATGATGTAGACCGTGGCGTTCGCGGTCTGCACGTTGCCACAGATCACGTTGGCCTCGCCGACCTTGAACGACTCACCGGAGCCGGTCACCGTGATGGTGCCGCCGCCGAGGGTCTTGTGCTCGCCGGCAAGCATCTCCGGGGTGAGCTTGCCGGGGACCACGTGGTTCGTGAGCACCTTGGTGAGCAGACCCTTGGGGTCCTTCATCGCGGCGTCCATGGTGGCCTTCGGCACGGCGGCGAAGGCATCGTTGCTCGGGGCGAAGACGGTGATGTCCTTGGCCGAGTTCAGCGTCTCGCCGAGACCGGCCTCGGTCACCGCGGTGACCAGGGTCGACAGGACCGGGTTGTTGCTGGCGGCGGTGGCGACCGGGTCGGTGGCCATGCCGGAGAACGAGCCCTTGCCGTCCGCGGGGACCGCGGAGCAGCCGGCGCCGAACGGCTTGGCCGTCATGTCCTCGGTGGTGGAGGAGGACGAGCTCGAGGACGAGCTGGGCGCGGACGAGGTGGACGAGGCTGTGGTGTCGGAACCGGAGTTCCCACAGGCGGCCAGGCCGAGCGGAAGGACGAGGGCGAAGGCAGCAATGGTGCTGCGGCGTGCGAGACGCATGATGGTGGCTCCTTGGTGTGGACTCTCTGACACCCGGTATTCGGACCCGCCCAGAGGGCGGATTGGGCGTTTCGAATCTTTTTCTGCCAGTTGGGAATTCGTGTCCTAGCGGCATGCGGCCACCACGAGCTCACGGCCCGACGGGGAGCTGCGCCCGCAGGGGTTGGGGGCTCCCGGGTCAGGAGATGAGCACGACGATCGAGTGCCAGCCGGAGGCGCCACCAGGGAACGGGTCGGCCCGCTGCTCGGTCTGGAACGCGCCGGTGCCGTCCTTGGCGCGGACCGTCAGGTCGTGCCGGCCGGGCGTGGCGTCCCACACCCAGAACCACTGACGCCAGTAGTCGGTCCCGCCGTCGGGGCCGAGGGTGGCCTTCTGCCAGGGACCGTCGTCGACCCGGACCTCGACCTCGGTGATGCCGCGGCGCTGGGCCCAGGCCACGCCGCCGACCGCGATCTTGCCGGCGGGCTGGGTCGCGAGACCTGCGGGCGTGTCGATCCGCGCCTGGGTCTTGACGGTGCCGTCGGTCAACCAGTCGCGCTTGGTCCAGTAAGCCTGCTCCGCGGCATACGTCGTCGCGGTCAGCCTGGTCAGCCACTTGGTGGCGCCCACGAAGCCGTAGAGACCCGGCGTCACCAGTCGCGCCGGGAACCCGTGCCGCGCGGGGAGGGGCGCACCGTCCATCGCCACGGCGATGATCGCGTCGCGGTCGTCGGTCAGCGCCTCGATCGGGGTCGAGATGGTCATGCCGTCGGTGGACTCGCTGAGGATCTGGTCGACGCCGTCCTGGATGCCGGCGCGCTCCAGCAGGTCGCGCACCCGCACGCCGAGCCAGCGCGCGGAGGAGATGTAGGGGCCGCCGACCTCGTTGCTGACGCAGTTGAGGGTGATGTCCTTCTCGATCATGGGCATCGTGAGCAGCTGGTCGAAGGTGATCGTGAGCTTGTTGTCGACCTTGCCGTCGATCTCGAGCTTCCAGTCCGCGACGTTGATCCGCGGGATCACCAGGGCCGTGTCGACCCGGTAGAACTCCTCGATCGGCGTGCGGAACCGGGTGATGCCCTTGACCTTGCCCTCGAGTCCGCTGGGGAGCGCCTCGAGGGTGTTCTGCGGCTGGGGCAGGGCGATCGAGGCCGGGTCGGTGGCCGGAACGGCGAGCTTGTGGCCCAGGGCACCCAGCGTCGCGGCGCCGACCGTGACCCCTGCGGCGCCGAGGAGGAAGTTGCGACGGGCCGGCGCGCCGGCCGACCCCTTGGCGTATGCCGTGTGGTCCAGCGGCGACTCGGGCCTGGAGTCGCCCTTGCTGGCCGCAGTCGAGCTGGACGACCTGGTCACGGCGCCGGGCGTGGGCAGGTTCGGGATCAGGGCCCGCAGGCCGGTGATGGTGAGGACGCCGACGATGGCCGTCGCGAACGCGGGCACGATGTCGAAGGGCGCCGACGCGGGGCGGAACCACGCGGCCAGGCCGGCCAGTGAGGCCAGCCCGACGACGAGGATGTTGGCCAGGCTCGGCTTGGTCCTGGAGACCAGCCCGATCGCCGCGGCGGCGATGACGACCACGAGGGTGACGCTGCCCAGCAGGATCGGCTTGTCGGCGGTGCCGAAGCTCTGGACCGCCCACTCCTTGACGGGCGTTGGCGTCGCGTCGATGACGGTCGAGCCCACAGCGAGCACGGGGGACGCAGCAGGGTTCACGAACGCCGCCACGAGGTGACCCACCGCCATGCCGGCCGCAGCCGCGAGCACGCCGCCGACGGCATACCTGGCGCGCTGGCTGTTGGTGCCGGGTGGTGAGTGGTGTTCCATACCTGCTATTCGTACTCGCACGCCTGACGGATGGGGTGCCCGACCCCATTACGGGATGGTGACGCGGGTAGCGTGAGCACGTGCCTCCCACCCGCCGCTACCCGAACTTCGTCGCCTTCATCGCGACCGGAGCCATCCTCGGCTTCGTGGTCGGGTCGGCGCTGGCGTACTTCCGGGACGACGAGACGACCTACGGCCACGACTACAGCGTGACCAGCGCCGTGCTCTTCCTCGGGGTGGCAGGCGCGGCCCTGTTCGCGCTGCTGGCGGCCGTCCTGGCCGTGCTGCTCGACCGACGCACCTGATCCCCGTGCGGCGCGCCCGGACAGGGGGACGTCGGGGCCGGGGACTGTGGGAGACTGGGGCACGTGGCACGCGGCGACGGACAGCTCTCGCATGATCTGCTTCCCGGCGAGAAGGGCCCGCAGGACGCCTGCGGGGTCTTCGGTGTCTGGGCCCCCGGCGAGGACGTCGCCAAGCTGACCTACTACGGCCTGTACGCCCTGCAGCACCGCGGGCAGGAGTCGGCCGGCATCGCGACCTCCGACGGTCGCTCGATCCTGGTCTACAAGGACATGGGGCTGGTGTCCCAGGTCTTCGACGAGCGCTCGCTGGCCTCGCTGCGCGGACACCTGGCCGTCGGGCACTGCCGCTACTCGACCACCGGTGGCTCCACCTGGGAGAACGCCCAGCCCACGCTCGGCGGACATGCCGAGTCGACGGTCGCGCTGGCCCACAACGGCAACTTGATCAACTCCGCGGAGCTGCGCGACATGGTCCAGGAACGTCGTGCGGAGGGCTATGGGGCCGACGGCGGCGAGCTCGGTCGGGGCAACACCACCGACACCGCGCTGGTCACGGCACTGCTGGCCGACGACCCCGACCGTTCGCTGGAGGCAGCGGCGCTCGACCTGCTGCCCAAGCTCCGCGGCGCCTTCTGCTTCGTCTTCATGGACGAGCACACCCTGTATGCCGCCCGCGACCCCCAGGGGATCCGTCCGCTGGTGCTCGGTCGCCTCGAGCGCGGCTGGGTGGTGGCCTCCGAGACGGCCGCGCTCGACATCGTCGGCGCGTCGCTGATCCGCGAGGTCGAGCCGGGCGAGCTGATCATCATCGACGAGGACGGCCTGCGCTCCCAGCGGTTCGCCGAGACCGACCGCAAGGGCTGCGTCTTCGAGTACGTCTACCTGGCGCGACCGGACACCACGATCAACGGCCGTGGGGTGCACGAGTCGAGGGTCGAGATGGGTCGCACCCTGGCCCGTGAGCACCCCGTCGAGGCCGACCTCGTGATGCCGACACCCGAGTCGGGCACCCCGGCCGCGATCGGCTACGCACAGGAGTCCGGCATCCCCTACGGCCAGGGCCTGGTCAAGAACTCCTACGTGGGGCGCACCTTCATCGCCCCGTCGCAGACCATCCGCCAGCTCGGCATCCGGCTCAAGCTCAACCCGCTGCGCGAGGTCATCAAGGGCAAGCGCCTCGTCGTGGTCGACGACTCCATCGTGCGCGGCAACACCCAGCGCGCGCTGGTCAGGATGCTGCGCGAAGCCGGGGCCGCTGAGGTCCACGTGCGCATCTCGTCCCCGCCCGTGCGGTGGCCCTGCTTCTACGGCATCGACTTCGCCACCCGTGCCGAGCTGATCGCCACGGGCATCGGGGTCGAGGAGGTGTGCACGTCGATCGGCGCCGACTCCTTGGGCTACATCTCCGAGGCGGGCATGGTCGCGGCGACCGAGCAGCCCGGCGACTCCCTGTGCACCGCGTGCTTCACCGGCACGTACCCGCTGGAGCTGCCCGACGCGAGCCGGCTGGGCAAGAACCTCTTCGAGACGCTGCCCATCGACGTCGACGTGGAGGGCGTGTCCCTCGGCGTCAGCGGCGGCGCCGAGGACGCCCTCACCCGCCCCTGACGTCCCCTCCCCTCTTCCCCCGGTTCCCCTCCCCTCTTCCCCCGGTTCGATGTAAAAACGCCGGTGATCTCCGGCGTGTTTACATCGAACCGGCGAGGGTGTGGACAAGTCGGCGGCTGGGCCGAGCGGCTTCGCCAAGATCGGGCGATGAGTTGGGGAGGGCGCCGACAAGCACGGACCGACTTCGACGGACTCAGACGGTCGGCCAGGGACGGGGTGATGTCCCGGGCGGAGCTGCGGGCCCACGGCTGGGATCGCGACGCCGTCGCCCGTCAGGTCGTGGCACGGCGATGGGCACCTCATGGTCGCCAGACGATTGCCCTGCACACGTCCACCCTCGGCCCCGAGGCTCGTCGGTGGCGGGCACTCTGGGAGCTCGGTATCCGCGTCGCGGTGCTCGACGGTGTGACTGCCCTGCAGGCGGCAGGGCTGTCGGGATTCCACGATGATCGGGTCCACGTGTCCGTGCGGCACAACGCCCACGTGCCACAGGTGGACGACCTCGTCCTGCACAAGGTGGTCCGACGGATCGACGGTGAGCTCGCCGCCGGGGGGGTCCCGCGCACCACTCCCGCAGTAGCAGCGGTGCGAGCCGCCCACTGGGCTGTCAGCAACCGTCAGGCGGCGCTGGTGCTGGTGATGCCGGTGCAGCAACGACTCGTCACCGGTCACCAGCTCGTCGCGGCAGCCAAGGCTGTCCGCGGACGGACCCGCCGTGCCTTCATCCCCGCCGTGGCCAAGGACATCGCCAACGGAGCGGAGAGCCTCGGGGAGCTGGACTTTGCCGCGCTGTGCCGCGCACGTGGCCTCCCCGAACCCACCCGACAGGCGGTCCGGACGGTGGGGGCGATGCGCGCCTACCTCGACGTGTTCTGGGAGGACGTTGGGCTGGTCGTCGAGATCGACGGTTCGCAGCACCAGTGGGGAGTCGCTTCGACCGACGACCATTTCCGACAGAACGCCCTGGTGATCAGCGGCGATCGGGTCCTACGGATGACGCTGATGGGTCTGCGCCTGGCTCCGGACCGGTTCATGGACCAGGTCTGCGCCGCGCATGCAGCGTTGGGGCACCGCAGAGCCAGCTGATTCGATGTAAACCCGCCGGTGAATCCCGGCGGGTTTACATCGAACCGGGAGGAGGGCGAGGATCCCTCAGGCGCCGGCGACGGGGGCGTCCTCGCGCCGGGGCTCGCGCCACAGCTCGAGGGTCTGGGTCAGCCAGAACGTCCCGAACTGGGCGATCAGTGCGGCCTCGAGCCAGAACACCCAGTGGTCTAGCCAGCCCAGCCACGGCCCGGTGATCGCGATGACGGCGATCGAGACGACCATCAGCACGAACCCCCAGAAGTAGCGGTTCCAGAAGTGGGCCCGCACCGGCCGGCCGTCCTCCTTGGCCTGCTTGCGGGCCAGGCCGCGAGCGCTGACGAACACGACCGCCACGATGGCGACGAACAGCAGGATCGCAGCGGTGTTGTGGCCGTGGCACATGAAGGCGCCCCGGTTGAAGGCGTAGAACCCGGCCAGGCCCAGGAAGGCCACGACCGAGAACGCCAGTGCGGCCCCGGCCCCCTTGGAGAGGGCCTTCTCCGAGTCCGGTGTGGCGAACACCTGGATCCCCACCACGATGACGAACGCGACCACGGCGACGGCCATCAGCGCCGTGACGTTGTTGCTGATCGCGTCGCGCACGTCCTGGGGGATCGCCGACGACACGCACTTCTCCTCCGGCCGGGTCGGGACGAACCCCACGATGAACGCGAAGAAGCCCGACCCGTTGAGGAGCACGTCCTCCACGTCGGTGTTGCCCTGGTAGACGATCAGGCAGGTCCCGATCGCGCAGAGGCTCGAGACGAAGACGGCGCGCACCGGCGTGTAGTACGAGGCGCTGATCGACTGGAGCATCTGGCCACTGGCCGAGTTGATGTACATCATCACCGAGACGAAGAGCAGCAGCACCAGGAGCACCATGGCCAGCCGCAGGTACCGGTAGGTGCGCAGGAGGTCGAACTGGTAGCTCGTGGACATGGCTGATCCCCTCGTGAGAACGGTCCCTGCACCACTGAAGAGGAGGGTCCCACGGCCGCGTCTGATACGTCTGCCGGAGCGCACTAGGCTGGGCGGGTGAGCGAGCCGATCACCTATGCCTCCGCCGGTGTCGACGTCGAGGCCGGTGACAAGGCAGTCGAGCTGATGAAGGCGTCCGTCCGTCGGGCCACCCGTCCCGAGGTGCTCGGCGGCCTGGGTGGCTTCGCCGGCATGTTCGACGCCTCGGCGATCGCCCGGATGACCCACCCGGTGCTCGCCACCAGCACCGACGGGGTGGGCACCAAGGTCGCCATCGCCCAGGCGCTCGACCGGCACGACACCATCGGCTTCGACCTCGTCGGCATGGTCGTCGACGACATCGTCGTGTGCGGCGCGGAGCCCCTGTTCATGACCGACTACATCGCCACGGGCAAGGTCGTCCCCGAGCGGATCGCGGCCATCGTCACCGGCATCGCCGCCGCGTGCGAGCAGGCGCGGGTCGCCCTGGTGGGCGGCGAGACCGCCGAGCACCCCGGCCTGCTCGAGCCCGACGAGTACGACGTGGCCGGTGCCGCGACCGGCGTCGTGGAGTATGCCGATGTGCTGGGTCCCGATCGCGTGGTGCCTGGCGACGTGGTGCTGGCGCTCGGCTCCAGCGGGCTCCACTCGAACGGGTATTCGTTGGTGCGCAAGGTGATCGGCTCCGCGGGCTGGCAGCTCGACCGCCATGTCGACGACTTCGGGCAGAGCCTCGGCGAGGAGCTGCTGACCCCGACGCGGGTCTACTCCGCCGACCTGCTCGACCTCATCCGCACCGACGGGATCGACGTCCACGCGCTGTCCCACGTGACTGGCGGAGGGCTGGTCGCGAACCTCGCGCGGGTCCTCCCGCCCACCGTCTTCGCCCGGCTCGACCGCTCCACCTGGACCCCACCGGCGGTCTTCTCGACGATCGGCTCGCTCGGCCAGGTCCCGCGCGCCGACCTCGAGCGCACCCTCAACATGGGGGTCGGCTTCGTCGCGATGCTGCCGGCCGACCAGGTCGACGCGGCCACGCGCGAGCTGGAGGCACGCGGCATACCCGCGTGGACGCTGGGCGAGGTGACCGCAGCCGAGGACGCCGTCGTCGACGACGCCCACGAGGTGGTCCGCGGCGCCAAGGGCGTCGAGGGCGGTGCCGTCCAGCTCGTCGGGGACCACCCGGCCGGCTGACGAACGGGTCCCTCCCGGCCGGCTCACGAACGGGTTCCGCTCGGCGACCCGCGGGGCTACCGTCGGGCTGTGTGGGCTCCTGACGACGAGGACCAGACGGTGCGGCAGTACCGCTTCCTCCTGCGCACCGCGCCCCTCGACGCGCTCGAGGCAGGCCACGTCGAGGCCCTGGAGCCGATGTGGCGCTCGCGTCGTTCGGTCGTGCTGCGGGCCGTCCAGGAGGGCCTGGTCGCCGGCGCGCGCCTCGACCCCGACGACGTGCGGCGGCTCGCCCACCTCATCGTGCTCGGGGAGCGCCGCCGGCCGGGTGACTTCCTGGCGGCCTGTCCGCGAGCGGTGCTGACCCCGCTGGCCGGGGCGGTCATCCTGAGCGAGGCGATGTTCGGCCGGTTCGGTGGGTATGCCGCGTGGGACGGCGCCGAGCCCGACCTCAAGGACGAGACGGAGTGGGCCGACGGCGGCTTCGGCGAGCACTGGCACGACGTGCTGACGAGTCACGTCAGCTACAGGACCGCGACCGGGGGACCGAGCTCGCCGGACGCGGCGTTCGGAGGCGTCTGACGCCTGACGTCCCGTCTGGGCGGATCCGTACCGGTTTGCCGTGTTCGAGCTGTCCACTCTGCACCGTTACGCCGCCCACGCCTCATCCGTCTGCAGGAGTCCGACAATGCATTCTGGGTGAGCCGATCCAGACCGGTGCTGCCTACCGTCGGACTCGTGGGAATCTTCAAGCGTCGCGCGCCTGCCGAGCCGGTCGGTCCGGTGGAGCGTCCGCAGGTGCGCCAGTACCGCTACCTGCTCGGCACCGCTGACCTGGATGCGCTGGTCGGCGTCCACCGCGAGGCGCTCGCCTCGCTCGACGTCCTCATCCGCGCGCACATCCTCCGGACCAGCCAGGACCGCACCCTCAACGGGCGCGAGCTCACCGTCGACGACATCGCTGGCCTCGCCGAGCTGCTCTGCACGGCCGAGGTGCAGGCCCCCGGCATCATCGCCGGTGCGCTGACGGAGGCCGCCCTCGAGCGCCTGGCCCACCGGGTGACCACCCATCCGGACGCCGAGCCCCTGCTCGAGGGATACGGCGGCTGGGACGGGTCCGACCCCGAGCCGCGCCTGCCCAGCCACGCCCACACCGCTCCGGTCGTGCGCCAGGTCACCAGCCCGATGATCGTCGTCGCGCCCCAGACCGCGTCGATCGGGGCCCCACGGAGCCTCGCCAGCCCTTAGCATCAGGTATGGGGACACAGGCGCACGACCCGGAGGACCAGACCGTCAGGCAGTACCGCTTCCTCTTGCGGACCGCGCCACTGGACGCCCTCCAGGCCGCCCACCAGGAGGCGCTCGACCACCTCGACGACAGCCAGTGCGCGCTGGTCCTGGCCGCTGTCCGCGACGGACTCGTCGCCGGGCAGCGGTTGGCTCCGGGCGACACCGGCGCGATCGCGCGGCTCGTCAGCATCGGTGAGCGTCGCGACCCCAGGGCCTTCCTCGACGCGTGCGACCCGACCGTCCTGCACGCGCTCGCCGACGCCGTCAACCAGGCCGAGGCGGCCTTCGGCCTCTTCAGCGGGTATGCCGCGTGGGACGGTTCCGACCCAGCGCCGCGGGAGTCGGGCGTCGACCACGGCGGCGACGGCGCGCAGGAGGCGATCGGGGTGCAGGTGAACACAGCCCGCGAGCTGGCGCGGATCCATGCGGCCCAGACCGGTGTCGGTGCCGGCGGCCTGGGCTTCTAGCCGAGCACCTCGTCGGTGGTCGCCAGCGTGACGAGCGGCGCGTAGAGCGACATCACGTCCAACGCCTTCTGGTGGTTGTCGTCGGTGGACCCGGCGCAGGCGTCGGTCACGACCGTGACCGACGCGCCCGCGTCGGCAGCGGCCAGGACCGTGGAGATCACACAGCAGTCGGTCGCCACCCCCGCCACCACGAGCGACGGCTGCTCGCCGACCACCCGGCGCAGGTCGTCGTTCCACTTCCCGAACGTCGTGGCGACCACGGTGCGCGTCGCCAGGGCCGCGATGTCGTCGGTCAGCTCGTAGAGCCGACTGTCGGCGGGCTCGAGCGCCCACGGGAACTCTGAGTAGTACGGCACCCACGCCCCGGTCGGGGTGGCCGGGGCCACGAACCGGGTGAACACCGCCCGCTCGCCGAAGGCGGGGGTGAGGCGCGCGACGTTGGCCGCGGCCGCGGCATACCGAGGGGCACGCCAGGTGCTGGTCGGGTCACCGAAGACGCGCTGCAGGTCGATCGCCACGAGCCACCGGCGATCGGTCACGTGCCGGCCTCCTGACGACGGACGGTGCGGCGACGCAGGACCAGGGTGACCAGGAACGAGAGGACCAGGGCGAGGAGGACCCCGAGGTTGGCGTAGGGCCAGTTGCCCTCCCAGTAGGGACCGGCCGGGTCGTCGACGAACTTCCCCAGCCCGAGGGGCTCGAGCAGGTAGCCCTGCCAGTTGTTCCACGACGCGTCCCCGGCGAAGCTGTTGACGACCAGGCCCCAGCCGAGCACGGTCGCGACGACCATGGTGCCGATCGAGGTCCAGTCCCAGGAGCCGTAGCGGCCGCGCACGTCGAACAGGGCGTCGTCGTCGTAGTCGCGCTTGCGCAGCACGAGGTCGGAGATCATGATCCCGGCCCACGCCGCGAGCGGGACGCCGAGCGTGATGAGGAACGACTGGAACGGGTTGATGAAGCTCTCGGCGAAGAACACCACCCAGATGGTGCCCACCGTGAGGATGACCCCGTCGATGAAGGCCGCCCGCGGTCGCGGGATCCGCACACCGAGGGACAGCAGGGTCAGGCCCGACGAGTAGATGCCGAGCACCGCGCCGCTCACGAGCGCGAGGATCGCGGCCACGAGGAAGGGCAGCAGGAACCAGGTCGGCAGGATCGTGGCGAGCGTGCCGATCGGGTCGGCCTGGATGCCGTCGCGCAGCTTCTGGTCGGAACCGGCCAGCAGGAGCCCGTAGATGACCAGGACCGTGGGGGCGAGCGCCCCACCGAAGGTGTTCCAGGCGACGATCGAGGCGCCCGAGGCGTCGCGTCGCTGGTAGCGCGACCAGTCGGCGGCGATGTTGATCCAGCCCAGGCCGAAGCCGGTCATGACCAGGACCAGGGCGCCGATGACGGCCCCGGTGGAGCCGCTCGGCAGCGCGTTGACGGCGGACAGGTCCACGTCATCGATGGTCAGCGCGATGTAGACGATCGTCGCGATGCCGGTGATCCACGTGAGGTACGACTGCATCTTCATGATGATGTGGTAGCCGGCCACCGAGGCCGCCACGATCAGCGAAGCCACGACGACGCACGCCACGACCTTGGTGCCCGTGCCGCCGCCCCAGCCGAGCTGCTTGAAGATCGTCGCCGTGGCCAGCGTGGCCAGGATCGCTAGGAAGGTCTCCCACCCGATCGAGGTCAGCCAGGAGATCACGCCGGGCACCTTCTGCCCGGTCACGCCGAAGGCCGAGCGCGACAGGATCATGGTCGGTGCCGAGCCACGCTTGCCGGCGATTGCGATCAGCCCGCACAGCAGGAACGACACGACGACGCCCACGACGGTGACCAGCACGGCCTGCCAGAACGAGATCTTGAAACCCAGCACGAAGCCGGCGTAGCTGATCCCGAAGACCGAGACGTTGGCCGCGAACCACGGCCAGAAGAGGTCCTTCGGACGGGCCGTGCGAGCGGCCTCGTCGATGATCTCGATCCCGGTGGTCTCCACCCCCAGGCGCTGGGTCTCAGCGCGCGTGTCTGTGCTCATGACGCGAGCGTAGCTCTCAGGACACGCGCACCGACCGAGGCGCCACGCCACCATGACCTGATGGGCACAGCGACATGGCCGCACGCCGCAGCGCGACGGAGGTGACACACGAGCCCGAAGGCCCGCGCATGAGGTGGTGGTCAGTCAGGTCGTCAGGTCATCGCTGACCCGAGGCCCACTTTCCGTACTCGTCGTACTCGTCCTCGCCCACGGAGCTGTCGGAAACAGGTTCCGGCTCCGCGTAGGAGGACCCGTGCAGTTCTCGCTCAAGTGCCGTCAGGTCGGTGTTGGGAGAGAAGTACTTCAGCTCCCGAGCAACCTTGGTCTGCTTGGCTTTAGCCCGGCCGCGCCCCATGGCGTGACCCCCTCATGCGTCTGCCGGGACGGCATCACCTAGTCGAGTCACCTGTTCGGTGCCTCGGCTCCGCGGAGCGGTCCCGGGAATCGTGTATATGTCGTGGGGTCAACGCTACATGAGCGGCGCAAGTTCTGTGGCGAGACCCACGTCTCACCTCGTCGAAAACACCCGTTCGGCGCGGGCTGACCCGCGGAACGGCAGGTCAGGCCCCGGCGCTCAGCGCGCGGGCAGCCAGATGCCGGCCGCCTGCTTGGCCGCCATCCGCTCCTCGGCGATGTGGTCGGCGGCCGCGGCGGGGGTGATCCCCCGCTCGTCGGCCGTCCGGAGCACCTCGAGGGTGTGGTCGAAGATCGCCGTGGCGCCCTTCTTGGCGCGCTCGAAGTCGAAGCCGTGCAGCTCGTCGCTGACCTGGATCACGCCACCGGCGTTGACGAGGAAGTCGGGGGCGTAGGTGATGCCGCGCTCGCGGAGGCGGTCGGCGGTGCCGCCGTCCCCCTCCCTGACGAGCTGGTTGTTGGCCCCGCCGCAGACCACGGTGGCGCGCAGGGTCTCGACGGTCGTGTCGTCGAGGGCGCCGCCCAGCGCGCAGGGCGCGTAGACGTCGATGTCGGAGGTGACCAGGGTGGCCGTGTCGGCGACCACCTCGATCTCGGGGTGCTGGGCCTTCAGCGCGGCGAGCGCCTGCTGGTTGACGTCGGTCACCAGGACCCGCGCGCCGTCCTCGAGGAGGTGGCCGGCGAGGATGCGCCCGACCTTGCCCACCCCGGCGATGCCCACGGTGCGGCCCTTGAGGGTGGGCTCGCCCCACAGGTGCTGTGCGGCGGCACGTTGGCCCTGGAAGACGCCGAAGGCGGTCAGCACCGACGAGTCGCCGGCTCCGCCGTTGGCCTCGGACCGGCCGGTGGCGAACCGGGTGGTCTCGCTGACCACGTCCATGTCGGCCACGTAGGTGCCCACGTCGCAGGCGGTGACGTAACGGCCACCGAGGGACTCGACGAAGCGGCCGTAGGCGCGCAGGAGGTCGGGGGTCTTGTCCGTGGCCGGGTCGCCGATGATGACGGCCTTGCCGCCGCCGAGGTCGAGGCCGGCCACGGCGTTCTTGTAGGCCATGCCCTTGGAGAGGCGCAGCACGTCGGCCAGGGCCGCGTCCTCGCTCTCGTAGGGGTAGAACCGCGTGCCGCCCAGGGCCGGCCCGAGAGCCGTGGAGTAGATGCCGATGATGGCCCGCAACCCGGTCTGCCGGTCGTGGCAGAAGACGACCTGCTCGTGCGCGGAGGTGTCCGTGGGGGAGGGGGCGGGTGGGGCCGTGGTCAGGCTGGGGAGGGGCGACGAGGACGCGGTCACGGTGGTGACTCCTTGAGCTCGGTGAGGCGCAGGGGCGGGGTGTCGGCGCGGATCGCGCGCCAGGTCCAGCGTAGGCCCCATGATTGCGCCCCAGCCCCTCGGATCGCGCCCCGGGCCGGTCACAGGGTGGTCCTGTGACTAGTCCCAACGGGCCATATCGGATGACCCGGTTGGAATGTTCCCAAAGCGTCCCGCTTGTCCGATTATTGGAGGACGTCCCCTGCACTAGGAGTTATGTCATGGTTACTCGCACCACTGAGGTCGAGAAGTTGCTCACCCCCGCGGAGGTGGCATCCCTGTTCCGGGTCGATCCCAAGACGGTGACGCGTTGGGCGAAGGCAGGGAAGCTCAACTCCATCCGCACCCTCGGCGGCCACCGCCGCTACCGCGAAGTCGAGGTTCGCGCACTGCTCTCAGACGTCCTCTGACCGAGGGGGCGCGTCGGGAGCAGGGCCCGGCGCGCAGCCTCGTCCAGTGAGCTCACCTCGAGTGAGCGACGGTACGGTCGGTCCCATGGATTCGAGGGCCGACTCGTCGCGCCGTCCAGGCCCTCTCGCAGGGGTCCGGGTCGTCGAGGTCGGCGGCATCGGTCCGGGGCCGTTCGCGGCGATGATGCTGTCCGACCTGGGTGCCGATGTCGTGCGTGTCGACCGGCCCGAGGAGGACCTGACACCGACCCATGCCGTGCTGCTCAGGGGCCGGCAGTCGGTCGTGGCCGACCTCAAGTCCCCCGACGGCCTGGCCGTCGTGCTCGGGCTGGTCGACCGCGCGGACATCCTCATCGAGGGCTTCCGCCCCGGGGTGGCCGAGCGCCTCGGCTTCGGCCCCTCCGTCGCGCTCGAGCGCAACCCCGGGCTGGTCTACGGCCGGATGACCGGGTGGGGCCAGGACGGCCCGTATGCCGCGCTGGCCGGCCACGACCTCACCTACCTTGCCGTCGCGGGGGTGCTCGACGCCTTCGCCGGCGCCGACGGGCGCCCCGTCCCCCCGCTCAACCTGCTCGGCGACTTCGGCGGCGGCGGCATGCTGCTCGCGCTCGGGGTCGTCTCCGCGCTGTGGCACGCCCGCGAGTCGGGGCAGGGTCAGGTCGTCGACGCGGCGATCGTCGACGGGGTGGCCGCGATGACCGCGATGCACCAGTCGATGCTGGGGTCGGGGCTGTGGTCGGCAGCGCGCGGCGCCAACCTGTTCGACGGGGGCGCTCCGTTCTACCGCTGCTACCGCACCGCCGACGACCGCTGGCTCGCGGTCGGGGCGATCGAGCCGGTCTTCTACGACCGGTTCCTGGGTGGACTGGGCGTGGACCCTGCCGAGGTCGGCGCGGCCCAGCTCGACGCCGAGCAGTGGCCCCGGGTGGCGGCGCTGTTCGCCGACCGCGTCGCGGCGAAGCCGCTCGCCGAGTGGGTGGCCGTCTTCGCGGACCTCGATGCGTGCGTGGCACCCGTGCTCACGGTGGTGGAGGCCCGCAGCGACCCGCACCTGTCCGCGAGGGGTGTGTATGCCGCCGTCCCCGGCTCCCCGGACCTGGTCCAACCCGCCCCCGCCCCCCGGTTCTCGGCCACTCCCACCACTGCAGGCACACCCGCCCCAGAACCAGGGGCTCATACCGACGTCGTAGGGCGCGAGCTGGGCTCGACACGTTAGGGGGAGGCACTGTCCGCCGAACGGAGGAGACAATGGTCAAGGGATGGCAAAAAAATGGTTTCGGGGGTCGATTTCGCGCTTCTATCAGGGGGTAGCCCTCACAACCCCCATTGGAGCCATCGTGATCAACAGCCTCGGCACTTTCCTCCAGGAGCAGCTCCGCGTCCTCGGATGGAGCCGCGCGACGCTCGCCACGCGGACGGGCCTGGACGAGTGGACGCTCGAGGGAATCCTCGACTCCCCGGTCCTCCCGGAGTGGCCGCAGCCTGACGACATGCTGGCTCTGTCCCGGGCCCTGTGCGTCTCCGTGCGCGAGATCGCCCTGCGCGCCGCCGAGGGCTCCGGCCTCTCGGTCATGGGTGGCATCGACCACAACGAGGCCCTGATGCTGGCCACCAACGACGAGCTGATGCGCGAGGTGCGACGCCGTCTGGCGCTCGGCGCCCGCACCGGCCAGTACCTCACCAGCGCCGGCCAGCAGGTGAATGCGGACACCCCGCAGTCGGCTTGAGAAACGTCGGGTCGCCAACCCCCAAGGTGATCCGTCGATGCAGGACCCAGACCCGCCCATGAGCCAGACGGGAACCTGGCAGCACGAGTAAGTCCCTTTCAACGAAGCCGCCGGTCACTCCCCCTGTGACCGGCGGCTTCGTCCTGTCGGTAGCAAACCCTCAGGACTGGCGGCGCAGGACCACGGCGAACGACTCGAGCGCCTTCACCGCGGCGTCGAGGGCGCGCTCGACGCCCACGAGAGCCGGCTGCTCGACCACGACACCGTCCTCGCCGAGGTCCTCGACCTCCTTGCAGAGCTCGGCGAGCCGCGTGGCGCCGAGGTTGGCCGCGCTCCCCTTGAGGGCGTGCGCGAACCGACCGAGCTCGTGGGGGGCCTCTGCCTCACGGGCCTCACGCATCCCGGCGAGGGTGGCTCGGGCGTTGGGCCCGAACCGGTCGATGAACCGCAGCAGCATCGAGGGGTCGCCGGGGTCGAGGTCGAGGAGCTCCTCCAGCCTCGCGACGTCGAGCACCGTCGTGTCGGCCAGCGACGCGAGCCGACGGCTGTCGGGCGCCTCGTCGTCGACCACGGTCTCGCCCGAGGTCGGCACCCAGCGGTCGAGCGCCTCGCGCAGCAGTGTCACGTCCACCGGCTTGGTGAGGAAGTCGTCCATGCCCGACTCGAGGCACCGCTCGCGCTCGCCGGCGATCGCCGCTGCCGTCATGGCGATGATGGGGGTGCGGTACTGGTCGTCCTCGAACGACCGGATCATCCGAGTTGCGTCGTAGCCGTCCATCTGCGGCATCTGGCAGTCCATCAGCACGGCGTCGAAGGTGCCGTCGGCGGACTGGAAGGCGTAGTAGCCGGCCAGCCCGTTCTCGGCGACGGTCACGGTGTACCCGAGGCTCTCGAGGATGCCGACGGCGACCAGCTGGTTGACCTCGTTGTCCTCGACGACGAGGACGTGGCCCCGCGAGCCGCTGGCCGGGCGGCCGCCGGAGCGGCCTGCCGCGTCCTCGGCGCTGCCGTCGGAGGCGAGCGTCCCGGCGCGGTCGCCGGCCACGTCGGCCAGGGTGTCGAGGAGGCCGGAGGGCAGGACGGGCTTGGTCAGCGACACGTCGATGCCCGCGGACGACAGCACCTCGGGGTCGAGGTCCATCGACGAGGTCAGCAGGACGATCCGGGTCTCGGCGAAGCGGCCGTCTCCCCTGACCATCCGGGCGAACTGCTCTCCGTTGACGCCGGGCATGACGTAGTCGAGCAGCACGATGTCGAAGGGCACGTTGCGACGGTGGGCGTCGTCGAGCAGGCCGAGGCCCTCGACCCCTGAGGCGGCGATGGCGGCCTCGATGGACCACCCGGCCAGCTGCTCCTCGAGGATGAAGCGGTTGGTCTCGTTGTCGTCGACGACGAGGACCCGCAGTCCCGCGACGTCGGGGAGCGGCGGCCGGCTCTCGTCGACCTCTTGGGCCGGCGCGAACCGCGCCGTGAACCAGAACGTGCTGCCGTAGCCGGACTCACTGTTGACCCCGATCTCGCCGTTCATCTGCTCGACGATCTGGCGGCTGATGGCCAGCCCGAGGCCGGTCCCGCCGTACTCGCGGGTGGTGGAGCTGTCGCCCTGGGAGAACGCGGTGAACAGACGGTCCTTGACCTCCGGGGTCATGCCGCTGCCGGTGTCGCTGACCTCGACCCGGATGACCGTGCTGCCGTCCTCGTGGGTGGACTCCACGCTGGCCCGCACGACGACCTCGCCGCTGGAGGTGAACTTCACGGCGTTGGAGGTGAGGTTCGAGATGACCTGGCCGAAGCGGACGGGGTCGCCGCAGACCGCGTGCGGCACGTCGGGCAGGCAGGTCACGGCGAGCTCGAGGTCCTTGGCGCGGGCCCGCTCGGCCATCAGCGTGGTGCTCTGCTCGACGATGGCCCGGGGGTCGAAGTCGACCGCCTCGAGCTCGAGCCGCCCGGCTTCGATCTTGGACAGGTCGAGGATGTCGTTGACGAGGGCGAGCAGGGCGCGACCGGCGCCGTCGATCCCGTCGGCGAGCCGGCGCTGGTGGGTGGTCAGCTCGGTGCGCCCCAGGAGCTCGGACAGGCCGATCACGCCGTTGAGCGGGGTGCGGATCTCGTGGCTCATCGTCGCGAGGAACTCGGACTTGGCGAGCGACGCGCTCTCCGCGTTGTCGCGCGCCTGCCGGAGCTTCTCGGCGGCGAGCTCGCGCTCCGCGACCCGCGCGAAGATCGAGGTCGCCCGGGCGACGGTGAGGCCGTCGGTCTCGGTCGGGGGAGTGTTGGCGCGGGTGTCCATGACGATGACGCAGGCGGCCCGGCCCTCGGCCACGACGGGCGCCGCCACGAGGCTCGTGCCCTCGGTCGTGAGCGAGGCGTGGGGGGAGCGCGAGCGGACCGCTTCGTGGGCCAGTCGTTGGGCCTCCACGAGGTCCTCGTCCGGGACCGGACGCGTGTCCGCGACGACCGGGACCAGGTTGTCGTCCGCGTCCACGACCCAGGCGGCCACCGACTGCCACCCGGTGTGGGTCGTCACCAGCCCGACGATCTGCGGGATCACCTCGGCGAGCGTGGTGGCCTCGTTGGCGGCGGTGGCCATCGCGGTCAACAGCGCCAGGGCCTGCTCGGCGTCCTTGGTGTCGGTGATGTCCTGGGACGTGCCCCCCATGCGGATCACCGCGCCGGTTTCGTCGGTGCCGACCTGGCCGCGGCCCCTGATCCACGCGATCGAGCCGTCTCCCCGGAAGATCCGGGCGTCGAACTCGAACTGGCCATCCCCCTCCAGGGCCCCTTGGACCGCGTTGGCTGCCACGTCGCGGTCATCAGGGTGCATCCGGTCGAGGAAACCCTGGTAGTTGGGCACAAAGCTCTCATCGGGGGTGACGCCGTAGATCCGGTAGAGCTCGTCCGACCAGGTGACGACGTCGTTGACGACGTCCCACTCCCAGCTGCCGATCTTGGCGATCCGCTGGGCTTCGGCGAGCTGGGTCTCGCGGCGCTGGAGGGTGTCGATGAGGCGACGTTGGTGGCTGTACTCCGTCACCCGGTGCAGCCACCCGACGTGGTGGCCGTCGTCGTCGTTGATGGGGGTGTGGCTGACCAGGGCCCAGAACCGCTCGCCGTCCTTGCGCAGCAGGCTGCACTCGAGGTTGCTGCCGCTCTCGCGGCTGGTCTCCAGGTCCTTCAGGTGGTGCTCGAACTGTGCCTGGCCCTCCTCGTCGAGGGTCTCGAACACCGACAGCCCCGGCATCTCCTCAGGGGAGCGACCGAGCATCCTTGCCATGCGGGCGTTGGCCAGCACGGTGTGACCTTCGTCGTCGAAGACCCAGAGGCCGTCCGGCGACGCCTCGACGAGCCATCGGCTGAGGTCGCCGAGGCTGCTGACGTGGCGGAGGTCCCGGAGGTCTCCGATGTCGGCGCCGGGGGACGCGCCGAGGTGGCCGAGCTGTGGATCCTGCACACAGCGAGTTTGCTGCATCTGCCTGTGGAAACCCACTCGAACACTCGATTCGCCCCACATGGGGCTCATCGCGCCAGCGCGGCCGTCCCGTGTGTGGGGCCGTGGGCACACAGAGAAGCCGCAGTGCCAGCGGAGCGCTGACCTGCGGCTTCGGTGGTGGCCAGGGGCGGGGTCGAACCGCCGACCTTCCGATTTTCAGTCGGACGCTCGTACCAACTGAGCTACCTGGCCGTGTCGCACGTCCGTGGCGGCGGACATGCGATCGCGGCGGCCTCGTGCCGAAGCCCGGGTGACCGTCGCGACTGCAGGATCATAGCCGATCGCCCGGGCTAACTCACACCCGGGTGCATTAGCGGAATACCCGCGCGTGCAACGAAGTTGCGCAGGGCATGAAGGCAATCACCTACGCCGAGTACGGCGACCCCGACACCCTCCAGCTCACCGATGTGCCCGACCCCAAGGTCGGTCCGGGTGAGGTGCTGATCCGCGTCCGCAGCGCGAGCGTCAACCCCGTGGACTGGAAGGTGGCCAAGGGTTACCTCGACGGACTCCTGGTCGTGAGCTTCCCCGCGATCCCCGGCTGGGACGTCGCCGGAGTCGTCGAGGCGGTCGGTCTCGACACCCCCGAGTGGTCCGTCGGTGACGAGGTGATCGCCTACGCCCGCAAGGACTGGGTGCAGGGCGGCACGTTCGCCGAGCTCGTCACCGCACCGGTGCGCACCGTCGCCCGCAAGCCGAAGTCACTCGACTGGCACCAGGCCGCCGGGCTCCCGCTCGCCGGCCTCACGGCATACCAGCTGCTGGCGCGGTTGGGGCTCAAGGAAGGCGAGACCGTGCTGGTCCACGCCGCCGCAGGCGGGGTCGGCCTGTTCGCGGTCCAGATCGCCCGCGCGCTCGGTGCGCGCGTCATCGGCACCGCCTCCGAGGGCAACCACGAGTTCCTGCGTGGCCTCGGTGTCGAGCCGGTGTCGTATGCCGATGGGCTGGCCGGGCGGGTCCGTGAGCTGGCGCCCGACGGCGTGGACGTCGTGGCCGACTTCGTCGGCGGCGTGCTGGAGACCACCCAGGCGGTCCTCAAGGACGGTGGCCGACACGGGTCGATCGCCGACGGGACCGTGGCCGAGGCCGGCGGTATCTCCGCGTGGGTGCGGCCGAACGCCGAGGACCTGACCGCGCTGGGCGACCTCGCCGACGACGGCAAATTGACGGTGCCCGTGACCGAGGTGTTCCAGCTGGCCGATGTGCCGAAGGCCTTCGAGCTGAGCCAGACCGGTCACGTGCGCGGCAAGATCGCCATCGAGGTCAGCACCGCCTGAGCTCCGCCCAGACGTCGAAAAGGGCGTCCACGCATGCGATTTCGTGCGTGGACGCCCTTTGTCGTCCCAGTATGCGAGAGCAATATCCTACTTATTTGATAGGTAATACCTAAGGGGCTACCTTCATCTCAGGTCACGAGTTCCAGCGCACAGCCCCGGCTTGCTGGACGGCAACCCTCCCACTCGCGGCGGGGTGCTCCGGGTGAGGACCTGGCGACAGTCGCACGGCTGTCGCAAGCGCGCGGCTCTCGGGCCTCCACGAGGACGGAAACCCATGAAGGACAACGGATCCAGGCAGCGAGCCGATCGCTCCTGCCACCGTGTCCTACGCAGGCACGTCGACCTGCTCAGGGTCTCCAGCGCGCTCTGTCGCCACTGACGCGTCTCCTCGACTCTCTGCGCCCGTCGTTGCATCCAGACGACGGTCTCTGACGAATCCTGCTCTCCCGCAACGGTTTTGCGCATTCCGCCGCAGGACCGGTGATGACCCCTGCCCGAAAGGACCTGTCCCATGGCTGTCATAGCCACCATCTCCAGCAGTCCCAACCGAACGTCCAAGACCGACGCCGTCCTCACCGACATCGCCCGCCAGCTGCAGCGAGCGGGCCACGTCGTCGTCCCGGTCGTCCTGCGCGACCTCCCCGCCGAGCCGCTCGTGCGCGGCAACGCCCACGACCCCGACATCGCCCGGGCCGTCGCGGCCCTCGAGGCGGCCGACGCGGTCGTGGTCTCGACCCCGGTCTACAAGGCGGCCTACGGCGGTCTCCTCAAGACCTTCCTCGACCTCCTCCCGCAGTTCGCCCTGCGCGGCAAGGTGGTCCTGCCCGTGGCGACCGGTGGCACCCCGGCTCATGTGCTCGTCGTCGACTACGCCCTGCGCCCGGTGCTGGCCAGCCTCGCTCCGAGCAGCATCACCCCCGGCTGGTTCGTCCTCGCGGACCACATCACCCTGGCGGAGGGCGGAGAGGTGCTGATCGACGAGGTGGCCCACCGTCCGCTTCGCGAGGTGACCGCCGTCTTCCTCGACACGGTGGCCGGCCGTTCGCTCGTCGCCGCAGGTGCCGAGCCGCGTGAGGCGGTGGCCTGATGCGCACCACATATCGTTCCTCCCTCCCGCACCGCCCGCTCGTGGCGTTGGCGTCCGGAGTCCTGCCGCTCACCCTCGTGGGGGCCTGCGCGCTGCCCTCGAGCGAGGCGAGCACCGAGAGCAAGGGCCCGGTGACCGTGCGATACCAGGGCTCGGCCAACGCGGTCGGGCTGCAGGAGCTGGCGGCCGACCTCGGCTACTTCCCGACCATCAGGCTCAAGTGGGTCGGCAACACCACCAGCGGTCCCCAGGACATCCAGTCGGCAGCGACCGGCCAGACCGACGTCGGCGGTGCCTTCTCCGGCGCGGTCGTCAAGCTCATCAAGGCTGGCGCGCCGGTCAAGGCCGTCGTGAACTACTACGGCGAGGACGCCAAGTCCTTCAACGGCTTCTACGTCAAGGAGGACAGCCCGATCCGCACCCCCCGGGACCTGATCGGCAAGAAGATCGCGGTCAACACCCTCGGCGCGCATGCCGAGGCAGTGATCGACACCTACCTGAAGAAGAACGGGCTGACGCCACAGGAGATCGACCACGTCCAGCTCGTGCCGCTGCCGCCCAACGACACCGAGCTCGCCGTCCGGCGGGGGCAGGTCGACGTGGGCACGCTCTCCGGGGTCCTCCAGGACCACGCCATCGCCACGGGCGGGCTGCGCTCGCTCTTCAGCGACTACGCCCTCTTCGGCGCCTTCAACGGCGGCCAGTACGTGCTGCGTGACGACTTCATCGCGAAGCACCCTGCCGCCGCCAAGGAGTTCGTCACCGGGGTCGCGAAGGCGATCGAGTGGGAGCGCAGCACGCCTCGCGCGGAGGTCATCGCCCGGTTCACGAGCATCATCGAGAAGCGTGGCCGCAACGAGAAGACCGACAACCTCAAGTACTGGAAGAGCGTCGGGATCCCCAGCAAGGGCGGCGTGATCAGCGACGAGGACTTCACCCGCTGGGAGCCGTGGCTGGTCGACAGCGGCATCCTCACCGCGGGTGAGCTGCAGCCGAGCAAGCTCTACACCAACGAGTTCAACGAGCTCGCCCAGGACGCATCATGAGCGCGCACATCGAGCTCAGGGGGGTGAGCAAGGAGTTCGCGCTGCGGCCCACCCGTGACCAACCGCAGGCGCGCACCCTCGTGGCCCTCGAGGACGTCTCGCTGGAGGTGCCGCGCGGTGAGTTCCTGACCCTGGTCGGCCCGAGCGGCTCCGGGAAGACCACTCTCCTGGACCTCCTCGGAGGGCTCAGCCGGCCGTCCCGGGGAAGCGTCCTCGTCGACGGCGAGGAGGTGACCGGTCCCGGGCTCGACCGCGGGATCGTCTTCCAGCAGTACGCGCTCTTCCCCTGGCGCACGACCCTGGCCAATGTCACCTTCGGTCTCGAGCAGCAGGGGCTCGGCCGCCGCGAGCGAGTCGAGCGAGCCCGCGAGAACCTCGCGTTGGTCGGCCTCGAAGGCTTCGAGGACCGCTACCCGCACGAGCTCTCCGGGGGCATGAAGCAACGGGTGGCGATCGCCCGAAGCCTCGCCTACCAGCCCGGGATCCTGCTCATGGATGAGCCGTTCGCAGCCCTGGACGCCCAGACCCGCGAGCAGCTGCAGGACGAGCTCCTGCGGATCTGGCGGGCCACGGGCACCACGGTCGTCTTCATCACGCACGGCATCGAGGAAGCGGTCTACCTCGGGCAGCGGGTCGCAGTGCTGAGCTCGCGCCCCGGACGCCTGAAGGCCTTGGTCGACATCGACCTCGGGGACCGTGCGGCGACCACCGACCTGCGCTCCGACCCCCGGTTCGTCCACTACCGGCACGAGGTCTGGGAGCTCCTGCACGACGAGGTGCGGCGCGCGCAGGACGCCGGCCACCTCAAGATCCAGCCAGACGGCACGGAGAGGGCAGCCTGATGAGCACAGCGATCCTGGAAGCAGAAGCCCCGCCGGCGGTGACGGTCACGCCGACCGCTCCCGCGCGGCATACCAGGGGGCATGGCCTGACGCGCAGCGTCGGCAGGCTCGTGCGCCGCTCGGCGGCCGTGGTCCTGTTCCTGCTGTTGTGGGAGTACGGCACCCAGTACCTGCTCGACCCGGCCCGCAAGGTCTTCCTGCCGCCACTGCACGAGGTCCTGCGGGCCTGGTGGGGGCTGGCTGAGAGCGGGCAGCTCCAGCAACACGTGGCGGCCAGCCTGACCCGGTCGGCGGTGGGGTTCAGCCTCGCCGTGGTGGCGGGGATCGCCCTCGGGCTGGTGGTCGCCTGGTACGACGGCCTGCGGGAGTTCCTCACCCCGCTGCTCGAGGCGTTCCGCAACACCGCGGCGCTCGCCCTCCTGCCTGTCTTCGTGCTGCTCCTCGGCATCGGCGAGACCAGCAAGATCTCGATCGTCGCCTACGCCAGCTTCTTCCCGGTCCTGCTCAACACGATCGCCGGCGTGCGGACCGTCGACCCGCTCCTGGTGAGGGCAGCTCGGTCGCTCGGACTGGGCAGCCTCGCATTGTTCCAGAAGGTCGTGCTGCCGTCGGCGGTGCCGACGATCTTCACCGGCGTGCGGATGGCTGGCACGTCGTCGATCCTCGTGCTCATCGCGGCCGAGATGGTCGGGGCGAAGGCGGGGCTCGGCTACCTCATCGTCAACGCCCAGAGCAGCTTCCAGATCCCGGACATGTATGCCGGCATCCTCACCGTCTCGGTGTTCGGCCTCCTCGTGAACACGGTCCTGGTGCGGCTGGAGCGGCACTTCTCCCGGTGGCGCGTCGCGGCCGCGGCTCGCTGAGCCCCGGCCGCCACCCCCACTCGAAACTCCTCGAAAGGTAACCAGATCCATGTCTCCGACACCTGGGGCACGACCCCGCCGAGAGCTCCACCTCAACGCCTTCCTGATGTCCACCGGACACCACGAGGCGGCCTGGCGTCACCCTGACGTCGAGCCGGCCCGCGCGTTGACCCTCCAGCACTACGTCGACATCGCCCGGACCGCCGAGCGGGGCCGGCTCGACTCGGTGTTCTTCGCCGACAGCGTGGCCCTGCACGGCAAGGTGCGACACAACACGCACAGCGCCTTCGAGCCACTCACCCTGCTGGCCGCGCTCGCCGCGTCGACCAGCCACGTGGGCCTGATCGCCACCGCGTCGACGACCTACAACCACCCCTACACGCTGGCCCGCGCGTTCGCCTCGCTCGACCACCTCAGCGGCGGTCGAGCCGGGTGGAACATCGTGACCAGCGCCGGGCAGGACGAGGCCCGCAACTTCGGTCTCACCGACCGGCCCGACCACGCAGCGAGGTATGCGCGGGCCACCGAGTTCGTGCAGCTCGCGCAGGCGCTCTGGGACTCGTTCGACGACGAGGCGGTGATCGCGGACCAGGCCTCGGGGGTCTATGCCGACACCGACCTGATCACACCGGTCGACCACCGGGGCGAGCACTACGAGGTGCGCGGGCCGCTCAACATCCGCCGTCCGGTCCAGGGCTATCCGCTGCTCGTGCAGGCCGGGTCGAGTGAGTCGGGCAAGGAGTACGCCGCCCGCTTCGCCGAGGCGGTGTTCACCGCCCAGCAGACGCTCGGGGAGGCGCAGGACTTCTACGCCGACCTCAAGGGACGCCTCGCCGCGCACGGACGACGGCCCGAGGACCTGCTGATCCTCCCCGGGATCAGCCCGGTGATCGGCCGCACCGAGGACGAGGCGAAGGCCAAGGAGGCCGAGCTCAACGCCCTGATCAACCCGGCCTACGGGCTGGCGCAGCTGTCGGCCATGCTCGACCACGAGCTGACCGACGCAGATCTCGACGGGCCGTTGCCCCCGGTCGCCGCCGGCACCGAGGGCAACCAGAGCCGCAAGCAGCTGGTCCTCGACCTCTCCGCCCGCGAGGGCCTCACGGTGCGCCAGCTGATCGAGCGGCTGGCGGGTGGACGCGGGCACCGGGTGTTCGCGGGCACCGCCACCCAGGTGGCCGACCAGATCCAGGAGTGGTTCGAGCAGGGCGCCGCCGACGGCTTCAACGTGATGCCCCCGACCCTGCCCGGCGGGCTCGACGACTTCGTCGACCTCGTGGTGCCCGAGCTGCAGCGGCGCGGGTTGTTCCGCACCGAGTACACGGGCCAGACCCTGCGCGACCACTACGGGCTGGCCCGCCCGGCCAACCCCAACACCCAGCACCACCCCTCGCACGCCGACACGAAGGAGAACGCCGCATGACCGCCATCGCCACCGACCGGGACGTCCGCAAGCTCACGGGGCGCATCGGCGCCGAGATCATCGGGGTCGACCCCGCTGCCGAGCTGGATGCCGAGACGGTCGAGTTCCTCAACCAGGCCCTGCTCGAGCACAAGGCGCTCGTCTTCCGGGGTGTGCCGCTCACGGACGAGCAGCAGGAGCGGTTCGCCGCGCGGTTCGGTGAGCTCACCACTGCCCATCCCACGGTCGCGTCCGCTCCCGGCGCCCCGCGCGTGCTGCCGGTCGACAGCGAGAAGGGCGTCGCCAACCACTGGCACACCGACGTCACCTTCGTGCAGGCCCCACCGAAGGCCACGACCCTGTCGAGCAAGGTCGTGCCGCCGCACGGAGGCGAGACGCTCATCGCCAACACCGGTGCCGCCTACCGCGACCTGCCGGAGCCGCTCCGGCTGCTGGCGGACTCGCTCTGGGCGATCCACACCAACGACTACGACTACGCCCAGCCCGAGGAGTCCCTCGACGAGCAGACCAGGCAGAACCGGGAGGAGTTCACCTCGCTCGCCTTCCGCACCGCCCACCCCGTGGTGCGCGTCCACCCGGAGTCGGGGGAGAAGGGTCTCTACCTGGGCGGCTTCGCCCAGCGGCTGGTCGGGTTGTCGGTGTCCGAGAGCCGGGACCTGATCCGGTTGTTCCAGTCCTACGTGAGCCGACCTGAGAACGTCGTCCGAGTGGCGTGGGAGCCCGACCAGCTGGTCATCTTCGACAACCGGATCACCCAGCACTACGCGATCGACAACTACGACCGCCTGCCGCGGCAGCTCCACCGGGTGACCGTGGCCGGTGACGTGCCGGTCGGCCTGACCGGGGAGCGCAGCCGCGTGATCGAGGGCGATGCCTCGCACTACACCGGCTGACTTCCGGGGACGCGGGGCTGAGCCCGGACCCGCACCGAACCAGTGAGATGCCGAAGGGCCCGCACTCTCGTGCGGGCCCTTCGTGTGGGGCGACCCCGACCGGGCTCGAACCGGCGACCTCCGCCGTGACAGGGCGGCGCGCTAACCAACTGCGCTACGGGGCCTTGGTGGTGCTGGTGATGCGTATCCCCAACGGGATTCGAACCCGTGCTACCGCCGTGAAAGGGCGGGGTCCTAGGCCGCTAGACGATGGGGACCAGTTCAACGGCCCCCCGCCGTTTAGCGCCAGGCGCGGATCCGTCGAGGACTCGCGAAAGCATAAGGGCAGACCGCCCGGATAACCAAAACGGGTCCGTGGGCGCCGCGGGCCGTGCGGCCGCGCCCCGCCTGCCCCGCGACCCGAGGGTATGCCGCGTGGCCGGTCAGGCGCGCGCCTCGCGCAGGGCGGCGCGGACCAGGTCGACGGCCGCTGACTCGCTGAGCCCGGCTCGCTTGGCCCGGATGGCGTACTCGGCGGCGCTGCGGTTGAGGGCGACGTCGAGCGGCTGGGAGCCCGCCGCCACGACCGTCCCGGCCCGTCGCCGCGTGGTCACCAGCCCTTCCGCCTCCAGCTCCTTGTAGGCGCGGGCCACGGTGTTGACCGCCAGCCCGAGGTCTGCGGCCAGGGCTCGCACGGTGGGCAGCCGATCGCCCTCGGCCAGGCTCCCGCGGCCGATCAGGCCGGCGAGCTGGGCCCGCACCTGCTCATAGGGGGGCTCGGCGGCCTGGAGGTCGATGGTGACCAGCAGCTCGCTCACGCGCGCGCCCCGGCCCAGTCCAGCAAACGGTCCGCGTCCCACGTGGTGACGATCCGGTCGGGGTCGATGCCCAGGGCCTCGGCGCGCTCGCAGCCGTAGGCCTTCATCTCCAGCTGTCCGGGCGCGTGCGCGTCGGAGTCGATCGCGAACAGGCACCCGAGGTCCATCGCGAGCCGGATGAGGTCGTCCGGAGGGTCACGCCGCTCCGGACGGCTGTTGATCTCCACCGCGGTGCCGTGCTCGGCGCAGGCCTCGAAGACCGCTCGCGCATCGAAGTCGGACTGGGGCCGCGTGCCACGAGACCCCTCGACGAGCCGGCCGGTGCAGTGGCCCAGGACGTTGACGCGGGGATTGGACACCGCCGTGACCATCCGCTTGGTCATCGGGGCCCGGTTCATCTTCAGCTTGGAGTGCACGCTGGCGGTGACCAGGTCGAGCTTGCCCAGCATGGTGTCGGTCTGGTCGAGCGCGCCGTCGTCGAGGATGTCGACCTCGATCCCCTTGAGCAGCCGGAACTGGCCGCCGAGCGAGGCGTTGATCGCCTCGACGATGCCGAGCTGCTTGGTGAGCCGCTCGGCGGTGAGGCCGTTCGCGACGCGGAGCTGGGGCGAGTGGTCGGTGAGCACCAGCCACTCGTGGCCCAGCTCCACCGCCGTCAGCACCATCTCGTCGATCGGGCTCCCGCCGTCCGACCAGTTGGAGTGCGAGTGGCAGTCGCCCTTGATGCTGGCGAGCAGCTCGACGCCGCCCTTGGCGAGCGGCTTCGCCTTGCCCTGCAACGTCTCCAGGTATGCCGGGAGCTCACCGTCCAGGGCTTCGCTCACCACTGCGGCGGTCGACTTGCCGATGCCGGCCAGGTCCTGCAGGGTCCCCGCCTCGTGCCGGCTGCGGAGCTCCTCCTCGGGTGTCTCGCGGACCGTGACGACGGCCTTGCGGAAGGCCTCCACGCGGTAGGTGCCGGCTCGCTCGCGTTCGAGCAGGAAGGCGATGCGCCTCAGGGCCTCGTCGGGCTCGACGGGGGCGGTGAGGGGTTCGACGGCGGCGACCACGCGGTCGAGTCTAGGTAGTTCCCCGACAGGGCGGCGGTGGGCCGCCGGCAGGGCTCACGACTGGTCGCGCGGACCGTTGGACCGGTCGTTGCGCCGGTCGTACAACCGCTCCACCCCTGCGTAGGCGAGCCAGCCGACGGCTAGGGCGATGATGAAGGCGATCCACGAGCTGAGGTCGGGCAGCACCGCCTCGACCACCTCGCGCACGATCACGATCGCGCAGACGGCGACGATGATCGGGGCGAAGGCGGCGATGCCGGTGGGGCGGTTGCCCGGGGTGGGACTCATGTGGCCAGTCTGCCCCACGCGGCGGTAGTCGTGGGGCACGCGACTCGTCAGAGCAGGTAGCGGATGACCTCGTCGCCGTCGCGCACCACGACGGACGACCCGTCGAGGTGGAGCAGGGCGAGGGAGTGGTCGGACACCACTTGGGCGCGGACGTTGCCGGACCGGTCGTCGACCAGCTGCAGCATCGTGACCTGCCGGCCCCACCGAAACGGGTTGGTGTGCAACGACTTCCGGGAGGTCGTCGCGGTCAGGCCATCCCCTCGGGCGACGACCGTGCCGCTGCTGCGTGGCGTGGGGCTCGCAGGCCTCCCTGTCGCGAGGTCGAGGCGGGCGGTCGTGGACGGCCAGGTGACGGTCACGACGGCCGGGTCGGTGGGGTCGGCGGAGAGTCGCGGAGTCTCGGCCGCCGGGCAGCTCGGCAGCACGCGGGTCCACGCTGGGTCCGCGCTGGCGTAGGCGGCGACGACGCACTTCCCGTCCTGGACCACCTCGGTCACAACCGGTCCGTCGGGGAGGGCCACGAACGACCGCCCGGGCTGCAGGGCGGCCCGACCGCTCGCCGGGTCGGTCACCAGCACGCCACCGCCTGCGCTGGTCGCGTCCACCCGGGGGAGGGGGCCGGCCGGCAGCGGGTCGCGTCGCTCCACCCCTTTGGAAGACCAGCTCTCGTTGCCCCTTGGGTCGAGCCCGACGAGTCGGCAGGGGCCTTTCCTGGGGCAGGCGAGGACGACCGTGCTGCCGCCGCCGGCTGCGACGGGGGAAGCCGTCTCACCGGCAGCCGCCCGCCACGTCCACCGAGTCGTGGCATCGAGGCCGGCCGAGTCGACCTGTCCTGGGCTCGCGATGACGAGTCGGTCGTCCGCCACGTAGGCCACGCCGCCGCGGACCGAGCCCAGCGTGACCGTCTTGCCGCTGCGCAGGTCGAGCGCGGTGTGGTCGTCACTGACCACCGCACGCCCGGCGACCACCGGACCGTCGACGGCCTTGGCCGACCAGTCGCCCGCCACCCCGGTGGTCCTCGGTGAGAGGAGCTGGAGCAGCAACCCGAGCAGGAGGAGGGCGCCGAGCGCACCGCCCATCGCGACGAGCCGCCATCGCTCGCGCAACAGCTGCTTCACGAGTCCCGGGAGGTGCGGGCAGCGTTGCCCCGAGGGCGGATCCGCACGGCTGGGATCGGGGGAGCCGGCAGGTGCTGGACGTCACCGGCATACCCCTCCACCTCGCCGAACCGCGCGGAGTGGGCCATCCACTCGTCGCGCGCAGCGACGATGTCCTCGTGGCTGCGGCCCACGAAGTTCCACCATATGACGATCTCCTCGTCGAACGGCGGACCGCCGAGGAGCAGCACACGCGCCGGTGCCCCGGTGGTGTTGGTGAGCTGGAGCACTGGGGTGTCGGTGGGCAGGTAGGCCATGGAGCTGCGCGGGGTGGCCGTGCCGTTGACGGTGAGCCCTTCGTTGTCGGCCAGCACCCCGTGCTCGTATGCCGCGTCGAGACCGAGCTCGACGGTCGCGCCGGCGTCGACGGTCACCTCCGCACCGAGCAGTGGGGTGAACGTCTCGACCGGGGAGGTCTGTCCGGCGAGGCTGCCGAGGAAGACGCTGAGGATGGCGCCGTCGACGCGGGTCGGGGTCGGCTCGTGGTGCTGGAAGTCCTTGGGGGCATTGCGATGTGCCTCGGGCAGGGCGACCCAGAGCTGCGCGCCGTGCAGGATGGTCGTGCCCGGCGTCGACACCTCGGAGTGCGCGATGCCGTAGCCACCGGTCATGAGGTTCACGGCGCCGGGCCGCACCAGGGCGTGCGAGCCGAGGCTGTCGCGGTGCTCGATCTCGCCCGTGAAGAGCCAGCTCACGGTCTGGAGCCCGGTGTGCGGGTGGGGTGGCACGTCCATGCCACCGGTCGCCCCCACGTCGTCGGGGCCGTAGTGGTCGGCGAAGCACCAGGCGCCGATGAGGGAGCGCTGCCGCTGGGGGATGGTGCGCCGGACCGTCATCGCGCGGGGCCCGCCGAGGGGCACGTCGCGGGGCTCGAGGATCTCCACTCCGTCAGCGGGTGGCGTGGTGGGGCAGACGGTCTCCTGCGGTTGCGTCTCGACGTTGCTCACGAAGCCAGTGTCGCACCGCGGGTGTGGTTGTCTGGGGGAGCATCGAGCCAGCCCCACGAGCCGCGGAGCACACCCCCATGAGCAGTGACGACGCGGAGTCCGGCGTCCTGGAGTCGACGCAGTGGGAGCGAGTCGAGGGCACGTGGCTGCGGATCCGCAGGTTCGCGCCTCAGGCCGTGACAGTGCCGAGGCCTTCGCAGCGGACGCCCGGTGACTCGAGGCCGATCCGACCCGGTCTGGCTGTGCTGGTCCCCGGGCTGGGGCTGCCGCGCTACCTGCTGCCCCTGGCCCGCCACCTGGCCACCCAGGGTCTGGAGACCGCGCTGCTCGACACCCTGGCCTGGCGCGGTCACGGTGGTCGGCGCGCCCGAAGAGCGGTCCCGACCATCGCCGGGCTTTCCGAGCTCACCGCTGTCTGGCTCTCGCGTCAGGAGGACCGGCCGATCGTCGTGGTCGGCCACTCCACCGGTTCGCAGGTGGCGCTGGAGGCCGTGCTGAGGGTCCAGCGGACCCGTCCCGACCTTGCGCTCGTGATGGGCGGCCCGACCTTCACCCCCGACCAGCGCAGGCTGCGCTGGCTCGTCCCCGCCGCCCTCACGGCATACCTCAAGGACCCGCCCAAGGAGCTCGTGGTGCTGAAGGACGTCGCCCGGGTCCGCACCGACCTCGCGCGCATCGTGCAGTCGGGACGACGCCACCCGACCGACCGGCGGGTGGGCCTGCTCACCGTGCCCCTCATCGTGACGGCCGGTGAGGCCGACAGCTTCGCGCCACGCGACTGGCTCGACCTGCTCGCAGGCCTGGCCGGTGGCTGGAGCCGGGCGGTCGTGCTGCCGGGATCGCACAACAACCCCTTCACCTACCCAGCGGAGTTCGGGGCCCTCGTGGTCGAGTCCCTGGCCCGAGCCGGCCGACTTGGTTAGGTAAGCCAACCCTAATATAGTCACCCGCGTGTCCCTCGCGTTCGCCTCCCACCACGCCACTCGCGGCGTCGACTCGGTGCGAGCCCGCGTCGGCTTCGTCGAGCGGCTCGAGGAGTGGGGCGACCGGGCTGCGGTGTACGCCCCGACGGGCGACCTCACCTACGTCGGTCTGGCAGCCGCCGTGCGGGACGCGGCCGAGCAGCTCCCCGCCACCCGCCAGCTGGTCCTCATGGCGGCCGAGAACAGTGTCGACTGGCTGGTCACCTACCTGGCCGCCCTGAGCCGTGGGCACGTGGTGCTGCTCGTCCCCGGCGACCGGCCTGACCACGTGGCCGGGCTGGTCCAGCGCTACCGCCCGGGGAGCGTGGTGCAGCGGACCGGTTCGGCCTGGACGGTCACGGCCCAGGACGACGCGCCCGAGCACGACCTGCACCCCGACCTGGCGCTGCTGCTCACGACCTCCGGGTCGACGGGGTCGCCCAAGCTGGTGCGGCTGTCGCACGACAACCTCGACAGCAACGCGACCTCGATCGTCCAGGCGCTCTCGCTCACCGACCGCGACCGCGCGATGGCCAGTCTGCCGGTCCACTACAGCTACGGGCTCTCGGTGGTCCACAGCCACCTCGCGTGCGGGGCCAGCCTCGTCGTCAGCGACTTCTCCGTGGTCGACCCCTGCTACTGGGACCTGGTCCGACGGTCGGGGGCCACGGGGTTGTCGGGCGTCCCGCACACCTACGAGCTCCTCGAGCGCGTCGGGCTGGCCGAGCTGGACCTGCCCGGGCTGCGCACCCTGACCCAGGCGGGGGGCGCGCTCCCCGTCGCGACGGCGGCTCGGTTCCGGGCGCTGGCGGCCGAGCGGGGCTGGCGGTTCTCGACGATGTACGGGCAGACCGAGGCCACGGCGCGGATGGCCGTGCTGTCTCCCGCGCTCGCGACGACCCATCCCGACGCGGTCGGGGTCGCCGTGCCCGGCGGGGCCTTCCGGGTCGAGCCCCTCGCCCAGGCCGCCACCCAGGCGGCTGCGCCGGGCGTGGGCGAGCTGGTCTACACCGGCCCCAACGTCATGCTCGGCTACGCGACCTCGCCGGCCGACCTGGCCCGTGGTCGTGAGGTGCACGAGCTGCGCACCGGAGACCTCGGGACGGTGGACGACGCCGGCGTGGTTCGGGTCGTCGGTCGCCGCAGCCGCGTCGCGAAGGTGCTCGGGCTGCGGCTGGACCTCGACCACCTCGAGCGCGACCTCGGTGACGACAGCGCCCCGGTGCGCTGCGTCGACCTCGACGGTCGGCTGGGCCTGGTGACGCCACGTCCCGGCCACGCGGAGTCGCTGCTCGCCGTGACGGCGCAGCGGCACGGACTCCCGCGGACCGCAGTGGTGGTCCTCGACGGGTGCGAGATCCCGGTCCTCTCCACCGGCAAGCCCGACTACCCCGCGATGCGCAGCCGGCTCGCCGACGTCGCCGACGTGGTCGACACCGGTGGCACGGACCGGTGCGCCCTGGTCGTCGCCCTCTACCGTCACCTCCTGGGTCGGCCGGACGCGAGCGCCCGGACCAGCTTCGTCGACCTCGGGGGTGACTCACTCTCCTACGTGGAGGTGTCCGTGCGACTGGAGGAAGTCCTCGGGACGCTCCCTGCGCACTGGCAGCGGCTCACCCCGGCCGAGCTGGTGGACCCGATGACGACCCAGCCGACCTTCGACCGGCGACCCCGCTGGCGACGGCTGGAGACCAACGTCGTCATCCGGGCTCTCGCGGTCATCCTCATCCTCGCCAACCACACGAAGCTCGCCGAGCTGCCCGGAGGAGCGCACACGCTGCTCGTCATCGCGGGCTACAACCTCGCCCGCTTCCAGCTGACCGGCCGACCGCGCCGGGAGCGGGCGACGAGGATCGTCCAGGGCGTCGTGCGCATCTGGGCTCCCAGCGCTCTCTGGATCGGGCTCGTGGCGCTCTTCGTCGGCACCTACGACTGGCGCAACGTCCTCATGCTCAACCAGGTGCTGGGGGACTGGGCCCGATGGGGGCCGCACTGGCACTTCTGGTTCATCGAGGCCCTCGTGGCGCTGCTCCTCGGGTCTGCCCTGCTCTGTCTCGTGCCCGGCTTCGATCGTCTGGAGCGCCGCCACCCCTTCGCGGTGCCGATGGCCCTGGTGGGGCTCGGCCTGCTGACGAGGTATGCCGTGGTGATCCCTGACGCGGGCCCCTACCGGGGTGCCAACGCGCTGGTGCTCCTGTGGCTGTTCGCCACCGGCTGGGCGGTCAGCCGGGCCACGACGACGTGGCAGCGCCTCCTCGTCTCGGCCGTCCCGGTGCTGACGCTGCCGGGATTCTGGCCGACCATGCCCGGCCGGGCGGCGACGATCATCGCCGGCGTGCTCGTGCTGATCTGGGTGCCGACGCTCCCGGTGCCGGCCCGAGCCGTCGGTGCGGTGTCGGCCGTGGCGTCGGCGTCGCTGTTCGTCTACCTGACGCACTTCGTCGTCTACCCGCACGTGATGCCCGTGAACTCCGGCCTCGCCGTCGTGGCCTCGCTCGTCGTGGGGCTGGCCTACTGGAAGGCCTGGGGCTGGACCTCGACCGTGGCGAGCCGCGTGGCTGCTTCGGCCTGGGCCCGCCTGCGCGCAGGCCGCTGGTCGCGCCGACCAGCGGCGGTCGGGTCCGAGGTTCAGCCCGGGCTCGGCACCGTCCCGGCCTGACCGTCGACGAAGGCGCGCACGGGTCCGACCACGTCCACGGACACCGGCGTGCCGGCAGCCCAGGCCTCCAACCCGTTGACCCGGGCCGTGAGCCGCAGTCCCGGATGGCCGTCGGAGTCGACGAGGTCGAGGGTGACCAGCGCGTCGTGGCCGAAGTAGGTCGTCGACACGACCTCCGCCCGACGGCCGCCCGGCGCCTTGACCAGTCGGAGCTGCTCGGGCCGGACGAGGACGTCGACCGACCCCTCTGGCGCGCGGCCGTCGAGCGCGAGCTCCCCGAGCGCGCACTCCACCCGGTCGCCGCGCACGATCCCGCTCACGAACTGCGCCTCGCCGAGGAACTCCGCCGAACGGCGGTCGGCCGGCGCGCCATACACCTGCACGGGACTCCCGACCTGCGAGAGGCGACCTTCGTGCATGATCGCCACCTGGTCGGCGAAGGACAGCGCCTCGGCCTGGTCGTGCGTGACCAGGACGACGGTGACCCCTTCGTGGTGCAGGGCCTCGGCCACTGCCTCGCGGGTGGCGGCGCGCAGGCCGGTGTCGAGGGAGGAGAACGGCTCGTCGAGGACGACCAGCCGCGGTCGCGGGGCGAGGGCGCGGGCGATGGCCACCCGCTGCTGCTGGCCACCGGAGAGCTGGTCGGGACGCCGTCCCATCAGACCGGGGTCGAGCCCGAGGAGGCCGAGCAGCTCGGCGACCCGATCGGTGTCCTTCCGCTCGGCCCGGGGAAGCCCGAACGCCACGTTCGCCGCGATCGAGAGGTGCGGGAAGAGGTTGCCCTCCTGGGCCACGTAGCCGATCCGCCTGCGCTCGGGCGGCGTCCACGCCCCGTCGCCGGCCACGGTCTCGTCGTCGAGGACGACGGACCCGGCGGTGGGCGGCTGGAACCCGGTGACCACGCGCAGCAGGGTGGTCTTGCCGCAGCCGGACGGCCCGAGGATCGCGGTCGTCGACCCCGAGGGGACGACCAGGTCGATGCCGTGCAGGACCTCCGTGCGCCCATAGGTGGCACGCACGCCGCGCACGAGAAGCGTGGTCACAGGTCAGGCTCCTCATCGGAACGGTGGAGCAGCAGGTAGGTCACGGGTGTCGACACGAGGATCAGTGCCGCGGCATACGGCGCGGCGCCTGCGTAGTCGATGCTCTCACTGGCGCTCCAGAACGCCGTCGCGAGGGTGCGCACACCGGTCGGCGCGAGGATCAGCGTCGCCGTCAGCTCGGTCGAGACCGCGATGAACACCATCGCGAAGCCGGCCAGCGCGCCCGGCAGCGTGAGGGGGAGCAGGACCCGGGCGAAGGTGCGGACCGGGCCGGCGCCCAGGGCGCGCGCCGCCTGGGTGAGCTCCTCCGGGGCGTGCGCCATGGAGGCGCGGATGCTCACCATCGCGCGCGGGATGAAGAGGATCGCGTATGCCGCGACGAGCACGATGCTGGTCTGGTAGACCGGTCGCGCGTACCGGATCGTCAAGGTGACCAGCGCGAGGGCGACCACGACCCCGGGGAGTGACGACGCGACATACGTGGCCCGCTCGGTGAGGATGCTCAGCCAGGACCTGCGCCGGCTGATCAGCCAGGCGACGGGGAACGCCGCCACGACCGTGAGCAGGCCCGCCACGAGCGCCAACCCGATAGTGCTGCCGACCGTCACGAGCCAGGTCCGCCCATCGAAGGTGGGGTCCCCGGCTGCGAGCCACCGGGCCAGGCTCGCGACGGGGACGCCGAGGGCCGCCGCCGTGAGGCCGCCCATCAGGGCCAGCGCCGGGGCCTTCCAGCGCCCCAGGGCCGCACGCACCGGGCGCCGGGCGGCGCCGCGGCCGACCCGGGCCTGGCGGCTCGTGCCGCGCAGGAGCTGGTCGGCCGTGAGCAGCCCGAGGCAGAGGCCCATCAGGACCAGGGCGAGCAGGCTCCCGGCGCTGTCGCTGAAGGCGACCTGGAACTGCTCGAGGATGGCCGTGGTGAAGGTCGGGAAGCGCAGCATCGCCAGCACCCCGAACTCGGCGAGCAGGTGCAGCGACACCAGGAGCATCCCGCCGAGCGTGGCGTGGCGCAGCTGGGGCAGGACAGCGCGCAGGAAGGCACGCCAGGGCCCGAGCCCCAGCGACCGGGCGGTCTCCTCCACGGTCGGGTCGAGGCTGCGCAGCGCTGCCGACACCGGCAGGAAGACGAAGGGGAAGTAGGACAACGTCGTCACCAGGACGGCGCCGCGCAGGCCCTCGAGGTCGGGTCGGACGGTGACCCAGGCGTAGCTGTTGACGAAGGCCGGGACGGCGAGCGGGCACACCATGAGCACCCGCCAGACCCGGGCGCCCGGCAGCGCGGTCCGCTCGACGAGCCACGCGGTGCTGAGGCCGAGGAGGGTCGTGGCCGTCACGGTCAGCACGACCAGGGCGGTCGTGTTGCGCAGGAGCTCGGCCACCCGCGGACGCCACAGCAGGGTGCGCGCGGCGTCCCACCCGACGTCGATGCTCGCGGCCACGACCACCCCGAGCGGCAGCAGGCACAGCACTGCGACCGCGAGGCTCGTGACCACGACCGGGACGGGGGAGCGTGTCCCCCCGACGGAGCGGGCCACCTAGAGGATGCCCGCCTTCGTCATGAGCTCGATGACCTTGGGTCCGTTGAGCGTGGACGGGTCGAGGTCGGGCGCCTGCAAGGAGGGCAGCGGCTCGAGGGCCGGGTCGGACGCGACGCCGTTGCCGACGGCATACTCCTTGGCGTCACTGGTGGCCAGCATCTTCTGGCCCTCGGCGCTGGTCACGAAGGCCAGGAACTTCTGGGCGTTGGCGGCGTGCTTGCTCGCCTTGAGGACCGCGCCGCCCGACAGGCTCACGAAGGCGCCCGGGTCCTGGTGGCGGAAGTAGAGCAGCTTGGTGTTCTTGCTGCCGGCCTTGGTGAGGGCCTGGTCGCGGTACCAGTAGTAGTGGTACATGATCCCGACGGGGACCTGGCCGGCGTTCACGGCCTTCATCACGGCGATGTTGTTCTGGTAGATCTTGCCGCCGTCCTTGAGGCCCTTGAGCCAGGCCGCTGCCTTGGCCTCGCCCTCGGTCGCGACGATCGCGGAGACGATGGCCTGGAAGTCGGCGCCACCGGCCGCGGCGCCCCACTTGCCGCTCCACTTGGGGTCCTGCAGGTCCATGATCGACTTCGGCAGCTCGGCCTCGGTGATCTTGCTGGGGTTGTAGACCAGCACCGTGGAGCGGGCCGCGATGCCGATCCACTGCTTGCTGCTCGGGGCGTAGGCCTTGCCGACCTGAGCCTCGGTCGCGGGGTCGACGGTCGCCAGCAGCCCGGCGTCCTGCACGGTCGTCATCGCCGGGGAGTTCTCGGTGAGGAAGACGTCGGCGGGCGACTTGGCGCCCTCCTGGACGATCTGGTTGCCCATCGAGGAGTCGTTGCCGTAGCGGATCTGGACGTCGATCCCGGTGTCCGCCTTGAACTTCTCGGCCCAGGCCTGGGTGAGGTTCTCGTGCTGCGCGCTGTAGATGGTCAGCTTGTCGGGGTCGAGGTTCTTGCCGGCTTCGAGGGTGCCGTCGCCGCAGGCCGTGAGGGCCACCAGGCTCACCACGCCGAGTGCAGCGAGGATGGATCGTCGAAGGGCCACGCGAGTTCTCCTGGGGTCGTCCGGCGACGCGTCCAGCGTCGCCAAGGGAAGCCTTACCTAACCAAAGGCTACAGCCTCCCGGCTGCTCGCCGAGACCCCCCGCTTTCACGAGGTATGCCGCGTGGCTCGCTTCCGTGTTTGTCCGTGGGGAGCGGGTGCGACCGGGCACACTGGTGCCCGTGGGGTCGTGTTGGGAGTCCGGGCGGCCGGAGTGGCTGTTCGTCAGCACGCTGATGGGGTTCGGCCTCGGGGTGGCTCTTGGAATGCTGGCCTGGATCGCATGGGCGCCGCCACAACGCCGCCCCACTCCGAGTCGACGCGAGAGGACCATCAGGAGGGTGTGGAGCGGTGCCCTGCTGGGCTGGGGCGTCTTCGCCTTCTTCGCCGGTACCCAACGGACCTTGACCGACGTCCTCGCCGCGGGCGCGGGCGGGCTGGTCATCGTGGCGATCGCACTGGTCGTCCACCGCGCGCAACGGGCTGCGCTCGATGGAGTGCCGATGCCTGCCGGCCTGGCCACGGCCTACCTGTTCGTGCGGTGGTCGACCACGTCCTTCGCGGTCCTGGCCCTCGGTATCGGCACTTGGTCGATCGTGGCTTCCATCGCGCTGGGTCACTCCTGCGCCGGCACCTGATCGGGCAAGAATCGGGAGGCGCCCGGGCTTCCTGACTGGGCAGGATGGCGGTCATGTTCGCCGACCTCTGGCCGACCTTCGGCCTGACCCTGTCCACCGCGCGGCTGGTGCTCAGGCTCCCCACTGACTCCGAGCTGGAAGCCCTGGCCCGGGTGGCTGCCGATGGCGTCCATGGCGAGGACGAGCGGCCGTTCCTGACCCCGTGGGCGGAGGGCAGCCCCGAGGAGCGGGCCCGCTCCGTGCTCGGCTCGCACTGGTCGGCGCTCGCGTCGTGGACGCCCGACTCCTGGCGTCTCGGTCTGGGCGTGTTCCTCCACACTGGGGAAGCGATCGGTGTCGCTTCCCTGCGCGCCGCAGACTTCCGCGTCAACCGCGAGGTCACCACGTCGAGCTGGCTGGGTCTCGGCTGGCAGGGCCAGGGCTATGGCACCGAGGCTCGCACTGCCCTCCTGACGTTGGCCTTCGACCACCTCGGCGCCACGGATGCCACGACCGAGGTGTTCCAGGACAACCACAAGTCACAGGGTGTGTCCCGCAAGCTGGGTTATCTACCTGACGGCATCTCGCGCGATCGTCGCGGTGAGGATGTGGTCGTCTCCGATCGCCTGCGCCTGACGTCCGAGCTGTGGGGGGCGAACGCCGACAAGGGCGAGGTCGAGGTCTCCGGTGTGGATGAGGCCCTGCCGATGTTCCTCGGAGACCCGCGGAGCGGCGATCCTGCGGTCCCGACGTGAGCGGACGGTGGAGCGTCGCGTCGGCGGCTCGAGGGCGAGGTGGCCCGGTCAGTCGCGTCGGGTCGAAGCCAGCGTGAGTTGTCGCCTGTGGTGGTCGTAGTGCTGGGTGGGGTAGTGGTAGACGTCGCGAAGGGTCATGACTTCCTTGAAGTACGGGTCCCAGCCGAGCGGGAAGTGCATGCCCTGGTCGAGCGAGGCTGGCGACTGTCGGCGGAGCGATTTCTGCAGACCAGTGATGACGCTGTCCATGAGTCGCTCCATGCCGCTGTAGCCCAGGACGCGTGCGCCGCCGAGGGAGCCGAGGTAGTTGACGACGTGGAAGGGCCGCGTGCCGGCGTTCAGCAGCGTCGCGAACCGTCTTGAGGCGCCATCAGGCAGGCGCGCGAAGGCGAGGACGAGGAGGCGCAGGTTTCGCACGAGCAGGTAGCCGAAGAGCATGTGGAAGAGCAGCTGCTCGTTGGTCCACTTGGTGCCATCACTCGGCTGTCGAAGCTCGGCGATCGTGGCTGTGTCGACAAGGTCTCGAAAGTCGGCGCGTACCCGGTCCAGCTCCGAGCAGATCTCCTCGGGGTCCACGGCAGCCTCCAGGTCGTCGAGTCGTCCTGAAGCAACGGTAGGCCGCGGGCGGCCCCGCGCTCTGAGCGAGCAATGAGTATCTGACGAGTGTGCCGCGATCCATGGGGTGTGTCCGCTGGGGCGGGAGTCAGATGCTTTCAGGAGGGCTGGCGACCTGCCGTGGCGAACAGGGTGTTCATCGCCGACAGCGCCTCGGGCTTCGCCTTGTAGTAGACCCAGGTGCCGCGCTTCTCCCGGTCGAGCAGGCCGGCTTGGTGCAGCACCTTGAGGTGGTGGCTGATCGTCGGCTGCGAGAGGTCGAACGCGTCGTTGAGGTCGCAGACGCACGCCTCACCGCCCTGGTGGGACAGGATCATCGACATCAGCCGCAGGCGCACCGGGTCGGCGATGGCCTTGAGCAGCCCGGAGACCTGTTCGGCCTGGTCGGCCGTCATGGGCTCGCGCGCCAGCGGCGCGCAGCAGGCCAGCGCGCGGTCGGACTGGATCACTGGCAGCTCGATCACGGAAATAGACACGCGTCTATATTGACACAGGCCGATATACGGTGGCAAGGTGACGACACATAGACACTCATCTATTCATTGGAGCACCCCATGTCTCGCGTTCAACTGGCCCTCCGCGTTGCCGACCTCGACGCCTCGATCGAGTTCTACTCACGTCTGTTCGACGCCACCCCGGCCAAGCGCCGCCCCGGCTACGCGAACTTCGCGATCGCCGAGCCGCCGCTCAAGTTGGTCCTGCTGGAGGGCCAGCCCGGTGAGGACACCCGGATGGACCACCTCGGCGTCGAGGTCGAGTCCACCGACCTGGTTGCCTCCGCGACCAACCGTCTCGCCGACGCCGGGCTCGCCACCCGGATCGAGGACAACACCACCTGTTGCTACGCCGTCCAGGACAAGGTCTGGGTGACCGGACCGGGCAGCGAACCGTGGGAGGTCTACACCGTCAAGGACGACGCACGTCCCGACCTGGAGGGCAAGACCAGCCTCGCCCTGTCGGAGGTGTCCGGCGACGGGACCTGCTGCGCGACCGACGCGGCCGACGACATGTCCACCACCCAGTCCAAGGAGAAGCAGCCCGCTGCGGCGTGCTGCTGAAAGGAGAACCGTCATGCACCCCTACCTGTCCGGCCTGATGGCCGAAGCGCACCGCGAAGACCTGCTCCGCGAGGCGGACCAGCACCGGCTCGTCACGCAGGCCAGCGCGGCCCGTCCCCGCCGTGGACTGGCTCAGTGGCAGGCTGCCCTGGCTCAGGCGGGCGAGAAGGTCCGTCTGCCGGCCACCCCCCGGCCATCAGACGCGGCAGGTTGCGTGCCGCAGCCCGTCTGCTGCCCTGCCTGACCCGCCCAAACGGAAGAGGCCCGAACCATGCAGGGTGGTTCGGGCCTCCGTCCCGACTGGGGTCGTCGGTGACCTCACGGCCGTCACCGCTGGTGGGCCCCGTGGGACTCGAACCCACAACCTACGGAGTGCCCGTCAGTCGTGCGGCCGTGAGGACTTTGTGCCGGTTCTCGTGCTTGATGGCTACCGCGTGGTTGTGGTTGTTCCGAGCGCGAAGACAGTCCTCGTGTCCTGCTCGTAGGTGGGCGGAGAGTGGAGCGCAGGGTCGGGGGCACGGCGAGAGGTGGTATTCGGGGAACCGGCGTTGTTCGGAGTTGGGTCGATCTATCCGATCTGCCCCGTCTCGGTCGGCTGCGACAGCTACCGTTCCTGTCGATGGTTCGATCGGAAGGTGGGGGATGGGTTCTTACAGCACGCTTGTCATGGCGTTCAGGTTTCGCGCTGATACACCGCCGGCTGTGTTGGGGGCATTTTCTGCGCTAGAGCGCCCGATCGGAGCGGGCGCCCCCTGGTATCCCGCGCCGAATCTGCCCAGTCCAAACGTTGAGCCGGTTGAGGAGTGGGAGCCGGACTATGAAGAGGCAGGATGGGAAGAGCCGGATCCGCTGGCGGACGAGCCTTGGCGGCACGAGTGGGCGCCGCACTTCGGTGGATTGCTGGACCCCGACTGGTCACCAAGCGCCTCCCTTGAATGGCGCGGCGCGTGGCACTTCGAGTGTCGTTCGATGTTCAAAGCGTCACCTGATGTTGTGGATAGGTCCTTGGCTTGGCTTGGTCCCTACATCGATCCGGGCCACCAGGTGAATCGGCCGATTCTCCTGGGCTACGTTGAGTACGAATACGCGGCGCGCCCGTGGCTGCTCTGGTGGAGTGACGGCGAGGTGTCGTTGGAGAACCTCAACGCGGACGGCGAATGGTAGGTCTCAGTCGCCCAGCAAGGGGAGCGCCCGGGGTAGACCCTGGGCGCTCGTGCTTTGGTCACAGGGGCGGGGTCCCCATCGCGGGGCCCCGCGCCTCGCGGCGGAGCCGCGCTTGAGCCAGTAAGGAAAGTCCTCACGACCCAGCTGCCGCGTCCTGTCCTGTCTCGGGTGATGCTTGACAGTCGAGTGTCAGCTGATGCTTGACGTCGGCCGGAGGCGGCGCGTGCGTCAGGCGTCGAAGCGGCGGCGGGCGGCCTCGATGTGACCGAAGTACTGGTGGGTCCAGCCGCACATTCCGTCGACCGTTGCGCGCAGGGCTTGACCCGGCTCTGTGAGGGTGTACTCGACCCGCGGTGGGACGGTGGGGTACACGGTGCGCTCGACCAAGCCGTTGCGCTCCAACATGCGCAGGTTCTGGGTGAGCATCTTGTGGCTGATGCCCTCGATCTCCTTCCGCAGCTCGCTGAAGCGCAGGGTGCGATGACCCAGAGTCTCGACGATGAGGAACGCCCACTTGTTGGCGACGTCGGAGAAGATCTCCCGCGCCAATGAACCCGCGCGTGCCAGGTCTGCATCCTCGGGCGCGCCTGTGAACTGCTTGGTCTCCATCAGGTTCTCCAGTCACTGAAAAGTGCGTTCTTCCACGTCAGCGTTCACTCTCTTACAGTTCCTGAGTAACTACAAGAGAGCGAGCGTCTGGGTCGACGCGGACACGAGTTCAACCAGCGCTCAGGAAGAGGAGACAGGAAGCATGGCCATCACCTTTGCAAACCCCAGCGGATTGCCCGAGATCGACGTCTACCGGCAGGTGGCGATCGCATCCGGCTCGAAGTTGGTCTTCATCGCCGGGCAGGTCGCGTGGGACACCGAGGGAGTCACGATCGGCGAAGGCGACCTCGCCGCTCAGGTCGAGCAGAGCTATCTCAACATCGGCACTGCCCTGGCCGAGGCCGGCGGCTCCTTCGACGACGTGGCGAAACTGACCTTCTACGTCGTCGACTGGACCCCCGACAAGATGCCCCCGCTCCTGGAAGGGATCTCCCGGGCAGCAGCGAAGCTGGGGGTCACCCCGACCCCACCAACCACGCTGATCGGTGTTGCGGCACTCGACGCCCCTGACCATCTGGTCGAGGTCGAAGCGACCGCAGTCCTCGACTGAACAGGTGCGCTCTTCGCCCCTGAGCGCCGCAATGGCCAACTACGGCACTCAGTCATAGTCACTGACCCACGCTCCTAGCCGGGTCAAAAGTCAGGTGACACACGACTGTCAAGCATCAGCTAAGTCCAGGCGGACCATCCACCTGGGCGACGGCGACAGCCGCGTCGTGCCGCGCATCACTGACTGGCGGTCCGCGAAGTCCCCACCTCGACGCTGACGGACTTCCATGGAACCGGTGCGGCGACTAACCAGACGGTGTGGACCATCGATCTGGACGGCGCAGGGAAGGCGGCAGAACCGTGGCTTCGTCTCCCCAAGCTTGATCCAGCTGAGATTGGTCTAGGTTGCGGCCCATTTGGAACTCTGTTGAAAGCCGCTCTAGACAAGTAGAGGTGTTGTGATGGCGATTCAGCAGAGGATGCGGGTCCGGTTCGAGGACGTCTTCCCGGAGGGTGTCGGGATGCGCGGGTCGGTCACGGCTGTGGAGGACTTCGACCTGATCCAAGCTGCGAAGGCCGAGGGTCGGGAACCCGGTGACGTGCGGGTCCGGGACAAGGAGTCCGGTCTGCGGGTGTGGGAAGTCCGGGTCGTCGACTACGACGAGGAAGCCCCGAAGAACCAGGGCGAGGTGACGGTGAAGATCGCCGCCGACGTCCAGCCGGTGCCCCCGTCGAAGGTGGAGGGCCAGAAGCTGCGGCCGGGTGGAGTTCGAGAACCTGACGGTCACGGCGTGGATCGACGACCGGGGAAGGCGGCCCAAGATCGGCTGGTCGCTGCGGGCGGACGGGATGCACGCACCTGGTGCCAATCCGAACGGGTCGACGGCTGCCAAGGTGCAAGGGTCGGCTGAGCAGGGCGCGGCGTGATGCGCCCCGTGGAGGCAGTGGCCTGGGCGGACGCGTTCGACGCCGACGTGAAGGACCTCCCCGCTGTCCTGACCCACGAGGTCGCCCGCGTCGACGGGGTCCGCACCGAACTGGTCAAGCTGGTCCGGGAGTTCGTCAACGCCCCGGACGACGAGGTCAGGCGCGGCGTCTACCGGGCGTACTCAGCGCTGGGTGCGGCTTAGTCCCGGGTGATGGCTGTGGCCTCGGACGCTCGCCGGTCGGCCTAGGCGGGGGTTTGTGATGAGCGCGCCGAGAGGTCCGATGTTCGGCAGCGACGAACCGATACCGACGGTCATCGAGGCGGTCGTCCGGCTCGTGTTGCTGGTGGTGCGGTCGGTGTTCCGGCTGGGCCGCTTTGCGATCCGTCGCCCCCGGGTCGCCTCCGCGGCGGTCTCGCTGGTGGCGCTGGACCGGTGGTCGGCAGGGCCGTCCGAGACGTCCGGGCCGGGACGGATTTCGACTGGGTGAAGCCGCACTCCTATTGCTAGACCGTGGCGACTCTGCTCGACGGAAGTGGAGCCACGGCCCGCCTCATCGCGACCAGCTGGGGCACTCCCGGGTGTCGATGACGCAGGACGTCTACCTCGGCAGGCCTGCTGTCGACCCGAGCGTCGCCCTGGCCTTGGAGGGCTTCGATCCGGACGCCGAGCGCGCTCCTGACACGGAAAAGGGCTCGTGAGCGTGTCCTGCTCGGTGTCCTTCTCCGGACCCTCTGAGGGGCCAAGAGCGCCCTTCAAGGCCCTGAACTGGACGTTTGTGGGCCCCGTGGGACTCGAACCCACAACCTACGGATTAAAAGTCCGCAGCTCTAACCATTGAGCTAGAGGCCCCGGCCGGCCACGCGGCATACCTACCGCTGTGCCGAACCGGCCACAGACTAACGGCTGGGCAGGCGGGCCACCCACGGCGATCGGAACCCGCCCGCGACCCGAGCCGTTGGCCCGACATGAGCACCCTCACCTGTCCCAAGTGTGGTTCCGACATGCGCAGCTACGAACGCAACCAGGTCCACGTCGACCAGTGCACGGGTTGTGGCGGCCTGTTCCTCGACCGCGGGGAGCTCGAGGCGCTCGTGGCCGCCGAGAACGCCTGGCACCAACAGCCCGCCGCCGCGGCCCCGCCCGAGCAGCAGCAGCCGCCCGTCCCGCAACCCCCGCAGCAGCAGGGTGCGTGGCAGCAGCCGCCGGCCCAGAGCTACCAGGCGCCGTACCGCGCGACGTCCAAGGCGCCGTACGGCGGGCAGCACGGCTACGGCCAGCGTCGCAAGAAGTCGTTCCTCAGCGAGCTGTTCGACTGAGCCCGTCGACCGCGGCGGTGATCCCAGCCGCCGTCGGCCCCACCTGAGAGACTGGGCGCGATGAAAAACGAGCCCAGCGGTCGTCCCGGTCCGCGCCGCCCCGCGTTCTTCAGCCCCACGGCCATGGAGGCGCAGGGCGGCACGGTCCCCGACCCCGCGCAGGTGACCGAGATCGCCCACGAGACCGCGGCCGTCCTCGTCGGCACCGGCCGCGCCACCGACGACCCCGCCCTGACGGCGCGGTTGGTCGCGCTGGTCGACGAGCTCGGCCTGTCGACCGTGGCGGAGCTGTGGGCCGACCGCCCCGCCCGCAGCCTCCCCGGGGCCCTGTGGCGCCTCTATGCCCTGCGTGAGTGGGTGCAGCGCAGCCCGGAGGAGGCGAGCGCCGACTACGCGGCGGGCATCCGGTTCACCGACGTCAACCACGCCGTGGCGGGGGTGGCCGAGCCGCCCGGGCCGGCCGAGCTGCGCGAGCTGACCGACTCGATCCTGCGGGGGGTGTTCGCCGGCGACTTCGCGGTGGCGCTGCAACGCGCCGCGGCGTTCTGTCGCGTCGTCGCGGCCGGTCGCGCCGACCGGGCGCACACGACTGAGGTCCAGGACCCGGAGGCGGCGAGCGCCCAGACCCGCCGGGCGGCCTCGATGCTCTCCACGGCCGAGGACCTCGAGGTCGGCGCCCGCCTCTGGCACGCCGGAGAACTCATCTGAACGGCCCCTTGCCGGCAAGCAAACCCGCCTCTCGGGGAACAACATCCGGGCCACCCGGGTTACAGTCGGACGTGCGTCGGGCCGCGGTAGCCCCGGGTCCCAAATCAAGCCGCTACGAGCGGCCACGTGCCGTGAGGCGCTCCCGGCCCGACGCGCACACTGTTCACCTCGGTGCCACCTCGGTATGCCGCCCGCTCGCCCTCCGCGGCGACGTTCCGGACGGCTTCGCGAAGGCCTCCCGAGGGGTGGTGACGGGCCTTTGCGTGCCGGCTCCGAGGCATACCCACGACTGCGCGTGGAGGCACGTTGGGGTCGTGGGGTCAGCCGAACCCGCGCCGCAGATTTCGGTGCGCTTGGCAACCATCAATCGGCATAGCCGGTCTGGACTAGTCATGATGAGTGGTCGCATGACCCAGATGGGTGGTTCCCGGGCATGGCGGGTCAAGAGATAGCAAACTGGATGCCACGTTTCGCCGGCACTCCGTTAGCGTTTGACCTATGACCACCGACCCGCGCGCCGGTGCAGACCTCACCGATGATGCGCTGCAGAACGAGATCGAGCTGGTGGGCGATCTCGTCGTAGCCGCGTCCGCCAGCGAGCGACCGCTCACCGAGGACGAGATCGACGAGGCCCTCGGGATCGAACGCGGGCACCAGAAGTCCCCTGAGGACGCGCAGGGTGTCGCGCACCCGCACCGCGCCGGGAAGCGGCTGAACGCCTGAGCCGGTCTCCCTGACCGAGGGGCGGACCGGCCGAGTTGCGCTTTGACGCGTTCTTCCCCGTAGCATCGTCCACGGCCATCCCCCCTTTGCGTGACCGGAGAGAACCGTGGGCTTTCGCCTCACCCCCCAGGAGAACAGTTTTTACGACCTGTTCGCCAAGTCCGCCTCCTACCTCGTGCTCGGCTCCCGTGAGCTGACCACGCTGCTCGGAGTCGACCCGTCGGAGCGTGAAGCCGTCGCCACGCGGATGCGCGAGATCGAGCACGACGCCGACGAGGCGACGCACGAGATCATCCGCAAGGTGAACAGCTCGTTCATCACCCCGTTCGACCGCGAGGACATCCACGGGCTGGCGTCCACGCTCGACGACTGCATGGACATGATGGATGCCGCGGTCGACCTGATCGTGCTCTACCGCATCGGTGACCTCCCGGCCGGCGTGTCCGACCAGGTCGAGGTGCTGTCGCGGATGTCCGAGCTCACCGCCGACGCGATGCCGCGACTGCGGTCGATGAAGGACCTGTCCGGCTACTGGATCGAGATCAACCGCCTCGAGAACCAGGCCGACCAGATCTACCGTCGCCTGCTGGCCGGGCTGTTCAACGGCGACTTCGGTGCAGACACCCTCACGATCATGAAGCTCAAGGAGGTCGTCGAGGAGCTCGAGGCCGCCGCTGACGCGTTCGAGAAGGTGGCCCACAAGGTCGAGAGCATCGCGGTCAAGGAGTCCTGAGCCTCCCCATGGACTGGCTTCCGGTAGGAATCGTCATCGCCCTGGCGATGGGCTTCAACTACACCAACGGTTTTCACGACGCGGCCAACGCGATCGCGACCTCGGTCTCGACCCGCGCCCTGACGCCGCGGGTGGCCCTCCTCATGGCCGCGGTGGCCAACCTGGTCGGTGGCGTCACGGTCTACTTCTTCGGCAAGGTCGCTGCGACGATCGGCAAGGGCATCATCGAGGCGCCTTCGGGCAACGAAGGACTCGTCATCTGCGCCGCCGCCCTGATCGGGGCCACCGGCTGGAACCTGCTGACCTGGTGGTTCGGCCTGCCGTCGTCGTCGTCGCACGCCCTCATCGGCGGTCTCGGTGGCGCGGCCCTGGCTGCCGGCGCGCACGTGAAGTGGGCCGGCATCCTCGAGAAGGTCGTCATCCCGATGATCCTCTCGCCCATCGTCGGGCTGGCCCTCGGCTTCCTCGTGATGACCTCGATCCTGTGGATCTTCCGCCGCTCCCAGCCCGGCAGGGTCACGCGTGGCTTCCGCTACGCCCAGACCGTCTCCGCTGCGGCGATGGCCTTCGGCCACGGTTTCCAGGACGCCGCGAAGACGGCCGGCGTCGTCGTCCTCGCCCTGACCGTCGGCGGCCACTACAACGGCGAACGCGTGCCGTTGTGGGTGCTGGTCATGAGCGCCGTCGTGATCTCCCTCGGCACGTATGCCGGTGGGTGGCGGATCATGCGTACCCTCGGCCGCCGCATCATCCACCTCGACCCGCCGCAGGGTTTCGCGGCGGAGACGAGTGCTGCGGCGATCCTCTACGTCGCGGGCATGGCGTTCGGCGCCCCGATCTCGACCACCCACACGATCACCTCGGCGATCATGGGGGTGGGTGCGACCAAGCGGCTGTCCGCCGTGCGGTGGGGCGTGGCCGGCAACATCGTCGGAGCCTGGGTGCTGACCTTCCCCGGCGCCGGCCTGGTCGCCGCCGCCAGCTGCCTGATCATCAACATCTTCGTCTGACCCCCACTCCCACCCCGCCCCGCACTTCTGGCCACTGGTGTCGGGTGTGGGGCGCGATCTCGGGCCGTGGTGCCGCATGGGTGGCCCGAAGTCGGGGGGCTCCTGCACGTCTGGCCACTGGTGTCGGGTGTGGGGCGCGATCTCGGGCCGTGGTGCCGCATGGGTGGCCCGAAGTCGGGGGGCTCCTGCACGTCTGGCCACTGATGCCGGGTGTGGGGCGCGATCTCGAGCCGTGGTGCCGCATGGGTGGCCCGAAGTCGCTTGGGGGTAGCCACGCCAATGTGGGTGAGGCTGTCCACAGGGGTGGGCTCGCGGCATACACGATCCACAGGCGATGGCGCACGCGTCGCCCGGTGCAGCGTGAGTGGCCACGATCTCGACCATGCGAACCACGGACGCCCGTCGCTGGATCGACCTACCGCAACCATTCCTGTGGCAGGAGGCCAGAGAAGCCGGGCTCAGTCACGCGGCACTGTCAGGTGCGGTGCGACGTCGCGAGGTGATCAAGATCGCCCCTTCGGTGTATGCCGTCCGCGAACCGTGGCTCCTGCTCGATCCGACTGAGCTTCACGTTGCCTTGGCGCGCGCAGCACAGGCCTCGATCCCCGAGTCCGTGGTGAGCCATGTCAGTGCTGCCATCGCCCTGGGTCTCCCCAAGCCGCAAGGCCCCGTGGGCAAGGTGAGTCTCACGGCGCGTGAGTCATCACGGACCAGCTATCCCGATGACTGGCGTCGGGTGCTGCAGGCCAAACTCCCCGCGGACCACGTGTCCACGGCTCACGGAGTACTGCTGACCACTCCCGCCAGGACAGTGGTGGACTCGTTCCGGCAGAGTCGCTTTCGCGATGCCCTTGCCATCGCCGATGCCGCCCTGCGGGACGGGTTGGTCCAGTCGGAGGAGCTGCGGGAGATGCGGGCATTCCAAACGCGGTGGCCTGGCATCCGGCTGGCGGAGGAGGGACTGGGCCTGGTCGATGGTCGGCGGGAGAGCTGGCTCGAGTCGGCTTCGGTGGCCGTGGCACATCGGCGCGGCTACTCGGTACCGGAGAGCCAGATCCGCATCCACGACCTGGAAGGCGCGTTCGTGGGACGCGTCGACCACCTGTGGCGAGGAGCCGGGGTGATCGGGGAGGCCGACGGCCTCGGCAAGTACCGCGGAGACCTGGCCGATGAAGAGGCCACAGCCGAGCAGATTTCAGAGGTCGTCCTGGCCGAGCGTGATCGCGAGCGTGGCCTTGAATCCTTGGGCTTTGCCGTCGCCCGGTGGGGGACCGCTGACTTGCGCGACTACGGCGAGGGGCTCTGCCGGGCGTTGAGCGCTGCGCGCCGTCGTGCTCGTCCGCAGTCGATCAGGTGTCTCTGGCGCAGCAACGACGACGAACCCCTGCAGCCGTGGAGCTGGCCTCCGGCCGAGTCGTCCGCGGCCTTCCCGGCTGCCTGACTGACCCCCCGCACTTCTGGCCGATGGTGTGGCTCCGAGACCCGGAAATCCAGGGCCGGTGTCGCATGGGTGGCCGGAACTCGGGACACCCCCGCACTTCTGGCCGCTGGTGTGGCTCCGCGGCCCGGAAATCCAGGGCCGGTGCCGCATGGGTGGCCAGAAGTCGGGACAGGCGGGGGAGCAGGGGCGGGTCAGCCGAAGCGGCCGCTGATGTAGTCCTCGGTGGCCTTCACGCCCGGGTTGTTGAAGATCTTCTGGGTGTGGTCGACCTCGACCAGCTTGCCCGGCTTGCCGGTGGCCGCGAGGTTGAAGAAGGCCGTCTGGTCGGAGACGCGGGCCGCCTGCTGCATGTTGTGCGTGACGATCACGATCGTGTACTTGCTCTTCAGCTCGGAGATCAGGTCCTCGATGGCGAGCGTCGAGATCGGGTCGAGGGCCGAGCACGGCTCGTCCATCAGCAGCACCTGCGGCTCCACCGCGATGGCCCGCGCGATGCAGAGTCGCTGCTGCTGACCACCCGACAGGCCGGCGCCGGGCTTGCTGAGCCGGTCCTTGACCTCGTTCCAGAGGTTGGCGCCGTTGAGCGACTTCTCCACGACCTCGTCGAGCTTCTTCTTGCCCTTCACGCCGTTGAGCCGCAGGCCCGCCGCCACGTTGTCGTAGATCGACATCGTCGGGAACGGGTTGGGCCGCTGGAACACCATGCCGACGGTCCGCCGCACGGCCACCGGGTCGACGTTCGAGGCGTAGAGGTCCTGGTCGTCGAGCATGACCTTGCCCTCGACGCGGCCGCCGGGGATCACCTCGTGCATCCGGTTGAGGGTGCGCAGGAACGTCGACTTGCCGCAGCCGGACGGACCGATGAACGCGGTCACCGAGCGCGGTTCCACCGTCATCGTCACGCCTTCGACGGCCTTGAACGCGCCGTAGTAGACGTTCAGGTCACTGACGTCGATTCGCTTGGCCATGGTGTGCTTTCGTCCTTCGGGATGGGTATGCCGTGCGGGCCGGCATCGGGTGGAGCGGAGTCTGGGGGCGGAGGCAGGGGGGTGGAGCTACTTCGTCACGGAGCCGAACCGGGCGATGACCCGGCCGGCGAGGTTGAGGATCAGGACCAGGAGGATGAGGGTCAGGGCCGCGGCCCAGACCCGGTCGACGGCCGGCTGCAGGCTCTCGGTGCGGTCCTGGTTGATCATCGTGGGCAGGGTGGCCATGTAGCCACCGAACAGGTCGGTGGCGATCGACTTGGTGTACGGGCCGAGGATCAGCAGCGGCGCGGTCTCGCCCATCACGCGGGCCAGGCCGAGCAGGACCCCGGTGATGATGCCGGAGAAGGCGGTCGGGAGGACGACCCGGACGATGGTCTTCCACTTCGGGACGCCGAGTGCGTAGGAGGCCTCGCGCAGCTCGTTGGGGACGAGCTTGAGCATCTCCTCGGTGGACCGCACGATGACCGGGATCATCAGCAGGACCAACGCCAGGCAGACCGCGAAGCCGACCCGCTGGAACCCGAAGGTCGTGACCCACACCGCGTAGACGAACAGGCCGGCCACGATCGACGGGACACCGGTGAGGATGTCGACCATGAACGAGACCGCCTTCGCGAACTTCCCACGGCCGTACTCGACGAGGTAGATCGCGGTCATCACGCCGATCGGCACGGAGATCACCGAGGTGGTGACGCCCTGGATCAGGGTGCCCTGGATGGCGTGGACGGCGCCGCCTCCCTCGCGTCGGGAGGTGATGCCCTTCTGCGAGTTGGTCCACCACTGCGAGTCGAGCACGAGCCCGACGCCCTTGGACAGCACGGTCCACAGGATCCACACCAGCGGGATCAGGGCGATGAGGAAGGCCACCCACATGACCACGCGGGCCAGCTGGTCCCGGAACGCGCGCCCACGGGCGGGGTGTCCCAGCGCCGGGGGTGCGGCGCGCTCGGGAGCCTTGGCCACGGTGTCGGTGCTCATTCGGTGAAGGCCTTCCTGCGCTCGATGACGATGCGGGCGATCGCGTTGACGATGAAGGTCAGGACGAACAGCACCAGGCCCGCGGCGATGAAGGCCCCGGTCTTGGCGGGGGAGTCGAACTCGCCGGCGTTGTTGGCGATCCGCGAGGCGAAGGTCTCGCCACCGTTGAGCAGCGACCAGGTCCACTTCGAGCCCTGCGGGAGGGTCGAGACGATGATGGTGACGGCGATGGTCTCGCCGAGCGCGCGGCCGAGGGCCAGCATCGCGGCGGAGATCACGCCGGGGCGCCCGAAGGGCAGCACCGCGGTGCGGATCATCTCCCACTTCGTGGCGCCGAGGGCGAGCGCGCCCTCCATGTGGGTCACCGGGGTCTGCGCGAAGACCTCACGCGACAGCGCCGTGACGATCGGCAGGATCATGATGGAGAGCACGACGCCGATGAGCAGGATCGTGCCGCTGGTGCCCGTGCGCGAGAAGAGCGGGATCCACCCGAGGTGGTCGGACAGCCAGATCTGGAACGGGTCGAACCACGGGGTGAAGGTCTTCAGGCCCCAGAGGCCGTAGACGATCGACGGCACGGCCGCGAGCAGGTCGATGATGCTGGCCGCCGGGCGCGAGAGCCACCGCGGCGAGTACTGCGTGATGAACAGCGCGACCGCCACCCCGACCGGGACCGCGATCAGCATCGCGATGGTGGAGGCGGCGACGGTCGTCCAGAGCAGCTCGACGATGCCGAACCGCAGGTTGTCGCTGTCGCTGACCGACCACTCGCGCGAGGTCAGGAAGTTGACCTTGTCGTCGGCGATCGCGGGGATGGCCTGCCACAGCAGGAAGACACCGACCAGCGTGACGAGGCCGATGACCAGCGCGCCGGACCCCTTGGCCGCAGCGGCGAAGGCCTTGTCGCCCAGGCGACCGGTGCCTGCGTTGTCACCACTGAGGGGGCCTCGCCCGTCCGGGCCGGGCAGCTCGTCGGCGACGGAGACTCCGGTCACTGATGCCACGGGATGTGCCTCACGATCGGGGGTGCAGGAGGGTGGGAGCAGGGAGTGGGGGAGCAGGTATGCCGCGGGGCTGGGAGCCAGCCCCGCGGCATACCGGTGAACCTAGGTCAGGACAGGGCCTTGATGGCAGCCTCGACCTTGGTCTGGATCTCGGTCGGGAGCGGCGCGTAGCCGATGTCCTCGAGGCCCTTCTGGGTCTCGGCCGAGGCGAAGTGGGTGAGGAACGCCTTGGTCAGGGCCGCCTTCTTGGCGTCCTTGCCCTTGGAGCAGACGATCTCGTAGGTGACCAGGAGGATCGGGTAGGCACCGGCCTCCTTGGTGGCGTAGTCCAGCTTCAGGCGCAGGTCGTTGCCCTCGCCGTCAGCCTTGGCAGCCAGGACGGCCTTGCCGACCGACTCGGCGGTCAGCTCGACCGCGCCGCCACCGTTGTCGATCTGGGCGATGCCCAGCTGGTTGTCCTTGGCGTAGGACCACTCGGCGTAGGTGATGCCACCCTCGGTGGTCTTCACCGCACCGGCGACACCGTCGGACTTCTGCTTGCCCTCGCCCTTGCCGGTCCAGGCCTTGCCCGGCTCGGCGGTCCACTTGTCGGGAGCAGCAGCCTTGAGGTACTTGGTGAAGTTCTCGGTCGTGCCGGACTCGTCGGAGCGGAAGAAGACCTTGATCGGCTCGGACGGCAGGGTCACACCGGAGTTCAGGGCGGCGATCGCCTTGTCGTTCCAGGTGGTCACCTTGCCGTTGAAGATGTCGGCGGCGACCGCAGGGGTGAGGACGAGCTTGTCCACGCCCTTGACGTTGTAGGCGACGGCGATCGGGCCGGTCACCATCGGGAGGTTCCACGCGGGCGAGCCGCAGTAGGCGGCCGCGTCGTCAGCCTCGATCTTGCCGTCCTTCTCGGTGGTCTTGAGCGCCGAGTCGGAGCCGGCGAAGTCGACCTGGCCGGCGATGAACTGCTTGATGCCGGCGCCCGAACCAGTCGGGTTGTAGTTGATCGTGGTGCCCTCACAGGCGTCCTGGAACGACGCGATGGCCTCTTCGATGGCGTTCTTCTGAGCGGAGGAGCCCTCGGCGTTCAGCGTGCCGCCGCCCTCGGGGCAGTCGGACGCGCCGGCGGAGGCGCTCGAGCTGGACGAGCTGCCGTCGGAGCCGGTGTTGTTGTCGGAGCCGCACGCGGTGAGCGCGAGGGAGCCGACCAGGGCCACGCTGGCCAGGAGGCCGATGCGCTGGATCTTCACGGTGTCAAAACCTCTCCACAGGGGATCAGGGGTGGAAATCAGGGGCGGGCATTCGTACCCGACGCCCCGAAGGTAGGCAGGGAGAGTGACGCAGTGGCCCGTGCAGGGTGAACGCGCGGTGAACACCAGTCAGACATTCGACGTCGCCGCACCGACCCCCCGGGATGCAGGGGGTGAACGACTGGTCAGTGAGCGGTCAGGAGGGGGGCAGGTGGCGCTCGACGGCGACCAGCCTGGCCTGTGCGCCGCTGCCCGCGAGGTGGGCCACGAGGACCTCGCCCTTGCCCATCTTGTCGCGGGCGGCGGCCCGCAGTGCGGCGCCCGCGAGGTCGGCCTCGGGCTCGTCGGGGTCGACCAGCGCGAGCAGCGCCATCAGCAGCTCCGGCAGCACCGGGCCATGGCTGCAGATGGCCGCCGGGGTGCCTCTCTCGACCAACCGCCCGAGGTGGTGTGCGGCGCGAGCCGGCTGCGCGGCATACCCCTCCTCACTCAGGCCGTCCTTGGTCCGCAGGGCCGCGCCGAGGTGCGCCGCGTAGGGGCGCAGGGTGTCGGCGCAGCGCAGCGACGGTGAGCTCACCAGCCGCCGGATGCCGTATGCCGCGAGCAAGGGCGCGATGTCCGCGGCCCGGGCGCGGCCGACGTCGTCGAGGGGGCGCTTCTGGTCGTCAGCGGCCCACGACCCGCGCCCCACGGCATGGGCATGGCGCACCAGGGCGAGTGGCCAGGTGGTCAGCGTGCCGGCGTTGTCGGCGCGCACGATGGCGCGGAGCTGGTCGCGGTCCCGCGCGTAGTCGAGGCGGTCCGAGGCGGCGATGACGTCGAGCCAGCGGACCTCGTCGATCTCGTTCTCCAACGGCCCGGCCGGGCTGGTCGCCTCGGCGGCCCAGTAGCGGACCTCCTTGGTGGCCGGCTGCCCCGCGCCGTCGAGCACGGTGTACTCCGACCCCGGCAGCGGCCGGCCCAGGCCGACGGCGAGCGCCGTCTCCTCGCGGGTCTCCCGGACCGCTGCGACCGGCCAGTCCTCGCCGGGGTCGAGCTTGCCCTTGGCCCACGACCAGTCGTCGTACTTGGGACGGTGGACCAGCGCGACCTCGAGCTGGCCCCGTCGCCGACGCCACGGGACGGTGCCCGCGGCAGGGATGGGCGCGGTCAACGCCGGCGGGCCTTGCGACGGCGCTTGGCGTGCATCTCGATCATCGCGCTCTGCAGGTCGGTGAGCGGCTCGCCGTCCTCGTCCAGGTACACGCGGGTCCAGCGGCCGTCACCGGTCAGTCGCCAGTGGGCGTAGTCGTTGCTCATCCCCCGGGCGAGCAGGGACTGCAGGTCGGCGACGTGCTTCGGGTCGGCGATCCGCACCAGCGCCTCGACGCGGCGGTCGAGGTTGCGGTGCATCATGTCGGCGCTCCCGATGTAGACCTCGGGCTCGCCACCGCCACCGAAGAGGAACACGCGGGAGTGCTCGAGGAACCGCCCCAGCACCGAGTGGACCTCGATGTTGTCGGACAGCCCCTTCACACCCGGGCGCAGGGCGCAGATGCCGCGGACCCAGATGTCCACGTGCACCCCGGCCTGCGAGGCGCGGTAGAGGGCGTCGATGAGCTGCTCGTCGACGATCGAGTTCACCTTGAGCTGGACGAGTCCACCGCGCCCGGCCTCGACGTGCTCGACCTCCCCCTCGATCCGCTCGAGCAGACCGGAGCGCACGGACCGGGGCGCGACGAGCAGACGCTTGAACTTCTGGCGCGGGGCGAAGCCGGAGAGCTGGTTGAACAACCGCGCGAGGTCGTCGCCCACCTGGGGGTCGGAGGTCAGCAGTCCGAAGTCCTCGTAGAGGCGGGCCGTCTTGCCGTTGTAGTTGCCGGTGCCGATGTGGCAGTAGCGCCGCAGGCTGCCGTCCTGCTCCTGGCGGACCACCATGCAGAGCTTGGCGTGGGTCTTGAGGCCGACGATGCCGTAGACGACGTGGACCCCAGCATGCTCCAGCTTGCGGGCCCAGGAGATGTTGTTCTTCTCGTCGAAGCGCGCCTTGATCTCGACGATCGCCAGCACCTGCTTGCCCGACTCGGCGGCGTCGATGAGGGCGTCGATGATGGGGGAGTCGCCGCTCGTGCGGTAGAGGGTCTGCTTGATCGCCAGCACGTTGGGGTCGGCCGCAGCCTGCTCGATGAACGCCTGCACCGACGTCGAGAACGAGTCGTAGGGGTGCTGCAGCAACACGTCCTTGTCGCGGACGATCGGCAGGATCTCGGAGGGCTTGGAGCTCTCCGCGGGTGCGAGGTCGGGGTGCATCTGCCCGCGGAACGGCGCGTACCTCAGGTCTGAGCGCTCGAGGTCGGCGACGAGGTTGAGGCCGCGCAGGTCGAGCGGAGCGGGGAGCCGGTAGACCTCGCTGTCGTTGACACCGAGCTCGCGCACCAGCATGTCGAGCACGTGGTCGTCGATGGTCTCGTCGACCTCGAGGCGCACTGGCGGGCCGAACCGGCGGCGGGTCAGCTCCTTCTCCAGGGCGGTAAGGAGGTTCTCGGCGTCGTCCTCCTCGACCTCGAGGTCCTCGTTGCGGGTGACCCGGAAGGTGAAGTGCTCCTGCACCTCCATGCCGGGGAAGAGCATGTCGAGGTGGGCGGCGATGACGTCCTCGAGCGGCACGAACCGGGTGTTGAACAGGTCGGAGGTCGACGGCTCGCCGCTCTCGGGCTCGATGTGCAGCAGGCGCGGCAGCAGCGGTGGCACCTTGACGCGGGCGAAGTGCTCCTTGCCGGTCTTGGGGTTGACCAGCACCACGGCGAGGTTGAGCGACAGGCCGGAGATGTAGGGGAACGGGTGCGCCGGGTCGACGGCCAACGGGGTCAGCACCGGGAAGACCCGCTCGGCGAAGAGCTCGGAGTGCAGGGCGCGCTCGGCGTCACTCAGCTCGTCCCAGCGGACGATGGAGATCCCCTCGTCCTCCAGCGCGGGCTGCACCCGGTCCTTGTAGACCGCCGTCTGCATGGCCTGCAGCTCGTGGGCGACGAGCGAGATCTGCTCGAGCACCTCGCGCGGCTCCAGCCCGGAGGCCGACCGGACCGCGAGACCGGTCGCGATGCGACGCTTGAGACCTGCGACGCGGACCATGAAGAACTCGTCGAGGTTCGACGTGAAGATCGCGAGGAACCGGGCCCGCTCCAATAGCGGCACCGTGTCATCGGCGGCGAGCTGGAGCACCCGCTCGTTGAACTGCAGCCACGAGATCTCGCGGTCGAGGAACCGGTCGGCCGGGAGGCCGCTGTCGTCCTGGCCACCCGCCGCGTGGACGATCCGCATGAAGCGCCCGTTCGAGGCCCGCGGCTGCGCGCTCGCGATCGAGATCTCGTGGCCGGCGTCGTCGCCGTCGAAGATCTCGCCCTCGTCCGTGGGGTGGGTCGTCACAGTCATGCCGTCATCCTGACAGTGCTGGGTTAACAGATGGTGCTCGGTGAACCTGGGTGGATCAAACAGCCAGCGCGTACATCACGTCCACCATGATGCTGCGGAAACCCAGCCCCGTGTAGGTGCGTATCGCCGCCTGGTTGTCGCCGTCGACGTAGAGCACCACCTCGGCCAGCCCCAGCCCGGCCAGGTGGGCCAGCCCGAGGGCCGTCACCGGCCGCCCCAACCCACGCCCTTGGTATGCCGGGTGCACCCCGACCACGTACACCTCACCGGCCGTCTTGGTCGGGTCCACGGACGAGCGCTGCTCGGGGTCGACCTTGGTCCAGTGGAAGGCCGCGACGTGCGGCGCAGGTATCCCTCCAATGGGAGAGATACCGGCAGCGTCGAGGACCGTCGCGTCCGCCTCCACGAGGATGAAGCCGGCCGCGTCGAACCACGGCTGCGCCATCCGCTCCTCGAGGTCGGCCAGCGTCAGCCGGCCCTGCTCCGGGTGGTGGGCGAAGGCGGCCGCGTTGGTCGCCAGCCAGGCCTGCTCGTCCCGACCGGGCTCGAAGGCGCGCGCGTGAAAGCCCTCGGGCAGTGCGGACGCGGCCGGTGCGAGGTCGGCCGCTCCGAGGGGGCGGGCCATCTTGTGCAGCTCGCGCACCGCCGCCAGCCCGGCGCTCGCCGCCAGGGCCTGCGCAGCGGGCAGGCGGCCATGCGCCCAGAGCCGGGCCCCGGGAGCGGCCTCGAACACGGCGTCGAGGAGGGCGCGTCCGGTGCCCTGCCGCCGGGCGGCCGGGTCGACGACGAGCTCGGCCGAGGCGTCGGGTCCGGTGGGGCCGTCCAGCTGGGCGTACCCGGTGAGCCGCTCCGCGGCATACCCGAGGAGGTGGCGGACCCGACCGCTCGGTGCATCGAGGGAGAGGAGCGGCTGCTCGGACAGCGGGCTGACCCCGTCGGCGGCGGTCGCCGCGGCCTGGATCTCGCGGACGCGGGCGACCTCGGCGGACGTCAGGGTGTCGGCGAGGCGGACGGGAGATAACGGCACGAAAAGCATTGGACCATGCATCTTCCCTCCGGGCCGATCCGCGTTTAGCCTGCACGGGTCCGGCTACCGCCGGTATCTCCTCCCGCACAAGGACGCATCCATGACCTTTTCCCGCACTCGGCGCATCTCCAGCGTCGTGGCGGTGGCCGCCCTGGCAGCCACCGGCGCAGCGTTCACCGGTGGCAGCTCACAGGCCGCCTCCAACGGACCGCTGATCGACATCCAGCTCCTGTCGTTCAACGACTTCCACGGCAACCTCGAGCCCCCGTCCGGCTCGAGTGGTCGCATCATCACCTCGGACACCTACACCGAGACGTCGACGACCAACCCGAACACTGGTGTCGTCACCTACACCGCGACGCCGCAGACGGTCAACGCCGGTGGCGTGGAGTACCTCGCCGGGCACCTGAAGGCCCTGCGTGCGGGTCACCCCTACACCGCGACCGTCGCCGCCGGTGACATCGTCGGTGCGTCCCCGCTGCTGTCGGCCGCCTTCCACGACGAGCCCAGCATCGAGGCGATGAACAGCCTCGGCCTCGACGTCACGGCCGTGGGCAACCACGAGTTCGACGAGGGCTACAAGGAGCTCCAGCGACTGGCCGACGGCGGGTGCCTGCCCGACGGCAACGGTGCCGCGAACCAGGACTCCTGCCCCGGTGGCAAGACCTTCACGGGGGCGAACTTCCCGATCCTGGCCGCCAACGTGAAGTACAAGGCGACCGGCCAGACGATCCTCCCCGCCACCTGGGTCAAGAACTTCAAGGGCGCCAAGATCGGCTTCATCGGCATGACGCTCAAGGACACCCCGAACATCGTGACCGCGTCGGGCATCGAGGGCCTGGAGTTCACCGACGAGGTGCAGACCGCGAACGCGCTCGTGCCCCAGCTCGAGGCCGAGGGCGTGAAGGCCATCGTCGTCCTCATCCACCAGGGCGGGGTGCCGGCTCGCACCGCCAGCACCGCCCACCTCAGCGGGCTCGAGAACAAGTACGACTCCGCCTGCCCGACGGGCACCAGCACCGGCCTGAACGTCCCGGCCAGCCCGATCATCCCGATCGCGCAGCAGCTTTCGCCGCAGATCGACGTGATCGTCAGCGGGCACACGCACACCCCCTACGTGTGCAGCATCCCCGACCCGGCCGGTCAGCCGCGCCTGGTCACCTCGGCCTCGTCCTTCGGGCGGCTGGTCACCGAGACCGACCTGACCTTCGACCGGCGCACCCAGGACATCGTGCGCAGCTCGGTCGCGGGCAGCAACGTCATCGTGACCCGTGACGCGCAGTTCAAGGACGCGGCGCAGACCAAGATCATCACCGACTACAAGCAGCTCATCGCGCCGGTCGCCAGCCGGGTCCTGGGCACCATCAGCGGCGACATCACCACGGCCGCCAACGCCGGTGGCGAGTCCAAGCTCGGCGACCTCATCGCCGACGCCCAGCTCGCCGACCCGTCGGTCGTGACCAACGGCGACGTCCCGACGATCGCGTTCATGAACCCGGGCGGCATCCGCACCAACCTGACCTATGCCAACTCCCCGTGGGGCGAGGCACCCGGTGCGGTCACCTACGAGGAGGCGTTCTCGGTCCAGCCGTTCAACAACTACCTCGTCTCGATGACGCTGACCGGCGCGCAGATCAAGGAGATCCTGCTCGAGCAGTGGAACGGTGGCGCCAAGTCGTCGCCGAACACCATTGCCCGGCCGGTCATCCTCCAGGTGTCCAAGGGCTTCGCCTACAGCTACAGCGACGCCACCGGCAGCCGGGTCCTCGGCCCGGTCACGCTGAACGGCACCGCGATCAGCGACACGGCGACCTACCGGATCGTGACGAACAACTTCGTCGCAGACGGTGGCGACGGCCTCCCCGGCTTCCGGGACGGCACCGGCCGGTTCTTCGGTGGGCTCGACATCGACGCCTTCGCGAACTACCTGCAGGCGAACTCGCCGTACAGCCCGGTGGCCGAGACCCGGATCACCAAGAACTGATCGTTCTGATCCGGTAGCCACACGGCATACACCGCAACAGAAGGCGCCCCTCCCGGAAACGGGAGGGGCGCCTTCTGTTGCTGGACAACGACTTTCGGTGTGACTTCAGGCGTCGGCGCCGACCTCGTCGGCGCGGGCTTCCTCGGCCGGGACGAAGCGGTAGCCGACGTTGCGCACGGTGCCGATCAGCACCTCGTGCTCGGAGCCGAGCTTGGCCCGCAGCCGGCGCACGTGCACGTCGACGGTGCGGGTGCCGCCGTAGTAGTCGTAGCCCCAGACCTCCTGGAGGAGCTGGGCGCGGCTGAACACGCGGCCCGGGTGCTGGGCGAGGTACTTGAGGAGCTCGAACTCCTTGTAGGTCAGGTCGAGCAGCCGGCCCCGGACCCGCGCCGAGTAGGTGGCCTCGTCGATGGTGACCTCGCCCGAGGTGATCTGGACGTCCTCGGGCTCCTGGTTGTCCTGGAGCCGACCGGCGGCCAGCCGCAACCGGGCCTCGACCTCGGCCGGGCCGGCGGACTCGAGCAGCACCTCGTCGACGCCCCACTCGGCGGTGATGCCGGCCAGCCCACCCTCGGTGAGGATGGCGATCAGCGGCACCGACATGCCCGTGGCGCGCAGGACGCGACACAGCGAGCGGGCCACTGCGAGGTCGCGCCGGGCGTCGAGCAGCACCGCGTCACACGGTGGAGCGTCGACCAGCGCGGTCGGCTCGGCGGGGATGATCCGCACCTGGTGGGTCAGCAGGCCCAGTGCTGGCAGCACCTCGGCGCTCGGCGCCAAGGCGTTGGTCAGCAGCAGCAGACGGGCCATGCCTTGAAAGGATACGGCTGTGGGGCCCCTGCGGGGGGTGTGGACACATGGTGAGACCCTTGTCTCAAAGGTGGGGCCCCACCGTCGGAGCCGTCCCGGGAGAGGAGCGTGGGTATGCCGCGTGCGAACGACAGCGCCGTGGTCACGGTCCGTTACTGGGCCGGTGCCCGGGCCGCAGCAGGCGTGGAGTCCGACGTCGTCCGCGGCTGCCGGACCGTCGCGGACGCCATGGCCGTGGTCGACGGCTTGCACCCCGGTCTGTCGGCGGTGACCGCGGTCAGCACCCTGCTCCTCGACGGGCGCGCGACGCACCGCGACCACGACCTCCCGGACGGGTCGGTGCTGGAGGTCCTGCCTCCCTTCGCCGGGGGGTGATGCGAGGATGCCCCTTGTGTCCGACGTCCCCGAGCAGGCTCCCAGCCCTGCCGTCCCGCTGACCCGGAGAGAGCGCCGAGCCCACGCGCAGACCGTGAAGCCGGCCCTCCCGCGCCGCGCCCTGGTGGCGCGTCCGCTGTCGATCGCGGCGACCATCGCCTTCGCGGCACTGGTGGCGCTGACCGGCTACGCCAGCCCCCAGTTCGTCGCCCTGGCCGTCGCCCTCGCCGGGTTCGTGCTGGCCTGGGGATGGCCGCTGCTGCTCAGCCTGCCCAGCCCGCGCGGGACCACCGCCGTGCTCGCGATCGGCACCGTCCTGATGACCGGCACGGCCCTGGCGACCCGGGAGGACCCCTACCTCGAGTGGATGCCTGCTGCGCTCGCGGTGAGCGTGATCGTGGGGTTCCTCCACCAGCTGATGCGCCGTGACGGGCGGCCGCGTCTCACCGAGTCCGTCGCCGCCGTGACCTCCGGACTGGCGATCATCTCGGCCGGCACCGCCCTCGCCCCGATCCCGCACGTCCTGCAGGGTGAGCACGCCCTCGCCGCCACGATGGCCGGGCTGGGCGTCGGCGCCCTGGCCGACCCCTGCGTCTCGATCCCCCGGCTGCGGCAGTGGGCGCTGTTCATCGCCATGCTGGTGGGGGGAGGGGCGGCCGTCGTCGTCGCGGTGCTCGCCGGTGACCTGCTGACCGGTCCGGCGGCCCTGCTCGGCCTGCTCGCGGCGGCGATCTCCCACGCGGCTCGACGGGTGCTGGCCCCCCTGCCCGCGACCGCGATGCCGAGAGCCCAGCTGGCTGCGGCGGCCGCGTCGTCGCTCCTGATCGGCGTGGTGGCCTACGCCGTGGTGTCCTCCCCCTGGTTCACCCCCTGATCCACGCCTGACCCACGCCTGACCCACCCCGTCACCGCCCGACCTCACCGCGCACTTCTGGCCACCGGTGTCGCTGCGGGGGCCCGATGGGGGGCGCCGGTGCCGCATGGGTGGCCCGAAGTCGGGGAGGGGGGTCAGTAGACGAGGGCCTGGGCGCCCTCGGCGGTGACTTCCTCCACGAAGGCCGCGGCCCCGCGGATCACCACCCCGTCCACGAGATCAGCCCCGGTGAGGTCCCGACGGGCGGCGCACTGCCCGCACACCGTCACCGTCCCACCGGCGAGGACCGCGTCGCGCAGGTCGGCCAGATCGGCGGCGTGGGCGAGCTCGACCTCCTCGGCCCGGCCCGGCACCCCCATCCAGGCGGCCTCACCCGTGAGCCACAGGCTGACCCGCACCCCGCTCGCCACGGCGGTCGCCGCAACGGTGAAGGCCTGGTTGAGTCGTTCGAGCGACTCGGTGCCGCAGGTGACCTTGACGACGAGCGCGCGGGAGGCAGTCATGTGGCACAGGCTACGATCTGGCGGGTGCACACGTTCTACATCTCCCTCCTCGCCCTGACCGCCGTGGTGATCACCTGGTTCGCGGGATTCGTCGTCTACCGCCTGGTCAAGACGCCCCGCTGATGCAGTTCACCCTCGACCCCGACCTTCCCCGCGAGCTCGCCCCCCTGGCCTGGCTGATCGGCCGCTGGGAGGGCGCCGGCGTGGTCGGCTACCCCACCATCGAGTCGGCCAACTTCGGCCAGGAGCTGGTGGTGTCCCACGACGGTCGGCCGTTCCTCGAGTGGCACAGCCGCACCTGGCTGCTCGACGACGCCGGCGAGAAGGTGCGCCCCCTGGCGACCGAGCTGGGTTTCTGGCGACCGTTCGAGGACGGCGAGGTCGAGCTGCTGCTGACCCACCCGACCGGGATCGTGGAGCTCTACTACGGCAAGGCCGAGCCGGCCAAGATCGAGCTGCGCACCGATGGCGTCCTGCGCAGCCCGCACGCCAAGGAGTACAACGCCGCGAGCCGTCTCTACGGCCTGGTCAACTCGAACCTCATGTGGGCCATGGACATGGCCGCCGTCGGCCAGCCCCTGCAGAGCCACCTCTCGGCCGAGCTCAAGCGCGTCGGCTAGGTCCGGCCCATGGCGCCGACCCTGGGGCGGGTCCTGACGGTCTGCACCGGCAACATCTGCCGCTCGCCGTTCCTCGAGCGCGCGCTCCAGTCCGAGCTGGACCGCTCGTGGGGTCGTGGCGCGATCGAGGTCGCCAGCGGTGGCACGGGGGCCCTGGCGGGCCATCCCATGGAGCCCCAGGCCCGGGCGCTCCTGGAAGCGCAGGGGTATGCCGCGGACGGCTTCGTCGCGCGCGACCTCACCACCGCGATGGTCGCCGACGCGGACCTCGTGCTCACCGCCACCCGCGCCCACCGCGGCAAGGTGATGACCCTGCACCCCAAGGCGGTCCGCTACACCTTCACCTTCCGGGAGTTCGCCCACCTCGTGGCCGGGCTGACCGACGAGGAGTTGCGGAGCGATGGGGACCGGGGAGCCGAGGGAGGCGACCAGGCCCGGGACCACGTGGCGCGGGTGGTGACGCTGGCCGCCGGGCAGCGTGGGATGGGTGCTCCGCTCGCCGACGCCGATGCCGACGTGGTCGACCCCTACCGCCGACCCATCCAGGTCTTCGAGGAGATGACGGGGCAGATCATGGCCGCGCTGCCCGCCGTCGTGCGGGCGCTCGCCAGGCCCTGAACCGCCAGGCCCTGGACCGCCAGGCCCTGAACCCCAGGCCCGAACCCGAACTACGGCGTGTGCGTCTTGTCCTTGTAGGTGTCCATGGCGTCGTTCTGCAGCGCCTCGCCGAGCGTCTTCATCCCCGCGTCGTCCACGACGTCGATCGACGCGCCCCCCGGCGACGTGCCGAACCCGCTGAACGGGGCGGTCACGAAGGCGATGTCCTTGCCACGCAGGTTGCGCATCGAGATCGCCTCGCTGCGCATGTCGGCCACGCTGAACCCGTTGTCGACGGTGAGGTTGGAGGTGCCGGCGTCGACGAACTGCGCCAGCTTCACGGGGTTGGTCAGCACGTCCTTGCTCAGCGACTTGAGCATCAGCGCCTTGATGAAGGCCTGCTGCCGCCGGCCCCGGGAGATGTCGCCCTCGCTGAGCTGCTTGCGCTCCCGGACGAAGGCCAGGGCGGCCGCACCGTCCATCTGGTTGTACCCCTTGTGGAAGGAGTACCCGCGGCTGTTGCTGGCCTCCTCGGCGTAGACGTTCACGCCGCCGACCGCGTCGGTCATGTTCTTGAAGCCCTCGAAGTCGACGAGCGCGACGTGGTCGATCGGCACCCCGACGAGGTCCTGCAGCGTCCGCACGAGCAGCGGTGAGCCGCCGTACGCGAACGCCGCGTTGATCTTGTCCTTGCCGTGCCCCGGCACCGAGACCCAGAGGTCGCGGGGGAAGTGCACCAGCGTGACGGACTTGCGGTCGTCGGCGACGTGCATGAGCACGATGACGTCGGACCGCGCGCCGGCCAGCCCCGAGCGCGCGTCCGAACCGATGACCAGGATGTTCTGGGCCTCCTTGGCCGCGGGGTTCTTGGTCGGGGCGTCGGAGGCACCGTCCACACCGGGCGTCGGGAGGAGTGCGTCGTGCTTCACGTTCTTGCTGACCGTGTGGTTCAGGAAGAGCACGTATGCCGCGGCCCCGCCGACGACCAGCAGCAGGACCAGAGCCAGGGTGATCGCCAGGGCCCGGCGCAGGCGGTGCCGTTTCTTCGGCTCGTCCTGGGCGACGACTTCGGTGGCTTCGAGTTGGTCTGGCACCCGGACAGTGTAGGTATCGCCGATGTGGGATCGGCGCAGGACCGTACTCTGGGGTGGTGCAGGACGTCGGCGAGCGGTTGCGGGCAGAGGGACGTCGGATGACGCCCCAGCGCCAGCGGGTGCTCGACGCCGTGGCGCGACTTGGTCACGCGACCCCGGAGGACGTCGTCGCGGGCGTGGCCGGCGACGGCGGTCAGGCGCTCGCACCCTCGACCGTCTACCGCGCCCTGGAGGCCCTCGAGTCGCTGGGGATCGTCGGTCACACGCACCTCGACCACCGGGCGCCCAGCTACCACCTGGCCGACCACGCCGACCACATCCACCTCGTGTGCCGGACCTGCGGCACCGTCCAGGAGTGCCCCAAGGAGTACGCCGAGGGCTTCGCGGGGAATGTTCTGGCCGGCTCGGGCTTTGTTGCTGACGTGACACACATGGCGATCCACGGAGAGTGCAGCACATGCGCGACGCGCTAGGCACGACGACCGACCCGGGCGCGCCCGAGGTGGTCCGGTCCGCGCTGCTCGACCGGTCGGGCGCCGTCGAGGGTGACGGCCCGGACGCCGGTGTGGCGGCACACTACGGCGACCCGCTCCGGGAGCAGCGCCTCATCACCGAAGGTTTGGCGGTCGTCGACCTCTCCCACCGAGGAGTCGTCACGGTCACCGGACCCGACCGACTCTCGTGGTTGCACTCGATCACCAGCCAGCAGCTGACCGGACTGCCCGCTCGCGAGTCGCGCGAGGCCCTGGTGCTGACACCCAAGGGTCACGTCGAGCACGACCTCCACCTCGTCGACGACGGTGAGACCACCTGGATCACCACCGAGTCGGGACAGTCCCCGGCGCTCACGACCTGGCTCAACTCGATGCGGTTCATGCTCCGGGTCGAGGTCGCCGACGTGACGTCCGACTGGGCGGTCCTCGGTGAGCCCTCGGCGGCCGAGTCCCAACCGGGGGAGCCTCTCGCCTGGCGCGACCCGTGGCCCGACCTGGTCGGTGACACCGCGGCATACGGACCGGTCGAAGGGCACCCGGCACTCGGGCGAGCCTGGCGCGAGGTGCTGGTGCCGCGCACGGCGCTGGCCGACGCGGTCGGCGACCGCGACCTGGCCGGCACGTGGGCCAGCGAGGCGCTGCGCGTCGCGGCCTGGCGCCCTCGCCTCGGGTTCGAGACCGACCACCGCACCATCGCCCACGAGGTCGACTGGCTCCGCACCGCCGTGCACCTGCACAAGGGCTGCTACCGCGGGCAGGAGACCGTCGCGCGGGTGCACAACCTCGGACGCCCGCCGCGGCGCCTGGTGTTCCTCCACCTCGACGGCTCCGGGCACACGCTCCCCGAGCGTGGGCATGCCGTGCTGGCAGGAGACCGGCAGGTGGGCCAGCTGACCTCCGTGGCGCGGCACTTCGAGGACGGCCCGATCGGTCTCGCACTGGTCAAGCGCAACACCCCCGTCGACGAGGTCCTCGATGTCGCGGGGGTCAGCGCCAGCCAGGTCGTGGTCGTCGCTCCGTAGCTGCGCTGACCCCGGTCCGTGCGGCGGCGGGCGGCTGCCATGATGTCGGCCATGGCTCTTTCGAAAGGCTCCGTCGCCGGCACCCTCATCACCGTTGCGCCCACCGGCGCGGAGCTGGCCAAGGCGGACTTCCCGCAGCTGCCGACCACCCTCGACGAGCTGGTCGAGACCGCGGTCTCCTGCGAGGCCGCCGGCGCCGCGATGATCCACCTGCACATCCGTGACGGCGAGCACCGCCCGACGCTCGACCCCGGCTACCTGAAGGCCGCGGTGGATGCGTTGCGCGAGCAGACCTCGCTGATCATCCAGCTGTCGACCGGAGGCAGCGTGCACGACCCGCTCGACCAGCGGTTGACCGTGCTCGACGCCGAGCCCGACTCGTGCAGCCTGACCTGCGGCACGACCAACTTCGGCGACGACGTCTTCCTCAACCCCTATGGGTTCATGTCCGACCTCTACGTCCAGGCGCAGGAGCGCGAGGTGGTGCCCGAGTTCGAGCTGTTCGACCTGGGGCACGTGGCGTCGCTGGCCCGGCTGGTCGACACGCACGGCCTGCCGTTCGGGGGCAAGGTGCACGTCGACTTCGTGACCGGGGTGCCGGGAGGTATGCCGGGTACGCCCGCCGCGCTGCTCGCCGGCGTCGCGCTGCTGCCGCCGGAGGTCACCTCCTGGTCGGCGACGGGCATCGGCCGCAGCCATCTCCCGGTGGCCGCCGCCTCGCTCGCCGCGGGTGGGCACCTGCGGGTCGGGATGGAGGACAACGTCGTCTACGCCCGCGGGGTGCCGGTCGAGCACAACTCCCAGCTCGTCGAGCGGGCCGCCCACCTGGCCGAGGTGATGCAGCGCCCGGCGATGTCGACCGCCGACGCCCGCACCATGCTCGGGGTCAAGGACCGCGGCTGACCGCCCGCCAACCGTCCCACCTTTATCGGGTCTAGGGACAAAGGTCGCCTTCACCCGACAAAGGTTCCGGGGTGAAGTCGCCCTTTATCGGGTCACCCGATAAAGCTGGGGCGCGCCAATGGACACCTGGGGCGCGCCGCTGGCGGTGGATGTATGCCGTGTGACCACCCTCACGCTACCTTGAGTTTGCATTTTGCTAACTAGAGCAAGCACACTGGGGGCATGAGCCGAATTCCGTTGGGGCCGCTGGGCGGCAACAACCTGGGTGACTACCTGCGTGAGCAGCGTCAGTCCGCCCGGCTCTCGCTGCGCCAGCTCTCCGAGCTCGCCGGTGTGTCCAACCCCTACCTGTCCCAGATCGAGCGCGGCCTGAAGAAGCCCAGCGCCGAGATCCTCCAGCAGCTCGCCAAGGGCCTCGAGGTCTCGGCGGAGTCGCTCTACGTCCGGGCCGGGATCCTCGACGAGCGGCACGGCGATGCTTCGGCGTCGCACGGTGCAGCGCCCGACACCAGGGCCGTCATCGGCGCCGACCCACAGCTCACCGACCGCCAGAAGGCAGCGCTCCTCGACATCTACGACTCGTTCGTGGGCACCGAGGCTGCACCGCCCCGTCGGCGTTCGACCACGCAGTCACGTTCAAAGCAGTCCACCAAGACCCCTCGCACACAAGGAGATTGACATGGCACTCGTTGCCGACATCCGCAAGAACGTCATCGACACCACCCCCGTCTTCGCCGCAGTCGGCCTGACCGACCTCGCCATGGAGAAGGTCCGCGACGCGCGCGTCAAGGCCACCGCAGTGCGCATCGACCTCGACGCCACCAAGCTCCAGGCCAAGGCCCAGGCGCGCGTGACCGAGGCTGCCGAGCAGGCGCAGGAGCTCCCCGCTCTCGCCCTCAACCGCGGCCTCGAGATCGCCGGCAAGGCGCAGGAGACCTACGAGACCGTCGCCGCCCGTGGCGAGAAGCTCGTCAAGCGCGTCCGCACCCAGAAGTCGACCAAGGACCTGCTCGCGCAGGCCGAGGCCACCTTCGCCCTGGGCAAGGGTGCCGTCACGACGGTGCGCAAGTCCGCCACCGACATCCAGCGCTCGGCCAAGGCCACGCTGACCACTGGCCGCAAGCAGGCCGTCGTTGCTGCCGACGCCATCGCCGACTCCGTCGTCGAGGAGGCCACCGAGGCCACCGCGACCGTCACCAAGTCCGCAGCCGCGACCCGCACCGCCGCCAAGCGCACCGCGACCACCACCAAGAAGTCGGCTGCTGCGACCAAGTCGGCCGCCAAGGGCGCGACCACCAGCGCGAAGAAGACCGCCACCGCCACCAAGAAGGCCAGCACCGCTGCCGCCAAGAAGGTCGGCGACTGACGCTTCGCCCCCCAGCCATTCGGCCCTCTCCCGTGCACCGGGAGGGGGCCGTTTGCCTGCCCGGCGCGACCTGCTCCACCCCGGAAGGTTGACCTTCACCCCGGAACGGTTCCGGGGTGAAGGTCAACCTTGTCCCTAGACCCGATAAAGGTGGGGCAGGGGAGGTGGGGTGTGGCGGTGGCTAGGCTCGGACGGTGAGCACGCCGCATACCCTGACCCCGCCCGCCCTCGACCTGGCCCCGGTCCTCGCGCACTACGTGCGGGGTGGCTTCGTGGAGTCGGCCCACCGTGCCTCGGTGGTCGCGACCGCACCGGACGGGAGCCACCTGCTCGCCCTCGGCGCCGTCGACGACCCGATCTTCCCGCGGTCGTCCAACAAGCCGATCCAGACGCTGGCGATGGTGCGCGCTGGGCTGCGTATGCCGCCCGCCCACCTCGCACTCGCGTCGGCCAGCCACTCGGGCGAGGACTTCCACGTGGCCGCGGTGCGCGAGATGCTCGCCTCCGTCGGGCTGACCGAGGGTGCGCTCCAGAACACCCCGGACTACCCCGTGAACGAGGAGGCCCGTGAGGGGTTGCTGCGCGCCGGTGGCGGCAAGCTCCCGATCACCCAGAACTGCTCGGGCAAGCACGCCGCCATGCTGGCGACCTGCGTCGTCAACGGCTGGGACACCGCCACCTACCGCGACCCCGGACACCCGCTCCAGCAGGCCATCTCCCAGACCCTGGCCGAGCTGACCGGCGACGAGATCACGGCGGTCGCGGTCGACGGCTGTGGTGCGCCCGTCATGGCGGTGACCCTGGCCGGTCTCGCCCGCGCCTTCGGCCGGATGGCCGCCGCAGAGCCGGGCACGCCCGAAGCGGAGGTCGCCGACGCGATCCGGGGCAACCCGGCATACCTCGGCGGCACTGGACGCGACGTCACGGCCCTCATCGAGGCGACGCCCGGACTGATCGCCAAGGACGGCGCCGAGTCGGTGTATGCCGTGGGGCTGGCCGACGGGCGCGGCGTCGCCGTCAAGGTCGCCGACGGCTACCCGCGGGCCAAGCCGGTCATCCTCGCGGCCGCCCTGCGGCGCCTCGGCGTCGAGTCGCCGGCGCTCGAGCAGCTCGAGCACTCCCCGGTGCTGGGCCACGGCGAACCTGTCGGTGCGATCGTCGCCGTCAACCTCTGAGCCACGGTGCGCGCCGTCCTGCAGCGGGTGACCAGCGCCTCGGTCACGGTCGAGGGTGAGGTCGTCGGGTCGATCGACCGCCCCGGGCTGCTGGCGCTGGTCGGGGTGACCCACGACGACGGTCCCGACCAGGCGGAGGCGCTCGCCCGCAAGATCGGCGACCTGCGGATCCTGCGCGACGAGCGGTCCGTGGTCGACGAGGGCGCCCCGGTGCTCGTGGTCAGCCAGTTCACGTTGTACGCCGACACGCGCAAGGGACGGCGCCCGTCGTGGGGCGCCGCGGCCCCCGGCCCGGTCGCCGAGCCGCTGGTCGAGGCGGTCGTGGCGGCGCTGCGCGGTCGCGGGATCGAGGTGGCGACCGGTCGCTTCGGGGCCATGATGGAGGTCATGCTCGTCAACGACGGTCCGGTCACGCTGGTCGTCGAGGTCTGATCGTCCGGGTGTCTGCTGACCCTTAGGCTGTCCCCATGTTCAACGGACTGTTCACCGCCCAGGGCATCGTCACCCTGCTGCTGGGGCTCGCCGCCTTCGCCGCCGAGGTGTTCGCCCTCGTCGACTGCGTGCGACACCGTCCGGACGCGTTCGTCGCGGCGGGCAAGCGCACCAAGCAGTTCTGGTCGATCGTCCTCGGGATCGCCGTCCTGCTCGGCTTCGTGTCGGTGGGGAGCCAGCTGACCTTCTCCATCGGCCTGATCGCCGTCGTGGCCGCAGGGATCTACCTCGCTGACGTCCGGCCGGCGCTCCGGCAGGTCAGCGGTGGTCGCGGTGGGGGCCAGCACATGGGACCGTACGGACCGTGGTGACCGAGGGGTGCGGCGCCGGCCGGCCGGCCGGAATGGCAGAGATGACAGAGTGGCGAGCATGACCGAGGGGACCGACGTGACCGAGATGCCCGATCCGCGCGACGGGATCTTCACGCAGCACCGGCCCTGGGGGCAGTTCCAGCAGTTCGTCTCCAACGAGCGGGTCACCGTCAAGATCATCACGGTCGAGCCGGGACACCGGCTGTCGCTGCAGACCCACGACCACCGGGGCGAGTTCTGGCAGGTCCTCGACGTGCCGATCGTCGTGACGGTTGGGGAGCGCACCTGGACCGCACAACCCGGTGAGGCCGTCTGGGTGCCCTGCAATGCCGTGCACCGGATGGCCAACCAGGGTGAGCAGTCCGGTCGACTGCTGGAGATCGCGTACGGCGACTTCGACGAGGCCGACATCGTCCGCCTCGAGGACGACTACGCCCGCGACGCCTGACCCTCAGGGGCGACGGCCGACCAGTCGACCGTGACCTCGCCCAACCGCCAGCGGGCGGGCCCGTCGGCGACCGGCCAGCCCTCGGCACGAACCGTCTCCACGGCGGCCAGGAACCGCTGGCGCACCCCGAAGCTGGCCTGGTGCGCGGCCCGGAGCCAGGCCTCGTCGAGCGCTCGCAGCCAGTCGTGCACGGCCTCGCCCTCGACATTGCGGTGGATCAGCGACTTGGGCAGCCGCTCGGCGATGTCGGAGGGCCGGTCCAGCCCGCGCAGACGCCAGGACAGGCTGAGGGACACCGGACCCGACCGGTCGACGGCGATCCAGGCGCTGCGCCGACCGAGCTCGTCACAGGTGCCGTCGACGAGGAGCCCGTCGGGGGTCAGTCGGTGCTGCACGGTGGCCCAGGCCGCGGCCACTTCTGACTCGTCGTACTGCCGCAGCACGTTGAAGGCTCTGACCACGGTCGCCTGGCGACCGTCCAGCGGCACCTCGAACCCGCCCAGCCGGAACGACAGGCCCTCGCGTTCGAGCGGCTGGCCGAGCGCGACCCGGTCGGGCTCGATCTCGATGCCCACCACCTCGACGTCGCGCCGGACGCGCCTGAGCCGGTCGTGCAGCTCGACCGCCGTCACGGGGGAGGCGCCGTAGCCGAGGTCGACCACGACCGGCGCCGGTCCCGGTCGGCGGAGTCGCCACGCCTGCGGGCCGGCGAGCCAGCGGTCGACTCGTCGCAGCCGGTTGGGGTTGGTGGTGCCGCGGGTGATGGTGCCCACCGGGCGCTGCCGAGCCACCTCCGCAGCCTAGAGCCAGCCCACTTGTTGCCACTGGTGCCTCACCAGGCCCCGCGATCGGGGAGTCCGTGAGGCACAGGTGGCAACAAGTCGGGGGTGTGGTCAGGCGATGCGGCCGCGACGCAGCCACAGGATCCGGCCGGCGAGGACGAGCAGCCAGACCGACCACGCGACGTACCCGATGAAGTTGACGGTGTCGGCGCCCGGGACGTCGAGGGGCACGAGGGCGCCGACCGCGATGGCGGCAGCACAGGCGACCCCGGCCCAGCGGAGGGCAGCGGGCAGGAGGGCGCGCGCGCCGAGGCAGAGCGTGACGGTCCACGCCGCCGTGAGGAGGTAGCCGGTGGTCTCGCCGAGCCCCGTGCCGAGGACGGTCGCCGCGAGGCGGTAGGTCTGCTCGTCGTCAGCGGTCGGGTGGTCGGCCAGGAACGGCACCAGCCACACCCACCGGCTCAGGCCGATCGCCTGCGCGATGGCTGCCGCGACGCCCAGCACGACACTCGCGCGACGCCACCGGAGGTCGACCGCCGGTGCCAGGCCGAGGGCGATCGGGGCGATGAGGAGCGCGCCGGCGGTCAGCAGGGCGAACCACGTGACCACCTGGGTGCGGTGCGCGTCGACGAGGGCCAGCACGTCGGCGGCCGGCTCGGCGAGCACGTCGGGGTAGCCCAGGACGCTGCCCAGCACAGTGAAGGCGGCGTTGAGCATGACCGTCGCGGCCACGACGAGGACCGCGGTGCGCCGACGCGGCACGGCCACCAGGTCGGAGTCGACAGCCGAGGCGACGGGCCGCGGTGAGGAGGGACCTGAGGAGGGGCCCGCGGCGGGGACTGACGGGAGGGAGGGAGCTGACTGGAGGGACACGGTGTCCGCCTTTCTCTGTACGGTGTACAGCAGACTGTACGGTGTACAGTAGCCGCATGTCACCCCCTGCGCCGAAGAAACCTTCGACGCGCCGCGGGTTCAGCACCGAGCAGGTCGCCCTGACGGCCCTGCGGGTGCTGGACGAGCGAGGCGCGGCCGGGCTGTCCGTGCGCTCCGTGGCCACCGAGCTGGGCATCAACCCCAATGCGCTGTACACCTACGTGCGCAGTCGGGAGGACCTCGAGCGCCTGGTCGTCGAGTCGGTGCTGGCCGAGGTCCCGCCCCGCGCGAGCCGTGGCACCTGGCAGTCGCGGATCCGCGGGCTGTGCCTCGACGTGCACGCGGCCCTGGTGCGGCACCCGGGGGCGGCCCAGCTGTTCATGAACGCGCCGATGGACGGACCGCAGGCGATGGAGCTCGGCGAGGGGCTGCTCCGCGAGCTGACCAAGGCCGGCCTGCCGCCCGCGCAGGCCAGCCGCGCCGCATACACCCTGATCGTCCAGGTGATCGGCTTCGCCGCCCTCGCCATGGCCGAGACGGACGGCACGGTGCCGCTCACGCCCGAGTCCGAGCGGATCGCCGGACGGCGCGCGGGACTGGAGTTCGTGCCGGCCGAGACGCACCCGCTGACCGCGGCCACCCGCGACACCGCGGCCGCGTGGGTGGGGGAGGCGCAGCTGCGCTGGTCGTTGGACCGTCTCCTCGAGGGCTTCGCCGCCCTGGCGGACGCGCCATGACGCCGTCGAACCAGCCGTCGAACCAGCCGCCGTCGAACCAGCCGTCGAACCAGCCGTCGAACCACGCGGCGTCGACGAGGTGGTCGACCCCCAGGTGGCCCGAGCTGCACTGGCGAGAGCGCGACATCAGCCGCAGCATGGTCGCGCTCGTGGCCTCGCTGGCCGCGCTCGCCCTGCTGGGCCTGGCCACCAACGTGCCGGGCTGGATCGGCCGCGGGGAGGGCTTCGTCGACGTGCCGCCCGGCCTGCTCACGGTGAACGACGACGCCAAGGGGGTCGCCACCCTGGGTGGTGGGGTCACCGTGTCGCTCTACTCCGACGGCCTGCGGGTCAGCCGCGACAACACGCTCCTGCTGCAGACCGTGATCGGCGGGTCGATGCTGTCCGCCGTCGAGGGCAGCGCCACGACCGGCGGCGACGGGCACACGCAGGAGCGGGTGACGCACCAGTTCGACAACGTCAGCATCACCGAGCTGGACTTCCTGCCCGGGCGGGCCACCTACTTCGGCACGGTCGGTGACGGGACCCGGACCCTCCCGTTGACCTTGCGCATCGAGGCCGGCGGTGGCGTGATCCGGATCGGCGCGTCGGTCAGCGGCGCCGACGGGGTCGTCTGGCACCTCAACCGCGAGCCGCTGACGGTCGGCATCCGGCCGGGCCTGCCAGCGGTGAACCTGCGCAAGACCGCCAACTGGGTGGACCCCGACACGATCGAGGGGCGCGCGGTGTTCTCCACGCTGCTCGGCACGGACGTCGGGGTGGGTCCGCAACGGGTGGCCCGCGGCGTCGACATCCGCGAGGACGGGCGTACCGACATCCACGTCTGGACCGCAGCGTGCTTCCTCACGGTCTCCTCGCAGGCGCGCCCCGCACCGACCTCCACCTCGTAGGCGTCCGGGGACGCGTGGCAGACTCGCGACATGGGCTGCTGCGAACGCATCGACCGCGTCGCGATGCTCAGCGTCCACACCTCCCCGCTGGAGCAGCCCGGCACCGGTGACGCCGGGGGCATGAACGTGTACGTCGTCGAGGTCGCCCACCAGCTGGCCAAGCGCGGCGTCGAGGTCGAGATCTTCACCCGCACCACGACCGCGGACCTCCCGCCGACCGTCGAGATGGAGCCCGGCGTCACGGTGCGCCACGTGACGGCCGGGCCGTACGAAGGCCTCGGCAAGGACGACCTGCCGGGCCAGCTCTGCGCCTTCGCCGCCGGCGTGATGCGCACCGGCGCGCACGAGCCCGAGGGGCACTACAGCCTCGTCCACTCCCACTACTGGCTCTCGGGACAGGTCGGGTGGCTCGCCGCCGACCGCTGGCAGGTCCCCCTCGTCCACACCATGCACACCATGGCGCGGGTGAAGAACCAGCACCTCGCCGAAGGCGACATCCCCGAACCCTCCGGCCGCGAGATCGGTGAGGTCCAGGTCGTGGAGGCGGCGGACCGCCTCATCGCCAACACCCTGGGTGAGCGCAACGAGCTGATCGACCTGTATGCCGCGGAGCCCGACAAGGTGGTCGTGGTGCCTCCCGGGGTGGACCTGTCGCTGTTCTCACCGGGGGACCCGCGCGCGGCCCGTGCCGCGGTCGGGCTGCCGCAGGACGCCAAGGTGCTGCTCTTCGTCGGCCGGATCCAGCCGCTCAAGGCGCCTGAGGTGCTGGTCAAGGCGGCGGCGGAGCTGCTCGGTCGGCACCCCCAGTGGGCAGGCGAGCTCGTCGTCGCGGTGCTCGGCGGGCCGTCGGGGTCGGGCCTGGCCCACCCACGAGGGCTCGAGGAGCTCGCGGAGGGCCTTGGCATCAGCGCGCAGGTCCGGTTCGTGCCGCCGGTGCCGCGGGCCCAGCTGGCCGACTGGTACCGCGCTGCGGACCTCGTCGCGGTGCCCTCGCACTCGGAGTCGTTCGGGCTGGTCGCCGTCGAGGCGCAGGCGTGCGGCACCCCGGTGGTGGCCGCCGACGTGGGCGGCCTCCCCACCGCGGTCGGCGATGCCGGAGTGCTCGTCGACGGGCACGACCCCCACGTCTGGTCGCTGGCCCTCGAGGCGCTGTTGGTCGACCCGGAACGGCGAGAAGCCTTGAGCCGCAAGGCGATCCAGCATGCCGCGCTCTTCGGGTGGGACCGCACGACCGAACGTCTCTACGAGGTCTACGTCGAGGCCTGCCGGTCGCGCGCCTTCTCCAAGGACGCGCCCCCACCCAACGGCTCGCTGGCCGGCATCCCTGCGGCGGTGGTCCCGTGACCGCGTCGAGCGCGGCCCGCGGGTCGAGCGGGTCGAGCGCGTCGAGCGGGCTGGCCGGGGTCGTCGAGGAGTTCCTCGCCGAGGCGCAGATCGAGTGGGAGGCGGGGGCCCGCGAGGGCGAGTTCGTCGTGACCCTGCCGGGGGAGAAGAAGCTCAAGACGGTCGTCTCGCTCGTCGCCGGGCACGACGCCCTGTCGGTGTCGGCCTTCGTCATGCGCAACCCCGACGAGAACCACGAGACCTTCTACCGGTACCTGCTGCGCAAGAACCTGCGGCTGCCCGGACTGGCCTACTCGGTCGACAAGGCAGGCGACGTCTACGTGACCGGACGCGTGCCCGCGCTCGGCGTCGACGCGGCATACCTCGACCGGGTGCTGGGGGTGGTCCTGGAAGCCGCGGACGCGCACTTCAACGAGCTGCTGGCGATCGGCTTCCTGTCCAGCATGAGGAAGGAGTGGGACTGGCGGGTGTCTCGCGGGGAGTCGCTGCGCAACCTCGAGGCGTTCCGCTCGATCCTCCAGCGCGACGGCGACCCGGCTCCGGAACCCACGGGCTGACTCACCCGCTGAACGCCCGCCGACCCGGTCCCGGCGCGCTCGCTAGGCTGACGCCATGGCCTACACGCTGATCCTGCTCCGTCATGGGCACTCCGACTGGAACGCCAAGAACCTCTTCACCGGGTGGGTCGACGTCGACCTCAACGACCAGGGACGTGAAGAAGCCGTCAACGGCGGAAACCTGTTGAAGGACAAGGGAGTCCTGCCGACGGTCGTGCACACGTCGGTGCTGCGGCGCGCGATCACGACCGCGAACCTCGCGCTCGACGCCGCCGACCGGCACTGGATCCCGGTGCGTCGCGACTGGCGGCTGAACGAGCGGCACTACGGTGCGCTGCAGGGGCTGGACAAGGCCGCGACCCGGGACAAGTACGGCGACGAGCAGTTCATGCTGTGGCGCCGGTCGTTCGACACCCCGCCGCCGCCGATCGAGGTCGGGTCCGAGTACGACCAGAGCTCCGACCCGCGCTACGCCGGGATCGAGGTGCCGCGCACCGAGTGCCTCAAGGACGTGATCGAGCGGTTCATGCCCTACTGGGAGGGGCCGATCCAGGACGACCTGCGGGCCGGCGAGACGGTGCTCGTGACCGCCCACGGCAACAGCCTTCGCGGCCTGGTCAAGCACCTTGACGGGATCAGTGACGAGGACATCGCGGCCCTCAACATCCCCACCGGCCAGCCGCTGGTCTACACCCTCGGTGACGACTTCATGCCGACCGAGCCTGCGCAGTACCTCGACCCGGAGGCGGCCGCCGAAGCCGCCGCCGCCGTCGCCAACCAGGGCCGGTAGACCCCGGGGCCGTCAGCCAGGTTCTGGAGTCACCGCAGCTCGCTGGCGCGGTCCTCCTGCTCCTCGTGGTCCTCGGCGACATCCCACTCGCCGGTGACCAGGTAGACGACCCGGTGGGCGACCGACACGGCGTGGTCGGCGAAGCGCTCGTAGTAGCGGCCCACGAGGGTCATGTCGACGGCCGCCTCGGTGCCGTGCTTCCACGTCCCGTCGATGAGGTGGCTGAAGAGCGTGCGGTGCAGCTCGTCCATCGCGTCGTCGTCGCGCTCGAGCGTCTTGGCGGCCTCGACGTCCTTGGCCGCGATGACCTGGCCGCACTTGGCGACGATCCGCTCGGCGACCTGACCCATCTGGAGGATGGTCGCGCGGATGTCGGCGGGCACGGCCGAGTCGGGGTAGCGGAGCCGGGCGACCTTCGCGACGTGGCGAGCGAGGTCGCCCATCCGCTCGAGGTCGGCGCTCATCCGCATCCCCGTGACCACCATGCGCAGGTCGGTCGCGACCGGCTGCTGGCGGGCGAGCAGGTCGATCGACATGGCGTCGAGGTCCTCGCGGAGCCGGTCGAGCTCCTTGTCGGCCTCGATGACCGACTCGGCGAGCTTGATGTCGCCATCGAGGAGGGCCGTGGTGGCACGGGACATGGCGGATCCGGCCAGGCGGGTCATCTCGACCAGCTGCTCCGAGATGGTGTCCAGGTCCTCATGGAATGCGTCGCGCATTGGTTCCCTATGGGTGTTGGCACGGGTGGGTGCGGTGGTGCGTGCGAGCCGAGGCTCCCACGAGGCAGTGAACGGTCGGGTGACCTCAGGTGAACATCTGGAGACGCCGTGCTCGTGGGGCCTCCTGGGTGCGCTGTCTCGTGCTCGGCGCACCGTACATTGATGGTGTGGATGCGACCAGTGCTGCCCTCCTGGCCGGGTTCGCCGGGTTGCTGACCGGCGCCCTGGCGGTGGTCGCCGTGCGCTACTCCGAGCGCCAGCAGACCAGTATGCCGCCGACCACCTCCGTCACGCCCCTTCCGTCCGGGGTGGCCGACGTCCTCGCCGTGCTCCGCTCGAGTGCGATCGTCGTGGACTCCGCCGACGAGGTCATCAACAACTCACCGTCCGCGACGGCCTACGGGCTGGTCAAGGGCCGGGAGCTGGTGCACGGGGAGCTGCGCCACCTCGCCAGGCAGGTGCGTCGCGACGGCGTGATCCGCGAGTCCCAGCTCGAGCTCGCCCGGGGTCCCCTCGGGCAGGGCCGTTCGATCATGCAGGCCCGCGTGGCGCCGCTGGGGAGCAGCCACGTGCTCCTCCTCGTCGAGGACCACACCCAGGCCCGGCGGGTCGAGGAGGTGCGGCGCGACTTCGTCGCCAACGTGAGCCACGAGCTCAAGACACCGGTGGGTGGGCTGGGCCTGCTCGCCGAGGCCATCCAGGACGCCAAGGACGACCCGGAGGCCGTCGAGCGGTTCGCCTCGCGCATGCAGATCGAGAGCCACCGGCTCGCGCAGCTGGTCAAGGAGATCGTCGACCTGTCCCGCCTGCAGGTGGCCGACACGCTCCACGAGCCCCGGCTGGTCGACGTGACAGCTGCCGTCCACGAGGCGATCGACTACTCGCGCGTGGGCGCCGACGCCAAGCAGATCGACATCGCCGAAGCCTGCGCCCCCGACCTCAAGGTCTTCGGTGACGAGGACCTCCTCGTGACCGCCGTGCGCAACCTGATCGGCAATGCCGTCGCCTACTCCGAGCCCGGCACCCGGGTGGCGGTCGGCGGCCGGATCGCCGACGAGATGGTCGAGATCACCGTCACCGACCAGGGCCAGGGCATCCCCGCGGCCGAACAGGGCCGGATCTTCGAGCGGTTCTACCGCGTCGACGACGCCCGGTCCCGCGCCACCGGTGGATCCGGCCTCGGGCTCGCCATCGTCAAGCACATCTGCGCCAACCACGGCGGCGACGTCGACGTGTGGAGCGAGGAGGGGCGGGGCTCGACCTTCACCATCCGGCTCCCCGCCGCCTCCGACCGCTCGCCGCAGCGCGCCTCCCAGACCTCGCCCGCACGACCATTTCCCTCCCAGAAGAGAGAACCCACCGCATGACGCGCATCCTCGTCGTCGAGGACGAGATCTCGTTCTCGGACCCGTTGTCCTACCTGTTGCGCAAGGAGGGGTACGAGGTCGCCGTGGCCGAGACCGGTCCCGAGGCGCTGGAGGACTTCGACCGGTCCGGTGCCGACCTCGTGCTGCTCGACCTCATGCTGCCCGGCCTCTCCGGCACCGAGGTGTGCCGCGCGATCCGGGCCCGCTCCAACGTGCCGGTCATCATGCTGACCGCCAAGGACAGCGAGATCGACAAGGTGGTCGGCCTGGAGATCGGCGCCGACGACTACGTCACGAAGCCCTACTCCTCGCGTGAGCTGCTCGCCCGCATCAAGGCGGTGCTGCGCCGCCTGGCCGAGCCGGAGGACCTGCTGCCGGCGACGATCGAGGCCGGGCCGGTCCGCATGGATGTCGAGCGGCACATCGTCACGGTGTCGGGTCAACCCACGGCCCTGCCGCTGAAGGAGTTCGAGCTGCTCGAGATGCTGCTGCGCAACACCGGGCGGGTGCTCACCCGGATGCAGCTCATCGACCGCGTCTGGGGCAGCGACTACGTCGGTGACACCAAGACGCTCGACGTCCACGTCAAGCGACTGCGGGCCAAGATCGAGCCCGACCCGGCCGACCCGCGCCACATCGTGACCGTGCGCGGACTGGGCTACAAGTTCGAGTCCGACTGACCCGATGGGGCGGGGTCGAGGTCAGCCGGTCAGGGGGTCGCGGCTGCGGTGTCGGTCGGCGTCGGGGCGTTCGTCGGGGCCAGCGAGGCGTAGTAGCCAGCGGCCTTGAGGACGGGGACGACGACCACGACGGCCGGGGCAGTCGGCGTCTGGATGCTCAACGTCACGACGTCGCCCGCGTTGACCGGCACGCCCGGGAGCTGGACCTGGCTCTCGTCCGAGAGGCGACGTTCGGAGTAGGCCGGCGACTCGGCATACACCGGCTGTCCCTGGGGCAGGGAGAAGGAGATGCGCTGCGCGTCACCGCTGGTGTTGCTGACCGACGCGGACAGCACGCCGGGCTTGTCCTTGCCGCCGCTGATGACCACGAGGTCGCGCAGCTGGACCGACCCGAGGTCGACCGGCACGCCGTCGGCCGCAACGTAGGCGACGTCGGTCTGGATCGGTGACTGGGTCTGGCAGGCCGACAGCGCCAGGGCTGCGCCGGCCACGGCCACCGGGAGGAGGCGTCGCAGGGACGGTCGCGGGCTGGTGGATCGGCCTCCGGAGCGCGGGGCCAGCGGGGTTCGGCGGGTCACGGGGGACAGCCTACCGGCCACCTTCACCGGAGCGCGCACCCGCACGCGTTGCACGGAAATGGCCATTCTGTCAAGACCGAAATCGTTGCCCCCCAATGCCTTTCCGGGCCGCTGACCTGCGCAAACGCAATTGGCTCGGCTTTCCTGACGTCGGCGTGTCGTGATATTCTTAGGGTCGCGAAAGGGGAAAACAGCACATGGTTTTCAAGGTCGGCGAGACGGTCGTGTACCCCCACCACGGGGCTGCACTGATCGAAGAAATCAATACCCGCACGATCAAGGGCGAGGAGAAGATCTACCTCAAGCTCAAGGTGGCCCAGGGCGACCTGACGATCGAGGTTCCTGCAGACAACTGCGAGGACATCGGGGTCCGGGACGTCGTCGGACAGGAGGGTCTCGACAAGGTCTTCGCAGTCCTTCGCGCCCCCCACACCGAGGAGCCGACCAACTGGTCGCGCCGCTACAAGGCCAACCTCGAGAAGCTCGCCTCCGGCGATGTCATCAAGGTGGCCGAGGTCGTCCGCGACCTGTGGCGTCGTGACAAGGACCGTGGCCTGTCGGCCGGCGAGAAGCGCATGCTCGCCAAGGCTCGCCAGATCCTCGTCTCCGAGCTCGCGCTCGCAGAGAAGACGAACGAGGACAAGGCCGAGGCCATCCTCGACGAGGTGCTCGCCTCCTGAGCGTTGCCGTCGTCCTCGTCGCTGGAGGGCAAGGCACTCGGCTCGGCGCCACCCAGCCCAAGGCCTTTGTGGTCGTGGCGGGTATGCCGTTGCTCGAGCACGCTGTCCAGCGCGCCCTCACGGCGCCCGAGGTTTCCCACGTAGTCGTGGTCGCGCCCGCTTCCCACCTGAGGGAGGCGGGCGCGATCGCGTCCCGGAGCAGCCGGCCTGGCGACGTGGACGTGGTCGCCGGTGGCGCCGAGCGCACCGACTCAGTCGCCGCCGGCCTCGCGGCGCTGCGCCCCGACGACGGCATCGTGCTGGTCCACGACGCGGCCCGGGCGCTCGCCCCGGCCAGCCTGTTCTCCCGCCTGGTGCACGAGGTGCGGTCGGGTCACCCGGCCGTCGTCCCCGGCATACCCGTCACCGACACCGTCAAGGTGGTCGACGCCGTAGGTCGCGTGACCGGCACCCCCGACCGCTCCACGCTGCGGGCGATCCAGACCCCGCAGGCCTTCCTGCGCGAGGTGCTGGTGCACGCCCACGCGTCCGGCGCGCAGGCCACCGACGACGCCGCGCTGGTCGAGCGGATGGGCGGCCACGTGCGGGTGGTCGACGGAGACCGGCTGGCCTTCAAGATCACGACGCCCGACGACCTGGCCACCGCCGAGCGCCACCTCACCGCCCCCTCCTAGCGGGTCAGGGCGGCCACCACGTCGTCCCAGGGCGCGACCGGTTGCCGGTCGGCGTCCGCGTGGATGCTGCTGATCCAGCCGTCGACGATCCGGCCCCGCTCGAGCAGCAGGTCGGGCACGAAGACCGGCACCGGGAAGCCGGCCCGCCAGACCGCCTTCGCGCTGCCCCAGTTCCCCGCATGGGCCTGCCAGCGGACGGTCTGCCAGCCGAGGGTGTCGAAGACGTGGGCCACCACCAGCCGCACCGCCTCCGACATCACGCCCTGCCCACGGAAGGCCGGGTGCGTCACGTAGCCGAGGTCGCCGGCTCCGGCGTCGACGGGCAGCGAGCGCAGGTCGATCGTGCCGGCATACCGGCCGTCGACCTCGATCGCCCACGAGGCGCGCGCCGCCGACGGCTGGAGCAGCCCGGCGAGGTACTCCTGCGCCATCTCGCGGGTGTACTCCAGCGGGATCGTGGTGAACCGCTTGGTCAGCGGGTCGACGCAGCGCTCGAGGATGGGGTCGAGGTCGGCCTCGGTGTGCGGGCGGAGCGTCACCCGGGTGCCGGTGAGGACGGGCACGGCCAACGGTTCAGGCAGGGGTTCGGCAGGGTCGGTCATACGCGCCAACGCTAGTGGGGCGTCCCGAGGTGCCCACGGGCACACCGCTCGCCCGGCGCTGCGGGCCGAGGTGCCGCACCTCTTCTGTACCCGCGATCCAATGCCGGTTCCGATTCCGTACCGCTGGACCAAGAGCCACGCTGTCTGACCTCAGTAGCGTCGCGGGTCATGCAGCCCACCGATGTCGAGGACGTCACCCTCTTCAGCGCGATCCGCTCCGGCGATGTGTCCGCGATGTCCGTGCTCTACGCCCGCCACCACGCGGCAGCGCTGCGGACCGCCCGGGCCATCGGCGGACCCGGCCTGGCCGACGACCTGGTCAGCGACGCGTTCACCCGGGTCCTCTCGTCCATCCTGAACGGGTCCGGTCCGGAGCACGCGTTCCGGCCCTACCTCGCGACGACCATCCGCAACCTGTACGTGGACGGCCTGCGCAGGCGCGCCCGTGAGCTCCCGGTCGGCGACCCGGAGGTCCTGGACCGGCTCCAGGCCGACGGCAGTGACGCAGTCCTGGGGGTGAACGAGGTCGTCGACGTGCTGTCGGCCCTGCCGCCGCGATGGCGGGAAGTCCTGTGGCGGACCCTGATCCTGGGCGAGCCGCTGTCCGTCGTCGGCGAGCGGCTGGGCCTGAGCGAGAACGCTGCTGCCGCCCTCGGTTTCCGGGCCCGCGGAGGTCTCCGCGCGGCATACCTCGCCCGCGCCCGCGCCGAGGACGGCGGTGCGAGCAGGCCGGCATCGGTGCAGCTCACCTGACCGCGGGCACGCGGGGCCGAGGGCCCGGACGCGGATGGTTGGATGGGGCGCATGGACCTTCCCGGTATGCCGCGCACCGGAGTCGGCGTCGATGTGCACGCGTTCGCGCCCGAGGGATCGGACCGCGAGCTGCGGGTGGCGGGGCTGGCCTGGCCCGGTGAACGCGGGCTCGACGGGCACTCCGACGCCGACGTCGCCTGCCACGCCGCGTGCGACGCGCTGTTCTCCGCTGCGGGCATCGGCGACCTCGGGCTGCACTTCGGCACGGACCGTCCTGAGCTCGCCGGGGCCTCGGGCCTCGCCCTGCTCGCCGAGGCGGCCCGTCTCGTGCGCGAAGCAGGATTCGAGATCGGCAACGTCGCCGTCCAGGTGATCGGCACCCGTCCCAAGATCGGCACTCGTCGTGCGGAGGCGCAGGACGCCATGTCGGCCGCCCTCGGCGCTTCTGTGTCCTTGAGCGGCACGACCACGGACGGGCTCGGCCTGACCGGTCGCAGCGAGGGGATCGCGGCGATCGCGACCGCCCTCGTCGTCCCCACCTCCTGACCAACCGCCCGGCCCAACCCACCCCCAGTCTCTCGAACGAGGAGCTCGCACCATGCCGCAGACCGTCAAGGGAGTCATCGCCCGCAGCAAGGGGGCAGACGTCGAGCTGGTCGACGTCGTCGTGCCCGACCCCGGACCGGGTGAGGCCGTCGTGCAGGTGCAGTCCTGCGGCGTCTGCCACACGGACCTGCACTACCGCGAGGGCGGCATCAACGACGAGTTCCCCTTCCTGCTCGGTCACGAGGCCGCGGGCGTCGTGGAGTCCGTCGGTGCGGGCGTCACCGACGTGGCGCCGGGCGACTTCGTCATCCTCAACTGGCGGGCGGTCTGCGGCCAGTGCCGCGCCTGCGCCAAGGGCAAGCCGTGGTACTGCTTCAACACCCACAACGCGAAGCAGAAGATGACCCTCACCGACGGCACCGAGCTCAGCCCGGCGCTCGGCATCGGGGCGTTCATCGAGAAGACCCTCGTCGCGGCTGGCCAGTGCACGAAGGTCGACGCCGACGCCGACGCGGCCGCCGTGGGCCTGCTCGGCTGCGGGGTGATGGCCGGCTTCGGCGCCGCCGTCAACACCGGGGGCGTCGGCCGGGGCGACTCGATCGCCGTGATCGGGTGCGGCGGGGTCGGCAACGCCGCCATCGCGGGAGCCACCGTGGCCGGCGCGACGACGATCATCGCCGTCGACGTCGACGACCGGAAGCTCGCGGGCGCCAGGTCGTTCGGCGCGACCCACACGATCAACGGCAAGGACGAGGACGTCGTCGAGCGGATCCGCGAGCTCACCGGTGGCTTCGGGGCCGACGTCGTGGTCGAGGCGGTCGGCCGGCCGGAGACCTACGAGCAGGCGTTCTACGCGCGTGACCTCGCGGGCACCGTCGTCCTCGTCGGTGTCCCGACCCCCGACCAGCAGGTCACGCTGCCGATGATCGAGATCTTCGGTCGCGGCGGTGCCCTGAAGTCCAGCTGGTACGGCGACTGCCTGCCCAGCCGCGACTTCCCGATGCTCGTCGACCTCTACCGGCAGGGGCGGTTCGACCTCGACGCCTTCGTGTCCGAGCGGATCGGCCTCGGCGACGTCGAGGCGGCGTTCGACAAGATGGAGCGTGGCGAGGTCCTGCGCTCGGTGGTGGTCCTCTGATGGGCGACAGCGACAAGGACAACGCCGGTATGCCGGTCATCGCGCCCTCCCCGGGTGGCGTGCGGGTGGACCGCGTGGTCACGTCCGGGGCGTTCGAGCTCGACGGCGGGAGCTGGGCGGTCGACAACAACGTCTGGGTCGTCGGCGACGACAAGGAGTGCGTCATCATCGACGCCGCGCACGACGGGCGCACCATCGTGAAGTCGATCGACCTCGAGCGGCGGGTCGTCGCGGTCATCTCGACGCACGCCCACAACGACCACATCAACGCGGTCGGTGAGGTCTGCGACGGCACCCGCGCCCCGGCATACCTGCATCCTGCGGACCGGATGCTCTGGGACGAGCTGTACCCCGTGACCCCGGACCGCGAGCTGGCCGACGGCCAGGTCATCACCGTGGGCGACGTGGACCTGCACGTGATCCACACGCCCGGCCACACGCCGGGCTCGTGCTGCCTCTACGCCCCCGCGCTCGACGTCGTGTTCACCGGCGACACCCTCTTCAACGGTGGTCCCGGCGCGACCGGGCGGTCGTACAGCGACTTCCCGACCATCGTCGAGTCGATCCGCGACCGGCTGCTCACCCTGCCCGACGAGACGGTGGTGCTGACCGGTCACGGCGACGCCACGGTCATCGCGGCGGAGGCCCCGCACCTCCAGGAGTGGCTCGACCGCGGCCACTGACGCAGCCCCCGGGTCGGGGTCACCGGCGACGGTTCGGGCTGGCCGCCGTGCGCAGGTAGCCTTGCGCGCGTGAGTCTTCGCCTGTACGACACCGCCGCGCGCGAGCTGCGCGACTTCACCCCCCTGGTTCCCGGTCGGGTGGGCATCTACATCTGTGGGCTCACGACCCAGGGCGCGCCCCACATCGGGCACGTGCGCTTCGCGGTGGCGTTCGACGTCCTGCGGCGGTGGCTCGAGGGCCGCCACGGCTACGACGTCACCCTGGTGCGCAACGTCACCGACATCGACGACAAGATCCTCGCGAAGTCGGCCGAGGCCGGCGAGGAGTGGTTCGCGCTGTCCTACCGCAACGAGGTCGCCACCGCCGCGGCGCTGGACTCCCTCGCGGTGCTGGCCCCCACCTACGAGCCCCGCGCCACCGGGCACATCCCCGAGATGGTCTCGCTCATGGAGACCCTCGTCGACAAGGGCCACGCCTATGCGGCCACCGACGGCAGCGGTGACGTGTACTTCGACGTGAAGAGCTTCCCCGAGTACGGCTCGCTGACCCACCAGAAGATCGAGGACATGGAGGCGGCGCAGGACGCCGACCCGCGCGGCAAGCGCGACCCCCGTGACTTCGCGCTCTGGAAGGGACGCAAGGAGACGGAGCCGGCCACCGCTTCCTGGGCAACCCCGTTCGGCGTCGGCCGCCCCGGCTGGCACCTCGAGTGCTCGGCGATGGCGCGCAAGTACCTCGGCGACGCCTTCGACATCCACGGCGGCGGCGTGGACCTGCGCTTCCCGCACCACGAGAACGAGCAGGCGCAGTCCCACGCGGCCGGGCTCGGTTTCGCGACCTACTGGCTGCACAACGCCTGGGTGACCGTCGGCGGCGAGAAGATGAGCAAGTCGCTGGGCAACAGCCTGGTCGTCTCCGAGGTCACCAAGGTGGCCCGCCCGCTGGCCGTCCGCTACTACCTCACGGCAGCGCACTACCGCTCGACGATCGAGTACCACGAGGGCTCGCTGCGCGAGGCCGAGGCGACGGTGGAGCGGATCGAGGGCTTCCTCACCCGGGCGCTGCGCGCCCTGCCCGAGGGCACGTCCACCTCCCCGGACCACACCACGATCCCCGATGCGTATGCCGCGGCGATGGACGACGACCTCAACGTGTCAGGTGCGCTCGCGGTCCTCCACGACACCGTCCGGGCCGGCAACACCGCCATCGACGACGGGGACGACGAGGGTCTCGCGACGGCCTTCGCGGCGGTCGTGGCGATGACCGACCTGCTGGGCGTCAACCCGCTCGACCCGCACTGGGGCGACGGCAGCGACAACGGCTCGGGCGACGCGCAGGCGGCGCTCGACGCCTTGGTCCAGGTGCAGCTGGAGGCCCGGGCAGCCGCCCGCGCCGCCCGCGACTTTGCGACCGCCGATGCCATCCGCGACCAGCTGGGTGCGGTCGGCATCGTCATCGAAGACACGGCGTCGGGAGCGAACTGGTCGCTCGCCCGCCGCGAGAGCTGAGAGGAACACCCATGGCTGGCAACTCCCAGCGACGTGGCGCCATCCGCAAGGGCGCGTCGAAGAAGGGCGCCACCGTCGGGTCCGGCGGCCAGCGCCGTCGCGGCCTCGAGGGCAGGGGCCCGACCCCGAAGGCCGAGGACCGACCCAAGCACAAGGCCAACCGCATCGCCAAGGCCGTCGAGAAGCACGGCTCCAAGCCGGGCGCCCGGCCCAGCGCGAGCCGGGGCGGGTCGCGTCGCGGCAAGGCGTCCAGCGAGATCGTGGCGGGTCGCAACTCCGTCGTGGAGGCACTGCGCGCCGACGTGCCGGTGACCACGATGTACGTGGCCGGCCGGATCGACTCGGACGACCGCGTCCGCGAGGCGCTCAAGACCGCGACCGCCAAGGGCATCGCGATCCTCGAGACCCCGAGGGGCGAGCTCGACCGGCTCACCGACGGGGCGGTCCACCAGGGCCTGGCCCTGCAGGTCCCGCCCTACGAGTACGCGCACCCCAGCGACTTCATCGACCCGCAGGCACCCGGCATACCGCTCGTCGTGGCGCTCGACGGGATCACCGACCCGCGCAACCTCGGTGCCATCATCCGGTCCGTCGCGGCGTTCGGCGGGCACGGTGTGGTCGTCCCCGAGCGCCGGTCGGTCGGGATGACCGCGAGCGCGTGGAAGACGTCCGCAGGTGCCGCGGCCCGCGTCCCGGTCGCGCTCGCCGCGAACCTGACGCGCGCGCTGGAGGAGTACCGCAAGGCCGGGTTCTTCGTCCTCGGCCTCGACATGGACGGTGACGTCCAGCTGCCCGACCTGGCCCTGGCCACCGAACCGATCGTCATCGTGACCGGCTCGGAGGGCAAGGGGCTGTCGCGGCTGGTGCGCGAGACCTGCGACCAGATCGTGTCGATCCCGATGTCATCGGCGGTCGAGTCGCTCAACGCCGGCATCGCCACCGGGGTGGCGCTGTACGAGGTGGCGCGACGCCGCGCGATCTGAGGGTCATCTGCGCCCCTTGACCTGCGCCGATCCGCTACCGTTTCGCGGAGTCGCCCCAAGGGGGAGCGACTCCCGCAACCTCGAAGGGACCCACCAGCATGTCTGACTACGGCACTCCGCCGCCGCCCCCGCCCGCCGCGCCCGGCTACAACCAGCCGACCGCGGGTGGCACGCCGCCGCCGAACTACCTCGTCTGGGCCATCCTGTCGACGATCTTCTGCTGCCTCCCGTTCGGCATCGCGTCGATCGTCTTCGCGGCCCAGGTCAACGGCAAGTACGCCTCGGGCGACGTCGCCGGAGCCCAGGCCTCGTCGGAGAAGGCGAAGCGGTTCGCGATCATCGCGGCCATCGTCGGCGTCGTCGTCAACGGCCTCTACTTCGCGTTCGTCCTGCCGAACCTGAACAAGTAGGTCTCGGGCCCCGAGGGATCCATGACCACCGTGGTACCGCAGCGCCCCGCACCACCCGTCGTTGCACGGGGGTACGGGGCGCTGCGCGTGCCCGGGCTGGTCCTGGCCGCAGCGGTGGCCGCGACATCCGTGGTCGCGACGGTCGACCCGAACCAGCCGGGTCACTACCCGACCTGCCCGTTCCTGGCGGTGACCGGCTACTACTGCCCCGGCTGCGGATCGTTGCGCGCCCTGCACGACCTCGCCCACGGCGATGTGGTCGGCGCCCTGGCCCGCAACCCCTTGATGGTGCTCGCCACCAGCGGCCTCCTCGTCGCCTTCGTGCTCTGGACGCGGCGCCGCTGGCGTGGCCTCCCCAGGACCTGGGCGGCACCTGCCTCGGTGCTCTACGGCTTGCTGGCCCTGGTGCTCGCGTTCTGGGTGCTGCGCAACGTGCCCGGGTGGACCTGGCTGTCCCCGGCCTGACCTCGCCGGCCCGAGCGCGCCCACTGAGGCCGCCAACCCGCACTCGAGCTCCGACCCATCCGTTCGGCTGCACCCTGCGCGAGTCCCGGCGCGACGCGGGCCCGGTCCGCTAGCGTTTCGCCCTGCCGCGCCCATTGGGGGGAGCGGCACGCGAACTCCGAAGGGACCCACCGCATGTCTGACTACGGCACCCCGCCGCCGCCGCCACCCCCGCCGTACACGCCCGACTACTACTCCTCCGGTGCGGGCGGCGCCCCGCCGCCGAACTACCTGGTCTGGGCGATCCTCTCGACCGTCCTGTGCTGCCTGCCGCTCGGGGTCGTGTCCATCGTCTTCGCGGCCCAGGTCAACAGCAAGTGGGCTGCCGGTGATGTCGCCGGCGCGCGCGAGGCCTCGAACAAGGCCAAGAACTTCGCGATGTGGTCGGCCATCGCCGGTGTGGTCGCCGGGATCCTCTGGCTGGTCTTCGTCGTCGCGCTCGGCTCGTTCGGCTCCAGCTCGATGAGCAACGGTTACTGACCCGCTGGCCACTTGCGAGAGGCGCGGCTCCCCCCACGGGGTGCCGCGCCGCTTGCGTGTCGGGGCTCGCGGGTGACCCTCAGGCCCTCGGGACCTCGACCACGACCGTGTTGAGGATCTTGTCGGCGAAGGTCTGGCGCTTGTCGTCCCAGAGCGGCCACAGGTAGCCGATGTAGACGGCGCCGTCGAGGGCGTGCGCGAGCTCGCGGACGAACGCCATCCCGGCGCCGATCGGCTGACCGGTGTGCTCGTCGATGAGTCGGATCCCCATCACCTTCTTGCCGATGCTCTGACCGGTCCGTCCCTGCTTGATCGAGCGGTTCCAGATCTGGATGCCGAGCGACATGAGGAAGCCGAGCACGACGAGCACGCCGCCGACCACCATGAGGCCGGTGTTGCCGGTGTCGGTGGGCGCGATCTCGAGCTGCGCCCCGGTGCTGTGGAGGCCGGGCTTGGGCACGCCCACGACGAACAGCAGGAGCCCTACGACGTAGGGGATCCCGCCGATGAGCTGCAGCGCGCCATCGACGAGGCTGGCGAGGACGCGAGTGCCCCACCCGGCCAGCGGCCCCCACGGTTCGCGCGGCCCCCACGGTTCGTGCGGCACCGGCGGCGAGGCGGCATACCCTGCGGGCGCGGGCTGGCCGGGCGCGGGCTGGCCGGGCGCGGGCTGGCCGGGCGCAGCGGCGCCGGGCGCCGGTGGGTGGGCGAACGGGTCGTGCGGTGGCTGCTGTGTCATGGGTCCCCTCGGGTCGCCCGCAAACTAGCAGCCGGCTGTCGTGGTCAGCCCAGGGCGCGCTGGACCCAGGTCGCCTCGTCGGACTGGGCCGGGCGGACCTGGGTCACCATCGTCCCGACGACCTTGTCGGCCAGGGTCTGCTTGCGGACGTCCCACAGCGGCCAGAGGTAGCCGATGCAGAGGACGCCGTCGACGAGGTGGGCGATCTCGCGGGCGAGGGCGGAGGCCGCACCGACCGGCTTCCCGGTGGTGGTCGAGACGAGCACGATCCGCATGGCCGTCTTGCCGATGGTCTGACCCGTGCGCCCCTGGTGGACGACCCGGTTCCAGATCCAGATGACCAGGCTGAGGATGCCGCCCAGGCCCATCAGCCCGAGACCCGCGATGACGGTGACGTGGTCGGTCTGGCGACCGGGGTCGACCGACTGGTAGATGGTCGCACCCGAGCTCTGGAGCCCGAGCAGCATGACGAGGCCGACGACGTAGGGGAGCGTGCCGACCACCTGGACCAGGTCGTCGATCAGCCGGGCCGCGACCCGCGTCAACCAGCCGGCGGGCGGTGACCACGTGCCCCGCCCGAAGTCCTGGTGGTGGGCGGTGGAGGTGGCCTGGGCCTGGCTCATGAAGTTTCCCCTGGAGGCGGTGCTGCGGTGGTCAGCGCCACCGTATTGGCAGACTGGCGTCGCCTAGGTGCCGTTTGGGGCGGATATCATCCGAGTGGCCGATGCAAACGGCCAGATCCGCGCGTCTGAGCCGCGATTCGGTTGGTGGCTGCAGTGGCTCAGTCGTCGTCGAACATGGCGACGACCGGCATCTCGACCGTGTCGACCCCGACGACGGTGGCCTCGTCGGGCTTGCTCGGCAGCACCGTCTTGACGTAGTCGGCGATCGCGTCCTCGATCGGCATGTCGTGGCCGGCCCGCTCGGACAGGTACCACCGGTGCTCGAGCACCTCGTGGAACAGCTCGGCCGGCTCGAGCTTGCCGCCCAGCTCGCGGGGGACGGTGCGGGTGATGGGCTCGTAGATCCGCTGGAGCCAGTCGTGCGCGACGATCTCCTCGTCGTCGTTCTGCCGGTCGGTGCCGGCGCGGTAGGAGTCGAGGTCGTTGAGCAGCCGGCGGGCCTGGTTCTCCTCCACGTCGAGCCCGGTGAGCCGCAGGAGTCGGCGCGAGTGGTGGCCGGCGTCGACGACCTTGGGCTGGATCTGGATGGTGGTGCCGCCGATGTCGGTGGAGATGGCCAGCTCGTCGACGTCGAAGCCGAGCTCGTTGAGGCGCCGGATCCGCTCGTCGACGCGCCACCGGTCGCCGCGCTCGAAGCGCTCGAGCCCGGTCAGCTCCTGCCACAGCTCGGCATAGCGCTCGACGATCCGGTTCGACGTGTCGACCGCGTCGACCCCGGCCTCGAGGAAGCCGCCGGCCTCGAGGTCCATCAGCTCGCCGGCGATGTTGACCCGGGCGATGTCGAGGTCGTGCTCGCGCTGCCCAGCGGTCAGGGTCTGGTGCAGCTCACCGGTCTCCGCGTCGACGAGGTATGCCGCGAACGCGCCGGCGTCGCGCCGGAACAGCGTGTTGGACAGGGACACGTCACCCCACCAGAAGCCGACCAGGTGGACGCGCACGAGCAGCACGGCCAGGGCGTCGATGAGCCGGGTCGTGGTGTCGGGTCGCAGCGACTGGCTGAACAGCGCGCGGTAGGGCAGCGAGAACTGCAGGTGTCGGGTGATCAGGCAGGCGTCGAGCGGAGTCCCGTCGGCCGCAGTGCGACCGCTCACCACCCCGAACGGCTCGACGCACGGCAGGTCCAGCCGGTTGAGCATCCGCAGCAGCTGGTACTCACGGACGGCGATGTCGGCCTTGATCTCCTTGACCGCCAGCACCTTTCCGGAGAGCTTGACGAACCGCACGACGTGGCGCGAGATGCCGCGCGGCAGCGCGGCGAGGTGCTCCTCGGGCCAGGTCTCCAGTGGCAGCTCCCACGGCAGGTCGAGCATGGCCGGGTCGGGTCGTGCCGCAGTGATCTCGAGTGCCACGCTTGATCCTCCCAGCGACGCGAGGACCGGGCATCACCCGGTCCGGGTCGGTTGCCAACATCGTTCCAATTGGAGGGTTGCTGACGGGGTCGGGGGCAAAGCCGGTGTGGCCGGCTCCCGTGAAGGGGAGCCGGCCACACGGCATACGGTGCTGTTCGGGTCAGTCGCCGAGACGCTGGCCGGAGCTGGCGTCGAAGGCGTGCACGTGCCCGGTCTTCGGGGCGAGGAAGACGGTCTCGCCCTTCTTCGGGGGCTTGCGACCGTCGACGCGGGCGATGAACGGGCGCTCGCCCTCAGCGTCCTCGTCGGCCTCGACGTGCTGGTGGGCCTTGGTGGAGCCGTAGATGTAGGCGTCGGCGCCGAGCTCCTCGACGACGTCCACGGTGACCGGGATGCCCTGGCCCTCGGTGGTGAGCTCGAGGTCCTCGGGGCGGACACCCAGCGTGATGTTCTTGCCGGAGGAGGCGTCGAGGATGGCGCGCTCCACGGGGACCGTCGAGCCACCGACCTTCACGCCACCGTCAGCCACGTCGACGTCGAGCAGGTTCATGGCGGGGGAGCCGATGAAGCCGGCGACGAAGACGTTGTCCGGGTGGTCGTACATGCGGCGCGGGCTGTCGCACTGCATGAGGATGCCGTCCTTGAGGACCGCCACGCGGTCACCCATCGTCATGGCCTCGACCTGGTCGTGGGTCACGTAGACGGTGGTGACGCCGAGGCGACGCTGGAGCGACGCGATCTGCGTGCGGGTCTGGACGCGGAGCTTGGCGTCGAGGTTCGACAGCGGCTCGTCCATGAGGAACACCTGGGGCGAACGGACGATCGCGCGACCCATGGCCACGCGCTGGCGCTGACCACCGGACAGGGCCTTCGGCTTGCGCTCGAGGTACTGCTCGAGGTCGAGGATCTTGGCGGCCTCCTCGACGCGCTTGCGGATCTCGCCCTTGTCGACGCCGGCGATCTTGAGCGCGAAGCCCATGTTGTCGGCGACCGTCATGTGGGGGTAGAGCGCGTAGTTCTGGAAGACCATCGCGACGTCGCGGTCCTTGGGGGACAGGTTGGTGACGTCGCGGTCACCGATCCAGATCTTGCCGGCGTTGACCTCTTCGAGGCCCGCGAGCATGCGGAGGGAGGTGGACTTGCCACATCCGGAGGGGCCGACCAGGACGAGGAACTCGCCGTCCTCGATGTCGATGTTGAGCTTGTCAACCGAGGGCTTGTCGTTGCCCGGGTAGAGCCGGGTTGCCTCGTCGAACTTGACTGTTGCCATGGCTTCGTTGCCTTTCCTTCACCGGCAGGAACGTGCCGGACGATCCGTTGTAAAGGGTGGTGCTGCCGCCGACATCGGTGTCCGCGGTGGGCTCAGTCTGGCCCAGGGTGCGGCGTTGCGCCAGTGCTGGTCCACGTCTGGTGAGACGGTGTGAAAACGTTTGCGCCGGTCGCGCGCCGGTGGCGACGCAGCGGCATACCTGAAAAATCTTGCAGCGTGTGGTCGGTGAGGCCTGCAAGTTCTTGCTACCGTCACCGCCATGAAGGCGAGACTGGCTGACATCGCGGCGCACGCCGACGTCAGCGAGGCCACCGTCAGCCGGGTCCTCAACGACAAGCCCGGCGTGGCCGAGGCGACGCGCGAGGCGGTCCTCACCTCGCTCGACATCCTCGGCTACGACCGGCCGTCCCGGCTGCGGCGCAAGACCGCGGACCTCGTCGGGCTGATCGTGCCGGAGCTGACCAACCCGATCTTCCCCGCGTTCGCGCAGATCATCGAGACGGCCCTGGCGCGGCACCAGTTCACGCCGGTGCTGTGCACCCAGACGCCCGGGGGAGTGCACGAGGACGAGTACGTCCAGATGCTGCTCGACCGAGGGGTCGCCGGCATCATCTACGTCTCCGGCCAGCACGCCGACGTCACGACCGATCCGGAGCGCTACACGAGCCTGCGGGAGCGGGAGCTGCCGATCGTGCTCGTCAACGGCTACCAGGAGGGCATCGACGCGCCGTTCATCTCCAACGACGACGTCGCCTCGATGGAGCTCGCGTTGACCCACCTGGTGCAGCTGGGGCACACCCAGATCGGGCTGGCGGTCGGGCCGGAGCGGTTCGTGCCGGTCATCCGCAAGATCGACGGCTTCCGCACCTCGATGCGCACGCTGCTCGGCCGGGAGCACGTCGACGAGCTGATCGAGCGGACCATGTTCTCGGTCGAGGGTGGCGACACGGCGGCCGCGCGACTGATCGAGAAGGGCTGCACCGCGGTCGTCTGCGGCTCCGACCTGATGGCCCTCGGCGCGATCCGGGCGGCCCGGCGGGTGGGCAAGCAGGTGCCGGCCGACTTCTCGGTGGTCGGCTACGACGACTCACCACTGATCGCCTTCACCGACCCGCCGTTGACCACCGTGCGACAGAGCGTGCAGGCGATGGCCGAGGCCGCCGTGCGCGCGCTGCTGGACGAGATCGCCGGTGAGCCCGCGCCCCGCGCCGAGTACGTCTTCCGCCCCGAGCTCGTGGTGCGGGCCTCGACCGGAGCCGCTCCCGGCCGCTAGCCGGACGAGCGGGAGGTGCGCCGCTCCAGCAGGTGGGTCAGGGCCTCGGCGGCGTCCTCGGGGTGCTCGACCCGGAACCGGGCCGCCGTCTCCCCGTCGCCCACCTTGACGGTCACGTCGTCGGGTCCGAGCGCCCGGAACGCGTCCTCGTCGGTCACGTCGTCGCCGAAGTAGGCGACGGCCTCGGCGCCCACCTCGTCGCGCAGGGCCACCAGGGCGGTGCCCTTGTCGGCCCGGACCACCCCGACCTCGACCACCTGCTTGCCGTGCAGGACGTGCAGGCCGGTATGCCGCGTGGTCACCTCGAGCGCCGCGGCCTCCACGGCGTCGGCGGCCTCGCGGTCGGGCATCCGGCGGGTGTGCAGGACGACCGCGCTGGGCTTGGTCTCCAGGTAGACGCCCTCCGGCCGTCCCTCGGCCACGGTCTCCAGCTCGCGTGTCACCCGCTCCAACGTCTCCTGCTGCTCGGGGGTGAGGTCCACTGCGGTGGCCCGGCTGGTCTGCGCCCCATGGGTGCCGATGCGGGTGACGGCGCTGTCGGCCAGGCCGGTGAGCGAGGTGAGGGTGTCGAGGTCGCGGCCGGAGACGACCGCGGCGTGCGTGCCGGGGAGGGCGGCGAGGCCCTCCAGCGCCTCGATGGTGCCGGGGAGGGCACGCGACTGCGAGGGGTCGAGGACGAGCGGGGCGAGCACACCGTCGAAGTCCGAGGCCACCAGCACACGCTGTCTCGCGGCCAGCTGGTCGAGGGCGGCCACCAGGTCGGGAGGCAGGGTCATCGGGGCGTTGCCTTGGCCGCCGCTGCCTTGGCGGCCCTGGCATGGTGCAGCTCGCGCGCCGTGCGGTCGGCCCGGGCGTGCTCGTCGTCGGCCTTCTGCTCACGCGTCGAGCGCTGGGGCCGCTCGGGCGCGACCTCGAGGGCCTCGAGGAACCGGGAGGCCCAGCGCTGCACGTCGTGGTCGGCAACCCGGCGACGCATCGCCCGCATGAGCCGCCGCTTCTCCTTGTCGGGGGTCTCGATGGCTCGCATGATGGTCTGCTTCAGGCCCTCGATGTCGTGCGGGTTGCAGACGAACGCCTGGTGCAGCTCGTGGAAGGCCCCCGTGAACTCGGACAGCACCAGTGCACCGCCCTCGTCGTAGCGGCAGGTGACGTACTCCTTCGCCACGAGGTTCATGCCGTCGCGCAGCGGGGTCACCAGGACCACGTCGGCCGCGAGGTAGAGCGCGGCCATCTCCTGCCGCGGGTAGGAGTGGTGGAGGTACTGCACGGCGGGGGCGCCGATCCGGCTGTGCTCGCCGTTGAGCCGCCCCACCTCACCCTCGATCTCGTGCCGCAGCTCGCGATAGGCGGCGACCCGCTCCCGGCTGGGGGTGGCCACCTGGACGAAGACCTCGTTCGGTGGGGACACCCTGCCCTCCTCGAGCAGCTCGCCGTACGCCTTGATCCGGTGGCCGATCCCCTTGGTGTAGTCGAGCCGGTCGACCCCGAGCAGCAGCGTGCGGGGGTTGCCGAGCGACTCCCGGATCTCCTGGGCGCGCTGCAGCGTCTCGGGCTGCTTGGCGACCGCCTCGAGGCCCACGTAGTCGATCGAGATCGGGACGGCGCTGGCCCGCACCCGTCGGCTGTCCTCGGCCCGCGACACCGAGACGGTGTCGCCCTTGGTCGGCAGCCCCAGCAGCTGGCGGCAGGCCCGCACGAAGTTCTGCCCGTCGGCGACCCGCTGGAAGCCGAGGTAGTCGGCACCGAGCAGCCCTTCCAGGACGGCGCGTCGCCAGGGCAGCTGGGCGAACAGCTCCACCGGCGGGAACGGGATGTGGTCGAACCAGCCGATCCGCACGTCGGGACGCAGCTCGCGCACCATCGCCGGCACCAGCTGCAGCTGGTAGTCGTGCACCCAGACCGTCGCACCCTTGGCGGCGACCTCGCAGACCGCCTCGGCGAACCGGCGGTTGACCGCCTCGTAGGCGGTGAACCAGTAGCGGTGGAACGTCGCAGGGACGATCACGTCGTGGTAGATCGGCCACAGGGTGTCGTTGCTGAAGCCCTCGTAGTAGTGCGCGACCTCGTCCTCCGACAGGGCCACCGGGCGCAGGTACATGTCGTCCTCGACGAACGGTGCCGGTGCGTCCCCGGCCTCGCCGGCCCAGCCCACCCAGGCCCCCTCGCGACCCCGCATGACCGACTCCATGGCCGTCACCAGACCCCCCGGGCTGGTCCGCCAGGACTCCTCCCCATCGGGTCCGACGACCCGGTCGACGGGCAGTCGGTTGGCGGCGATGACGAGGTCGAACTGCTTCTGGCTGCGAGGCACAGGGAATCAACTCCACGGTTTCGTTGCGAAGGCAACCCTATGTCGGGGGCCTGCCCCGCGGCATACCCGCATCCGTCCCGGCCCACTCGCAACCTGAGCACCCTGGGGGCGCCCAGGTTGCGGGGAGGTCGCTGTCCACCGCAGGTCGCTCCCCTAGCGGTGACCCTTCCAGCGGTCTACCGTCTGAACATGAGGATCTCGGATGTCGTGCGACGCAAGGGTGGCCAAGTGGTCACCATCCGCTCCGAAGAGACCGTGGAACGGCTGCTCGACCTGCTCGCGGAGCACCGCATCGGTGCCCTCGTGGTGAGCGATGACGGTGAGAGCGTCACCGGCATCGTCAGCGAGCGCGACGTCGTGCGCCACCTCCAGAAGGACGGGGCCGCCGTGCTGCTGGCACCCGTGGGCTCGATCATGACGGCCGACGTGAAGACCTCGGGGCTCGACGTCCCGATCGAGGAGCTGGCCCGCACGATGACCGAGATGCGGATCCGCCACGTGCCCGTCGTGGTCGACGGCAAGCTGCACGCGATCGTCAGCATCGGCGACATCGTCAAGCACCGGATCGACGAGCTGCAGTCCGAGCGTGACCAACTCGTTGGGTACATCCAGCAGTAGCCTCACCCGTTTCACCGGGCCCCCCACGTACCGTGTAGGGGTGACCACGGAGGCGATCGAGGGGAGCGACGGGCGTTCCGCCGTGCCCGACGGCCCCCGGATCGGACCGTACCGGCTCATCCAGCAGCTCGGCGAAGGTGGCATGGGTGTGGTCCACCTGGCGCTCGACCCCAGCGGCCGGGCGGTGGCCCTCAAGCTGCTGCGCCCCCACGTCGCCCACGACCGCGACGCCCGCACCCGGCTGGCCCGCGAGGTGCAGGTGCTCAGCCGGATCCGCGACGACCGGGTCGCTGCGGTGATCGACGCTGACCTCGACGGCGACCGCCCGTACCTCGTCACGCGCTACGTCCCCGGCCCGGCGCTCGACGACGTGGTGAAGGAGTCGGGGCCCATCCGCGGCGAGGAGCTGCTCCGGCTGGGTCGCGGGCTCGCCGAGGCGCTCGACGCCATCCACGGGGCCGACGTGATCCACCGCGACCTCAAGCCCGGCAACGTCCTGCTGCTCGACGGCGACCCGGTGCTCATCGACTTCGGGATCGCCCACGTGGCCGACGACGTGCGGATCACCATGACCGGGCTGGTGATGGGCACGCCCGGCTACCTCTCGCCCGAGGTGGTCGAGGGAGCGCCCGTCACCGAGGCGACCGACTGGTGGGGCTGGGCGGCGACGCTGGCCTTCGCCGCGAGCGGCGCCCCGCCGTTCGGCCGTGGCCCGATGGACGTCGTCCTCTCGCGGGTCAGCCGCGGCGAGGCCGACCTCGCCGGCGTCGACCCGCGCCTCGCGCCGCTCCTGTATGCCGCGCTGTCGCCCGTGCCGCGCGAGCGCCCCGACGCCGACGAGGTCGTCGACGCGCTGGAGCGTTACGCCACCGGCCAGCCGGTGACGGAGGCACTCACGGCGCCGTCGCGGCATACCCAGGCCTTCGAGCACCGGCCCACCGCCCGCTGGGAGCGGCCCGCGGTCGCGCCTGCCCCGGTGGCCCGGCCGGTCGAGCCTGCCCCGGTCGCCGAGCCCGTCTGGTCGCCCGACCCCGAGGGCGAGCTCGTCCCGTGGGACGAGCCCGAGGGCGAGGTGTCGGAGTGGCAGGCCGCCTGGGAGGGTGGCGCCGGCCAGCCGGACCCGCGCATCGGACGGCCGACCCGCACCGGCACCCTGCTGGCGCTGCTGGCCGCAGTCGTCGCGGGGGTCGCGGGCTTCCCGGTGGTCGCGGCGATCTTCGTCGTGCTCTGGTCGTGGGCTGCCCGCACCGCCGACCGCTCCGTCACCTCCCTCGTCCTGCGGCGGCACACCCGCGGACCGCGTCGGTCGGACGTGCCGGTGGCCGTCGTGGCGAGCCCCTGGCACCTGGTCGTGGGCGCGCTCGCCACCGTCGTCAGCGCGATCCTCCCGCTGGTCGTGGGCATCTGTGCCGTCTTCAGCACGGCGCTGGGCACCGTCGCCGTCTACGGCGGCCAGCCCCAGCCCAACTCCTCCGGGCCGCTCGCGGTCGGGGCGGCGGTCGCGGTCCTCATGGCGTGGTGGGGTCCTGGCGGCTCGGGCCTGCGCAGGGGCACCCGCAGCATCGTCCGCGGCCTCAGCCCGGGGCCGCGTGGCACGAAGGTCGTCGTGGCGCTCGCCCTGGTGGTGGCCGTCGGGCTGGTCGTGGTGATCGTGCAGAACGGCGGCATCCCGCAGTGGTGGCCCAACGACCCACCCACGGCCGTGCTCCCCGGTGTGGGCCTGACCGGATGACCGAGGGCGTCCCGGACAGACCCGTTCGGCCTCCCGCCAGGCGTCGCCCGGTGCTGCGGCACAGCCGGATCTGGCGCGGCGAGGAGCTGACCGAGACCCTGCCGATGGTCGAGTCCCTGCGGCACACGCCCTACCGCAACCCGCGCGTGCGACAGGCGGCCGCCGAGGAGCGCGAGGCGCGGGCCTCGCTCGACCTCGCCCTGCGGGTCGGCGAGCTCATGCTGCGCTGCGGGGCCGGCGCTCCCCAGGTCGAGTCGTCGGTCGTGGCGGTGGCCGCGGCAGCCGGACTCGACAACCTCGAGGTCGACATCACGCTGCAGTCGCTGCTGGTGCAGTGCACCACCGGTTCCGGGGTGCCGATCACGATGCTGCGGGTGGTGCGGTCGTCGACGCGTGACTTCGCCCGGCTCACGGCCGTGCACGAGTTCGTCGAGAACCTCGTCGCCGGGTCCTACGACCGCGAGGCCGCCGCCGCCCAGCTGCGCGAGATCCGCCGGGCTCCGCGGTTCTGGCCGAAGTGGATGGTGCGAGGTGCGCTCGGCCTGCTGGCCGCCGCGATCGCGGTGATGCTCGGGGCCGGTGCGGTCGCCGCGCTCGTCGCCGGGTTGTCCGCCCTGCTGGTCGGGTATGCCGCGCGGACGCTCGGCAAGGGCGGCCTCCCGGACTTCTACCAGTGCGCCATCGGAGGGTTCCTCGCGACCGTGCTCGCGTGGGGCGCGTTCAGCCTCGGGGCGGCCGGCTGGCTGCCGGTCTCGTCGTCGGACTTCGCGTTCATCGTCGCGGGCGGGATCACGGTGCTCCTGCCCGGTCGGACGGTCGCCTCGGCGTTCGAGGACGCGATCTCCGGCTACTCCGTGACCGGTGCCGGGCGGATGTTCGCGGTGTTCCTCACGACCGCCGGGATCATCCTCGGGGTGGCGACCGGGCTGCAGCTGACCCTCGCCCTGACCAGTGCCTTCGACCTCGACGTCGCCTCGCCCTCCATCGTGTCCACCCAGGCGCTGAACGCCCCGGTGCTGCTGGCGGTGGTCGGCGCCTTCGTCGTCGGGCTGGCGGGCGCGGTGTCGTTGCGCACCGGCCGGCTGCTGGTGGTGCCGAGCGGCGTGCTGTGTGCGGTGGGCGTGGCGGTCTCGCTGGCCGTCTCGAAGGTCGACGGGCTGGGCCAGCTGTCCGCCGCCGGACTGGCCGCGATCGTGCTGGGGTGTGCCGGACGCCTCCTGGCCCTGCGGATGGGCGCGCCGGCGATGGTGCTGGTGGTCCCGGCGTCCTACGGCCTGCTCCCGGGTCTGGCGATCTTCCGGGGCCTCTACGAGATGGTGAACGGGTCGTCCGCCGACTCCGGGACCCTGTCGCTGCAGGGCGGGCTGACCACGCTGCTGGGGGCGATGGCAGTGCTCCTGGCGATCGCGGCGGGCAGCGTGCTGGGGGAGTTCATGGCGGCGCCGTTCGACCACCGGATGGTGCAGAAGCGCCGCGCTCGCCGCCGCTGAGCCCTCTGTCGGCGAACGAAATGTGGCGAATTCTCGCCAATCGGTTGTCGCCCTGCCGACAGCCCCCTACCGTGTCTTACCTGCGCCAACGCGCGGTCACAACTGCACACGGCATACCCAGACAACCATGCACACCCACCGCGCCGAGCCTCGTCAGGTGGGTGTCCCGCCGGAAGATCTCCGGGCAGACGAGGACGGGGGAACCCAACGCGGCCACCACGGTGGCCTTGGGGTGAAGCCGGCTCACGCCGGCCGGGCACCTGACAGCCCGAACCCGACAGCTAACCCCGCAGGCGCCGGTCAGGAGAGGAACCCCCCCACCCATGTTCTATGCCCCGAAGCACTCTGCTCGGAAGGCCAACCCTGTTCGACGGCGCGTGACCGGTGTTGCCGTGGCCGGTGTCGCCACGGTCGCGGGTGGCATGGCCACGGCCAGCAGCGCGCAGGCCTCGACGGTCTGGGACCGCGTTGCTGCCTGCGAGAGCGGTGGCAACTGGTCGATCAACACGGGCAACGGCTACTACGGCGGCCTGCAGTTCTCCGACCGCACGTGGGACGGCTTCGGTGGCGAGCGCTACGCCCCGACCGCGAACCGCGCCACGAAGGCCCAGCAGATCACCATCGCCCAGAAGGTGCTCGCCTCCCAGGGCCCGGGCGCGTGGCCGACCTGTGGCGCCCGCGCCGGGCTGACCCGCGCCAACGGTGGCGCGGTCGACGCCGGCTCGACGACCAGCCGGGCCTCGCGCTCCACCACCCGCACGGCTCCCGCGGCCCACTCGACCACCGGCAAGCTCGTCGTCGACGGCATCCGTGGCCCGAAGACCAACGCCGCCATCGAGCGCTGGGTCGGTGGGTCGGTCAACGGCACGCTGTCCCGCACCGACGTGAAGGCGTTGCAGCGCAAGGTGGGCTCGGCCCCCGACGGCATCATCGGGCCGAAGACGATGCGCGCCCTGCAGACCAGGATCGGCGCCCGCAAGAACGGCGCGCGCTACCTGGACCGCGCCACGGTCCGCACGCTGCAGACCTACCTGAACGCCCGCTGACCCCGCTCTCCGCACCGACGGCGGCCCGACACCTGCATGGTGCCGGGCCGCCGTCGTGTCCCCGTGGTTTCTGCTCCCGCGACTTGTTGCCGCCTGTGGGGCACCGGGGGCCGGATCGGGGGGTCTGGTGAGGGATCCGTGGCAACAAGTGCGCGGGCTGCCTGACTTGTTGCCACCTGTGCGGCACGGGAGGCCGGATCCGGGGGACCGGTGAGGGATCAGTGGCAACAAGTGCGCGAGTCGGTATGCCGCGTGGGCGCCCGGGATGCCCGTGGCTCGCCACGCCGCCGGTACGATCGTCGCCGTCTGCTACGGCAGACCGGCCGGCGTGGCGCAATTGGCAGCGCACTTGTCTTGTAAACAAGGGGTTAGGGGTTCAAGTCCCCTCGTCGGCTCTCTGACCAGCATGTTTTCCTCAGGTCCCCTCGCCCTGGGCTACCGACCCACCGCTTTGCCCACCGCTTTCAAGGGTGAAGCGGCGTGGATCGACGGCTTCCAGTGCGGCAAGGACTCGCGGGTCGACCGATCTGCGCCCGAGATAGAAGTCGAGAGACATCGACACCCGGGAGTGTCCGAGCTGGTCGGCGATCATTCGCGGAGAGGCACCTCCGCCGTCGAGGATGGTGGCCATGGTCTTACGCCACGTGTGCGAGGTGACCCACCCGAAGCCGAGTCGATCTCGGGCGTCAGCCAACTGCCGCGACACGTTCCGGGGATCGCGGAAGCGGCCATCAACGGTGGCGAAGATCGGTTCGTCCGGAGCGACGCCAACCTCGGACCTGCGCCGCAACATCGCCACGCACCAGGTCGGCAGCAATAGGGCGCGCTGACCCGCCTTTGACTTCGTCGTCTTGCGCAGCAGACCCTGTCCAGTAACCCGAATCAAGGTCGACGTCACCGTCAGGGCGCCGGTGTCCAGGTCGACTTCGGTCCAAAGTACCGCCAAGGCTTCACCGATCCTGAGGCCGGTGGCCAGAAGGAATGCCGAAAAGTCCACCAGGTCCTGACGGACGGCAACCTGGTCCCCTGTCATGCCCATAAACCACTTTGCCTGCTCTTCGCTGGTGAGCGCTCGGGGCTCCTTGGCCCGGGTCCCCTCGAGCCGTTCCAGCTCGCGCGCTGGGTTTGCTGCGATCGCGCCCTGGCGGACCGCGAGGCTCAGGGCGCCTGACACGATCGATCGGCAGGTGCGTGCGGTAGCGGCGCCGACGTCCTGGTAGACGTCGAGCACGAAACGATCCACGACGGGCGTTGTGAGTTCCCGAAGCCTCAGGCCACCGATCCGGGGGAGCACATGACCTTCGAGCTGACGTCCGTATGTCTCCACGGTGCCAGGCGATCGTTGCCCTAGGTCGGCCAACCGCTGGATGCGGCTGAGCCAGACCTCGGCTGCCTCAGAGAGGGTCGAGGCGCCAGTCAGCTGACCGCCAGATCCACGACGCTTCCGTTCCTCGAGCTCGGCCAACAAAGCCTGACGGGCGCCACGAGGACTCGGCCCCCACCGCTCCACCTTTCGGACCTTGCCATCGAACCCGCGAAACCGGGCCCGCGCAACTACGGGGCTAGGCCCACCTTTCACGCGCTGGACCGACACGTCGCCCCACGCTCCCACCTCGAGTTCACGCCGGGCCACGTCACGCCACCGCGGTGTGACGCTCGAGCCACTCCATGACGGCGCTCTCGCGGTAGCGAAGGTGACGGCCGACCTTGAACACCGGCGGGCCAGTCCCCTTGAGCCGCCAGTCGTACAGCGTTTGCACTGGAACGCCGAGATACCGCGATACATCGTCGACGGTCCACAGCGGGTCATGTCGCATGCACATTGCTCCTCCTTGGTCGTGTACTCCGCCGTTGCTGGGACTTCCATTGCGCGTACTCGCGTGCTCGGGCGGCCGCTGCCTTGGCCAGGGCGGCGTCACCCGCTGTTTCCCACCCCACGCCGGCGAAGCGCCAATCTCCGATGACAAGCGTGGTTTCGTCCTCGTCGTCGGCCATGAGCTCGGCTTCGAGCCCAGCCAGATCGACTCGCCTGCCTTCGCGGCGAGCAAGCGCGATGAGGGTCTGCGCGCGACGCCGCGCTCTGCGAAGTGCTCCGAGAGTGATGGAGTAGCGGCGGGACTTGGTCGCGAAGTGTCCACGGAAACCCAACATGTGGACCCAGTTGGCCATCCGTTCGTAGGCAACGTCGTGCTCGTCAAGGTCCGAGAGGTTGGCGGTGCTCTGCGCGCAGTCAGCGATGGCGGCCGCAACGGCTTGGATTCGCTGGAGGTGGGGGTTGCTACCGCCATCGGCGCTCTCCGTGGCCGACTTGGTGGCGTACTTGGCCAGGTAGCCGGCCACCTGCTCGGGTTGCAGAGCCCTTTCCGGGTCGTCCGTACGTCTGCTAGTTCGGACGCCTCGTGCGTCGACCTGTGATCCGAAACGCAGATCTCGCTCGAGGTTGTCGTCCAACGCTGATGGAGCGGTGAAGCTCACGGCTCGGGCCGCTTCCTCGATGAGCAGGGCCAACAGTGTCGGGTCGATGGAGGGCGGGCTCGGAGCAAAGCCGGCGTCGCGCTTGGGCCCATCGAGGCGTACGAGGGCGTGGAAGTGGACGATCCCACGCAGCTGGAACTCGGCGACTTTGGCGTACTGGAGCGTTGCGTGCTTGTTCAGGTCACGCGGCTTGACCCCCAACGTCTTGGCGATGAGCCGTCGCAGGGTGATCGTGAACCGTCGCCACAGCTCTGGAGCCCACCACTGCCAGACCACGTGGGAGGCGTAGTCGTAGCACTCCCAGCACAAGGGCTGGCCGAGACCTTGGTCAGTCGGCCGGTGCCGCAGCATGCAGGACATTGAGCGACCGTGCGGGCACTTCGACTTGGTCCCTGAGCGAGGGTGACATCGCCGTGAGCCGTCCCTCACGCCGTGAACGCTGCCGAATGATGGTGCGGTCAGCGTGGCGAAGACGAGAGGGTTCTCGGCGACCGTGTCCGGAACTCCTTTGCCGCCCGTGAGTCCGCAGCGGATGAGGTGAAAGGTGTCGGCTGCGTAGACGCGCGAGCAGGAGGGGCATACGTCGGCACGGCGGTTGCCGCAGCGGAGGTGGAGCACCCCGAACGCTTCATCCAGGGTGCTGAAGGTCTGAAGGGGTTGACCGGTGTCTCGATCGAACGAAGTGCTGCTCCCGCGAACCCGGATCGGGTTGGTGCAGTAGCCGACCCGAGCTGCCGTGCTCGCCCAGGCGTCGAAGGACCGGTTCGTCAGCCGACGGACGATGTGCTGCTCCTCGGCGACCGACAAGCCGTTGAGGTCGAGCGCGGCACCATCGCCGTGGCCGGGAAACCGTTCCCTGCCACGTCGTGAGGCCGGGTAGCGATCCATCAGGCAACCCTGGGGTCCCGGTGCTCGAGCACGTCGTCAAGGACCGCCCCGAGGCGTTCTCCAGAGGCAAGCCTCAGGAGCAAGGGCCGGCGCTTGCATGCGGGGACCCCTCCCCACACTCCGAACTCCTCGGCATACACCAGGGACGCGGCGAGACAGGTGCGCCGGACCGGACACGTCTCGCAGATCGTTTCGGCGCGACGAGTCTTGGGGCTGTTGGCGTCCTCGAACCACAGCCACGAGGAACTGCCGGCGCAAGAACCCTGCGGCTGCCAGCGACTCGCGTCGAGCTCACGGACTGAGAACTCCGGGCCCAGGTCGATCCACGGCATTGGGCGTCCGTAACCAACATCTGGGTTTGATCTCGGCGTTCGACTCATGCGACTTCTCCTCCCTCGACGGCCGCGACGGCAGCCAAACGGACCGGTGTGGGTCTAGGCCAACTGGTGGCGAGTTCGGCGATGTCCGCGTCGGTCAGGTACGACGCGCGCACCCGCCGTTGAGCACGGGTTCCCTCCACCCGCACGTACGCGACTCCCGGAGTCAGCTCGCTGATGTGATCGGCGGTTGCACCGAGGTCTCGAGCGCCGTCTCCCAGGACCATGTCGACCTGAATCGGGTTGTCCAAGCGCATGGCAATCCGGGTGGGGAACAGGTCCCGCCAGACGACGACGTCCTTGCCGGGATCTTGAACGGCTGCCAGCACCGTGATGCCGCAGGCTCGGCCTTGCGTGAGGAGAAGTCCGAGCGCCTGCTCGATGCGTCGAACGATGGCGCGCTCAGCGAAGGCCGTCAATGTGGCCAGCTCGTCGACGAGGAGGAGAATGTGGGGCGATGCCGGAGTTGCAGCGTGGGTGCGCACCCCCAGCTCCGCCAACTCCCTCGCCCGGACGTCCTTGAGGGTCACGAGGTGTTCCAGTGCCAGGCACATCTGCTCGGCGCTGCCGTCTTCGAAACGCGCGAACAGAGGGAGTCCAGGACGCAGTTCCATGCCGCCCTTGGGGTCGATGGCCCAGACCTGCAATGACCCGGCCGCGATCGCAGGGGCTGTGCCGTTGAGGAGGGACCAAAGTACGGATCCCTTACCGGCGCCCGTTGCCCCCGCGACTAGTACATGGGTGCCGAGCAAGCGCAGGTACCAAACCTCCCCGTCCTCGTGTCGACCTACTGCGACGGCCGCCAGGTCGACCTGCCCCTCGGGTGCCGAAGGACGGATCACCGGTGCAAGCACATCCCGGCGGTGCAACTCGAGGAAGACTCGGCCCGGGCGGTCCTCAACGACTCTTGCTTCTCGACACCTAAGGGCATGCGCGAGGCCATCGCACTGTGCAGCCACGTGCGAGGGGGTGAGCCCAGCGGGGAGGCTGAGCTGCAGGGTGTGCACTCCCGCCCTCGTGACGCGGACCCGCCGGATCCTCGGCAGCCGAGACTGGGCTGCGCGGTGGCGGTTGAACTGGTGGTCATAGGCAACCAGTCCGTTGCGTGACGCGGCCTTGGCCCATCTTGAGCGGTACCAAGGTGCGGCGGCGACCGAGGCGAGTCGCGGGTGCGCGATGTTGGCGAATGACCTCGGCGCCGCGAGTCGCCACGTGATCAGCGCCAGCAGGACTCCGATTGCCGTCCAGATGAGGAACCGCGATCCCAGAACGTATCCCTCGGTTGCGAGCCCCACGGCGATGATCGCCGGCACTGGGTTTCGGGTTGCAGCGAGGAGGATGGCGCCGATGGCGCGAACGAGCGCCCAGCCGAGTCGGACGATCGCCTCGAGAACGATCGACAGAGGATCGTCACTGTCGAACATGGGACGAGAGGGGGAGTGATCCATGTCAGGACCCCGCGCCCGCGACACTCGCCACCGCGTTGCCGATGAGCATGGCGGCCTCGCCCATGTGACGCTCGACCTGAAGGAGGTGTTCGTCGAGGTCTCGATCGGGGCAGCTGTGGAGCTGATCCCTCAGCCTGGACTGCCGACCGTAGAGATCTTCCTGCTCGCGCCACAGCGACTGAAGCCGCCGATGTACCTCGTCGGGCGCGACTCCGACCGCATTGGACCACTGCCTCGCCTGCCCGCCGCGCACCTCACCTCTCCCTTCTCATGTCGGAGAGCGCCTCGGTCAGCCGGTCCCCCGCTGCACCGAGGGCACGACTGGCGGAGCTGATCGAGGCGAGCATTCCTTCGTCTGGAGCATCGGAGAGGCTCACGCGCAGCTTCGTCAGTTCCGCGTGAAGCTCCTCCACAAGACGGACCCGTGACGAGAGTGCCCATGGCAGCTCAAGTTCCCCAACGCCGAGGGCTTCCGCCCACGCAACCATGTCGATGGGGCGCACGTCAGGCAGCCTTAGTCGGGCTCTGCTGGGCTGTGGAGCCGGACTTCACCGGTCCCATTGCGTCTGCGCGGTAGGACCAAGCGATTCGCGAGAAGTCCTCGTTGACCTTCTCGACGTAGGGGAGGGCGGACAGGCCGTGGAACATCACGGGAGTGATGGGTCCGCCGCTCTCGTTGGCCGGCGGCACTGGCTGGACTTTGGCCAGGAACTTCACCGTGACGGTCCGTGCATTCTTTGACGCGTCCGGATCCAGGTCGAGCACGTCGACCTGCCAGATCGGGAGGCCCGAGTCGACGTCAACCTGCTGCACCTTGTTCTCCCGTGTCGACCGCTCGAAGTCCGAAACCGGGGTCACGGGCGAGACGATGAAGGCCCCGTGGGGGAACACCTCGTCGTGGGAGATCTTGAAGCGCTTCGCGATGGCCATGATCGTTCCTTCCGTATTCGCAAACAGCGCCTTATGCACTGCTGCATGACTTTACTATGCATTAGTGCATAGGACATGTCCACCCTTTGTGCCTTGCACTGCAGCCGATGGCCAGATCAGCCACAGCGGCGGCGGTGGTCCCAGGCGAACTCACCAGCTGCCGAGCTGGAGGGCGACTTGCTGCCGTGGGCTGACCGCAAACAGCTGAAGGCGATCCAGAAACGCGTACGCCACTACCACCAACTGTTCGCCGGTTGGTGGGAGAAGAACCACGGACAGTCGTCACCTTGCTCGCGTGAGACGGCGTCTGGGCGAGACGGACGCGGCGCGCTGTGACGCACCTTCCGAGGAGTTCTGACGGCGCCGCGGCCGCGACGTGCTGTAAGAGGGATCCTCAAGGCGGGAATGCTCCGGTACGCGTCTTGAACTCGAGGAGTCCACGCCCGCCCTTCCCTTGACTCATCCGTGGACAGCATTCACACTAGCAATGTGAACGTCATTCACAGATCAGGAGGGGCAGTGGAAACCGAGCTTGTCGGGCTCTACGAGGTGGCGGAGATGGCCCGGGTGAGCCGGACCGTCGTGTCGAACTGGCGGGCCCGCGACCCCGTGTTCCCCGCGCCGGTGGCCGACCTGAAGTCGGGTCCAGTTTTCAACGCCGAGCAGGTGCAGCGGTACCTCAAGAGACGAAGGAAAGGTTCTATGGCGCACGTTATCTCGACAATCAACCTCAAGGGGGGAGTCGGCAAGACCACCATCACGATGGCCTTGGCGGAGATCCTGTCCGGCGAGTTCCGCAAGTCAGTCCTTGTGGTGGATCTGGACCCCCAGACCAACTTGACCACCGCAATGATCGGTGAGAAAGCCTGGCTCAAGCTGAATGCCAATGGTCACACCCTCGCGACACTGTTTGAGGACGCACTGCGACCTGCCCACGAACCGGCAGAATTCGACCTCGACCTCACTCGGCAAAAGAACGCGTCTTCGGTGAGCGACGTGCGCCGGCTCGACCTGCTGCCGGGCTCGCTGGACCTCATCGCGGTCCAGGACCGGCTGGGCACCATGTCCTCCGGCCGCTTCCACTCAGCGACCCCCACCGCTCTGCTCCGGCGAGCGGTCAGCCCGATCATTGACGAGTACGACTACGTCCTAATCGACTGCCCGCCCAACCTCGGTCTGGTCACCCTTAACGGCCTGCGGATGTCCGATGGCTACATCATTCCGACGATCCCGGACGTGATGTCGACCTACGGCATTGACCAGATCCAGCGACATATCGCGGAGTTTGCCGACGACATCGACCAGACGATAGCCGAGCTCGGGATCATCGTCTCGAAATTCCAGGCCAACTCCACCGTGCACGTCAACACGGTGAACCGTCTGCGCCGGAAGAAGGCGTATCCGCCGGTCTTTTCGACGGTTATCCCGCAGTCGAACGCTATCGCCGAGGCCGCCGACTCCGTCAAACGAGGAACTCTCCGCCAGAAGTGGGGCTACCAGGGCCAGTTCAACGCATTGCTCGACCTCACCAAGGAGTTCAAGGCAGCAGTGGAGGCAGCATGAGCCCCGCTCGGAAACGCAACGTGCATCCGACGGCGAAGGACGTGACCTCGCATGTTGCCGCAGCCGGACAGTCACTGCTCCACCTCGCCGCCCGAGACCAGGTCCTCGCCGGCCAGTTCTCGCGTCTGGTTCAGGCCGTGGCGGACGAGGCTGCCCGCTCCCCCCGCTTCGCGCGCGCTCTCGCAGCCGCCGTGGCCCCGGACGCTCAGACCGGCAACGGCAGCGATGGGGGGACTGACCCGCTTGAAGTGCGCGGCGACGAGAACCCACCGAAGCAGCGCAGCGTGCGCAGCCCTACCCGGGCGGCACGATCGGGGCGTCGAAGCCCCGGGCCACTCGACCCGTTCGCCGTCTACGCGGACACGGGCGAGAGTGGGCTGAGACAGGCGCTGGCCACGCTCGACCTAGAGCAGCTGCGCGACGTAGTCGCCGAGCACGGCATGGACCATGACCGCCTCGCCATGAAGTGGAAGAGCCCCGGCAGAGTGATCGGACGCATCGTTGAGCGGGTGGAGGCCGTGTCAAGCAAGGGCTTTGCTTTCCGAAGTGGCGCCGAGGACTCGCCAGAAGGGAGCGGATAAGCCAGGTCCCGCTTCGCGGCGGCGCGCGCCGGCGGGGAATCCGCCAAGCGGAAGACGGCCGTCGGTCGCCAGCCATAACATCGACGCATGGGAGCACCGATGCCAGCCAGCGCGTTTCCGACGATCGTTCAGCCGAACTTGATTCTGCCATTGGACATCCAGGCACGCATCGACGCTGGTGAGCTGTACCGAATTGGAGGCGTCGTCCGCGACATCGCGACCAAGCAGATCGCGGCTCTTCTGGACGAGGCGCCCGATCTCGAGTTGGTTGCCGAGGATGTAGGCAAGAAACTCTTGAAGGTGAGCCTCCCTAAGTTCGAGGTGTCGAAGCTAAACCTCTCGCAGGTTGACCTGAAGAAGGCTGGCGGTGTTGTTGCGGGCGCGGCGCTCCTCGGCATCGGCATCTCCTGGGGCTACGCCAAGTGGAGGCGGGCTGCCAAGTGGGCAGTCCCGGGTGACGTCAAAGCCGAAGAACTGGTCGTGGCGTCCGTTGAGGTGCCGGAGTCCATGACCAACTTCGGGAGGTCGCTTGAGGCGTACCTGACCGCCGCTCGCGAAGCTCGTTTGAGTCCGGAGATCATCGAGCAACTTGCTTCCGATCTGACTGCGGTTCAGGCGTATTCGGAGGAGGGTAACGCCGTCTCGTTCACGCTCGACGAGCTGCTGCCGTTCTTCGAGGTCGTGACGGCCCACACGCTGAACCTGGCCACGGCCTACTCGGTCGAGCTAGATGACCTGGACGATCAGGATTCCGACGAGGGAGTCGTCCTTAACCTGCGCCGGCACCTCGAAACCCAAAGGCAGATCCTCGCTAACGTCGCGTGAGACTGCTCCCCACGTGGACGGTCGACACTTTGCACAGCGTATCGACCCCCCGGCTCGGCGCGGTGCGTCCTGCTGGCTGGCGGAAAAACTCATCATGACTGCACGCACCTGAAGGCTGGCCATCTCAGGACGTTGGCGGCTAACCTTCTCATGTCAGACGGAGACATACATGCTCCGAATCGGGCCGAGCGCCTTCAGTCGCGAACCCACAGTGCCGGGCTGGATGTGAGCCAGCTGAGCACGCGCCTTGAGGAACGGTCGCGGTGCTCAATTGCTCGAAGAAGTCCTATCCAAGCCAGTGGACCGCGGAACGTGCCTTACACGCGATCCAAGAGTCCTGCCGGTCACGTGATCGGCGGGCTCCGACGGGGTCCTACTGGTGCAGCTCCTGCAGAGCTTGGCACTTGACCTCAAAGTCGAAGAGCCGCACTCCGCCCTGGCGCAAGGCAAGACGAGCTCCGGGCCTCCTGGGTTGAGCAGTCGCGCCGGCCGGCGGATCAGCCCCTCGGTGGTTTGCCATCGGCAGGAAAGGCAAATGCCGAGTCGGCTAGCTAGGCCGAACCTGCGGCCTAGATCGTCCGCTGTGTCGAATGCCGAAGAAGAACGCAGATGACACGAGGGCGCTGACCAGAGCAATGACGAGAGGTGCACCGAGTCCGGCCATGCTGCCGGCCAGTCCGCCTAGGAGTGCACCGGCCCCAGCGGAGCCAAGCCCAAGGGTTCTTGTGCCAGCGCTGACACGGCCCAAGAGATCGTCCGGAGTGAGGACCTGCCGCGCTGACGCACCGATGACGGTGACCGCCATGCTAGCCAGCCCAATTAGCACGAGAGCGGCGCCGGCGAGCCAACGGCTTGGCCATAGCCACATGGCGCCCCACGCGATTCCCTGCGCAAGTAGGCCGAAGGCGTAGGCGTGAGTGCTCGTCACGCGTCGCTGGATACGCGGAGACAGCCAAGCCCCGAGCAGACCGCCAATTGCGATCATGGCGAGGAGCAGGCCAAAGCCGCGGTCGCCCAGATGGAGGCGTTCCTGAGCGAAGAGAACCAAAGGCGCGAAGGCGATGTTGTACGTCAGGTTGAAACTGGCCATCCCGAGGGTCAGTGCCCGGAGCTCGCGATGCCTCCACAGGAACCGCACACCCTCCCTCATGGAGGCGCCCACTCCCGCAGGGACAGCTGATCGGCCCTCGGCACGGTCGATGCCACCCAACCCCGCCAGCAGGAGAGCAGACACCACGAAGGTGAGGGCATTGCCGGCGAATGGCAACACCATGGCCAGCGCGAAGAGGGCAGCCCCGAGGGGCGGTCCTATCAGGGACCGACCGACGAGGTCGAGTGACCACAGGCGGCTATTTGCTCGCGCGAGAACACCCGGTTCGCGACCGACCACCTGGGGGATAGCTGCCTGCGCCGCGGGATCAAAGAAGCAACTGGCTACTCCGATCGCGAAGACAACTAGGACGAGCATCAACAGCGATGCGACATCAAGAGCCACAGCGATCGCGAGCCCAGCCAACAACATCGCTCTTGCGACATCGGCCAGCACCATGGTTCTTCGCCGCGGCCACCGGTCCACGAGTGCTCCTGCGGGCAGACCCACGGCTAGCCACGCGGCATACCCGGCTGCGACGGTCAGGGAGACCCCCACGGGGTTCCGGGTGAGTGATGCGGCTAGCAGGGGCACGGCAGCCAGCACCATCCCTTGGCCTGCGATGGATACCCCCGTGGACGCGAGCAGCCTGCCGAGACCGCCGACTCCGGGGGTCTCGACAGGCTGACGCATCTCCACAGGATTGCTCATCGGCTCGTGCGCAGCCTGTCGTACTCGAATTCGCCAAGTGCGACGCCGCCGGTGAACGCACGCCACTCCTTCTCGTTGAACTCCAGGATCGGGCCGTTGCCCTCCGCCTTGGTGTCACGCACACCAACGGCGCCGTCGGCGAAAGCGACTTCCACGCATCCGCCGCTGTCGCTCAGGACACTCTTGCGCCACCGGGCTGACTTCCACTTCTCATCCATCGGATATCCCCTCAGATGGGTTCACGACGCCAGTTGACGCCGAGTCCTTTCGATTAGGAGCCGTGAGGCGTCCTTGTCGAGCGCGTCTCGTTGAAGGTCGCGGAACAGTCGTCGATAGGCGGCCACATCCGTCTCAGACGACAGGTAGAGGTCGGCAGTCTGCGCTTCTACGAGGACGACGGGAGTGCCTTCTGCGAAGTCGTAGAGGACGAAGGAACCTGCTGCGTATGCCGCTCGGTCACCCTGGGCGGGTCGGACGCGAAGGTCCACGATCCCCTCGTCGACGACGTCGAGGATGGCGCTCAGCTGCTCGTGCATCGTGGCCCGGCTGCCAGGGCTCCGCTCGAGGACACCCTGCTCGACGACGACCTGGTACACCACTCTGCGCCGGTTCCGGAGAGCGTCCTGTCGCGCCTGTCGTCGTGCAGCGATGCCCTCGGGAGATGGGAAGCGTCCGGACTTGGCAATCGCGTTCGCATACGAGGGCGACTGAAGCAGGCCCGGGAACCACAGAGCTTGGTACTGCAGGAGCCGCTTCACGCGTGCCTCGACCGCACCGACCTCAGCCTGGCGACGCCGTGGACCACCAGCCCTAACGACCCATGCTCCCTGCGCACCATCGTCTCGAGCTACCCAACTGAGGATCTCGGCACGGATCTCTTCTGCAACGCCGTAGTAGTCCAACAGGGTCGCGACTTCGCCGATCGAGGCGCCGAACCGGCCGGTCTCGACGCGAGAGACCTTGGACTGGGACCACCCGAGTTCGCGGGCTATTGCCGACCCCGAAAGCCCCGCCTGCTCGCGGATGCCGCGCAGCTCGTTTCCAACTCTTGCGTTGGAAACCTGGTCACCCATGGAGTCGTCCGATGCATATATGCATAGGACCACCATACAGACGGCGAGCACGGGATCACTCCACCCAGACGTTGGAGGCGTGCTCCCAACGCAGGCTTGGGTGAGGTTCGGCCGGGTAGTCGCGCGCCCATCGGTACCAGTCGCCCTCGGCCATGACGGTGATGGCGAGGTCGCCGTCGTTGGTCATGCGGACGGGGCTGACCGCTCGTAGATCGGTTTCGACGCTGTCCCCTGCAACGACGACGCGGGCGCCCACGGGGTCGGGGTGTCCTTGCACTGAGTGAAGGGTTCGGAGCTCCGGCGTATTGGGGTCCCTGTTGAGGTTGTCCAGCCAGACGACCGACCCCGGGTCTTCGGCCGGAGTGGTGGAGGAGACGTATTGTTCGACCCAAACGCGTGAACGCCCGACGGCGAAGCGATTGGTGCTCTCGCAATCGCCGTAGTAGTCCCGTTCCTCTTGGACCCAGACGGCGGGCTCGTCAACGCCTCTGACCTTGGGGATTACTTCCGAGACGATCCGCAGACTGTCTTTCCAGCCGTGCGCGAGCCAGCTGCCGTCATGGGTATAGCTGGTCATCAGGAACCGAGCCCGCCGCCCTGTGAGGGGCTCGTTGAGGCCGAGTGCGCGGCGAATCAGAAGTGCTGGGAAGTGGTCGTTGAGGCGCCCCACCGTGCCATCACGATTGGTCAATTCGGCCTCAGCGAGATCGTCGAACTCTGCGCCGGTCATGGCTGGGATCCTGATTCAACCTCGTCTGTCGTGCTGTCCGGGCGGGCGACGAGGGCGAGTTGGGAGGAGTAGTAGGGATCCTTGAGTACGTCGTGGACGATCTCGACCGTCTTGCCGGTGCGCGGTGCGTGGACCATCCCGCCTTGCCCGTCGTAGAGGCCGACGTGGTGGTAGCTGCCGGGCGGGTCGCCGGGGGAGTGGAAGAACAGCAGGTCGCCAGCTCGAAGGTGCGATCCAGGAGGAACGTGGGGAAGGGCGGCGGCTTGGGCGTCGGTGACCCGGGGGAGTGTCCGTCCGGTGGCCTGGTGGTAGGCGTATTGGACCAGGGAGGAGCAGTCGAAGCCGACCGTTGCGCTGCCAGGGCCGAATCCGTTGCCTGGGCCGCCGATACCTCCACCGCCCCAGCTGTAGGGAGTGCCGAGAAACTGCAGGGCTGAGGCGACTGCGTTGGAGCCTTGGGTGCCGTCGCCGGTGTAGTCGGCAGTGGTGTAGCAGGTGGCGGACAGCACGGCCGGGTTGGCGACGATCTCTTGCGCGAGGGGTTCCCATCGGGCGTAGGCGTCGGGGAACGCACTGGCCTGTACCGCCTGGGCCGCCCTCGTGAGTGGCATGGCCTCGAACCCGTGGATCTGGACCAGCCCCTTCTGGCCTCCCTTGCCGCCTTCATAGAACATCCGGGCGGCGGTCTCGGGGTTGAGCCGGTCGGCGTCTGAGCCCCAGGCGGCGCGTTGCTGGAAGAGGCCGAGGCTGTCGAGGTGACCGTGGTCGAGGTTGGTGAGGCTGGACTCCTGCAGGGCGGTTGCGACGGCGATAACCCAGCCGTAGGCCGGCACGTTGAGCTGGCGGCCAACCGCGACGATGGTCTGGGCGTTGGCGAGCTGCTCCCCGCTGAGGTCCTGGGCGTTGGCGCCTGAGTTCGCAGCGAAGGCTGTGGTAGCGGTAGAGCAGTGCCCGGTGACCTGGGCCGTGCCTGAGTCCCTATCTCCGGTGGTGAACAGCAGCAGGACGATCAGGCCCATCGCGAGGGCGCCGACCATGACCACGGGGAGGACAATGAGCCCTAGGCGGATGAGGCGACGCAAGACGACCTTGCGGGCCATCTGCGCGGCGGCTGCGACCAGCGGGGCCGGCATGTCAGTTCCCTGAACTCGCTGTGGCTGGTGACAGCGACGGGGTCGGGGCACCGGGTGGGGCGTCGTCCGGGGCGAGCGTGTCGGCCTTCCACGTGCCGCTCTGGTTGACCAGATCAACGGCGATGCGGCCCCCGTCGGTGGGCACGCTGACCGTGGCGGTGGGGCCCTTGACCGACTTCAGGGCAGCGTCACCGGTGACTCGGGTGGCTGGGACTTGGGCTGGGTCAGTTCCTGTGAGGGAGGAAATGAGGGATGGGGTTCCCCAGGGTTTCATGCCGGTCAGCCACGGCGTCTCCCCCTGGGTGGTGGTCGACCAGGCAGTGACGAAGGCGGTGGCCACCGCGACCGGGGAGCCAGTCGAGACCTTGGTTGGCGTGGTTGAACCCGGGCTTGCTGTAACCGATTCGGCTGTCGTCGGGTTGCTGGGCGTGGCCGTCGCGGCGGGCACGGTGGGCGCGGACGCGGTCAGAGGTGGCCGCGGGGCGGACGCGGCCGAGGCTCCCACTTCGTTGGTCAGGCGACCGAGGGCCGCGAGCAGGACGAGAGCCAGAACGGCCGTCACAGTCAGGTTGCGCCATGACCAAAGCGGCCATCGCACGGCGCGGCCGACTCCTCCGGCATTCATTCCTCGGCTCGTTTCTGCAGGCTCAGAACCGTCTGCTTGGTGTCGGGGTCATAGAGGCGTGGTCCGATACCGTCACGCCGGAACTGCGTGTGCGAGTCGTGGGCGAGGTTCGGGATCTCCCGGGCGTCCGCTGGGATCTGAGGAACGATCCGTCCGCTGATCGGGGTCTCTCCGCTTGTGGCTCGGACGTTCACAGGATCGGGTCTCGGCTGCGTCTGCTGGACTTCACCAGCGAGGGCGTATGCCGGGCCCTCTCGATCGGCGTCCGCCTCGGCAGAATCGGGGGCCAAGACGGGGTCTTGGTTCGCGGTGACGGAGTGCGCGGGCCTGGGTGCCTCAACCGAGCTGAGTTGAAGGTGTTGAGGCGCCGGCAGGGCTCTCTCGGAATCGGCGACGGTGGGGAAGTAGGCGGGTCGTCCGAAGGCTTCGGCGGGAAGCCCGGTGTGTCGGTAACGACGATGGACACCGTTGTCCTGCGCGGCTGCCTTCTCGTCGCCATCGGCCTTCTTGTTCTGGTCGGCATCCTCGTTGGCTGCGTCGACGCCGTGTTGGGTGGCCAGTCGCCTGGAGGTGTAGTTCCAGATCTCACGCCCGCCGCGCTTGGCCCAGCGTGGCCCTCCGGAGTGACCGAGGATGTTGGTGAACGACAGCAGTGGGAACAGCACGATGAACGCGGCCACCGTCGCCACCATGCACAACACGATGCCCAGGACGCCCATGCCGGTCGTGGTGGCGCGGGACAGGACTGCGGAGATGATCGTGGCGTGGACCGCCGACCCGGCCGAGAACGCGACCACGTTGACCACGGCGGCACCGCCCATGCTGAACACGCGCCGCACGATCGATGCCATCGGGGCCATGACCCCAACCACGGCGATGGCCGGGAACAGCATGACCAGGAACCGCAGCATGACCAAGCCGGCAAAGAGGAAGATGTCGGCGGCTAGCCGGAAAAGCAGGCTGAAAGTTGACCCGAGTGCGACCATCACACCGGTTCCTGCGCGACCACCGGCCTTGCCCTGCAGGTAGCCGTACGCGACCGGGTCCTGCTTCTCGATCTCGGCTGCGGTCTTCTTCCAGTTCTCGGCCTTCTTCTCGGCGATCCGCTTGCCCGCATCAGGGTCCTGCTCTGCCTGGCGGGCTTCGGCCCAGGTGAAGGCGCTGGCCTTGAAGAGGTCTGGGCCCCACTTCTTGGCCGCGGGGGAGTCGGTGGAGCCGAGCTCGCCGCGCAGCCAGTTGTCGTAGAGGACGCGGTCGACCACCAGGGCGCCCTGGGCGCGTGCGGGGTCGGACGAGGCGGGCAGGTTGGTCAGGCCGCTGACGCCGCTGCTGATCGCCGAGACGCTCGAGGTGACTGTGCTGTCGAAGAATGTGGCGACCCGGGTCGGGTACTGGCCAATGCCGGCGACGATCGCTGTCACCAGCAGTGCCCAGGCGGCGGCCGAGGTCACTGACGACAGTCGTCCGCTCATCGAGTAGAAGAGCAGCAAGGCACCGACTCCGACCAGTGCTGTGGCGCCCCAAGGGGACCAGATCGAGTCGTGCAGTCGCTGCGTCACGCCGGCAACGACGTCGTCGAGCGGGGCCATGTACTCCTCGGGATGGGCAACCTTGTTGTGCAGCCCGTTGGTGGCTGCGGCGCCCCACGTCGCGGTCGATATCAGGAAGTTGCCGGTCGCGGTGTCGATACTGGCGTCGACGTCGCGCAGGCCACCACCGCAGCCGAGGTCGTAGGTGTGCCACCCGAGTCCGGCGTACCCGTATTGCTCGTACACGCTGGTCGAGGGGTGGTCGGCGAACGGGTCGCGCGGTTCCGGTGGCGTCTTGGGTCCTTCGTCGAGGAACCCGGTTATCCCGGACCCGGGCAGCTGCGCGGTGGGTGCGTCCTTGCAGTCCGGCACGCCTGGGATGGTCGGTGTCGCGGAGGCTGCCCCGGCAACCCCCACACAGACCCCGGCGAGGATCGCGCCGATGGCCAGCATGCGGCATACGACCCCCCGCAGCGCAGCCATCTCAGGCACTCTCCCTCTCGGGCTCGTTCGCGGATGTCGTTGGGGTGGCGGTGAGCTCAGGGCGGGCCACCCGGTTCCGGGCCTGATCGGGCTGGGCGGTGGTGTTGAGGGCGGCCAGCAGGTGCGGGTGGGCGGACAGGTCCATGCGGATTCGTTCGATGCCGCCGGTGCCGTCGCTGAAGATGAACTCGCGCGACCCTCGTCGGCCCTCACGGGTCGGGCGGGACAGGGTGCCGAAGATCGACTCGTACCCCATCCCGTCGCGGATGCCGGGCAGGAACCGCAGGGCGTCGGTCTGGGCGTCCTCACCGGTGAGGCGGCCGATGAACGCGGCCGAGATCAGGTTGGCAAGGTCCAGCTTGAGCAGGTCGGCGGGGTTCTGCGAGGCCATCAGCACGCGAGTGTTGTGCTTGCGGGAGTCGCGGGCGGCCCGGTCGATGAACCGGCGGCCGGTGCTGAAGGTGGACAGTGCCCACGCCTCGTCGATGAAGATTCCCTTGCGGGCGTTGACATCCCCGAGGTACATGCCGCGTTGGGTGAGCCACGCGGCGAGGTAGAGCACGCACATCGACAGTCGCTCGTCGAGGTCCTCACTGTTGGCGGTGGACTCGTCCGGCAGGGCAAGCCCGCGCAGGCTGTAGACGGTCAACAGCGGGTCTTCCCGCCCGTAGTCCTGTTGGTACCCGGACGGGAAAATCAACCGGCCGTGGCTGGTTTTGGCAGCCTCGGTGAGGAAGTCCGCCATGTACCCGGCGTGGCGGCGCAGGTCTGGATCTCCGTCCAGGCGCGTCAGTGCGTCGACGACCTCGTGGGTGGATGCGGTGTGCCTGGCCGACACCGCACCGACGGCACGCATCAAGGCCACCTCGGTCAGCATGTGGTCCTGCAGCTGACGCGGAAGCATTGCCCGCAGCACCGACGAGGTGAGCAGACGGCGGGTGTCCTCGGCCTGGTTCTGTGCGGTGCGCCAGTCCAGCTCGGAGTCGTAGTGCTCACGGCGTGGTTCTGCGATGACGCGGTAGGTGCACAGCGCGCCAGGTGGTGCGTCGAGCAGGTCGATCGCCTGGGACACCTCCGCGAGCTCGGGCAGACGGCACAACGCAGTCAGTCGACCGGAAGGGTCGAGCACGGTCCACGGGACGCCCTGCATGACGGTGCGGTAGATGATGTTCCCGCCGGCGGTGGACTTGCCGCCGCCCAGACCCGCGCACAGGACCGCGAGACCGGACTCCTCTCGGGTCTCGGTGCTCTCCCACGGCTCCCACGTGACCACGCGTGCGCTGGTGCCGGACGTCTCGCCGAGGTGGATCCCGACCCGGTCGCCCACCTTTGCGGTGGCGGCGGGGACGGCTGCGGCGAGGGTGGTCACCGGCATACGCCGCTTGTATGCCGTGGATGCCAGCTTCTCGCCGGGGATGAACTCGCGGGCGATGGCGTACTGGTCCGCAGGGCGGGCAATGGTGATCTGGGGCGTGTAGAGCTTGCGCAACAGGCTGGCCCGCTCGAGTGCCTCCTCCTCCGATGCTCCGGAGACCGCGATGCGGTACCACCCGGTGGTACGGGTCGACAGCCCGGACAGGCCCATCGAGATCTCGTCCTCAACGCCCAGGGCCTTGTCAGCCTGACGGTCCAGTGCGCCGGGGGCGGGCTCACGGTGCTCGACCTCGTAGTGGTCCTTCTGGGCGCGGATCTTCTGGATGTTGCGACGCATCGCCATCCCCACCTTGGCGGAGTCCTCGATCGTGACCCGGGCGGACCACTCGACCGGGAAGCCGAGCTGGTCGGTGCGCTGCATCCACGGAATGCCGGCCGGGATCTCCAGATCGGTCATCCGGCCCACGGACAGGACGCACACATGCCGTTCGACGCGCTGGTCCTCATTCTCACCGATAACGCGCAGAGTGCGGGCGTACGGTTCGGCGAACCATTTCACGTGGTCAGTGAACTCGTGCAGGTCCTCCTCCTCCCAGCGCCCGTCGTCGACAGCCCCGAGTGTCAGAGGTGCGGGCAGGCCCAGTGAGCAGGACCGGTGCAGGAGCCATTCCAGCTCCCGCGCGCTGACCGGTGCACCGTCCATTCCCGGGGCGGCCATGATCTCGTCGGTGACGCGGATCTCCTTGGACAGGGCCGAGACCTCTCGGTCGGAGAACGTGCCAGCCAGCCCGCCGAGCGCCTTGTAGAGACCCTTGCGTGCGGGTATCTCGACGCCGACGTAGACCTCCTTGTCGGCCATGCTGCGACCCGACAGGTGCTGCTGGTCCGTCAGGAGGTGGTTGCGCCACCCGGGCAGAGGGGCCGGGGCGTTCTCGTCGTGCGCGGCGGCCCACCGGCTGACCGGGTAGGGCCTGGTCGTGACCCGGATGTGCAGCTGACGCTTGACCAGTTGGGCGTACGCATCCGCACCGTCGATGATCAGTTGCTCCCGCACGCTGTCCGGCCGGAACGACCATCCCTGCGGATCGAGGAGGTACCAGGCCACGATCCGGTCGGCGGTCACGGTGCAATGGCCGCTGATCCGGCGCAGCGCAATACCGGGCTTGCTCATGACGGGGCCTCTCTTGATGCCATCTTGGCTTGCAGACGGGCTGCCTTACGTTGGGCCCGGCTCAGGCGTGTGGGGACGGCACGTACCCGAGCCGGGTGCATGAGGCCCACCGTGGGTCGGGTGCGCTCCCGCGGCGCGCCGACCTCGTGGGCAAATCCAGCAATGACCGAGCCGAGTGGCCGGTCTGCGTCTACGACGTTCAGGATCAGCCGGGTAAGGCCGACGGTGACCAACAGGGTGTAGGCCAGGCTGAAGAACCCCAAACCGATGCCCAGTCGTCTCTCGATGACCTGCAGGAGGACGAAGACCAGGGCGCCCACGGCATATGCCACGTAGCGGGCCCGGAAGGGCAGGGTCTTGTTGGGCGGACCCAGCCAGACGGCGTTGACGTTGTAGATCTCGTCATCCACGGGAAGTCGCATCGGATCAACCCGTGATGAGCCCGGCCATCCAGGCCCCGAGATTGTCAGCTTGGCCGCTGCTGGCAATGCCGAGCACGGCCAGAGCCACGACCACGCCGGCCACAACCTTCATCGCCTTGGCGTTGTCGCCTCGCTGGGCGAGCACGAAGAGCATCACCGCAATCAGTAGAAGCAGCAGCGGTATGACGTTGTCCTTGATCCAGGACTGCAGGCCTCCGGTGTTGGCGGCCGACACGAGAGTGGTGTTAAGGGTGTTCATGATCGTCCCCAATCGGTTGGTGCGAGTGGCCACTCGCGCAACCATTAACCCGGCCGATACACCCTCAGTCCACCAATTGTCCGCGTTTGAGACGAGTTCTTACCGTTTGTTGACCTTCCGTTCATGGTCGACCCAGTCAGAGGAGCGGTCGTCGATGCAAGGGCGAGTGCGAGTGCGAGGATGCGGACATGGATCTGCTAGCCGGCATCATGCTCGGCCTCGGGCTTAGCCTGATCGCGTCGTGGGCATGGTCGCGTGCCCATGACTAGGCACCCGGCTGCGCCTACCTCGAGCGGGACAGCAAGGGCTCTGGGTCTGGGCGAGGCCTGGGAAACGACCCTCCGCAATCAAGGGGCCGAAATCGGCGATTCGCACGCATGGAGACGACGCCTCATCGCCGCCACCGAGCCGCTGACTGTCGCAGACCTGCGCGTCGTTGCACTGAGACTGCAAGGCCTTCCGCCCTCTGCCATTGCCATGCGCAGGAGTCGCAAACGACTAGTCCGTGCCGACGTAGAACGCTTGTGCTTGGCCGTGGCCGTTCGTCTCACCAGCGACGACGCTGGCCCAAGTTGGCGACTCTTGGGCGTCGGTCGCAGTGGGCGGGAGCTCGTGCGCAATGCGATGCCACCGGAGCGTGCTGTTCCTAACGTGCCCCAGACTGAGTTCGACCGTCTGTGGCTGAAGGGCCACTCCAAGCATGAACTCAGAGACCTGCTGGCCATTGGCCCAGCTGCGGTCGAGCGCTTCGCGACTCAGGCACCGCCTCGTTGGTTCGGGCGGGAGATTGCCGCACACCTGGGGTGGTCACGTGAGAACCACCGCCTTCGGCTAGCCCGGGGACACTTCCCTGAGCCTGACGGTCGCGACGGTTTGCGGAATTGGTGGTGGCCAGACACGGTCATTGTGTGGGCACGGGGCCAGCGACTTGTGCCTTGCCCGGCGTGTGGAGCGCAGGTCGAGCGGCTCAAGCAGCATTGGAGGATGCATTCCCTAAGACAACATTCGCCCGCCTGACTGTGCCGCTTTAGGAGTCGCATCGGCGCCTGTGAGGTCTGGGGATGCGCCCCGAGTCTGTGCGTGGATGCTTGTCATTCACTGATCGGCGTAGCATCTCCACCACCGATCGGGGGCGCCCCCAGCGCCCTAGTGGTCACCGGTGCGACGATGGGTCTTGTGTCCCTGTCGACTCACCCTTTGCCAGTCGTGGCCTACTTCGACATGAACGTTTGGGTCGAGATGGCCCGCGGTCAACGGATGCAGGATGTCGAGTGGAACCGGGCGATCACTGCGCTGCATGTGGCAGTCACGGAAGCCCGGCTCGCCGTTGCTTTGAGCGCCGCCCACTATCTCGAGCTCTGGCATCGACGAGACATGACTTCTCGAGAGGCGGTCGGTGCCGTGATGCGGGATGTCACTGGTTACGCAGCGCTCTCGCCGATCCAGCGGGTTCGACGCTTGGAGATCGAAGCACTCGTCGACCGACACATGGGCGGTAGCCGCCGCGTCAGTACCCAGGATCTGCTCGGACAGGGAGTCGTCCATGCCTTCGACTCGCCCGACGGCCGATTTCGTTTCGTTGCTTCGATCGAGACATCTGAACGACGTGAGGGTGAGCCCGCTGCCGCGCCTGACGTCATGACTGACTTACGTGCGCGACCGGCGCTTTGGGAGTGGGTGAATCTCGTCGGGACGCAAGACTTCATCGACGGCGATTGGGTCGATCGAACCCCAGAGCACCGGCTTGGGGACCGTTACGCGCAACAGCAGCTTCGGCTCAGGCAGCGGGTGCGGGACGAGCCGCTCGTCCGGGCGCGGCTTCGCGACCACATCCTCGTCGAGGAAGTCGTAGATGTGACTGACGAGATCAATCGAGTCTGCGTGGAGCGCGATGTCGACCCCCACGGGCTGTTTTTCAAGGCACACGCTGACTCGTCCCCTGAAGCCGTTCGGCGTTTCGTCGAGGAGCTTCCTAGCGTGGATGCGAGTGTCTCGCTTCGTTGGTGGAAGCACAAAGACTTGGGGATGAACTGGGAGCAGCACGACAAGGTCGACCTCATGTCGCTGGCCGTTGCCGCACCATATGCCGACGTGGTCGTAACGGAACGTCGCTGGGAACACCTGCTGCGGGCATCAGGCCTCGCTAAGCGTCATAAGACAATCGTCGGTCGGGGAGTCGACGGCGTGTGGGCCGCCTTGGAGCTTGCCGGCACTGCCCGCTCGGAATAGGCGTCTCACAACCCAATGTGATCGCGGATCCGCTGCGCGAGCAGTTGCGCGACTGGGACCGCGACGGCGTTCCCGATAGCCCCCATGCTGCGCGAGCGGGCGACTGGGAACTCGTACCAATCCGGGAAGCCTTGAATGCGAGCGGACTCGCGCACGGTGAGGTACCGCAAGGAGTTGTCATCGAAGCGGATCATCGCCTCGCCGCCGCTGACTCCATGGACACCGGCCTTGATCGTCTTCGCGGGCCAGTCGAACGGACTTCCGGAGTGTTTCGGATACGCGCGTGCGCCAGGGATTCCTCGGTGGCTTGTGAAGCGTTCTGAGTCCACCCCATCAACCGGTTCGGGAAGCCCGACAATCGCGTCGCGGATCGTCTGCCACCGCTTCTGCTCGGGTCGACCTCGCTCCTTGAGTTCTCGCTTGCGCTCCTCCAAGCCGTCAGGGGCGATGGGCATCGCCATGCCGTGACTCGTCCAGTAGTCGCCGGTGACCCATTGGTCGTAAAGGAGAGCGTCACGGCTGAACTCGCCGTCGATCTTGCCTGGCCAGGTATCGGCGTTCGGAAGGTCCGATCGGATCCCGATCAGAAAAACTCGGCGCCGGTTCTGCGGCAGGCCGAAGTCAGCGGCGTCGATCAGATGCTGGGTGACGCGGTAGCACAAGGAACGTGGCCGAGCCTTCTTGATCCGAGAATCGTGCTCTGCCCAGAATTCATCCTCGTTGGGGGTAACCGTCGGCTTCTCGAGCTGATGCCGGATGTAGGAGAAGTACGGCGAGAACGACGGCCTCGTGAGCCCCGGGACATTCTCAAAGATCACGAACTTCGGACGCAGCTTCCGCACAACGTCCAATGCCGCCGGAAACATGTTCCGATCGTCCTCATCGCCTGCGTGCACACCTGCCAGCGAGAACGGCTGGCACGGGGGCCCGCCCGCTACTAGGTCGACCTGCCCTTCCATGAGGTGGGTTTGATTGAGCCAGATGCGGACGTCCTTCTCGTGCACATCGTCCTTGTTCCAGAGGTTCGGGTGGAGCTCCGCGTTGTGTCGAAGGATCTTCGCCGCGGGCTTGTACCACTCGACCAGCGCAAGATGTTCGAACTCGGCATTGCGAGTCCCGAGGGCCATGCCGCCGCCGCCCGCAAACAGCTCCACGGAAGTCATCAAGTTGCTCATCGGCCGATGTCCTCCCGCCGACCGCGAACGGCAAGTTCGACCCGGTCCGCGGCTGAGACGACATCACGCTCGACGTCGGACGCCCATACGCGTATCACCTTCCAGCCTTCGCTAGTCAGCGCCTGGGTTACCTGCGCGTCTCGCCGCATGTTGCGGCTGATCTTCTTCATCCAAAAGTCTGAGTTTGCGTGGCGAAACTCCTCCTCGAAGGACTTGTAGCCACGTGTCCGCCATCCGTTGCCGTGCCAACGGTCGCCATCCACGAAGCAAGCGACCCGGGCTGGCCCGAACACGATGTCGGGCTTGCCGAACAGATTCGTTGACACTCGGAAGCGAAGTCCTCTCTTGTGCAGTTCACGGCGCAGGGCCATTTCGGGTCGAGTCCCGGTATGCCTTACAGCCGACATGATTTTGGATGTCACCTGTGGGTCACGCTTCACGTCTGGTCGCCGCCCTTCGCCTGACGAGGGGCCACGCGGTAGTACTTGATGGTGATAGAGCAGCGGTCAGCGATCCGCTTGTGGTGGGCCTTCTCTCCGCGCGTGACCGGGTGATCCAACGTCTCCAAGACCACGATGCATCCCTCGTGGCTCGGGTTGCTCGCGAGGTGGTTGATCGTCGCCCAAACGAGGTGGCGGATGTTCTTCGCCGCATCCCACACGACGTAGGTCGTCGCGGCGCCAATCTTGGCGAGACAGTGAAAGGGTTTGACCCCTTTGCTGTCGTCGACCACCGCGGCGTCGGACCCGAGGGCGTGCTGGACGAGTTGCTCAGCGGTTGGCCCGACGGAGGTGCCGAACCTGGCGTACCTCCCGGCTCCGAGCTGAGCCCGTCCATACTCCTTCATCGGGCCGTCCTTGATCCATGAGCGGGAGTTCTCAATGCTCATGTACCTGGTGAGGACGCCGCCGATCTCGGGATCGGTCACCCAATCGTCGTACTGCGCGGTCCGGTTGTTGGCCGGCAGGTGCTCCCAGTCGAGCCGATCCGCGGCCGCATATAGAACCTTGACCACACCGTCGATCTGATCCTTCGGCACGCGGCGGGACTCTGCGGCGCTCATGATGCCGGGAGATCTGGGTCGAGGAACTGGAGACGTGCGTCATCGTTCGCCGTCTCAAGATCAGCGGCGTCAAGAATCCACTGATCGAGGAGCGACTCGGCCCGAGCGTCGCTGAAGCTTATCTCCGGCTGAGGCACCTCGGGAACTACCTCGACCTCGTCCGCATTGGTCTGCCTGCGCAGGTTGAGCAGGGCCGCGACACGCCGTAGGTCGCTGACGAAGTCGAGCGCAATCACCTTGTGCTTGCCCTCGCGGAGCCTCAGGCCACGCCCCAACTGCTGGACAAATATCCTGCGACTGTGGGTGACACGGGCGAAGCAGATGATGTTCACATCGGGCACGTCGACGCCCTCATTCAGGATGTCGACAGCAGTCAAGATCGGGACGCGACCGGATCGGAAGTCGAGAAGGCGAAGCTGTCGATCGCGAACCTTCAAGCCCTCGTGGATTGCCTGAGTGTTGGACCACTCTGGCGTTCGGCGCATCAACTCCGCCATGCGTTCAGCGTGCTCCTTCGTCTGGCAAAACACGATGGCGCGCGGGTCAAGCGTCGACCGCCAGGCTGCGCTCAGCTCGTCAAGGATCGCCTCGTCTCGCTGCGGCAGGAACAACTTGGAATTGAGCTCCTTCATTGAGTAGGAGCGCCGTGACACGTCCTTGACGACATCCCAGTCGATGTTGTCAAGGAACAGCCGGTAGTCGACCTGGGCAAGGTAGCCGAGGCGCATTCCCTCGCCGATGCCCAACTTGTAGGAGGCAGGCCCGAAATGGCTCTCGATGTCATACTTGTCGCCGCGCCACGGCGTCGCGGTGACTCCGAACTGGCTTGAGTCGCTCAACTCGGCCAGCAGCTGTCCGTACTGACCGTCCTCTCCCACATGGTGGGTCTCATCCACCATGACCACGGAGGGCCGGTAACCCGCTAACGCCACGTTGAGGGCACTGGCAACGGTCGCGAAGGTAACTCCACGCAGGTCCTTGGGCTTCTCGTCGCCGGTAAGGACCTGGGTCCTTACGGTCTTCGGCAGGTGCCTCCAGAGCGCGCGCTCGAGTTGCGCGACGAGGTCCTTGGTGTGAGCAGCCACCAGGATGTCGGCTTTCGGGTCCAACGCGAGGTGGTGTGCGATCACCTCTCCGCCGACGACTGTCTTTCCCAAGCCGGTGGCGAGCACCAGAAGCGCGCGACCCTCGGTGTCGAGGTCCTCAATCAACGAGGCAACGGCTTGGCTCTGGTAGTCCCGCAGCCGGATTCGCACTGGCTGGTCGGCAGCTTGCTCCCACAGCTGCAGCAGGTCGGCGCCGGTCCAGAAGTCGATGCGCTGGCCGGTGCGAGCTAGGACCTGAGCGCGCGCCGCAGCGTCTCGGCTGGGACGAACGTTGGTAACGACAACGCCGCGGTCCGCGCGGTAGTGATCCATCGCGTTGGAGACCTCGTCAACCGCACTCTTCGGAACGCTGCCCTGCTTCTGCCACTTGGCCTGGAACACCCACTTCTGCCCTGCGATCGTGGCGAGCAGATCGCCACCTTCGTCGCCAGAGCCGTCGATGTTCGAGATGTCGCTGTACCGCAGAAGGCCAAGGAGCCGCTCGACTTGCGTGGTGAACCGACGCTCACCCCCAAGTATGAGGTGCCGCGGATCAACGAAGGACTCGTTCACGACGAGTCCTCGGGTGCGTCGGCCAACTCTGCTTCCAGCAGGCGGCAGCTCAACCGACCGCGGTTGAGTTCATCGGGTCGCCGCCTTGTCTGGTGCTCCGCCAGCTGGCCGGCATCGTTCAGGTATCCGATCAAACGGTTGACCGTGAGCGCGCGGGCGTGGCTGTCCGTGAACGTCTGGTAGGGCGCTCGGAACACTCGGCCGTCGAGGAACTCGCCAGGACGCTGCTGGATGAGACGGGAGAGGGCAGCAGAAGACGCGTACAGAATCCAGGCTCCGCTTTCTCGAGCCTCCTGCCAATCGGCCTCCATGCCCTCCTGAGCAAACCGTTGCTCGGCGGCTGCCTGCTCTGGCTCCATCACGTAGCCCCAGAACCCCTCCGAGTTGCCCGCGATCACTGGCCGCATTGTGCGCCGGACGCGGTCAAGCAAAGCGTGAGCCGCACCGCCGAGCGCCGTCGGGGTCACTTTCTGGTCGGGAAGGCAACGATCCATCAGGTCAGCGATGATCGAGCTGAGGGCCTGAGTACTGCCCCGACGATCTCGGATGTGCTCGGCCACCCCGAGGACGGCGTACTCCCGCGGGTCCGCGCCAAAGTCAGTGAAGAGACTGTGGCCGAAGTCCACGAACACGTGAACGTCGGTTCCGCGCTGTTGTTGCACGTACACGGGCACCCGCTGACCGTTTGTGTCCGCGACCTCGGTGCCGTTCAGGCCGTAGACGGTCACCTTCAGGGCATTTCCGAAGCCGGGCAGCGCGTACTCGCCGGAGATGTCGTGGAGGACCTCTCCCTGCTGGCGGTATCGGTCCTGCTTCTGGTCCTCGGTCTCACGTGGCGGCGTCGGGTCCCCTGGATGTAGCTGCGCGTCAGTGGGCTCGGGAATGTCCAGCCGGAATCGAGCGTCGTCGCCGCCGTCTCCTGGGTCGCTCGACTCTGGAGGCACGATGACCTTCGGCTCGTCGTGCTGCTTCGCCTGCTCGTACCAGATGTGGTCATCCTGATACTCAGCGTCACCTTTGCGGAACAACTTCGCCCACTCACGGGCCTTCTCGTGGATCGCATGGTCGCCATCTCCGGGGACCAGATACTTGAGACCTGGGTCCAACCGTCGGTAGCCGGTGAAGAGACGACCGATCGGGGATTCGTTGGGCGGATAGCCGGCGTCGCGCGCGATATTCGGACGGACAGGACCGTCCCCGCGCAGCGTGCGAACAACCTGCTTCCACTCGATCGTGTTGTACTCAAATGCGTTCTTTTGATAGTTGACCCGTACGTGATCGATATGGATCTCGCCAACGATCCGGCCCTCGTTGGGCACCTCGATCGGGTACTCGCTTTCCGGGCGAGCGCCGAGTTCGTTGGGGTCCTCCCAAGCGAAGATCCGCACGTCACGAACGAGGATCTTGCGACCGTTGCGCAGGAAGTCGATGCCGAAGTCGGACTTGTGGGAGTAGCGCTGGATGCCGAGCCAACCCGTGATGCGGCGCTCGCGCTCCTCCAACTCGGTGCTGCCGCACTCCTCGCACTCGCGGACAGTGAGATCCTGCCACCGGCCGCAGTCGTGGCAGGCATTCAGCGACGGCAACTCCTTATCGATCTCGATATATGCCGGGTACTTGACGCCCCGCTGCACCACCGAGCGGTCCTTATTCCAGATGCACGGCAGCAGCGGCTGGACGGCTTTGCCGTCGACCCGGAGGGAGAAGTCACGCTCCCGTAGGAGATACGAGTACACGTCCCCGAGCAGGTCCCGGATCCTGGTCTGTTGGCGCGACAGCAGATCGTGCTGCTCCTGCTTCAGATCGCTGACGATGACCTGGGTCCCGTGCTCAGCCGTGTCATCCTTCGGCTCCCGGATAACCGGCACGACGAAGTTGTCCTGCGTGGCCATCTTCCGCAGGTCCAGGGTGACACTCACCCACTCGGAGTCGCCGGCCCGGGTCGTGCGAACCTGGGTCGAGTTGCCGAGTCGAGCCGTCGCGATGTTGAAGCCCATGCCGAACAGTCCGAGCTTGCCGTAGCGGGCGTTGCTCGACCACCCGGCGGACAGTGCCATGTTGAGGTGTTCGAGGCTCATACCCCGGCCGTTGTCGCTGATCCACACCTGGGCGTCCCGGTGGTCGGAATTCCGGCTGGGAAGGCTGATCGTGACCGTCGGCGTGTCGTCCTCCGCGGGATCCGAGAGGAAGTCATCGAAGGCGTTGTCGATCAACTCGGCGAGACACTGCCACGGCGCGAACTCGATGTCACCGAGCACCGCCAACAGCCGCGGATGCGGCGTGACGTCGATGCTCTCCCCGCCGATGGAGACTTCCTCATCGACCACAATTGACCCTTCCCTCGACCCTCGACCCTCGTCCGCTCCGTCTCGATGCGACTGTCCGACCCTAACGGCCGCGTCCGACGGAACTCGCTGACTTGGCTGAAGTGAAGGCGTTGTGGTGGGCCGCAACTGGCGCCTAGCGAGCTGGCGGTGGGGCCCTAAGCAACGTCTACGACGGGTCTGAGGCGACGCGCTTGGACTCGGCCATTACACCGGACGTCCTGATTCAGCAGATCAGTTGCCCTTCAGTGGTCGCCATCCGGTTCCACTGTGAACCCGGCCGAATGGCGGTCGGGGCCTTTCAGAAGGGCCGGCAGACTCGATGACGGACTAATAAAACCCACCCAAATCGGCTGACTGTCTGATCTAGTTCTCGTCTTCGAGGTCGTCGCTCCCTGGGCTCTCGTTTTCCCCGACAGCATCTAGGGCAGCGAGCTCGTCCTGATTCTGATACCCCTTGAGGTATGCCGTTAGGATCTCTGCTCGGCGGCTAAGCGCTCCTCCGTCGTTGGAGGACTGCACGAAGAGGTTGTACTCACGAAGTCGGTTGTTTCCGGGCCGGGTGAACGCAGGATCATCCTCGTCCATCCGCGAGGCGAGTCGACGCAGCTCTTCAAAACGTTGCAGGCGCTCCCGCGAAGCGCTCGCGATGAGCTGCGAGTCCCGGAAGGCGATGTAGTAGACGACGAGCGTCCCGACCGAGCGGAGAAGGGGGTCGTCATCTATGAAGAGCCCGGCCATACGATCCAGTACGCCAGCGGCGGTCGCTTGGTATCTGGCCATCTCAGCTGCACTAATCTGTGGCGGGTTCCCGCGGCTTGCTAGGAACAAGTCCATCAGCGTGGCGGCCTTGATGTCAGAGATGCGGCCGTTTCTCGTATCGATCTGATGCTCGATCGCCAAGAATTTCGCGGCCAGCTCCCGGTGCTTGTATCGAGAGGCCTTGATCGGCGACCGAGCAGAGAGCAGGCTGTGCGTAGCCAGAGCGTTGGCGGCATCCCTGGTCGCGCCCGACACGGAATTTCGCCGTTCGGCGTGATTCAGGGCGGTGGCGGCGTTGAGCCGTTGGAACAGTTCTTCGATTAAGTCAATGCTGTCCGAGCTAACGCCGACGATGGGTAGCTCGAAGTCGAGGATCCGCTGAGCCAACCCCGGGTAGGCGGACTGCAGTTCCGCAAAGGTGAGATTGGCGGCCGAAACGCTCCCGTCCTCGAAGTACTCGAAGTCGCTCGGGAGTTGCAACTCATTATCGAGGAACTCTCCGACAGCTTCGAGGCGTTGCTTGCCGTCTAGTACCGCGTACTGGATTGTGCGTCCTTGTTCAGTGGTCCGGCGACTTGTTGCCCGCTCGAAGTACAGTTTGGGGAGGTCGAATCCGTTGACGATCGAGTCGATCAACCGGCTCCGGGTTTCGCGCGTCCACACGCCACCTTCCCGCTGGTAGGCCGGTTCAAAGTCGATGGCCGGTCGCATGTGGGCATAACGTGCGATCGTAATCTCGCCCAGCGGCTCCGTGCGGATCTTCACAGCGAACCCTTGTGAGTGGCCTTGATTCGTCCGGCGATTCGATCGAGGTCGCGGTAGATGGTCACTTCTGTGAGACCTAAGGTTTCAAGTTGCTCCCGAAGAGCCTGCTTCTTTCCCGACGGGATCACAAAGCGCCGAAGGGACCTCGCACTCGCCAGCTGCGGAAGCGGATCCCCGTCTGCCGGCCGTTGGCTCACGGTGAAGGTTCCCGTCTGAAAACGGATTCGATCAAATGACATCGGCGCGATAACTGCCCGCGGTCTCATCCGCTGGGAGGCATCATGGCCTGGCCGGTAGTGGTCGAGGGCCGAGTGCCCGTCCCTCAGCAGCACGGGATGGCCTCCCCCTGCGTCTCCTGCTTCCTCGTTGAGATCGCGGGGATCGATCATGAGCAGCTCACCCTCCGCCTCTGCCTCGTCGGGCTTGGCCTCCCCACCGCGCTCGCAGGCGAAGTACAGTCCGACCAGAGGGCTCTGGGACCAATCGAGTAGGCGAGTCGGAAGCTGGTGGTGCTGCGCGAACGTGATCCAGCCCCATTCGTCGAACGAGTACGGCTGGCCGGCAGTCGCTGCCTCTTGGCGAAAGCGATCAAGCATAGATTGCTCGCTGTCCCGGTGACCCGGGCTTCGAAACACGGAAGGTTGGAGCAAGTACCCGCTGTCACGGTGGCCGCGATACCAGTACTCGCGGCCATCGGCGGTGATGGCTTGCAGAGCCACTAATAGATCTTGCACACTCCCAATCTCGGGAGGTGCAGGCTGCGCATCGCCAGTCCCTTCAGTCACGGAGGCAAACTAGCAGCCGGCCAGTTGCGCCGCAGGCGTCAGGCTCCGGCGTCGTAAACGCTGAGGCGATCGTGCCATCGAACGAGACCATCGCAACATCCCGGAATCGACCGCGCCATCGCATTTCTCAGCTATCAACGCAACGAGTCCGCGGCTCAACTCAGGCGGGGGACAGCGTCGGTCGTAATCATCCGCGAACATCACCTGAGTAAGCGGGGGCGCGCAAACTACGCGCGGCAGGCAGGGGGTCTTGCGATGACCTCTGCCGAATCTGTGTTCCATCACGCGATGATGCGCTATGCGTACCGCCAGTTCGATGTGCAGATCCGCGCTCAGACCGCGATCCGGCGTGCTCATTTGATTGCCGCTGAGCCTCGGGGGTCATGCCTGGGGCGACTTGGTGACAGTGCTCGGCCCCTCAGTTTCAAACGACGGCATTGGTCCGTCCGTCGACGCGCGTCGGCCCCTTCGGGACTCGTGCGCCCGGCGGCGTCACGGGGGTTGGTGATCGCAGTGATCCCAATGGCATGAGACGCCCTTGCCGCTCGGCCGCGGTCCAGAGCGCGAGGGCGACAAAGAGGCGCAGCCGTCCGAGGCTGTCGTCGATGCCGAACCCCAGTTCCGCGCCGTATTTCCTGACCCGCTCGGCTAGCGAGGTGTGGTGCAGGTGCACGGCAGCCGCGGCCTGACGCATGGATCCCATGGTGAGCACGGCGTCGAGGTCAGTGAACGACGAAGGCCCGAACCTGACCCGCAGCCTCCCGAGCGCGAGGACGTCGGGATGGTGGGCCGCGACTTCGGCGTCAACGTCGGCGAGAAGGGTCAGGCAGCCGAGGTCCTCGGGCCGGAGCCAGCGCGACCAGCTGGTGCTGAGCCCGGCCAGCCGGAGCGATGCACTGAGGGAGCGCCAGGCCGGGGCAAGGTCGTCGACCTTTAGCCCGGACCGTACGACTCCGTCGGCGTGGGGTAGCAGGTCGTCTAGCTGGTCAGGCGGCATCGTCGTGGGAGCGAGTACCGCGACGACACCCGGCTCTACCCGGGCGCCCCAGACGGGGACGGACCACCGTTCACGGAGGGCGGCCACGATGTCCCGTTCGGACCCGAGGGCACGGATAGCGAGAAGGCTGAAGATGCCGTCTACAGGTATCCCAGCGAGCCGGGCCGCCCGAGCCCGCTCGACGCTGGAGACCTGTGCCGATAGGAGCAGCTCGAGGAGGGCCGGGTCGGCCAGACCGCCGGCTGCGGGAGGCACCGGGGACCCGTTGCGCCGACCCAAGATCGCAGTTGCGGCCATCGCCATCCGCTCCAGGATCAGGTTGTCCAGCTCGGGTGCGTCCCCGACGCGTTCGAGCCACACGCCGACACCTCCGTCGGTCACACTGTCGTCGGCGTAGATCCTTTCGGTGCCAGCTGCGGATTCGGGAGCCAGATCGCGGCCGTCGGCGCCAAAGCGTGCGCGCAGACCGTTCGGGACCGCAATGCCCGCCGGGCACTCGGCGAGAGCGGCGCCCGCTCGGACCACCGTGGCGACATCCGCGTGGTGGCGCACGAGCTGGTCGAAGTAGGCGATGACGCGCAGCGCTCGTTCACTCTCGCCGTCGACGTCATAGAGGCGCATTAACAGTCCTTGCACGAGCACCGTCCTTTCAACCCACCATCTGGCGGGCTCCATCGACCAACAATGCGCCAGATGGTGGCTGTTTCGGCGTGGCGCAAACCTTACCTTTCGAAGTGCCCAATGACGAGCCCCCGGAAGAGGACCCGATGACCCGCAGTCTCTTCGCAAACCCCCGCCTCGATCCTGAGCTAGCGGCTGCGTCTGTGCTCCTCCCTGAGATCGACCTGCGAGCGTCCACAGAGGCGCGACGACTGGAGCGGACCCTCAGTGCCGAGATAGGGGGACTGTCGGACCTTGGGGTGACGACGCGAGATCTAGTGGTGCCCACTCCCGAGGGTGGCGTCCCAATCCGGTGGTACGAATCCCAGTCGAGCCGCCACACGGACGAGACGGGCCAGCCGCGCCCGACGCCCGTGATTCTCTACCTCCACGGCGGGGCCTTCGTCCTCGGTGGCCTCCACTCGGAACACGGGCGCTGTGCAGAGTACTGCGCCGAGACCGGCGCTGTCGTCGTCTCGGTCGACTACCGGCTCGCCCCGGAGAACCCCTACCCGGCAGCCGTCGAAGACGGGCTGGCCGTGCTGCGCTGGCTGGTCGTGGAGGCCGAAGACCTGGGGCTCGACGTCAAGCGGATCGTCCTCGCCGGACTGAGCGCTGGCGGGTGCCTCGCAGCGGTGCTCGCCATCGCTGCGCGCGACCAGGGCCTCTGTCGGCCACGGCTCCAGATGCTCATCAACCCCGTCACCGACTCGTCGCTGAGCAGCCCGTCCATGGCCGAGTTCACAAGCACGCCGATGCTCACCACCACCCACTCACACGACATGTGGGAGCTCTACCGCGGGGCGGCGACGCCCGCCGACGCCGACGGGATGCTCGCTCCAGCCCACGCCGCCACACACTCCGACCTCGCCCCGGCATTCATCAGCGTCGCAGAGCTCGACCCCCTGCGCGACGAGGGAATCACCTATGCAATGAGCCTGCTGAGGGCAGGCGTCGGAGTCGATCTCCACTGCTACATGGGCACTTACCACGCGTTCGACAGCTTCCAAAAATCTCGCGTCGCCCGGCGCAGCCGCACCGACCAGATCAACGCGCTGCAGCGCGCCTTCGCCCGCTCCTCCTAAGCCAACTCCGGCCCCAACCCGCCACCCGGCAACTCAACGAAGAGGAAGAACCCAATGGCAATTCACCCCGCCCGCCTGACGGCCGCAGCAGCGCTCGTCGGCCTCGCACTCGCTGCCTGCTCCACGGAGAACGTGGGTCAACCCGCAGGTGCGACGGCCGGCGCAGGAAAGACCACCGAGGTCAAGACCCTCCAGTTCGTCAACCCCCTTCCGAGCGAGCCGGTGTGGAAGCAGATCAACGACTGCATGAAGGAGGAGGCCGAGAGCAAGGGCATCGCGTTCACCGCGAGCGGCCCGCCCGCCTCCAAGCCCGGCGATCCCGCCGTGATGATCCAGCAGGTCCAGGACGCCACGGCGGCGGGAAAGGACGCCATCGTCACCTTCCCTGCCTCGGGAGCCTTCGGTCCGGTCCTTCAGCAGGCCCAAAAGAAGGGTGTCATCACGGCCACGCTCTACGGCGACGGCACCCCCGAGAGCGGAGCTACCGTCAACGCCGGTGTCGATTGGACGGAGATCGGAAAGCAGTACGTTGACGCCATCGCAAAGCTCCCGGGTGACCACAAGGTCGGCCTCGTGGCCGAAGGCCCGACCGGCATCGGCAAGTCGTGGACGGACGGGGTCGAAGCCGCGGCCAAGGGGACCAACAACGTCCAGATCGTGGCCAAGGTGTTCATCGGCGCCGACGCGTCGAAGGCGTTGCCGCAGGTCACGAACCTGTTGACCGCTCACCCCGACGTCGACATTGTGGCCTCAAACACCGGCTTGATGACCCAAGGTGCCGTGGCGGCGCTGAAGTCGAAGGGACTGGACGGCAAGGTCAAGCTGCTCGTCATCAACAACGCCAACGGTGGGCCCGAGGCCGTACGCAACGGCGCCGCGATCGGCGTCTACCTTCAAGACCTCTGCGACCTCGCCAAGCGCACCGTCCAAGGCGTGATCGAAGCGTCGTCGGGTCAGAAGGTCCCACTCGTCACCGTAAAGGCGGTCATCGCGACCAAGGACGACCTGCAGGAGTACCTCGACAAGGGATGGCAGTGATGTCGAGCGAGCCAGTGCTCAGCCTGCGCGACGTCCGCAAGAGCTTCGGATCAGTGTCGGCCCTCGCGAGCGTGTCGATCGACGCGTTCCCGGGCGAGGTCCACGCGGTGGTCGGGGACAATGGAGCTGGGAAGTCAACGACCGTCAAGATCATCACTGGCCTGCACGCTCCCGATGGCGGGTCGATAGAGCTCCTCGGGGAGCCGCTGTCCCATCGGCGCTCTACCGCGGGACTGCACGAGCACGGAATCTCCGTGGTGTACCAGGACCTCGCCCTCGTCGAGTGCCTCGACATTGCCACGAACCTGACGGTCGGGCGCCTGCCGCGCCGGTTTGGGTTCCTCTTGGACCGCAAAGCGATGCGACGCGACGCGCAGGCCGTCCTGGACGACCTGAACGTCAGGGTCAAAGACGTGTCGACACCGGTAGGTCTCCTCTCCGGCGGCCAGCGGCAGATCATCGCCATCGCCCGCGCGGTGCGGCTCGACCAACCGCTCCTTCTCCTCGACGAACCGACGGCTGCCCTTGGCGTTCAGGAGACGGCGCATGTCGGCGAGATCATCGATCGGCTCAAGGAGCAGGGCAAGACGATCGTTTGCATCAGCCACGACCTCGACTTCGTCTTCCGCCACGCGGACCGCGTCACCGTACTGCGCCTCGGTCGCAGTGTTGGGACCCGCCTAACCAGGGAAACGACCCGTGCCGAGGTCGTCGGCCTCATCACGGGCGCCCTCTCGCGTGATCTGGATGGTGCCGCATGAGCATGGTTTCCTCGACTAAGACCCCTTCGTCGTTGCCGACGGCCCCCCGACAGGAAGCCCCTGTGGAGAAACGCAGTCTTGTGCAGATCCTGATCTCGCGTCAGGAGCTCTCGCTCGTGTTGGTCGTCATCGCGATCACGGCGGCGGCATCGGTCAAAGCGCCGGCCTTCATGACCCAGTCGAATCTTTTGCAGATCCTTGAGGGCAGCGTCTTCTACTTCGTGATCGCCTGTGGCAGTGCCCTCCTCGTGGTCGGAGGAGGCCTCGACTTCTCGGTCGGGGCGACCTTCACTCTGGGTGGCCTGTTGAGCAGCCAGTTGATGAGCGAAGGGCTCGCATGGCCGGTGGCGTGTCTTCTGGGTTTGCTGGCCAGCATCGTGGTCGGTGTCGTCAACCACAGTGTGATCACGTACTGGCACGTGCCACCGATCATCGCGACTCTCGGTGTCTTCTACGTCCTCCTGGGGGTCACCACGCTCATCACGGGTGGTCTCGACGTCGTGCCTCTCCCCGACGAGTTCCAGGCCCTGGCACAAGGGCGCATCCTTGGGATACCGAACACAATCCTCATCGCGGGGCTAGTGGGAGTCGTGACGTGGTTCGTCCTCGAGCAAACACCATTCGGTGTCAACATCAGGGCTCTCGGGGGCAACCGGCAGGCGGCGCTCGCCAACGGGCTCCCCACGAAACGGCTCGACCTGACCCTCTATGCAGCTGCGGCCGCGACCGCGGGCGCCGCGGGCATCCTCTATGCGTCTCGCGTCGGATCTGGCCAGGTCAACGCGGGAGGCTCGTCAATGACCCTCTCCGTCATCACCGCCGTGCTAATCGGCGGGGTGAGCCTCCTGGGCGGGCTCGGCACGATCCAAGGGGTCGTGGTGGGCAGCATCCTGCTCTCGCTCATTGACAACGCCCTAGTCCTCACCGAGGTCCCACCCACCCTGAACACCATCATCGTGGGCTCGATCCTGGTAGGTGCAGTCGCCCTCGACCACCTACGCCGCGACCACCTGTATCGCAAGCGCTGAGCCCGGACGCCGATGGGTGGGCTTTCACCCTCCTTCTCTTCAAGTGGGCGGCTACTTGTGGCGGCCGCTGTAGATAGCGACGCAGCGGTGACGCGGTCTTCGTCGCTCGGAGCACGCTAGCGACTTCGGGAGAATCGTCACCGGCGCGGACCTGCTCTCGGCTGTCCCATTCGTACGCATCTTCCAACGGCACTTCACGGCGTCCATCGCTGCCACAGGCGGCAAGGGCTAGATCACCGAGAACGGACAACATGAGAGTCCTGATCGACACCGACATCGGCACCGACGTCGACGACGCATTGGCCCTCGGGATGATCGTTGGATCTCCTGAACTGGAGCTTGTCGGCATCACTACCGTCTACGGCGACACCCGCCTGCGCGCGCAGATCGCTCGTCGCCTCCTCCGGATCAACCACTACGACCTATCCCTCCCGATCGCCGCGGGAATGCAGCAGACCCGCAGCGGCAAGGACGTCTGCTGGAGTGGCCACGAAGGAAATCTGTTCCACAACCTCGACATTGAGACCGTCGCCGACGACGGCGTCGACCTTCTTCTTCGGATGGTCGCCGCGAATCCCGGCGAGGTGGACATCTTGGCCATTGGCCCGCTCACGAACATCGCCGCAGCACTTGACGCCGACCTTGACTTCGAGTCGAACGTGCGACGGCTGGTCGTCATGGGCGGGGACTTCCGTGCTGAAGGCCGCATTGCCGAGCACAACTTCGAGTCGGATGTCGCTGCAGCGCAACGTGTCTTCAGCTCAAGACTCGACATAGTGATTGGCAGCTTGGACCTCACCCTCAAGATCCGCCTCGAGAGCCTCGAGATCGACCAGATTGCCAAGTCCGGGCCCTTGGGAGCCGTTCTCGCCGACGAAGTTCGCGTCTGGTGGAGGTTCAACGAAGCACGCGGTGATACCCGGTTCAACTCCCCCCACGATCCGGTCCCGGCGCTCTGGATGGCCAAACCCGACCTCTTTACGGCAGCGCCAGCGCACGTCCACATCGACAACTACGGATTCAGCAGGGCGCAGATCCACCGAGACGGCCCTGTTCGGATCCTCGGCGTACGCGACCCACACCTGATCAAGACTGAGATCGTCCGGCGCATTCTGAACGCATCGGCGGGCGTGGAGACCCAGCGAAAGGCTGGCCGCCAATGAGCGCTTTCGTCAGTCCCGTCCCTTACGACCGGTCACAGGTCGGCGTCGGCATCGTCCACTTTGGTGTGGGCAACTTCCACCGCTCCCACCAGGCCATGTACCTGGACAGGCTCTTGCGCGCCTGGAACACCCAAGAGGCCGCTCGTGAGTGGGGCATCTGCGGTGTTGGCATACTTCCGTCAGATCGGCAGATGCGAGACGCCCTCCGCAGTCAGGACCTTCAGTACACCCTTGTCGAACGTCACCCCAATGGAGCGGCGCCAGCATTGCAGATTGGCTCGATGGTCGAGTACCTCTACGCTCCCGACGAGCTCGACGCAGTACTCGCACGCCTTGCCAACCCGAAGACGCGGATCGTGTCCCTGACGATCACTGAGGGTGGCTACAACATCAATGACTCCACCGGCGAATTCGACTGCGCCAACGCCGCCGTCGTCGCTGACGCCCTCCCGGCCGCGAAGCCCGCCACCGTGTTCGGGATCATCGTCGCGGGACTGCGCTTGCGCCGCGAGCGCGGCACCGACCCCTTCACCGTCATGTCCTGCGACAACATCGAAGGCAACGGGCACGTCGCCAGGTCCAGCATCAGCGCCTTCGCCCGCCTGACCGACCCAACCTTCTCCGACTGGATTCTCAGGGAAGTTCGGTTCCCGAACAGCATGGTCGACCGGATCACCCCCGCCACCTCCGACGTCGACCGGGCCTGGGTCGCAGAGAGTTACGCAACCGAGGACGCGTGGCCGGTTATCAGCGAGTCCTATTCCCAGTGGGTGCTAGAGGACAACTTCGGCCTCGGGCGCCCGACGCTCGACGAGGCCGGGGTGCAGCTGGTCGATGACGTCCGTCCGTACGAGCTGATGAAACTGCGCCTGCTCAACGCCAGCCACCAAGCGCTCGCCTACGCCGGCATCCTCTGCGGTTACGAGTACGCCCACCAAGGCGCCTCCGACTCGATCATCTCGGCGCTGCTGCGCGCGTACATGGACCGCGAAGCTACGCCGACTCTTGAACCCGTTCCCGGCACGGATCTCGACGCCTACAAGGACGCGGTCATCGCCAGGTTCGGCAACCCCTACGTCCGAGACACCCTCGCCCGCCTCGCAACAGACGCATCCGATCGCATACCGAAGTTCCTCGTTCCCGTCATACGCGCCCGCCGAGCCACCGGCGCGGCGACCCCACTCAGCGCCGCAGTTGTCGCGAGCTGGGCCTGGTACGCCGAGCGATATTTCGCTGGCGACCCACTCCCCTTCCGGGACCGACAGGAACAGGCCGTCCGGGCCGCCGTCACCCGCGCTGCGACAGATCCGGTGGGGTTCCTGCATAACCGCGACTGGTTCGGCGACCTCGCCAACGACAAGGGATTCACTGCGGACTACCTCGAGGCGCTCGACGCCTTCCGCTCCACCGACGACCCCCGCCGCGCGGTCGCGAACCTCCTGCAACTGTGACGGCACGGCGGCCAGTGAGACGCTCTTACCTTGCGGTCAAAGCGGTCCGGACGCCTACGCGACCGGGCGAGGCCCCCAGAAGCAACCTGGGCGTCTTGATCAGAACGAACAGCATGGTCGAGCGGGGCTTTGCGGACCATTTTGAACGCCGTCCTGGCGGCGGTAACCGCTCAAGTCATCGCCAATTGGCGAATCCCTCCCCACCGACCCCGGTGGCGTGGGCGTGTTCTCGCGTCCGCCCGCGCCGCCGGCCTTCGGTCGGGGAAAGCTGGTCGGACCAGTCCCCTGAGGACTTCGCCACCGCGTTGCCCTCCGCAAGGCGTTGCCTTAGGGGTCCTGCTGATGGCCCCCAGGCCGAGCGAAGCGGCGCTTCTAGTGGATCAACGGTTGCGTGTGCGCCCGTACCCGCACTCAAAGTCGCAGCGACCCGGCTTGGGACGGGGAAATTGTGAACCACACAGACCCCTCGGGAGCCTCAGCATTCCCGCTTGGCAGCCCTACTCTCAAGGACGTCGCCAGTCTCGCTGGCGTTAGTTTCAAAACCGTCTCGAGGGTGCTGAACGACGAGCCCCATGTCAGTTCAGAGACCCGCGAACGTGTCAGCCGCGCTATCGCTCTCCTCGGCTATCAACGCAATGAGGCGGCCGCTGAACTCCGCCGCAGACACTGGCGCTCGTAGTCATACCGCGAAAATTGCCCAGGCCTGACGACTGTTCCGGGCGTCCAGCGGAGGGCGTCGTGTGAGAACTTTCCTTACTGGCTTAAACGCGGCTTCGCCGCGAGCCGCGCCTGCGGCGCGGCCGTGCCGGGCATGCGGCCTGGCGGCCGTTCCGGGCGCGGCCGCGCCGAGGGCGGCACAGGAAAGCAGCGCCTTGGCCAGATTCCAGGACGCTGCTCACAACTCAGGCTCAGCTCACCGTCTACTGCGCTGATGACGGACGGAGCGGGCGGGCGCATGGGTGCCGTAAGCCCCAGCCGGCACTTTCCGGTGTACTCCGGTCTTCGGACCCGTGGAGCTGGCTTCCGTACCGGCATCGCAGCCGGTCACCTTCCAGCCCTCTTCCCGTTGGGTCAATGCGCAGACCCGCGTGGCCGGCTCCCGCGCGCGTCGGACCCACCGCTTTGCCCACCGCTTTGCCGCCGAACTGTCCGCTAGGCCAGCGAGACGACCGCTACTTGCGGCAGCCAAGTTGTGCGCGATCAAGGCGGGGATCGGCACCAACCAGAACAGTCGGAAGAATCGCGCGCAAAAACAAGGGGTTGGGGGTTCGAGTCCCCCCGTCGGCTCCCTGTGACCGGCTGATTCCGCGGGGCGTCAGCGGGTCTCGGCCCGGCGGAGCACGGTCTCGAACTGCTTGGCCAGCGTGCGCGCGCCCACGAGGGGGATCAACCCGGCGACGAGCTTGCCCTTGAAGGAGTTCGGCTTCCGGTTGAGGGTGACCCGCAGGTCGGTGCCGCCGGCCGCTGGGGTGAGCTCGTAGTGCCAGCTGCTGCCGGGGCCCCAGAGGTTCGAGTCCAGGGTTTCGATGGTGACGGTGCCGGCCGCGGCGTCCCACGAGTACCGCTCGCGCTCCCAGCCCATGCCGGTCCCCTCGGTCACCTCGGCCCAGTCGGGCCCCTGGTCGTGGACAGCGAAGTGGGCGTCGTCCACGTTCGGCCACCAGCGCGCGCGGTCGGGGCCGAAGTCCGTGATCACCGCCAGGGTCTCGCTCGGCGACAGGCTCGTGTGGACGGTGAAGTGCGTGGTCGCCATTCGGGGTCCTTCCGTGGGTGGTCGGCTCGGTCCGCCGTCGTGCCCATCATGCGCCACAGGCGAGGTATGCCGCGTGGTGACCGACCCTGGACAGTCCCATCCGAACTCAGAGGACCTGACGCCGGGCAGGCGTCACTCGTTGGTGGTGCCGATCCGCACCTTGCCGTTGCCGCTGCACTCGGGCAGGTGCGCCTCGGCGTCGCGCCGGGCCTTGCCTCGTGCTCTGCGGGCCGCACCGACCCAGTTGCAGCTCTTGCAGTAGCCGAAGGTGAAGGACCCTTCTTCGCGGACCGCGACGGAGTCCGCCTCCACCTGGGTGATGGTGGCCCGGTGCTTCTGGCCAGCCTCGTCGGTGAGCGTGAGGTTGTGACCCTTGCGCTTGAGGAACTGCAACGTCGGTCTCGCCACGGCGTCATCCTCCCCCATGAGGCAGGCCGTCGCCTCCGTGGTCTCGGAAATGCCGGTGAAGGTCAGGGGGCCGGGCGGGTCCGGGTCGAGGGGATGCCCACGGGTCTAGAGTCCCGTCTCGTGATCCCAGACCGCTTGCGCGCCCCAGTCGCCCTGCTCGCCGTGGGTTTCGTCACCACCGTGCTGCTGAGCGGGTGCTCGGGCCAGGGCAACGCGGAGGCCGGCAACGCGCAGGCTGCGGCGGTGTCGTTCAGCCGAGCCGTCGCCGGCGCGACCGATGAGGCGTGCGGACTCCTCGCGCCACAGACCCGCAAGGAGCTCGAGGACCGCGAAGGTCCTTGTGCCAGTGCGCTGCCCGCCGAGCTGCAGTCCACGCCCGGGCCGGTGAGGTCGACCGAGGTCTACGGGAAGGACGCCATCGTGCGACTCGAGTCGGACACGATCTTCCTCGCCCGCTTCCGCGACGGCTGGCAGGTGACGGCGGCCGGGTGCGCCCGCGCCCAGGTGGGTCGGCCATACGACTGCAAGGTCAAGGGAGACTGACGTGCGCCCCCTCTTCATCGGCTACCTGCTGTTCATCGGCCTCGGTCTCCTCTTCTGCTTCGCGATGGCGGTGACGCACCGGTGAAGCGCAGGCTGAAGGAGAACGGCCTGACGCTCGCCTTCTCGGCGCTGCTGCTGGCTGCGCTCGTCGGGCAGGCCCTCACGGGACGGGCGTCCTACAACGAGTCGGCGGTCGATGCCGGGCTGCCCCTGCTGAGCCTGGCCGAGTACGTCACGTCCTCGCAGTTCGCGGTGGACGTCGCGGAGAACTGGCAGTCGGAGTACCTGCAGTTCCTGCTCTACATCCTGTTCACGGTGTGGCTGCTCCAGAAGGGCTCGCCCGAGTCCAAGCCGCTCGACAAGGCCGGCCGGGAGTCGGACGAGGAGCAGAAGGTGGGCGCCCACGCCGAGGCCGGCTCGCCCGGGTGGGCGAAGGTCGGCGGCTGGCGGACAGCGCTGTACTCGCGTTCCCTCGGGCTGCTCATGGGCCTGGTCTTCCTGGGGTCGTGGAGCGCCCAGTTCGTCGCCGGGCGCAGCGCCTACAACGCCGAGCAGCTGCACGACCTGCAGGACCCGCTCGGGTGGGCGCAGTACCTCCAGGCGCCCGACTTCTGGAACCGCACGTTCCAGAACTGGCAGTCCGAGTTCCTCGCCGTGGGCAGCATGGTGGTCTTCAGCATCTACCTGCGCGAGCGGGGGTCGCCCGAGTCCAAGCCGGTCGGCAGCCCGCACACCGCCACCGGCGTCGAGGGCTAGCTCGCCCAGGGGGTTTGGTGCCCAGCCCGTCGGGTAGGGCCTGACCGTGAGCAAACCCGCCATCGCACCGCTCGTCCTCGTCGACCGGAGGGTCGAACCCGACGTGGCCAGGACGATCGCCTGCACGGGGTACGAGGCGGGCCGGGCGGCGTCCTCGCCGGACACCGTCGGCGAGGCCCTGCGGGTCGCGTCGGAGTGGGGACCGAAGCTCCCGCGTCCGGGCGGTGGGAGGACGGCAGCCCTCTGGTCGGTGCTCGCCACCGTCGGGTCGGTCGACCTCACCGTCGCGCGGGTCGTCGAGCCACACGTCGACGCCCTGGCGATCCTGGCCGAGGCTGGCCTCGACAGCGCCGTGGCGCCCGCAGGGGCCACGTGGGGTGTGTATGCCGCCGAAGGTCCGGGCCTGCGCCTGACTGCGGCCCAGATGGGGTCACGGTGGATTCTCGACGGGCCCAAGCCGTGGTGCTCGCTGGCCGACCGGGTGACCCACGCGCTCGTCACGGCGTGGGTCGACGACACGACGAGGGGCCTGTTCGCGGTCGACCTCCGCGCGAGCGGAGTGCGTCCGTCGGCGCGAGAAGGGGAGTGGGTGAGCCACGGCCTGCCGGACGTCACGAGCGGCGGGTTGGAGCTGACCCGGGTGCGTGCCGTCCCCGTGGGAGGGCCGGGCTGGTATCTCGAGCGGCCGGGTTTAGCGTGGGGCGGGGTCGGCGTGGCAGCCGTCTGGTTCGGGGCGGCAGTGGCCCTGGCCCGGAGGGTTGGTCGGCACGTGGCCGACCGCCCGGCCGACCAGGTGGCGCAGCTGCACATCGGTCAGCTGGACCTGGCCATCTCGACCGCCCGCCAGGCGGTCGCCGCGGCGGCTGCGGTCGCGGACCGGACGGCGGACCGAACCCCGGGCAGGGCGGCGGACGCAGCGCCGGGTGACGAAGCGCCCGGACTGGTGGCGGCGCGGGCCCGCAGCATCGTGGCGGAGTCCGTCGAGACCGTGCTCCGCGTGGCCGACCACGCCATGGGCCCCGGCCCCCTGGCGACGGAGGCCGAGCACGCGCAACGGGTGAGCGACCTGCGCTTGTACGTCCGGCAGCACCACGCAGAACGTGACGTGGCGAACCTCGGGCAGCAGGTCCTGGCCGCAGCAGGGTCGGGATCGCCCTGGTGAGGGCCTTCACCCATGACGACCGTGGCACCTCCCGCCGGGAGTGGGACGACCTGCTCGAGACCGCGGCCCTGCCGCTCCTCGACCTCTCGCCCTACCGACGACTGGTGGTGGTTGGCGCTCATCCGGATGACGAGAGCCTCGGGGCAGGAGGTCTGCTCGTCACGGGGGCGGCTCTCGGACTGGTGACCGCACTGGTGGTCGCGACGGACGGCGAGGGGTCCCACCCCGGCTCGCCCACCCACGACCCCGCGGCGCTGGCACGTCGTCGCCGAGCCGAGCTCGGCGACGCCCTGGCGGCGGTGGGGCAGGGCGGGGCGACGGTCATCACGCTCGGGCTCCCCGACGGTCGGGTCGGTGACCACGCGGACGAGGTCGTCGCCAGCATCGTCGACGTGGTGGGCGACGGGCGCGACTGCCTGGTCGTCGCGCCATACCGCGGGGACGGGCACCCGGACCACGAAGCCATGGGCTCCGCTGCCGCTGCCGCCGCGCACCGCACCGGCGCCACCCTCGCCGAGTACCCCATCTGGCTCTGGCACGCGGGCGGGGAGCATGACCTCCCGCTGCGTTCGACGGTGCGGTTGCCCCTGACCGCGCGCACTCGAGCAGGCAAGCAGGCAGCAATCGCCTGTCACACCAGTCAGATCCGGCCCCTGTCGGACCAGCCGGGAGACGCGGTGATGTTGCCGGAAGCGGTCCTCGAACACTTCGCGGGCACCGACGAGCTCTTCGTCCTCACGCCGGCTGAGCAGACCCGGAACGACCGCCTCGACCGTCTCCACCGCGATGACGACGACCCGTGGGGTGCCGAGTCGAGGTGGTACGAGCAGCGGAAGCGCTCGCTCCTGCTTGCTGCCCTCCCGCGCCCCCGCTTCACGCGAGCCCTCGAGGTGGGGTGCTCGACGGCGGTGTTGACCGAGGCGCTGCAGGAGAGGGCGGCGCGGGTGGTCGCGATCGACAGCTCGCTGGCTGCCCTCGACCTGGCGCGGCGTCGTCTGGGTGACCACGCAGACCTGCGCGAGGTGGACGTGCCGTGGCGGTGGCCGGAGGGCTCGTTCGACCTCGTCGTGGTCTCCGAGGTGGGCTACTTCCTCAGCCCGGTGGCCCTCGAAGGGCTGGTCGGTCGGGTGGCCGACAGCCTCACGCCGGACGGCGTCGTGGTCCTGTGCCACTGGCGGCACCCGGTGAAGGGGTGGCCGCTCGACGGGGAGGACGTCCACCGCGCCTTCGCTTCGGCGGGGATCCCCGAGCGCGCGGCGACCTACCGCGACCGGGACATCGAGATCGTGGTCCACACGGCACCCGAGCAATGGCCGGACCCGCACCGGTGAGCGGTCTGCGCGCGGTCCACGTGGTCGTCCCCGCCCGCAACGAGGAGCAGCTCATCGGTCGGTGTCTCGACGCGCTCACGGACGCCCGGACGGCGGTGCGCGCCGAGCGCCCCACCCTCGAGGTGCGCATCACCGTCGTCCTTGACGGGTGCGGTGACGGCACGGCCGCCATCGTGCGTCGAGCCGATGCCGTCGACGCCGTCCACGTCACGGAGCTCACGCCCGGCGGCGCCCGGGCGGCCGGGATGCGCCGGGTCCGCGACCTGGCCTCCGACCTGGACGGTGGGCAGGTCTGGGTGGCCTGCACCGACGCCGACAGCGTGGTGCCGGTCGGCTGGCTGGCCGACCAGGTGCAGTGCGCCGAGGAGGGTGTCGTATGCCGTGTCGGTACCGTCCACCCGGAGCTCGGGCCGGCGGAGCGTCGGCTCCACCTGGGCTGGCTGGCGCGGCACTCCCACGCCGACGGGCATGCCCACGTGCACGGCGCGAACCTCGGCTTCACCCTGGCGGCATACGAGCAGGCCGGCGGCTTCGCGCCGCTGGACTGCGGTGAGGACGTCGACCTCGTGCGACGGATCCGCGCCGCAGGACTGCCCGTCCGGTCGACCGGCCACGACCCGGTCCGGACGTCAGCGCGCCGCTCGAGCAGGGTGCGCGGTGGCTTCGCCGACTACCTCGCCACCCTCGCCGTGGACCTCGCCCGCGCTACCTGACCGGCGCGGGCCCTAGGGCTTGGGGCCAGGTTGAGGCCGGGTCAGGTCGGGGTGGCCGTCGGGGTCGGAGAGGACGGCTTGGGCGACGTCACCCAGTCGGTGGTGGTTGATGCGGGCATAGCGACGCATCAGCTCGAAGGCGAGGTTGACGTCGATGCCGTGCATCCTTGCGAGGGCGCCCTTCGCCTGCTCGATCATGATCCGGCTGTTCAGGGCGCTCTGGAGCTGCTCGGTGAGGAGCTCACCGCTGCGGATGGCGCGCTCCTGGAGGATGGCGATCGTGGCGATGTCGGCCAGGGACTGGACGATGCGGGTGTCCTGCTGCCCGAGCTCGCCGGGTTGGGTGCTGAACAGGTTCATCGCACCGATCACCTTGCGCTGGTGGCGCAGCGGGAAGGCATGGACCGACCGGTAGCCCGCCGCGACGGCCCTGGGGGCGAAGTTCGGCCAGCGGTCCTCGGCCTCGCTGAGCTCGGCGTTCACGACCGGCTCGCCGGTGTTGAAGCAGTCCAGGCAAGGACCTTCGCGGTACTGCAGCTGGAACAGCTCCAGGAGCTTGATCGACTCGGCCGACGAGGCGATGTACTGCAGCTGACCCTTCGGGTTGGCAAGCAGGAGCCCGGCGGAGGCCGCACTGCTGACCTGGGCGGTGTGGTTGGTCAGCGTCTCGAGGAACTCGATGACGTCGAAGTCGTCGACGAGCGTGTCGGCAGCCTCCACGAAGATCTCGGCCAACCGGTCAGTGGAGATCATGCCTGGCCAGTCCTTCCTGCCCGGACGTCGCCGGTCCGTCCGACCGGGTCACGGCTCGTCCTTGCTCAACCTCAGGCTACCTTCCACGATGTCGCGGGCGACATCGGTGAGGGTGCGTTCGTGGGCGTAGGTGTGCGCCCTCAGTCGGGCCATCGCCTCGTCCAGGCTCACCCCGAGGTCGACCATGACCATGCCCTGGGCCTGGTAGACCTCGAGCCGGTAGGCGAGTGCGTCGTCCAGGTCGGCGGCGCCTCCGGCCTGGGTCGCCGTCTGCGAGTCCAGCAGCAGCCGCATGGCTATGTCGGCGAAGGTCAGCGCCTGGGAGAGCGCCCCCTGGGTGAGCCCGCCCGCCTCGTGACGATAGACGTCCATCGCCCCGGCTCGAGCCGTGCCGATCTGGAGCGGGAAGGCGAACACCGCCCGGACCCCCTCGTCCTGTGCTGCGGCGGCATACCCCGGCCAGCGGGTGCTCCCGTGCCCGAGCAGGTCAGGTTCGAGGACCGGGCGACGCGACGCGTAGGCCTCGATGCAGGGACCTTCGCCCAAGGTGAACTGGAGCTCGTCCAGCCGACGGCTGACGACGTCCGAGGCGGCGATGGTGCCTCCGAGGTGGCTGTCCTCGGTCAGCACGCTGACCCCCACACCGGACGCGGGCAGGTTGCGGGACAGGGCCGAGCAGAGGCGTTCCATCCGGCCGAAGGGTGTTGGCTCGGGTGACGGCGACTGTTCCGCGTCGATGAGCCGGTTGGCCCGCGCGACCCGTGCGGCTGCGTCCGGCATCTCAGGGACTCGGACGTTCGCTGGCGGGCGACCGCCTCTGGTGTGCCACGAGCTCAGCGTAGACCCCTCAGTGGTGGTGTTGTCTCGGCGTGAGGAGGCGTACTGTGATGGGCGAGGCTACCCCGGACCCCGGTCGCGACAGTTGCTATCGGCGGAGCCCATGATGAACACCCAGCCCTTCCACGCCAGGCCGGTCCTCCACCTGGTGCCGCCCTGGTCGGTGGCGCCCGCACCGGAGTCGCCCCTGAGGGTGACCCACGACGACCAAGGGGCACTCTGGGTCCTGGCGCTGACCGGTGAAGCCGACATCAGCACCCGCGACGTCCTGGCGCGTGGCCTCGCCACGGCGCTCGCGATGAACCGGGGGGTGCTGGCCGTCGACGTCTCGGGTCTGGAGTTCTGCGACTCCTGGTGCGTCGATGCCGTGCTCGAGGCCAACAGCCAGGACTCCAGCAGCACCATGGTGCTCGTGGGCGGCCGGGGCATGGTCAGCCGCGTGTTCGACCTGCTCGACCCTGACGAGACCCTCGCCCGCCACGCCTAGGTGGTCAGCGCGGACCTGAAGTGCGGCAGACGCACGGGCCCAGGGGTAGCGCCCGCGCACAGGGAGGGCATGGACAGGAGCGCGCCCCTCGACCTTGGGGGACTGGAAGGGAGGGGCGCGCATAACCTGCCCCCGGGGCGCAGAACCTGAGATCTGGGGATACGCAAAGCCCCAGACGGTTCACCGGGTCGCGACCGTGGTCTGGGGCAGCAAAATCACCCTACGCCTGAGTGGGCCAGCTCGGAAGGGGCGCCGGTCAGCTGTCTTGCTCGGTGGGGTGGCCCTCATGGAGTCGAGCCCACTGCTCGTCGTCCGCCCACTGCGTGTCGCACACCATGCACCGGAACGCCGGGTGGGGGCGCGCGTCGTGGGACCCCTTGGCCGGCGGGAGCATCACGCTCGTGGCCTTCGGGGACCCGCAGCGTGGACACTCGTGGGTGGCCATGCCGACCTCCTCTCCACCTGGGTCGCGTGCGTCCAGTATGCGCACGGACTACCCGGTGGCGCCCCGCCCAAACGCCAGGTGGACCCGCACGGCGCCGGGGCGCCCACGGTGAGGTTTGAAGCACACCGGGCTGGGCACGGCATACCCGTCAAGGAAGGTCCGTGGACGAGAGGGTGTCATGCCGAAGAAGGCCAGCAAGCGCAAGGGTTCGTCGAAGCCTGCCGTGGACGTCCTCGGCGCAGGCGGGGAGGTCCACCAAGGCGTGGAGGGCGGCGCGGTGCTCACCACGGCCGTGGGGGCACCGCTGTCGGACGACCAGAACAGCCTGCGGGCCGGGCAGCGCGGGCCGACCCTGCTGGAGGACTTCGCCATGCGCGAGAAGATCTTCCACTTCGACCACGAGCGGATCCCGGAGCGGGTGGTGCACGCGCGCGGCTACGGCGCCCACGGCACCTTCGAGACGACCGCCGACCTGTCCGCCATCACCAAGGCCGCCATCTTCGCGAAGCCGGGCGGCAAGACCGAGGCCTTCGTGCGGTTCTCCACCGTCGCGGGCGCCAAGGGGTCCTTTGACCTCGCGCGCGACGTGCGCGGCTTCGCCGTGAAGCTGTACACGACCGAGGGCAACTGGGACATCGTCGGCAACAACATCCCAGTGTTCTTCATCCAGGACGCCATCAAGTTCCCCGACCTCGTGCACGCCGTCAAGGAGTCGCCGGACCGGGCCTTCCCCCAGGCGCAGTCGGCCCACGACAGCTTCTGGGACTTCGTCTCCTTCACCCCGGAGGCGATCCACATGACCCTGTGGCAGATGTCGGACCGCGCGATCCCACGGTCGTTCCGCTTCATGGAGGGGTTCGGCGTGCACACCTTCCGGTTCGTCAACGACGCCGGCGAGTCGCAGTTCGTGAAGTTCCACTGGAGACCGCTCCAGGGCCTGCAGTCGGTGCTGTGGAACGAAGCCGTGAAGATCAACGGCGCCGACCCAGACTTCCACCGGCGCGACCTCTGGGACGCGATCACCACCGGCGACCTCCCGCAGTGGGACCTCGCGGTGCAGGTCTTCGACGAGGCGTTCGCGGACGACTTCGACTTCGACGTGCTCGATGCCACCAAGCTCATCCCCGAGGAGCTGGTGCCGCTCCAGGTCGTCGGCCGCCTCACCCTCGACCGGGTCGTGGACAACGACTTCGCCGAGACCGAGCAGGTCGCGTTCGGCACCATGAACGTCCCCCCTGGCATCGACTTCTCCGAGGACCCGCTGCTCCAGGGCCGGAACTTCTCCTACCTCGACACCCAGCTCTCCCGGCTCGGCAGCACCAACTTCACCCAGCTGCCCGTCAACGCCCCGCGCTGTCCGGTGGCCCACTTCCAGCGTGACGGACACATGCAGACGGCCGTGCCCACCGGCCCGGTCAACTACGAGCCCAACGGTTTCCAGGGCGCTGACCGCGGACCCCGCGCCGACGTCGGCGGGGGGCTCCAGTCGTATGCCGCACCGGTGGAGGGCGCGAAGGTGCGGGTGCGCTCGGAGACGTTTGCCGACCACTACAGCCAGGCCCGCCAGTTCTTCATCAGCCAGACGCCGGTCGAGCAGGACCACATCGTGAAGGCCTACACGTTCGAGCTGAGCAAGTGCGAGACGCCGCAGGTGCGCACGCGGATGCTCGCGCACCTGCGCAACGTGCACGACGACCTCGCGGCCGGCGTCGCCGAGGGACTGGGTATGCCATTGCCCGAACCGGCGGTGCCGGCGGTGGCACCACGCACGGACCTTCCCCCGTCGGACGCGCTGAGCATCCTCAAGAACGGCCCGAAGAGCTTTGCCGGTCGCAAGCTCGGGGTGCTCGTCACCGACGGGACGGACGCTGCCGTGCTGGAGGCGGTCAGGGCCGCGGTCACCGACGCGGGTGCGGTGCTGGAGACCATCGCGCCCGTCGTGGGCGGGGTGACCCTGAGTGACGGGTCGGTGCTGGCGGCCGACCAGATGGTCGACGGTGGCCCGTCAGTGCTCTACGACGCGGTGGTCCTCCTGCCGGGGGCGAAGACGGTTGCCGCCCTTGCGGCGCGCAGCACGGCGAAGGACTTCGTGTCCGACGCCTTCGCACACCACAAGTTCATCGGCTACAACGCCGCCTCGGCCCCGCTCCTGGCGGCAGCCGGCGTGGCCGACGTCCTCGACGAGGGCTGCATCAAGGTGACCAAGTCAGCGGCCGCGAAGTTCGTCCGACAGTGCGCCGCGCTGCGCTACTGGGAACGCGACGTGCAGCCCTAGGTCGTAGGGGACGCGCGCGACGGTGCAGGACGACGGAGGAGGGCCGCACGTTGTTCGAGGGGTTCGACGAGGTGCACGTGGACGTGGCTGACGGCGTGACCCTGCGCTGTCGCCACCACCGCGGCGCGGGACCCGCGGTCCTCCTCCTGCACGGACACCCCAGGACGCACACGACGTGGTGGCAGGTCGCCCCTCGCCTGGCGGACCGGGGGATGAGCGTGGTGTGCCCGGACCTGCGGGGCTACGGCCAGTCCGTCGGGCCGCCGCCCGACGCCGACCACGAGAACTACTGCGACCGGGCCATGGCCGGCGACCTCGTGTCCCTGATGCGCACACTCGGCCATGACACCTGGGCGGTGGTCGGTCACGACCGCGGGCAAGGAGTCGCCTTCCGGATGGCGATGGACGCACCGGCCCACGTGGCACGCCTCGTGATCCTCGACGGCATACCCATCGTCGAGGCACTCGAACGCGCCGACGCACGGTTCGCAGAGCTGTGGTGGCACTGGTTCTTCTTCTCGTCACCGCACGCTGAACGCGTCATCACCGACGACCCTCTCGCGTGGTACGCGCCCGACCCCGTGGCCATGGGCCGGGAGAACCACGCCGACCTCGTGCGGGCGATCCAGGACCCCGCAACCGTCCGCGCGATGCTGGAGGACTATCGAGCAGGCCTCCACGTCGACCGTCGCCACGCCGAGGAGGACCGGGACGCGGGACGGCTGGTCGACTGCCGCACCTTGGTCGCCTGGTCGATCCACGACGACATGGAGCTGCTCTACGGCGACCCTGCCGCCATCTGGCGGGACTGGTGTCGCCTTCCGGTGGTGTCGGCCCGAATCGACTCCGGCCACCACATGGCTGAGGAGAACCCGGCCCAGCTGGCGGAGGTGCTCACATCGTTCCTCCTGGCGGACTAGCTCCCCGCGTGCCGGCTCCCGGCGTCAGGCCACCATCGCTCGCGGTCGGGGCGCACGTGCGGTCGGCGGGTCGAACTGCTCGTGCCGTCCGGCGCGGCTCGCACGACGCCAGAGCCTCCAGCCGCTCAGGTCGCGCTGGTCCACCAGGAAGTACCACCCGTAGCGCACCTCGTCGGGCCAACGACGCCAACGCAACCCGGGCTGCGAGGTGAGGTAGCCCAGGTTGCGGAAGGTGCCCACCCGCCGAGCCGGGTCGCGCGGGACCAAGACGGTCAGGCGACCGCCGAGGATGGGCTGCCAGTCCTCGTGCCCCTGCGGGTGGAGGTAGGTGGCGGGCGCGCAGGTGCCGAAGCGCAGGTCGCTGCGTCGCAGCCGCCGGTGGATCTCCACCTCGTCGCCGCGGACGAAGAGCCGTGGGTCGGGGACCCCGACCGCGTCGATCGCCTTGGCGGAGAAGAGCGCCCCGTTGAAAAGGTTCGCGACGTCGGGCACCAGCACGTCGTGGCCCAGCTCGCGGCGGTGCCGGACCCACGTGAGCCCGCGACGGAGGGGGAAGGCGAGCCGGTCGGGGTCGTCCTGGTCGACGACCAGGGGTGAGACCACGTCGAGTTCGTGGTCGGCCGCACACATCAACAGCCGGCCGAGGGTCCACTGGGACCCGGGTCGTCCGTCGTCGTCAGCCAGCCACACCCAGTCGGCACCGAGCGCGCGTGCGGTCAACACGCCGTACGCGTAGCCTCCGGCGCCGCCGAGGTTGGTCTCGGAGGTGAGCAGGGTGTGTGAGATCCCTGTAGCAGCAAGGGCGTCGGCCGCACCGGGCTCCGTGCCGTTGTCCACCACGACGAGGTGGTCCGGGCGGCGGTGCTGCGAGGCAATGGCCTCCAGGCACCGGCGAACCAGAGCCGCCCGGTCACAGGTCACGATGACGCAGACCACTCGCGGCCGGCGTGCTGTCTCCTCGGTCCTCACGCCCTGCACGCTAGGAGCCTGGGGCTCCTTGCTGGGGGCCTCCGGGTGAACGGTGGGTGCAGCGTGGGTGTCGACTCCCACTCCGGTGCGTGGCCTTGGCGCACCGTCTACCCCCAGGACGTGTCGAGTTCACCGTCCCGTTGGTCCCGCTCCCTACCGTCGTCGCTGTGAGCACCCCCTTCTCCCTGCTCCTGCCCGTCTACCGGGGCGACCGTGCCGACTACCTGGCCCGCGCGTTCCAGAGCACGGTGCAGGAACAGCTCGTCCGGCCCGCCGAGGTCGTCGTCGTCCAGGACGGCTGGATCGGTCCCGAGCTGGCCTCCGCCCTCGAGCGCGCGGAGTCGAGCAGCCCCGTGCCGGTGCGTCGCCTGCGGCTGAAGCACAACGTCGGTCTCGCCCAGGCCCTCCAGTGCGGCCTGTCAGCCTGCGCGCACGAGGTGGTGGCGCGGATGGACGCCGACGACATCAGCCTCCCGCACCGGTTCGCCGTGCAGCTGCCCCTCATCGAGGCCGGGGCGGACCTGGTCGGAGCCGGCATGCGCGAGTTCGGCGAGGCCAGCCCCACGGGCGGTGTGCTGCGCATCCCTCCGACGGACCCCGCGGTCATCGCGACGGAGGCGCGGTTGCGCAGCCCGTTCAACCACCCCACGGTCGTCTACCGACGCTCGGCCGTGCTGCAGGCCGGTGGCTACCGCGAGCTGCCGCTGCTGGAGGACTACTGGCTGTTCACCCGCATGATCGAGTCGGGCTCGGTGGTCACGAACGTCGAGGAGCCACTCGTGCTCTACCGCGTCGACGCCGGTTCGTACCACCGGCGCGGTGGCCTGCGGCTGCTGCGCTCCGAGCTCGGTCTGCAACGGCGACTGCGTCGCGAGGGCTTCACGACCACGGCACAGATGGCCCGCAACATCGCCGTGCGTGGCGGCTACCGGGTCATCCCGGTCGGGGCCCGTCGGTCGCTCTACCGCTCCCGGTTCACGACCGAGGTCAGTGCGACGCAGCAGCTGTGCGCCGAACTGGAGGCGCCGGTCCGCGCGCCCGGCCGTCGCCCGGTGGAGAACGTCGGATGAGGGCTGACCTCGTCGTCGTCGGTGCTGGCCTGTTCGGGCTGACCGTCGCCGAGCAGGCGGCCGAGCGCGGGCTCGACGTGGCAGTCATCGACCGACGCGACCACCCCGGCGGAAACGCTTGGAGCGAAACGGATCCCGACACCGGCATCGAAGTCCACAGGTACGGCGCGCACCTCTTCCACACGTCGAACGAGCGGGTCTGGGAGTACGTCAACCGGTTCACCTCCTTCACCTCCTACCAACACCGGGTCTGGACCGTGCACGGCGGTGAGGTCTTCCCGCTGCCCATCAACCTCGGCACGCTCAACCAGTTCTTCCGCGCCAACCACGGACCCGCTGCGGCCCGCGAGCTGGTCGCGCTGCAGGCGGCGGAGCTCACCCACGAGCCGCGCAACCTCGAGGAGAAGGCGGTGTCCCTCATCGGCCGCCCGCTCTACGAGGCGTTCATCCGCGACTACACGGCGAAGCAGTGGCAGACCGACGCCAAGGACCTGCCCGCCGAGGTGATCAGCCGGCTGCCCGTCCGCTACACCTACGACAACCGCTACTTCAACGACCGCTACGAGGGACTGCCCACGGACGGGTATGCCGCGTGGCTGAGCCGGATGGCCGACCACCCCCGGATCTCGGTGCACCTCGAGACCGACTTCCTCGCGGAGGGGCACGCCTTCTCGCGCAGCGTCGTGCGTGGCCAGGTGCCGGTCGTCTACACCGGGCCGGTCGACCGCTACTTCGACGACGCGCACGGGCCGCTCGGGTGGCGGACCTTGGACTTCGAGCGAGAGGTGCTGCCCGTGGGCGACTTCCAGGGCGCGCCGGTGATGAACTACGCCGACTCCGACGTCGACTTCACCCGCATCCTCGAGTTCCGGCACTTCCACCCCGAGCGCGACTACCGCACCGACCGGACCGTGATCGTGCGCGAGCGGTCGCGCACCGCCGGGCCGTCGGACGAGCCCTACTACCCGGTCAACACGGCGACCGACCGGGCCCGCCTCGTGGCCTACCGCCAGCTGGTCGAGGAGGAGCGGGACCGCTCGGTGGTCTTCGGTGGGCGGTTGGGGACCTACCAGTACCTCGACATGCACATGGCGATCGCGTCCGCGCTGCGCCTGGTCGACGACCTGGCCGATCTGGTGCACGGCCAGGGCCGTCGGGCTCGCGGCGTCGCAGCCACGGTGTCGGCGTGACGCCCGCCGTGCCGCCGGCACCGGTTGACGGGGCCGGCCGGGTCCTGGCGCGGGTCGTCTTCCCGACCGACGGTGACCTCGACGTCCTGCCGTTGTACGTGGACGGCCAGCAGGTGCCGGTCGCCGTGCAGGACGGCGAGACGATCCTGCCGGTGCCCTACGACCAGAACCCCGACCAGGTGATCGGACGGCGTTCCTACCGGCTCGAGCACGGTGAACGAGCCTCGTTCGCCACCTACTTCAACGCCTTCCCGGCGGGCTACTGGCGGCGCTGGAGCACCTTGCGGACGGTCAGCCTGCGGGTGCAGACCTCGGGTGAGGGCACGCTGATCGTCTACCGCTCGTCGGCTCGCGGCACCGTCGCACGAGTTGCCGCGAGGCCGCTGAAGGACCGGACCGACACGGTGGTCCCGTTGGGGCTGGCCGAGTTCGGCGACGGCGGCTGGTACTGGTTCGACCTCGTCGCCGGGCGCGGCGAGCTCGTCCTCGACACGGCGGAGTGGTGCGCGGGCGAGCCCGAGACGGGTGCGGTCCCAGCCCGGGAGGGCACGGTGACGATCGGCATCACGACCTTCAACCGACCGGCATACTGCGCCGCCCTCCTCCACCAGCTCGGGGTGGCCGACGAGCTGCGCGACGTCGTCGACGAGGTCGTCGTCGTCGACCAGGGCTCCGCCCGGGTCCGTGAGGACGCGGCGTTCCCTCGGGCCGCGGACTCGCTGGGCGAGCGGCTGCGAGTGCTGGTGCAGGGCAACCTCGGCGGGTCCGGCGGGTTCGCGCGCGCCATGCTCGAGACCCTTGACGTGGGTCGCAGCGACCACGTCCTGCTCCTCGACGACGACGTCGTCTGTGAGCCCGAGGGGATCGCCCGGGCGGCGACCTTCGCGGACTTCGCGCGCACGCCCACCGTCGTCGGTGGCCACATGTTCTCGATGTACCAGCGCTCGGTGCTGCACGCGTTCGCCGAGCGGGTCGCGCCCTGGCAGTTCCGGTGGACACCGTCCGCGTCGACCGAGCACGACCACGACCTGTCGCAGTCCAACCTGCGCTCGACGCCTTGGCTCCACCGGCGCGCGACCGCCGACTACAACGGCTGGTGGATGTGCCTCATCCCCACCGTCGTCCTGCGCGAGGTGGGCCTGTCACTCCCGGTCTTCATCAAGTGGGACGACGCCGAGTTCGGCCTCCGCGCGGCGGCCGCCGGCTTCCCGACGGTGTCACTGCCGGGTGCGGCGGTGTGGCACGTGCCCTGGACCGACAAGGACGACTCGGTCGACTGGCAGGCGTACTTCCACGCCCGCAACCGGTTCGTCGCCGCCCTGCTCCACTCGCCGTTCGAGCACGGCGGCCGGATGGTGCGGGAAAGCCTCGCGATCCAGCTCAAGCACCTGATGGCGATGCAGTACTCCGCGGCCCACCTGCGCGAGCAGGCCCTCGTCGACGTGCTGGCCGGCCCCGACCGCCTCCACGCAACCCTGTCGACCCAGCTCCAGGAGGTCCGTGCCGCGCGCGCGACCTTCGACGACTCCCGCGTCGCGGCCGACGTCAGTGAGTTCGCCGCGGTCCGGCCGGCGAAGCCGAGGAAGCGCGAACCGCGGACGGCCAAGCCCACGAGCCACGCGGCCGTGCTGCTCACCGCCGCAGTCGGGCTGGCCCGACAGCTCACCCCGGTGCCCGCAGGAAGCGTGGACCGCCCCGAGCGTGAGCTGCCTGCCGCCGACGCGGGGTGGTGGTCGCTGTCACGGCTCGACTCAGCGCTCGTGTCCACGACGGACGGCACCGGGGTGTCGTGGCACCGTCGGGACCGGGCCCGTGCGCTGGCCGCCGCCCGCCGCGCAGCGCAGGTGCACCAGCAGCTGCTGCGCGAGTGGCCCCGGCTGGCGGCGGAGTACCGCGCCGCCCTCCCGGACCTCGTCGGCGTCGACGCGTGGCGCAAGACCCTCGACCTCCCCTTGCCCGATGACGAGGACACCGCATGAGTGTGACCGCGGCGGAGGCGCCCCTCCTGGAGCAGGGTCGCGGTGGTGGGCTGCGCGGGGTGGCGGGCCGCCGGTTCCTGCTCGGCCTGCTGGTCCGCAAGGAGCTCCGGGTGCGCTACCGCGCCTCGGTCCTGGGGCTGGGCTGGTCGTACGTCAAGCCGGCCGTGCAGTTCGCCGTCTACTTCGTGGGCATGGGTTTGTTGTTGCGGCAGAACGTGATCGGCGACTATGCCGTCTACCTGTTCGGCGGCCTGGTCGTCATGACGGCGTTCAGCGAGGCGGTCGGCAACGCCACCAGGTCGGTCGTGGCGAACGCCGACCTGGTCCGCAAGATCTACCTGCCGCGCGAGCTCTTCCCCGTCGCCAGCCTCTGCGTTGCCGGCGTCCACCTCGGTCCGCAGCTGCTGGTGCTGGTCGTCGGAGCGGTGGCGGCCGGGTGGTCGCCCGACCTGGTCGGGGTTGTCTGCCTGGCCCTCGGTCTCGCGCTGACTGCCCTGCTCGCCCTCGGGCTGGGGCTCGTCCTCGCGTCCGTGAACGTCCTGTTCCGCGACGTCGAGAACGTCGTCGACCTGGTGCTCATGGTGCTGGTCTGGACCAGCCCGGTGCTCTACCCCTGGCAGCGGGTCGCCGAGCTCCTCGGCTCCGACTCGGTGTGGTTCCGGCTCTACCAGGCGAACCCGTTGACGGTGGCGGTCGAGCTCGTGCACCGGGGCACGTGGGCACACGCCTCGGTGGGCAACGGCTCCTCGCTGCCTCCGGGACTCGGGCCCAGGGCGGTGGCGGCCTTGCTGCTGTCGGTGGCGCTGGTCGCCCTGGGGCAGTGGGTCTTCCGGCGCCTCTCCGGCCGTTTCGCCCAGGAGCTGTGACGGTGGGCAGCACGGCCGTCGAGATCCACGGGGTCTCCAAGCACTTCCGCCTCCGCCATACCCACTCGCTCAAGGAGAGCGTGGTCTGGGCACTCCAGGGTCGGCCGCAGCGCGACGACTTCGTGGCCCTCCACCCGCTCGACCTCACGATCGCCCAGGGGGAGACGGTCGCGCTGCTCGGTCGCAACGGCTCGGGGAAGTCGACGCTCCTCAAGCTGGTGGCCGGAGTCATGACGCCCGACACCGGTCGGGTGCGGGTGCGGGGCCGGCTGGCCGGTCTCCTCGAGGTCGGAGCCGGCTTCCACCCCGACCTCACCGGCCGGGAGAACGTCTACCTCAACGCCTCGATCCTCGGTCTCGACCGAGCCCAGATCACCGCCAGGTTCGACGAGATCGTGGAGTTCGCCGACATCGGGCCGTTCCTCGACACCCAGGTGAGGTTCTACTCCTCAGGCATGTTCCTGCGGCTCGCCTTCGCGGTCGCCGTCCACACCGAACCCGATGTCTTCCTCGTCGACGAGGTCCTCGCCGTCGGCGACGAGGCCTTCCGGGCGAAGTGCATCGAACGCATCGCGCGGCTGGGCGCAGAGGGCCGCACGCTGGTGGTGGTCAGCCACGACCTGCCGCTCGTCGAGCAGCTCTGCTCGCGCGGGGTGGTGCTCGACCGCGGCCACCTCGTCGTCGACGGCGAGGTGACCGACGCGGTGATGACTTTGCGGGTCGCGGGTTGACCGCCTGGCTCCAGGCCCTCCCGGCAGTGTCCGTGGCCGCGGCCATGCTCCTCGTCCCCGGCCTGCTGGTCGCCGTCGCGGCGGGGCTGCGTGGTCTGACCGCCATCGGGCTCGCGCCGCCCCTGTCGGTGACGACGGTGGCCTGCACCGCGGTGGCTGCCGGGCTGGTGGGCGTCCCCTTCGGCGTGGCTGCCGTCGTGGTGGGGACCGTCGTCACCGCGGGGATCGCGGTCGCAGTCTCCAAGGTGCTTCCCGGCACGGCGCCGTCGCGGACCAGCTGTCCATCGGTGGTGGCTGGGCTGGCCGGCGCCGCGGCGGGCGGCATGTGCGCCGCGCTGGCCGTGGTCCATGGCATCGGACAGCCGGACGTGTTCCCCCAGACGTTCGACGCGGTCTTCCACCTGAGCGCGGTCTGGCAGGCGTTGCACACCCACGACGCGTCGTCGCTGACGATGGGAACCGTTGCCGCGCCTGGGAACTCGTCGGCCTTCTACCCAGCGGCGTGGCACGGTCTGGTGGTCCTCGTGGCCGAGGTCAGCGGCGCACCGATCGTCGTCGCGGTGTCGGCCGTGTCGGTGGTCGTCTCGGCCCTGGTTTGGCCACTGGGCTGCGTCCTGCTCGCGCGCCAGGTCGCAGGCTCGCGCCCAGGGGCGCTGTTCGCGGCAGGAGTGCTCTCCGCGGCGTTCGGGGCCTCGCCCTACCTCCTCCTGTCCTACGGCACCTTGTGGCCGAACGCCCTCGCCAACGCCCTCCTGCCCGCGACCTTGGCCTGCGCAGCCCGGCTCCTCGTCCCTCGTGACCGCGCCGGCCAGACGGACGGCTTCGACAGGTGGCGGGCCGGCGTCTTCGGTGCGGTGGCGCTGCCCGGGCTGGCCCTCGCCCACCCCAACGCCGTGCTCAGCGGGCTCATCTACGTCACCGTCATGGCCCTCGTGGCGCTCGGCCACTGGGGCCTGTCCGCGCGTGCGGGCGCGCAGCCGCGGCTCGTGGCACTCGGTGGAGCTGCCGCCCTTGTCGGGGCCGGGCTCTGGCTCGTCGCGTGGTCACCGTTGTTCGCGGCCACGCGGCACACCAGCTGGCCGGCCCGACAGAGCCTGGCCCAGGCGGTGGGGGAGTGGGTGAGCGCCGCCCCCATGCGCACGCCCGTCCCCTGGCTCGCGGCCGCCCTCGTCCTCGTCGGGTGCGTCGTGGCCTGGCGGCGACCGCAGCTGCGCTGGCTGGTGTTGGCGCACGCGGCGGCGGGCGGGGCCTTCGTCCTCGTGGCCGGCAGCGACGGCCCGGTCGCGCGAGCGCTCAGCGGCCCTTGGTACGACGACCCCTTCCGGTTCGCGGCCCTGCTCGGCGTGACCGCAGTGCCGCTTGCGGCGCTCGGCCTCGAGGCCGGCGCCATCGCCGGGGTCCGTGGCGTCAGGGCGCGCTCGCACCGCTTCCCCGCCCTCCGTCCGTTGGTCGCCACGTGCGGCCTCGCCGCCGTCGTCGCGACCCTCACCGGAGGGATGTATGCCGGTGGGAACAGTCACGTCGTCGCCACCTGGTACCACGGGCAGTCCTTGGCCGGGCCCGCGGAGCGGGCGATGCTCGAACGACTCCCGCAGCTCGTCCCCTCGGGGGAGCTCGTCGCCGGAAACCCTTGGAACGGCTCACCGTTCGCGTCCGTGCTGGGCGACCGGGCCGCCGTCTTCCCGCACGTGAGCGGGTCCTGGGACCCCGACCGGGTCTTGTTGGCCAGCAGCCTGAACCGCGCCGAGGACCTGCCGGAGGTCTGCGCGGCGGCGCGCCGCCTGGACGTCGGCTACGTCATCGACGGGTCGGTGGCCTTCTGGAAGGGCGACCACCGCCAGGCGCAGTACCGCGGCCTCGAGGTGGCCGGCCATCCCGGCTTCGAGCCCGTCGCGCACGGCGGACGGCTGACCCTCTACCGCGTCACCGCCTGCTCCTGACCGACCCCCGCGGCTCACTGGTCCTGACCTCGACCGGGGCCGGCACCCGACGGCGACGCGGCCAGGTGGGCGTTTGGCGGACGGTGTCGCGGGTAGGACCCGGACGCCACAGCCGCGCATGAACGAGGAGGAGCCACACCATGACGGAGAACGCGACACCCACAGAGGACGGGGGCTCGTCGACGCAGGACACCGGCGCCCCGGCCATCGGCCGGGACGAGGACCAGCAGGACGGCGGCCCGGGCTCGCACACCGAGGACGGGACCGGCGGCGCGGTGGACGACCCCGCGAGCGGTGGGGTCCCCGAAGGTGCCGACGAGGACGACTGACCACGACGACTGACCACGACGACTGACTCCCCGGCGGTCGCGCCCGGGTGGGTCAGCGCTTGTCGCGGCGCAGCATGCCGAGCGGGAGCACCAGCCAGTTGACCGCGAAGAGCAGCAGGGAGGCCCCGGCCGCTGCGACGGCCACCCCGGTGTCGGCCACGACGTCGAAGATGACGAACGCCACGGCCGAGACGGCGAGGGCCAGGGCGACCAGCCCGACTCGCGCGCACCGGTTGGCGAGCGCGACGAGGGCTGCCTTCTCGCCCTTGCGGAACAGCAGCCGGTGGGCGCTGACAGGAGCCACCAGGAAGGCGGTCGCGACCACAGCGAGGGCGAAGGCGACCAGGAACACCACCCGGTTGACGTCCTCGATCTGGGTGAACCGCTGCTGGAACGGCAGGGTGAGCAGGAACCCGGCGAGGATCTGGACACCCGTCTGGACCACGCGCAGCTCCTGGAGCAGCTCGTCCCAGTTGCGATCGAGGCGCTCCAGGGGGGTCTCGTCGCGGCCGTCGTGTGCGCTGGCGGTGTCGGGGGCGTGGTCGTCGTCCATGCCACACGTCTACCCCCGATTCGCTCCCCCAACCAGTTCTGCCCCGTGTTGCCGCATCCACCAGATTCAGCCTGCCCTTGCGCCCGTCTGCCTGTGGTGGTTTGGTGAATACCGACACATCGGTCCAAAAGCGGTGCCGTGTCCCATCACTTCGAAGGGATGCCCATGGCACTCGCGACACCGCTTTCGACCACCCGGTTCCCGGCCGCCCCGCCGTCTGGCCCGGCGGATCACCAGGCCGGCCCGGACTCCCCGGACCACGCCCGCGCCGAGGAGCTGCTCGCCGAGGTCGAGACCTGCCACGACCGCTGGCGCCAGTGCGAGCTGCGGCAGGAGGCGGTCGCCCTCACGCTTGACCTCGTCGACGGGGTGGCGCGGCGCTACCACGGGCGGGGCATGGAGCGCGACGACCTCGTCCAGGTGGGCCGGATGGCCCTCGTGAAGGCAGCGAACGGCTACCGCTGCGGGCTGGGGAGCAGCTTCGCGGCATACGCGGTGCCGACGATCTCGGGCGAGATCAAGCGGCACTTCCGCGACCAGGGCTGGCTCGTGCGCCCGCCGCGACGGCTCCAGGAGCTGCGCGCCGAGGTGGCGGGCGAGCAGGAGCGGCTGCGCCAGGTGCTGCTGCGCGAGCCCACCGACGTCGAGCTGGCGCAGGCCCTCGACGTGACCACCGAGCAGGTGCGTGAGGTGCACGCGTCCTCGATGGCCTACCACGCGATGCCCCTCGACCTCTGCGACGGACCCGGCCCGACCGGTGACGTTCGCTGGTTCGACGACGTCGTCGTGGCCCGTGACGCCCTGCGCAGTGCGCTGGTGGAGTTGAGTGAACGAGACCTCCTGATCGTCCGCCTGAGGTTCGTCGAGGAGCAGACCCAGTCGCAGATCGGGGAGGTGCTGGGGGTCAGCCAGATGCAGGTCTCTCGCCTGCTGGGCTCGATCCTCCAGCGGTTGCGGGCTGCGATGGCCCCGGAGGTCGGAGGCGACCGGCCATGAAGGTGGGCTACTTCCTGTCGTCCGAGGAGTACACCCCCGACGACCTCGTCGAGCAGGCGGTCCTCGCCGAGCGAGCCGGGTTCTCGGGCCTGTGGATCAGCGACCACTACCACCCGTGGAACGACGAGCAGGGCCAGAGCCCCTTCGTCTGGTCGGTGATCGGCGCGATCTCGCAGGCGTGCTCGTTGCCGGTCACCACGGCCGTCACCTGCCCGACCGTCCGGCTGCACCCGGCCGTCGTGGCGCAGGCCGCAGCCACCTCGGCGACCATGCTCGGCGGGAAGTTCATCTTGGGGGTCGGCACCGGCGAGGCCCTCAACGAGCACATCCTGGGCGGCCCGTGGCCGCACGCCGAACGCCGCCTCGAGATGTTGGCGGAGGCGGTGGAGCTCATCCGGGCTCTCTGGACCGGCGAGGTGGTCTCCCACTCCGGGGAGCACTACACGGTGGACACCGCCCGGATCTACACGTTGCCGGCCGAACCCCCGCCCGTCTACGTGTCGGCGTTCGGGCCCAAGGCGCTCGAGGTGGCAGCCCGGATCGGTGACGGCTTCATCACGACCAAGCCGGACGCCGAGTCGGTCGCGGAGTTCAGGCGGCTCAAGGGCGACGCCAAGGCTCCCACGATGGCCGGCCTCAAGGTGGCCTTCGCCGACAGTGCCGAGGAGGGGCGCGACCACGCCCACCGCCTGTGGGCGAACTCCGGCCTACCGGGGGAGCTCGCCCAGGTGCTCCCTTCGCCGCAGCACTTCGAGCAGGCCTCGACGCTGGTCACCAAGGAGGCGACCGGCGAGTCGGTCGTCTGCGGCAACGACGTCCAGGAACACGTGGAGGCGTTCCAGCCCTATGCCGAGGCGGGGTTCGACGAGGTCTTCGTCGCGAACATGGGCCCCCACTGGCGCGAGATGATCGAGTTCTACGGGGAGCAAGTCCTGCCGCGGCTGGCCTGACCGTCCCGCCCTGCCCGCCATGGTCACGGTCGGGTGCCCCACACCCCCGGCGCAGGTTCGGGCCTGGCGTCCTGGAGGGCGTCAAGGAGGGCTGCGAGGTCCTGGAAGGTGAGCTCGGCGCCCGCGCTCTCGAGCTCGGCCGCACTCGTCCCACCGGTCGCGACGCCGATCGCCACCGAGCCGATCCGGGCGGCTGCCTCCATGTCCCACACCGAGTCGCCCACGACCATCACGTCATCGGCCTCGAGCCCCGCCCGCTCGAGGACGGCGCCGAGCACGTCGGGATCGGGCTTCGTGCTGTCCACGTCGTCTCCCGTGACGATGACGTCGAAGTCGGGGTGGTCGAGGACCTCCAGCATCGCCCAGAGGTCACGCTCCCCGCCCGAGGAGGCGAGGGCCACCGTCAGCCCGGCGTCGCGGCACCAGTTCAGCAGGACCCTGGCGGCCGGCAGCGGGTGCAACCGCTCGTGCCAGGTGCCGAACAGCACGTCGTGGGCAGCCGTGATCTCGGGGTCCTGGGCCCGCTCACGGCTGTCTCCGAGCAGGTGGTGCAGGAGGTGGTCGGACCCCATTCCCACCGTGTGGTGGACTGCGGCCATCGGACGGGAGTGGCCGAACTGCTGCAGCGCCTCCCACCAGCAGAGGGTGTGCACGTAGGTCGAGTCGACCAACGTGCCGTCGAGGTCGAAGACGATCCCGCTGGCTCGCGTCAGGCTGTCGGACATGGTGCCTCCCCAGCGCCCGTGGACCACCGGGCGGTCGTACCGGCTCCCCTCCATGGTGCCCCTGAACCGGCCGGGCCAAACCTGCGGGTTTGCCACCCATCCGGCCGGGTAGGACCCGGGCGGTGACGCCCCCACTCGCTCGCGTCACCGGCATACCGCTCCCCAGCGAGTGCACAGGAGGTCACCATGCCTGCACGCAAGCCCGGCCCGTCCGTGAAGGACCCAGAGATGTACGAGGCGCTGCGCGACGACGGCGCCAGCAAGGAGAAGGCGGCCCGCATCTCCAACGCCGCCTCGAACACCTCACGAAGCGCCGTGGGCGCCAAGGGCGGTCGCAGCGGCGACTACGAGGACTGGACCAAGCAGGAACTCATGAAGCGCGCCCGCCAGATCGGGATCGAGGGTCGCTCGTCGATGTCGAAGGCGCAGCTGGTCACGGCGCTGCGGGACCACTGAGCGGATGACCATGGACACCTACGCGTCGAACCTTCTCCCCGACGGGACGACCTTCCCGCCGGTCACCCCGGAGCCGCCCTTGCCGCCCGGGTACGAGCCCCCGCCGGAGCTGGAGCCGATCCCACCCGAGCCGGAGCAGGAGCCGTCCGAGCCGGAGCCGTCCGAGTGACCTCGGAGGGTGGTCAGAGGTTCTCGACCACGTGACGGGCCACGTCCCGGAGCTTCTCGTTGCGGGTGCTGGACCAGCTCTTGAGCAGGTCGAAGGCGGCGTCGGCGTCCAGGCCGTACCGCACCATCAGTGCGCCCTTGGCGCGCTCGATCACCGCGCGCTGCTCGATCACGCGTGAGGCCTCCTGCCAGGCGTCGGTCTTCACCTGGCGTTCGAGGGCGTTCGTCACGTCCACCATGTAGCCGTGGACGGCGACGACGCGTCCACCCAACACGATCCCCTCGCCCACCGAGATGACCTGTCGCACGGTGCCGTCGGCGGTCACGACCCGGTGTGGCTGGGTGAAGGGCTGGCCGGTCTCGAGCGCCTGGTGCAACGTCGCTGCCGCCTCGGCGTGGTCGTCGGGATGCTTGAGCGAGAGGATCAGCTGGGTGGTCAGCCGGGTCTCGCTGTCGAGCAGGCCGTGGATGGCGTACATCTCGTCGGACCACCACCAGGTGTCGGTGAGGTTGTCGTAGCGGAAGCGTCCGAGCGTGGAGGATGGCGGCGGCTGCTGCACACCACCGCTGAGGTGGTCGTCCGCGTAGCCGTCGGTGGAAGGGCTCGACTCAAGGGCCGACATGGGGTCCTCCGTGACAGGTGTCCGCTCACAAAGCGGAAGTGAAACGAGAGGGCTGCTTCTTAACCCGGCGTCATCATAGGTGGACCTGAGTCGGCTGCGACAACTCCTCCCGGCACGTGTCTCACGCGGCGCGTTTGGGGCCACGTTTGCCGGCACCAGAACCGGGCATGAGGAGGTCGTGACCGAAGGACTGGCCCTGGCGGGCGGTTGGTTGATCTATGCCTGCATGCTCTCCACGCTGGCCTTCGTCCTCCTGCGGCGCCCACGATGACCACCCGTCCTCGCGGCGCGCGCCTGGTCCGGGCAGCCAGCGCCGCCCTCATGGCCTGCCTCGCGCTCGGCGGGTGCGTGGTGCCGGCCCGGGACGACGGCGCCTTCCGGGCCAACGCCGAGGCCGCCCTCGGGTCCGCCGTCAGCGAGGCGCGCACCGGCGCCCTGGTCCTGCAGGCCCGGCTCGACGGGCACGCGACGAACGCCTACGCGGACACGGTCATCACCGAGAGCGAGTCCGCCATCGGCCCCATCGAGGACAGCTTCGGCAACGTCGACCCACCGGAGCCGGGGCAGGACCAGCTGCGGACCGACGTCATGGAGCTGCTGGGTGACACCGCCGACGCCTTCGCCGCCGCCAGGCTCGCGGTGCGGCGCGACGACGAGGCGCAGATGCGCGCGACGGCAACGGAGCTCACCGAGGTGGCGGACCGCATGGACGACGCCAAGGAGGGCTTGCGGTGAAGAAGCTCTTCGCCGTCGCGCTCGGGATCCTCACCGCCATCGGTGGATTCGTGGACATCGGCGACCTCGTGACCAACGGCCACGTGGGTTCGCGGTTCGGCATGTCGCTCGGCTGGGTCGTGATCGTCGGGATCGTCGGGATCTGCGTCTTCGCGGAGATGAGCGGGCGGGTCGCGGCGGTGTCCGGCCGAGCGACCTTCGACCTCGTCCGCGAACGGCTCGGCCCGCGCGTGGGACTGGCTAACCTCGTGGCGTCGATGGCCGTCACCATGCTCACCTTCATCGCCGAGATCGGTGGCGTCGCGCTGGCGCTCCAGCTGGCGACCAGCGTCAACGATTACCTGTGGATCCCGGTGGTGGGGGCCGCCGTCTGGCTGGTCCTGTGGCGGGTGAAGTTCGCGGTGCTGGAGAACGCCTTCGGCCTTGCCGGTCTGTCCCTCATCGTCTTCGCGGTGGCGCTGTGGAAGCTGGGCCCCGACTGGGATGCCCTGTGGCTCCAGGCGTCGCAGCCGTTCGTCCCGCATGACGAGAGCCACTGGACCTACGCCTACTACGCGATCGCCCTGTTCGGCGCGGCCATGACCCCGTACGAGGTCTTCTTCTTCTCCTCCGGTGGCGTGGAGGAGCGCTGGACCGCCAAGGACCTCGGCACCATGCGCGCCAACGTCTTCATCGGTTTCCCGTTGGGCGGCCTGCTCTCCCTGGCGATCGCGGCCACGGCGACCGTGGTCTTCCAACCCGAGGCGATCCAGGTCGACACCTTGGGACAGATCGCGTTGCCGGTCACGATCGCGCTGGGCAAGGTGGGGCTGGCGCTGGTGCTGTTGGGCTTCTTCGCGGCGACCTTCGGCGCCGCCTGTGAGACCGGTCTGTCGGTCGGCTACAGCATCGCGCAGTACTTCGGCTGGCAGTGGGGCAAGTACGTCGAGCCGTTGCGGGCCGCGCGGTTCCACACGGTGCTGCTGGTCTCGGCGATCGCGGCCATCGGGGTGCTGCTGACGACCGTCGACCCGATCATGCTCACCGAGTACTCAGTGGTGTTCAGCGCCATCGCGCTGCCGTTGACCTACTTCCCCATCCTCGTCGTGGCCAACGACCGCACCTACATGGGCAAGCACGTCAACGGGAGGCTGGCCAACGGCCTGGGGAGCGTCTACCTCTGCATCGTGCTGGTGGCCGCTGTCGCCGCGATCCCGCTCATGATCGTCACGAAGGCCGGTCAGTGACATGAGGAGGACCGCGTCATGACGCCATCCAGCGCGAAGCGGCAGGCGCCCAGCCACAGGGTGGTGCTGCGCATCCTCGACCACCAGGTGGTGGGTCCGGACGGCGAGCTGCTCGGCAACGTCGACGACCTCGAGCTGGTCGTCTCGCACGACGGGTGGAACGTCACCGCCCTCCAGGTCGGGCCGGCTGCCCTGGGTCGACGACTGCCGGGAGCACTCGGCCGCTGGACCGTGGCGATCTGGCGGCGCCTCCAGACCAGCCCCGAGGCGCAGCCTGCCCGGGTCGGGATCGAGGACGTGCACGACATCAGTTCGGCGATCACGGTCAGCGAGTCAGCGGCGAGGGCATTGGCTGCGTCGTTCGGGCTCGAGCTGTGGTTGCGGGAGCACGTCGTGTCACGGATCCCGGGGGCCAAGGGCGGTGGTGACGAGCGCGACGACCGAGGCCCTGTCCCAGAAGGTGGGGGCAAGGCGCCCCGGAGCGCGACGAAGCCGTCGGGTCGTGCGGTGCGGACCGGTTCGGTGTCGGACGTCATCGGCGCGCGGGTCTTTGCCAACGACGGGTCCGAGCTGGGGGTCGTCCTCGAGCTGCTCTGTGCCGAGCCCCCGTCCGGGCGTCGCCGAGACCACCTGGCCGTCACCCACCTCCAGTACGGGCAGCACGCCGCCGGCTCCCAGCTCGGCTACGACGCCGAGGCCCGCCAGGGCCCGTTGGTCGTGGGCGCGGTGGTCCGGTGGTGGCAGCGCAGCCACCGGGTCGCACTAATCGAGGCGGTCGCCGACGTGGACCTCGAGGCAGGCACGCTGCGGGTCACCTCCCACACAAGCCACGTGCACCCCCACGAGCTCTGAGGTCGCCCCGTCCGGTGTCGCACACCGTTGACAGAACGCGACATTTCGGATCATGATCACAGGGCTTCAAGCAGCCGGGGCACCTTTCACGACGTCCGGAGGCCGCTCATGACCGAGTTGACGAAGCCTGCTCCCACCGATGGCGCACCGGTCGCGGCGGCCCTCGAGGCCGAGGCGCCTGCGACCGTCCGCGAGCTGCTCACCGAGCTCGCCGCGCTCGAGGACGCCACCCGGTCGCCCGGCGCAGCTCGCCACGAGTGCCAAGCGGCTCTGGCGCGCGAGCAGGAGATCATCGCCGAGCTGCACCGTCGGTGCCCCGAAGGGACCCCGACGACCTGACCGACCCGTCGAAACCCGATCGTCTTGCGGTCAGGAAGTGGCCGGAAGTCTTCCTAGGCTGGTGGTAGAACCTCCGAAGGAGAGGTTGCGACGAGAGGACCGGCCGTGGACTACAAGATCGAGCTCATCCCCATCTCCGTCACGGACATCGACCGTACGAAGGCGTTCTACGAGGACGTCGTCGGGTGGCCGGCCGACCAGGACCAGGTCGTGGAGGAGGCGGGGCTACGCTTCGTCCAGATCACGCCGCCCGGGTCGGCCTGCTCCTTCTGCTTCGTCAAGGGCATGTCGATGCTGGGCGAGGGCGTGAAGCAGTACATCCAGGTGGTGGTCGCCGATGCCGACGCCGCGCACGACGAGCTCAAGGGTCGCGGCGTCGAGGTGACCGAGGTCGAGGACCTCCCGTGGGGTCGGTTCACCCACTTCGAGGACCCGGACGGCAACCACTTCGCGCTCCAGGAGCTGCCCGACTACGCCGCCGGGCTCGCGGCACGCGAGGCCGCCGCCGCGTCCGTCTCCCAGGACTGAGCGGGTCAGCCGCCGTCGGCGCCGCGTGGCCGACGCAGGGCCAGCCCGGCCACGAGGGCGCCGAGGGTGCCGAGCGCCTCGTCGCCGAGGGTGTCCTGGTATGCCGTGTCGAGCTCGGTGCCGTGGCGGATGAAGGTGTACCACTCGCCGAGCTCCCACCCGATCGCGAGCACGGCACCGAGCCCGGTCACCAGCAGCACCCGCGCCCACCGAACCCGGATCCCTTGCAGCAGTAGGAGACCCAGACCGGCGCACAACAACACCCAGTTGACGAAGTGGTTGGCGTCGTCCCACCACCCGACCGAGTCATAGAGGTCGAGGGTGTTGCCGGTGACGTCGATGAGGAACGGCGCCATCACGAGGGCGAAGGCGCCCCACGGGACCCTGACGTCTCGGCCACGGTGCGCCAGCCACCAGGCCACCGGCACCACGAGCATCATCACGGGGTAGGCGACCAGCCGGGCCCCGAAGGCCTTGCCCTCGAACTGCTGCAGGCTGCTCGCGAAGGTGCCGACGCCGAGTTGCACGACGGTCAGCGCGAGGACGGCCGCGGGCGCCCACCAGCCCGCGCGGACCCTCGAGCCGTGCGCCCCTCCGTCGGCAGCCATGAGGAGATCATGGTGGACCCGGGCGCGCTATGCGCCGTAGACGGCCACTTCGCTGGCCTTGACCGTGAGCACGACCGCCGTGCCCGGGGCGAGGTCGAGGTCGGCCAGCGCGGCGGGCGTGATGTCCGCGGAGAGGTATGCCGTGTGCACCCGCACCTGGTGTCCGTGCGGTTCCAGCTCGGTCACCGTCGCGTGCACGACGTTGCGTGGGCTGCCCGAGGGTGCGACACGGTAGACGCCCACGGCGCTGGGGCTGAACACCGCGACCGCGGCCGATCCGTCGGCCAGGTCGTCCTCGGACAGGCCCTCGACCTGGAGCCCTTCCGGCGTGGTCACGGTGGTGCCCCGGGCCGTGCCGCGCACCAGGTTGAGGCCCGCGATGCGTGCCGCGAACCGGCTGGTCGGTCGGGTCAGCACCCGCGCCGTCGGCCCCTCCTCGACGACTCGGCCCGCCTCGAGGACGGCGACGTCGTCGGCGAGCAGCACCGCGTCGAGGATGTCGTGCGTGACGACGATGGTGGTGCGGCCCTCGAGCACCCGTCGCAGCAGCTGGCGGATCGCCGGGGCGGAGTCGACGTCGAGCGCCGACAACGGCTCGTCGAGCAGCAGCAGGTGGGGCTCGGTGGCGAGGGCACGGGCGATGGCGACCCGCTGCGCCTGGCCGCCGGAGAGGGCCGCCGGCCGCCGGTCCGCAAACTCCTCCGCGTCCACCTGCGCCAGCCACTGGTGGGCCACCTCGCGAGCCCGGCCACGCGGCATACCGGCGCTGCGTGGGCCGAAGGCCACGTTGTCGAGCACCGACAGGTGGGGGAAGAGCCGGGCCTCCTGGGCGAGAAGGGCGACTCCGCGGGCGTGAGGCGGCACCCACGACGTGTCGCCGGCGCCATTGTGCGAGAACAGGATCCGGTCGTCGAGGGTGATGCGCCCGGACGCCGGGCGCAGGAGGCCGGCAATCGACGCGAGGGCCGTGGACTTGCCGGCGCCGTTGGGGCCGAGCAGCGCGAGGGTGCGCCCGGCCTCGACCGCGATCCCGAGGTCGAGGTCACGGTCGGGGAAGCCCACGCGGGCCTCGAGCTTCACGACGCTGCCATCTTCACAGCGCGGTCCGTGAGCGTCGGGTGAGGGCGATGACGACGGTGGCCACGACGACCAGCACCAGCGACAGGGCGACTGCCGCCTGTGGGTCGGTCTCGCGCTGCAGGTAGATCTCCAGGGGCAGCGTGCGGGTGACTCCTTGGAGGCTGCCGGCGAAGGTGATGGTGGCGCCGAACTCGCCGAGGGCCCGGGCGAACGCCAGCACCGCCCCGGATGCCAGCCCCGGCAGCACCAGCGGGAGGGTGACCCGCAGGAAGACGGTGGTCGGTCGGGCGCCGAGGGTCGCGGCCACCTCCTCGAACCGCTGGCCACCGGTGCGCAGCGCACCTTCCAGGCTGACGACGAGGAACGGCAGCGCCACGAAGGTCTGGGCCATCACGACGGCGGTGGTGGAGAAGGCGATCTGCAGCCCCAACACCTCCATGGAGTGCCCGAGCAAGCCCTTGCGGCCGAAGGTGTAGAGCAGGGCGATGCCTCCGACGACCGGTGGCAGCACGAGCGGGAGCAGCACGAGCGAGCGGGCGATCGACTGGCCCCGGAACTCGGTGCGCGCGAGGACGAGGGCCATCGGCACGCCGAAGAGGATGCACAGCACGGTGCTCGCCAGGGAGGTCCGCAGGCTCAGGGCCAGGGCCGCGCGCGAGGACTCGGAGGTGATGAGCGAGCCGAAGCTGCCCCACTCGACCCGCGTGAGCATCGCCACGAGCGGGAGGACGACGAAGGTCGCCCCGACCGCAGCGGGGACGAAGACCCAGGCAGGCAGGCCCAGCCGCGGCTGGCCTCGGAGCGTTGCGGGGACCTGCGGCACGAGGTGCACGCTACGGCTTGGCGAAGCCGGCGGCCGCGAGGATCCCCTGCCCGGGCTCGCCGGTGACCGCCTCGAGGAAGGCCTGGGCCGCCACGGCGTTCTTGCTCGCCTTGAGGGTCGCGATCGGGTAGGTGTTCACGGCCGACGACGACTCGGGGAACTCCACGCCCTCGACGGCGTCGCCCGCGCCCAACACGTCGGTCACGTAGACCAGCCCGGCGTCGGCCTCCATGGACGTGACTTTGCCGAGGACGTCGGTGACCGACTGCTCCTCGCTGACCGGCTTGATGTCGACCTTGGCGGCTGCCTCGACCTTGGCGGCGGCGGAGCCACAGGGCACTTCGGGCGCGCACAGCACGACCTTGACGCCAGGCCTGGCCAGGTCGGCCAGGCTCGCGATCTTGGCCGGGTTGCCCGGAGGCACCGCGATCTCGAGCGTGTTGGAGGCGAAGTTGGCCGGGGTCGCCGCCGTCAGCGAGTCGCCGGTCGCCTTGGCCATGTTCGTGGTGTCGGCCGAGGCGAAGACGTCGGCCGGGGCGCCCTGCTGGATCTGCGCGACGAGGTCGGACGACCCGGCGAAGTTGAAGGTCACCGTCACCCCGGGGTGGGTCCTCTCGAACTCGGTGCCGATCGCGGTGAACGTCTTCTTCAGCGAGGCCGCGGCGAAGACCGTCACGGTCCCGCTGAGCTCACCTCCCGACGAGGTCGACGACGAGCTGCCCCCCTGCGGCGACTCGTCGTCCGTCGAGGATCCCGACCCGCAGGCGGCGGTCGTCAGGAGGAGGCCGGCGAGGGCCAGGGCCGGCGTGGCGCGGCGGCGGACGATGGTCATGACGCTCCTTCCGGAGTCTCGACGATGACGGTCGTGGACTTCACGACGGCGATGGCCACCGACCCGAGCTCGAGCCGCAGGTCGTCCACGGCCTCCGAACTCATCAGCGAGACGACGCGGAACGGACCGCACTGCATCTCCACCTGGGCCATCACGGTGTCGCGCTTGATGTCGGTGACGAGGCCGACGAACCGGTTGCGGGCCGAACGCCCCACGCCGCTCGGGTCCTCGACGGCGTGCGCCTGGTCGCGGGCCAGCAGCGCCACCTGGTAGCCGTCGACGACCTTGCGACCGGCGTCGTCGGCCTCGGCCTGCAGGGCGCCGCTGTCGACCCAACGACGCACCGTGTCGTCGCTGACGCCGAGGAACGACGCGGCGTCCTTGATCCTCATCAGCGGCATGAGGAGGACACTACCTCCGCATCTGCGGGCGTGGAAGCCATTTCACTCCGCAGGATGGCCCCGGCTGGTCGGTCAGTCGGTGTCGGGCTCCGGCGGCTCGGCGGCGCCCTCGCGCTCGTCGCGGTCGGCCCACTCGACCAGCTGGTCGATCTCGAACACCGCGTCGTCGATCCCCGCGTGCAGGTCGCCCAGCTCGGCGTACCGGGCCGGCATGGTCGCGATGGTGAAGTCGTCGGGCTCGACGTCGTCCACCTCGTCCCAGCGGATCGGGGCCGACACCGTGCCGATCGGGTTGCCGCGCACCGAGTAGGCCGCCGCGATGGTGTGGTCGCGCGCGTTCTGGTTGTAGTCGACGAAGAGGTCGGCGGGGTCGCGGTCCTTGCGCCACCAGGTCGTGGTGACGTCGTCGGGCATCCGCCGCTCCACCTCCCGGGCGAACGCCAACGCACCACGACGCACGTCCTTGAAGCCCCACTCCGGCTTGATCCGCACGTAGACGTGCATCCCCGAACCGCCACTCGTCTTCGGCCACCCGACGGCGCCGAGCTCGTCGAGCACCTCGTGGGCGACGTGGGCGACCCGCTGCACCCGGTCCCAGGGGCAGTCCGGCCCGGGGTCGAGGTCGATCCGCCACTCGTCGGGCTTCTCCACATCGGCCCGCCGGCTGTTCCACGGGTGGAACTCGACGGTCGACATCTGCACCGCCCAGATGACCTGCGCCAGCTCGGTGACGCACAGCTCGTCCGCCGTGCGGTTCCACCGCGGGAAGGTCACCCGCACGGTCTCCAGCCAGGGCGGGGCTCCGTGCGGCACCCGCTTCTGGTGCACCTTCTCGCCGGACACCCCCTCGGGGAACCGGTGCAGCATGCAGGGCCGCTCGCGCAACGCGTTGACGATCCCGTCGCCCACCGACAGGTAGTAGTTGACCAGGTCGAGCTTGGTCTCACCGCGGGCCGGGAAGTAGACGCGGTCGGGGTTGGAGATGCGCACGTCGCGCCCACCGACCTCGACCTCGACCGCGGGCGAGCTCGCCTTGGATGCCATGCCCCCACGCTAAGGGGAGGCATGCCGCGCTGCCACGCCCGCGGCATACCTCACCTTTATCGGGTCTAGGGACAAAGGTCGGCTTCACCCGGAAACGGTTTCGGGGTGAAGCTGACGCTTCTCCCTAGACCCGATAAAGGTGTGGCGAGGCGGTCGTATGCTCGGCGCATGCTCGAACAGAAGCGCGTCCTCGCGACCAGCATCCCCGGCCCGAAGAGCCAGGCCCTCCAGCAGCGCAAGCTCGCCGCGGTGTCCGCCGGCGTGGGTACCGGCCTCCCGGTCTACATCGAGCAGGCCGCCGGTGGCATCCTGCGCGACGTCGACGGCAACCAGCTCATCGACTTCGGCTCGGGGATCGCCGTGACGACCGTGGGCAACGGCAACCAGCGGGTCATCGACGCCGTCACCGCCCAGATCAACGACTTCACCCACACCTGCTTCATGGTCACCCCCTACGAGGAGTACCTCGAGGTGGCCGAGGTGCTGGCCGAGGTCACGCCCGGCACGCACGACAAGCGTTCTGCGCTCTTCAACTCCGGCTCCGAGGCCGTCGAGAACGCTGTCAAGGTGGCCCGCCACTTCACCGGGCGGCAGGGCGTCGTCGCGTTCGACCACGCGTACCACGGGCGCACCAACCTGACGATGGGCCTGACCGCGAAGAACATGCCCTACAAGCACCGGTTCGGCCCGTTCGCGAGCGAGATCTACCGCGTGCCGATGGCCTACCCGTACCGCTGGCCCACCGGCCCGGAGGCCTGCGCCGACGAGGCCTTCACCGAGTTCGTCGACCTCGTGCACGCGCAGGTCGGCGAGGACAACACCGCGGCCGTCATCCTCGAGCCGATCCAGGGCGAGGGCGGGTTCATCGTGCCCGCACCCGGGTTCATGAAGAAGGTCTCCGACTGGTGCACCGAGCAGGGGATCCTGTTCATCGCCGACGAGGTGCAGACCGGGTTCTGCCGCACCGGCGACTGGTTCGCCTCCGAGCACGAGGACGTCGTGCCGGACCTCATCACCACGGCCAAGGGCATCGCCGGTGGCATGCCGCTGGCGGCGCTCACGGGTCGGGCCGACGTGATGGACGCGATCCACGTGGGCGGCCTCGGCGGCACCTACGGCGGCAACCCGGTCGCCTGCGCCAGCGCGCTCGCGGCGATCGAGACGATGAAGGCCGACGACCTGGCCGGACGTGCCCGCGCGGTCGAGGCGCTGTTCCGCCCACGGCTCGAGGCCCTCGCGGACAAGTACGGCGTCATCGGCGACATCCGGGGTCGCGGCGCGATGCTGGCGGTCGAGCTGGTCAGCGACCTCGAGCGCAAGACTCCCGACGCCGACCTCACCGGGCGGATCAACAAGGCCTGCCACGCCCGCGGGCTGGTCACGCTGACCTGCGGCACCTACGGCAACGTCTTCCGGTTCCTGCCGCCGCTGTCGGCCGGCGACGACCTGCTCTCCGAGGGTCTCGACATCCTCGAGGAAGCCTTCGCCGAGTCCGTCTGAGCCTCTCCCTCGCGGTTCGGTGCGGAAACACCCGGAGATCCGGGCGTTTCCGCACCGACGCACGCGCGGTGGGTGGCGTCCTGCGGCCCGCCACTGTTTACGTGGCCGTTGCGTGTCGGTCACCGGCCGGGTCTGTTTCCCCTGTTACAAAAGGTGAGACCCGGCCAAGTATGAGTTGGCCGGGTCTCGTGTCTCCCGAGGGAGACTGGCCTCCGAAGGAGGTCCGCTGATCTTGACCCATCCCGGCCGCCTCGCGCAAGGGGTCGAGGCGGTCGTCTCTCCGGCTCAGAGATCCTCGAAGGCCACCTCGCTACCCACTGGGCCGGCATGCTCCGGGAAGGCGATCCGACCGGACGCCACTGCCCAGCGTGCGACGTCCACCCGGAACCGGCCGGCCCGCACGGCCGGGTCCTGTTCGGCCAGGCGACGCGCCTCCACGGGGTCGACCGACCAGATCGACATGCCGCGGATGGTCTCGTCGGACTTGTCGAGCAGCGGCCCGTTCGCGACGATGATCCCGCGGTTGGCCAGGTCTGCGAGGTGGGCCAGGTGGGCGTGGTGCAACGCCGTGGACTCGTCCTCCGGGAGGTCGGGCGGGTTGGTCCCACGACGGAGGTAGACGACCGTGCGGACGTCGAAGCGGGCCGGGGCCCCCGGCGGTCGATCCGTGGACATGCGCCCATCATCGCCCGGACGCCCACGGGGCGCACGGAGGTGGCAGTGACCCGCTCATGGGTATGCCGCGTGGCAGCATGGCGGGCACGCTCAGGCCCACAACCGGTCTCGTGCCGATCCGCCTAGCCGGACGCACCTCCGTGGACCGGTTCGAAGTAGTGCTTGTCCATCCACCGGGCGACCTTCGAGCCGATCTGGGAGCCCACGACGTCAGCGGTGCGGAAGTGGATGCCGCCCCAGACGCGCGCGTCGATGACCTCGTCCATCGCCGTCGACAGTCGGGTGAAGGTGCGGACGTCACCCGGGTAGCGACCGGAGGTGACGTTGATAGTCACCTTGTCGGTCCCGAAGAACGCCCGGACTGCGCCGAGCGTGGCGCCCGTGACGCAGCCGTGCCCCGAGGGGTGCTCTGGGAACGGCGGGTTCGACAGCGGGGGTGTCGTCGCCGTCGACGGGTCGAACAGCGGCAGCCAGGCAGGGTCGGCAGTGGTCGCCGGGTTGCTGTCCGTGTCGGCCTCCCGGATGGCCGCGACCGGCCGCCAGAACTGCCAGTGGTACTTGTCGTTCCAGCAGGAGATGGCGCCGTCAGCACCGGCCAGGCTCATGCTGGCCAGCAACCGGGCGGCGTCGGCGGCGCCGAGGTCGTGCCGTGTGATGAGATCGCGGGCCATGCCGTGCCAGAGCGGCGCCGGCGCCGTCTGCCAGAAGATCGCGGTCTTCGTCTGCGCCGGCGTCCGGCTGGTGCTCGTGAGCGAGCCCAGCTCCTTGACCTCGTTGAAGTCCTTCGCGTACCTGCGACTGGTCAGCGAGTTCGGGCCGGACGAAGGGAACTGGTCCTGGCTCTTCATGAGGAACGGCCGGAGGTTGCCCACCCACGGGTCGGGGTCGAGCGCGCCCGCGGGGAAGGGGCGCCAGTCGCCCGCCTCCGTCCCGAGCTCGAACGTGAACGGTGCCATGAACCCGTCGCCCTGACGGGCGTCGAGCATCGCCTTGGCTGCCGCTTCACCGGCGCGGACACCTTCGTCCTCCGCCGCGCCGTCGGGCACGGCTGCGAGGGTGGCCGCCAGGGCGTCGTCGAGGGTGGTCTGCTGGGCTGGGGCCAGGGCCACCAGCACGTGGTGGGCGGCGGTGGCGACGGCCGCGTCCGTGGAGGCGCCAGGACTGATCCCCAGGGCCTCGAGGTCGAGCAGGTAGGGCTGGTGACCGCGGTCGATGGCGTTGACCGCGTCGTAGACCGCGCCGGCCACCATGGCGATGCCCCGGGTCTGGCCGTGGGCGCTGGGCCGCAGTGAGCCTGTGATGGGCTGGGCCCTGAGGTTCCACTCGAGGAGCACTGCGGAGCTGTCCTGAGGAGTGGCCTGTCGGGCTGTCGCTGGTGTGCCTGCTGCGGCACTGAGGGCGACTCCGAGGGCTGCGGTCAGGGCGAACCCCATCCCGCGGCGCCTCGCGCGTCCTGGTGAGCTGTGCTGAGTTGCTGCGTGCTGGACCGTCCCTGCTCCGGCCCGAGAGCGTGCTCTCATGGCTGGTCCCTTCGACGGGGGCCCATGGCGGGACGAGTGGGACACCCGACGCCTCCAAGTCAGGCCCAACTCGCCATGGTGCCACGCGGCGCGCAACCGGTGAACAGTCGAACTGCGTAGTGCCGGACCGGTCTCGACGGTGACCGCTCCCAGCTCGAGCGCATGGTCGTCCTCGCGGAACAGGCGTCCTCGCTGCGGTTCGACGGGCGGTTGGCCAACGCGCTCAGAGCAGCTCAGCGATGAGCTCGCCCGCCCGGGCTGCGCCGTCGTCCTCGACCGGCCGGTAGTCGACGGCACGGCCCAGGTTCGCGACGATCGCGGCGGCCAGGCCGTCAGGGTCGGCCGCCTCTTCGTAGGGCAGCATCGCGCCGGCGCGGTAGCGCTCCAGCCGGTGCCGCACGTGGAAGTTCTGCTCGAAGTGGTGGCGCAACGGGACATAAAGGAACGGCGTGCGACTCGCTGTCAGCTCCATGCACGTGGTGAGGCCGCCCTGGACGACCGCGAGATCGGCTGCGGCGAGGTGCTTGTAGAGGTCGGGCACCATCCCGCGCACCGTGACGCCATGTCGTCGTGGCAACGCGCCACGGTCGATGCGCGGCCCCGTCACGACGAGGAACCGCAGGTCCGGTATCTCCCGTCGAGCCAGCGGCACGGCGTCCAGCACCCGCTTCAGCAGGGGCGTCCCCACCCCGGAGCCGCCCACGGTCACCACGCAGACCGGTGCGTCCGCGGGATGTGCGAGCTCGGTGCGGAGCCGGCCCCGGTCGGAGATCTCCGTCTGGTCGAAGCCGGTGACGTAGCCGGCGAAGTCGAAGTTCGCCTCGGTCCACTCGCGGATGCCCGGCAGACCGGGCCCGAAGTCATGGGGCACCACGTCGTCGGGTGACCCGACGAAGATCGAGCGGTCGCGCACCCACCGGTGCCGCGCCCGGTGCTCGAGCATCTCCGCGTTGTAGTCGGCCGTCAGGGCTGCCTCGGCCGCCCCTCCCTCCGGCATCGGCAGCCACCCGACGAAGTCGGTCATCCACGCGAACGGGAATCGCTTGAGCTCCGGGTTCTCGTGCAGGAAGTAGTCCAGGTCCCAGGCCTCGTCACCGACGACGAGGTCGTACTGCTCGTCGCGGACGACGTCGTCGAAGACCATGAAGTTCTGGACGAGGACCTCGTCCATCCGCCGGATCGCCTGGAAGGCGTGCAGGTCGTGCTCGCCGGCTTCGTGCTCGATGTGCGCGGACTCGTTGGCCAGCCACGCCGATGCGGGATGGACCAGCTCGCCGGCGCGCTCGAGCACGGTGGTCACGGGATGCTGCGCCAGCCAGGAGATCTCGAGGTCGGGATGCCGCTTGCGCAGCTCGTCGGCGATGGCGAGGTCGCGGCGGGCGTGACCCAGCCCGATGGGGGAGGAGAGGAACAGTGCCTTGCGCCGCCGGCGGTCGGCCCGCGACCAGCTCGGGCGGGCTCCGGCAGCCCCCGCGGCGGGGGTGCCGCCGCACCGCTCTGCGAAGTCGCGGATGAGGTGGTTCACGACCACCGGGTGGCGAGCGGACGGCCCGTGGCCGCAGCCCTCGAGCAGCACGACCGAACCGCCGGTCAGCTCCGCGATGCGCTGGCTGACGGCGGCCGGCGAGATCACGTCGTGGGTGCCGTGGACGAGCAGGACCGGACAGTTGACGCGGGCACAGACCTCCTCGATGGGCGTCGTCGCGATGCCGTCGAACCCGTGCATCCCTGCGGTGGCATCGGCGACCGCCTGGGGTGTGGTCTCGAGCGCCCAGCCGACCGCATCCTCGATCTGTTTGGTGGAGTGCGGCTCGCCGAACATCTGACCGAAGAAGAACGCCAGGAAGTCGCCGTAGCCGTTCTCGAGCCAGTACTGGCGGTTGTACTTGGCCCATCCCTCGGTGCTCGTCGTCGGGCCCTCCCAGTCGATGAGGTCGCGCCCGGTCCGCGGGATGTCGACGTTGCTCGACCCACCGAGGCCGAGGAGCCCCACCACCCGGTCGGGGTGCGCGGCAGCCAGGTGGAGGCCCCAGGTAAGACCCCACGAAAGGCCGACCACGACGGCCTTCGCGGTCGCGGTGGCGTCGAGCACGGCCAGGGCGTCGGCGGCATACACCTCGTCGGTGTAGGCCGCCCCGCCCACCGGCCGGTCGGACCGGCCGTTCCCCCGCCCGTCGAACGTCACGACTCGGAAATGCCTTGCCAGGTAACCGATCTGGGCCTTCCAGATGCGGGAGTGCACCACCGTCCAGGTCGGCATGAGCAGGACGGTGGTGCTTCCCCCTCCATAGACCGCATAGCCGATCACGACGCCGTCGCGGGTGACGGTGCCCGTGGTGGCCGGCTCGGTCGCCGGCGCCTGCGGTCGTGGTGCCATCGGTTCAGTCTGCTCCGTCGCGCCCGGTCAGGGCCGGACTTCGAGGACCCGGTTGAACGGCGTCTGCGCCACCGAGGCGAACCTCGAGAAGCCACTCGTCGTCACCACGTCGCGGATCCGGGCCGGTCCGGCCTGGGTGCCCAGCGCCAGCCCCACGTCCTGGGCCAGTGACGACGGCGTGCAGAGCAGGGTGGAGAAACCGTAGTAGGCGCGGCCGACCGGGTTGAGGTTGTCGCTGACGGCGTCGCCGGCCATCGGCTCGACGACCATCCAGGTGCCCTCGGGCGCGATCGCCTGGCGCACGTGCTTGGCCGCGCCCACCGGGTCGCCCATGTCGTGCAGGGCGTCGAACGTGGTCACGAGGTCGAACCCCGATCCGCTGAAGGCCGTCGCCGGGGCCACCTCGAAGGTGGCCCGGTCTGCGACGCCGGCGTCCTGCGCGCGCTGTCGGGCCGCTGCGATCGACGCCTCGTGGTAGTCGGACCCTACGAAGGTCGAGTTCGGGAAGGCCTGCGCCATGATGATCGTCGAGGCGCCGTAGCCGCAGCCGATGTCGGCCACCCTGGCGCCGCGTTCGAGCTTGTCGACCACGCCGTCGAGCGCGGGGAGCCACTCGCCGACGAGGTGTGCGTTGTACATCGTGCGGAAGAACCGCTCGCAGCCGTCGTGGACGTCGCCGTGGTGCTCGTGCCAGCCGACCCCGGCCTGGTTGCGGGCCGCCTGCAGGATGCTGTCCGTGTCGTGCGTGGTGCCCAGCGCGATCTGGAAGAACCCGGGCAGGTATGCCGGGCTGCTGGGGTCCGTGAGCGCCGTCGCCTGCTCCGGTGGCAGGGTGTAGTGACCCGTGCTCTCGTCGTACTCGACGTAGCCACCAGCGGCCTGGGCGTTCAGCCACTCCCGCGCGTAGTGCTCGTCGGTGCTGGTCTGCTGGGCCAGCCGTGAGGCAGTGGTGGGGCCGGAGTCGGCCATCGCCTGGTAGTAGCCCAGCTTGTCGCCCAACACGACGAGCGCCGTGTTGAGGGTGGCGCCGACCTCGTCGACAGCCTTGAAGACGAAAGCCATCAGCTTGTCGACGTCGATGGCGGGAGCCTCGTGCGTGGTGGTCATGGTGCTGTCCTTTGCAGTGGTCCGATTCTCCTTGGGCATGCGCCCTGCTCGCGCCGCGGAAGGTGTGGTGGAGACGCTAGGAGCGTGAGCAGGGTCCTCGAATCCGTTGACCCCCCTAGTCATCTCGCGGTGATCTGGTCAGACTGACGAAGTGCTCGTCGGGCGCGAGGTTGAGCAGCGGGTCATCGAGCAGCTGCTTGCTGGTGCCCGGGTCGGAGACAGTGGCGTGCTCGTCATCTCCGGCGATCCCGGCATCGGCAAGACCGGGCTGCTCGACCACGCCCGTGCCCTGGCCGCGGCGATGCGGGTCCTCTCCGCTCGGGGGGTGGAGGCCGAGCGGGAGGTCACGTTCGGTGGCCTGCACCAGGTCTGCGTCCCCCTGCTGCCCCTGCTGGACGAGCTTCCCGGCCCGCAGGCCGAGGCGCTGGCCGTCGCGCTCGCCGTGCGCACCGGCCCGACCCCGGCGCGGTTCGCCGTGGGTGCGGCGGTGCTGGGGCTGCTGACGCGAGCGGCCGACGAGATGCCGCTGGCGGTCGTGATCGACGACGGCCACCTCTTCGACGAGTCGTCCGCGCAGGCGCTCGCCTTCGCGGCGAGGCGGGTGGTGAGTGACCGGATCGCCATCGTCGTGGCGATGCGACCCGTCCAGGACTCGGCCTTCGCCGGGCTGCCCACCCTGCACCTGGGGCCGCTGTCGGTGGAAGGCGCCCGCACCCTGCTCGAGAGCGCCAGGTCGGAGCACTGGACGGCCGCTCGGGTGGCCCGCTTCCACGAGGCCACGGGTGGCAACCCCCTCGCCATCCTCGACCTCGCCGGTGAGGCCGAACGGCTCAGCGGCGCTCCGCCCCACACGCCGGTCGCACTCACGGGCGCCCTGCTCGCGGCATACTCCCGCAAGGCACTCGCGCTGTCGGCTGAGGCGGGCACCGCCCTGCTCCTCGCCGCCACCGACAACCACGACCTGGCCGCCCTGGGCCGAGCCTGCCGTGCGGCCGGGGTCGACCTGGCGGCTCTCGAGGAGGCCGAGAGTGCGGGTCTGGTGCGGCTGACCGACATCGCGGTCGAGTTCCACCACCCGCTCGTGCGGGCCGCCGTCTATGGAGAGGCCAGCGCGGCCTCGCGGAGGGAGGCCCACCGCCTCCTGGCCGCAGCGGTGGAGCACGGCGAGCTCGACCGTCGTGCCTGGCACCTGGCCGAAGCCGCTGTCGGACCGGACGACCCCGCGGCCGCACTGCTCGAGACCGCTGCCGAGGACGCCGGCCGGAGGGGAGCCAATGCCGTGGCCTCGGCACAGCTGGTCAGGTCAGCCGCGCACACTGCCGACGGCGGTCTGCGCGGCGAGCGGCTGCTGCGCGCGGGTGACCAGGCCTGGCTGGCGGGCGCCAGCGAGGAGGCTGCCAGGCTCCTGCGTCAGTCGCTCGCCCTGGCCCGGTCGCCGCTGGACCGGGCGCGCGTGCTGGGGCGGCTGGGATCCATCGAATCCCGCTGTGGGTCGTTGGAGCAGGCCCGGGACCTGCTCTTCGCCGCGGCGGACGACGCGACTCCGCACGATCCGGACGCGGCAGCGCTCCTGCTCGCCGACGCGGTGGAGGCATGCGTCTACTTGTGCGACTCCGCCTCCGGCCTGCGCGCGGCCGAGCAGCTGGTCGACCTGACCGGCTCGTCAGCGTCGCCGTCGGCACGCCGCATCGGGCGGATGGCGGCGGGGTTCGCCCTCGTCCTCGGTGGGCGAGCCGACCGCGGCGCCGACCTCATCAGGGCAGCGATGGCCGAACCCCCCGATGACAGCGCGGGGAGCGACCAGTGGCGGTTCCGGTGGGCGCTGCTCGGCCCGATGTTCCTTCGCGAGGCCGGGGAGGTCAGGGCGACCATGGCCGAGGCAGTGCGCACCGTGCGGACCGAGGCGGCCGTGGGCATGCTGCCGTTCCTGCTCACCCTGATCTCGCGCGACCACGCGGCCTCGGACGGCTGGGCCGACGCCGAGGCCGGCTACGTCGAGGCGATCCGACTGGCGCAGGAGACGGGGCACCACACGGACCTGGCGCTCGCCAGTGGCGGCTTCGCATGGCTGCTCGCCCGCCAGGGCCGCGCCGAGGAGTCTCGACACCACGGCGGGGAGGCCGTGCGGCTCGGCACTGTGCACTCGGCCTGGTTGGCGATGGTGTGGGCGGCCTTCGGCGCAGCCGACCTCGAGGCGGCCACCGGGCGCCCCGAGGCAGCCAAGGAGTCCTACGAGGCGCTCGCCGACATGCTGTCGGACCTGGGGGTCACCGACCCGGACCTCTCGCCGGGTCCTGAGCTGGTCGAGTGCTGCTGGCAGCTGGGCGAGCCGCTGGACGCTGTCTCGATCGCCGAGGACTACCTCGCCGCGGCACGCGCCAAGGGTCAGCCCTGGGCGCTGGCCCGAGCCCACCGGGCCCTGGGCGTGGCGCGCGGGCTGGACGAGGGGGAGGCCGAGTTCGTCGAGGCGCTGCGCCTGCACGCGCTGACTCCGGATCCGTTCGAGTCGGCGCGGACGCGGCTGGCGTACGGCTCGGTCCTGCGTCGGTCACGACGCCGCGTCCACGCCCGCCCCCCGCTGCGCGAGGCGCTGGCCACCTTCGAGCACCTGGGTGCGGTCCCCTGGGCCGACCGGGCCGCCGTCGAGCTGGAGGCGACCGGCGAGACGGCGCTGCGCCGGGGGGCCGGGGTGATCGCGGCGTTGACGCCCCAGGAGCGCCAGATCGCCACGTTGCTGGCGCAGGGTCGCACCAGCCGGGAGGCTGCCGTGGCGTTGTTCCTCAGCCCCAAGACGGTGGAGTACCACCTGCGCCACGTCTACATCAAGCTCGGGATCCACTCACGCGAAGACCTCGCCAAGGCGATGGCAGACGGTTAGCGCGGGGGCATCCGCAGGGCGCCGTCGAGCCGGATGACCTCGCCGTTGAGCATCGCGTTGTCGACGACGTGGCGCACCAGGTTGGCGTACTCGTCGGGGCTGCCGAGCCTGGACGGGTGCGGCACCTGGGCCTCGAGGACGGCCTTGACGTCGCCCGGGAGCCCGCTGAGCATCGGCGTCTCGAACGTCCCCGGAGCGATCGTCATGACGCGAATTCCCTTGTCCGCCAAGTCGCGAGCCGCGCTGAGAGTGAGGCCGACGACGCCACCCTTGCTCGCGGCATACGCGGCCTGGCCGATCTGGCCGTCGTAGGCGGCGATGGACGCGGTCATGACGACGACACCGCGGTCCCCGTCGAGGGGCTCGTTGTCGAGCATCGCGGCCGCGGCGAGCCGCAGGACGTTGAACGTGCCGATCAGGTTGATCGTGACGACGTTGGTGAAGTCCTCGAGCGGCAGGGGTCCGCGCTTGCCGACGACCCGACCGGGGGTGCCGATCCCGGCGCAGTTGACCACGATCCGCAACGTGCCGAGCTCCCTGGCGACGTCGATCGCCGCCTGCACCTGCGCCTCGTCGCGGACGTCCGTGGCCACGAACCGCGCGCGCTCGCCGAGCTCCGCGGCCAGCGCCTCGCCCGGGGAGGAGGGGAGGTCGAGGATCACGACGGCCGCACCGTCGGCGTGCAGCCGACGGACCGTGGCCCCGCCGAGGCCGCTGGCTCCGCCGGTGACGAGCGCGACGGTGGAATCGTTGATCTGCAAGGTTTCTCAGCCTCTCTTGGACAAGCTCGACGAGTTCTTCAGGAGCTGGCGGCTGATGACGAGCCGCTGGATCTGGTTCGTGCCCTCGAAGATCTGGGTGACCTTGGCCTCACGCATGTAGCGCTCGAGGGGGAAGTCCTGGGTGTAGCCGGCGCCGCCGAGCACCTGTACGGCATCGGTGGTCACGCGCATGGCATTGTCGGTGCAGACCAGCTTGGCCACGGCCGCCTCCTTGGTGAAGGGGCGCCCGGCGTCGTGCAGCCGAGCGGCGTGCAGGTAGGACGCCCGGGCGCTCGTGACGGCTGCTTCCATGTCGGCGAGGAGGAAGGCCAGCCCCTGGTTGTCGCCGATGGGGCGCCCGAACTGCTCGCGCTCCTTGGCATAGGCCACCGCACGGTCGAGGGCAGCCTGCGCCAATCCCGTTGCGGCAGCGGCGATTCCGAGGCGACCGGAGTCGAGGGCTGACAGTGCGATGGCCATGCCCTGGCCCGGCGTGCCGACCAGCCGGTCGGCCGGGACCTGGACGCCCTCGAAGTGCACCTCGCTCACGGTGTCGCAGTGCAGCCCCATCTTCTTCTCGGGGGCGCCGAATGCGAGACCCTCGGCGTCACCCGGCACGACGATGCACGACAGCCCGCGGCCGCCGTCGTCGGACGTGCGCACGAAGGCGGTGTAGAAGTCGGCGTGGCCGGCGTGGCTGATCCAGGCCTTCGTGCCCTTGAGCGTGTATGCCGTGGGGTCGGCTTCGTCGTCGGCGGTCGCCCGGGCGCTCATCGACGCGACGTCGGAGCCGGAGTTGCGCTCGGACAGGCAGTAGGCGCCGAGCTGGTCGCCGGACAGCATGGCGGGGAGCAGGGCCTCCTGCTGGGCCCGCGAGCCGAACTCGGCGACGGGGTAGCAGGTCAGGGAGTGGACCGAGACGCCGACGGCGACCGACATCCAGACCGAGGCGATCTCCTCGACGACCTGGAGGTAGACCTCGTAGGGCTGGCCGCCGCCACCGAAGTCCTCGGGGTAGGGGAGCGACAGCAGTCCGGCCCGGCCCAGCACGCGGAAGGCGTCTCGCGGGAGCTCCGGCGTGGTGGCGGCCCGGCGCTCCGCCTCGTCGACCTGCGGGAGCAGCTCCTTCTGGCAGATCTCGCGCGTGAGGTCGATGAGGTCCTGGCCCTCCTCGGTGGGCATCAGACGGGTCGCAGGCATGGCCTGATGGTAGTAGTAGGACGTCCTAGTACCTGAATCGCGCAGGTCAGGCGGGGTCGACGGGGGTGAGCTCGGGGCGCTTGGCCTGCACGGTGTCACCGGACGACTCGCCCCTGAGCCGGCGCTGCACCCAGGGGGCGAGGTGGGTCCTGGCCCACTCGGCGTTCGCGGCGGCCGACTCGCGCCGGGCCTGCGGAGGTTGTGGCGGCAGAGGCGTCGACCAGTCGGCCCGGTCGGTGTCGTGGCCGAGCGCCGAGAGCGCGTTGAGGGCGACCCGTCGGTGGCCCTCGGTCGTCATGTGGATCCGGTCGTCGGCCCACAGCCGGAAGTCCTGCAACGCCGTCATGCCCCACTGGTTGATGACGTAGGCGCCGTGCTGCTGGGCGATGCTGAAGATGTTGGCCGAGTGGATCGCGTGCCGACCCCGCAGGTGCCTGAGCAGCGGCGCCCCGACCGGGTCGGTCGGCGTCGCGAGGAGCACGTCGGCACCCGCCTCGCGCAACCGCACGACGGCTGCCTCGAGCCGGGCCGCGATGGCGTCGAGGTCGGCCTTGGGCCGCAGGATGTCGTTGCCCCCGCCGACCATCGAGACGAGGTCGGGGCCGAGCGCGATCGCCGCGTCGAGCTGCGGACCGATCACGTCGGCGAGCAGGCGGCCACGCACGGCCAGGTTGGCGTAGGCGACCTCGCCGCCCTCCCGGTGCGCGATGGCGGCGAGGTGCATGGCGAGCCGGTCGGCCCACCCGACGTAGGCGTTGTCGCGCTCCGGGTCGGCGTCGGACATGCCCTCGGTGAAGGAGTCGCCGATCGCGACGTAGCGGTGCCAGACCTTGCCGCGCTCGGGCAGGTGGGTCTGGTTGTCGTCCGTGGTCACGGGCTCGGGTGCGTCGGTCACGGCAGGCTCCAGTCGATCGGTGCGGCGCCCTGCTGGGCGAGGAGTTCGTTGGCACGGCTGAACGGCTTGCTCCCGAAGAAGCCCGAGTGCGCCGACAGGGGCGAGGGGTGGGCGCTCTCGATGGCCGGTATGCCGGGCAGGTGCGGCACGAGGTTCCTGGCGTCCCTGCCCCACAGGATCGCGACGAGTGGTCCGCCGCGTTCGACGAGGGCCGCGATCGCGGCCGCCGTCACCGACTCCCAGCCCTTGCCGCGATGGCTCGCCGGCTTGCCCGGGGCGACGGTGAGCACCCGGTTGAGCAGCAGCACCCCCTGGTCGGCCCACGGCGACAGGTCGCCGGATGCCGGCCGGGGGAGCCCGAGGTCGCTCTCCAGCTCGGTGTAGATGTTGACCAGCGAGCGGGGGACCGGCCGCACGTCGGGCGCGACGGAGAAGGACAGCCCGACCGCGTGGCCCGGCGTCGGGTAGGGGTCCTGCCCGACGATCAGCACCCGCACGTCGTCGAGGGGGCGCTCGAACGCGCGCAGCACGTGCTTGCCCGCGGGCAGGTAGCCCCGTCCGGCGGCGACCTCCGCGCGCAGGAACTCACCGAGCCCCGCGACGGTGTCGGCCACGGGTGCCAGGGCGGCCGCCCACGAGGGGTGGACGAGCTCGGTCAGGGCGGCGGGCGGCATACCCAGAAACTAGCCCGGCTCCCGCGCGCAGGCTCAGGTGGGCGTCAGCGGAAGATCGCGGCCAGGTCGTCGAGCCGCGCGGGCACCAGCTGGAACCACGCCCACGTCCCACGGCGCTCACGGGTCAGGAGGCCCGCCTCGGTCAGCACCTTGAGGTGGTGGCTCACGGTCGGTTGGCTGAGACCCACGGCGGGCGTGAGGTCGCAGACGCAGGCCTCGTGTCCCTTGGACGACCGGATCAGGGACAGCAGCTGGAGCCGCACCGGGTCAGCCACCGCCTTGAGCAGCTGGGCGGTCGCCTCGGCCTGCTCTCGACCCATCGCGTCGTCGGTCGTCAGCGTGCCACAGCAGGCGTCGCCGTCGGCCGCCGTCGTGTCGCGCAGGGTGGCGATCAGCTGGGGCACGGGTCCTCCTGGGTCGCGGTGGGCAGGCCCGCACTCGATATTGACAAACATCGATGCAGGCGTTTCACTTCCTGCATTGACCATAGTCGATGCAACCGTCGACGCACCATTCGATGGAGGAGCGAGTCATGGCTGACACCACCTGCTGCGGCGGCTGCGGCTGCGAGTGCTGACCACTCGGCTGCGGGTCAGGCTGGCGGCCGAGTCGCTCGGCGCCGCAGGCCTGCTCGCGGCTGTCGTCGGCTCCGGCGTGATGGCCCAACGGCTGACCGACGACGTCGCCCTCCAGCTCCTAGTCAACGCGGCGGCCACGGCAACCGTCCTCGGCGTGCTGGTCTCCAGCCTCGCGCCCCTCAGCGGCGCGCACCTCAACCCCGCCGCCACGCTCGCCGAGGCAGTCCGCGGCCGGCACGCCTGGCGCGAGGTCGCCCCCTACGTCGTCGCCCAGGTGGTCGGCGCCGTGGTCGGCACCGCACTGGCCAACCTCATGTTCGGGCTGCCCGCGCTGCACCTGTCCCACCACGAGCGCGCCGGCGCCGGCCTGTGGCTCGGCGAGGTCGTGGCGACGGCGGGACTCGTGCTCACCATCGGGCTCCTGCGCGACGGTGGCCGGGCCGCCCTCGTCGTCCCCGCCTGGATCTTCGGCGCCTACTTCCTGACCTCCTCGACGTCGTTCGCGAACCCCGCGGTCACCGTGGCCCGCGCCTTCTCCGACACCTTCGCGGGCATCGCCCCCGCCAGCGTCCCGGCCTTCGTCGTCGCCCAGCTGGTCGGCGCCGCCGCGGCCATCGGCCTCCTCCGTATCCTCGAGGTCCCCACTCCTGAAAGCACCGCAACCCGAGAGAGCGCCGCATGAGTGACAAGCCGTCCGTCCTGTTCGTCTGTGTCCACAACGCCGGGCGCTCGCAGATGGCCGCGGCATACCTCGCTCACCTCGGGGGTGGCGCCGTCGAGGTGCGGTCCGCCGGGAGCGAGCCGGCCGACGAGGTCAACCCCGCTGCCGTCGCCGCGATGGCCGAGGAGGGCATCGACATCGCCGCCGAGACCCCGAAGGTGCTCACCGTCGAGGCCGTGGAGGCCTCCGACGTGGTCGTCACGATGGGGTGCGGCGACACCTGCCCCTACTTCCCGGGCAAGCGCTACGAGGACTGGGTGCTCGACGACCCGGCCGGCCAAGGGGTCGAGGCGGTGCGCCCGATCCGGGACGAGATCCGCGGCCGCGTCGAGGCGCTCCTGCACGAGCTCGGCATCGAACCCGCCACCGGCGGGTCCTGAAGGCACCGGGCCAGGACGCTGTGCACTGCCCCACGGGGGTGGGGCAGTGCCTGGCCTCGCGGGCCCGTGCGGCCGACCTCGCCGAAGGCCGTAGCCTCGAGCCGTGACTCCCCGCTGGCCCGTGGTCCTGTTCGACTTCGACGGCACCCTCGCCGACACCATCCCGCTCATCGTCGCGTCGTACCACCACGCCCTCGGCGCGGTCCTCGGCCAGGCGGCCCCCGAGGACGAGGTCCGCTCGTGGATCGGACGACCGCTCCAGCCGGTGCTCGAGGAGCGCTACCCGGGGCGTGGCGCCGAGCTCACCGACGTCTACCGCACCTGGAACCTGGCCAACCACGACGAGCTCATCCGCACCGTCGAGGGAGTGCCGCAGCTGCTCGACGACCTGCACGCCGCCGGGGCCCGCACCGGCGTGGTCTCCAGCAAGAAGGGCGACACCGTGCGCCTCGGGCTACGCGCCGTCGGTCTCGAGGACCGCATCGACGTGCTGGCAGGACAGGAGGAGACCACCCTCCACAAGCCCCACCCCGCGCCCCTCCTGTATGCCGCCGCGCAGCTCGGCGCCGCACCGCACGACTGCGTCTACGTCGGTGACGCGACCGTCGACGTCGAGGCCGCCCGCGCCGCGGGGATGGGTGCGGTGGCCGTCACCTGGGGGGCCGGTCTCGAGGCGGCACTGGCTGCGACCAGCCCGGACGCCCTCGTCAGGGACGTGGCCGGGCTGCGGGCGGCGCTGTTCGACGACGGGGCCTGACTGAGCCCTGCACCCGGTGCCACGCTGCGCCCTAGACTCGCCGCGTGCACGGCTACAGCGACCAGAACCTCGAGGCCCTCGGCGACGCGATCCTCGCCTACTCCGCCGACCGCCTGAAGCTCGACCCGGTCCCACTCGACGGGCCCCAGACGCTCGCGGAGCTCGACGCCGCGGCCGGCCAGACCATCACCGTCGACGGCATTGGTGGGCTCGAGGCGCTCAAGCTCTTCGAGGAGCACCTCGCGCAGGCCTGCATCTCGACCGACCACCCGCGCTACCTGTCCTTCATCCCCTGCGCCCCGACCGAGGCCGCGGCGATGTTCGACCTCGTGGTCGGGGCGTCGTCGATCTACGGCGGCTCCTGGCTCGAGGGAGCCGGTGCGGTGTACGCCGAGAACCAGGCCCTGCGCTGGATCGCCGACCTGGTCGGCCTGCCGAAGGAGGCCGGTGGCGTCTTCGTGCCCGGCGGCACCATCGGCAACCTCTCGGCCCTCGTGGCCGCCCGCCACACCGCGCGGGTGAAGGCGGCCCACGATGCTCGCAGCGGTGCGGGCGCTCGGCTGTGGCGGGTCGCCGCGACGCACGGTGCGCACTCCTCGATCCAGTCGGCCTGCGACGTCATGGATGCCGAGCTGGTCGGCGTCGAGGTGGACGACCGCGGTCGCCTCAGCGGTGCGGCCCTGCGCGAGGTCCTGGTCGCCAACGGCCCCGAGACGTTCTTCGCGGTGGTCGCCACCAGCGGCACCACCAACTTCGGGATCGTCGACGACCTCGCCTCGGTGGCCGAGGTCTGCCGTGAGTTCGGGATCTGGTTCCACGTCGACGGTGCCTACGGCGGCGCGGGTCTGGCGGCCCCCTCGGTCCGCCATCTCTACGCCGGCATCGAGCACTGCGACTCGTTCATCGTCGACCCGCACAAGTGGCTGTTCGCGCCGTTCGACTGCTGTGCGCTGATCTACCGCGAGCCGGCCCTGGCCCGAGCCGCGCACACCCAGCACGCCTCCTACCTCGACGTCCTCACCGACAAGCCCGACTGGAACCCCACCGACTACTCCGTCGGCCTGACCCGCCGGGCGCGTGGCCTGCCGTTCTGGTTCTCCCTCGCCACCCACGGCACCGATGCCTACCGCGAGGCCGTCGAGCGGACGCTGGAGGTCACCCGGTTCGCTGCCGAGGAGATCGCCCGGCGCGACTACCTCGAGGTGGTCCGCGAGCCCGACCTCTCCGTGGTGGTCTTCCGTCGGCCCGGGTGGACGGCGGCGCAGTACCAGGAGTGGTCGGACCGGCTGCTGGCCGACCAGTTCGCCTTCGTCGTCCCCACCTCACACCTCGGCGAGACCCTGACCCGGTTCGCCATCGTCAACCCGCGCACCTCCGAGGACGACATCGTGGCCATCCTCGACACGATGGCCTGATCGTGGGAACAACCCTTCAAGTGGGCTGATGGCTGCACCTGCTGTGGGGCTTGGCGACGCTGATGTGGCGAGTGGGACGGGTGTGACCAGAGCCGTCCAGACTGCGCCGTTCGGACTAGCCGACTCGAATGACAAGCGTGTGATTCGCTCCGTATAGTTGGGCCTGCACGGACGGAACCACGTCTGCACGCCAGGTCTGCACCACATCAGGTCTGCAACACATCAGGCGAAGATTGGGTCGAGAGTTGAACGCCGCACACGAGCAGGGTCAGGTCAGCGTCACCACGGAGCTGAGCGATCGTGACCGCGAGATCATCGCCTTCGAGCGCCAGTGGTGGAAGTACGCCGGCGCCAAGGAGCAGGCGATCCGCGAGCTGTTCGACATGAGCGCCACCCGCTACTACCAGGTGCTCAACGCCCTCATCGACTCCCAGGCCGCGCTCGAGGCCGACCCGATGCTCATCAAGCGCCTGCGCCGGTTGCGCGCCTCGCGCCAGCGCGCCCGCAGCGCCCGCCGGTTGGGCATCCAGCTCTGACCGAGCCCCCTGGTTCACCAACGCCCGTGCAGAAGTGACTGTACGGGCGTTGTTGCGTCCGCACCGGTGCCCGCGGCGTCTGGTCGTGGGTGCAGGCGAACCGGTGTCCCGGTGCACTCCCGCGTGGTTGACTTCTGGCGTGGGCGAAGTGCGAACCCGGTTGGCAGGTCCCGATGACGCGCTCGTCGTGGCGGCCCTGACGCTGCAGTGCGCCCGGCACCGGGGTGGCCAGAGCGAGGTCGGCTTCCTCGACCGGTTCGCCCGCGCCTGGTCGGCCAGCCAGAAGGTCCGCCCGGTCTGGATCGCCGAGGCCGGCGACGACCACGCCGGCTACCTCCAGGGCCTGGTCGTCGAGCCGTTGCCCTGGCCCGGCCGGGTGCCCGGAGCCGGCGCGGAGCTGGTCGTCGACACGTTCTTCGTCCGCCCCGAACACCGCGGCATCGGCGCGGGGGAGATGCTGCTCAACGCCGCCGTGGGCTGGGCCCGCGACTCGGGCCTGCGCGCCGTCACGATCGCTGCGGGCGTCCACACCACCGCCATGGTCGAACGCGTGGGCTTCGTCGCCGACGCCCGCGCCTACCGGATGGAGCTGTGATGGGAGCTGAGTTCAAGATCGGGTCGATCGTCGTCAACGTCCGTGACGTCCCACGCGCGATGGCCTTCTGGGCGGCAGCCCTCGACTACGCGCCGCGCTACGAGCCCGAGCCCGACTGGGTGATCCTGAGTCCCCGCGACGGTGTCGGACCCAACCTCTCCCTCAACCTCGGCGACACCCGGCCGCTGCTGCACCCCCACATCCACCTCGACCTCTACGCCCACGACCAGGCGGCCGAGATCGAGCGGCTCGTGCAGCTGGGGGCGCACCGGGTCCAGGACTGGCAGTACCCCGAGGGAGAGCGCGACTTCGAGGTGCTGGAGGACCCCGACGGCAACCGGTTCTGCATCATCGACGCCCGGCCCGACGCGCCAGACGCGACCGACGCACCCGACGCGACCGCCGACTGATGCGCCCGGGGCCCACGAACTCGCTCACCGACGTGCCCGGACTGCGGGTCGGTCACGCCACCCGCCGCGAGGACGGCTGGCTCACCGGCTGCACCGTGGTGGTCGCTCCGGACGACGGTGCGGTGGCTGGCGTGGACGTCCGCGGCGGCGCGCCGGGCACGCGCGAGACCGACCTGCTCGACCCACGCAACCTCGTCGACCGGGTCAACGCCGTGATGCTCACCGGCGGGAGCGCGTTCGGGCTCGCGGTCGCCGACGGCGTGGTGCAGCAGCTGTATGCCGCCGGGCTGGGTTGGCCGATGGGCGAGCCCGGGCAGGTGGTCCCGATCGTGCCGGCGGCGGTGCTCTTCGACCTGGGCCGGGGCGGCGAGTTCGCGAACGCCCCGACCGCCGCCGACGGTGCCGACGCGTTCGCGGTGGCGTCCGCCGACGCGGTGCTCCAGGGGTGTGTCGGTGCCGGGACGGGAGCCCGGGCCGGTGGGCTCAAGGGCGCGATCGGCTCGGCGAGTGCGGTCCTCGACGACGGCACGACCGTCGCGGCCCTCGTCGCCCTCAACTCGTTCGGCGCGCCCCACGACGAGCGCACCGGTGAGCTGCTCGCGGCGCGCTACGGGCTCGGCGACGAGTTCGCCCACGTCGGGGTCCCGAGCGCCGACGAGCTGGCCGCCGCGCGCGCCCGGGCCGACGCGGCATACGAGGGACAGCCGGTGCGGCCGGGGATGGCGACGGTGATCGGCGTCATCGCCACGGACGCAACCCTCACCAAGGCGCAGTGCCAGAAGGTCAGCGGGCTCGGGCACGACGGGCTCGCCCGGGCGATCCACCCGGTGCACACGTTGCTCGACGGCGACACGCTGTTCACCCTGGCGACCGGAGAGCGGCCCGCCCCGGAGCTGCCGGCCCTGCACGCCCTCATGGTGGCGGCGGGCGACTGCGTGACCAGGGCGGTCGGCCACGCCACGCTGGCCGCCGAGTCGGTCGCCAACGGCACCGTCGACCTCCGGTCGTACCGCGACGCCTTCCCCTCGGCTGTCAGGATGGGCTGATGGACCCCGACTGGAGCACGCCCGAAGGACTCGCTGCGATCAAGGACGCCCTGGCCTCCACCATCGACGGCTGGGCGCCACCGGTCGCGTATGCCGTGGGCATCAGCTCGGCGTCGTCGTCGCCGGAGCTGGAGTTCCCCCACGTCAACGCCCCGGGCGGCAGGCACGCCCTCCCCGCGGTGGTCCTGGCCAAGGTGCTCGGGCACGCGAACGGGTCGCGGACCTACGACCTGTCCCGCCAGCAGCTGGAGGCCGCGGTGGAGACGTTGCGCCCTGCGGAGGCCTGCACCAGCCTCGAGCACCCCAACCTCGCGGCCTGGCGCACCGTCCTCGCCGAGCTCGACGCCAACCCGGCGCGCACGGCTTACGCCGTCTTCGTCGCCGACCTCGACGACCCGGTGGAGTCCGAGGCCGACGCCACCCTGCGCACCCTGCTCTGACCGAGCCTCAGCCGGCGTCCCACGTCGATCCGTGACGCCCGTTCCACGGATCGACGTGGCTGTGGCGTCGCCGGGTCGATCGGTGCCGCTGGCGGCAGGGATCGCCCGTAGCTAGACCTCGACGTCCATGGAGTCGAAGGCGAGCTCCACCGTCTCGACGACCAGGTCGCTGGCGGCGGCGTCGAGGGGGCTCAGCCGGTAGACCGCCGGGAAGGCGTTGCGGAACTTCCAGGTCAGGACGAGCTGGCCGGTCCCGTCCAGCAGCCTGACGACCACGTTGCGGTCGACGGTGGGATCGCCGTTGCGGGCGGCCTCCCACCAGTTCCAGAGGTCGAGGTTGGTGGTCAGCCCCCGGCTGAGGACGAGGTGGGTGTAGCTGGCGAGCCCGGGCTGCTTGCGCGGCTCGTTCGCCTTGTCGTCGCCCGAGCGGTAGGCCACCTCGTCGAGCAGGGCCACCGGGAGGTCGACGTGGGAGAACGACGCGTCGTCCGTCCCGGCGAAGTCGACGAGGAAGTTCGAGCCCTCGAGCGGGTCGGGGTGCGATGCCATGTCTCAGGGTGGCACCAGCCGGCCGCGACGGCGACCCCCACCGGCGTACGCCGGACGCGGACACGTTTGCACTCTCCCGGGGAGAGTGCCAATAATGGCGTTAGCACTCTCACCCTGAGAGTGACAATCCAGGCCAGTCCAGGTGAGGTCCGGGGAACGCGGCGACGTGAGCCGTGCGAGCCGGTCCGTCCGTCGCGGGCACCCGCTGGCCACCGCTTACGTTTCGCGTGGGAGGAACCACCCGAATGGCCAAGATCATCGCTTTCGATGAAGAGGCTCGCCGCGGTCTCGAGCGGGGAATGAACATCCTCGCCGACGCCGTGCGCGTCACCCTCGGTCCGAAGGGCCGCAACGTCGTCCTCGAGAAGAAGTGGGGAGCCCCCACGATCACCAACGATGGCGTGTCCATCGCCAAGGAGATCGAGCTCGACGACCCGTACGAGAAGATCGGCGCAGAGCTGGTCAAGGAAGTTGCCAAGAAGACGGATGACGTCGCCGGCGACGGCACGACCACTGCCACCGTCCTCGCCCAGGCCCTCGTCAAGGAGGGTCTGCGCAACGTCGCCGCAGGCGCCAACCCGATGGCCCTCAAGCGTGGCATCGAGAAGGCCGTCGAGGCCGTCTCCGCCCAGCTGCTCGAGATGGCCAAGGACGTCGAGACCAAGGAGCAGATTGCTTCGACGGCCTCGATCTCCGCTGCTGACCCCCAGATCGGCGAGATGATCGCCGAGGCCATGGACAAGGTCGGCAAGGAAGGCGTCATCACCGTCGAGGAGTCCAACACCTTCGGCCTCGAGCTCGAGCTCACCGAGGGCATGCGCTTCGACAAGGGCTACATCAGCCACTACTTCGTCACCGACACCGAGCGCATGGAAGCCGTCCTCGAGGACCCCTACGTCCTCGTGGTCAACTCCAAGATCTCCGGCATCAAGGACCTGCTGCCCCTCCTCGAGAAGGTCATGCAGTCCGGCAAGCCGCTGCTGATCATCTCGGAGGACGTGGACGGCGAGGCCCTGTCGACCCTCGTGGTCAACAAGATCCGGGGCACCTTCAAGTCGGTCGCCGTCAAGGCTCCCGGCTTCGGTGACCGTCGCAAGGCCATGCTGGCCGACATCGCCATCCTCACCGGTGGCCAGGTCATCTCCGAGGAGGTCGGCCTCAAGCTCGACACCGCGGAGCTCGACCTGCTCGGCCGCGCCCGCAAGGTCGTCGTCACCAAGGACGAGACGACCATCGTCGAGGGTGCTGGCGACGCCGACCAGATCCAGGGTCGGGTCAACCAGATCCGCGCCGAGATCGACAAGTCGGACAGCGACTACGACCGCGAGAAGCTGCAGGAGCGCCTGGCCAAGCTGGCCGGCGGTGTTGCGGTCATCAAGGCCGGTGCCGCGACCGAGGTCGAGCTCAAGGAGCGCAAGCACCGCATCGAGGACGCCGTGCGCAACGCCAAGGCTGCCGTCGAGGAGGGGATCGTCGCCGGTGGTGGCGTGGCCCTGCTCCAGGCGACCAAGGCCGCGTTCGAGAAGCTCGAGCTCGAGGGTGACGAGGCCACCGGTGCGAACATCGTTCGCGTCGCAGCCTCCGCTCCGCTCAAGCAGATCGCGATCAACGCCGGTCTCGAGGGTGGCGTCGTGACGGAGAAGGTCAGCACGCTCGCAGCAGGGTGGGGCCTCAACGCCGCCACCGGCGAGTACGTCGACCTCATCGCCGCCGGCATCATCGACCCGGCCAAGGTGACGCGTTCCGCGCTCCAGAACGCCGCGTCGATCGCCGCGCTGTTCCTCACCACCGAGGCCGTCATCGCCGACAAGCCCGAGAAGGCTGCGCCGATGGCCCCCGGTGGCGACGAGATGGGTGGCATGGGCTTCTAGTCCGAGCCAGCCACACGGCATACGCCACACCGCTGAAGGGCGGTCCACCGAGAGGTGGGCCGCCCTTTCGCACGCCCCGACGGAGCAGGACTTCCGTTACGTCGCCAAGCGAGGGGTATGCCGTGTAGAACGGTCCTCGTGTCGACTCACCCTCCCGCCGGTCCCCTCGTCCTGGGGCCGCTGCTCCGCTACATCGGCGAGAGGTCGGCGACGATCTGGGTCCAGACCCGGGACGCCGCGGTGGTGCGGGTCCGCGCGTTCGACCACGAGTGGTCCGCGCCGACCTTCGGGGCCCATGACCGGCACTACGCCCTGGTCGTGCTCGACGGCCTGGAGCCGGGTTCGGCCAGCGACTACGAGGTCGACATCGACGACGAGCGGGTCTGGCCCGAGGCCGAGCCGGAGCGCACCGACCTGCCGCCCAGCCGGATCCGGACCCTGGTGCGCAGCGAGCCCACCCGCCTCGCCTTCGGCTCCTGTCGCACCAGCGTGCCGCACGACGCCGACGGGAACGCGAGCAACGGCGTCGACGCGCTCCGCGCCTACGCCCACCACCTGAGCCGGCCCGAGCGGCAGGAGGCCGACTGGCCGCACCTGCTGTGCTTCCTCGGCGACCAGGTGTACGCCGACGAGACCAGCGAGCCGATGCGCGAGTACATCGCCTCGCGGCGGAGCCTCGACGAGCCACCGGGCGAGGAGCTCAAGGACTTCGTGGAGTACTCCCACCTCTACTGGCTGGCGTGGACCGACCCGCTCAACCGCTGGCTGCTCTCGACGTTGCCGAGCGCGATGATCTTCGACGACCACGACATCCGCGACGACTGGAACACCTCGCAGAGCTGGCACCGCGAGATGAACCAGACCTCCTGGTGGCACGAGCGGATCGTCGGCGGGCTCTCCTCCTACTGGGTGTACCAGCACGTCGGCAACCTCTCGCCGGAGGAGCTGGCCGACGACGAGGTGTGGCAGCAGATCGTGGCCCACGCGGAGTCCGGGATGAGCGACGAGCTCGACCTGACCCAGGTGCTCGACGAGCTCGCCGAGCGGGTGGACACCAAGCCGGAGACCTACCGCTGGAGCTACGCCCGCGACCTGGGGGAGTCCAAGCTCGTGGTGGTGGACTCGCGCGCGGCGCGGGTGCTGCAGCCCGAACGACGCTCGATCCTCGACGACGACGAGCTCGCCTGGCTCGACGGCCAGCTGCGGGGCGACGTGGACCACCTGTTCATCGGCACCTCCCTCCCGTTCTTCATCGCGCAGGGCATCCACGACCTCGAGGCGATCAACGAGGCGATGGCGACCGGGGCCTGGGGGCCACGGGTGGCCAAGTGGGGCGAGAAGATGCGCCGCGCCCTCGACCTCGAGCACTGGGCCGCCTTCCAGGAAGGGTTCGCCGCCGTCCTCGACATGGTGGTGCAGGTCGCCCACGGCGAGCGCGGGAAGGCGCCGGGGACGATCACCTTCCTGTCCGGCGACGTGCACAACTCGTACGTGACCGAGATCAGCCCCGACCAGCTGGGCGGCGGCAGCAGCCGGATCCTGCAGGCGGTGTGCTCACCCATCCGCAACCCCCTGCCGCGTCAGGTCCGCATCGCGCAGGCCGTCCTCGGCAAGGGTCTGGCCCGTCCGCTCCAGTTCCTCGTGGGCCGCACCGAGAAGGTGCCCAGCGCGCCATACCAGTGGTCGGTGACCCAGGGACCGTGGTTCGACAACAACCTCGCCACCCTCGAGGTGCGCGGACGCGGCCTGGTGATGCGCTGGGAGGCCGGCGAGGTCAGGGGCGACCGCTACGACGCCCCCGAGCTGCGCCAGGTGGCCCGGGTCTCGATCAGCTGAGCGCGGGCACGTTCACCGGCCGTCCACCGTTTGGTGGACAGCCGGTAGGCGGACTGGGGGTTCACTCAGGGTGGGCTCAGGGTCGAACCTGAATGCGTCGCAGTGACCGCGTCCCTACCTTTGACGAGAACGGAATCCACCATGAGCCGGGAGCCTGAGATGACTGCGACACCCCTGACCGCCGACGCCCCCGTGGCGTCCACCACGCGCGCTGCCGCCGCCCGGGTCGTGAACCTGCACAAGGTCTACGGCAAGGGGGAGGCCGAGGTCCGCGCCCTCGACGGGGTCAGCGTCGACCTGGCCCGCGGGGAGTTCACCGCGATCATGGGGCCGTCCGGGTCCGGCAAGTCGACGATGATGCACTGCGCGGCCGGCCTCGACGCCGTGACCAGCGGTGAGGTCTACATCGGCGACGTCGACATCACCCGGCTCAAGGACAAGGCCCTGACCACCCTGCGCCGCGACCGGATCGGGTTCGTCTTCCAGTCCTTCAACCTCATCCCGACCCTCAACGCGGAGGAGAACATCCTCCTGCCCCTGGCGATCGCAGGGCGCAAGGCCGACCCGGCCTGGTTCGACACCGTGATCCAGACCGTCGGGCTGCGCGACCGGCTCAGCCACCGACCGAACGAGCTCTCGGGTGGTCAGCAGCAGCGGGTCGCCTGCGCGCGTGCCCTGGTGAGCAAGCCCGAGATCGTCTTCGCCGACGAGCCCACGGGCAACCTCGACTCGACGTCCGGCGCCGAGGTGCTCGGCTTCCTGCGGCGCAGCGTCGACGAGTTCGGGCAGACCATCGTCATGGTCACCCACGACCCGGTCGCCGCCGCCCACACCGACCGGGTGGTCTTCCTCGCGGACGGCCGCGTCGTCGACGAGATGCGTGAGCCGACCGCGGACAAGATCCTCGAGCGGATGAAGCGCCTCGACGTGCGGATCCAGCCCGACCCGGCAGGCGCCTGACCATGTTGCGGGCCAGCTGGAAGAGCCTGCTCGGCCGCAAGCTGCGGCTGTTCATGAGCGCCTTCGCCATCATCCTCGGGGTCTCGTTCGTCTCGGGGTCGTTCATCTTCACCGACACCCTGAGCCGGGCCTTCGACGGCATCGTCAACACCGTGGGCGAGGTCGTCGTCCGGCCCGACACCGCGAGCAGTGACTTCGACTCCGGACCCACGTCCAAGACCGTGCCGGGCAGCCTCGTGCAGACCCTGTCGGGGCTGCCCGACGTGGCCCGCGCCGACGGCAACGTCACCGACCCCACCACGTTCGTCGTGTCCAAGAAGGGCAAGCTGATCGGCGGTGGTGGCCCACCCGGGCTCGGCCTCTCGTGGAACGACGCCCCGACCACCGGTGGTGAGCCACCGGCGACGATCGCCGAAGGGCACTGGCCGAACACGTCGGGTGAGGTGGTGCTCGACACCGGCACCGCCCGCCGGGCCGACTACGTCGTGGGCGACACCGTCACCCTGGTGACCAGCGGTGCGAAGCCGAAGGTCACCGCCACCCTCGTCGGGCTGGCCGAGTTCAAGGGCGGGACGGTCGGGGCGACGCTCGCCTTCTTCGACACCAAGACCGCCCAGGACCTCTATTACGGCGGCAAGGACGAGTTCTCGGACGTCTGGGTGACGGCCAAGGACGGCACCAGTCCTGAGGACCTCGCAGCCAGCATCCAGTCCGCACTGCCCAAGGGTTTCGAGGCCGTGACGGGCGCGTCCGTGGCCAAGGAGCAGGCGACCGGCATCAACCAGGCGCTCTCCTTCATCAACATCTTCCTGCTCGTCTTCGCCGGGATCGCCCTGTTCGTCGGGTCGTTCCTCATCATCAACACCTTCTCGATCCTCGTGGCGCAGCGCAGCCGTGAGCTCGCGATGCTGCGAGCCCTCGGCGCGGGGCGGCGACAGGTGACCGGGTCGGTGCTGTTCGAGGCCTTCGTCGTCGGGCTGGTCGGGTCGACCGTCGGCCTGGGCGCGGGGTTCCTCCTCGCGCTCGGCATCCAGGCGCTCTTCGCGCGCTTCGGCCTCGACCTCAGCGGATCGCCGCTCGTCTTCCAGCCGAGCACCGCCCTCATCGCGTATGCCGTGGGCATGGTCGTGACGATGCTGGCCGCCTACCTGCCCGCTCGCCGCGCAGGCAAGATGCCCCCGGTGGCAGCCATGCGCGACGACATCGCGCTGCCGGAGGCGACCCTGCACCGGCGCATCTGGATCGGCTCGGTGCTGTTCGTCATCGGGCTCTGGAACACCTTCCTCGGCGCCTTCACGCCGATCGACCACTCGTCCTACTGGGTGGGCTCCGGGGTGTTCGCGCTGGTGATGGCCGCGATCCTCACGAGTCCCGTCGTGGGCCGGCCGGTCATCCACCTGCTGGGCCTGGCCTACCGCCGGCTGTTCGGCGCGGTGGGGTTGATGGCTGAGCAGAACGCGACCCGCAACCCTCGTCGCACCGCGGCGACGGCGTCCGCCCTGATGATCGGGCTGACCCTCGTGGCGATGATGTCGGTCTTCGGCGCCTCCGCGAAGGCCAGCGTCGACAAGTCGATCAACGAGAACTTCGCCGCCGACTACGTGGTCTCCAACGCGATCGGCCAGCCGTTCTCGACGACGGTCACCCGTGACGTCGCCGCCGTCCCGGGCGTCGCGGTGGTCAGCCCGATGCGCTACCTCGGGGTCTCGGTCAACGGCGACAGGGGCTTCGCAGCTGCTGTGGACCCGGTCGCCCTCGGCAAAGCCGTGCCGATCGACTTCACCAGTGGCTCGCTGGCCGCGTTGAAGCCGGGCACCCTCCTGCTCTCGGACGACCGCGCCACCACGCTGGGTGTGTCGGTCGGCAGCAAGGTCGACACCGACATCTCGGGCACCAAGGGGACGGCCACGGTCGTCGGCGTCTTCAAGAGCACCGCGGCCCTGCCCAACTCGATCATCGTCACGCTGACCGACGCCGACGCTGCGGGGGTGCCCCAGCAGGACAGCGCCGCCTTCGTGGTGCGGTCCCCGGGGGCCGACCCCAAAGCGGTCGAGGCAGGCATCGAGAAGGTCATCGCAGACCTGCCGTCGGTCACGCTCAAGAACCAGGACGAGTTCGCCGCGGAGCAGCGGGCTCCGATCGACCAGCTGCTCTACATCATCTACGCGCTGCTCGGCCTGGCTGTGGTGATCGCCGTCCTCGGCATCATCAACACCCTCGCGCTGTCGGTGATCGAGCGGACCCGGGAGATCGGGCTGCTCCGGGCGGTGGGACTGAGCCGGCGACAGCTGCGGACCATGCTGCGGCTGGAGTCGGTCGCGATCGCCCTGCTCGGCGCGGTGCTCGGGGTCGCCCTCGGCCTCGCCGCCGGGTGGGCGCTGCAGCGCAGCCTCGCCGACGAAGGGATCGACGTGTTGTCGATCCCTGGCGGCCAGCTGGCGATCTTCGTGGTGCTGGCCGGGATCGTGGGTGTGCTCGCGGCCCTGTGGCCCGGGCGACGGGCCGCCCGGCTCGACGTCCTCAAGGCCATCACGACCGAGTAGCCGGCCACCCGGCATACCTCCGACGGCTCCCGACCCCGGGTCTTTGATGGGTTGACCACACCCTGGTGTGGACGATCGATCAAAGACTCCGGGATCGGGCGCGTCCGGTCAGCTGAACATGCGCAGGGTCTGGGCCTCGGTCTCGGCGTAGTGCGCGCCGGCCGCTGCCAACACCGAGCCGATCGAGTCGAGCGACGTGCGCACCTGCTTCTGGGTGCCCTGCCACTCGGAGACGAGCGACTGGAACCGCGCCGAGGCCGAGCCGGTCCAGGCTCCCTGCAGCCCGGTCAGGCGGGCCATCATCGCCGTGACCTGGCCGTCGATCTCGGTCGAGATGCGGGCGATGTCGCCCGAGGCGGCCTGGATGCGCTCGGTGTCCACCGTGAACTGTGCCGACATGGTTGTCCTCCTGACGAGTGCGGCGCCCCCGTGGCCTCCGCCTGTGGCGAGGCTAGGGGCGGCGCGCGGCCGGCCCGCCCGGTTGTCCACAGGCTCCCTCCGGGACGGGTAGCGTCAGGCGGGTGACCATCTGGATCGACCCGCCGGCGTGGCCCGCCCATGGCCGGCTGTGGTCACACCTCGTCAGTGACACGTCCTACGACGAGCTGCACGTCTTCGCTGCGGCACAAGGGATTCCGGCCCGTGGCTTCGAAGGCGACCACTACGACGTGCCCGAGGAGTGGTACGCCGCGCTGGTCGCTGCGGGCGCCACGCCGGTGGACGGCCGTGAGGTCGTGCGGATCCTCCAGCGCAGCGGCCTGCGCATCCAGAAGCGTCGGCACGAGCGGGTCGTCCGGGCTGTCCCCGACGCACCGTGGCTGCCGCCGGGTTCCCGGGCCGACGTGATCGCATCGCGCCAGGACGATGCGCCGGCCAACACGGTGGTGGTGCGCCTTGTGCTGCTGCGCGGACCCGACCTCCTCGTCGTGGAGCGCCCCGACGGTGGTGCCGACCTCCCCTCGCGACGGGTCGGTGACGGCTCCGTGCCCGAGGCCGTGGGCGAGCTGGTCCGCGAGCTGCTGGGCAGCCCGGCCGCGCTGGCGCCGCACCTGGTGGGCTACGTCCGCAACACGGTGCCGACGCCCGACGACGGCTACCCGTGGCCGACGCCGAAGGCCTGCTTCGCCGTCTTCGCGGACCGCATCCTCGAGTCCGACGACGCTTCAGTCGGCACCTGGCGCGGCTGGTCGGACGCGACCGCCGAGCTGTCGGGTCGGCACTGGTGGCCCCTCGTCGACCACCTCGACCGGGTGGCCCGGTGAGCCGCCTGGTCGCCTCCGTCCCGGGGGCGACCTTCGCCGATGGCTCCGCGGCCGACGTCGAGCTGTGGCTGTCGGACGAACCGGTCGACGAGGAGAGCGTGTTCGTGGCCACCATGGTGGTGACGGATGCGACCGGCCGGTATGCCGTGGCCTACAGCCCGCGGCGCCGCGAGTGGAGCATCCCGGGCGGCTGGCGCGAGCCCGGGGAGTCGGTGCTCGAGTGCGCCCTGCGCGAGGTCTGGGAGGAGACCGGTCTGCGGCTGGAGCCGGGTGCCGTGCGGGTGTTCGGTCACGAGGTCTACACGCCCCGGTCGCGGCACGGTCTCTGGCCCGAGGGCGGAGGGTCGATGCAGGTCTTCCGCGCCATGCTCCCGGTGGCGGGACCGGAGCTCGTGGCGTCCGAGCCCGACGCGGTCGACCCGAGGTGGGTGAGCGCCGAGGAGTTCGAGGCCCTGGCCGGCAGCCGGTTCTGGTGGCCCCTGGTCGCCGCGGCGATGGCCGAAGGGGACTGAGGGCTCAGCCGGTGAGCAGCCCGAGCTCGGCGGCAAGGTTGACGCGGGCCGCGTCCTCCCACGACTCCCGGGCGAACTCGGTGGCGTAGATCGTCTCGCGGTCGAGGAACGGACGCAGGATCGAGGCCCGCGCCGCGCGGAACACGTCGTCGGGCACGGCGGCATACTCCTCGCGCACCTGAGCGGTGTACTCGTCGTACCGCCCGGGCGGTGCGCTGAGGATCCACAGGTCGGAGTCGTGGAAGGCGCCGGCCAGGGGCGTGCCAGTGAGCTCGTGGTCGTGGGTCGACAGCACCAGGTCGCGCACCGTCTCCACGTCCTCGCCCGGGAAGCCCAGCGCCGAGAGGTCGCGCACGGCGAGGTCGGCGCTCATGATCTCGTTCTCCCCACCCGAGCTCGTGGTGTCGTAGACGGCGTCGTGGAACCACGCCGCGATGCGGGCTAGGGCGGTCTGCCGCGCGGACACCACCCCCGCTTCCTCGAGGTCTTCGAGAGCCCAGAACATCTCCACCACGTGTCGGGCCGTGTGGTAGCGGCGGTGCTCCTCGCCCAGCCGACGCAGGAGGTCCTCCCCGACGGCCCGGACGGCGTCGGAGTGCGCTCCGGGGGCGAGCTCGGCGACGTCGAGCGTCCACCACGTGATCAGTGCCGGCACGAGCGCGATTCTGGCAGAGATCGCGGCCGTCAGGCGGGACCCAGCTGGGCGGGTAGCGATTCGGCGTGCACGACGGTGAGGGCCGAGACCGCTCGCGTGAGCACGACATAGAGGCGTCGGAGGCCGGTGCGCTCGTCGGGCTCGGCCGCGGCGATGGCGGCCGGCTCGACCACGACGACCCGGTCGAACTCCAGTCCCTTGGCCACCGTCGCCGGGACCACGTCGACCTGGTGGTCGATGTCGCCGTGGTCCTGGCCGAGCACGCCGTGGTCGATCCCGTTGCGCTGCAACGAGGCTGACAGGGCCTCGACCATGGCATCGGGTGCGATGACCCCGATCGAGCCCGGCTCCGCGAGCTCCGCAGCGACTACCCGGGCGACCTGGTCGTGCAGGGTGGCGGCGTCGGTCGCCACGAGGTCGAGCCGGCCGGGGTTGTCGCGCACCGAGACCGGGGTGCCGAGCCCGGGCGCCATGTGGGGGAGCAGCTGGGCGGCGTACTCGATGACACTGGCGGGCACGCGGAAGCCCCGGTCGAGCACCTCGACGTGGCTGCCGGGCTTGCCCAGGTGGTGCAGGGACGACTCCCACGAGTCGGTCGCCCACGGCGTGGTGCCCTGGGCGATGTCGCCGAGGACTGTTGCCGCGCCGGTGGAACAGCGCCGACCCACGGCGCGCAGCTGCATGGGGGAGAGGTCCTGCGCCTCGTCGAGCACGACGTGACCGAGGGAGGGGGTGCGGGCGATGTGGTCGCCGAGCTCGTCCAGCAGCACGGTGTCGGCCCGCGACCACTTGGCGGATCCCTGGGTGCGAGGTGGGTTGTCCCACACCAGGATCCGCCGCTCGTCGTCGCTCAGCAGGTCCGACGAGTGGCGCTCCAGCTCGGCGGGGTCCGACAGGAGGGAGAAGAGCACAGCCTTGGCGTCGAGCGCCGGCCAGAGCGTGGTGACGTACTTCTTCACCACCGCGGAGCGCGCGACCTGGTCCTGCACGCGGTCGTCGGGGGAGTCGCCGGATCCCTCCATCTTCAACAGGACCGCGTGGGCGAGCCGCTGCGGGAGCATCTGCCGGGCCGCGTCGTAGCGCACGCCGCGGGACCGCAGCTCGTCGAGGATCTCGTTGACCTCGTATGCCGGCACCCGCCACTTGCGCACGCCGCGCGGCACCACGAGCGGCTCGGTCGCAGGCTGCACGGCCGACCACACGGCATACCGGAGCACCTCGGCGAGCCGTGCGTCGCCCTTGAGGACCGCGGTCTCGGTGGGGTCGGTCCCCCGGACCGGAACGGAGGCGACCAGCTCCTCGATGGTGGTGTGGCCGACGGCGACCTCGCCGAGGGCCGGCAGCACCGCGCCGATGTGCTCGAGGAAGGCGCGGTTGGGTCCGATGACGAGGACGCCGGAGCGGGCCAGCCGGTCACGGAACGCATAGAGCAGCCAGGCCGCTCGGTGCAGGCCGACGGCGGTCTTGCCCGTGCCCGGGGCGCCCTGGACGCAGATGGTCTGCTCGGCGCCGGCCCGGACGATCTCGTCCTGCTCGGGCTGGATGGTGGCCACGATGTCGCGCATCGGCCCCACGCGCGGGCGCTCGATCTCCTCGGCGAGGATCTGGCTGCGGACGTCGTGCTCGGCGCGGTCCTGGAGGTGCTCGTCCTCGTAGGCAGTGATCGCGCCACGGTCGAGCCCAAACCGTCGCCGCAGGACCACGCCCATCGGCTCGGTGCGCGAGGCCCGGTAGAAGGCGGTCGACATGCCCGCCCGCCAGTCGATGACGAGCGGGTCGCCGTCGGTGTCGGCGACGTGGCGTCGACCGATGTACCAGCGCTCGTCCGTATCGGTGTCGATCCGCCCGAAGAAGAGGGTGGTCGAGGGGTCGTCCTGGAGGGACGCGGCCCGCAGGTGGAGGGTTCGGGCCAGGTGCTCCGCCGAGATCGGGTCGTGGGCCTGGACCTTGAGCGAGAGGGTCTGCTCCCGCATCGCGGCGAGGGCCTCGCGGGCCGCCCCGAGGTAGTCCTGCTCACGCTTCAGTTCCGGAGTGGGGGCGGTAGCAGACACAAGGGTCTACCTTGCCACCGAGTCGGCACCGCGTCGAACGGTTTTGGGTCCGTTCCCGGTCGCCGGAGGCTCTTGGCGACGTCCGGTGGTGGGGCGTGGGGATGGCTCGGAAGAACTACTTTCCCTCGTTGGGTAGTAAAAAGTCGGTAAAGCCGGTGTTTGCCTCGACTTCCTTGCGCCAGAGTCATCCCCGATCGCCACCGCCTGGGGGATGGCGCCTGGGTTTTCGGGGGAAGTATGTCCGCGTTGAAGTCGTCGCGTGTGCTGTCGTCATCGTTCCGCGGAGGGCGGCTCCGCCCCAGCCTGAAGGTCGCGGCGATTGCCGTGACCTCGGCGCTGACGCTCACGATCGGGGTCGTGGAGCCGGCGGCGGCAGCGTCGACGGTGACCAAGGCGAAGGCCGAGAAGGTGACCTCCCGTCCGGATGAGGTGTCGGCGCGCGTGACTGCCCGCGCCCAGGGCACGCGGGTGGAGGTCGAGTCGCTGCGGGACGAGCGGTCCACGACGTGGGCGAACCCCAACGGGACGATGACCACCCAGGCCCACGCCGGGCAGATCCGGTTCAAGGACACGAAGGGCCAGTGGCGCGACGTCGACCTGACCCTGGAGGCGGCCGCCGACGGCACGGTGGCGCCGAAGGGGCACCCGCAGGGTCTGTCCCTCGCGGGTGCGGGCAAGGCTGCCGGTGGCGTGGCCAAGGGCGCGACGGACACCGACCTGGTGTTCGCGGAGCAGGGCAAGGGCAAGCGCAAGCAGGACCGTGACGTCACCCTCGGGTGGGGTGGCGGCAAGCTCGGCACCCCCGTGTTGTCCGGCACCACAGCGACCTACAAGGACGTCAAGCCCGGCATCGACCTGGTCGTCGACACCCGGCGGACCGGTTACGAGACCCACCTGGTGATCAAGACGGCGGCGGCGCTGGCTTCGCTGCAGGCGGCCGCCAAGAACGGCCCCGTGGCGTGGGACATCCCGGTCAAGACCAAGGGTCTGAGTGCGCGGTCGGAGAAGGACGGGTCGGTGTCGTTCGTCGACGCCGACGGCCAGGTCGCCTCGCGGGTCGCGGCCCCGATCGCGTGGGACGCGGCGGTCGACGCCAGGTCGGGCAACCGGGTGAACGAGTCACCGGTGGTGATGACCGTGACCCAGAAGGGATCCGGGAAGGCCGTCCTGACACTCACGCCCGACCAGGACTGGCTGACCAGCACCGACCGGAAGTTCCCGATCACGATCGACCCCAGCTATGCCTCGGGCACCTCGACCGCGTCGTTCGACACGTACGTCTCGTCGGCCTACCCGACCGCGACCTACTCCACGTCGACCGAGCTGCGGGTCGGCACGTATGACGGGGGAGGCGACAAGTACCGGTCGTTCCTGACCTTCCCGATCAGCGGCGCCGGCATGAACGCCAAGGACATCGTCTCGGCGTCCCTCTCCCTCTACGAGTTCCACTCGTGGTCCTGCACGGCCAAGCCGTTCTACGTCTACTCGGCTTCGGGCGGCACCTCGGCGACGAACTGGAACAACCAGCCCGCTGGCGGCACGAACTACGGGTCGCTGTCGGTCGCCAAGGGCTTCTCCTCGTCGTGTGCCGGTGGGCGGGTCAGCGTACCGATCACCTCCATGATCCAGTGGTGGACGGACAGCGGCTCGTCCGCAGGCGGCATCCGCTTGTCCGCGTCGGAGACCGACAGCTACGGCTGGAAGAAGTTCTACTCGGTCGACTCGACCCAGGACCCCTACATCACCTTCACCTACAACCGGAAGCCGAACGCGGCCACGGCCCCGACCATGGAGGCTGCCTACACGCCGTCCTACAAGGACCCGCGCGATGGCCTGACCTACCTGTTCACCTCCGACTCCACCCCGCGGTTCTACTCCAAGGCCACCGACCCCGACGGTTCCACGGTGTCGGTGACGTTCGAGGTGCACAGCTCGACGGCGGGCACTGCGGCGTCCAAGGTCTCCTCGTGCGCCACCGGCTACGGGGCGTCGGGGACGAGCGTCTACTGCTCGCCCACGACGGCATTGGCCAACAACACCTACTACTACGCCCGGGCCGCGGTGCAGGACGACCGGCACCTGTGGAACGGCACGTGGTCGGCGTGGACCAAGTTCGGCACCGCCTACAACAACCCGCCGGCCCCGACGGTGAGCTGCCCGGGGTACAGCGACGGGTCGTGGACCGACACGGCCCCCAGCGCAGATGTCACCTGCACGATCAAGGCCACGGGAATCACCAACGACTGGTCCACTCCCGGGTACCTCGACCTGACGGTCGACGGGGTGGTCAAGCCGAGGATGACGATCACGCCTACCAACGACCCCAACGTGGTTGCGACGACGGTCACGATCCCCAAGACCGCCAACGGGTCCCACATCATCATCGCCACCGCTGTGGCGCGTACGCTGAAGACCACGTCCAAGACGGTCGGCTTCGGGTGGGGTGGAGCCTCGGTCAGCGCCCCGACGGTGGGAACTGCTTCGTCGGGCAAGATCGCGATCAAGGCCGCCGGGCCGCCGCGCGCCTCGTCGGCGAGCGTGACCGGCAAGGTCCAGTGGCGGGTCGCCGGGTCAGGCAACGAGACGACCGGCTGGACCGACGGGCCGACCGTGCCGGTCACCAACGCCGCGGGCGCTGCGCCCAGCGCGAGCGATCCCGTCGTGGTGAACAGCTCGTTCACCCTCGCCTCGGCCGTTCGCGAAGCCGGTGCCTCCGCGGACCTCAACTCCCGCGTGCCGGTGCTGTTGGACGTGCAGGTCTGCTTCACGTATGCCGGTGTGTCCACTCCGCAGTGCACGTGGTCGCAGTCGCCGCGCTCGGTCACGCGGGTCCCGCACGCCTTCGGGAACGGCTACCCCACGGCTGACGCCGGACCGGGCCAGGTGGCGTTGTTCACGGGTGAGTTCAACACCTCCGCCACGGACGTGTCGGTCCCCGGCTACTCCGGTGACCTGGCCCTGTCTCGGTCGCACACCAGCTTCGACGGTGACGGGACGGTCGCCGGCTGGCCCACCGACCCGGTGACCGGAGTCTTCGGGCCCGGCTGGACCGCGTCCTTGGAGGGCCCTGACGCCGGAGCTGCCGGGTTGCAGGTGATCGACAACACCCGGTCGGACGGCACGATCGTCCTGGTCGACGAAGAGGGCGAACCGCTGGTCTTCCAGACCCCGACCAAGGACCGCGCCTACAAGGTCACCGTGACCGGGTCGGCCAAGTCGCCGTACCTGCCCGCCACGACCGACACCACCGCAGCAGCGGCGGACCTGACGGTCACCAACAGCACAGCTGCCGCGGGTGCCTCGATGCTCATGACGCTGAAGGAGGAGGACGGCACCGTCACCTCCTGGGCACCGGTGGCGTACTCGGCGACGGCCGACACCGACTGGGTGCCGGTCTCGGTGAACGAGCCGGGTCAGGTCGGGTCGACCACCTACGGCCATGACACGACCGGGCGCGTGACGCGCATCGTCGCGGCGGTGCCGCCGAACGGCGCCACCCCTCCGGCGGCCGCTGTCACCTGCCCCACGTCGGGCACGCTCGTCAAGGGCTGCCGCGGGCTCGACATCACCTACGCGACGGCCACCACGGCCACCGCCACGACCCCGGGCGACTACTCCGGCCGGGTCAAGTTCGTCACCGCGACCTTGTGGGACCCGGCCACGGCGACGATGGTCCCGACGGTCGTCGCGACGTATAAGTACGACAGCTCGGGTCGACTGGTGAACGTCACCGACCCCCGCGTCGGCCTCGGCACCGACTACACGTGGGACGGCACCTCCACCCGTCTGGCCTCGGTCAAGTCTTCTGGACTTGCCGCCTTCCGGTTGAGCTACGACTACAGCACCCCCGCGACGCCGCGGGTCGCCGCTGTCACCCGGGACAACCCGGCTGGCTCCGGGAGCGCCGTCACGCTGGCCCGCTACAACTACGCGGTCCCGCTCTCCGGGACAGGCCTGCCGGACCTGACCTCCGACTCGGCCACCGACCAGGTGCGTCTGTGGAACCAAGCGAGCAACCCGATCACCGGTTACGCCGTGTTCGGCGCCGACTACCCGAGCACCGACCCGATCTCGGGGGCTGGCGTCGACTGGTCCAAGGCTGACCTGCAGTACGCGGACGACCAGGGCTACACCGTCAACGCTGCGACGTATGGTGCCGGCGGCTGGCAGGTCACCGCGACCGACTACGACGGCAAGGGCAACACCGTCCGCGAGCTCGACGCCGGCGCGACCAAGTCAGTCCGCGACGCCGCCAGCAGCGGCACGGCCCTCGACGCAGGGCAGGTCGACGCACTGTCGGCCCAGACCGTCTACAACGCTGACATCCTCGACAGCACCGGGAAGGTCGTCACCGAAGCCGGAACGCTGGTCACCGACACCTACGGCCGTGCCCGCAACGCCTGGGTCAACGCCGACGCCAACAACAACGGCGTCGTGGGCGATCCGGGTGATGTGACCTCGGTGCGCCCCCACACCAGGACCGTCTACGACCAGGGCGCGCCGAACGTCGTCAACGGCGTCGGCACCAACCCGGCCAACGGGGAGCCCTACCGGCTGCCGACCACGGTAACGGTCGGTGCGACGACAAGCGGCGCCAGCACGGGTCAGGCCCACCTCGAGACGACGTCCACCACCGTCAACAGCTACGCCAAGCTGGTCAGCACGGACGCCACCGAAGGCGACCCGTGGGCTCTGGGGAGCCCGACCAAGGTCACCACGGCAGGCATCACGCAGACCACTCGCTACGACACCGAGGGCCGGGCCACCGAGTCCCGTCAGCCGCTCTCGAGCGGCGCCGACGCCGGGACCACCAAGACCCTCTACTACACGGCATACGCCAACGCCGCTGACGCCGCGTGCGGCAACAAGGTCGAGTGGGCTGGCCTGGCCTGCCGCACGCTGCCCGCTGCCGCCCCCTCCGCCGGAGCCGGGGGAGCGGCCACGCTGCCCGACTCCCGGACCACGGCCTACGACGCGTGGCTGCGGCCGCTCACCGTCGTCGAGACCTCGGGCGCAGTCACGCGGACCACGCAGACGCAGTACGACAGCGTGGGCCGGAGCATCAAGACCTGGACCGACGTCGCGGGGCTCACGGGCTCTACCTCACGGCCGGGGACCTTCACCCACTACATCCCCGCCGGAAGCACCGCGGCAGGCTCGGTCGACTACTCCGGCAACCTCAACGCCGGCAAGACCGACGCCGACCCGGTCGCACGGACCAGCACCACCTACGACGCGTGGGGCCGGGCGCTGACCTCGACCAACGACCTCGGCGACAGCACCACGACCACCTACGTCGCACCCGGTACCCCGGGCGCCGGCAGCGTGGCCACCGTCGCCGACGCCGAGGGCACCACGAGCTTCACCTACGACGGTACTGATGCCGTAGGCAACGCCGAGCGCCGTGGCGTGGTCACCAGCCAGACCATCACCCGCCCCGGCGTCGGAGGGGCCCTGACGTTCAAGGCCGCCTACGACGCCGACGGCAGCCTGGTCACGCAGAAGCTGCCCGGTCAGGTGACCCAGACCAGTGGCTATGACGAGGCGGGTGAACCGGAGTCCCTCACCTACTCGGGCACGGTGCAGCCGGTCAAGCAGAGCGTCGACGCCAATGGCGACCCGATCGAGGACGAGAACGGACCGGTCTACGAGACCAACGGTGCTCCGCTGGCCGACCAGCCTTGGCTGGCCTGGTCGGTCACCAACGACGCCCAGGGCCGGGTCAAGTCCGAGTTCACCGGGCCGTCGGCAGGATTCGACGGCAACCCGGGCGTCAACGACCCGCACGACATCACTGGCTTCGACGTCAGCGATGCGGCGGTCGGCTACAACCGCCTTTACACCTACGACGCCGCGGGTCGCTTGGCTACCGTGGCCGACCACACCGCGAGCGGGCACGGCGCCGACCTCGACGCCTCGCCCTGCATCGTCCGGGCCTACGCGTTCGACAACAACGGCCGACGCAAGACGCTGACGTCGACGGCTCACGCCGATGGAGACTGCGCCGGCACGACCGGGGTGACCACCACCAGTGCGTCGTTCGACAACTACGACACGGCAGACCGGCCCACCCTCGGACAGGGCGGGACGGGGCTGTACGTCTACGACGCGCTCGGCCGGCAGACCACCGTGCCTGCGGTGGACGCGCCGGACCCCACCGGTGGCAACATCACCCTCGGGTACTTCGACGACGACCTGCCGCGATCGGTCGCCCAGGGCGGCACGTCCACGGTGTTCACGCTCGACTCGGCAGGACGCCGGTCAACGGCGACCACGACCACCGGATCGACGACCTCGACCTTGGTGCGGCACTACGCCGATGGTTCGGACAACCCTGCCTGGACCGACAAGGACGGCGCGATCACGCGGTATGCCGAGTCCATCGGTGGCGACCTCGGCCTCACCCTCGCCGTGGACGGGTCCGGCGACCTGACCCTGGCGAACCTGCACGGCGACGTCGTCACCACCGTCCCGGTCGGCGCCACGGCGGCCAGCGGGGACGCGGCGCTCGGGGTCGACGGATGGTCCGACTTCACCGAGTACGGCGCGCCCCGCGCCGGGTCGACGACCGCGACCACCGGTGGCTCGGTCGGCTACGGCTGGCTCGGAGCGAAGCAGCGTTCCACGACGAGCGAGACCGCAGGCCTCACCCTGATGGGCGACCGGCTCTACAACGCGGCGACGGGTCGTTTCACCAGCCTCGACCCCGAGCCAGGCGGTAACGACACCTCCTACAGCTACCCCAACGACCCGATCAACATGTTCGACCTCGACGGCCACTGGGGGTGGCGCAAGATTGGTCGCTGGGCGATGAAGCACAAGTGGGACATCGCTCTGACTGCAACCATGTTCATACCGGGTGTTGGCGCCGCGGCGTGGGCTGTACGAGGTGGAGTATGGGCTGCGCGAGGCATTCGCGCCTACCGGGCGGCTCGGGCGGTTCAGGGGGCGGGACGGATGTCAGGCATCGCCTCTCGGACAGCGAGTTTTTTTCGGAATGGCAACAACGTCCTGAGGATGGGACGTGTCAATGGCCGGCCCTGGCGAATGTCCATTGGTCCTCAGCGAAGGCACTGGATGAAAATGGGACGGGTGCGGCGGAACGTCAGTCGACTCCACGTGCACATGGAGCGCGGAAAGGGCGGCATCGAGTGGCACACTCGGCGCATGACCCATTCCCGAAGGATGTGGGGAAATTGGCAGCCATGACGGACGACCTGATCGAATCTGCGCTCGCCCTCATGCGCGAGGCTGGCTTGGACTGCTTCGCGGACACTTCGTCGAACAGTCCTGTGATTGAGATCCGCACCGGCCAGCCCAATGTGCCGAGGCTCAGGGTGTCGGTTGGTTGGGAGGTTTCTCTCGTAACCACGCCTCGCGGCGACGAACTCCTGTTGATGTCGGACTGGCAGGACGCCATCGGGGCGGTGACCGAGATTGCCCGAGGGCTTGACGCGGGGCAATGGCTGGACCAACAGGGGTCGTCTCTGATTTGGGGTCCGTGGCACAGAGTCATCGTCCGTGGGCACGAGGCCGAGTACGGCTTCACCAAGAGGTTCGAGCGGCACCCGAACAAGCGGGGATCCAGTTACGTTGGCTCGCTCCCGTAGTTGGACGACGCTCCCGACCTCTTGCCCTGGCCTCCTCGGGATCCTTGTGTCGCGGCTCAAACCGGTGGGCCTGGTGCACCGCCCCTGAGATGCACGCGAATTTGAGATGGGGTCGGTATGTCCGGTGACGGAGGCGAGCGAAAGCGTTTGCTTTCCCTGCTCCTCGGGGCTGCCGCCGTGATGGCTCTGGCGGGTTGCAACGACCCCGTTCAGGCAGCCTTGACGGGTTCTGCGAGCGCGCCGACCGTGATCCTGAGTCCCTGTCGTGCTGATTGGCACGAGTGGGACCGTCTGGAGGTCCTCGACACGACGACAGGGGCCACCCTGTGGGCGATCAAGGCGACCGGCGCGGCCGCGGTCGACATGTCTCGCGTGACCTACGGGGAGCCGCCGTCCGGTGCAGAGGTGGTGTCTGATGCCGCCAAGATTCCGACCGCCGACACGATCCAGTGGGTCTGGACGCGGCAGGACTCTGAGCCGGTCAGGCAGAGCTTCACGGTCAAGCTGGTACGGGACTCCAAGGCCCTCGAGACGGATGACTCGTTGGTGGAGCTGGCCAAATGGGAGGACTGCTAGCCGGAACCGGCGACATGGCGGGCCGGACCACATGGCTGAGCCGGGCCCGTTCGCCTGGGTTGGTCTCGAAAGGGAGGCGAGGGGCCCGGCCCGGCATTCGGTCCGCTGTCCGCACGATCAGCGGGCCGGGTCACCGGTCGGGGCGAGGTCGGCCCGACTGGCGAATGGTGGTCGGCGCCCGGAGGCGCCGACCGGTTTGGGGGTCAGCTGGTCGCCGCGGCCTTGGCGACCAGGGTGGCGGTCAGGTCGACCTGCTTGCCGTCCCGCAGGACGCGCAGGGTGACCTTGTCGCCGACGGCACGTTCGCGGATGTTGGCCACCAGCGACAGGGCCGAGTCGACCCGCTCGCCGTCGACCGCGACCACGACGTCGCCCTTCTGCAGACCCGCGTTCGCGGCCGGGGTGTTGGCCGAGATCTGGGTGATCTCCGCGCCGGCCCGCTGGCTGGTGCCGTCGGACGCCGTGCCGTCACCGAGGCTGACCCCGAGGAAGGCGTGCTCAGCCTTGCCCGACGAGATCAGCTGCGAGGCGATGCTCTTGGCCTCGTTGGCCGGGATCGCGAACCCGATGCCGATGCTGCCGCTCTGGCCGCCGCTGGACGAGCCGAGACTCGCGATCGACGAGTTGATGCCGACCAGCTGACCGGAGGCGTTGACGAGCGCCCCACCGGAGTTGCCGGGGTTGATCGCGGCCGACGTCTGGATCGCGTTGGTCACCACGTCGTTGCCGTCGCTGCCGGTCGAGGGCTGTTGCGGCTGACCAGGGAGCCCCTGGCCGAACGGGTTCTGGTCCTGCGGCTGGCTGTCGTCCTCGGCGGCGGTGGTCACCGGGCGGTTGAGCGCGCTGACGATGCCGGTCGTGACGGTGCCGGCCAGTCCCAGGGGGTTGCCGATCGCCATCACCGGGTCGCCCACCTTGAGGTCGTCGGAGTTGCCGATCGCGATGGCCTTGAGGTCGCTCGGGGCGTTCGACAAGGTGATGACGGCGAGGTCGGTGCTCGGGTCGGTGCCGGCGACGGTGGCCTTGTAGGTGCGACCGTCGTTGAGGGTCACGGTGATCGCCGTGCCGGAGCCGACGCCGCTCACGACGTGGTTGTTGGTGAGCACGTGGCCCTTGGCATCGATGATCACGCCGGAGCCCTGCGCCTCGCTCTGGCCGGACTTCACGGTGATCGACACGACGCTGGGCGCCACTGCGGCTGCGGTGGCCGTCCAGTTCGGGTTCGTGGCGTCGGCCTGGACCACCGGTCCGGTGTCCGCGCCGCGGCCCAGGGATGACGTGCTCGCAGGGGAGGAGGCCTGCGAACTGTCATCCAGCTGGACCGCGGCGTAGGTGCCGCCGCTCGCGAGGAGGGCGGCGAGCGCCGCGACGGCGGTGAGTTCCGTCAGTCGGCGCCGTTTGCCCGGCTGGGCAGGCTCTGCCCCGTCCCGAGTGGGAAAGGAAGGGGGCGGCCCAGCCGGAGGAGTGGTGAGCGGCGGGTATGCCGTGGGGGCACCTGCCGCGGGCAGCCCGAAGGCTGCGTGGTCTCGCGTGGTCTCTTGGGTCTGGCCGAACCAGACCGGGGTCGTGGGCTCACCCTGCTGCGACCACGGGTCGGGGGCGGCAGCGGGAGGCGTCACAGGAGGCTGAGGCTGACCGCTGTCACCGGTGGCTTCCGGTCGGGTGTCCGGGTGGATCTGGGTCATGGTGGTGCGCTCCTTGGTGTGGCTTGGTGACGTCAGTCAACCGAACCAACGTCAAGGGGTGCTGGGCGCTACCTGAGAGTTGTCTGTGGGCAGCTCGACGATGAAGGTCGCGCCGCCACCGGCCGTCTGGGAGACCCCGATCCGGCCCCGGTGGGCGTTGACGACCGCCGCCGCGATGGCCAGCCCGAGCCCGTTCCCACCACCGGCTCCACGGACCCGGGACGGGTCGGCGCGGTAGAACCGCTCGAACACCTTGCGGGCCTTGTCCGGGTCCACCCCTGGGCCGTGGTCGCGCACCTCGAGCACGACGTGCTGGTCGGATTCCCTTGTGCCGACAGCGATTTCGAGAGGTGAGCCGGCAGGCGTGTGGTTGAGGGCGTTGGACAGGAGGTTGGAGAGCAGCTGTCGAAGCCTGGCGTCGTCACCGGGGGCCACGGTGGGCCCGAGCGGGCCGGTCAGGCCCGACACGGTGATCTGTCGGGTGGGGTCGATGGCGCGGGCGTCCTGCGCCGCGTCGGCGGCGAGCACGGTCAGGTCGACGGGTGCGAAGCGCATCGGCCGCTGGTCATCGAGTCGCGCCAACATGAGCAGGTCCTCGACCAGTCCCCCCATCCGGGTCGCCTCACCCTCGATCCGGGTCATCGCGCTCGCGACATCCGTCGGCTCGCGCACGGCCCCCTGGCGGTAGAGCTCGGCGTAGCCCCGGACCGCGGCCAGGGGGGTGCGCAGCTCGTGGGAGGCGTCGGCGACGAACTGGCGCATCCGCTCCTCCGAGGCCTCGCGGGCGGCGAACGACTGCTCGATCTGGGCGAGCATCACGTTGAGCGACCGCGCCAGGGAGGTGACCTCGTCCTTGGCGGTGCGGGTCGGGATGCGGCGCCCGAGGTCGCCGTCGGCGATGGCCGCGGCGGTGTCCTCGATCTCGCGCAGCGGGCGGAAGGCGCGCTGCACGGCATACCACCCGCCGATCGCGCAGGCGGCGAGGACGGCGAGGCCGATGAGCAGCTCGACGAGGACCAGGCGACGCACGGTGTGGCTGACGCTCGACAGGGGCACGGCCACGATGAACGTCGCGGAGTCGTCTCGCAACCGACCGGCCACGGCCCGCCACTGTCCTGATCCGTCCTTCGTGCCGATGGTGAAGGCCTCAGGGGAGTCGACGCGGGCGTCGGTGAGCGGCAGCTTGTCGGGGACCCCGGGGCGGGCGCTGGCGCCGGTCGGGTCGATCTCGACGGCGGGGGTGCCATCCGTGGGGTAGAAGACCACGGCGTACCCGCTCGGCAGGCGGTTGCGGGTGGGCGCGCGCAACGTGTTGAGGGCCTGCTGCGCCACCGTCGGGTAGGCGCGCTGCAGGTCGCCGTCGACGCGGCCCATCAGGTCACGGCGCATCAGCGCCGCGGTGGCCGCGGCAGTGAGGGTGAGGGCCACCAGCAGGAGGACGAGCATCACGGCGACGAGGCGGACCCGCAACGGGAGCAGCTCCAGCTGTTCCTTGGCCCGGCCCGCGGCCACCCGGGCGCGGCCACTGGGCGCCGGCGCGGGGGCGGTCGGCGTCTCCGCGGGTGCGGGGCTCGGGGGAGCCGTCATCTACGCCTCCGGTGGCTTGCGCAGCACGTAGCCGACGCCGCGCTTGGTGTGGATCAGCGGCGGCACCCCGTCGAGGTCGATCTTGCGCCGCAGGTAGGAGATGTAGGACTCGACGATGCCGCTCTCGCCGCGGAAGTCGTAGTCCCACACGTGGTCGAGGATCTGGCTCTTCGACAGCACGCGGTTGGGGTTGAGCATGAGGTAGCGCAGGAGCTTGAACTCGGTGGGGGACACGTCGATCGAGCGGCCGCCGCGGCTCACCTCGTGGGAGTCCTCGTCGAGCTCGAGGTCCTCGAACCGCAGCGAGCTGGCGTCATCGACCTCGCCCCTGGTGCGGCGCAGGACGGCGCGGATCCGTGCGACCACCTCCTCGAGGCTGAACGGCTTGGTGACGTAGTCGTCACCGCCGACCGTCAGGCCCTTGATCTTGTCGTCGACCGAGTCACGGGCGGTCACGAACACGATCGGCAGCTGGCGCCCGGTGTCGCGCAGCTTGCGGGTCACGGTGAAGCCGTCCATGTCCGGCAGCATCACGTCCAGGACGACGAGGTCCGGCTCGTGGGCGGTGGCGAGGTGGAGGGCGGTGGCGCCGTCGGCGGCGACGTGCACCTCGAATCCCGCGAACCGCAGGGAGGTGGCGAGGAGCTCACGGATGTTGGGCTCGTCCTCGACGACGAGGAGCCGGGCCTCGGGTTGGGCAGTGGTCACGGCACCCAGTCTCGGGCCTGAGTCTGGGAGTTGTCTGTATGCCGCCTGAGAGAGTCAGGCGGTGGCGTCCACGTCGTCGGCGTCGACGATGCGGTAGGCGTAGCCCTGCTCGGCCAGGAACCGCTGGCGGTGCGCGGCGAACTCGGCGTCGACGGTGTCGCGCGACACGACCGTGTAGAAGTGCGCGGTGCGACCGTCACCCTTGGGCCGCAGTACCCGGCCGAGCCGTTGCGCCTCCTCCTGTCGCGAGCCGAAGGTGCCGGACACCTGGATCGCCACACTCGCCTCCGGGAGGTCGATCGAGAAGTTGGCGACCTTCGACACGACGAGCAGGCTGATCTCGCCGACCCGGAAGGCCTGGAAGAGCTTCTGTCGCTGGGACACCGGCGTCTCGCCGGTGATGACGTCGGCGTCCAGCCGCTCCGACAGCTCGGCGAGCTGGTCGAGGTACTGGCCGATGACGAGCGTCGGCTCGCCGCGGTGCTGCGCCACGATCCGTTCGACCACGGGGATCTTGACCGGGCTGCACGAGGACAGCCGGTAGCGGTCCTCCGGCTCGGCCACGGCATACGCGAGGCGCTCGCTGTCGGGGAGCGTCACGCGCACCTCGACGCAGTCGGCCGGCGCGATGTAGCCCTGCGCCTCGATGTCCTTCCACGGGGCGTCGTAGCGCTTCGGGCCGATCAGCGAGAACACGTCGGCCTCGCGGCCGTCCTCGCGCACGAGCGTGGCGGTGAGACCGAGGCGCCGACGGGCCTGCAGGTCGGCGGTCATCCGGAAGATCGGCGCGGGGAGCAGGTGCACCTCGTCGTAGATGATCAGGCCCCAGTCGCGGGCGTCGAGCAGGTCGAGGTGGGTGTAGACGCCCTTCCGACGGGTGGTCAGCACCTGGTAGGTCGCGATCGTGACCGGCCGGATCTCCTTGCGGGCACCGGAGTACTCGCCGATCTCGTCGTCGGTGAGGCTGGTCCGCTTGAGCAGCTCGTCGCGCCACTGCCGGGCCGACACGGTGTTGGTGACGAGGATCAGCGTCGTCGCCTTGGCCACCGCCATCGCGCCCGCGCCGACCAGGGTCTTGCCGGCGCCACAGGGCAGCACGACGACCCCGGAGCCGCCGTGCCAGAAGCCGTCGACGGCCTGCTGCTGGTAGGGACGCAGCGACCAGTCGGCGTTGTCGAGCCCGATGGGGTGGGCCTCGCCGTCGACGTAGCCCGCCTCGTCCTCGGCCGGCCAGCCGACCTTCAGCAGCTCCTGCTTGAGGTGACCTCGCTCCGAGGGGTGCACCGCCACGCGGTCGTCGTCGATCCGATCACCGATGAGCGGCTTGATCTTCTTGTGCCGCAACACTTCCTCGAGCACCGGCCGATCGGTCGTGCGCAGGACCAGGCCGTGGTCGGGGTCCTTCTCGAGGGTCAGCCGACCGTAGCGATCCATCGTGTCGGCGACGTCGACGAGCAGGGCGTGCGGCACGGCATACCGGCTGTAGGTGATCAGGGCGTTGACCACCTGCTCGGCGTCGTGGCCCGCGGCCCGTGCGTTCCAGAGGCCCAGCGGCGTGACCCGGTAGGTGTGGATGTGCTCCGGCGCGCGCTCGAGCTCGGCGAACGGTGCGATCGCCCGCCGCGCCTCCTCGGCGTTCGGGTGGTCGACCTCCAGCAGCAGCGTCTTGTCGCTCTGGACGATCAGCGGGCCATCAGGCACCGGCTAGTACCCGGAGTTGAAGTTGGAGGTGGAGCTCGTCGTGGCGGCCAGGGCGATGACGGCGATGACGATCACGATGACGAGCACCAGGCCGGCCACCAGGGCGATCCAGCCCCATCGGGTGTACTTCGCCGACTCGGCGGGCTGGTCCTTCTTGGTCGCTGCCACGATCGCGAAGACCAGGGCGACGATGCCGAAACCGCAGCCGAAGGTGGTCAGGCCGGAGACGACCAGCAGCGCGATGGTGTTGCCGCTCATCGACTGGGGCGCGGCATACGTCGGCTGTCCGTAGCCGGGGGCGCCGTAGACCGGGCCGCCGTAGCCGGGCCCGGTGCCGTAGCCCTGCGCACCCTGACCCGCAGCGCCGTAGCCCTGGGCGCCGTAACCCTGCTGGACCTGGCCCTGGGTGGGGTACTGCGGCTGCCCGTAGGGGTTCTGCGGTGCTGCGCCGGGGGCGCTCCCGTAGGGGTTCTGCGCAGGGGGAGGGGGCGGTGGCGCACCCGCGCCGGTGGACGGCGCGCCATAGGGGTTCTGCGGTGAGCTGGCCGGCGGACCGTAGGACGGCTGGCCACTGGCAGCGCCGGGGTGGGCCGAGGGCGTCGGCGGGGGGCTCGCGGGGGCGGGCGGCACCGGCGGGACGGCCTGGGTCTGGTCGGTGTCGATGGCCGCGGTCTGGTCGAAGGAGTCGCCGGAGTCCGAGCTGCCCTCGTCGCTGGGCGCCGTGGGGTCGCTGGGCGCCGTGGGGTCGCGGTACTCCGGGGTCTCGTCGCTGCGAGGTGTGTCGCTCATCGTGCGTCCCTTCGGCGTCGTGCGGTTCGGGTGCAAATCTAACCCCCCGCAGCACGGGTGAAGACCGGGAGCCCGGGAATGGCAGGATCAGGGGGTGAGCATCGGACTTCCCCAGCGCGAGCCGAACCCGGAGCTGCCGGACCGGGTGACCATCTACGAGGTCGGTCCGCGCGACGGCCTCCAGAACGAGAAGTCCGTCGTGCCGGCCGCGGTGAAGGCAGAGTTCATCCGTCGCCTGGCCGCCGCGGGCCTCGAGACGATCGAGACCACCTCCTTCGTCCCGCCGACCTGGGTGCCGCAGCTCGCCGACGCCCGTGAGGTGCTCGAAGAGCTCGGTGAGCTCGGCCGGGGACCCCGCCGTCCGGTGCTGGTGCCCAACGAGCGCGGCCTCGACGACGCGCTCGCGGCCGGTGTGGGGGCGGTCGCCATCTTCGGCAGCGCGACCGAGACCTTCGCCCGCAAGAACCTCAACCGCACCGTGGACGAGTCGGTCGAGATGTTCGCCCCGGTCGTGGCGCGCGCCAAGGACGCCGGACTGTGGGTGCGGGCCTATGTCTCCATGTGCTTCGGCGACCCGTGGGAGGGGCCGGTGCCGGTCGACCAGGTCGTCTCGGTCTCGCAGCGGCTGATGGACCTCGGCGCCGACCAGCTCTCGCTCGGCGACACCATCGGCACCGGCACCACCGGGCACGTGAGCCGGCTGCTCGACGCCCTCGACGCGCGGGGGATCGGCGCCGACCGCATCGGCGTGCACTTCCACGACACCTACGGCCAGGCGCTCGCGAACACCATGACCGCGCTGCGCCACGGCGTCACCGTCGTCGATGCCTCCACCGGGGGCCTCGGCGGCTGCCCGTACGCCAAGAGCGCCACCGGCAACCTCGCCACCGAGGACCTCGTCTGGGCACTCGACGGCGCCGGCGTGGAGACCGGTGTCGACCTGGCCCAGCTGGTGGAGACGAGCGTGTGGATGGCCGGCCACCTGGGCCGCCCATCGCCCTCTGGGGTCGTCCGGGCCCTCGCCGGCGGCTGACCCGTCGTGCCACCGGGCGCTTGACCCGGCGGTGGGTCAGCCCTGGACTGCGCCGGTGACGCGGTGGATCGAGAGCGTGCGGGTGGCCCCGTCGGCTGTGCCGTGCACCCGGCCGCCCTCCACCCGGTCGGGGTAGAAGAGGATCCGCTGGGTGCGGCCGTCCGCGTCGGAGTAGCCGATCCAGACCGCCTGGCGGTCCGCAGCCGCGTCACGCAGCACGGCGAGGGTCGTGGTCGGGTCGGTGCTCGGGAGGCTGGGTCCGGGTCGGCTCGCGACCTGCTCGCGCTGGTATGCCGCGGCCTCCTCGCCCGCGCGCAGCGCACCGACCATCGTCGTGACCAGCTCGTCGTCGACCTTCTGGGCCGTCACGGGGGTGGGGCGTCGCTGCAGCGGCGTGCGGTGGGCCCCGGTCGTGGGCACGATGATCCCGCCGTCGGGCGTCTCCGCGGCGGGCGCGAAACCGTTCTCCCGCAAGAACTCCAGCACCGTCTCGGCCGCGACGGGTGAGACCAGGATCGTCGGCGCGATGCTGCGCAGCTGGAGGGGCGACAGCTCGCGGTCGGCGACCATCGCGCCGAGGGTGGCCTCGTCGTCACACCGGATGTAGGCCCGCATGGCCCCGACACGGGCCTGCCCGTGGCGGCGCGCGACGTCGCGGATGAGGTAGTCGAGCGGCTGGGGAATCGGGGTGTGGCTGGCGTCGCCGAGCGCGCCCAGGACCTGGTCGACCGACCACCCGGCGTCGAGACCCCGGCGCACGGAGTCCTGGCTGAACCGGTAGACGGTGGCCCCGCCGCGCGACTCCACGTCGGCGACCAGCCGCATGAAGGTGGCGAGCCCGCCGGCCAGGGGACCGGGCGCGATGGCGGTCAGGTCGGCCTGGAGCAGCACGTGCTCGACGGGTTCGGGGAGGTGGGGCTGCATGGCCGCGGCGAGGTCGGCGTCGGACCGGCCGTCGAGCAGGGCCCGGCCGGCGCTCGAGATCGCGCCGCGACCGGTCACCCCCAACCACTCCGCCTCGCCCAGGACGGCGGCGACGACGACGTCGAGGCTCGAGGGCACCCGGCGCGGCCGGTGCCAGCCGAGCGCGGTCGCGACGCTCGCGCGGTCGGGGGACAGGCCCGGCGCGGCCGCGGCCAGCTGGTCGATGACGTCCTTGCGCAGGCCACGGGCGGGCGGCCAGTGCGCGTCGGGGCCGAGGGCGTTGACCGTGCCCGAGGCGCCTGCGGGAGTCGTGCCGACGAGGTGGGGGGCGCGGGTGGTGAGCAGCCAGGCCTGCGCGAGCACCGCCCACCGCTGGTGGCCCGGGTGTTGCTGCCACTCGTCGTAGGCGGGCGTCGGCGCCCACGACGGGTCGAGCGAGCCGTCGTCGGCAAGGAGGCCCGCGGCATACGTGAGCTCGGCGACGAACGCGGCGCGCGCCTCGTCGACGTCGAGCACCGAGGCCAGCCGCTTGAGGTCGCGGACGGCGAGCCCCCCGGACCGCAGGACGCGCGGTGGCCGCAGACCCCACTCGGCGGCCAGCTCGTCGACCAGCGCGAGGAGGTCGGTGACCTGCTGTCCGGCCGCCGCGTCGACCTCGGACTCCTCGCGCAGGGCTCCCTCGAGGAGGGGCGGGTGCAGGGCCGGCGCGGCGTGGCTGTGCCCCTGTCGCAGGGCGAGCGCGACCTCGCGCGGCAGCACGAGCTGGTCGGCGCCGGGCGCGAAGACGAGGTGCTGCTCGAGCAGCCAGCGGGCCCCGGTGGCCACGCGGTCCGGGGTCCCCGGAGGCAGCACGGCGAGCGGGGGTCCCCAGGTCAGGCGGTCGAGGATGGCGCGGGCGGCCGGCGGCGCCTCCTCGAGCAGGGCGGCCACGGACTCCGGGGCCGGCACCTCGACGAAGCTGTCGGCGGCGCGGGGACCGAGTCCGGCGGGGTGGGGCAGGACCTCGGAGACGGTGCGGGCGACGCGCAGGCCCTCGGGGCTGCGCCACAGCAGGGCGAGGGTCCACAGGTCGTCGAGCACCGGCTCGACCTCGGCGGCCTCGACCGCGAGCAGCACACCGACCGCCGCGGGGTCGACCGGTGAGGAGGTGGCCAGGGCCGCCTCGAGGACCTGCAGGTGGGCCAGGTCGAGCGAGTCGACCGCCCGCTGGACGCTGGCCCGGGTGCTGGCCCTGGCCGCCAGGGACGACAGGTCGGCCGGCGCGGGTCGGGCCAGGTCCTGGCGCCGGCGCAGCAGCTCGGCGAGCTGGTCGTCGGTCCGCTCGCGCACGTCGTCGGCCATCGACCGGGCCGTCGAGGTCGTCGCGACCGACCGGGCGGACCGCGCGGCGGAGGACCCCGAGCCCGTCGCGGAACCGGTCGTTCGACGGGGGGAGGAGATGGCGGCCACCGCACCACGGTAGTCGCCTCGGCCGGGCGGTCAGACTCTCAGCCATTTCCCATGCCACGCACAGGCTCGTCACCCACACTGGGGTGAACGAGAGGAGGCGCCATGTCGGAGCCCACCGGACCCGCCAGGCCCCGCAGCACCAAGGGGTCGGCGAAGACGAGCCAGGACCCGTCGGCCGGGGAGCCCCAGGCCGACGCCCCACAGGCAGCCGACCCGCAGGCCACCGCACCGCAACCCGCGACACCGGCTCCCACCCAGCCACTGCCCGCAGCGGCCGCCTCCGGGCCAGCCGTGTCCGAGGCCGCCCCGGCCGGGCCTTCGCCCGCCGGTCCGCCGAGCGGCCCGCCGAGTGGCCTGCCGCCGGCCGGACCTCCCGGAGGCCCGTTCGGACCCGCCACCGGTGGCCCAGGGGGGCCGCCGCCGAAGGGCCCCGGGCTCTGGCGCCAGGCGACCTCGACGACTGGCGGCCTGATCGCCGTGGTGGTCGCCGCCGCGCTCGCCACCTTGCTGGTGCTGGGCACTGTCGCGACCGTCGGTTTCGTCGCGGTGCGGGCCGCACACCACGACGGCAGCGACCGGGTCGAGCGCATCCGGGAGGACGGCCGACAGGGCCTTCCGCCCGGCCAGCAGCGCAAGCTCGACCGCATGCCGCAAGGGCCCGAGATGCCACGTCGCCAGGGCGGCGGGCTCGGCGACGGACTCGATGAGGACCAGGGCGACGGCATGGGCGGGCTGATGCGCGGGGCGATGGGGCTCGGCAACGTCCAGCACGGCGAGTTCACCGTGCAGCAGGACGGCAAGGCTGTCGTCATGACGGTCCAGCGCGGCACGGTCACGAAGTCCAGCGCCACCTCCGTCACGGTCAAGAGCGACGACGCGTTCACCGCGACCTACGTCATCGGCGACGACACCCGCACCAGGAAGGGTGCCCCGGCCGTCGGTGACTCCGTGCTCGTCGTCGCCGAGAAGACCGGCGCCAAGGCGGTCCTCATCGCGACGACCCGCAAGGGCTGACGACCTCCGCGCTGTTCGCCGACGACTGACCGGTGCCTCCCGGCGAGCCGTCGGCAGGCCGGGGGGAGTCTCGTGGCACTAGCGTGAGCGGCGTGACGACCTCTCCCAGCGGCGAGCAGTGGACCCTTCGGGACGGACGCCAGGAGGCCACCGTCGTCGAGGTCGGCGGCGGCCTGCGCACCTATCGCGTCGACGGCACCGACGTCGTGGCCGGCTACGCCGACGACGAGGTGTGCCGCGCTGGTCGCGGCCAGGTGCTGATGCCCTGGCCCAACCGGATCCGCGACGGGAAGTACACCTTCGACGGGTCGGACCTCCAGCTCGGCCTCAGCGAGCCCCTGCTGCACAACGCCAGCCACGGCCTGGTGCGCTGGGCCACCTGGCAGCTGCACTGGCACGCCGACGACTGGTCGGCGCTCACCGTCCGCACCCGGCTGCACCCGCAGCCGGGCTGGGACGCGACCCTCGACCTCAGCGTCAACTACGTGCTCGAGCCACAGGGGCTGGTCGTCAGCGTGCACGCGTCGAACGTCGGCGCCAGGTCGGCGCCCTTCGGCTTCGGGGCGCACCCCTACATCGCCCTCGGCGACACCCCGCTGGCCGACGTCGAGCTCACCATCCCGGCGGCCGTCGAGGTGCTGGTCGACGAGCAGCTGGTGCCGACCGGGACCGCCGCCGTGCGACCCGAGGTCGACTTCCGCACGCGTCGGCCGCTCGGCGCCACCGCCCTCGACACGGCCTTCACCGAGCTGACCCGCACCCGGGCCGACGGAGGGTGGGAGGTGGTCGTCGGAGGTCTCGAGACCGGCGACGTCGGCGTCTGGGGCAACGAGGCGCTCGACTGGGCGCAGGTCTTCACTGCGAAGGGCAAGGACACCGGGGTCGACGGCGTGCGCGGCATCGCGGTCGAGCCGATGTCGTGCCCCGCCAACGCCTTCAACACCGGCGACGGCCTGGTCGTGCTGGCCCCCGGCGACTCGTGGTCGGCCCGGTGGGGGATCGAGCCCGCAGCGCTCAGCTGACCGCCGGGCGCGGGTCGGCCGAGGGCATCTCCGACGTCGGCGCCTCCGTCGGCAGCGTCGGCGGGGCAGAGTCGCCCTGGAGACCGTTGACGAACGGGGTGATCCGGCGCTCGAGGGTCAGGGACAGCACCACCATCACCGCGCAGCCGACCACGATCATCGCCACGAAGCCGGTCGACCACTCGTGGTTGAGCATGAACCCGGCCACCACCGGGCCGAGGATCGTGCCGGCCTGGAAGGCTCCGGCGTTGACCGCGTTGTAGCGGCCCCGCAGGTGGTCAGGGGCCATGTCGTTGGTGATCGCCGGGATGGTCGGCTGGAGCAACGTCTCGCCGAGGGCGAACAAGGCGTGGAAGAGCAGCACACCGGCGGAGGCCGCCACTGTGCCGCTCACGAGCCCGGTGAGGCCCAGGACGACCCAGGCCACCGCCCAGAGGGCGACCATCACGATCAGCACGCGGGTGCGTCGCTTGCCGCTGATCCAGCGCAGCACGAAGAACTGCAGGCCGACGATCACGGCGGTGTTGATCGCGAACGCGAACCCGATGACCCCCGTCGAGACGCCGCTGACCTGGCGGGCGAACGCAGGAAAGCCCGCCTCCATCTGGCCGTAGCCGATGAACACGCCGAGGAAGGTCATCAGGGTCAGCCACAGCACGGCCGGCTTGCGCAGGATGGTGAGGTAGGACCCCGCGCCCACCTCCTCGCCCTCCGGCTTCTCGGCCCGACCGTGCACGTGCCGCAGCGGCCCCAGCAGGAGCCCGATCGGCACCAGCATGCTGGCGGCGTCGGCCAGGAAGATCACGGTGAACGAGGTCGGGTTGTCGACGTCGGCATAGAGCCCACCGATCACTCCGCCCAGCCCGATGCCGAGGTTGACCAGGGCGAAGTTGATGCCGAAGTACTGCTGCCGCGCCTGCCCCGTGACCACGGCCGCGACCAGGGCGTTGAAGGCCGGCCACGAGACCCCGAAGTTGAACCCGAGGAACAGGAACCCGACCGCGACGACCAACGGTGTGGTCGCGAACGCCAGCACCACGCAGCCGACCAGCTGTGCGGACGTCCCCCACAGCAGCACGGTGCGGGCACCCAGCCGGTCGGTCAGGGCGCCCGCCGGGCCGGTGACCGCGAGCGCGACGACCGCGATGAAGGCCATCAGCAGCCCAGCGAGGTCGAGCGAGATCCCGCGCACCTCGTGCAGGTAGATCACCGTGAACGGCAGCGTCAGGCCCCGGCCCAGGGTCTGCACGGCAACCGTCGACAGCAGCCAGCGCCCCGCGGGTGGGAGCTCTCCCCAGAACTCACGGATGCTGTGCCCCGATGTCGACTGCTCGCTCACCGGTGAATCCTCCCCCACGCCACCGACAGGACTCAAAAGGATTTGGACGCACCCGATAACCTTGCGAGTGCGCATTGGCGCACACACACTTTTTTCGAGGCAAGAGGAAGTCAAGTGCCTACTGGCAAGGTCAAGTGGTACGACGCGGAGAAGGGCTTCGGCTTCATCTCCGACGACGACGGGAGCGACGTGTTCCTGCACGCGAACGCCCTTCCCGAGGGCGTCGCGACGCTCAAGGGCGGCACCCGCGTGGAGTTCAGCGTGGCCGAGGGCCGTCGCGGCACGCAGGCGCTGCAGGTGACCCTGCTCGAGGCCGCCCCCACCGTCACCGCCGGCAAGCGCGAGGCGTCGCGCAAGTCCCCCGAGGACCTCGCGCCGCTCGTCGAGGACGCCATCAAGCTGCTCGACAACGCATCCAACTCGCTGCGGCGCGGCCGGCGTCCCGAAAAGGACCACGCCACCAAGCTGGCCGCCGTCCTGCGGTTCCTCGCCGACCAGATCGACCCGTGATGGCGACCCACAAGGAGGACGCCGTCCTGGCAGCAGCCGTCGACCTCGCTCGCGAGGCCGCCGAGTCGATCGCCGAGCGCGGCACCGTCGGCGACCACCTCGGCATGGAGATGGACGACGAGCGGCTCGCCACGCACTACTTCGCCTGCACCGCGAGCTCCTACCCGGGCTGGCGCTGGGCGATCACCATCGCCCGCGTGCCGCGGGGCAAGACCGCGACGGTGTGCGAGACCAACCTCGTCCCCGGTGACGGAGCGTTGCTCTCGCCCGAGTGGCTCCCGTATGCCGATCGGCTGGCTCCCGGCGACCTCGGCGCGGGCGACGTGCTCCCCTACAAGGAGGACGACCCGCTGCTCGAGGCCGGGTTCGAGGCGACCGGCGACGAGGAGGTCGACGAGCTGGCCGCCTACGAGCTGGGCCTGGGCCGCAAGCGCGTCCTGTCGGCCGAGGGTCGCGAGGCAGCGGCACAGCGGTGGTACGAGGGCGAGAGCGGCCCGCACGCCGATGTCGCAGAGAAGGCTCCGGCCCCGTGTTCGTCCTGCGGGTACTTCCTCCCGATGGCGGGTGCACTTCGCTCTTTTTTCGGCGTGTGCGCCAACGCCTGGTCACCTTCCGACGGTCGCGTCGTAAGTCTTGACCACGGCTGCGGCGCCCACTCCGAGGTCGATGCCGAGCCCGCCGAGCCGATGCCGGTCGGGCAGCCCATCGTCGACGAGATCGCCTACGACCTCGTCTGACCTGCCGAGCTGAGCCAGGTGCCTTCACCCAGGGGAGAGCGCGAGCGCGGAGTTTCGCTGCCGCGCGACTGGAGCTCGATCCGTGAGCTGCGACAAGCCAGGGGCCTGTCGCAGTCGCGGCTCGCCGAGCTGTCCGGGGTCAGTGAGCGGACCGTCCGCGCCATCGAGGGCGGCGCTGTGGGTCGCCCCCAGCACGAGTCGCTGCGCCGCCTCGCCACCGTGCTTGCCTACGGCGACACCCACCGGGCGCGCCTGGTGGAGCGGTGGACCGGGGGGACCGCCCACCTCACCCCCGACGGACTGGGCATCCCCGACTGGGAGGTGCTCTACCGCCGCATGGGCACCCGCACGCCGGCCGACGGCGGCCAGATGTCGACGGTGATCTGCGAGCTCACCGTCGGGTCGGATCGCCTCCCTCGGCTCCTGCGCTACACGCACGGCCACGAGCAGATGAGTGCCTCGGGCTCCCCGGTGGTCTGGAAGCTCACGAGCGGGCTGCCGTTCGACCTCTCCGCCGTCCGGTTCGAGGTGCTGACCGGCGGGGTCCTCGACGACTTCTTCGTCCACGGTGACATGGCCGCGCTGGCGATCCGACCCGATCCGCTCCAGGCCCGGAACGGGCCGTTCCTGGTCGAGTACTCGGTGGACTTCAGTGGGGTCGAGCCACTGGCCGACACCGTGGAGCGCGAGTGGATGTACGCCTCGACGTCGCCCCTGCAGCTGGGGGCCATGGTCGTGCGGTTCACGGGGGATGTCCCGGAGCGGCTCTGGTCGGTGCGGGGAGCCTCGGCCACCACGGCCGAACGGCAGGGGCGCATCCAGGTCGCACCCAACGGCAGCGCCCAGGTCTGCTTCCAGGACCTCGTGGGGGTCTTCGGCATCCAGTGGGAGTGGGGCGACGAGACCCCGGCAGAGCGGCAGTAATCCCGGCAGAAACCGGCCACGCCGTTCCACGCAGGGTTCTGCCGGTGCACGCTGTTCCCGGCCTGCTCCTCAGGGGTGGTCCTGCCGGTGACCATGTGTCCGCCGGGTCGGGACCGCGCCGGAAGAACGGCTGCAGGGGGGAATGTAGGAGGGGCTGGTTGGCACGGTGACCACGCAGCCGGTGGCCGTGCCAACCAGCGCTGCTCCTCGGACCGGGGCGCCCGGCATACCTCGTGCGCTTTTCCGGCCAATTGGCCGACTTTCTCGGGGCTGGGACGTCTTGGCGCGCGGACTCCCGGCCAATTGGCCGACTTTCTCGGGGCTACTGGGCGCCGGCGGCGTTGCCGCGACCGCGGCGCACGTACGAGAAACCGATGAGGCCCAACGCGATCCCGGCCACCGGGACCCAGGGCCACCAGTCGCGCTCGCCCTCGTGCAGTGCCGGGACGGCGAGGATCACAACCAGCGCCACGAGCCAGGCGAGCTCGCCCCAGAGCACGACGCGGGCGGTGCTGACGGCGAGTGGCTTCAGCTCGTCCACCGGCTCCCCGTCCGTGCCCGGTCGGGGCCGACCCTGCGACTCGCTCATGCGGGCAGCGTAGCCTTCACGATTCGGAAACACGCAGGCCCTACCCTGCTGCCCATGGCCAAGCCCTCATCCTCGCCCAAGGCGGCGCAACGTCCCTCCCCGGCCCGGTCCGGTGGACTCGACGGCTTCTTCCGGATCACCGAGCGTGGCTCGACCCTCAGCCGCGAGGTCCGCGGTGGGTTGGTCACCTTCTTCACGATGGCCTACATCGTGGTCCTCAACCCGCTGATCATCGGCACCCAGCAGGACGGCGTCGGCCAGTTCCTGGGTGGTGGCGACATCGTCAAGGCACAAACCCTCGTCGCTGCGGGCACAGCGCTCGTCGCCGGGGTGATGACCTTGCTGATGGGCGTCGTCGCGAACTACCCACTCGCGCTCGCCACCGGTCTCGGCCTCAACGCCTTCGTCACCTTCGGCATCGCCAAGCTGCCCGAGATGACGTGGGCCGACGCCATGGGCCTGATCGTCATCGAGGGCGTGATCATCCTCGTGCTCGTGCTGACCGGTTTCCGGCAGGCGGTGTTCAAGGCGATCCCCGGCCAGCTCAAGACCGCCATCTCGGTGGGCATCGGCCTGTTCATCACGATGATCGGCCTGGTCGACGCCGGCTTCGTGCGTCGCACCGGCACCGGTCCGGTCCCCGTCGAGCTCGGCATCGCCGGCACCCTCAACGGCTGGCCGCTGCTCGTCTTCGTCCTCGGGTTCGTGGCGATCGTCATCATGATGGTCCGCAAGGTGAAGGCCGCCATCCTCTACGGCATTCTGGGCGGCACCGTCCTGGCGATCATCGTCGAGGCGATCGGCAACATCGGCGGCCAGTTCGACGCCACGGGCAAGTTCGTCAACCCGGCCGGCTGGGGACTCAACGTCCCCGCGCTCCCCGACCAGGTCCTCGATGTCCCCGACTTCTCCCTGATCGGCAACTTCAACCTGCTGGGCTCGTTCGACAAGCTCGGCTTCGTCGCGGCGCTGCTGCTGGTCTTCACGCTCCTGCTCGCCGACTTCTTCGACACGATGGGCACGATGGTCGCAGTCGGCGCCGAGGGCAACCTGCTCGACGAGCACGGCAACCCCCCGAACTCCGACAAGATCCTGCTCGTCGACTCGGTCGCCGCCATCGCCGGTGGTGCCGGCTCCGTCTCGTCGAACACGTCCTACATCGAGTCCGCGGCAGGTGTCGGCGAGGGCGCCCGCACCGGTCTGGCCTCGGTCGTGACCGGCGTGATGTTCCTGCTCGCGACGTTCCTCGCCCCGCTGGTCAAGGTCGTCCCCTACGAGGCAGCCACCCCGGCGCTCGTGGTCGTCGGCTTCCTGATGATGCAGCAGGTCAAGGGCATCGACTGGGACGACCTCGACATCGCGGTGCCGGCGTTCCTGACGATCGTCCTCATGCCGTTCACCTACTCCATCACGGTCGGCATCGGCGCCGGTTTCGTCATGTACACCCTGATCAAGGTGGTGCGGGGCAAGGCCTCGGTCATCCACCCGCTGCTGTGGACGGTCTCGGCGCTGTTCGTCCTCTACTTCGCGATCACCCCGATCAAGGAGGTCCTCGGCGTCGGCTGATGCCAGCCGGGCCAGGACCCCACCACGCAGGTATGCCGCGTGGCCCCGTGAGCGGGCCGCGCGGCATACCTGCGTCTGGGGTCGGCGCGCAGAAATACTTAGCACAGGTAATGAGTTATGCTAAGTATCGACAAGGAGAGAAACCATGACACCACCCCCCGCACGCGCGCGTCGCGCTGCTGACGCTGGTCTCTCGCCCTCCGCCGTCTCCGCCCTCGCCGGTGAGCTCCGTCTCGCCTGCATGCGCATCAGCCGCCGAGTGCGGTTCGAGAGCACGCATGTTGTTGCGCCGCACCAGTTCTCGGTGCTCTGCCGCCTCGAGGAGGCGCCGCGCACCCCGAGCGAGCTCGCGGAGATCGAGAAGGTGAGCGCACCCAGCATGACCCGCACCGTCGCCGCACTGGTCGAGCGCGGACTCGTCGAGCGCACCGCCGACCCGGCTGACGGCCGCCAGGTGATCCTGTCGCTCACCCGCGACGCGACCACCCTGCTCAAGGACATCCGCCGCAAGCGCGACGCCTGGATGTCCGTCCGCGTCGGCCACCTGACCGCCGAGGAGCAGGACGTCCTGCGCCAGGCCTCGGCCATCCTCACGCGGGTGGCCAACGAGTGAGCCCGACCTTCTCCTCGCTCGACGTCCGCAACTACCGCATCTATGCCGCCGGTGCCTTCATCTCCAACATCGGCACCTGGATGGGCCGGGTCGCCCAGGACTGGCTGGTGCTCACCGAGCTGACCAACCACTCGTCCTCGGCGCTCGGCATCGTCACCGGGCTGCAGTTCCTGCCGTTCCTGCTGCTCGCCCCGTGGGCCGGCATGATCGCCGACCGCTACCCCAAGCGGCGGATCCTGGCCATCACCCAGACCTCGCTCGCCCTGTCGTCGCTCGCCCTCGGCCTCCTGGTCATCAGCGGCGCCGCGGAGCTCTGGATGGTCTACGGCATCGCGCTGTTCACCGGGGTCGCCACCGCGGTCGACAACCCGGCCCGCCAGACCTTCGTCTCCGAGATGGTGCCCCGCGACCGGCTGGCCAACGCCGTCTCGCTCAACAGCGCGTCGTTCAACGCCGGCCGCCTCGTCGGACCCGGCGTCGCTGGACTGACCATCGCGGCGTTCAGCACCGGCTGGACCCTGATGCTCAACACGCTGACCTTCGTGGCCGTGCTGCTCGCGCTCGCGTCGATGCGAAGCAGCGAGCTGCGACCGGCGCCGGCGCTGGCCCGCGGCAAGGGTGCGATCCGCGACGGTGTCGCCTACGTCCGCAGCCGGCCCGACATCCAGCTGGTCATGGTGCTGGTCTTCGTGCTCGGCACGTTCGGCATGAACTTCCAGATCACCACCGCGCTGATGGCCACCAAGGAGTTCGGCAAGGGCCCCGAGGAGTACGGGCTGCTCGGCTCGATCATGGCGATCGGGTCGCTCACCGCCGCGCTGCTCTCGGCCCGTCGGGCCAGGCCACGGCTGCGGATCCTGCTGGTCGCCCTGGTCGGGTTCACCATCTCGAGCGGGCTGGCCGCGTTGGCGCCGAGCTATCCGCTCTTCGCGCTGGCGCTGGTGCCGGTGGGCCTGTCCGCGCTCACCGCGCTGACCACCGCGAACGCCATGGTCCAGCTCACCGTCGACCCAGCGATGCGTGGCCGGGTGATGGCCCTCTACATGGCGATCTTCATGGGTGGCACCCCGCTCGGCGCGCCCGTGATCGGCTGGATCGGTGACGTCTGGGGTCCGCGCTGGACGATCGGCATCGGGACCATCGCGATCGGCATCACCCTCGTGGTGGTGTCGGTCTGGATGGCCAGGCACGAGAATGTCCAGGTGACCTACGAGTCCCAGCGTCGCCCACGCATCCGGATCCGCACCCTCCCGCAGCCCGAGGTCTCGGAGCCGGTGCACGAGGCGGTTCGGTGACGCCGGTCTTCCGGCGCCGCGTGACGATCGCCGTGCTCGTCATCGTCGTGGCCGCGGCCGTCGTCGCCAGCTTCCTGCGCTGACCTTCCCCGACTTCTGGCCAGCCAGATCGCACCGGGGCGCTGAAACCCGGCGCGCACCCGGCACCCGTGGCCAGAAGTGCGGGTGGGTCCCGACTTCTGGCCAGCCAGATCGCACCGGACAGCTGGAACCCGGCGCGCACCCGGCACCCGTGGCCAGAAGTGCCGGTGAGGTCAGTGGTGCAGGTTGCAGATGATGACGATGCCCAGGGCGTTGAGACCGGGGTCGTAGCCGGCGGGGCACTTCCCACCGACCGGCAGCACCGTCAACGGCAGCGGTGACGTGGTCGGGCTGGGCGTCGGGCTGCTCGGCGTGGGGGTCGGGGTCGGCGTGGGGGTGCTCCCGGTGCCGCCGCCGACCACACCACCGACGATGCCGCTGACCACGTCGGTCACGCTGCCGCCGCTGGTCGCCGAGGGCGAGGGCGTCGGGCTGGTCGAACCGCCCGTGCCGCCACTGGTCCCGCCGGTGCCGGGCTTCGTGGCCGAGCCACCCTTGCCGGGCTTCGAGGACGACCCCGCAGCGGGCTGGGAGGCCTTCACCGGGTCGTAGCTCGCCATCGGCCGGGGCTCGCCCGACGGGAGGTAGGGGGAGCCGTTGCGCTGCGACTCGCTGAGGTCCGAGCCGGGCACGACGGTGTAGCCACCGCGGTAGCCGGCCGCGATCGCCAGCACCTGGTCGGCGTAGGCGTCACTGTGGTTGTAGCGCAGCACGGCCGAGCGGGCGCCGGAGTCGGTGCTGAGGTCGCCGGGGCCGGAGCACAGGTAGACGGCGGTGGCCGTCGCGGCGTCGGCGATGTTCTGGGGGTCCTTGCGACCGTCACCGTTCGCGTCCACGCCGACCACGCGCCAGGTGCCGGGGATGAACTGCATCGGCCCGACGGCGCGGTCCCACGAGACGTCGCGGTCGTACGCGCCACCGTCGGTGTCGCGGATGGTCGCGGTGTTGTTGCTGCCGTTGAGCGGTATGCCGTAGATGCCGGGACGGACCGTGCCGTCCCGGTCGATGCCGTTCCCGCCGTAGCGCCCGTGGTTGGACTCGACCTTGCCGATGGCGGCGATCAGCGCCCAGTCGATGCGGCACTCCGCGTCAGCGGCATCCACGATCGTGGCTGCCCGGCGGTAGGCGTCGAGCGCAGCGGCAGGAATGCCGTTGGCGCTCATCGAGGAGGGCAGCCCGGCCGGCTGGTAGAGCGGTGTGGGGTCGGCCTCGTCCGGAGCCGGGAGCTCGGGCAGCGACGGCAGCACGGGCGCGTCGAGCCGGTTGAGCGCGGTGTCGGGCACGGTCACCAGGGGTGTCGAGTCGGCGACGATGTCGGTCGCCGGGTGACCACCGGTCGCGGCGAGGGCGATCCCGCTCGCGACGAGCACGATCGCGGGCACGGCTCCGGCAGCGGTCCGCCACGGCAGTCGCATCGTGCGTGTCATCGTCCGGCTCCTCGACGTCGCTGTCAGTCCCAGGGTTGTACGTGGGTCAACGACTCGCTCGGCCCGAGGTTACGCGCGGTCACTGGCCTGCTGGGCTGGAATCGGCTCACAAAACGGGAGTTGCATGGCAAACCGGGCATCTGCAGGTGGGCGCGTGCGGCAGCAACTGCCGTTGTGCAGTGCGGGGTGCAGTGCGGGGTGCGGGGCGGGGTGCGGGGCGCGGGGTGCGGGGTGCGGTGGAGGGTCAGCCCACCACGTGCTCGATGCAGGCAATCAGGGCCGACACGTCCTCGGGATCCACGGCGGGGAAGGTCGCCACCCGGAGCTGGTTGCGCCCCAGCTTGCGGTAGGGCTCGACGTCCACCACGCCGTGCGCCCGCAGCGTCTTCGCGATGGCGCTCGCGTCGACGTCGTCGGCGAAGTCGATCGTGGCCACCACCTGCGAGCGCGCGGCCGGGTTCGCGACGTACGGCGTCGTGTATGCCGTGCGCTCGGCCCAGTCGTAGAGGCGTCCGCTGGAGTCGGCGGTGCGCTTGACGGCCCAGTCGAGCCCGCCCTGCTCGTTGATCCAGTCCACCTGGCTGCGCAGCAGCGCGAGGGTGCCGAGGGCCGGCGTGTTGTAGGTCTGGTTGAGGCGGCTGTTGGTCACGGCCGTCGGCAGGCTGAAGAAGTCGGGCACCCAGCGACCCGACGCGGCGATCTCGTCCACCCGGGCCAGCGCGGCGGGGGAGAAGGCCGCGAGCCACAGGCCACCGTCGGCGGCGAAGCACTTCTGCGGGCCGAAGTAGTAGACGTCGGACTCGGCGACGTCGACCGGCAGCCCACCGGCGCCGGAGGTGGCGTCGACGAGCACGAGCGCTCCGTCGTCGGCCCCGTCGACCCGCTTGACCGGCGCCATCACGCCGGTCGAGGTCTCGTTGTGCGGCCACGCGTAGACGTCGACCCCGGCCTCGGCCCGCGGCGCGGCCAGCGTGCCCGGGTCGGCCTTGATGACGGTCGAGTCGCCGAGGAAGGGCGCGTTCTGCGTCACCGAGGCGAACTTCGAGGAGAACTCGCCGAAGGCCAGGTGCTGGGCGCGCTCGCGCACCAGCCCGAAGGCGGCGATGTCCCAGAAGGCCGTCGAGCCGCCGTTGCCGAGGATGATCTCGTATCCCTCAGGCAGGCTGAACAGGTCGGACAGGCCCTCCCGGACCGCGCCGACGAGGTTCTTCACCGGTGCCTGGCGGTGCGAGGTGCCGAGGAGCGTGGTCCCCAGGCTGGCGAGGTAGTCGACCTGCTCGGGTCGTACCTTGGACGGCCCGGAGCCGAACCGGCCGTCCTTGGGCAGCAGGTCGGCGGGGATCGTGGGCGTCGCAGTCTCGGTCACGCGGTCAGTCTCTCACCCCGTCCCGAGGCGTGGGACGTGAGGTCCACCACCCGGAACGGCTGCGGGGTGGGCGCCCTCGGTTCGAGGTATTCGCCGACCAGATCCCGGTAGCGAAATACCTCGAACCGGGCTGGGGGCGGGAGGTATGCCGCGTCGCTGAGCCAGCCACGCGGCATACCGCTTGCTTGGGGCTCAGCCCTGGTAGCCCTTGACGGCGTCGAGCCCGCGCGGGCCCTCGCCGATGTAGCGCGCGGAGGGGCGGATCAGGCGGCCGGTCTTCTTCTGCTCGAGGATGTGCGCGGACCAGCCGGCGGTGCGCGCCGACACGAACAGCGGCGTCATCATGTCGCCGGGGACGTCGGCGAAGTCGAGCAGCACGGCCGCCCAGTAGTCGACGTTGGTCTCCAGCACGCGGTCGGGCTGGCGCTCGCGCAGCTCGGTGAGCGCAGCCTGCTCGAGCTCGAGGGCCACGTCGTAGCGCGGGGCGCCGAGCCGCTTGCAGGTGTCGCGCAGGACGGCGGCGCGCGGGTCGTAGGCGCGGTAGACGCGGTGGCCGAAGCCCATCAGGCGCTCGCCGCGGTCGAGGACGTCCTTGACGTAGGCCCGGGCGTCGCCGCTGCGCTCGACACCCTCGATCATGTGCTGCGCGCGGGAGGGGGCACCGCCGTGGAGCGGGCCGGACAGCGCGCCGATCGCGCCAGAGAGGCAGGCAGCCACGTCGGCGCCGGTCGAGGCGATCACCCTGGCGGTGAAGGTCGACGCGTTCATGCCGTGCTCGGCCGCGGAGGTGAAGTAGGAGTCGATCGCCTCGACGTGCTTGGGGTCGGGCTCGCCGCGCCAGCGGATCATGAAGCGCTCGACGATCGTGCGGCCCTCGTCGACGCGGGCCTGCGGCACCATCGGGCTGTGCTGGCCGTGCGCGGACTGCGCGATGAACGACAGGATCATCACCGACGCGCGAGCCAGGTCGTCCCGGGCCTGTTCGGGGGAGATGTCGAGCAGCGGCTTGAACCCCCACAGCGGCGCGAGCTGGGCGATCGCCGACTGGGCGTCGACCCGGATGTCGCCGGTGTGCACGGGCAGCGGGAACGGCTCGGCCGGCGGGAGGCCGGGGTCGAACTCGTTGTCGACCAACAGCCCCCAGACCTGCCCGAAGCTGACCTTGCCGACGAGGTCCTTGAGGTCCACGCCGCGGTAGCGCAGTGAACCGCCTTCCTTGTCGGGTTCGGCGATCTCTGACTCGAAGGCGATGACGCCCTCGAGGCCCGGCTTGAAGTCGCTGTCGGACATCGGTGTCCTCTCGGCATTCTGGTGTCGGTGGGGGCAACCCGGTGGGGCGCCCGCATTCCTACTGGCGGGTTCATTCTGCACTGTCTGCCCGATGAGCCACTATGGGCCGATGCTCAAGGCCGAGACGGACTACGACGGAGAGGTCTTCACCGACGACCTCAGCGGCGCCTCGGCGGGCGGTGCGCGGTTCCTCGAGTGCACCTTCCAGCGGTGTGACCTGAGCGAGCTGCGCGCCCCACGGGCGCGGTTCTCCGAGACCAGCCTGTATGCCGTGCACGGAGCGGGCCTCGACCTCGCCGAGTCGACGTGGGCCGACTGCCTCGTGCAGGGGGCTCGGCTGGGCGCGGTGGCGCTCTACGGGTCGGAGCTGGCGCGGGTGCGGTTCGAGGGGTGCAAGGTGGAGTTCCTCAACCTGCGGGGTGCGACGCTCCTCGACGTCGAGTTCGTCGACTGCCAGCTGGTGGAGGCCGACTTCGGCGAGGCGAAGCTGACGCGGGTGTCGTTCGAGGGGTGCCGGCTGGTGTCGCCCGACTTCACCAAGGGCACCTTCAAGGACGTCGACCTGACCGGCGCAGACCTCGCCGGTCCGCGTGGGGTGGCCGGCCTGCGCGGTGCCACGGTGTCGGCGCTCCAGCTGATCGACCTCGGCCCTGCCCTGGCTGACGAGCTCGGCCTGAAGGTCGCCGACTGAGCTCCCGGGTCGCGCCTGGCTCCCGGGTCGCGCCTAGGCCTTGCGGGCCTGGCGCTTGTCGCGGACCGACATGGTGTTGCCCTCGGTGCGGACCTCGAAGAGCTCGGTCGCCTTGAGCAGCTTGCTCAACGAGGCGTAGCCGTGGTTGCGGGAGTCGAAGGACGACTGGTTCGAGATGCTGTTGCCGACCGCGCCGACGCTGGCCCAGCCGTCGTCGTCGGCGGCCCGGGACACGGCGTTGCGCAGCAGCCGCACCAGGCCACCGTCCTGGCGGAGATCGGCCGTGGTCCGGCGGGCCGGGGTGGCCTCCACCTTGGGGGCGGCTTTCGCAGCAGCCTTGGTCGCGCTCTTCTTGGTGGCCTTCGTGGCCCTGCCCTGCGCGCCGGAGGAACCGGACGCGGCAGCCGGCGCCTCGGCTGCCGGGGCGGTGGCCTCGACCTGCGGGGGCGCCTCGTCCAGCCGCGCCTCGTCCGGGTCGGCCAGCTGGTCGAGGAAGAGGAACTTGGTGCAGGCCGACCGGAACGGCTCGGGCGTCTTGCGCTCGCCGAACCCGTAGACGGCAGCACCCTTCTCGCGCAGGTGCATCACCAGCGGCGTGAAGTCGGCGTCGGACGAGACGATCCCGAAGGCGTCGGGGTGGTCGTTGTAGAGCAACGCCATCGCGTCGACGACCATCGCCATGTCGCTGGCGTTCTTGCCGCGGCTGTAGTCGTACTGCTGCACGGGCCGGATCGCCCGCGAGTGCAGCACCTCCGCCCACGGCCGCAACCCAGCCTTGGTCCAGTTGCCGTAGGCGCGACGGATGCTGGTCTCGCCGTAGGCGCTGAGCTCGTTGAGGATCAGGTCGAGCTTCGCGGCCGAGGAGTTGTCGGCGTCGATGAGCAGGGCGATCCGGGCGCGGGGGTCCATGGCCCCGACGCTACGGCACCCGGCGTCGCGGCCGTGGCCACGCGGCATACAGTCGCTTCGTGCCGTTGCTCCTCGACCTGACTCCCTTGCGGGACAACGCGCCGTACCGGCGGCTGTATGCCGGGTTCACCCTCTCGAACGTCGGCTCGCAGATGGCCGTGGTCGCGATCGGGTTGCAGGTCTACGCGATCACCCGCTCCACGGCGGCCGTCGGGCTCGTCGGGCTGTGCGCCCTCGTGCCGCTGGTGTTCATGGGTCTCTACGGCGGCACGCTGGTCGACCACTTCGACCGGCGCAAGGTCGGGCTCATCGGGCAGGCCGTCGGCTTCGGGTCCAGCCTCCTGTGCGCCCTGCAGGCCTGGCTCGGCAACACCCATGTCTGGGTGCTCTACGCGTTGGTGGGGTTGTGGAACGGCGCCTTCGCGGTCTCGTCGGCGGCCCGGTCGTCGATCTACCCGCGCATCCTCGAGCGCGACCTGCTGCCCGCGGCGAACGCGCTGTCGGTGTTCGCGATGAGCGCGTCGATGACCGTCGGGCCGCTGCTTGCCGGCGTGCTGGTCGACTGGGGTGGCTTCAAGGCGGCCTACACCGCCGACGCGCTGATCACGACCGCCGCACTCTGGGGCCTGGCCAGGCTGCCGTCCCTCCCGCCAGAACCCGAGGAGGGCGCCGCCCCGACCCGGCCGGGGCTGCGGTCGGTGCTCGACGGGTTCGCCTTCCTGACGACCCGACCCAACGTGCGGATGACCTTCGTCGCCGACATCTGCGCCATGCTGCTGGCCCAGCCGCGAGTGCTCTTCCCTGCGGCGGGTGCTTTGATCTTCGGTGGTGGCGCCAAGACGGTCGGCGCGCTCTCGGCCGCCGCGGCGGTCGGCGGGATCGTCGCGATGTTCTTCTCCGGCCAGCTCGGTCACGTGCGGCGGCAGGGCCTGGCGATCCTGGTGTCGATCGTGGGCTGGGGGTTCGCGATCGCGGGGTTCGGGGGAGCGATGCTGGCCGCGGGTGGCGTGCTGTCGCGGGGCGCGGCCCTGTGGCTGGGGCTCGTGGCGATGGCCGTCGCGGGCGCGTCCGACTCGGTCAGTGCGGTCTTCCGCACGACGATCCTGCAGGCGGCCACCCCCGACCACCTGCGCGGGCGGCTGCAGGGGGTGTTCATCGTGGTCGTGGCGGGTGGGCCGAGGCTCGGCGAGATGGCCGGTGGCTTCCTCGCCAACGGCATCGGGGAGGCACGCACCGCCGTGGTCGGTGGCTTCGCCTGCGTCCTCGCGATCGTCGTCCTGGCCCGGCTCCAACCGGGCTTCGTGCGCTACGACTCCCGCCACCCCACGCCCTAGCCGGCGTCACTCCCGCGCTGCTGCCCGAAGATTTCGGCCAATTGCCCGGGATTCCAGGCCCGGGACGCTCGTCGGCACCAGACTTCCGGGCAATTGGCCGGTTTCTAGCTGGGGCTCCCCGGCGCGACCAGCCCGAGCTCGTAGGCCGCCACGACCGCCTGCACCCGGTCGCGCAGCCCGAGCTTCATCAGGACGTTCGAGACGTGCGTCTTGATCGTGGCCTCGCCGAGGTAGAGGTCGGCGGCGATCTCGGCGTTGGACAGCCCGCGGGCGATGAGCGTCAGGACGTCACGCTCGCGTTCGGTGAGGGCATCCAGCGCCGAGGACCGGACCGTCCGCGGGGTCGGCGCGCCGGCGAACCGCTCGATCACCCGGAGCGTCACCGACGGGTCGAGCAGCCCACCGCCCGAGGCGACCGTCCGCACGGCTGCCACCAGCTGCTCGGGCGGCGACACCTTGAGTAGGAAACCGCTGACGCCCGAACGCAACGCCCCCTCGACATACTCGTCCTCCCCGAACGTCGTCAGGATGACGACCCGCGTCAGCGGCCTGGCGGCCATGACCCGTCGCGCCGCCTCGATCCCGTCGACCCTCGGCATGCGCACGTCCATCAGCACGACGTCAGGGGTGAGCTCGAGCGTGGCGGCCTCCGCGTCCTCGCCGTCGCCGACCTCGCCGACGACCTCGATGTCGGGCTCGGCGCTCAGGACCATGCGCAGCCCGACACGCACCATGGCCTCGTCGTCCACCAGGAGCACCCGGATGCTCACGCCCACTCCCTCCGGATCGGCAGCCGCACGTCGACCTCGAAACCGCCGCCCACGACCGGCCCGACCGTCAGGCTTCCCCCGAGCATGTCGACCCGTTCCCGCATGCCGACGAGGCCGTGGCCCCCCAGGGTGGCTGGGTCGGTGTCCGGGTCGTCAGGATGCCCGGAGCCGGGTCCGTCGTCGGTGACCGTGAGGCGAACCACGTTGTCCTCGTTGACGACTCGCACGAACACCTGGGCTCCGGGGGCGTGTCGGAGCACGTTGCTCATCGCCTCCTGCACGATCCGGTATGCCGCGGTGTCCAGTGCCTTGGGCAAACCCGCCAGCGTTCCACGCACCTCGAGCGACACGGGCAGCCCGGTGGCCCGCACGTCCGCCACGAGGTCCTCGAGCCGGGCCAGCGACGGGGGAGGCGCGCCGTCGACGGCGTCGCCGCGCTCGCGCAGGAGTCCCACCGTGGCCCGGAGCTCCTCGACCGACTGACGACCCAGGCGTTCGAGCCCCAGCATCACGTCGCGCTCGGCTGGGTGGTCGACCAGCACGGCGTCGAGCTGCCGACGCAGCCCGCCGAGCTGCAACGTCATGACGCTGACCGAGTGCGCCACCGAGTCGTGCACCTCCCGCGCGATGCGGGCCCGCTCCTCGACCACCGCCGCACGGGCGCTGGCCTCGCGGCGAGCGTCGAGCTCGGTGGCGAGCGCGATGACCTGGCGGCTGCGCTCGCGCTCCCGCCGGACCAGCGTGCCGACCCACCAGGCCGGCACGAACACCGCCGGGAAGAAGACGGTGTCCCAGCTGAGCCCGCTGTAGAGGCCCGCGGTGACGATGAAGACGCCCACCGAGGCGACCACCGCGAGGCGCGACGTCCGCCGGGACGCCGCGAACCCGGCATACGCCGTCGCCACGAGAGCGGCGATCAGGCCGGCGCCGCCCGGTCCGGGTGCACCCAGCAAGGCGGAGACCGGGTAGAAGCAGGCGACCACGGCGGCACCGGCGACCGGCCACCGCACGGCCACCGCGAAGCCGGCGGCGATCACCGCGGACGCGACGGCGAGGACCCCGAAGTGCGGTCGGAACTCGGGGTCGGACCACGCCTCCACCAGACCGAGCAGGCCGAGCGCCACGGCCGCGACGGCTGGCACCACACGGTGGTCGCGCAGGGCGATGGCTCGAGACATGGCGAAAACATTAGGGCGCTTGCCGAGCACGCGTATCCCACTTGAGGAGGAGCGGCGGCCCGGCCGACTCCGCCTCGCGGGGGAGGAGAGGTCGGTGTCCCTCGACGGATCTGCGGTGAGGTGCCGGGCCGGGACTGTTGGGGCAACGCCGAGAGACGGCGACGGCCGACCGGCCACCTCACGAAAGGACCCGACCGTGACCAGCACGACGACACGGACCACGCCCACCACCAACCAGACCGAGGTCGCCTCGCCGCGCCGGGTGCCCAGCCGGGCCATGGCCTTCGCCGGCGGGATCGCCCTCGTCGCCGGACCCCTGCTCTGGGCCGGCGGCATGGTCACCTCTCCCGAGCAGGCGAGCATGGCCGACGCCGACTACATCGCCTCACTCACCCGCGACACGACGATGACGCAGATCTCGGCGCTGTTCCTGCACTACGGCAACCTCGTCATCGCGCTCGGCATCCTCGCCGGCCCGAGCCTGGTGCGCGGAGCCCGAGGGCTGCGACTGGCCGTCGCGGGGGCGCTCGCCACGGCGATCGGCTTCGCGAACGTCTCCGGGATGGTGCTCAGCGACTGGTGGAACGCCTCCGCCGGCACCCACCTCAGCTCCGACCAGGCGGTCGAGGTGTTCCGCGGCTTCAAGACCGGGTCGCTGCTGCCCTTCTGGGACGGCACGGAGCCGCTCAGCCTGCTCGGCCCGTTGCTGCTGCTGGCCGGCCTCGCCCGTGCCGGCGTCCTCGGCTGGTGGACCATGGCGCTCATCGTCGGCGGGGTCGCCGGCCTGATGGTCTTCGGGGCGACCAGCCCCCTGGTGGCTGCGGCCTGCGTGCTCGTCGGGTTCTCGCCCTTCGCGCTCGTGGGGCTGCGCCTCCTGCAGCGGAGCCGGCTCGCCTGAGCCAACCCACCCCAGAGGTATGCCGCGCGGCTGGCTCAGCCGCGCGGCATACCGCGTGGTGGTGGCCAGCTTTCGGCCAATGGCCCGACTTCCCCGGGCTGGTGCGCCCTGCGGCAACGGAATGTCGGGCAAATGGCCGGTTCCTAGACCGAGGTGCCGCGGCGCTCGGCGGCCCGGCGCCGCTCGTCCGTCGCGTCCGCCATGGCCCACCGCACGGTCGAGGTGGCCACCCCGCCCAGCGGCCGGCCGACCAGCCGCTCGGTCACGGGGAGCCACGGCAGCCGCAGCGGCTGACGCGCCCACCGCGGGAGCATCGCCACGGCGCCCGCGGCCAGCGCGGCATACCCGGGCCTGGCAGCCAGCGGCAGCGGCGGGTGGACGAGCAGGAAGCGCGCTGCCTCGCGCGCCGCGGCGGTCGACGCCAGCTCGGGCCGGTAGCCCTCGATGGTCGCGCGCAGCGCGGCGACGGTGGTGGGTGGGTCGACCACCCCCAGGGCCTTCGCGACGATGCCACCCTGCTCGACGTAGCGGTCGGCCTCGGCCGCACTCAGCGGCGTGACCGCGTAGCGCTGGTAGGCGGTGAGGAAGCTGTCGGCCTCGGTCGCGTGCACCCAGGCCAGCAGGTGCGGGTCGCTGGCCGAGTAGGGCCGGCCGTCGGCCGCCTTGCCGCGCACCCGGTCGTGGATCGAGCGGACCTTCGCGATCTGCTCCTGCGCGTGCTCGATGGTGCCGAACGTCGTGGTGGCCAGGAACTCGCTGGTGCGCTGGAGCCGCCCCCACGGGTCACCCTTGTAGCCCGAGTGGCCGGCGACCCCGGCCATCGCCAGCGGGTGCAGTGACTGGAGCAGGAGCGCCCGGATGCCGCCGGGGAACATCGCCGCGTCGGCGTGCACGCGCCAGATCGGGTCGTCCGGCGTGAACCAGCGCGGTCCCTCAGCGCCCCAGATCCGCTCCGCCTTGACCTGCGCGTCGGTGCCGGCGACCCGCGACCGGAGCGCCGACGCGAGCTGGCGGCGGGCGCCGTCGGCCACCGGTGCGAGGGGCGCCAGCAGGGTCATTGCGTGCGCCGAAGCCTGCGTCGTGGGAGCTCCTTCAGGCGCGCGGCGGGGGTGGGGAGGTCGGCGGGGCGCACCCGGGTGGACAGGTCGCTGTTCGCGATCAGCTCGGCGATCGGCGTCGTGGACGTCGGGTGCGCGGCGATCGGGTCGTCGCCGGCGAAGACCACCCACACGGGTTCGCTGTGGTCGGCGCGCGGGTCGAAGGTCTTGAGCACCGTCCCCTCGCGCACCGTCGCTGCGTGCTCGATCGCGCGCCGCCGGGCCTTCTGCCGGTCGAGCGCGGTCTGGGCGGCCTTCATCGCTGGTTCCTTGGCCTGCTGCGCCAGCACCACGACGTGGGGGCCGTACTTGACGCCCCACTTCACGAGGTTGCCGACTGCCTTGCCTTTGCTGGGCATGCTGCCTCCCTGACTGGTCCGACCTTCACCCTAATCTCGGACGCCTAGTCTTCGACCATGAGCGACGTCCTGCGCACCGACTACAGCGGCGAAGGCATCTCCGAGGCCGAGGTCGCGCCCACCCCGTGGCAGCAGGCCCGGCTCTGGGTCGACGACGCGGTGGCCCGCTCGCAGGTGCACGACGACGTGCCCGAGCCCTACGCCCTCTCCGTCGCGACCGTCGATGCTGCCGGCAGACCCAACGTGCGCACCGTGCTGATGCGCTTCTTCGACGAGCGCGGCCCGGGTTTCGTCACCGGCACCGAGTCGACCAAGGGCCTCGAGATCGCCGCGACCGGGGGCCTCGCGGCGGCACTGACCTGGCCGGCGATGTACCGGGCGATCCGCTTCCGGGGCGTCGCGGAGCTGCTGTCGCGCGACGAGGTCACCGGCTACTTCGGCTCGCGCCCTTGGGCCTCACGCATCTCGGCATGGGCTTCGCGCCAGTCCCAGCCCATCGAGGGGCGCCAGGGCCTCGAGGACGCCTACGCGAGGTATGCCGCGCAGTTCCCCGACCACGGCGACCCCACCGACGTGCCCGTCCCCGACTTCTGGGGCGGGTACCGGGTGGTCTGCGACGAGGTCGAGTTCTGGGGCGGCCGCCGCAACCGGCTGCACGACCGGCTCGTCTTCAGCCGGGTCGCGCCCGGCTCGCTCGACGACGCTGACGCCTGGGCCCTGAGCCGCCGCCAGCCCTGAAGACCCGGGATCCCCCTGCCGGTTCGATGTAAACGCGCCGGAGATCTCCGGCGCGTTTACATCGAACCGGGGTTGTGGGACTCGGTCTGGACCTCGTCGTCGGCGCCGTGGCCGGAGTTGGCGCCCTCGCTGGGCTCGCGCTCCTTGCGCCGCAACAGGAACGACGCCAGGGCCAGCAGGATGATCGTGCCGGACAGCAGCCCCATCAGCCGGAGGGTGTCGGCGAACTCGGGCTTGCCCAGCAGGTCGGGGGCCTTGACCGAGAGCACGACGATCTCCTTGATCGAGGCGATGATCCCCACGAGGAGGAACGGCTCGGCCACCAGCTCGCGCCGGTTCAGGGTGGTGCGCACGGCGAACAACAGCTCGACGACGATGAAGACGAGCAGGAGCAGGTCGAGGATGTCGGCCACGACCTCGACCACGGTGCCGCTGCCGAGGTCGCCGAAGGTCAGGGCCGTCTTGCCGATCACGACGGCCGCCACGGCGAACAGGATCACCGCCACCGCGAGGTAGACGACGTTCTCCACCCGCTCGATGGTCTCCTCGATCCAGTCCGTCATGGCCTCATCCTGCCGGGTTCGAGGTATTCGGCGGCCGGATTCCGGTAGCGGATTACCTCGAACCGGAAATCTCTACTCGTCCGTATCCCGGGACGGTCGGAAAGCAGCGAGTGGCCTGCCTCACACTTGTGAACGGAATCACACGCGCGCGCCAACGTCGCCGTTCGCGCGGTCCCCGTCCCGACCGCCGAATCCGAGGAGCCCCATGGCGCCCGCCGACCCCACCGCCGTTCCGCCGACCCCGCCGCCCCCTGCCCTCCACCCCGTCGTCGCCGACGTCACCGCCCGGGTGACCGACCGCAGCCAGGCCAGCCGCACGGCATACCTGCAGCGGATCTCACGCGCTGCCTCCGAGCTGAGCCTGCGCCCGGCGCGCACCGACCTCGGGTGCTCCAACCTCGCCCACGCGGTCGCCGCGTGCGGCGGCAGCGACCGCACCGTGATGGCCGCCGACACCGGCGTGAGCCTCGGCATCATCACGTCCTACAACGACATGCTCTCGGCGCACGCGCCGTTCGAGCACTACCCCGCAGCGATGAAGCAGACCGCCCGCGAGGTCGGTGCGGTCGCCCGCGTGGCCGGTGGTGTGCCCGCCATGTGCGACGGCATCACCCAGGGGCGGGCCGGCATGGAGCTCAGCCTGTTCAGCCGTGACGTCATCGCGATGTCGGCGGCGATCGCGCTCAGCCACGACGTGTTCGACGGCGTCCTCATGCTCGGCGTCTGCGACAAGATCGTGCCCGGGCTGGTGGCGGGGGCGCTGGCGTTCGGCCACCTGCCGACCGCCCTCGTGCCCGCCGGCCCGATGGCATCGGGTCGCTCGAACGCCGAGAAGGCCGAGACCCGCAAGGCCTTCGCGGCCGGTGAGGTCGGGCGCGACGAGCTGCTCGGGAGCGAGGTGGCGTCCTACCACTCGCCCGGCACCTGCACCTTCTACGGCACCGCCAACTCCAACCAGATGCTCATGGACGTGATGGGCCTGCACCTGCCCGGGGCGGCGTTCATCCACCCCGACGACCCGGTGCGCGACGCCCTGACGGCCGCGACCACCGAGCGGGTCGCCGAGATCGCGGCCTCCGACACGCCCTACGGCATCGGCCAGGTCGTCGACGAGAAGGCGATCGTCAACGGCGTCGTCGCGCTGCTCGCCACGGGTGGTTCGACCAACCACACGATGCACCTCATCTCGATGGCTGCCGCCGCGGGCATCGACCTGACGTGGGAGGACTTCGACGACCTGTCGACCGCCGTCCCCTCCGTCGCCCGGATCTACCCCAACGGCCCGGCCGACGTGAACCACTTCCACGCAGCCGGCGGCACGGCCTTCCTGGTGCGCACCCTCATCGACAACGGGCTCCTGCACGAGGACGTCCTGACCCTCGCCGGTCCGGGGCTGCGCCGCTACACCCAGCGGCCGGTGCTGGTCGACGGTCGGCTCGAGTTCGTCGATGCTGCAACGGAATCCGGTGATCCTGCCGTGCTGCGTGCGGCCGACGACCCGTTCAGCGTCGACGGGGGCCTGCGGGTCCTCGGCGGCACCCTGGGCCACGCGGTCATCAAGGTGTCCGCGGTGGCGCCCGAGCACCGCGTCGTCGAGGCGCCGGCCCGCGTGTTCACCGACCAGGTCGGCTTCCTCCAGGCATTCTCGCGGCGCGAGCTCGACCGCGACGTCGTCGTCGTCATCCGTGAGCAGGGCCCGTCGGCCAACGGCATGCCCGAGCTGCACGCCCTGACCCCTTCGCTCGGGGTGCTCCAAAAGCGCGGGTATGCCGTGGCGCTGGTCACCGACGGCCGCATGAGTGGGGCGTCGGGCGCCATCCCGGCCGCCATCCACGTGACGCCCGAGTCGGTGCATGCCGGGCCGATCGCCAAGATCCAGGACGGCGACGTGGTGCGGGTCGACTCGCTGACCGGTCGCCTCGACGTGCTGGTCGACGAGGACGAGTTCGCGGCCCGCGTACCGTCGCCCCGGGTGAGCGAGGAGGGCATCGGCACCGGCCGTGAGCTGTTCGCGGCCATGCGTGGCGCGGTCGGCCGGGCCGACGAAGGGGCCCACGTCTTCGGCAGCCTCGGGAGGCTGTGGGAGAAGGCCGACGCCGCACCGTTCCTGACCTCGGAGGAGACCCGATGACCACCAGCGCCACCACCACGAACGTCACCACCGGCGTGACCACCACCAGCGTGACCACCACCGATCCAGGAGCGGGCCGCACTGTCCTGCGCGACGGCGCCGACGTCCTGGCCCTGGCTCCGGTGATCCCGGTCGTCGTGGTCGACACCGTCGAGCAGGCGGTGCCGCTGGCTCGCGCACTGGTGCGCGGCGGCATACCGGTCATCGAGATCACGCTGCGCAGCGAGGCCGGGCTCGGCGCCATCGAGGCCGTGGCCGCGCAGGTGGAGGGCATGGTCGTCGGTGCGGGCACGGTGGTGACGCCCGCGCAGGTGCAGCAGGTCAAGGATGCCGGCGCGCAGTTCCTGGTCACGCCGGGCTCGCCGCCGCGGCTGCTCGAGGCGGCCCTGGCCAGCGGCCTCCCCCTGCTCGCGGGCGCGGGCACGCTGACCGAGATGCTGACCCTCGCCGAGGCGGGTCTCGAGGCGATGAAGTTCTTCCCGGCCGAGGCCAGCGGTGGGCGCCCCTACCTGTCGGCGGTCTCCGGGCCGTGTCCGCAGCTGCGCTTCTGCCCGACCGGCGGCATCACGCCCGAGACGGCCGCGGCCTGGCTCGCGCTGCCCAACGTCGGCTGCGTCGGCGGCTCCTGGCTGACACCGAAAGACGCTGTGGCGCAAGAGGACTGGGCCCGGATCGAGGCCCTCGCAGCGGAGGCTGCCGCGCTGCGCCTCGCCTGAAGCACGGGTGGCAACGCGTCGCGTGAGGGGCGACGTGTTGCCACCCGGTGGTCACCAGAAGGCCGGAGACGGCATCGGTGCCAATGGGCAGGCAACAGGTCGCCGGACATGGAACAGCCCGTGGGCCTCGCCTCGCCGCGATCGAGCGGCTCGGCGTGCGCAGGGGACGACCTGCGCGGCCCACGGGCTGCGGTGAACTGCTTGGGATTGCGCCGGATGGCGGACCTCGAGCAGTCGAGGTGCGCTAGCGCGCAGTCACCTCACGCGTCCAAATTGAAATCACTTCTTGGACCACCTCCCTTCCGTGTAGCTCGACGCTAAGTCGGGAAGGTCGCCCTGTGCAACAGCTTTCTTGAAGTCGTCGGCTTCGCGAGACGGCCAGGGTCAGACGGAGGTGACGACCTCGTCGTAGTCGAGGCGGGGCAGGCGGTCCATCCAGGCGCCCTCGGCGGGGCGGCCGATGTTGACCACGGCGATGGTGCGGTGGGCGCCGTCCGGGAAGAACTCGCGGTCCACGCCCGCAGCGTCGAACCCGGTCATCGGGCCGGCCGCGAGGCCCGCCGCGCGGACCCCGAGGATGAAGTAGGCGACCTGGAGGGTGCCGTTGAGCAGGGCCGAGCCCTCGCGCATCTCGTCGTTGCCGGCGAAGATGTCGCGGGCGCCCTCGAAGTGCGGGAACACCTTGCCGAGCTCGTCGTGGAAGTCGGTGTCGGCCGCGAGGATCGCGACCAGGGGAGCGGTCGAGGTCTTCGCCTTGTTGTTGCCGCCCATCAGCTCGACGAGCCGACCGCGAGCCTCGGGGGTGCGCACGAGGACGATCCGCAGTGGCTGGTTGTTCATCGACGTCGGGGCCCACTTGACCAGGTCGTAGATGGCGCGCACCTGCTCCTCGGACACCGGCTCGTCGGTGAAGGCGTTGGCGGTGCGGGCGTCCCGGAACAGCAGGTCCTGGGCCTCGGGGGAGAGCTCGAGGTGGTCAGCGGCGAACTGGGCCTCGAGGTCGGTCAGGGAGTCGTGGGTCTGGGTCATGAGTGGTTGAACAGTCAACTTCATGGTTGCATTCCCCAACCACGAACCCACAGGTCAGAGGCCTGCGAGCACGCTATGGGGAGATTGGGCCGGGCTGGGGGAATTGCTCCGTTTGTCGCCCGGCGCATCGTCGCTGCTATACACGAGGGGTGCCTTCCAGGACGAACGCGATGACGCGTGGCCACCACCGGCTCTCCAGTGCCTCCGGGCTGCGGGCGGTGTTCACCGACGATGCCTGTCTGGCCCGCCTCGACGCAGCCGCGACGTCCCTGGTGATGTACCCAGCCAGTGCCCACGAAGCAGGCCCGGCCAACCTCTACCTGCGCCGGCTCGACGGTGCCGCGGCCGCTTGGGTGCCCCTGCTCGGACCGTCCAGCCGCAGCGTCGTGACGTGGTCGGAGCGCGGTCCCGTCGCGACCGGCGAGTGGGAGGGCCTGCGGTATGCCGCGTGCTACCGGCTCGCGGAGGGCGCGCCGGCGTGGTTCTGGCAGGTCAGCGTCGAGAACACCCGCGACACCGAGGTCGTCGCGGACGTGGTCCTCACCCACGACCCGGGCCTCGCGCCCTACGACGCGATCCGCACCAACGAGTTCTACGTCAGCCAGTACCTCGACCTGACGCCCGTCACCACGGCCCACGGGACGGCCCTTGCCGTGCGGCAGAACATGCCCGGCCAGGCGGTGCCCTGGCTGCTGCTGGGGTCGCTGGCGCAGGGGCACGGGTGGGCGACCGACACCCTCCAGCTGGTCCGCGGGGCCGCCCGGCCGGGGGTGCCCGAGGCGCTGTCCGTCGCCGAGCTCCCCTCGCACCGGCTCCAGCACGAGCACGCCCTGGTGGTGCTCCAGGACGCCCCCGTGCAGCTCGCCGCCGGCGGGCGCCACGACACCGGCTTCTACGGGATCTTCAGCCCCGACCACCCCGACGCCACGTCGGGTGCGGACGCCGCGTGGGCGACGCAGGCCCTCGCCCAGCCCGAAGCCGAGACCAGCGATCTCCTGTCGCGGAGACCTGCCGACGGTGGCAAGCGCGCCGGAGCCTCGCGCTCGTTGTTCAGCGCGTCGCCCGCCTTCGCGGCCGACGACCTCGACGCCGACACCCTCGCCGAGCTGACCGGACACTCCGACCCGCGCCACGTCGAGACCGACCCCGACGGCGCGCTGCTCTCGTGGTTCGGCGGCGACGGCTCGCACGTCGTCACCGCAGCCAAGGAGCGCGACGTCCTGCGCCCGCACGGACACGTGCTGCGCACCGGCGACGCCCTCGTCCCCGACACCGGCACGCTCACCTCCACGCTCTGGATGACCGGGGCGTTCCACTCCCAGCTGACCCGTGGGCACGTCGGCCGCGACCGGTTGCTGTCGACCCGCCGCGGCTACCTCGGGGTGCAGCGCGCACACGGCCTGCGGGTGTTCGTCGAGGACCCGACGGCGCCCGGTGGCTGGGCGCTCCTCGAGCTGCCCAGCGCCTGGGCGCTGCGCACCGACGGCGCCACCTGGTGGTACGCCCGCGACGACCTGGCCCTCGAGGTCGGCTCCACCGCGACCCCGGGCGCCCACGAGCTCGGGCTGTCGGTGCGCTGGCTGTCCGGCGCACCTCGTCGGCTGCTCGTGGCCCTCAACGTCGCCCTGTCCGGCGACGACGGCCTCGACCCCGCGGCATACGACGTCGTCACGCACGACGGGGGCGTCGAGGTCGGCGACGGCTCGACGACCCTGCACCTCGGGTGGTCGGCCGGGGCCGTGTCGGTCGCGGGCGACGGCCCGCTCTTCGCCGACGGCGCGGACCGCGGCACGCCCTGGGTGACGCTCGACATCGAGCCGCGGGGACGCTTCTCACTGACCCTCGCGGTCACGTCCGACGCCGCCGACCTCGAGGTGCGCCCCACCTCCGACCAGCACCTCGGTGAGCAGTGGCCGGCGACCGTCGCCGGGGCGCTGCGGCTGACGCCGGGCGCGACCGACGCGGGTCTGGCTGCCGAGGTGGCGCGGATCGACACCGCCCTGCCCTGGTTCACCCAGAACGCCCTGGTCCACTACCTCTCGCCCCGCGGGCTGGAGCAGTACTCCGGCGGCGCCTGGGGCACCCGTGACGTCTGCCAGGGGCCGGTCGGGCTCCTCACGGCGCTCGGGCGCGACGCCGAGCAGCGCGACGTCCTGCTGCGGATCTTCCGGGCCCAGAACGCCCGGGGCGACTGGCCGCAGGCGTTCGACTTCCTCCCGCCCCTCCCGGAGGCCGGCCAGCACGACGCCCACGGTGACGTCCTCTACTGGCCCGTGCTCGCGGTGGGCGACTACCTGCAGGCGACGCGGGACACCTCCCTGCTGAGCGAAGGCCTTCCCTTCGTGGGCGACGACGGGCTGACCGCTCCCGTGTCCGTCGAGGACCACCTGCGCCGCGCCCTCGACCGGGTCGCGGAGGTGCGGGTGCCCGGGTCGGCCCTGCCGGCCTACGGCCACGGCGACTGGAACGACTCGCTCCAGCCGGCCGACCCGCATCTGGCCGCCCGCCTCGTCTCCACCTGGACCACGGTGCTGCTCGTGACCGCGCTGCGTTCGCTGGCCGCCGGCCTGGAGTCGTGCGAGGTCGCGCCCGACGTCGTCGCCCGCGCCCGTGCGGCGGCCGACGCTGCCCACACGGCGATCACCGACGACCTCGTCGTCGACGGCGTGCTGCCCGGCTACGTGCTGCTCAACGACGACGGGTCGTCCGAGCCGCTGGTGCACCCGCGGGACACCCGCACCGGACTCACCTACGGCGTGCTGCCCTGGATCCACGCGATCTCGGCCGACCTGCTCAGCCCCGAGCAGGCGCGACACCACCTCGACCTCATCGACGAGCACCTGCTCGGGCCTGACGGTGCGCGGTTGTTCGACCGCCCCGTCACCTACCGCGGTGGGCCGATGAGCGTCTTCCAGCGCGCCGAGGCGAGCACCTTCTGGGGCCGCGAGATCGGGCTCATGTACATGCACGCGCACCTGCGCTACGCCGAGGCCCTCGCGCGGGTCGGCGACGCCGACCGGCTCTTCGCCGCGCTGTGCCAGGCCAACCCGATCGGCGTCACCGAGCGCGTGCCGCGCGCCCGGCCGCGCCAGAGCACGACCTACTACTCCTCGTCCGACGGCGTCTTCGACGACCGGCTTGACGCCAGCAAGCGGTATGCCGCGCTGATGGCCGGCGACGTCGACCTCGAGGGCGGGTGGCGGGTCTACTCCTCCGGGCCCGGTCTCTACCTGCGACTGCTCGCGGAGACGCTGCTCGGCGTCCGGTCGCGGGGTGACCGGGTAGAGCTCGACCCCGTGCTGGCGCCCGGCCTCGACGGCCTGACCGCCCGGATCCCGTTGGGAGACAAGCGTCTCCAGGTCACATACCGGGTGGGCTCGGCGGGCTCCGGCGTGGTGCGGGTGACCTCGGGTGGTCGCGAGCTCACGACCACGGCCCTGGCCAACCCCTACCGTGCGGCCGGCGTCAGCGTGGCCCGGGCCGACCTGCTCGCCGGGGCGTCGGGCGACGACATCGAGCTCACGGTGCAGCTCGCCTGACTCGGCAGAGCGGGCCCTTGAAGTCGGCCAATTGCCCGACTCTCAGGGCTCTCGGGCGCGGATTGCGCGGAAAACCGGCCAATTGGCCAGGTTTCTCAGGACTCGCGGTGCACCTTGTGGGGAGCGGCCTGGACGCGCGGCTTGATGACGAGCAGGTCGATGTTGACGTGGGCCGGCCGCGAGACCATCCACCCGATCGCGTCGGCGATGTCCTGCGCCACCAACGGCTCGGACACCCCGGCGTAGACCTTGTCGGCCCGCTCCTGGTCGCCCCCGAACCGGGTCAGCGCGAACTCCTCGGTGCGCACCATGCCGGGCGCGATCTCCTCGACCCGCACCGGTTGGTCGACCAGCTCGAGCCGCAGCGTCTCGGTCAGCGCCGCCACGGCGTGCTTCGCGGCGACGTAGCCCGACCCGCCCTCGTAGGCGACCCGTCCGGCGATCGACCCGACGTTGAGGATGGTGCCCGCACCCGAGGCGACCAGGGCGGGCAGCAGCGCCTGGGTGACCTGGAGGGTGCCGATGACGTTGGACTCGAACATCCCGCGCCAGTCCGCCACGTCGGTGTCCGCCGCCGGCGCCAGGCCGAGCGCACCGCCGGCGTTGTTGACGAGCACGTCGAGGCGCTCGCCCACCTCGGCCGCGAGCCGCGCCACGTCGTCGGCCGAGGTCACGTCGCACACGACGGCCCGGCCACCGATCTCGGCTGCCACCGCCTCGATCCGGTCGGCCCGCCTCGCGGCGCAGACCACCTCGAAGCCGTCCGCGGCGAGGCGTCGGGCGGTGGCCTCCCCGATGCCGCTGCTGGCCCCGGTCACCACGGCGAGCTTGCTCATGCGCTACCTCCTGCGGGTCGAACTGCACTGGGGTTGATGGCGATCCACGTCGCCTCGGCCTGCCCGAGCAGGCGGCCGTCGGCGGCATACAGGGCGGTGCCGCTCTGGTACTTGCGGCCCTCGCCGCCGCGCGGCCACGCCATCACGACGTGTTCCTCGCCGACCGCGGGGAGGCTCGCGACCTGAGCGGTCATGGTGCCGAGCACCATCGGTCGTCCGGCGATGCCGGAGGCCCAGCCACCGGGGCAGTCCAGCGCCGCCCACACCGTCTCGAGGGTGACGTCCGCAGCCGGGACCCACGCCGCGGCATACGCACCGTCGCCCTCGGCGACCCGACCGGGCTGGAGCCGGAGCCCGTCGCCGCGCTCGCGACCCGTGCCGCACGAGAAGCAGGTGGGGAAGGGGTGGGCGGCCAGGCCCTCGTACCCCTCGCCCGCCGTCGTGGCAGCGGCGAACGACACAGGCGCGGGTATGCCGGTCGGCGCCAGGGCGGCGCCGACCGTCGCCTGCGCGACCGGGTGCTCGCCGTCGGCGACCTCGAGGGACCGCCGTCCGTCGGTCTCGCCGTGGACGACCTGCAGGTCACGGTCGAGCGGGGGAGGGGTGCGCAGCCGCACGGTGACCGACTCGTCCGGCCCCGGCTCGAGGAGCGCGGCGGCATGGCCGCTGACCCAACCCCCGTTGCCCGACTCGGGCGGACCACAGAACCGGGACGGCACGACGAAACCCATGTCCCTGAACCTACTGGGCCACCGTTCTGCGCCGCGGGCGGCTGCGGGGGGCTGCTGGCTGCCGGCTGCGGTCCGGTCCGTTCGGGCGCTGGACCCGTGGGGCGGCTGTCCGCGGGACGGTCCAGAATGGCCGGTGATGTCACGACCCGCTCCCGACGCCACGAGCTCCGACACGGACGGTGCCGACTTCAGCCTGCGCAGCATCGCGGTCCCGGCCTACGGGCCGACCATCATCGCGGCCATCGGCAGCGGCGCGATCGTGCCGATCGTGGCCCTCAGCGCGCTCGACCTCGGGGCGTCGCCCTCGGTCGCCGCGCTCACCGTCGGGCTGGGGCTGATCGCCGAGCTGTTCTTCGCGGTGCCGGCCGGGGCCCTGGTCCACCGGGTGGGGGAGCGTCGCGCGCTGCTGTGGGCGAGCGCCGTCGACGCGGTGGGAGCGTTCGTGGCGCTCACTGCACCCTCGCTCACCGTCCTCATGGCGACGGTGTTCGCGATGGGGTTCACCTCTTCCGTCTTCTCTGTGGCGCGGCAGGCCTACCTCATCGACGCCGTGCCGACCACGATGCGAGCGCGGGCGCTGTCCACGCTCGGCGGCGTGAACCGGATCGGCATGTTCATCGGGCCGTTCATCGGAGCGCCGATCATCCACTTCTGGGGTCCGCGCGCCGGTTTCGCGGTCGCGGTCGCGGCGGGTCTGGGCGCCGCTGCGCTGGTGCAGTTCGGGCCAGACCTGACCGCCGCACACGAGGCGCAGGCCAAGGCCGACCCAGGCGACCGCGTCCAGGTCAGCACCGCCCGAGTGCTCTGGGACCACCGCAGCACCTACCTCACCCTCGGGCTGGGCATCATGGTCATCGGTGCGGCCAGGTCCGCGCGCCTCGTGCTGCTGCCGCTGTGGGCCGAGCACGTCGGGCTCTCTGCCAGCACCACGGCGATCATCTTCGGCATCGTCGGCGGGGTGGAGATGCTGCTGTTCTACCCGGCCGGCTCGGTGATGGACCGGTTCGGCCGGATCTGGGTCGCGGTCCCCTGCGTCGTCCTGCTCGGCGTCGGGATGCTCTCGCTGCCCCTCACGCACAGCGCACTCGCCGTGACGCTCGTCGCCCTCGTCGCCGCGGTGGGCAACGGCATGGGGTCGGGCATCGTCATGACGCTCGGCGCCGACAGCGCGCCGGAGTGGGGGCGGTCGCAGTTCCTCGGCGGGTGGCGGTTCGTCTCCGTCGTCGGCGGTAGCGGCTCCCCTGCCCTGATCAGCCTCATCACCGCGCAGGCCGGGCTGGCCGCCGCCTGCGTCTCCCTGGGCGGCCTCGCGCTGGCGGGGACGGGCTGGCTGGCCTACTGGGTGCCCCGCTTCGACCCGGTGCGGCGAGCCGCTCGGGAAGGATCAGTGACGCGCTGACGGCCGCAGGTGAGAGGCTTGGGCCTGTGACCGACCTGATCGACACCACCGAGATGTACCTCAAGACGATCTTCGAGCTCGAGGAAGAGGGCATCACCCCCCTGCGCGCCCGCATCGCCGAGCGGCTGGGCCACTCCGGCCCGACCGTCTCGCAGACGGTGGCCCGCATGGAGCGCGACGGCCTGCTGAGCCTCGCCGGCGACCGCCACCTCGAGCTGTCCGACCACGGCCGCCTGCTGGCCACGCGGGTGATGCGCAAGCACCGCCTGGCCGAGCGGCTGCTCGTCGACGTGATCGGGCTCGAGTGGGAGTACGTCCACGACGAAGCCTGCCGCTGGGAGCACGTCATGTCCGAGCGGGTCGAGCGCAAGATCCTCGCCATGCTCAAGGACCACCACGACTCGCCCTACGGCAACCCCATCCCCGGGCTCGACGAGCTGGGCGACGAGGAGCCGACCGAGGGCTTCCGCACCGGCCTGAAGACCCTCACCGAGCTGGCCGGGGAGTTCCCCGAGACGGTCCTGGTCCGCCGGATCGGCGAGCCGGTCCAGGTCGACCACGAGGCGCTCAGCCTGCTCACCGTCGCCCGCCTACTGCCCGGCGAGCGGGTGCGGGTCCACCGCGCCGACGGCCGGGTCGTGGCCGTGCGCGAGGGCGCACCCGAGTCGACCGGCGTGTCCCTGCCCGACTAGGTCGCCCAGCACGTGTTCGGCGCGCTGGTCTGAGGCCTGGCCTGAGGGCCAGCTGGCGCGCCATTCGGCGGGCCGCTCAGATGAGCGCCCGGGTGCCAGGCCGCGGGCCTCTGACCTGCGGTTTTGAGCACGGCGACTGAACTGTGGGAGACGTCACCTTGGGGTTTCTTGGGCGCTCCGTGACCTCAACGTGACTTTCCGCGGGGCCTTGTGTACGGTGGCTGCGATTCCCTCACCCCCTAGGGGGAATCGGCTCGATGTGGAAACGCCTAGTCCTGTCACCACGCCCGAGTCCTTCAGTACAAACCGCTTGGCAGGAGCGGGGGACCCAACTTTGGGCCTTCTCTTCACGAAAAGGTCCTTGGGGTTAAGTCTCCACGCACGCGCCCGCAAGGTCGGGTGACAACCGTGGAGGCCGGGTGATCTACCTCCACCCGAACCCGACAGCTCACCTCGTAGGCGCTGGAGGTTCATCCATCGTGGCTTCACACAGTTCTGGCCGCCACCGCGCGCCGGGCCGTTTCAACCCCGTCTCCGAGTTGTCCGACATCGTGGCCAGCGCCGCGCAGCCGGCCGTCAAGACCTCAGCGGTCATCGCCGCTTCCGGTGGTCTTGTCGCCTCGTTCGCTCTTCCCGCCTCGGCCGCCAGTGCCGCTCCGGCCCCGCGGGCCAAGGGCGCCACCACCGCCGCGCCGGTCGCCGTCCAGGCCCCCGAGACCGCGGCTCCCGCGGCCTCCAGCGCCTTCGGCGTCATCGGCTTCAAGGCGACCGCCAAGCCGAAGCCCAAGCCGGTCGTGCGCGTCGTCCCCGAGCGCACCGTCCAGGCCGCCAGCCGGTCCACGGCTCGCAAGGACTACACCAGCCTCAAGCCCGCTGCCGGCGGGGTGCTGGCCATCGCGGCCCAGTACGAAGGCCTGATGTACTCCTACGGCGGCACCAGCCCGTCGACCGGCTTCGACTGCTCCGGCTTCACGCAGTACGTCTTCGGCCGGGTCGGCATCAGCCTCCCGCGCACCGCCGAGGAGCAGAAGCAGGCCACCACCCGCGTCTCGAACCCGCAGCCGGGAGACCTCGTCTTCTTCGGCAGCCCCGCCTACCACGTGGGCATCTACGCCGGGAACGGCATGATGTGGGACTCCCCGCGCAGCGGCAAGGCCGTCGCCCTCCGCTCGATCTGGTCCTCGAACGTCACCTACGGTCGTCCCTGACCCACGAGTTCGTCGAACAACGCGTCGAGCCACGCACCGCAGGCCCCCTCCGCTCCGGCGGCCGGGGGCCTGCGGCGTTACCCGTGGCGTTGGGCGGCGTCGGGCGAGGGGTTGGGCGCCTCGTGGGTATGCCGCGTGCTCACCCGGGTGCCCGTGCCCCATTTGCGCCGTCGTGTGAGGATGGAGCGATGAACGTGGGTGGACGGACGAACCTGGACGTAGCGATGAACCAAGCAACGAGCAACGCAGCAACGAGCAACGCAGTGGAGATCGATGTCTGGGCCGACGTGGTCTGCCCATGGTGCTACCTCGGCAAGCGGCGGCTCGAGCTCGCCATCGCCGAGAGCGCGCACCCGGCCGAGGTGACCGTGACCTACCACGCCTACGAGCTGGACCCGAAGGCCGCGCACAGCACCGGGGAGACGGTCCTGGCCTGGCTGGCCCAGCGCTACCGCACCGACCTCGACGGCGCCCGTGAGATCGCCGAGCGCCCGGCCGTGATGGGTCGCCCCGACGGCGTGCACATCGACGTCGACAAGCAGCTCCGCGCCAACTCCTTCGACGCCCACCGGCTGGTCGCCCTCGGTCTCGCCCAGGGTGGTCCGGCGCTCCAGGCGGCCGTCCTCGAGCGGTTCTACAGCGCGCACTTCTCCGAGGGCAAGGCCATCGACGACATCGAGACCCTGCAACGGCTCGGCGCGGAGGCAGGCCTCGACGGCCGCCGCGTCTCCGCGGTGCTGGCCGGCGACGAGTTCGCTGACCACGTGCGCGCCGACGAGGCCGCAGCAACCGACATCGGCATCACCGGGGTGCCCTTCTTCATCGCCAACCGCCGCGTGGCGCTCTCCGGGGCGCACACCCCCGAGGTGATCGGCCAGCTCATCGAGTCGGCCCTCAACGGCGACCACGAGTCGATGAGCGCCGGCGCCTGACCACCGCTAGGAAGTCGCGGCGAGGGCGGTCTCGAAGTTGCTCAGGGTCAGCCGGCTGAAGAGCACGAACCGCACCAGCTCGATCCCACCTGCGCTGGCTGCGTCCGCGTCAATACCCTCCGCGTCAACACCCTCCGCGGCGCCCAGCTCAGCCCGCACGGCGTCGACGGCGATCTGCGCCACGTCCGCCGAGTCCCAGCCGTAGACCCCCGCGCTCACCGCCGGGAACGCCACGCTCCGCGCCCCCACGTCGCGCGCGACCTGCAGGCTGCGCGTGAAGCACGACGCCAGCAGGGCGGGGTCGGTCTGGCCGCGGTGCCTGTTCGGCCCGACGGTGTGGATCACCCACTGCGCCGGCAGGTCGCCCGCCGACGTCGCCACGGCGTCGCCGACGTCGAGCCCGTCGCGGTGGGTGGTGTTCCGGACCCGCCGGCACGCCTCCAGCAACCGCGGCCCCGCGGCAGCGTGGATGGCGCCGTCGACCCCTCCTCCGCCGAGCAGTGAGGAGTTCGCGGCGTTGACGATGGCGTCGACGCCTTGGGTGGTGATGTCCCCCAGGACGGCTTCGATGGTGGCCATCCACCCACGGTATGCCGCGTGCGGCCCCGGACGCAGCGGCATACAGCGTGGGTCAAACCACAGCGCCAGGGGTTGACGGCGCGCCAAGGGTTGAGGCGAGCTAGGGGTTCACGGCAAGGAAGACGAACGCAGCGAGGAGCACGAGGTGCACGCCGCCCTGCAGCCGCGTCGCCCGCCCGGGCACCACGGTCAGCACGCTGACCACGACGGTGAGCGCGAGCAGCACCATCTGCACCGGTCCCAGCCCGAGCAGCAGCGGGCCGTCGAGCCAGATCGAGGCGATCGCGATCGCCGGGATGGTCAGGCCGATGCTGGCCATCGCCGACCCGAGCGCGAGGTTGAGGCTGGTCTGGATCCGGTTGCCGCGGGCCGCACGCGCGGCGGCGAGCGTCTCCGGCAGCAGCACGAGGAGCGCGATCACCACACCCACGAACGACTGCGGGAACCCAGCCGCCGCGACCCCTGACTCGATGGCCGGCGACTCGACCTTCGCCAGCCCCACGACGGCGACCAGCGAGACCAGCAGGAGGCCGAGGCTGGTCCAGGTCTCGCGGTTCGTGGGCGGCTCGGCGTGCTCGTCGTCGAGTGGTTCGCCGTCGTGGGCCACCGGCAGGAAGAAGTCGCGGTGCCGCCGGGTCTGGGTCGACACGAACATGCCGTAGAGCGCCAGCGAGATGACCGCCGCGAACACCAGCTGCGAGCTGGTGAACTCCGGACCCGGCGCGCTGGTCGTGAAGGTCGGCACCACCATCGTCATCACGGCCAGCGTGGTGACCGTGGCGAGCGCGGCACCGGTGCCCTCTGCGTTGAACGAGATCAGGCGGTACTTCACCGCCCCCACGAACAACGACAGCCCGACGATCCCGTTGCAGGTGATCATCACCGCCGCGAACACGGTGTCCCGGGCCAGCGACGCGGTGTCCTTGCCGCCGCTGATCATCAGCGTGACGATCAGCGCCACCTCGATGATCGTCACCGCGACGGCCAGCACCAGCGAGCCGAACGGTTCCCCGACCCGGTGCGCGACGACCTCCGCGTGGTGCACCGCAGCCAGCACGGCAGCAGCCAGCGCGGCCGCCACGATGATCACCGGAAGGGTGCCGAGGTGCCGCCCCCAGGTCAGCACGAGCGCGACGATGGCTATCAGTGGCGCGAGGGTGGTCCAGGCCAGAAGAGTCTTCGTGGTGCTGTCGCTGCTCAGATCTGTGCTCTTCGATTCGGTCCTGGTCGTTTTCGCGGCCATGCCCCATTCTCGCAGGTGCGCAGCGTCGTCCCCCAATCGTGCACTCGCCCCATCGCTACTACGGTCGGCGCATGACCTTCTCCATCGTCGGCCAGGTCGGTGACGCCTTCGGTGTCGCCGTCGCGAGCAAGTTCCCGTTCGTGGGGGCGGTCGTGCCCGAGGTGCGGCTGGGGGTCGGGGCCGTCGCGACCCAGGCCATGGCGCGGGTCGCCTACCGCTCGACCGCCCTCGACGCCCTCGCGGGTGGAGCCGCCGCTGAGCGGGCGGTGACCGCCTGCACCACGCCCGACCCCGACCGGGCGCACCGGCAGCTGGGTGTCGTCGGAGTCGACTCGCAGGCGACGTACACCGGCGAGTCCTGCCTGGACTGGGCCGGCGGCGTGTGCGGCCGCGACGCCACCGGCGGCTACGCCATCCAGGGCAACATCCTCACCGGGCCCGACGTGGTCTCCGAGATGGAGGCCGCGTGGCTGGCCTCCGCGGGCCAGTCCCTCACCGACCGCCTCATCGCGGCCCTGCTCGCCGGCGACGCAGCCGGCGGCGACTCGCGGGGCCGCCAAGGCGCTGCCCTGTATGCCGTGCAGCCAGGCGCCGGGTACGACCACTGCGGGGTGCTCGCCGACCTCCGCGTCGACGACCACGCGGACGCGCCCCAGGAGCTCGCCCGCCTGCTGCGGATGAACGACCTGACCTTCGGTGGCCCCGAGGACGTCAGCCCGCTCGAGGGCGAGCTCGCCGACGAGGTGGCCGTGCGGCTCTCGTCGCTGGGTTACTCCGGCGAGACGTCAAGCGCCTTGACGTCGTGGGCCAGCGAGGCGAACTACGAGATGCGGATGACCCCCGACGGCATCGATGCCAAGGTCCTGCAAGCCCTCCGCGACGCCACCCCGGACGCCTGACGGAGAAGAGAACTCAGTCGCTGGTCGGGTCAGCGGTTGGTTCTGGTGTGGCCGTCGGTTCGGGTTTGGCGGTCGGGTCCGGGTTGACGGTCGGCTCTGGATGTCCAGTCGGTCCTGGTTGGGCCGCAGGGTCAGCGCTCCGCTGCCGACGACGCTCCCGCTCGCGCTCGATCTGCTCGGCCTCCAGCCGCTCCCGCTCGAGCCGCTGCCGCTTCGCCTCCTGCGTCTGCGCCTCGGCCCGCTCGCGCACCTTCCGCAGGAACTCCGCGTCGTCGTCCGGGTTCGTCGGCACGAACCGCCCCGGCCGCTCGTACTCCGGGTACGCCGAACCGGTGTTCCCCTTGTACGGCAGGCCCCGCTGCGGCGTCTGCGGTCGCCCGGCGACCAGCCACGCCACGGCCCCCACGATCGAGGTGATGAGCACGACGAAGATCCAGGTCACCTTGGGCAGGTTCCTGATCCGCGACTCATCGGTCATGATCACGTCGAAGAGGCAGTAGATCCACAACGCCGTGCCCAGGATCCCCAACCCCAGTTCTGCTCTGATCACGCCGCGATATTGGCACAGTCGCGAGCGCCGAGACGGCAAATCGGGGGATTTGCGCCCGTCCCCGACCAGCGACGTGGCAGTCAGCGCTGCAGGCCAGCTCTCAGCTCAGCGCTTGAGGATGCGGGCTTCCCAGGGGCGGAGGGTGGCGGTCGGCGCGGTGGGTTCACCGAGGTTGCCGAGCAGGAGGGTGGCCGACTCCCAGCCGTCGAGATCGAGCGTGCCCTCCAGGCCGGGGCCAGCGAGGTCGAGGTCCCCGCTCGAGAAGTTGGCGAGCACCAGCAGGTCGACGCCCTCGTGCGACCGCGTGAACGCGTACAGCGTCTCGTGGTCGGGCGCCAGCAGGTGGAAGTCGCCGTGCGCGATCGCCGGCTCGGTGTGGCGCAGCTCGATCACCCGGCGGTAGTGGTGGAACACCGAGTCGTCGTCGGCCACCGCGGCCGCCGCGTTGATCTCCTGGTAGTTGGGATTCGTCCGGGACCAGGGCGTCCCGGTCGTGAATCCCGCATGCGCGCTGTCGTCCCACTGCATGGGCGAGCGGGCGTTGTCGCGGCTGCCCAGCCTCAGGTTCGCCAGGATGCTCTCGACGTCGCCGCCCGCGCCCGACGCGAGCCGGTAGTAGTTGACCGACTCGATGTCGAGGAAGTCGTCGGCGGAAGCGAAGGGCACGTTCGTCATCCCGAGCTCCTCGCCCTGGTAGACGTAGGGCGTGCCTCGGTGCAGGTGCAGGACCGTGCCGAGCAGCTTCGCCGAGGCGACCCGGTGCTCAGGCGCGTCGGACCCGAACCGCGACACCGCACGCGGCTGGTCGTGGTTGTTCCAGTAGAGCGAGTTCCAGCCGACCTCGGCGAGCGCGTCCTGCCACCGGCCGAGTGACGCCTTGAGGTCGCGCAGGTCGACCCGGCTCCGGTCCCACTTGTGCGCACCGATGTCGAGCCCCACGTGCTCGAACTGGAACACCATGTCGACCTCGCGCCGCTCCGGGTCGGTGTAGAGGATCGCGTCCTCGACGGTGACGCCCGGCATCTCGCCGACGGTCAGCAGCTTCTCGGCGCGCCCCTCGAAGACCGCCGCGTGCATCTCCTGGAGGAACTCGTGGATGCGCGGCCCGTTCAGGAAGTGCGGCGTGCCGTCCCCGAGCTGCGGCGTGGCGGCCAGCGGCTTTCCGTCGGGCAGCGACGTCACCTTGGAGATCATGTTGATGACGTCCATCCGGAACCCGTCGATCCCGCGGTCCAGCCACCACCGCATCATCGCGTAGACGGCCTCGCGCACCTCCGGGTTCTCCCAGTTGAGGTCGGGCTGCTTCCGGCTGAACAGGTGCAGGTAGTACTCGCCGGTCGCCTCGTCGAGCTCCCAGGCAGGCCCGCTGAAGAACGACTCCCAGTTGGTCGGCTCGGCACCCTCCTCGCCGGCGGTGTGGCCGTCGCGGGCGGTCCGCCACCAGTACCAGTCGCGCTTCGGGTTGTCCTTGCTCGACCGCGACTCCACGAACCACGGGTGCTCGTCGGAGGTGTGGTTGACCACGAGGTCCATGACGATGCGTATGCCGCGGGCGTGGGCCTGCGCGACCAGCTCGTCGACGTCGGCAAGGGTGCCGAAGGTCGGGTCGATGTCCTGGTAGTCGGCGATGTCGTAGCCGTTGTCGTCCTGCGGACTGGTGTAGATCGGCGACAGCCAGACCACATCGACCCCGAGCTGCTGGAGGTAGTCGAGCCGGCTGATGATGCCGGGCACGTCACCGATGCCGTCACCGTCGGAGTCCTGGAAGCTGCGCGGGTAGATCTGGTAGACGACAGCTTCGCGGAACCACTGGTCATCGGTCATGGGCGGAAGCCTTCCGTGCAGTGGTGTCGGCGGCAAGCGGATCTCGCGTGAGGGCAGGCTCCGGCTATGTCCGCCGGTGGATGGTGACTCGTTTGCGGCCGCCGGGGTCTCGGGTGATCTGGTGGTGGAAACCGGGGTGGTGCATCCGGCGGTGGTGGAACCCGCAGAGCGGGACCGCGTTGTCGAGGTCGGTCGCACCGCCGGTGGCCCAGGGGTCGTGGTGGTGGTGTTCGGTCCAGGCGTAGGGGCGGTCGCAGTCGTCGGCGGCGCAGGAGTCGTAGGTCATCGACAGGGCGNCCGCCGGTGGCCCAGGGGTCGTGGTGGTGGTGTTCGGTCCAGGCGTAGGGGCGGTCGCAGTCGTCGGCGGCGCAGGAGTCGTAGGTCATCGACAGGGCGACCCGTTGGGCTTCGGTGAAGAAGCGTTGGGTGCGGCCGAGGTCGAGCAGCTGGGACTGGCCGTCGAGGACGGCCGGCAGCAGGCCGGCCCCGCAGGCCAGNCCGTTGGGCTTCGGTGAAGAAGCGTTGGGTGCGGCCGAGGTCGAGCAGCTGGGACTGGCCGTCGAGGACGGCCGGCAGCAGGCCGGCCCCGCAGGCCAGTCGGCGCGCTTCGGAGGTGGAGAGGTCGTGGCCGGTGTCGAGGTGGGCCGCGCCGAGCGAGGCCTTGAGCTGGTCGTGGTCGAGCGTGACCAGGACGGTGGCGTTGACCTTGCCGGAGAGGTGGTCGGTGGGCAGGTGCTCGAGGAGCTCGACGAAGGCCCGCCCGTACTTCTGGGACCAGTCGAGGTCCTCGGCGCGGAACGCGTCCCAGGTCGCCTCGGCGACCTGGCCGGCGGTCAACGCGGAGCCGTGCGACGCCGCTCGCGCCTTGGCGTCCCGGGCCGCCTGCTGGGCGAACCGGCGCGGCGACGCCATCTGCTGCACGACCTTCTTGAGGATGGTGGCGGCGAGGGTGGGCACGGTGAAATGTCCGGCGGTGGTGCCGTCGTGGTTGTCGTGCAGGGTCAGCCTGGTCGCGGCGAGGGCGTGCTCCTCCTCGCCGCGCAGCACCGCGTCCTCGTGGGCGTCGACCTCGGCCCGGGACCGCTGCGCCGCCTCCAGGGCTCGTCGGCTCCTCCTCGCCGCGCAGCACCGCGTCCTCGTGGGCGTCGACCTCGGCCCGGGACCGCTGCGCCGCCTCCAGGGCTCGTCGGGCCTTGCGCCGCAACGCCGCCGGGTCGACCCGCTTGGCCACCGCCACGAGCGACTCCTCGATCGCAGCTCGTTCGACTTCGGCCAGTCCAGCAGGCAGCTGCTGGGTGGCGGTCGCGATCACCCTGGCGTGCTCGGTGGTCACCTCGCCCTCGCCCAACGCCGCCTTGGTGGCCGTCAGCCCGTCGTCGAGGGCGGTCGCCAGCGAGACCTCCCGTGCGGCGGACGCGCCATCCCGTCGGGACCGGGCGGCCAGCCACGCCGCGGTGCCGGTCATCCCGGCGTCGGCGGCGACGGGTGACTTGTCGACCGTGGCGACGAGCGAGAGCTCCATCGCCTCCAGCCGGGTCCTGGCCCGCTGGACATCGCCGAGGAGGCGCGACGCGGCATACCCATCGAGGTCGTCAACGGGAGCACAGCGGTCGAGCACGGTGTGCACCTGACGCACCGCATCGGCGGCCGCCAGGGGCGGCGCCGGGTTGATGGGTGCGATGGCCATGCCTCATCATATTCGAACATACGTTCGAACGTCAACCCATGAAGGTGGTCATTTCTGCGCACTCGTTGACCCACACCCTCGCATGGCGGACGATCAACCCAACGGATGAGGGGGAGTCAAGCGCACCCGCGACGAGCGACGGGCCGACGAGTACGGCGACATGAGGCCCGGCTCGTTCAAGGTCACGCCGGGCATCGGTGGCGACGTCGACGGTGGCACCGGCGCGGTCTGAGCCTCGAGGGCGGCTCAGCGCCCAGGCCTGGGGATGCCGCGTGGTCAGGATGAGGAGGGTGCGGCCGCCTCGATGAGGCGGGTGAGGCCGTCGCGCATGGCTTCGAGCTCGGAGAGCTCCATGCCGAGGCGGTCGATGATCGCGGGCGGGATGCGTTCGGCACGCTTGCGCGCCGCGGCTCCCTTGCGCGTCAGGGAGACGGCCAGGGCGCGGTCGTCGAGCGGGTCGCGTCCACGGGTGACCATGCCGCTTGCTTCCAGCCGCTTGAGCAGCGGCGAGAGGGTGGCCGGCTCCAGGCTGAGTCGGGTAGCCAGCTCGCTGACCCGCAAGGGTGAGTCCTCCCAGAGGGCGAGCATGACGAGGTACTGCGGATGGGTCAGCCCCATCGGCTCGAGCAGCGGCCGGTAGAGCGCGATCACGTTGCGCGACGCGACCGCCAGGGCGAAGCAGACCTGGCGGTCGAGCTGGAGGAGGTCGGTCCCGTCAGCGGGCGACGGGCGGCGAGCACTCTTCGTCGATGCAGTCACGATTTCGAGTCTAGCCCGACCGGGGCTATCGTTAGTGCAGCGATAGTTAGCCCACTAAGTAATACGGACGCAGACCAAGGGAGAGCAGATGAGCAAGGCTGATCGCGAAGGACTGTCGTGGGGATACCGACTCGGCTACCGGGTCAAGTGGATCGGTATGCACCTGTACGGCCCCGCGCAGCTCGGTGACGCCGAGGACCCGCACCGCCGGCTCGAGCGGCAGCGCGCAGCCAGGGTCGCAGCGGCCAGGCTGGCCCGCGAGACGGGTCAGTAGCAGCCGTTGACCGTGGCGGCGAGCATGTCGATGTTCTGTCGCATGACCGTCGTCGAGGTCGGGTTGCCGTTGATGATGAACGCGAACGCCTTGATGCGCCCGTCCTTGCCGATCGTCCAGCCGGCCAGCGCCACCGCGTCCCTCAGCGTGCCGGTCTTCGCGTAGACCTTGCCGGCGGCGCACTTCGACGTGCTCGCGGTGAACCGGTCGTAGGACGCCCTCAGCGTGCCGGTCATGCCGGCCTGCGGCAGCCCCGGGCTGGACCGCAGGATCCGGAACGGCACCCGGTTGGCCGGCTCGAACGTGTTCTTGACCATCTTCGCGAGCTGGATGCTGGTCAGTCGGTCGCTGCGCGACAACCCCGACCCGTCGTAGATCGCCGTCGCGGCAAGGCCTTCGTAGGTCAGGCCCTTCTTGGCGGCGGAGCTGGCAGCTGACCACGTCTTGCCGGCGCCGGAACGCACGCCGACGAGCCGGTGCAACGCCTCGGCGTGCTCGTTGTCCGACTCCATCATCATCCGCGTGACGATCTGGTCGACCGTCTGCCCCGCGGAGGTCGCGAGGACCGGGTTGGCGGTCGACGCGGTGCCACGAGTGACGCTGGCGACGGTGATCCCGTAGGTCTTGAGCTTCGCCGCGAAGATCTTGGCCGCGTCGATGGTGGTGTCACTGACCTGGCGCTGGTCGACGACGAGCGCGCGCAGCCACGTGGTCTCGTCGGGGATGTAGGTCGAGGGCCAGCCCGTCGCGAGGCTCGGCGCGGCGAAGAGGGTGTCATCGGCATACAGGCGCACGCGCAGCTGGCCGTTGGCCTTCATGGCGTACGCGGTCTGCTTGGCCAGCGACACCAGCTGCGTCGACGAGAGCGCGGGGTCGCCGGAGCCGATCAGGACCACCTGGTCGGCCTGGGTGCCGCGACGGACGGTGGTGGTGAAGCGGTAGGTGGGGCCGAAGCGGCGCAGCGCGTTCGTGGCCGCGACGAACTTGATCGTCGACGCCGGCTTGAGCGCGGTGTTGCCGTTCTTGCTCCACAGCAGCTTGCCGGTGCGCGCGTCCATGACCGCGCCGCTGAACTGCGTCCCGAACCGCGCCGTGGTCGCCCGGGCGGTCAGCTTGCTGACGATGCGGGCGTCGGCAGCGGACGGCTCGTATGCCGTGACGAGCGTCGGTGCGCTTACAGCGGCCGCCGTGGTGGTGACCGTCGTGGTGGTGGCCGTGGCGGCGGGGGAGGCCGTGGCGGTCGGCGCGACCAGCGCGGTGGCGGCCAGGGCTGCGACGACGGCGGAGGAGGTCAGGAGGGAACGCGCGCGTGTGGTCATGCCGAGTCCTTGGGGGTGTGCCGCGGCTGGGGAGGCTGAGGCGGGTGTGGCGTCGGGGGTGTGGCGAAGGTACCCCCACCCCCGTGGTCGTGGGGGCTTTCGACCGATTTTCACAGCGTTTCTGGCCGTTCACCCGAGGTTGGCTTGCGAGGCTCCGGCGCGGCTGGCTCAGACGTCGACGAAGAGCTGGATCGTGGTCGTGGCGCCGACCTCGAGCCCCTCGGCTCGTCGCACCGCGGCCTTGAGCGGCACGATGTAGCGACCGTCCTTGGGCCACAACGACGTCGTCCAGTCGGTGCCGCCGATGCTGACGCGCACCGGGATCATCCCCCAGCCGTAGCTGACCAGCCCGGCCGTCGCGTCGAGCGCGTCGCAGAGCTCCTCGGGCACGGTGACGAAGTGGAACGGTGACGGACCCTTCCAGTGCCAGATCTCTCCGGTGAACTCCAGCTCCATGACGTAGCTCAGTAGTGGGCCAGGGCCAGCTCGAGCAGCGCTGACTCGACCTCGTGGTCGAGCTCGAGCCCGCGGAGCCGGGCGGCTGCGTCCGTCGGCCCGTCAGCTTCCTTGACGAGGTCGAAGGCGGTGCGCTTGAGGTTGTGGTCCATCCGCGCCCGGTCGAGGACTTGCCGCAGCTGCTCGACGGTCCGGCTCCAGTCGAACGGCTCGACCTCGCCCAGCGTGACGGTGACGCCCGCAGTGGTGTCTACGGCGCCCAGGCTGTACCGCGTGCCGACACTGGTCGACTCGGCATCGACGCTCGTGTCGCCTTGTGTCGCAACGGCGTTGGCACCGAGCAGCACCACGGACCAGTCGCGCGAAGCGGGCAGCACGTCCGTGTCCCCGGTGGCGGGCGCCACCGTGAGCGTCCCACTGGTGTCGTCCCAGGTGATCGTCGTGACGGCGGTGCGGGCGTCGGCGCTGCCGTCGTCCTCCACGAGCTCGAAACGACCATCCGCTCCGGGTGCGACCACCAGCTCGAGCCGATCGGGGAGCTCGGTGCCGACGTTCTGGTCCTCGCCACCGGCCAGGGGGAGGATGCCGCCGGCCCGGAGCAGGACCGGCAGCGTCTCCATCGGGCGGTGCAGCCGGAGCTGGCGCCCGCCGCGGTAGCGCGTGCCGGTGAAGAGGTCGGTCCAGTCGCCCTCGGGCAGCCAGGCCTGCACGCTGCCGAGTCCCAGGGTGCGCTGCTGCGGGGTGGTGATAGGGGCGACGACGAGCTCGGTCCCGAACCGGAACTGCGTCGGCACGTCGTACGACTCGTCGGCGCCGGGGTCGCCCCAGTACATCGGCTCCACCAGCGGTGCCGCGTCGCGTGCCGCCCGGGCGTTCATGGTGTGCAGGTAGGGGATCAGCCGGTGGCGCAGTCGCAGGAAGGTGTCGATGGTGGCGCGCGGCTCGGCCGGGAAGTTCCACGGCTCCTTGCGGATGAAGGGATGCAGCGACGAGTGCAGTCGCATGATCGGCGAGAAGACGCCGAGCTGCACCCAGCGCACGGTGAGGTCGTCGTCGCGGCTGCCGTACCAGTGGCCGCCGATGTCGTGGCTCCACCAGCCGTAGCCGATGTTCGAGGCGCTCGCGGTGAAGTAAGGCTGGAAGTCGAGGGAGTCCCAGGTGATGTGGGTGTCGCCGGAGAAGCCGACGGGGTAGCGGTGGCTGCCCGGACCGGCATACCGGGAGAAGGTCAGCGGCAGCTGGCCGCGGCGCGCGGAGTCGTTGAAGTGCTCGATGTTCAACAGCCACAACGGATCCACACCGGGCGTGCGGCTGAACGAGCCCTGCTGCCAGTCCAGCCACCAGAAGTCGACGCCCTCGTCCTCGAGCGGGTGGTGGAGCCGGGTGAAGTACGACTCCATGAAGCGGGCGTCGGTGGGGTCGAACGGGATCGCTCGCTCGGTGGCCGGGTCGACACCCATGTCCTCGGCGACCTGCGGGTAGGCGTCCTCGAACGCGCGGACGCCGTCGGCCGGGTGCACGTTGAGCGTCACGGCGAGGCCGCGACGGTGCAGTTCGGCGAGGAAGGCGGGCGGGTCCGGGAAGAGGTCCTTGTTCCACGAGTAGCCAGTCCATCCCTTGCCGAACCGCGGCTCGATGTCGACCCAGTGCCAGTCCATGTCGATCACCGCGACCGACAGCGGCACCTGCTCCTTCTCGAACGCGTCCATCACCTCGAGGTACTCCGCCGCGGAGTAGGGGTGGTAGCGGCTCCACCAGTTGCCCAGCGCCCACCGGGGGAGCATCGGCACATCGCCCGACACCGCGTAGAGGTCGGCGACGGCGGCGCGGTAGTCGTGGCCACGCGCGAAGACGTAGAGGTCGGTGGCGCCTTGCTTCCGAGGTGCGGCTGCGCCGTCCTCGATGAGGAACGACTCGGAGTCGTCGATGACCGCGATCCCGTTGCGCGACACCACTCCCGGGCCAAGCGGCACCGCCCCGTCGATGTCGTCGAGCGTGCGCGCCGTGCCGCCGAGCCCGTCGGCCGGCTCGCCGAACCGCCACTGCACGGTGTGCTCATCTGGCGTCGCCGCGATGCCAGTGACCACGAGCCCACTGGCGCTGAAGGGCAAGCCGTCATAGGCCAGGTGGAGGAAGTCGGTCGTGAGCTCGACCCGCGCGCCGTCCCGGTGCACCTCGACGTCGGGGGTGGGCAGCGCGCGGTTGACCGCGAACGTGCTGGCGCGGTCCTCGAAAGTGCCCTCGTCAGACCACTCGAGGCGCACCAGGCCGGGGGTGAGGACGGTGATCCGCCAGTGCTCGCCTTGCACGACCGAGTCGGGGTTCGCGACCGGGTTGCCGGGGACCGTGAGTCGTGAGGCCACGGGAGCCGTCCTTCGCCATCGAGGGTGGGGTAGCGTGCGCGTCTCACGCTATCGACGCCGCCACCACCCGCAACAGGCGTGTCCCGTTCACCCTCTGGGCGGTCCCTCACGTTCCAGCAGCTGGTCCTCGACGACTGTGTCGGAACCAGTGAGGACATAACTGCCGATAGCTGCCTCGAAAGCGTACGTCTCTACCGTCACGGTGATCGTCGCCGGCCCGCTGTTGAAGGCGATCAGCTGCGAACGTGGCAGCCCCGCGCCTCGGGTGCCGGGGGAGGTCGTGAGGGGCTCGCCGGTGCAGTCAGGGCCGCCTTGGAATGTCGTGCCCTGCACGTGCTTCTGGCGGACGCCCAACGTGACCGTGACCACTTCACCGGGGTCGCACACGTACGTGACAGGGACCGACGCGGCATATCCGTTGGTGGTTGCTTGTCCCACATCCACGATCGCAACCGCGGCGGATGCAGGTAACGCAACCCAGACACTGAGAGCGACCCCTACGAGAGTGCTCAAGAGTCCGCGTGCCGTCGCTCTCATGACGGCCTCCTCCCCATGACAGGGCATTCGTGCGACTCCCCACAAGCCGCAGGACGGTGGGTTGCCCGAAACGGTAGAGCAGCCACCCAAGGATCACTTCGTCCTTCGGGACTACGTCTGGTGATGGTTTCTTGACTGCGGTCAAGCCTGCTTGACTCCGGGCGAGTGAGTGCTTGGAGGTTGATGATGCGACGAATCATCGCTGTCGTGGTTGCGTGCGTGCTCCTGACGTTGGGTCTACCGGTAGCCGCGCAAGCTGCTGGCGGTGGCGCGACAGTCACAGGCGGCGCGATCCAGTTCCGCCTCGACACGTGCTACGAGCAGGAGGGGTGGGCGACCATCTGCCAGCAAGTGCATCTCGTGGGCAACTTTCGGGCGCTGCCGAGCGGCTCGTTCCTGATCACGCAGGCGGTCACCAACACGATCACGATCAAGGACGTGGTGGCCCCCGGTTTGCAGGAGAGCACCACTACGGAGCAGTACGTCACCCAGCAATTCGCCAGCGTCGACTCCGCGGGTCGCTCCTTCGAGACCCACAGGACCACACTGAGCGACGGGCACTCGACGTGCACGACGACGTACACAGTCAACGTCGTGGGCGACACGGTAGTCGTCGCCGCCGACCCGCAAACCCGCTGCCACAGCTGAAGGAGCAGGCGCTCGGGCGGGCTTGAGTCGTCCTGTGGGCCACGGCCGTAGACCCCGTGACGACCCACTCTGGCCCCGCGGCTGGTGACGTGCATGGAGAGAGGGAGGACAGTCAGGGGTAACCCGTTGCAGGAGGCGGATACCCAAAGGAGATGTCATGCCGTCGTTTCCGAGAGTGATCCGTCGGGTCTTGCCGCAGCCCTGGAGCAGATCCCTGCTCGTCGCACTGATCCTGTGGCTTGTGGCGCTGGTCGCCACGCAGATGCCGTTGTTCCTCAATGCTCCGGAGCCGTCCGCGTCTGACTACGACCTGGTCGCCCAGCTCGCGGCCGCCATGGTGGTTGCCACCGTCGTGTTGGGGTTCGCCATTGGCTGGACGAGACGTGCGGCGAGCATCGTGCGGTGCGCGCTCTACGGCGCGTTCGTGCTGACAGTCACCCAGTTCGTGCTCACCCACTGGGTGCCCGAGGGCGGCGACCCCATCTTCCCCATGCCCGTCAACTTCGTCATCGCCCTGGTGTTCAGGGGGATCCAGCTCGGCTTACTGCTCCTCCTTGGCTCCCTCGCCGCTGCCGGCGCTCGCCGCTTGCTGCCGACGCGCGCGGCGCACCCCGTGTCGTAGGCGGCACCGCTCTCGCGCATGGACAGAGCAGAGCCCGTAGCGAGAGCGGCCACGAGGAGAGAGTCGGCGCCCCAGTTCGAACGTCGGCGCTGTGGCGCTTCGCGTCAGTCCGACTGCGCTCGTGGGCTGCCGAGATCCGCGACGTGGGCGGCGAGGTCGCCGGCCACGCGCTCTGGGCTCTCCCAGTAGAAGGCGTGTCCCGCCCCGGGGTAGACCAGGAGTCGTGAGTTGGGGATTGCGGCCGTCATTGACTCCTGGTCGCTCCGGGGAAGGATTGCGTCCTGGTCCCCCCAGACGACCAGCGTCGGAGCGTTGATGTGGTGAAGCTCCCGGAAGGAGTTGTCCTCCAGGAGTCCCTTGAAGGTCGCTGTCCACACCCGCGCCGGGGGTTTGAGGTTCTCCTGAACGATGGTCTCGAAGAACGGGGCCGGGACCGGTTGGGCAAGGCAGCTCTGCGCGAAATCGCGGACGAGCTGGGGATCGATGGGATCTGTCAGCGTGGCCAGTGTCGAGTGCCACAGCTCGAGAAGATCCGGCTTGCCCTGCAGGGTTGCTGGGGAGCCCAACAGCACCAGCCCCAGCGTTCGCTCAGGGTGGTCAATCGCCAGTCTGCGGCCGATGAAACCCCCGCTGGAGCCGCCCGCGAAGACCGCTGCCTCGACGGCAACGGCATCTAGGAACGCGAGCATGTCCGCCGCGAAATCCGCAGGCCGATAGCCGGTTGCTGGGCGGGTCGCGTCGCCGTGGCCCCGCTGCGTTGGCACGAAGGCGTGGATGGAGTCGGGCAGATGGGCCAGGACGCGTTCGAAGCTGTGCCACGAGTCTGCGATCGCGTGCAGGAACAGCATGGGCACGCCCGCCGGATCCCCCTGTTCCGCATACGGAAGCGTCACCCCGGTGGGGAGCCGAACAGACTTGAGGACGGGTGCCATGGCGACCACCTCGGGATTTCTTGCGCCGCGCAACGAGCCGCAGGACGGTGGACTGGTAGCAACGTTAGAGCCGCCATGCGAGCTATGGCACGAGGTGTCCTTCGCAGGAGCCGTCCTTGCCGCTGGCTGAGGCGGTGTCCTCGCTGTTGGTGCCATCCGGGCACGTCGTGTTGGACCAGGTGACGTCCTTCAGGATCGCGTCCTTCATCACGGCGCCCTTCAGGTTGGCGCCTGTCAGGTTCGTCCCCGTGAGGTCGGCGCCCGCCAGCGACACCCCCGTCAGGTCGGCGCCCGACAGGTCCGCGTTGCGCAGGGTGGCGGGAGACTTCTCAGGAGGGTTGGCAGCCCAGGCAAAAACGCTGATGCCGGCCGCGGCCAGGAGCATCGCCAGCGCCAGGGCAGGCTTCATCCGGGCGAACGCGACGCGAGCCCGCGTGTACGTCGCCAGTGCGACCATGTTGTTGATGGCCTCCAGGGCGGCCTGACGATCGGGCCTGCGTTTCTCCTCGCTCTTCTTCCAGTGTTTGAGGAGCTCCTTGGGAGAGTCCTGTCCAGCAAGGTGCTCCGAGTTTCGGGCGAACCAGTCGGGGACCGGATGGCGGTATCGCTTCCACCACCCCCTGACGCCCTCGTCCGCCACGGCCCCGGAACGGACCCATTCCGCGGACAGCTCGCTGATCGTGTACCGCCGCGGAGCGAGCACGTCGAGCACCCGCCAGATCGCCCAGATGACGCCGACCAGACCCAGGGCGAGTCCGACCAGTGCGGCGGTGAACCTCGGCCCCAGCGGCAGGCTGCCGAGGCTGGACAGCTGGCTCCCCGCGACCAGGACGGCGCCGATTGCTCCCAGCGCCGCGATGAGCCACTTGGACGAGCTCGAGAGGAGCGCGTTTGCCTGTTCGAGCACCCGAGAGCGCTCATCTGACGCCTCAGTCGGCACCGGTAACCCCCTCAGTGCTCGAGCTAGTTCGACCGAGCAACCTCGGGCGGTGGATCGGGTATGGGCCGTGGCTTCGGGTTGAGCGGCCTTGGCGTAGGCCGGATTGGCTTCTCATCAGTCAATGACAAAGCGAGGATGTCCATCAGCTTTCCTCCACTCCTTCGGCCTGCTCGCCGTCAGGGTGTTCAGCCCCTTCGGCCGCCTCGTCAGAGTCCGCTCCGGACTCTTCAAAGTGATTCGGGGTTGGCCGGATCGGGGGAAAGTCGCGGTCACCGTCGCGAGTCTCTTTGCCCATCAGATCCACCCTCGGCCTGCAGACAACAACATTCAGTAGAACGCTCGCAGTTGCACAACGACTCATGCAAATGGACGAACCTTCGAGGTTCACTGCGCCACACAATGGCTCGTAGGTGGACGGCGGTTCCCGCGTCGACCGGTGGGTGATGAGGGCGTTCACAAGCCCACAGCTGAGTCTGCCTTGCTCCGCGGCCCTCACGAGCGAATCGAAGTTCAGCAGCACGGCTCGAAGGAGTCACGATGACGAACGACGTTTCCGGGCTGGCAGGCCATGCCGACTTGAAGGACGTCCCTCGCGAGGAGGTCCGGTTCGGCGTGGTGCTGAACGGTGGGGTCAGCCTCGCGGTGTGGATGGGCGGCACGGTCACCGAGCTGGACCGGCTCGCCAAGGCCGATCCTGACAAGCCGGACAGTCCCTATGCCCTGATGCTGCGACTGGCTGGCTGCGTCGCCCGGGTCGACGTCATCGCCGGCACGTCGGCTGGCGGAATCAACGGCGCTGCGCTCGCCTTGGCGCAGGTGAACCAGGCCGCCCGGATCGCGACGCTGCGCGACCTGTGGATCGAGCAGGGCCAGCTGGAGACGTTGCTCCGGACGCCGTTCGTGGGCTCTCCGTCCTCGCTGATGCGAGGCGACGAGTACTTCCTGCCCGAGCTGAGCAAGGCCCTCGGTGCCCTTGCCTGGCCACTCAAGACGACGACAGCGGCGCAGGCGCCGATCGACCTGACGATGGCCACCACCGTGCTCCAGGGCAACCAGCTGGTCACCACCGACGCCCTCGGCCAGCCGTTGCCGCAGGCCCTGCACGCGGGTCGGCTGCGTTGGAGCCGATGGCCCTCCCCGGAGCGTGATCCGGGCACCGACAAGCCGCTGCCCGACCCGTTCTCCCCGGACCGGATCCGCGCGACCGCGGCGGAGCTCGCGCTGGCGGCCCGCGCCTCCGCCAGCTTCCCGGTGGCCTTCGAGCCGACCTTCGTGCCGGTGGGCGAGGGTCGAAAGCCCGCCCAGAAGGGCCAGCCGGCGACCCGGGTCTCAGCGCGCTCAGCCGACGACCAGAAGGTGCGTCCCGACCTGGAGTCGGTCGTCGCGTCGTGGGGGGAGGTCCGGCACAGCCGCGACCGGTCCCGGTTCGCCGTCGACGGCGGCCTCCTGGCCAACACCCCGACGCACTACGCGCTGAGGGCGATCCAGGCGATGCCCGCCGATCGTCCGGTCCGGCGGGTCATGCTGCTGGTCTACCCCCACGCGCCGATGCCGGGGGAGGACCCGGCTGACGCCCTCGATGCGCCGCCAACCCTTCGCGAGACGCTGACCGGGGTGCTGTCGTCCCTGTCCGCGCAGGGGGGCCGGACGTTCGTCGAGGAGATCGAGCAGCACAACCGCGCCGCTGCCGGGCGACGAGGCACCCGCACCGACATCCTGCTCACCATCGCGGAGGCGCAGAGCGGCACCGGTCGCCAAGGCGACGCGGCAGCCGAAGGCGCAGACGCGGCATACCAAGGAGCGCATGAGGCGACGAAAGGTGGTGCGGCGCAAGCGAACCCGCCCGACGAGGTCCATGGGCCTGCAGGGCGGCAGACGGTGGAGTCGCTCGCGGGCTCGCTGTTCCCGCACTATCGGAGGCTGCGCAAGTGGCGGGCCGCTCGTGACCTGGCCCGGCGGTTGCTCGACGCGAGGGCGGCCAACATCGACCTGGCCAGTGCCGAGGTGTCGGCGTGGAGCTACGAACGGGTGCGGCAGGCGGCGCAGAACGCACAGCGGGCGCTGGACGACCCAGGCAACATCGGTATGCCGTATGTGCCGGAACACGTGCCCGACGCCGCCCACCCCGACCGCGGGCCGGGCTGGGCCTGGGGCAACAGCGGGGCCGAACGGATCGCCGAAGCCGGCATCGACCTGATCCGCCGCCTGATCTGGGTGCTGGAGCCCGGTCCGGCGTACGAGAAGGTGGCCAACGCGTTCCAGGTGGTCTCGGAGGAGTCGGTCCGCCTCACCGACTGTCGCGGGCTGATCGACGACGACTGGGAGACCGACGAGGTGCTGGTGACCCTCGAGCCGAACCAGTCCTACTGGGAGTTCCGGCTCGGGTGCTACGCCGTGCTGATGCTCGGCGTCGAGCCGCCTGGTCTCGACCAGCAGGCCCAGGACCTGGCCGCGCGGGAAGCCGCCATCGTGCGCGCCCGGACTGGTGCGCAAGGCCCTGCCGACGCGCGGGCGGCGGAGGTGCTGCGCGGCCTCCAGAAGCGGCTGGCCTCGGTCCGCGAGGACCCCGGTCACGTCGGCCGGGCGGTCCGCAGCCACGTGCTGACCGTGGTCGACTGCCTCGTGGGGATCGTGCCCTACCTCCCCGCGTCGCCGGACGCCGACGGGTGCATGACCCCGGACGACGGGCTGCTCGCCTGGCACGACTTCCTGGTGCCGGAGGCCGAGCGCGGCGGCAAGGGGGGCGCCAAGGCGCTTGACGCCGAGCAGGTGCTCACCCGGCTGCTGCAGCTGGAGGTCGCCAGCACCGCGCTCGGCGACGAGACCACGGACGGCTCGACCGTCGCGGTCGACCTGGTGCAGCTGTCGGCACAGACCGCGAACGCCTTCGCCCGACACTCGATCACCGCCGACGACAAGCTCGGTGGGATGGCGGTCCTGCGGTTCGGTGGCTTCCTGAAACGGTCATGGCGCCTCAACGACTGGATCTGGGGCCGGCTCGACGCAGCGTCCGTGCTGAGCCTCACCGTGCTGGACCCGTCACGCGTGCGTCGCGCGGCCGAGCTCTCCGGGTACCTCGTCACCGGACCACCGGCCACACTCGCCCAGCAGACGGTCGACGGCCTGGTCGTGTCGCTCTTCGGTGAGGGGTCCGCGATCGTCGCGAGTGACCCGAGACTCACCAAGCTCCGGGAGGAGGCGGTCGCCGAGCTGACCCTGACCTTCAACCCGGACACCCCGCCCGGTGACCTGCCGCCCTCGATGCCTTCTCTCGCAGCGCTTTTCGCGTGGGCCATCCACCTCGACGTGGTGCCGGAGGACCTGCCCGCCCTGCTCGGGGCGATCCGTGGCGACGAGGTCGACGGTGCCAGCTCCCGCTCCCGCGGGCAGCTCCTCGTCAAGGCTGACGCGGCCTTCCTGGACGGGGTGTCCACCAAGGTGCGCGACGGGAGCCCGCTCACGCAGGCGGAGAAGATCGAGACCCTCGCGGCGTTCGACCGCGCGGGTGTCGGGCGCGAGACGTTGGCGTCGGAGGTGAGCAGCGACCTGCTGATCCGCTCCGTCACCACCGCTGCTGCCGTCGCCGCGACCACGCTCGACTCCCCGCGCTCCGGCCTCGGCGCGCTCCGTCTGCTCACCCGCACCCTGCGGGGACTCATGCTCGTGGTCTATTGGGGCGTCGTCGGGCTCACGAGTCGCGGTGTCGCCCGTGCCCTGGCGACGCTCGGGCTGGCCTTGGGTGGCGTCCTCGTGGTGCTGTCCCTCTTCGGCGCACTGCCCGCCGCGGTGTCGGGGCCGGCGACGGCGATCGGCTTCGGGGTGCTGATCCTCGGATTCAGTTACGGGGCAATGAGATCGGGCACCGTGTTGCACGGACTCGTGCTGCTGACCCCGCTCGTCCCGCTGGTCGCCGAGGCGGTCACCCAGGCGAGGGAGGACGCCACGGAAGCCGGCGGCGCGATCCAGGGCGCCACGGTCGTCATCGCCACGGTGGTGCTCTCGTTGGGGCTCATGCTGCTGGGGTCGATCCCGGCGGTGATGGGCAGCCCGTATGCCGCGCTGGGTGGCCTCGCGGTCCGGGCGGGTGTGCTGCCCCCGGAGCACCCGAGCTCGAACACGTGGGTGCACCTCGCCCAAGGCATCTGGTGGCGGCTCCGGGGAGTGTCGCGCTACCTCGACCTCGCCCTCATCCGACTGGCCCTGGTCGCAGCGCCGTTCGGGCTCGCCATCTGGGTCACGTCGTCGGGGTGGGACCGCGTCTTCGAGACCCTCCAGGACCACTGGACGCTGTGCCTGGTCGTGGGCATCCTGCTGTCCGTGAGCGGTGTGGTCATCGCGGGGGTGACCGCGTTCGCGTTGCAGCAGCTGGCCGAGGACCGCAGCGCCGACACGGTGAGCTGGGCGTTCGGGCGGGTGGCGCACCCGGTCGGGGTCCAGGTGGGCTGGTCGGCGCTCTACGGCATCGGCTACACCGCCCTCGCGCTCGCCCTGATCCGCGACTCGTGGGGGTGGCAGTCCCGGACCTGGGCGCAGGCTCTCTGCGCCTTCGCGATCGTGGCCGGGATCCTGCTGACCGTCGTCGTCCCGATCGTCCTGCCGTTGTGGGCGATTCGCGCGGCGGCTCGGCTCGAGTACGAGCGCGCCAGGATCACTCCCGCGTTTGTCGCGGTCGCGGCCGACTTCGGCGTCGCGGACACCGGGGCCACCATCAGTGGCGCGAGGTCGTATGCCGTGGACCTCCTCCGCCGCGACCGGTCCTACCGCTGGTGGGTCAGGTATCCACCGCCCAAGCGCATCACCGACCCCGGTCCGTCACTCAAGCGACGCGGCACCAAGCTCCTCGAACGCGTCGAGCAAGAGCGCGCCGCGGTGGCGGCACGGACCCGAGGCGACGCCGGCGACTAGGCGACCTTGAGCTTCACCGACTTCTGCGCGGAAACCGTTGAACATCCGCGCTGATTGCAGGCCGTCGCAGTCACCGTCACGTCGACCACGCCGCCAGTGAAGAGGTAAGTGGTCGAAGTCGCCGTGCCCATCCATCGGCTTGACGTCGCGCACCCCGTGACCCCGGTGAAGGAGAGGGGCGCGGACTGGATCACGCGCTTGTAGACCTGCCGCACGGTGCCCTGCAGCGACGGCACGTCGGTGCCCCCGGCGCAGCCCAGCGTTCCGCTCACCTTCACCACACCGGTCTTCTTGTTGACGGTGCCGGCCGCGTCGATGTTGAGGCTCAGGGCCGGCACCGGTGGCAGGAACGCCGCGTTGAGGCTGAAGGTCCCGGTCTGCTGGAGGTCGTCGGAGGTCCCCCAGATGGCGATGAGGTATTGGGTCCCCGCATGCGCGCTGATGACCTCGTCGCAGGTCGACTCACCCACCTCGCCGTTCACGACGGGAGCGACGGCAGTGTGCACGTCGTAATTCGCGGTGACCCCGAACTGAACGAGGTCGGTGCGCGGTGCGTTCCACGAGAACCACACTTCCGGGCCCCTGCCGAACTTGTTGAAGCACCCGACGCCACCGAAGTTCGTGGTCGCGAGCGTGGTGTCCTGCGTGGTGGTGAAGGGGAGCGACGTGATGGCGGTCGCGTTCTCGGGCTCGTCGTTCGCCGGGACCACTCCGCTGCTGGGATATACGCCGATGAGGGGCCCGTAGAAGCTGTCCTGAGCCGCGGGGAGGTAGGCCACGATCAACCTGGATTCGCCCGCAGCGATGGAGAGGGCTCCGGTCTTGGAGATGTCGACCTGCCCTGTCCCGCACTCGATGACCGTTGAGGCGTCACCTGCAAGGACAGCCAGGCCAATCGGCTCGTAGCTGGCGATCCCCTGGAACTCGGCCGCGTGCACGACGAAGGTGCTTGCCTGCGTTGCGTCGTAGCGCCAGTAGGCGGGGCCGTAGATCGGGCTCGCCGCGTTGCAGGCGGTAGCCACGCGTTGGCTCGCGGCGTCGGTGGCTTCGTCGGCTTGGTACCAACTGTCAGTGGATCCGGTGAACGGCAATGACGAGAACGGGATCGCCGTTGTGGGTGTGCCGTTCACGAGGTTCTGTGCGGCGGCGTAGGTTGCCGTGCCCATCAATGCGCCCAACGTCATCGCTGTGGCGGCGAGCGCTGAGACGAAGTAGCGCGCGCGGCTACGCTGACCAACTGCTGGTGTGTCCATCCCCGACATCCCCTTGATCGTTTGAGCTGGGTGACGTAGACAGGCCCCCGCTCGCCGCCCAGCCTGACGCGGGCAAATTCGCCTCACCACAGGCAAAAGTTCCACCCGGCGTGCGAGAAATGCCGTAGTCCGCGGCCTGACGTCCCCACTGACCGGATGCGGAGCAAGTGTGGCTTGTGTAGGCCGATTCGTTCCGGATCCCCCACTGGCAGACCGCGAAGCCGGTGCTGGCGATGGTCCAAGTTCCGCCCGGCGCCACAGGTCTGGAGCAAAGGTCGTGAGGCTCGCGGGTCGAGACATCCCCGCGAGGTCACGGTGTGGAGGCATTGCTGACGGGCTGCCAGCGATGGCGGTTCGCGGAGGTGAGCCTTGGCTAGCCCCAAGGAGGCGCGGGGAAGTTGCCGGGCGTCAGCTTGGGTCCGTCGCCGGGCTTCAGGTCGTCGCGCCAGTCGTCGTCCTTGGTCCGGCCCCTGATCCGGTTCACGATGCCCTTGCCGATGACCCACGCGATCGCCAGCGCTCCGAGTCCGAAGGCGCCCATCAAGACGATTTCGAACATGGGCCAAGCCTCCCCTGAGGGATCGCGTGTCCCTGTCAGCTCAGCGTACGCCCCGAGATCCGGAAGGGGGCCGGGGTTCCCGCTCCTGGGTCAGCACGCCTGCTAGCGGTTCAGCGATCTCCCTCCGCGACGCGTTCGGGCTCGTTGGACCTCGTTTGTCGCTCGCGGTCAAGACTCGTCACGAACCATGCGGCGATGGAGGCGGTGATCGCTCCGACGAGGGCGATTCCGACCACCATGAGGGTGATGGAGATGATCCTGCCGGTGGTCGTCACGGGGTAGCGGTCCCCGTAGCCCACCGTGGTCACCGTGGTGGCCGCCCACCACAAGGCATCACCGATGGAGATGATGTTGGCCTTTGGGTCGTCTTGCTCCGCGTCGAGTACCGCCACAGCCCCGAGGCCAACTGCCATCACGGCGGCGCCGATGACGTAGGTAGTCACGCGATTGGCCAGGTTGCCCGCCGCACTCCTGTTGAGGATGCGCAGGAAGGCGAGCAGGCGAAGCAGTCGGAGTGGCCGCAGAACTGGAAGCGCGATCAGCGCGACGTCGTACCAGTGGCGGAGGGCGTAGTCGGCACGGTTGCGCGCAAGGACCAGGCGGACCACGAAGTCGAGTGCGAAGGCGGCCCAGACGGTCCAGCTGACGTAGCTCAGGAACCTGTTGAGCGTCGGATCGATCCGGGGGTCCAGCACCGGCCACGCATAGGCCACAAGAAAGGCCAGGGCCAGTAGCAGTAGGGGGACCTCGGCTCGGCGTTCCCAGCGCTCGACAGTCATGCGCGTGAGGCTACGAGGTCGACCGACTCCCTGTCCGGTGGTTGTCCCGGCCTCCAAGACATGCGGAATCGCGGGGGGAAATGGCTGCGCCCCCTCGCCGCGTGCGCCCGTCCTGGCGAGGTGACTGTGGCGTGTACGGCTGGCATGCCCGCGGACTCGCTCAACGCCAGGTACGACGACAACTGTGGATCGGCGGGCTCTGAGGGTGTAGGCAGGGGTGGGCGCGACCCGCGCGTTCGTCACCGAGGAGGATCCCATGGCCGCACTCGACAGCGCCCAGTTGCTCGCCGCCCTCGAGCCGACGGTCGAGGAGAACCTCAACCGTCACCTCGCGGCCGCCCAGGACTGGATGCCGCACGAGTACGTCCCGTGGTCGCTGGGCCGCGACTTCTCCGAGCTGGGGGGCGAGGCGTGGTCGCCAGACCAGTCGCAGCTCTCGCCGATCGCGCGCACGGCGCTGGAGGTCAACCTCCTCACTGAGGACAACCTGCCGAGCTACCACCGGGTGATCGACCAGGCCTTCGGACGGGACAGTGCCTGGGGGACCTGGGTCAACCGCTGGACCGCCGAAGAGGGGCGGCACGCGTTCTGCATCCGTGACTACCTGCTCGTCACTCGCGGCGTCGACCCCGACGAGCTGGAGCGGGCGCGCATGGACACGATGGAGACGGGTTACGACGCGGGTGACAAGCCACTGCTCAACGTCTGTGCCTATGTCTCGTTCCAGGAGCTGGCCACCCGCGTGTCGCACCGGAACACGGGCCGCTACACCGAGGAACCGATCGCCGAGAAGCTGCTCACACGGGTCGCCAAGGACGAGAACCTCCACATGATCTTCTACCGGAACCTCGTCCAGGCTGCGCTCGAGCTGACGCCGAGCCAGACGATGCGGGCGATCACCGACGAGGTGGTCACCTTCCAGATGCCCGGCGCGATCATCCCGGGGTTCGGCCGCAAGGCCGTGCAGATGGCCATGGCCGGCATCTACGACCTGCGGATCCACCACGATGACATCGTGGCTCCGATGCTGCGCCAGTGGGGCGTCTGGGACCTCGAGGGCCTCGACGCCGACGGCGAGAAGGCCCGGGAGGAGCTCGCGGCCGCCGTCGCCTCCCTCGATGAGGAGGCCGCTCGGTTCGTCGCTCGCCGCGAGGAACGCGCAGCGAAGCAGGCGGCCCGCCAAGGGGGCTAGCGTCGCTGTCGGGCCCTGAGAGAAACCACGGTCACGGCGTTCTAGCAGCTCGCCGAAGTCCCGGAGGTGGGTCGCTTCGCCATGGTCGCCCACCCTCGGTCTCCCCTGCACTGTCACAGGAAGCTCGACTGTGCTGCTCGCGTTACGAGTTGGGTTGGCAACCGCAACTCTGCCGCACCATCAACTGGACGGGCAGGCACTCCGAGACTGCGGGGATCCCCGGCTGTTCGATGCGGTCGATGAGGACCCGGACCACGGTCGCGCCCATGGCCTCCATCGGCTGGCGAACGGTGGTGAGCTGGGGGCTGATCAATCGCCCCGAAACGAGCCCGTCGAAGCCCGTCACCGCAACCTGTCCCGGGACATCGATCTTGAGTTCCCTCAACGTGTCCATGACCGCCAGGGCAACTTCGTCATTGACACACATGAAGGCGTCAGGGAGTTCATTGCGCCTCATCAGGTCCGAAATGGCCTCTCGATGGTCGCCGGCTGCCGCCAGCGGCCTGCGCGGCACGGGAAGTTTGGCGGCGCGTAGCGTGTCGCGAAACGCGTCGTAGCGTTCCCTCCGATCCGAGTCGTAGGTAGGGCCGACAAAGCGCAGGTGGCGCAGGTTGTGTGTCTCCACGAGGTGTTGGGTCAGCGCCCGCATCCCAGCCGCGTTGTCCACGCGTACCGTGCTCAGCGCGTCATCGCCTGGTCCACTGAGGAGCACCACTGGCAGGCGCTCAGCCACGCGGCGGACCTCTGCGTCGTCCGCCATTCCAGCAAAGAACAATGCAAAGCCATCGACCCGCCCGGCCATGTCTGTCAGAACTGCTTCGGCGTTGGAGGGATTGGCTCCGGCGACCATCACCGCATACCCCCGGCGCCAGCACTCCTGCTCGACGCCCCGTTGGACCTCGTCCACGAACACCGGGAACGAGCGGAAGTCATCGTTCGCATCCCCCGAACCCGAAATGCCTGCGATTTCGGGGGCGGCGTGGGGCCGGTAATCCAGCGAGATCAAGCCCAAGGCACCTGTCCGACCGCCGGCCAGTCCCCGGGCGCTACCGCTTGGTATGTAACCCAGTTCGCGGGCAGCCGCGTGGACCAGGTGCCGTGTCGCTTCTTTCACCTTTTCGGGTCGCCGAAAAGTGAAGGACACCGTCGCGATCGACACGCCGGCTCGCTCGGCGACCTCGTAAACAGTGGGACCCCTGCGCATCAGGCAACCTCCTGATGCGCACTATATGCGCATAGACCGGCAGATCTTCCAGGGGGTGCGAGCCGGGCATCTCCGCCGATGGACGGGCAGACGACCTCACGACGTCGTCTCGCTCGGCGCGCGCGGCCACGTCCCAGCGCGCTCACCCAAGGGACGCGCGCGATGAAAACAGGAGTCGGGACCCCCTTGCCACGCGGGAATCTATGCGCTTAACTTTGCGTCGAACTTAAGCGCATAGATTCTCGAACGCCGATCAGCAGGTCGGCCAGGGTTCCCAAGCCAAAAGCGACTGTGACCCTGGCCCACGGCTAGCCCCACGTGGCGCTCGCCGTCTCTCGTTTCTCCCAATTGGGGACGCGAACGGTGTTCGCGGAGCGCACTCACTCCGACCGGAGAGCAGCTGGATGCCCTGACAAGGGCAGCACCCGTCTGGCGCATCGCACTTACACACGACCCCGGTCGAGAAAGAACTCTCTGACCTGTGACGACTCATGACTTGGAGACCATGGTGGGACAGTCGGTCCGCTCTGCGATGTACCTGGATCCGGAAGCTCCCGTGGGGGCGCGGGTCGACGACCTGCTCCCCCGAATGAGCCTGGCGGAGAAGGTCGGGCAGTTGTTGATGCTTGATGCTCAGCACGAGGATCTCGTGGACATCGTGTCGACCAAGCTGGCCGGGTCGGTGCTGCACGTGCCTCCGGCCCGAATGCCCGAGGTCATGGAACTGAGCCGACGAACGCGGCTCAGCATTCCGCTGCTCACGGCCGAGGACGGTATCCACGGCCATTCGTTCTGGCCCGGCGCGACAATCTTCCCAACTCAGCTGGCCATGGCTTGCACCTGGGATCCCTCGTTGCTGCAGCGTGTCGCCCGCGCGGCCGCGACCGAGATCTCGTCCACAGGCACCCACTGGACCCTGTCGCCGGTGCTGTGCATCGCTCGGGACCTGCGCTGGGGTCGGATCAACGAAACCTTCGGCGAGGACCCGTTCCTGATCGGCGAGCTCGGCGCAGCGATGGTCCGCGGATATCAGGGCGACGGCCTCGGCGACCGTACCGCCGTGCTGGCCTGCGCCAAGCACTTCGCCGGCTACTCCGAGACCCTTGGCGGGCGCGACGCGAGCGAGGCCGACCTGAGCCCCCGCAAGCTCCGGTCCTGGTTTCTTCCTCCATTCGAGCGCGCAGTCCGCGCCGGCTGCCGCACGTTCATGCTGGGGTACCAGTCGATCGACGGAGTGCCGATCACGGCGCATCAGTGGCTGCTCGACGACGTCCTCAAGCGCGAGTGGGGTTTCGCCGGCGTATTGGTGACCGACTGGGACAACGTCGGCCGGATGGTCTACGACCAGCGCATATGCGCCGACCAGGTCGAGGCGGCGGCAGTCGCGGTCAACTCCGGGAACGACCTGATCATGGCGACACCAGCATTCTTCGAGGCCGCGCAGGAGGCTGTCGCCCTCGGCCTGGTCGACGAGAAGCAGATCGATGACGCAGTACGGCGGGTCCTGCGGCAGAAGTTCGAGCTTGGGCTCTTCGAGGACCCCCGCGGCCCCGACCCCGAGCGGCAGGCAAAGGAAATCGGCTGCCGCGAACACGCCGCTCTCAACCTGGACACGGCTCGTCGCTCTCTGGTGCTGCTGCGCAACGACGGCGTCCTGCCTCTCGAAGGCGGCCTGACCGCGGACGGAACCAACCGCACCGCAGGCCGGGTCCCATCGCGGACAGTCGCCGTCATCGGGCCCAACGCCGACAGCCCCGAAGCCATGCTCGGCGACTGGGCAGGTGCCAGCGGCCAGGTCCGGTGGATGCCCGACGGACATCCGCGCGAGTCGGTGGAGACGGTGCTCGACGGCCTTCGCGCCATCGCGCCTGCCGACTGGACCGTCACTCACGCCCGCGGGGCCGACATCGGATGCCCCGCCACCCACGATGAGTGGTCCCTCGGGCCCGACGGCCAACCGCAGGCACCGGCCTTCACCCCCGCGGCGGACGACCAGGCACAACTTCGGGAAGCCACCGCCACCGCCGCTGCCGCCGACTACGCCGTCGTCGTGGTGGGGGACACCATCGCCCTCACAGGCGAGGGGCGCTCCACGGCCACCCTCGACCTCCAAGGCGGCCAGATCGCGCTGCTGGACGCGGTTGCCGCCACTGGCACCCCGATGATCGTCGTCCTGATCCAGTCCAAGCCGAGCACCCTGCCGGAGTCGGCCCTCAACGCGGCAGCGCTCATCGAAGCGTTCAACCCGGGCATGCGCGGCGGTCGCGCCATCGCCGAACTCCTCCTCGGACTCATCGAACCCAGCGGTCGACTCCCAATCACGTTCGCGCGGCATGTCGGACAGCAACCGGTCTTCTACAACCAGGTGCGAGGCCAGCACGGGAGCCGGTACGCGGATCTCACCCAAGACCCCTTGTTCATGTTCGGCGAGGGGCTCAGCTACACCACCATCACCTACTCCGACCTCGTCGTGGACCACCCGGACGTCTGCGCTGACGGCAGTGTCAATGCCACGGTGCGACTCACCAACAGCGGGACCCGTCCGGCTTTGGAAACGGTGCAGGCCTTTGTCAGCGACCTGACCACCAGCGTCACCTGGGCCGAACAGGAGTTGAAGGCCTTCACCCAGGTCGTGATCCCTCCCGGCGAAAGCGTCGACGTCGACATCAGCATTCCTGCCTCGCAGTGCTCACTGGTCACCGCCGCCAACCGGCGCGTGGTCGAGCCGGGTGATTTCACACTCCGCGTCGGCCCCAGCTCACGCCGAGACAAGCAGCTGAGCGCGGGATTCCGCATCTCATCGAGGGCCGACCCTTGAACGCCGCGAACACCACCACAACACCGTGGGGTTGCGACTCACCCCAACCCACGAAGGCACAACTCCCCCGCTGCGGCCCGGCCGCATCGGTCGCACGACCCAACCATGTTGAAGAAAGGAAGCTCATGCGTGCATCAAACGCAGCCAAGGCAACGGTCGTAGCGGCCGCCGTGGCACTGCTGACATCGGGGTGTCTCTCCGGCTCGCCCAGCGGCGCCTCTACGGGGACCGCAACCGGGCCAGGAAAGTCGACCGTCGAGGTCATGTACGGGTTCGGCGACAGCCAGGAGGCGGCTTTCCAGAAGGACCTCAACGTCTTCGCCCAGGCCAACGGGTTCAAGATCAAGTTCACCAAGGCCGGCTCCTGGGACACCGAGATCCGTGCGCGCGTCGCCGGCGGCAGTGCGCCGGACGTTGGCCTGTTTCCCCAGCCGGGCCTCATGTGTGGCCTGGCCGCGCAGAACAAGGTCGTTCCGTACGACGACGCGACGGTGCAGTTGGACGCGGCGACCCTCGTCCCCGGGTTCGTCGGGGCGGGCACCTGCCCCGACGGAAAGGTCTACGGCCTGCCCGCAGCCGTCAGCGTCAAGAGCCTCCTGTGGTACGACAAGCCGGCCTTTGCGGCCGCCGGATACACCGTGCCGAAGACGCTCGATGACTTGACCGCCCTCACCGACAAGATCAGGTCGGAGGGGAAGACCCCTTGGTGCATCGCCGCAGAATCCGGCCAGGCGACCGGGTGGCCGCTCACCGACTGGATCGAGGACCTGGTTCTGCGGCTGGCCGGGCCGGAGAACTACGACAAGTGGGTCAAGGGAGAGCTCAAGTTCTCCAGCCCCGAGATCAAGCCCGCCTTCGAGTACCTCCAGAAGATCGCCATGACCAATGGCAACGTCCTCGGGGGAACCAAGGCCATCATCGCGACGGGTTTCCAGACCGGTGGTAACGCCCTGTTCAAGCAGCCTCCGGGCTGCTACCTGTTCAAGCAGGCCACCTTCGTGGCCGGCAAGGGTGGCTTCCCGGACGCCGTCCTCGCCAAGCTGGACACCGAGGTCGGCGTCGCCGCCTTCCCCGCGAAGCAAGCCGGCAACAACCCCGTCCTCACCGGCGGCGACCTTGCCGCGGCCTTCAGCAACGACGCCAACTCAGTCAAGCTGCGCAACTTCATTGCCAGCAAGGAGAACGGCGTCGAGGTCGGTAAGGCCGGCTACTTCTCGCCGCACAAGTCGTTCGACGTCTCGCTCTACCCCAACGAGATGCTCCGGACGATTGCCTCAGACGTCCTCTACAGCTCCACGGCCGCCCGCTTCGACGGATCCGACCTCATGCCCGCCAAGGTCGGGGCCGGGACCTTCTGGACCGAGCCGGTCGCGTGGATCTCGGGGAAGGAGAGCCTCGACGAGGCGCTCAAGAAGATCGACGCCAGCTGGCCGAAGGCCGGCAGCTGAACTCTGGTGGCCGCGGGAGCTTCAGGAGCCCGCGGCCACCAGCCTCCAGACCAGGTGACGTCGTCGCCATCGCTTGCACGAAAGGACAGCCCCATGGTGATCAAGCTCGCCAGCGCGGTACTCGCGATCCTCGGAGGCATCAGCGGCGCGATGCTCCTCTTCTGGATCCTCAACAAGCTCGTGGAGTCCCTCGGCCACCGTTGGGAGGACCGAATCAAACCCTGGGCCTTCGCGGGCCCTGCGATCCTCGCTATCGGCGTCTACCTCATCTACCCAGCTGTAGTCACCGTCCAGCTCAGTTTCGCGAACGCCACATCAACGACGTACGTCGGACTGGCGAACTACAAGGACCTGCTGACGAGCAGCGACTTCCTCGGCGTCCTGCTCAACAACCTCCTGTGGATCCTCATTGTCCCCGCAGGCACCATCGTCCTGGGGCTCGGCGTCGCAGTCCTCGCCGATCGACTTCGGCCGAGGGGAGAGAGGGTCACCAAGACCGCCATCTTTCTCCCGATGGCGATCAGCATGGTCGGTGCAGCGACGATCTGGCGCACCATCTACGAGTACCAGCCGGAGGGTGAAACCCAGACAGGGTTGCTCAACGCCGTCCAGGGACTCTTCCACGCCGGTCCCACGTTCTGGTACTCGATCGAGACACTCCACCTCAACAGCCTGCTCCTCATGGTCATCCTCATCTGGACCCAGGCTGGCTACTCAATGGTGTTGTTGTCCTCTGCCATCAAGGCCACACCCGAGGAAACCATCGAAGCGGCGCGGATCGATGGCGCGAACGAACGGCGGATCTTCTTCAGAATCATCGTTCCTCAGATCAAGGGCACGATCATCACCGTCTTCATCACCGTGCTCATCGGAGTCATGAAGGTCTTCGACATCGTGTACGTGACGACCAACGGCGCCTTCAACACGGACGTCATCGGCCGGCGGTTCTACAACGAACTCTTCACCAACGGCAACGCGGGCTACGCCGCGACCATCGTCGTCCTGCTGATGCTGGCCATCACTCCGGTCCTCATCGTGCAAGTGCGGCACTTCAAGGCCGAGGAGGCAGGCAGATGACCGACATCATGGACCCCCCGCGCGCAGGCGGCAGCAGGACAAAACCGTCCCGGCGCTCGCTCCGTGCCAAGAGCGCCGACGGGCGTGGTGGAGGCATGGTCACCGGCGCGGCAACATGGCCGGTACGTATCGTCCTCACATTCGCCTGCGTCGTGTGGCTCATGCCCATCGCGGGCTTGCTGATCAACTCGTTCCGCACCAGGGACAGCCAGTTCAACTCCGGCTGGTGGAGCGTCTTCGGCAACCCGCTCGACGCGACCCAGTGGACCCTCAACAACTATGACCGTGTGCTCAGCAGTGCCGACGCCAACGGCGCCAACATGGGCGAAGCATTCATCAACAGCCTTGTGGTCACGGTTCCAGCGACCGTCATCCCGATCCTCATCGCCGCCTTCGCCGCCTACGCCTTCACCTTCATGACATGGCGCGGCCGCAACGTCATATTCGTCGTGATCGTTGGCCTGCTCGTCGTCCCCAACCAGGTCGCCCTCGTGCCGCTCCTCAAGCTCTACGGCCAACTCGGAATCAACCAGACGTTCCTCGCTGTGTGGCTCACCCACCTAGGGTTTGGCATGCCGCTGGCGGTCTACATCTTCCGCGGCTACATGTCGGGCCTGCCCGGCGAGATCATCGAGTCTGCCAAGATCGACGGCGCCAGCCACTTCACCACCTTCTGGCGCCTCATCGTTCCGATGTCCGTCCCCGCCCTCGCCTCGTTCGCCATCTTCCAGTTCCTCTGGGTCTGGAACGACCTGCTCGTCGCCCTGCTCTTCCTTGGCCGTGGGGAAAACACCGTCCTCACCGTCGCCCTCCAGGGACTGCAAGGACAGACCGGGCAAGGGCGGGAACTCATCCCAGCGGCGGGCTTCGTGACCATCATCGTCCCGGTCTTGGTTTTCCTGTCACTTCAACGGTTCTTCATCCGCGGCATGACCACGGGCGCGGTCAAGGGCTGAGGTGAGACGGCTCCATGTCCGCCATGACTCAATCTCCTCGCCCGGCGCCAAACGGCGACGCACCAACCTCCGCGTCGCAGAACCACCCTGCGGTTGCAGGAACCGAACCGGGAGGGCCCACCCGGGACGACGGGTTGAAGTCGGCGAGAGCGCATCCCAGGGACCAGCACGCAGGCGGCACGCCCACGGTCAGGGATGTGGCCCGGATCGCTGGAGTGAGCATCGCCACCGTCTCGCGCGTCGTGAACGGAAATCCCCACGTTCGCGACACCACCCGCGCTGCTGTGCTCCAGGCGATTGGGTTGGTGGGGTATGAACGGAACGAGGCTGCGGCATCGATGAGGCGGATGCACAAGGTTGCGCTACCCGTCGACCGGGAGGCCTTCAGTGGGGAAGCCATTGCATCCGAAGGAGCCAAGGCTGAAGGTCTCCCAACGAGTCCTTCTGCCAGGAGCTAGATGAGCGAGCACCTGTTTCCCAAGTACCACGTGCGTCCACCCACCGGGTACATGAACGACCCGAACGGCCCGATCCTCGTCGGGGACCTCGCCCACCTCTACTACCAGTACCGGCCCACCCTCGACCTTGCATCACCAGTCCTGTGGGCCCACGTCACCAGTACAGACCTCGTGCACTGGGACTACCACAGGCCCGCGATCACCCCGCATCCACAGCTGGGCGACCGAGGCGGGTGCTGGTCCGGGAACACCGTCCTCGACGACTCGTCGCTCGTGCGGGCCTTCTACTCCGGAAACGTCATCGGCGAGCCGCTGCAACGCACCCTCAGCGCTACCTCGAGCGACGGCGGCTTCTCCTTCGCCCGGCCGCGCGAGGTCGTGGAGAGTCCGGCTGCTGTGGAGAACATCGAGGTCCTCCGTGACCCGTTCGTGTGGCGCGACGGACCCATCTGGCGGATGGCCATGGGTGCCGGCACCTCCGATGAGACCGCCATGGTCCGGCTCTACGAGTCCGACGACCTCGAAACCTGGGCGTACGCCGGGCCCCTACTGAGAATGCCTCGCACGAGGACCGACGGATGGGACTCGGGCGCCATGTGGGAGTGCCCTCAGGTCCTGGTCCTCGACGGTCAGCTCGTCGCGATCGTCGGGTCCTGGTCGCCAACCGAGGGGATCATGAACGTCCTCTCGGTCGCAGCCCCGGATCGCTCGACCAACCCGGAGGTGGAGGCGTCGGCCCTGCACTTGGTCGACCACGGCCCCAACTTCTATGCGGCATCGGCCCTGGGCCACAGCCCTTACGGCCCACTCGTCTGGGGCTGGGCGACGGAGGGACGCTCCCCGGAGTGGTGCCAGGCGGACGGCTGGTCGGGGATGCTCACCCTTCCTCGCGCGGTGTCTCTCCGGCCCGACGGCGCTCTCTCCAGCGCGCCGCTTGCGCAGATGTCGACATTGCGAGTGGAGCAGTCCGGTCGGGCCGTGCCCGGAAGCCTCGATGGACTCGGGGCCCAATTGGAACTCTTGATGACCCCCCTCGGCCCCGTCACTGACGACGCATGCGTCCTGCGCCTCCACTTCGGGCAGGGTGAGTACCTCGAAATCTCGGTCGACTACGGTGCGAACAGCGTCACGATCGATCGCGAGCAGGCGAGCCACGACCCCAGGGCCGACGGAGGCGTGTTCACCCTCAGCGACCTCGACGAACTGCGCTCTACCGACGGCATCGTGGGGTTCGTAGACGGGTCCATCCTCGAGCTCTTCCTCCCGGGCGGCAGGGTCGCGACGACCAGGTTCTACCCAACCAATCCACCACCATGGTCGCTAGAGCTGACCGGGCACAAGCACGCCCACGTACGCGTATGGGAGTTGACAGGCTCGGATCGCTCCCCGCACCAGACGGGTAGGCCGGGCGACGGACCAACCTCCTCGGACTCTTGGACGTCTCAGGGGTGAAGCGTTCCGCCGAGCCGAGGTGGTGGTCCCCATGCGGGCCCGTTCCGGTCTGATCCGTGGTCTCGTCGTTGCCACAGCTGTGGGAGTGGTCTCGGTCGGTGCCCCGGCCGTTCCCCGCGCGGAGGCGACCACCGCTGCGGGATTGGCGCAGGCGGCATACACGCGGATGAGTAACGCTCAGCGCATCGGCCAACTGTTCATGGTCGGCACGCCAGCCACCGGTCTGTCCTCCGCTGCGGCGACCGCGATCGGGAAATACCACGTCGGCAATGTGATCCTCACCGGCCGGTCCACGGTCGGCGCCGCGCCGATCCGTGCCCTGACTGCGCGCCTCGACCGGCTGGCCACGGGCACCGCCACGGCGGGCGTCCCGCTGTGGATCTCCACGGACCAGGAGGGCGGCTACGTCCAGGTGTTGCAAGGCAGCGGGTTCTCGCGGATGCCGACCGCCCTGACCATGGGTACGTGGTCGACGACCACCCTGACGTCGTCAGCGCGGACCTGGGGTCGACAACTGCGCCGCGCTGGCGTGGACGTGAACCTCGCTCCGGTGCTCGACACCGTACCTGCTGCGACTGCGTCGACCAACCCGCCGATTGGCCACTGGCAGAGGGAGTTTGGCCACACACCGAGCGTTGTGACGACCAAGGGTGGCGCGTTCCTCTCGGGCGAGCGTTCGGCTGACCTCGCGATGACGGCCAAGCACTTCCCCGGGCTGGGCTACGTCACTGCCAACACCGACACCACCGCGGGTGTGAAGGACACCGTGACGACGACGAGCTCCGCTTCGATCGCGCCGTTCAGGTCGGCCGTGGCGAACGGCGTCCCGATCGTCATGACGTCGTCGGCGGTCTACACCAAGATCGACGGGTCGCGTCCGGCGGTGTTCTCGCCGACTGTCATCACTGGCCTCCTTCGGACGAACCTCGGCTTTAGCGGCGTCGTCATGAGCGACGACCTCGGCAACGCCAAGGCGGTCGCGGCATGGTCGGCGGGCGACCGTGCAGTCCGCTTCATCGACGCCGGAGGGGACGAGGTGCTGACCGTCAACGCCTCGACCATCCCGGTGATGGTGACCGCGGTGACCTCGCGCGCCGCGAGTGACTCTGTCTTCCGCGGCAAGGTTGCGACGGCGGTGATGAGGGTGCTCACCGCGAAGGCTGCCGAGGGGCTACTCGGCGCTCGACTCGCGCTGGACGGATCCCTCGGCGCCCACACGATCTCCGCGCTCCAGCGCTGGCTCGGCGTCAGCGTCACCGGCACGCTCAACCCGACGACGATCCGGGCACTGCAGACGCGAGTCGGCACGACCCCCGACGGTGTCTGGGGTCTGGCGTCCATCCGGGCCCTCCAGCTCTACCTCGGCATCGCGACCGACGGTGCGCGGACGTGGAACTCGCGGACCGTGACACAGCTGCAGGGCTACCTCAACACGCAGCTCTGACGTCTCGCCGCACGCGCGGCTTCAGTCACTCCTCCTGCTCCGCCTGTCTCCCCACGAACGGGCTTCGGCAGGCAGTCGTCACCCGCGACGTCGAGGCGCAAGATTGGACCGTGGAGACCTGGGACGCCATGCGCGCGCGACGAAACGTCAGGCAGTTCACCGACCAGCCGGTCTCTGACGAGGCGCTCGACCGGATCCTCGAGGCAGGCCGGCGTGCTCCGTCGGCGGGCAACTGGCAACCGTGGGATCTCGTCCTCGTCACGGACCGGGCGCAGCTGGCCGAGCTGGCCAAGGTCTGGCAGGGCGCGCGACATGTCGCCGGAGCAGCTGCCGCAATCGCGATCGTCGCGCCGGAGCCGAAGGATGATCGGCAGTCGGAGCTGCTCCAGTACGACCTCGGCCAGGCCACGTATGCGATGACGATCGCGGCGGCAGACCTGGGGGTCGGCACGGGCCATGCGGCGGCCACCGACCAGGCCAAGGCCAGAGGCGTCCTGGGCTTCCCCGAGGGACGATTCCTGGCCTACCTGCTCTCCGTCGGGTATCCCGCCGACAAGCCGCTGGCCGTCATCCACCGGCTGAACCGCCGGCCGTTCGACGAGGTCGTGCACCGCGGGCGGTGGTGACCCCAAACAACGAGGTATGCCGCGCTGTTAGCGCCCGCTGCGCCCGCAACTTGGCGTCGTGCCGACGTCTCGAGCGGCTCAGGGGTCAGTGGGTCAGTGGGTCAGCTTCAGCCCCACGACGCAACCGACCAAGCCAACCAAGAGCAGCACCTTGACGGGTGTCACCGACTCTGCCCCGGTCGCCATGCCGTAGGCGACGGTCAGCGATGCCCCGATGCCGACCCAGATCGCGTACGAGGTCCCGATCGGCAGGGTGCGCAAGGCGTACGCGAGCCCGCCCATGCTGAGGCCGAGCCCCGCGAGGAACACCACTGAGGGAACGAGCCGCGAGAATCCTTCGGACTTGCCGAGGGCCACAGCCCAAACGGCTTCGAGGACACCGGAGAGAATGAGCACCAACCACGCCATGACGAGCTCCTGGAAGGCCGTCTTGTCGCAGTCCGGGTACGGCTCCCTCGTCCGGCGAGCCTGATCGGCTCGTGCCTGAGTCTATGAGAAGCCGAGACGGGGTCGACCGACAGGCACCTAGGACTCTGGATCTCCGCGCAACCAGCGTGACGCCTTCTGCGCCAGCCCAGCGGAGTCAGGACGCTGGGGGCTGGCGGATGCTTCCGGAGCCGGCCGACCTCCCTGTTCGTAGTAGCGCAGAGTCTCGATCACCTGGTCGAGGAAGTCGTCGACCTCGCGTTCGTCATACCCGCGGCGCATCGACGTCGGGGTGAAGTTCTGTCGTGTGACGTCCTTCGAGGTCAGCATGAACCCATGATGCGCCCCGGAGGCCGTCGGAGCATGTCCGCGGCAGTTGCCAGACGTTGCATCGGTCGACTCGGCCCTGCGCGATCGTGACCTGCGTCAGGAGGGTGAGCGCGTTACCTGAGGGGTCCGACTCCGGGGCTGCCGCTGCTGAAGGGTTTGGTCGGATGGTCGATGTCGTGTTTCTCGACTTCGACCGCTCCACATCGTCGACACGTCAGTATTTCCGTGTCGTTGGGCCGCCGCTCCCGTTGCCAACGGTGGCCCCTTACCAAGCAGTTCAGGGCCTTAATGTCCATCTATCGAGTGTGCGCGCTCATAGCTGCTTTTGACCCGCCCAACATGGGCGCGCTCAGGCTGCCGGTCTAGCTGTCCCAGGAGTCTCAGGCCGCAGCCATTTGAGGTCGCCAAGGCGCAGAAGCTGTAGCCCTTGCTTCGCGCAGGGCTAGTCGGGAAGGTGGCCGAGAGTCGACTTTGCGAGGCCGCGGACGAGACCCATCTCGTCGCTCGCGATGACGTCATCTGCGGAGGCAGTCGCCGGCACCAGACGCAAGGCCGCATCCAGCTCGCGCAGGCACTGGTCTGGGTGTTCGCCGAACACCTCCGTCGGACCGTCGAGTGCGGCGCCCAGGCCACTGTCGTCGAACAGCCGCTCCCAGCACTCCTCGAGCGAGGACTGGCCGGACGGGGTCAGGCTGGTCCAGACCTGGCGTTGAAAATCCTCGTCTGCGAGCTCACTCAGTGCGTCGCGGACCATCTCTTCGTAGACCTGCACCTGGCTACCTCTCGACGATCCGGTACTTCGAGGTCTACCACAACCGGTGCCGACCTCCCCGAAGTATCCGGACCGACCGGACTCTCGCCGGCGTTTGGAAGTGGTGCCCTCGGGCAGATTCGAACTGCCGACACCCGCTTTAGGAGAGCGGTGCTCTATCCCCTGAGCTACGAGGGCGGGGCAAGGCTTGGACCCTCGCTGTCACGGTCGCTGCGACCGAGAGCACTGGAAGCCCTGCGACAGGAAGGGTAGCCCAAGCCCGCCCTTGCTCGTCCCCCGGTCACGAACCCCGGACCTCCGGCGACCGACCATTGACCTCGATCGCTGCGCAGGACGATCCTGAGGCAACCGGGTGACCCCGCCCGCGATCCTGGGAGGCCGCGATGATCCTCGTGGTGGGTGGCACCGGTGACCTTGGTGGGCGGGTCGTGCGCCGCCTCCTCGATGCCGGACATCGGGTCCGCTGCTTGGTGCGGGCCGGCTCGGACGGGTCTGCGCTTCGCGCCGCTGGGGCCGAGCTCGTCCAGGGCGACCTGACCGATCCGGCTTCCCTCCGCGCGGCGTGCCATGAGGTCGACATCGTCATCGCCAGCGCGACAGTCATCGGTCGACGGCTGGCCGGGGTCAAGGGGCCCACCATCCGCGCGGTCGAGGACCAGGGGATGGCTGCGCTCATCGACGCCGCAGAAGCCAACAAGGTCCAGCGGTTCGTCTACCTCTCCTACGCAGGCGTTGGGGAGGGGCCGGCCACGCCGATGTCACGGGCCAAGGCCGCCACCGAGCGTCGGCTCGCGAGGTCCTCGATGCGGCGAGTGATCGTGCGGCCCGACGCATTCCAGGAGGTGCACGTCGCAGCAGTGGGGCGTTTCGACCTCAAAGCCGGCCGCGTCGCCACCTTCGGCCGGGGGAACACCAGGCACCGGTGGGTCGCCACCGAGGACGTCGCGGCCCTGGTGGCAGCGGTCGCCACCGAGCGGAACCCACCCGAGCTGATCGAGTTCGGAGGGCCGGAAGCCCTCAGCCGCAACGAGTGTGTGGCTGTCGCCGAGCACGCCACCGGCAGGTCGATCAAGGTCATGCGCGCCCCACTCCCGGTGGCGCGGCTCCTGACCAAGGTCCTGCAGCTGAGCGGCCGTGGCGACGCCATGGCGAGCATCATCGGACTCGGAGTCATGATGGACGAGTACGAGATCACCTGGGACGACGCGCCGTTGCGCGAGCGCGGCATCACGCCGCGCTCCACCACCGACTGGATCAACCAGCAGGCCGCCGCCCTCGCAGCCGGGTAGCGCCAAGTCTCTGTCCGGCGCGGCTCGACGCCGAGGCCGAGCCCTCCACGTTTGGCGTAGGACCCGAGTCCACGTTTGGCGTAGGACGAAGAGGGGGTGTTCGCGCCACCTTGCCTCGGCATGCTTGCGATCAGCGCCGTTGACCGTGAGTCGTCACGCGTGGTGGGGGAAGGGAGGAGATTCCGCGCTGGAGGCGGCCAGACCCGGCGGCGTCTGTCTCCACCAGTGAAGGGACCTCTGATGAAGCCAAAGACCACAGCCATGACCGTTGTCGCCGCTGTCGTCCTGCTGGGAGCCGCAGCGCTCTCGGTGTCGACTGGCGCCCAAGCCACGCCGCCGAGCGTTCCAGGACCCGCAGCATCCCAGCTCGTCCTGGGCACCCTGGCCGGGCCGTCGAAGGCGAAGAAGGACAACATCGAGCTCAAGGTGGGCTCTGACACGACCGTCCGCACCTTCACGCTGACCTACCCGCCGGGCTCGTCCTCGGGCTGGCACGCCCACCCGGGCATCGTGTTGGCCGTCGTCGAGTCGGGCTCCGTCACCCGGCAGTTCGCGGACTGCTCAGCGCCGCAGACCTTCACCGCGGGCCAGGCGTTCACCGAGGTCCCCGGACACCTCGTGACCAACCCCGGAGCCACGGACGCCGTCCTGCGCATCACGCAGCTGTTCCCTGCGGGCACGACCGTCCTGCGTGAGGACCTGCCCGACCCGGGCTGCTGACCAACAGAGGGTGCCCCTCAGGGAGGGGCACGGCATGGCAAAGGCGGGCGCGTCGCCGGGGTGTCTCCCCGTGACGCGCCCGCCCCGTGAGGCGCATCTCAGCATCCAGAGCTGAGGGCGGCTTCACGCCCGGCTGACACGGTCAGCCGCGATCGGAACTGCGACCAGCGGGCACGGCGTGCCTGCCGCTTCTCGAGTGCGAGGTCGTACGCCATTGCGTGGACTGGGTGCTGGGACTCCAGCGTCGCCACCTTGTGCACGGCCATCGTCATCGTCGTCAACTCACTCATGTCGATCTCCTTGGTCAGGCCAAGGAGCCGATCTCCTTGGTGCCTGCCGAGCAGGTTGACCGAGCGACCTTCCGCAGACCTTCCGCGTCGCCGCCCCGCACCTTCCGCGCCGCCTGAGCGGCCGGCCAGCAGGCGAAAGGTCGGCGAAAGGTGCCGTTCCTACGGTCCTCTCCATCAACCAATCCGCCGGGACACCGGCGCTTCCGAAGGAGAGCTCCACCATGAGCAACACGGCATACGCAACCCCCGCATCCATCAACGGTGTGGACGTGGCAACCCTTTTCGCCACCCTCGACGCCGTCAAGGGACAGAACGAGATCGCCAAGTTCCAGTTCCGCGCCGAGAACACCTGGCAGACCGGCACCCACAGCCAGTCGCGCATCCACGGTTTCTACGGCGCCGGCCAGGAGCTGACGCACACCCACGAGACGGTGCTCGACGCCGACCACCCGGTCGTCCTCACCGGCGCCGACCACGCGCCGACGCCGGTCGAGTACCTGCTGCACGCCCTCGCCGCCTGCCTCACCGCGGGCATCGCCAACATCGCGTCGGCCAGGGGGGTGAAGCTCACCAAGGTCACCTCGACCGTGGAGGGCGACATCGACCTGCTCGGCATCCTCGGCCTGTCCGACGGCTCGGTCCGCAACGGCTACCAGGGCATCCGCGTCGAGTTCCACATCGAGGGCGACGCCGACGACGAGACCCTGCGCGGCATCGTCGAGCAGTCGCGCCGCCGCTCCGCCGTCTACGACGTGCTCACCAACCCCACACCCGTCTCCGTCTCCGTCGTGACCGGCTGAGCGAAACCAGGCGCGTCCCCGTCCGGCGATCCCGGACGGGGCGCACCAGAAGGAGCAACACCATGCCCGCCATCGACACCGTCGTCATCGGTGCCGGCCACGCAGGTCTCGCCGTCAGCCGACTGCTGACCCTTGAAGGCCGCGACCACGTGGTCCTCGACCGCGGTCGCGTCGCCGAGAGTTGGCGCACCGCCCGTTGGGACTCCCTGCACCTGCTCACCCCCAACTGGATGGCCCGCCTGCCCGAGTGGTCCCACACCGGCCCCGACGCCGACGGCTTCATGAGCGCCTCCCAGTTCGTCCGCTACCTCGAGAGGTATGCCGCGAGCTTCAGTGCCCCGGTCCTGTCCGGTGTGCGTGTGGAGGAGGTGAGTGCAGTGGGTGACCGCTACCGCGTCGTCACCGACCGCGCGACCTGGCTCGCGCGCCACGTCGTCATCGCGACCGGACCCGGCGGCCAGCCGCGGATCCCGGCGGCCTTAGAGGGCCTCGGCGCTGACGTCCACCTGACCACCTCGGCCGACTACCGCAACACCCGGCAGGTCGCCGAGGGTGGAGTGCTGGTCGTGGGGGCCTCGGCCTCCGGTGTGCAGATCGCCGACGAGCTGGCCGCGGCCGGCCGTGAGGTCGTGGTGGCCGTGGGTCGGCACAACCGCATGCCCCGCGAGTACCGCGGCATGGACATCTACTGGTGGCTCGAGCGCACCGGCCGCACGGCCCGCACCATCGACGAGGTGCGCGACGCCGACGAGGCCCGGCGCGAGCCGTCGCTGCAGCTGATCGGCCGACGCGGCCACCACACCCAGTCCCGAAACCTCGACCTGCGCACGTTGCAGGCCAGGGGAGTCCTGCTGGCCGGTCACCTGGTGGGAGCTGAAGGCGAACGGGTGAGCTTCGCCGACGACCTGGTCGACTCGGTCAGCGGCGCCGACAACCGGATGCACCGGTTCCTCGACACCGTCGACCGGCACATCGACCAGAGCGGGCTGACGCGTGAGGTCTGGGCGGCCGAGCGGCCGAAAACCGTTGCGGTGCATGGCGCGCCTTCGACCTTGGACCTCGCGGCTGCGGGGATCCGGACGGTCCTGCTCGCGACTGGCTACCAGCAGAGCCACCCGTGGCTGCAGCTGCCGATCACCGCAGCCGACGGTTCGATCCGGCAGCAGCGCGGCCGGACCGAGGCCCCGGGGGTCTACGTCGTCGGCCAGCGGTTCCAGCACCGCCGCAACTCGGGGATGGTCGACGGCGCGCGGCACGACGCCGCGATGGTCGTGGCCGACCTCGTGGGCGCGGACCGAGCGGCCGTCGCCGCAAAGGATGAGCGTTGTGAAGGGAAGGCGTCATGACCACCTACGACGCAGTCGTCGTCGGCGCCCGGGTGGCCGGCGCGTCCACCGCGATGCTGCTGGCCAGGGCCGGGGCCAGGGTGCTGCTCCTCGAGCGCAGCCCCTACGGCTCTGACACCCTGTCGACGCACGGCCTCATGCGGGCCGGGGTCTTGCAGCTGTCGCGGTGGGGGCTGCTCGACCAGGTCGCCGCAGCCGGCACGCCGCCGGTGACGCGGACCCTGTTCCACTACCCCGGCTCCAGCCCGGTCCGGATCTCCATCCGGGCCAGCCACGGCGTGCCGGCGCTGTACGCACCGCGCCGGCACGTCCTCGACCGGATCCTCGTCGACGCTGCCGCGGCAGCCGGGGCCGAGGTGCGGCACGGCGTCTCCGTGACCGACCTGCTCACCGACCCCGGTGGGCGGGTCACGGGCGTGCGCGGGGTCGACGCGGCCACCGGCACGTTCACGGCATACGCGAAGACCACGATCGGTGCCGACGGGATCAGGTCCACCGTCGCCTCCGCGGTGGGGGCGCCGGTCGAGCGGGCCTCGACCGCGGGCGGCGCCGTGCTCTACGGCTACTTCGACGGGCTCCCGACCGAGGGTTACGAGTGGGCCTACGGCACCGCCACCGCGGCGGGGCTGATCCCGACCAACGACGGGCAGACCTGTGTCTTCGTCGGCACCACCCCCGAGCTGCTCCGGCTGGCCCGGCGCAACGGCGCTGACGCCGCGTTCGCCGAGCTGTTCGGGAGGGCTGCACCGCTGTTGAGGGACCGGTTGGAGGCGGCGACGCGGGTGGGTCGGTTGCGCGGCTGGTCGGGGCAGCGCGGGCACGTGCGTCGGTCGCACGGCCCCGGGTGGGCCCTGGTGGGTGACGCCGGCTACTTCCGCGACCCGATCACGACGCACGGCATGACCGACGCGCTGCGCGACGCCGAGCTGCTCGCCGACGGCCTGCTGGCGACGTGGGCCGGCGAGCAGTCCGAGGCCGTCGCCCTATCCGGCTACCAGGCCAAGCGCGACCGGCTGTCGTCGCAGCTGTTCGACGTGAGCGACCGCATCGCCGGGTACGGCTGGGACTCCGCCGAGATCCAGCAGCTGCTGCGCGAGGTCAGCTCCGCCATGAGCGACGAGGTCGGGCTGCTCCAGTCCCTGCCGCCGCGACTGGCGCGCCCGGTTGCCACCGGTTTGGGCGAGCTTGTCTCGGCTGACATGCCTGGCACCGGTCGCTAGCGTTGAAGACCTTTCTGGAAGACGTCACAGACGGCAGACGGCACAGATCGGCACCGGCCATGGATGCGCGCATCAGCCTCCTCGGAGGTTTCGCGGTATCAGTCGGCGGCTCCGTGGTCACCGACCAGCAGTGGAGCCGCCGCAATGCCAGCGCGCTGGTTAAGGTGCTCGCCCTGACCGCGGGTCGCCGGCTGCACCGGGAGCAGGTCATCGACCTGCTCTGGCCCGACCTGTCGCCGGAACAGGCCGGGCCACGACTCCACCAGGCTGCCCACTACGCGCGACGGGCGTTGGGAGAGGCCGGGCAGGGCGTCGTGCTGCGCCACGACTTCGTCGAGCTCCTGCCGGACAGCGACGTCGCCATCGACGCCGTCGACTTCCGCGCGGCTGCCGAGGCAGCGCTCGCGGGATCTGACGGTGGGGCGGGTGCGGCGACCGCTGCCCTCGAGCTCTACGGCGGGGTGCTGCTGCCCGACGACCTCTACGAGCCGTGGGCCGAGGAGCACCGGGAGTCGCTGGCCCTGCTCCACCGCGAGCTCCTGCGGGTCAGCGGGCGCTGGGAGGAGCTGGTGGCGGCCGACCCCGCCGACGAGCAGGCGCACCTGACCCTCGCGCGGGCCCACGCCGATCGCGGTGACGTCAGGGCGGCGCTGCGTCAGCTCGAGCGGCTCGAGCTGGTCCTGCGGCGCGAGCTCGGCACGGCGCCGGGAGTCGAGGCCGAGTCGCTGCGCGCCGAGCTGATGGCCATGGGGGCCGAGTCCACCCCCACCGGATCGGCCCCGACCGAGACCGCAGCGACCGAACCGCGTCGGCTGGTCGGGCGCCGGGCAGTGGGCGACGCCCTCCGCGAGCGGATCGCCGCGGCCCAAGGCGGGCGCGGCGGGGCCGTGCTGATCTCCGGACCGCCGGGAGTCGGCAAGTCGAGCGTGCTCGACCTCGCGGACGTGCTGGCCCAACGGGCCGGCTGGCGCACCGGTCGCGGCACGGCGTCGGCGGTCGAAGGGCCGTGGCCCTACGCCCCGGTGCTCGAGGCGCTCGGCGACCTGAGCCGCCGGCACCCGGCGCTGCTCGACGGGCTCGACGACCGCTACCGCCAGGAGCTGGACCGAGCCCTGTCCGAGCGCCAGGTGAGCTGGTCGGGGGAGAGCGCCCACCAGCGGCTCTTCGTCGCTGCCGCCGAGCTGCTGCGGCTCGGGGCCGCCGGCCGCGGCCTGCTGCTGGTCGTCGACGACGTGCACGAGGCCGACGAGGCATCACTGCGACTGCTCCACTACCTCGCACGCTGCGCGGCCACCGACCAGGTGTTGCTGGTGCTGGCGCACCGGCCCACCCACAACCCGGCGCTAGAGGAGGTCCACACCAGCCTGGTCGCACGCGGCATGGGGTCCCGCATCGACCTCGGCCCGCTCACCGAGTCGGCCACCCGGCGCCTGCTCGCCGAACGCTTCCCCGACCTCGACGAGCCCACCCAGCACCACATCTGGGCCGTCAGCGGCGGGCTACCCTTCACGGCCCTCGAGCTCGGTGCGGCAGCGGCGACCGGACGGGAGCCGGCGACGATCTCCAACGTCCCGCCCGACGCCCTGCGGGCCCTGCAGCGCGCCGCCCTGCTCGGGCTGTCGTTCACCACCGACGAGTTCCTCGCGGTGGCGGGGGTGGGTGAGGCAGAGGCCTACGAGCACCTCGAGATCGCGCAGGCCTGTCTCGTGGTGGAGTGGTCCGAGACCGGCTACCAGTTCCGCCACGCCTTGGTGCGCGAGGCGGTGCTGGAGAGCCTGCCGCCCACCGCGCGGAGCGCAGCCCGGGTCGAGGTGGCTCGGGAGCTGGCGCGGCTCGGTGCCCCGCCCGCCCGCATCGCGCACCAGTACCTCGCCGCAGGCCAGCCGCGCCAGGCCATCCCCTACGTGCTCCCGGCCGTGGAGACCTCTGGCGCCCTCGGTGCCTACCGTGACGCCCTCATCCTGGTCGACGGGGTCCTGGACTTCGCGACGGGCGAGGTGCGCGGCCACCTCCTGGCCCGGCGCGGCGATCTGCTCACTGCACTGGGCGACCCTGCGTCGGTGGAGAGCTACCGGGCTGCGGTGCCCCTGACGACAGGGATGGAGCACCGGCTCGTCCGCGCCCGGCTGGCCCGCGCGGCGTGCTTCGCCAGCGACCTCGACACGGCCCGCTCGGCCCTCGCCGGGCTCGAGCTGCTGGATGACGAGGCGGACGGGCCGATCATGCTGGCCCGGGGCAACCTCGCCTACTTCAGCGGTGACATCGACGGAGCGTGGGACCACGCTGTGGGAGCGCGGCAGTCGCTGCTGACCGACAAGGACCCGTGGCGTTACGTCGACCTGATCGCCCTGCAGGGCATGATCGCCCACCAGCGGGGGGAGTGGTTCGAGCGCTTCCGCTCCCACCTCCGCCGCACGGTCACCGACGCAGGACTCACCACCGCCCTCTTCGACGCCCACCTGTGCGTCGCCGAGTACCTCCTCTACGGGGGCGTGCCCTACCCGGAGGTCATCGAGCTGGCCAGGACCTTGCGCCTGCGCTCCCAGCAGTTCGGTGCGCTGCGCGGGGTGGCGTTCACGACGGCCCTGATCGGGGAGGCGGCGCTGCTGATGGGCGACCTCGACCTCGCCGAGCGCGAGCTGCAGGAGGCGGTCGACCTCCACCGCGACTCCGATGCCCCGGCGGGGGAGGCCCATGCGCTCCAACGGCTCGCCGAGGTGCGCCTCGCGCAAGGCGACCGCGACGAGGCGGGCAGGCTGCTCCACCAGGCGCTCCCGCTGGCCCGCTGGTCCATCATCAGGATGCACCTGCTCCAGCGGATCCATGGCTCGCTGGTGCTCGCCGCCCCGGACCCCACCGCAGCCCGTGCCGCGGTCGAACGCGCCGAAGCGAGCCTGGGCGACACCGACCGGTGCCCGTTCTGCGCCGTGACCTTCGAGGTCCCCGCCACCATCGCCTGTGCGGATGCCGGCGACCTCCCCGCGGCTGAGCGCCACCTCGCCGCCGCCGAGGAGTCGGCCGCCAGGTGGGAGGGCACGGCGTGGCCGGCGGCCGTGCTCGAGGCGAAGGCCCACCTCGCCATTGCGGTCGGCGAGCCCGACGACGCCGCGAGCCTGTTCGCCGAGGCGACCGACCTGTTCGGCAGTGCCGGCCAGGTGCTCGACGCCGCGCGGTGCGCCGCCCAGGGCTCGATGCGGGTCACGTCGCGTCCGGCCAGCCCCACGAAGGCGTAACGCCACGAAGGCGTAACGCCAAGGCGTAAGGAGAGCCCGGTTCGCGCCGTCCAGTGGGTAGAAGTCAACGAGGCACAACTGGAGGCAAACGGCCCCACGTCCACCCGGGCAGACCAGGATCACCCGAAGGGACGAGTCACGGACCAAACCCGTGACGAAGGTGACCAGACGCGACATACCCTCCAGGTTCGAACCCCGGCCGCCCCCGAGCCAGAGGAACCCGCATGCCCAAGCCACTCGCCGTCGTCGGCGCCACCCTGGTGCCACTCGCACTCACGGTGGTCCCGATGGCGACCACGCCGCTCGTCGCCGACGGCGCCGTCGCGACGTACAAGCTCAGCTACGCCAGCCTCCCCAACGGGACCAAGCAGGTCGTGCGGTGGAACGGCTGCCAGCTGGGCATCACCTACAAGGTGAACCTCGGCGCCGTGCCGCTCGCCCAGCGAGCGGCCGTCCTGGCGGACACGCAGAAGGCGCTGGTCCAGGTGCAGAACAGCACGGGCTTCCGGTTCGTCTACAAGGGCAGCACCACCGAGGTCCCGCGGGTCGGGTCGATGCCCAAGCAGACTGCCGAGCTGGTCGTGGCGTTCACGTCGCCGACCAAGACCGACTACCCGCTCTCCGGGTCCACCCTCGGGCAGGGCGGGCTCTACTACGGCTGGGTGTCGCGCACGGTCAGCGGCAAGACCACCTACACCGTCGCGGCGCAGCGCGGGTTCGTCGTCATCGACACCCCGCAGATGCTCAGCCAGCTCAAGAGCGGCACGGGCACGGGTCTGCGGCGCCAGAACCTGCTGTCCCACGAGCTCGGCCACGCCGTGGGTCTGCAGCACGTGGACGACACCCACCAGCAGATGTACCCCAGCCTGCGCACCACCTCGCCGCAGTTCTTCTACACCGGCGACCGCACCGGCCTGACCAAGGTGGGCAAGCCGGCCGGCTGCATCAACACGGCCTACATGCCCCTGCCTGACCTCAACTAACCCGCCAGTGCCGGTCCTGTTGGAAGCGGAACTGCCGGATTTCCGGTAGTTCCGCTTCCAACAGGACGGTCCACCCGAAGCCCGTTCGCCAGCCCGGCGAGCGGGCTTCGTCGGGTCCGGACCCGATCCGGGGCACGTCCCGGGTGGCCGGGACGCCTCAGCCGCAAATCATCCGGTACTGACTCAAACTGGACAGAACGCGTACACCACTCACCTCGATGTCCGCAGGCTCTTGACCAAATCTAGAACCAATCGGGTGGTTTCTTGCCCCACTAAAGACCTTCTTGGGTGACTTGACAGGTGATGTGGCGCCCCCGTGACAGCGGCAAGTATTCAGGCACCATCCAGCTCAAGAACCTGGGCACCAACCAGGACAACTTCAAGGGCGTCACCGTGCCCCTGGTCTTCACCAGCAACTGAGTGACTGCGCCCGCCTGATCCCCGCCCGGTGGTGTCACCCTCCCCCCGACACCGCCGGGCGGCCCGGCAGGCACGAAAGCACCACCCGTACGACATGCACCACCTGCCACGTTCGACCGCATGCCCGAACAGGGAGATGAACCCATGGCCACCACACCACGCCAGCGCCGCAACCTCGCGGTCGTGATCGGCGTCGTCGTGGTCCTCGCCCTGATGGGCGGGTGTGGCGTGTGGCTCACCCGTGACGACCCCGCCGCCCCGCGGGACGGCGCGCTCAACGTCGTGCAGGGCACTGGCAGCACCGCCGCCGCAAACGACTCGGGCCACGCCCCGTTCGCTGCCGTCGGCGCCGTCAATCAGCTGCGCCCCGGTCAGATGAGGACCCTGTCGGTCAAGGTCACCAACCCCGACCAGGTCGCCTACCGGATCCTCGAGCTCACCGCGACGCCCAAGGACGCGAACTCCGCGTGCGCCGGCTCGACGAACCTCGTCGTCAGCGCCTACGAGGCGACCAAGCCCGGCGCCGTCACCTACGTCGTGCCGCGCAACTCCTCGATCACCATCCCGCTGACCGTGATGAGGCTCGACACGGCGACGTCGCAAGACGCCTGCAGGGACGTCTCCTTCCCGCTCGCCTTCGGTGGCCTCGCCACCCAGGGCCAGGGCAACGGCAACTCGTGACCACCCCGACCGTCTCCATCACGGTCACCGGGGCCGGCTGAGCCACCCGCCGGCGGGCTGGCAGGTCCCAGCCGGCGGGTCCCCCGGCCCGGTCCGCATCCTGCGGGCCGGGCCGGTTCCGGGGTCCGGGCCACGCGGCATACTGGCCGGATGCCTGCCGACCACGCGCCCCACTACTTCCGGACGGTGCAGCGGCAGACCGTGTCGACCCTGATCGTCACCCAGGTGCTCGTCGGTGTGGGGGTCTCCGCCGGTGCCGGGGTGGGGGCGCTGCTCGCCGAGGACGTCGGCGGCTCCGCCGACCTCGCCGGGCTGGGAGGCACCTTCCAGGTGCTGGGTGGTGCGCTCATCGCGATCCCGATGGCGCACGTGATGGCTGCCCGCGGCCGTCGCTGGGGGCTGCTCCTCGGCTACGCCCTCGGCATCACCGGCGCGGTAACGATGATCGTCGCCGGCGCGATCCGCAACTTCCCGCTGCTCCTCGCCGGGGCCGCCCTCTTCGGCGGCTCCAACGCCGCCAACAGCCAAGCCCGGTATGCCGCGGCCGACCTCGCCGACGAAGCGCACCGCGGGCGCGACCTCTCGACCGTGGTGTGGGCGACCACGATCGGCGCGGTCTTCGGGCCCAACCTCGCGGGTCCGGGGGAGCCGATCGCCGAGTGGCTGGGTATCCCGCCGCTGACCGGGCCCTACGTGTTCTCGCTGCTCGGGCTCGTCCTCGGGGCGGCCGTGCTGTTCCTGATGCTGCGGCCGGACCCCCTCCTGCTCGCGCGGGAGCGCGCCGCCGCCGTCGCGACCGAGCCGCTGGAGCGGCAGCACGGGTCGATCGTGCGCGGGTGGCGCACCCTGCTGGCGCACCCCGGTGCGCTGCTCGGCCTGGTCACGATGGCGCTGGGTCACACCGTGATGGTCAGCGTCATGGTGATGACCCCGTTGCACATGCACCACGGTGGCGCCAGCCTGCGGGTCATCGGCCTGGTCATCAGCATCCACGTGCTGGGGATGTTCGCGTTCTCCCCGCTCACCGGCCTCGCGGTCGACCGGTGGGGCGGACGGTCGTGCGGGCTGGCCGGCGCGATGATCCTCGTGGTGGCCAGCGTGCTCGCGGCCCAAGCGCCGATCGGGTGGTCGGCCGGGCTCGCGATCGGGCTCTTCCTGCTGGGTCTCGGCTGGTCGTTCACGCTGGTCAGCGGCTCGACGCTGGTGGTGAAGTCGGTGCCGCTGGCGGAGCGGGCCGGTGCGCAGGGCGCCGCCGACCTGGTCATGGGCCTCGCGGCGGGCGGTGGGGGAGCGCTCGCGGGCGTCGTCGTCGGCCAGCTCGGCTACTCCGTGCTCGGGGCCTGCTCGGCCGTCCTCGCCGCGATCGTCGCCCTCGCGTCCCTGCTGATCCGCGTCGACGGCAGCACCCCGACCGACGCTGTCAGGGGGCACACCTCGGTCACACCAGACCCCGTGCTGCCCGACACCGTGTTGCCTGACCGGGAGGGCGACCAGGTTGGTTAGCCTGCTTGGGTGACCCCGCCGACCGACCAGACCCCACCAGTGCCGACGGCGACCCCTGACGCAAGCACCCCCGACCCGACCGCGCCTGACGCTCCCGGCACGGACGCTCCCGCCACGGACGCTCCCGCCACGGACGCGCGCGACGCGGACCCGCGCGGTGCGCGGGTCGCCGAGGCGGTCAAGGCCTGGCAGCGCCACCTCGTCGACCTCGGTGGTCGCAACACCCTGCTCTGGTACCGCGACCTGCCCAGCGGCACCCTCGACCTCACCACCGCTCACCCCGGTGGCCTGGCCATGCTGCTCGCCGGCCGGCCGACCCGCCTGTCCGACCTGGTCCGCGAGCCGGCCGCCCTCGACGAGGCCCGGCGCCGGGCCCGGGTCATCCGCGCCAAGACCCTGGAGCTCTCCGAGGAGCGCGGCATCGCGGCCGGGTTCATCGCGATCGGCATGGCCAGCTGGACCGTCCGCGGTGCGTCGCGAGCACCCGCCGCCCCGGTGCTGCTGCGGTCCTGCGTCCTCAAGCCCACCGGCGCCGCCCGCGAGGACTTCGACCTCGACCTCGGCAACGACGTGGAGTTCAACCCGGTCCTCGAGCACTACCTGCGCTCCGAGCAGGGTCTCGACCTCGACACCGCCGCGCTCGAGGAGCTGGCCAACGCCAGCGGCGCCTTCGACCCGCACCCCGTCTACGTCGAGCTGGCGCGCCTGTGCGAGTCGGTCCCCGACTTCAGCGTCATGCCACGACTCGTCGTCGGCACCTTCTCCTACGCCAAGCTGCCGATGGTGGCCGACCTTGCGGCACAAGGGGATTCGCTTGCCGACCACGACGTCATCGCCGCCCTCGCGGGCGACCCCGGAGCGTTGCGCTCGGTGCGCACCTCTGTGCCCGAGTCGCCGGCCGACTCCGACCCGGCGCACGAGCTGCTCATCCTCGACGCCGACTCGACCCAGCAGGCCGCGATCGACGCGGTCCGGTCCGGCGCCCACCTCGTCATCAAGGGCCCGCCCGGCACCGGCAAGTCGCAGACCATCGCCAACCTCATCGCGAGCCTCGCGGGCGAGGGCAAGCGGGTGCTCTTCGTCGCCGAGAAGCGGGCTGCCATCGACGCCGTGCTGTCGCGGCTCGAGGGCGTGGGCCTCGGCGACCTCGTCCTCGACGCCTACGACGGCGCGAGCAACCGGCGCCGGCTGGCGCAGCAGTTCGGCGCCGCGCTCGAGCGGGGCAGCCAGGTGCAGGACCCCGACACCACCGAGATCGAGCAGGCCCTCGTCGACCGGCGAGCCACCCTGGTGCAGCACGCGGCCGCCCTCCACGAGGTGCGCCAGCCCTGGGGCGTCTCCGCGCACCAGGCGCAGGAGGCGATCTCCACCCTCGGCAGCCTCCCCCACCCGCCGACGTCCCGGGTCCGGGTGCGGGGCGAGCAGCTCGCCGCGCTCGACCGCCAGCGCGTCCAGGAGCTGGGGCGACAGCTGACCGAGGCCGCGAGCCTGGGCGCCTGGTCCACGCAGGAGGGCACCGACCCGTGGTTCGGCGCCCGCATCGCCACTTCCGAGGAAGCCGTGCGCGCCCGCGACATCACCAGTCGTCTCAGCCAGGGTGGGCTCCAGGACGTCGAGCAGACCATGCACGAGGTGTTCTCCGACGTGCGGCTGCCGCAGGCCGACCGCACCGGTGACTGGGGCGACGTGCTCGACTCGGTCGGCCGGGTCCGCGACACCCTCGAGGTGTTCCGCCCGGAGATCTTCGACATCCCCCTCGGCGAGCTCGTCGCGGCGACCGGCACCAAGGCACAGCGTGCGGCGGACGGCGTTGCGCTGGGCTGGTACTCGCGCTGGCGGCTGCGCCGGCAGGCCCGCTCGCTCCTGCGCCCCGGACCGCCACCGGCCGACCTGCACGCGGCCCTGCTCGATGCGCAGACCCAGCGCCTCGCCTGGCAGCAGATGGCCGGCGCGGGCGGCCGCCCCGAGATCCCGGTCGACCTCGACCGGGCGCGCGCGGCATACGAAGCACTGTCGGCCGACCTCACCTGGCTGGGCGAGCGACTCGCCACCACCCACGGTGGCGGCGACCTGTTCGGGGCCACCCTCGGCGAGCTGCGGGAGCGGATGGCCGAGCTCGACGCCCGACCCGACCGCCTCACCGTGGTGCCACAGGTCCTCGGGACCCTCGACGCCCTGCGTGAGTCCGGGATGGGAGCGCTGCTCGACGACCTCGCCCGACGCGGCGTCGAGCCGGACGACGTCGCCGCCGAGCTCGACTTCGTCTGGTGGACCTCGCTGTCCGAGGACCTCACCGTGCGCGACCCGCGCTACGGCGCCCACGACGGCGCGCAGCTGCAACGCGTCGCCCGCGAGTACGTCGCCGCCGACCACGCCCACCTGCGCGTCAGCGCCGACCGGGTGCGGGCCGGGGCCGGGCGACGGCTGCGCGAGGTCCTGGCCGACCACCCCGACCAGGAGGCGCTGGTGCGCGCGGAGGCAGGCAAGGCGCGTCGCCACCGCCCCCTGCGCGAGCTGCTGCCCAAGGCCGCCGAGACCCTCACCGCCGCCAAGCCCGCCTGGGCGATGTCGCCGCTGGTGGTCGCCTCGGTGCTGCCGCCCGGGCGCTGGTTCGACGTGGTGATCTTCGACGAGGCCTCGCAGATCCCGCCCGCCCAGGCCGTGTCGGCGATCTCGCGCGCCCACCAGGTCGTCGTGGCCGGCGACGAGCGGCAGCTGCCGCCGACCAGCTTCTTCACGGCGGCGGTCGACGAGGACACCGCGCCCGAGTCCGACGCCCTCACCGAGGGGTTCGAGTCGGTGCTCGACGTGCTCACCGCCGCGCTGCCGACCCGCCGGCTGTCCTGGCACTACCGCTCGCTCGACGAGCGCCTGGTCGCCTTCGCCAACCAAGAGATGTACGACGGCGCGCTCGTCACCTTCCCCGGCACCGGCACCGACGCGGTCGTGCGCCTCGAGTCGGTCGAGGGCTCCGGGGTGGTCACGCCCGGCGAGGAGGCCATCGAGTCCACCGAGGCCGAGGTCTCGCGGGTGGTCGAGCTCGTCCTCGAGCACGCCCGCACCCGGCCCCACGAGTCGCTGGGCGTCATCGCGCTCGGCATCAAGCACGCGACCCGGCTCGACGACGCGTTGCGCCGGGCCCTGGCCACCGATGCTGCCGCCGGGGTGGGTGACTTCTTCGACGAGGACCGGCCCGAGCGGTTCTTCGTCAAGAACCTCGAACGCGTCCAGGGTGACGAGCGCGACGCCATCATCCTGTCGGTCGGCTACGGCAAGACCCCGCACGGTCGGGTGCTGCACCGGTTCGGTCCGCTCAACCTCGAGGGCGGCGAACGTCGCCTCAACGTCGCCATCACCCGCTCCCGTCGGCGGATGACGGTGGTCTCGTCGCTGCTCGCCAGTGACCTCGACCCCGCTCGCCTCAAGGCGCGCGGCGCGATCATGCTCCGGGACTTCCTGGCGTATGCCGCGGACGGCACCTTCCCGGTAGCGCCCACCGGCGAGACCCCCAGCCCCGCCCCCACTCCTGCAGGTAATCGTCCATTTGGAACGAGGTTGGCGGCTGCGGACCCGCTGCGGGCTGAGTTCGCCCGTCGGCTGCGCGACACCGGTCTCGTCGTGCACGAGGCCTACGGGTCGGCGGGCCAGCCGATCGACCTCGCGGTCGAGGACCCGGACCACCAGGGCACCGTCCTCGTCGCCGTGGAGACCGACGGCCCGGCCTATGCCGCGATGCGCAGCAGCCGCGACCGCGACCGGCTGCGGGGCGAACAGCTCGGCCGGCTCGGCTGGATGCACGTCCGCGTCTGGTCCACCGACCTCTTCCGCGACCCGGCCCGTGACGTCGCCCGGGTGCATGCCGCCGTGCAGCAGGCCGTGGCCGGCCGCGCAGCCGCCGTGCCCGTCGCGGCCGAGCCGACCGCTCCAGAGCCGACCGTTCCGGAGCAGCCCGCCGAGGAGACGGCAGCACACGGGGCTGGCGAGGAGTCGGCAACGCAGGGGGCTGGGGAGGAGATGCTGCCGATGGAGGACTCCGGGGAGGCGCCGTCGGCCGACGAGTTCGTGCCGACGACAGACGACACCGCCCGGCAGCGTCGGGTCCGTGGTCGCAAGGGCAAGCGGGTCATCGCCCCGGCCACGTCGGACCAGCCCGAGCCCCTGACCCTCGACATCCAGACGGAGCAGACCAAGGACGACACCGACACCGGCTGGGGCGAGCGACCTGACGAGTCGGCGTACGACCGCTACCTGCGCGAGCAGCGTCCACCGCACTGGGGCTCCGACTGAGCAACCCTCCCGGTCGAGCTCCAACCCGCCAGTGATCTTCGGCGGGTTGGACTCGACCCGAAGTGGGCAAGGGGCGGGCAGGGGACACGAAGGCGCCGGACCCCTGAGGGGCCGGCGCCTTTGCGTGGTCTGGTGGTGCTGCTCAGGCGCGGCTGCGCAGCGAGTCGCGGATCTCCCGCAGCAGGACGATGTTCTCGTCCGGGGCGGCGTCCTCCTCGACCTTGGAGTAGCGCGCCTTGGCCACCTCGTAGGGCTTCACCACGAAGAAGTAGACGACGAAGGCCAGGATGAGGAACGACACCAGCGCCGTGAGGAAGATGCCGACCGGGAGGCCCCCGGGCTTGTAGGTGCTGAAGTCGGGCTTCCCGCCGGCCCTGCCGATGATCCCCATCAGGAGGTCGGTGAAGGTCTTGACCACGGTGCCGAACGCACCAGCGATGATGAAGGCGACGGCAAGCTCCACGAGATTGCCCCGCATGACGAAGTCCTTGAAACCCTTCATGGGTGTCGCGACCTTTCCCTAGTTGTCGATCTGACGCGCTCCACGCTAGCGACTGTGGGGCCTACGACACGGGTGTGACGCGTGGGTTCAGCCCACCCGAGGTCGGTCGCGGGTGAGCACCACGGCGAGCTGGGCGCGGCCGAGCGCGTCGTCAGGGACCGAGAGGATGCGGCCCACGACGTCGTGACCTGCGGAGACGACCAACCCGGCGCCGTCGACGTCGTAGCCGCTCGACGACCCCTGGCCCTGGATGACCGCCCCGAAGTCGGTCACCCACGAATCGTCCACACTCAACACGAGCACCGAGCGCGCCACGGGACCGTCCGGGCCCCAGAGGTCGACCCGGTCACCGGCCGACACCATCGCCAGCAGGCCTGGATCAGGCACCGAGACGTGCACCGCCACCAGGTCGACCGGCTGGCCGAGCAGCAGCCCGTCGCGAGCGACGCGCGTCCGCGTGAGGGGTTCACCCCGGCCGAGCGGCACCGAGAGGGGCCGACCCAGCACCGAGCCGAGCTCGTGGACGCTGGCCTCCGGCACGAGGTCGGCGGGCCACCAGACCTCACGCAGGGCTGACGGGGTGGCGATCTCCCCGACGGCGAGTGGGCGCACCGCGACGACGACCCGTTCCATGGGCTGCCGGTCGGCGGACCGCGCGATCCCCACCACCCCGGCGGCCGCTGCCACCGCGCACACCACGGCCAGGGCACGTCGGACCACCCGTCGGCGCCACTGCCTGCGCCGACCCGGGCCACGCAGCCACCCGGCCACCCGCAGCCCACCCGCAGGCTGGGCGTCCGCAGGTGCGGGTCGGTCGAGGGCCACCGGCATCGACCTCGCCTAGCCCGGCAGCTCGAACGGCAGGGTGATCCCGTCGAGGGCACGACGACAGGCGCAGGTTGCGGTGTCGTCGGGCTCCGCGGCCGGCATCGACCCGAGCGCGGACCGCAGCACCTGCTTGAGCCCGTCGACGTTCTTGGCGAAGACGGCGAGCACCTCTTCGTGGGTGACCGCCGCACCGCCGTCGACCCCGGCGTCGTGGTCGGTCACGAGGGCGACCGTCGTGAAGCACATCGCGAGCTCGCGGGCGATGGACGCCTCGGGCATGCCCGTCATGCCGACGATCGTCCACCCGGCCTGTTGGTGCCAGGCCGACTCGGCCTTGGAGGAGAACCGGGGCCCGTTGACGACGACGAGCGTCCCACCGTCGGCGACCGGCTTGTCCGCAGCTTTCCCGGACTCGAGGGCGACCGCCCGTCCGCGCGGACAGTAGGGGTCGGCGAACCCGACGTGCACGACCGGTCCCTCCGCGGCATACACGGTGTGCTCGCGTCCCCAGGTGCGGTCGACCACCTGGTCGGGCACCACGATCGTGCCCGGCCCGAGCTCGGGCTTGAGCGAGCCGACGGCGCACGGCGCGAGCACCTGGCGGACCCCGACCGAGCGCAGCGCCCAGAGGTTCGCGCGGTAGTTGACCCGGTGGGGAGGGAACCGGTGGCCCTGGCCGTGCCGGGCGATGAACGCCACCCGCCGACCGTCGACCTCACCGATGACCAGGTCGTCGCTCGGGTCGCCGAACGGCGTGGTCACGCTCACCCGCTCCGCCGCCTCGAAGAACTCGTAGAAGCCGGAACCGCCGATGAGGCCGAGGTCGGCGCGAGGGGTCGAGGTCATGCCAGCAGCCTACGCAGCGGCCTCCCGGCGGCACCTCCCGCCGGCGGGCCCTGTGGACACCGTGACGACGACGCCCGCCCTGTGGACGGGGCGGGCGGTGACGGTATGCCGCGTGGTCGCGGCCGGCAGCCAGCGCGGCTGCGGTGGGGCTGGCCTCAGGCGGCCGAGCCGTCGGCCTTGGCCGCGGTCGAAGCCGAGGAGGACGAGCCGGAGCCCGAGGACGAGCTCGACGAGCTGGACGAGCTGGACGAGCTGGACGAGGCGGAGTCGCTCGAGCTGGCGGCCGGCACGGAGGAGGACGAGCCGCTGCGCGAGTCGGTGCGGTAGAAGCCGCCACCCTTGAACACGACGCCCACGGCGTTGAAGACCTTGCGCAGCCGGCCCTGGCACTCGGGGCAGACCGTCAGGGAGTCGTCGCTGAACGACTGCACCGCGTCGAAGCGGTGGTCGCACTCGGTGCAGGCGTAGGAGTACGTCGGCACTGTTCCTCCAATGGGGCGTCCTGACCGGCGCGCACGGTCCGTGCGGGCTGGCACTGTAAGGGTTCGACTGCCAACTATAAGGCCGCGCGAGGGCTACTTCTTCCCGCTGCCGCCCTCGCGGCGACTGCTGCCGACCTCCCGCAGCCGGGCACTGGCCTCGCGCAGGCGTCCGGCCCGGCTCCTGACCCGGGGGGCCTGGTCGCGCCAGCCCGCCAGTCGACCCTGCTGGCTGACCGACCTGACCCGCTTCTCCGCGAGGGTCCTCACCTCGGCCGTGGAGACGATGAGCAGCTGGTCGCCCCGCCGGAGCACGGTGTTGTTGCCGGGCACGAAGCCCTTGCCGCCACGCACGACCAGGGTGACGTTCGCCCCCTCGGGCAGGCGGAGCTCGAACACCTCCACGCCGTGCAGCTTCGACGCCGGACCCACGGTGACCTGCATCAGCTCGGCCTGCAGCTCCTCCAGGGGCGTGGCCTCCACCGCGAGGTCGAGGCTGCGGTAGTCCTCCACGATGCCCAGGCGCCCCGCCACCCAGGGCAGGGTGGGCGCCTGCACGAGCGTGAAGATGACGACCAGGACGAAGACCAGCTCGAAGATCCAGCTGACGTTGCGGGCACCCACCGTGAGCGGCACGGTCGCGAGCACGACCGGCACGGCACCCCGCAGCCCGGCCCAGGACAGGAAGACCTGGTCGCGCCAGCCGAGCCGAAAGGGCGAGACCGACACCAGCACCGACAGGGGTCGGGCGAAGAGCAGCAGCACCAACCCGATCACGATGGCCGGCAGGATCTGGCTGCCCATCTTGCTCGGCGAGGCCAGCAGCCCGAGCAGCACGAACAGCCCGATCTGGGCCAGCCACCCGAGCGCGGTGGAGAGGCCGAGAACGGCCGGTCCGTGCGGCAGCTTGAGGTTGCCCAGCACCAGGGCCGCGAGGTAGCACGCGATGAAGCCGCTGGCGTGCACGCTGGCCGCCGCGGCATACGCGAGGACCGTGAGGGCCACCACGCCGATGCTGAACAGACCCGACGAACCGGAGGCGGCCCGTCGCATGAACTGGCCCCCCGCCCAGCCCACGGCGAGGCCGATGGCGGCGCCGGCGCCGAGCTCGGCGACCGCCTTGAGCGCCAGGGTGAACCAGCCCTCGGCGTCCGCGGGGTTGGCCGACCGTGCGGCGAGGGCGGTCACGAGGATGACCACGGGGGCGTCGTTGAAGCCGGACTCGGCCTCGAGCATGCCGGTGATCCGGCGGGGGAGCGGGACCCGGCGCAGCACCGAGAACACCGCGGCGGCGTCGGTCGACGAGAGGATCGCGCCGACCAGCAGGGCGGAGTTCCAGTCGAGGTGCAGCACGAACCGCGCAGCCAGTGCGACGACGGCCACCGACACGATGACCCCGACGGTCGACAGGACGGCGGCCGGCCCGACCGAGCGGCGGATGCCGTCCCACCTCGTGCTGAGACCGCCCTCGCTGAGGATCAGGATGAGCGCGGCGTAGCCGAGCACCTGGGTGAGCTCGTTGGAGTCGAACCGGATCTGGAGGAACGGTCCGGCCTCGCCGATGGCCAGTCCGATGCCCAGGTAGATGAGCAGGGAGGGCAGCCCGGACTTCAGGGACAGGCGCACGGCGGCCACCGAGACCAGCAGCACCAGCGAGCCGATCAGCAGCGCCGGCGTGAGCTCGTGGAGCGTGAACGCGTCGGACGACCCGGCCCCCGGGAACCCGTTCACGAGGTCGGGAGCCACACCCGGGAGGATCGCAGCGCGCACGGCCGGTCACGTCCTTTCCCTTGGTGTGGTGCGGATAGTCTCGCAGGGTGTCTCGCGCCATTCTTGCCCGCCGCATCGCTGTGGCCGTGGCTGTTCTGCTCGTCGTCGTCCTCGGAATTGTCGCCGTTCTCGCGGTCACGTGGGTGCGGCGTCCGTTCCCGACGACGGAAGGCCAGATCCAGGTGCCGGGCCTGTCCGGCAAGGTCAGCGTCCTGCGCGACGACCGTGGGATCCCGCAGATCTACGCCGACAGCAGTGACGACCTGTTCCGGGCCGAGGGCTTCGTGCACGCCCAGGACCGGTTCTTCGAGATGGACCTGCGCCGCCACATCACGGCCGGCCGGCTGTCCGAGCTGGTCGGCGAGGGCGGCCTCGAGACCGACCGCGTGATCCGCACGCTCGGCTGGCGCCGGGTCGCCGAGGCCGAGCTGCCGACCCTCAAGCCCGAGACCCGCCGCTACCTGCAGGCCTACGCCGACGGCGTCAATGCCTACATCAAGCAGCAGGGCGACCCGGCGAAGATGTCGCTCGAGTACGTCGTGCTGGGCCAGAAGGTGAAGGACTACCGCGTCGAGGAATGGACCCCCGCCGACTCCCTCGCCTGGCTCAAGGCGATGGCCTGGGACCTGCGTGGCGACTACACCGCCGAGCTGATGCGGGCCCGCCTCGCCGGCTCGATGTCGATCAACCAGATCAACGAGCTCTACCCGGCCTACGACTACAACGCGAACAAGCCGATCCTCTCCGGCCAGGACTGGTCGCCGCTCGCTTCGTCCTCCTCCACCTCCGCGAACTCGGCCGTCCCGGCCACCGCGGCCAAGGTCGGCGCTGGCGCCGCCGGCACGAAGTCGGGGGCCAAGGTCAAGGGCGAGCTCGCCGCCGAGACCGCTCCCGGTGCCGAGCGTGCGTATGCCGTGGTGCAGCGTGCGCTGAACGCCGTCCCCGTCACGATGGGTCGGGGCGACGGCATCGGCTCCAACTCGTGGGTCGTGGGCGGCAACCGCACCAGCACCGGCAAGCCGTTGCTGGCCAACGACCCGCACCTCGGGGTCTCGATCCCGGGCATCTGGTACCAGGTCGGCCTGCACTGCCGCTCGGTCGGCAGCTCCTGCCCGTTCGACGTCGCCGGCTACTCGTTCTCCGGGCTGCCGGGCGTCGTCATCGGGCACAACCAGTCGATCGCCTGGGGCTTCACCAACCTCGGCCCCGACGTCAGTGACTTCTTCCTCGAGCAGGTGCGGGGCAACACCTACCTGCGGGACGGCAAGCAGGTCCCGCTGACGATGCGCACGGAGACGATCAAGATCGGCGGCGGGGGCGAGCAGACCATCACGGTCCGCAGCACGGTGCACGGCCCGATCCTGTCCGACGCCATCGAGGACGTCGCCAGCGCCGGTGACCGACCACCGGTCAACGGGCGTCCCAGTGCCGGCTCCTACGAGGTCGCCCTCCAGTGGACCGGCATCGAGGTGACCCAGACCGCTGATGCGATCTTCGGTCTCAACACCGCCCAGAACTTCGAGCAGTTCCGCACGGCCGCAAAGGACTTCGCGGTGCCGTCACAGAACCTTCTCTACGCCGACACGGCCGGCAACATCGGCTACCAGGCGCCCGGCCGGATCCCGGTCCGCAGCCGCTACATGGAGGCTGCCCCGGGCTTCTGGATCCGCCCGGGCTGGGTCTCGTCGTGGGACTGGAAGGGTTACGTGCCGTTCGACGAGATGCCGCACAGCTACAACCCGCCCGAGGGCTTCATCGTCGCGGCCAACCAGGCCGTGACCGAGAGTGGGACGCCGTTCCTCACGACCGAGTGGGACTACGGCTACCGGGCCCAGCGGATCCGGTCGCTGGTCGAGAAGGACGCCAAGATCACGCCCGCGATGATGTCGCAGATCCAGGGTGACACCCGCAGCCAGTTCGCCCCCACCCTGGTCAAGGCGCTGCTCAAGGTCGACCTCGGCCACGACGACTTCACCAAGCAGGCCCAGGACCTGCTGCGCAGCTGGGACTTCACCAACCCGGTCGGCGCCAGCGAGTCCGGCGCAGCGGCCGCCTACTACAACGCGGTCTGGGCCAACCTGCTCAACCTGACGTTCAACGACGAGCTGCCCAAGGACCTGCGCGCCGACGGCGGCGACCAGTGGATGCGCGCGATGACCGTCCTGCTGACCAAGGAGGGTTCGCCCTGGTGGGACGACAAGCGCACACCGGGTGTGGCCGAGGGCCAGTCCGAGATCCTCCGCAAGGCACTGGTGGCCGCGCGGCTCCAGCTGACCAAGGAGCTCGGCAAGGAGCCGTCCGACTGGCAGTGGGGTCAGCTGCACCAGCTCACCCTGACCCACCAGGTGCTCGGCGGTGACGACATCTCGCCGCACATCGTCACCAAGCTGTTCAACCGTGGGCCGATCAACATGCCCGGCGGGTCGGCGATCGTGAACGCCAACGGCTGGGACGCCAGCGTCGGCCTCGACGACGAGGACTCCGACAAGGCGTTCGACGTCGACTGGGCGCCGTCCATGCGGATGGTCGTGGACCTCTCGAACCTCGACAAGTCGCGCTGGGTCAACCAGACCGGCAACAGCGGCCACACCTACAGCCCGCACTACAGCGACCAGACCGATGCCTGGGTGAAGAACCAGCTCTACGACTGGCCGTTTACCGAGAAGGCGGTCCGCGACGCCGGTGGCGACGAGCTCACCCTGATCCCCGGCGGCACCACCAGCTGAGCCCCGCGGAACCGGGCAATTGGCCGAATCCTGCGGGTGTCGCCGACACACCTGGCTCTGGAAGCGGGCAGTTGGCCGAATCCTGAAGGTCAGCCGAAGGGTGTTACTCCGCTGTCAGCCGTGATCGCGGAGTGCACCGGCCGGTCGTGCGGCTCCCGTGGCAGCTCCTCGTCGAGCACCTCCCACGGGTGGACGACGGCGACCACCATGGCAGCGGTGCGGGGGAGCACGCGGTCGTAGCAGCCCTTGCCCTGGCCGATCCGCGTGCCGGCGCGGTCCACCCCGTGGGCCGGCACGAACGCCACCTTGGCGCGGGCGACCGCCTCCACCCCGAGCAGCTCGCCGGGCGCCTCCCCGACGGAGTGCACCTCACGCCAGTCCAGGTCCCAGTCCTCGAGCGTGACCGGCACCATGACCCGTATGCCGCGTGCCACGAACGCCGCGACCAGGGCTTCGGTGGGTGGTTCGAGAGGAGTGGCCTCGTAGGCCGCGACCCAGTCGCCGGGAGCCAGCCCCGCGGCATACCCCACCTCGAGGGCGGCGAGCTCGAGCTCGGCCGCGTCCCTGGCCCGGTCGCGCCCGGGGACGCGCTCGCGGCGCAGCTCGCGCAGACGTTGTCGCACTGCCGTCTTGGTGTTCGGATGCACGCCCAGATCGTCCCACTAGGCTGCCGCCCATGAGCAAGGACGGGCTGGCGCAGGCAGTCGAGCGCATGACGCAGCGCGGGGTGGACCCCCTCGCGGTACACGTCTTCCAAGATGCCTACGCCCAGCTCGAGGCGGGCAACACCGGTCTCATCCCGGAGTCCGACATCGAGCCGCTGACCGACGTGCCACGGCTCGAGGACCTCACCAGCGACGCGGACGAGCAGGCGCAGGCGCTGGCGCACACCGCGGTCGTGAAGCTGAACGGCGGGCTGGGCACGAGCATGGGCCTCTCGGGGCCGAAGTCGGTGCTGGAGGTGCGCGACGGCCTGACCTTCCTCGACGTCGTGGCCCGGCAGGTGCTCGCGCTCAGGGAGCGACACGGCGTGCCGGTGCCGCTGGTCCTGATGAACTCGTTCCGCACGCGGGAGCAGTCGCTCGAAGTGCTCGCCGCCTATGCCGACCTCCCGGTCGACGGGCTGCCGCTCGACTTCCTCCAGAACGCCGAGCCCAAGCTCCGCGCCGACGACCTCACTCCGGTCTCGTGGCCGGACGACCCCGACCTCGAGTGGTGTCCGCCCGGTCACGGCGACGTCTACGTCGCCCTCGCCGCGAGCGGAGTGCTCCAGGCGTTGCGCGACAAGGGTTTTCGCTACGCGTTCCTGTCGAACTCCGACAACCTCGGGGCGACCTGCGACCCGGCGATCCCGGCCTGGATGGCCCGCGAGTCGATCACCTACGTGTCGGAGGTCTGCGAGCGCACGGTCAACGACCGCAAGGGCGGTCACCTCGCGGTCCGCCGCAGCGACGGCCGGGTCGTGCTGCGCGAGCGCGCGATGGTGGCGCCGGAGGACGAGCAGTACTTCGAGGACACCGACCGGCACGCGCTCTTCCACGCCAACAACCTGTGGGTCGACCTCGACGCCCTGCACGAGCAGCTCGAGACCCGCGACGGCGTCCTGGGGCTGCCGATCATCATCAACCGCAAGACCGTCGACCCCAGCCGCTCCGACTCGACTCCGGTGATCCAGGTCGAGTCGGCCATGGGCACGGCGATCGAGGTGTTCGACGGGTCGCGGGCGGTGCACGTGCCGCGTCGCCGGTTCCGGCCGGTCAAGACCACGAACGAGCTCCTGCTGCTGCGCTCCGACCTCTACGGATTCGGCGACGGCCACGAGGTCGTCGCGCAGACCGACCGGCCTGACCCCCGCGTCGACCTCGATGGGCACTACACGCTGATCGACGACTTCGACGCGCGCTTCCCGGAGGAGGCGCCCTCGCTCGTCGAGTGCACGTCGTTGGCGGTCCGCGGGGACGTCACCTTCGGAGCCGGCATCCGGTGCGTCGGCGACGTCGTGGTCGAGACCGACGAGCCGTGGAGCATCCCCGACGGCACCACCCTCAGCGCCGAAGAAATGGCTGTCCCGTGATCAGCGTCGAGCAGCACCTCGAGCGGATCCTGGCCACCGTCAAGGTGATCCGGCCCTTCGACTTCGGCGTCCTCGATGCCCAGGGCTGCGTCCTGGCCGTCGACGTGGAGGCGCGCGGCTCGCTGCCCGGCTTCACCAACTCCGCCATGGACGGGTATGCCGTGCACGCCGCTGATGTGGCGACGGCCACCCCCGACTCGCCCGTCGTGCTCCCGGTCGTCAACGACATCGCGGCCGGCAACACCAAGGCGCTCTCGCTGGCGACGGGCCAGACGATGCGGATCATGACCGGTGCGCCGATGCCGCACGGAGCCGATGCGGTCGTGCCCGTCGAGGCGACCGACGGTGGCGTCGTGAAGGTCCAGATCCGCGAGACGCGCGGCGTCGGTGCGCACGTCCGCGAGGTCGGGGAGGACGTCGAGGCCGGCAACGTCGTGCTGCGCCGCGGCACGCTGCTCGGCCCGGGGCAGATCGCCCTCCTCGCGGCGGCCGGCATCTCGCGGGTGCGGGTCGTGCCCCGGCCGCGCGTGGTCGTGGTCTCGACCGGCGACGAGCTCGTCGAGGTCGGCCGCACCCCCGGCTTCGGCCAGATCGTCGACTCCAACTCGGTGATGCTGACCGCCGCGGTGACGGCAGTGGGGGCCACGCCGTTCCGGGTCGGCGGCGTGCCCGACGACGCCCGCACCCTGCTCGACACCCTCGAGGGCCAGCTCGTCCGCGCCGACGTGATCATCACGACCGGCGGGGTGTCGATGGGCGCCTTCGACACGGTCAAGGAGGTGCTGTCCCGCGTCGGGACGGTGCAGTTCGACAAGGTCGCCATGCGACCCGGTATGCCGCAGGGTTTCGGCGTGCTCGGCGAGGACCAGGTGCCGGTGTTCACCCTCCCCGGCAACCCGGTCAGCGCCCTCGTCTCGTTCCACGTCTTCGTCGCACCCGCCCTGCGGGCGATGGCTGGTCGCCCCGAGCCGTCGTACCCGCCGGGTTACGTGCCCGCCGTCGCCGCCGAGCCGTTCCGGTCGGTGCCGGGGAAGATGGAGTTCGTGCGCGTGGTGCTCGACGACGACCGGGCCCGGCTGGCCGGCGGGCAGGGGTCGCACATGCTCGGCGCCCTCGCCGCGGCCGATGCGCTGGCGGTGATCCCGGCCGACGTCTCCGAGGTCGCCGCGGGCGACGAGCTGATGTGCCTGCCGCTGCTCGGGAGGGAGGGCCAGTGACACCCGAACACCCAATGACACCCGAACACCCAGTGACACCCGAACACCCAGTGACACCCGAACAGCCCGTGACCTCCGAACTGCCAGTCACCTCCGACCCCGTAGGGGCCGCTGACGCGGCCGAGCGGGGCCCGGGCCTCACCCACGTGCGCCCCGACGGCACCGCCCACATGGTCGACGTCTCGGCCAAGGCCGTCACCGCCAGGCAGGCCTCAGCCGCGGGACGGGTGCTGCTCTCGACCGCAGCGGTCGCCGCCCTGCGCGACGGCACCGTGCCCAAGGGTGACGCGCTCGCGGTCGCCCGCATCGCCGGGATCCAGGCGGTGAAGCGGACCCCGGAGCTCATCCCGCTGGCGCACCCGGTCGCCGTCCACGCGGTCGAGGTCGACCTGGTGGTCGTCGACGACGGTGTCGACATCCGCGCGACGGTGCGCACCGCCGACCGCACCGGCATCGAGATGGAGGCCCTGACGGCGGTGTCGGTCGCGGCGCTCGCCCTCATCGACATGGTCAAGGCGGTCGACAAGCACGCGCGGATCACCGACGTGCGGGTGACCGCCAAGTCCGGCGGTCGGTCGGGTGACTGGGTGGAGGAGCCGTGAGCGAGCCAGCCACCTCCGGCTCGGCTGGCCGGGCGATCGTCATCACCTGCTCCTCGCGGGCGGCCCGGGGCGTCTACCCCGACCGTGGCGGCCCGCTGATCGTGGACACCCTGCGGCAGTGGGGTTTCGAGGTCGGTGACCCGTTGGTCGTGCCCGACGGCCCGGAGGTGGCCGAGGCGCTCGAGGCGGCCCTGGCTGCGACCCCCGACGTGGTGGTGACCACCGGGGGCACCGGGCTCTCGCCCACCGACCGCACCCCCGAGGCGACCCACGCGGTGCTCGACCGCGAGGTGCCGGGCCTGGCCGAGGCGATCCGCGGCGCCGGGCTGGCTGCCGGAGTGCCGACCGCCGCCCTCTCCCGGGGGTTGGTCGGGATCGCCGGCAACACGCTGGTGGTCAACCTGCCCGGGTCGACCGGTGGCGTCCGTGACGGGCTGGGGGTGCTCGAGGCGGTCCTGCCGCACGCACTCTCGCAGATTCGCGGCGGCGACCACTGATGGCCACCTGGCCCGTCGTGCTCCGGGGCGAGACCCCGGGCGGAGAGCAGCTGGTGCTCGACCCGCTGCGCCGGCGGGACCGGGGGGAGTGGGTCGAGGTCCGCAGTCGCAACCGGCACTGGCTGGGCCCCTGGGATGCGACGTCGCCCGAGCGTGAGCCGACCTACGTCTCCTTCCCCACCCTCGTCCGGCACTACCGCGCCGAGGCCAAGGCGGGTCGGATGCTCCCACTCGTCGTCCGCCTGGACGACCGGATCGTCGGGCAGATGGTGCTCTTCGGCATCTCCTACGGCTCCCTGCTGTCCGTGGCGGCGGGTTACTGGGTCGACGAGTCGGTCGCGGGCCGGGGCATCGCGCCCACGGCGCTGGCCCTGGCCGGCGACCACGCCCTGGGGCCGATGGGGCTGCACCGGATCGAGGTCAACATCCGCCCCGAGAACGTCAACAGCCTGCGCGTCGTGCAGAAGCTGCGCTTCCGCGACGAAGGGGTGCGGGCGGCATACCTGCACATTGACGGGGCCTGGCGCGACCACCGGACGTTCGCGCTGACGACCGAGGACCTCCGGGGCCGATCCCTGCTCGAGCGAATGCACACCAATCACACCAGTCACATTGGCGACACACCGCCCCACGTCCCCGGCGCACCGACTCGAGACACCTAACGTCGTATCCGTGCAGCCCAGCAGTCTCGTCTTCCTCGTCATCATTGCGGTCTGGGCTGCCTATTTCGTGCAGTACTGGGTCCGTCGCCGCGAGCACCTCGCCACCGCGCGCTCGGTCGACCAGTTCTCCGAGTCGATGCGCGTCCTCGAGCGCCGCAGCCCGCTGCCCGCGTCGAACCTCTCGACGCCCCAGCCTCGTTCGTATGCCGTGACGCCGGCTCGCGCCGCGCGCCCCCAGGTGCTCGTGAAGCGGGCCGAGACGACGCCCAGCGCGCCGACCCCGTCACCCGCCCCGACCGCGCCACCCGCCGAGGACGAGGCACCCACGCCTCGTGCCCTGCCGTCGGCCCGGCGCACCCGGGCCGTCATCATGCTCGGCGCCCTCGCCACGGTCGTCGTGGTGGGCACCCTCGTCGCCGTCTCGCTCGTGCCGCTGTACGCCGTGGCCGTCCCGGTCGTCGCCGTCGGTGCTGCCCTCGCGTGGTCGCGCGCCGACGCGCAGGCCCAGCGTCGTGCCCGGCTGGCAGCCCGCCAGGCCAGTCGCCGAGCCGGCCAGCCACGCCCGGTCGCCGAGCGACGCACCGCCGAGCCTGCGCCGCAGACCGCCCCGGCCGCGCCCATCGCCGAAACCGCTCCGGTCACCGCTGGGGCCGAGATCGCCGACGAGGTGCCGACCTCGGCGCCGGTCCCTGTGCGGGGCGAGCTCTACGACGTCCAGGCCGTCGAGACCAGCCTCCGACAGCCGGCCGCTGCCCGCGTGGCCACGCCAGTCGCCGCGCCCGCCGCCCCGGCCCGCCCGCTCGTGGACGAGGACGACATCCCGCTCACCTGGGACCCGGTGCCGGTGCCCCGCCCGACGTACACGATGAAGGCGCGGGTCACCCGTCCCGCCCCCACCTCCGCGGACCTGGTCGGCGACGCCGACACCGAGTACGCGGCATACGACGAGGCTCCTGAGCGACGCGTCGCCGGCGCCTGACGCAGGGTGGTCGCGCGGCCGGTCACGGTGGTTGCCATAGTGGGTCGCATGACTGAGGCGACCCCGTGATCGAGATCCTGAGCTCCGCCGAGCTGGTGCGGGCCAAGGAGAGTGGCGCCCTCGTCGCCGACATCCTGCAGGCGGTCAAGAGCCGCGCCACGGTCGGCACGAACCTGCTCGACATCGACCGCTGGACCAAGGCGATGATCCGCGACGCCGGGGCGCAGTCCTGCTACGTCGACTACGAGCCGTCGTTCGGGCGCGGACCGTTCGGGCACTACATCTGCACCTCGGTCAACGACGCGGTGCTCCACGGCCTGCCCCACGACTACGCGCTGGCCGACGGCGACCTGCTGTCGCTCGACCTGGCCGTCCTCAAGGCCGGCGTGGCCGCCGACTCCGCGATCAGCTTCGTGGTGGGTGGGTCGAGCCAGCCGGAGAGCGTCGCCCTGATCGAGACCACGCAGCGCGCGCTGGCCGCGGGCATCGCCGCCGCCCGGCCCGGTGTTCGGATCGGGGACCTCTCGCACGCCATCGGCACGGTCCTCACCGAGGCCGGGTACCGGGTCAACACGCAGTTCGGCGGCCACGGCATCGGGTCGACGATGCACCAGGACCCGCACGTGTCCAACTCCGGACGCCCGGGGCGTGGCTACCCGCTGCGACCCGGGCTGCTTCTCGCCCTCGAGCCGTGGATCATGGCCGACACCGACGAGCTGGTCACCGACGACGACGGGTGGACCCTGCGCAGCGCGACCGGGTGTCGCACGGCGCACAGCGAGCACACCATCGCCATCACCGACGACGGGGCCGAGATCCTCACCCTGCCGTCCGCGTCCTAGCCCTGTTGGAAGCGAAACTGCCGGAGATCCGGTAGTTCCCGCTCCGACCCGGAGGCCACCTTTCAGCGGTTGCCCCTAGCGGTTGCCCCTAGCGGTTGCCCCAGACGGCGCGAGCGCCCGAGTCGCCGGTGAGCGCGACGATGGTCGCGGTGCCGATGGCGCTCGCGATCACCAGCACCGCGAGCACCAGCCGTGGCGCGGTCGCGCCGCCGCGACGCAGGTAGAGCCACTGCGCCAGCGTCGTCACGGCCAGGGCGGCGGCCCAGGGGAGCACCATGTCGCCGAAGTTCGCGTGCTTGTCGATGAAGGGCGGGTTGCCGAGCTTCTTCGCGAGGTCCTCGCCGGCCCGGGTCGTGATCGGCACGGCGATGGCACCGACCACCGCTCCCAGGGGGACGAGGAAGGTCAGCTTGCGCTGGGCAGCGGGCCACGCGCTCACGACGATGGCGGCCACGGCGGTCAGCGGCAGCAGCACGACGACGAGGTGCACCAGCAGGGCGTGTGCGGGAAGTCCGTTGATCTCCATGTCGCAGGAACGTAGCCGAGGCCGGTGTGGTTCACCTGCCCGGCTCACCCGGTGAACCCGGACGGGTGGTGTCTCGTCCTTTACGGAGACTTCCCCGACCGGGGAGGATCGGTCGTGTCGGCTTCCGAGGGTCGAAGGAGCGGGTTGGTGGCGGCGAGTCAGCGGGAAGCGGCCCTCCAGGGTCTGCACGACCGCCATGCCTCGGAGCTGTGGCGGTTCGCGCTGCGACTGACCCGTGACCCGCAGGTCGCCGAGGACGTCGTGCAGGAGTCCCTGCTGCGCGCCTGGCGCGACCCCGCCCTCGGCACCCGCTCCGAACCGCAGGCCCGCGCGTGGCTCTTCACCGTCGTCCGCAACCTCGTGGTCGACCGCTGGCGCAGCGCCGCGTCCCGGCACGAGGTGGCCGGCATCGACTTCGTCGAGGCGGGCGTCGGTGACCGGTCGGGCGAGGTCCTGGACCGGTGGTTGATCGCGGACGCGCTGGGCTCGGTGTCGCGCGAGCACCGCCAGGTCATCGCCGCCGCGTACTACGAAGGGAGAACGGTGGCCGAGATCGCCGCCGAGCTGAGGGTGCCCGAGGGGACCGTGAAGTCACGGCTCCACTACGGGCTGCGCAGCCTGCGTCTCGTCCTGCAGGAGAAGGGGGTGACGAGCCCATGAGCAGCCCCGACGACTACACCGACTGGGACGCCGCCTACGTGCTCGGTGCCCTGCCGGTCGCCGAGCGACGCGAGTACGAGTCGCACCTCGCGGGGTGCGCCGCGTGCCGGGCCGCTGTCGCCGAGCTGGCCGGTATGCCGGGCCTGCTCGCCCAGCTGCCACCGGGCGAGGTCCTCGCGATGGACATCGACGGTGGGGGAGACCTGCAGCCACCGGCCTCGCTGATGCCCGTCCTACCGGCCGCACCCGAGTCACCGTTGTCCCGCCGGTGGCTGGCTCCGATGGCCGCGGCGGCCGCCGCTCTCCTCATCGGAGGCGTTGGTGGGTATGCCGTGTCGTCGGCCGGGCGCGACGGTTCACCCGGCCCGGGGGCCACCGCTGGGTCGACCCGCACCACTGGGCCGCTGACCGCCCCCGGGCGGTTGGCGTTCACGGCCGTCGAGCCGTCGCTGATGACGGCCGTCGTGGATGTCGTGCCGATCGCGAACGGGACCGAGCTGCGGGTGGAGTGCCAGTACGCGCGGCAGACAGGTGGTGCGAGCGCGACGTCAAGCACCTTGACGCCGTCGCCCACGCGTCCCGACAGTGCAGCCTCCGGCGGGGACTACCGGATCGACTACGCCATCTGGGTCGTCGACCGGGCCGGCAAGGCCACCGAGCTGCGCGACTGGACGGCCCGACCGGACCGGATCATGCACCCGGTCGGGGTGTCCACTCTGTCCGTGGCGCAGATCGCCTCGGTCGAGATCCGCCAAGTCGACAACGGTCACACCGTGATGCGGGCGAGCCTGACCTGAGTCCTCGCCCGCGGTGCCGGATGCCGGCGCTGGGTCCCCTTGGCGGGCGCGGCACCGTTTTCCGTCGGGCCGGGTGCTGGTGTTATTGTTTCGTCCGCATCAAGGGGCTGTGGCGCAGTTGGTAGCGCGTCTCGTTCGCAATGAGAAGGCCAGGGGTTCGAATCCCCTCAGCTCCACTGACTGACACCCTGTCTGACCTGCGTATCGCCGCAGGATGGACAGGGTGTCTTGCTATGTGACCGTTCGGCTTGTGCCGCGTCGCACCCCGAGCCCGCGCATGCACTCCATGCACCCGCTTGCGCGTCTCAGCCCGACCGAGCCTCGGAGCATCCCCTCGGCCAGGCCACTGTTGCCTACCCAACCGCGGCCGTGACGCTCCCGTTCCCGATGGCTGGGTACTGGTGGCCAGCCGAGACGCAATCGGGCGTTGCCTCAAGGGCACCTGACGCGGGCGTCCGGGTACGCCCAGGCAGCTGGCCGCTGAGGTTGGTCTAGCTATCTCATGGAAGCGTCAGCGACACCCGCGGCCTGTTCGACGAGCCCTCCGTGGCCACGACCCGTGAGACGCACGTGGACAACGCCCGGCCGCAGCCCTTCTGGGAGGCGCTGAGGAACACATCGCGGTGGTCGAGCACTCCATCGACCGCGTCGACGTCGAGCACGCAGAGCCCGCACTCGCCCTTGCGGCAGTCATACATGAGGTCGACGCCGGAGCGGATCAGCGCCTCCAGCACGGTTTCGTCGGTGCCTACGGTCGTCTCGATCTGGCGTTCAGGGACACTGACCACGAACTCCTCGGGCCGGAACCAGCCGCTGCTGCCGAAGGTCTCGAAGCGCAGGTTGACCGAAGGCAGCGTGGCCGCCTCCCATTCCCGGCGTACGGCGTCCATCAGCCGGATCGGCCCGCACATGTAGAGCTCGGTGACCCCGGCCAGCGGATGTCGACCGATCGAGCCCACCAGCTCGGCTGCGTCCAGCGGCGTCTGCTCGGCGTCGACGTGGACCACCAACCGGTCACCGTGGAGGCCGGCCAGCTCGTCGACGTACGCCATCCGTTCCCGGCTGCGTCCGACGTAGACGAGCGTGTAGTCGGCGCCAACGGCGCGCAGCACGCGCGCCATCGCCGCCACGGCGGTGATGCCGATGCCACCGGCCAGCAACACATGCCGCGGGGCGGCCACGCTGAGCGGGAAGTTCTGCAGCGGCTGCGTCACCTGAAGCTCGTCCCCCGGGGCGAGCGAGTGCATGAAGACCGACCCGCCGCGGGACTGTGGCAACCGGAGCACGCTGATCGTCAGCAGCGATCCCCTGTCGTCGGACTCGACGACGGAGTAGGACCGGACGTCGGTGGCGTCACCGACCTGCACCCGCACGTCGAGGTGGCTACCCGGCGCCGCCCGACCGCGTGCGGGGCGCTGGATGGTGATCCGCTTGACGTCCCGCGCCACCGCGGCGGTGGCGACCACCCGGCCGGTGCACCAGTCGGGCTGGGCGCTGCTGGTCATCGCGCCGACCCGACCAGGCGATCCTCCGACTCGAGCATCCGGTCGAGGATCCGGCGCACCCACATACCGCCGGCGTCGATGTTGAGGCTGTAGAACTCGTGGTCCGGGTTGGCGTCGATTGCCGCCTGCTGG